>JAZKCS010000002.1:0-1049691 GCA_040387955.1 Bacteroidota bacterium | reverse complement strand
TAGCGTTCATCCTGAGCCAGGATCAAACTCTCCATTGTAAATGTTTTGTTTGAACTGACTGTGTAATTTCATTGAAATTAACGTCTATTGTTCTAATTAATGTTATTGCGCTACCTTTACCTTGTAGAATGATTTATAAAAATATTCTGCTATTGTTTCCAAACTTTCAAAGATCTTTCCCGATTTTCCCTGCGGAAAAAAGAGCTGTTAATGATAATGGATTTGAACCATTTTGCAGCCTCATTTACTGCTTCATTAAAGTGATATTTTAAGAACTTTTGTACCCCGTTTTTTGATTGGGAGTGCAAAGGTAAGAGTGTTTCTAATACCACCCAAATTTTATTTATATTTTTTATAAATTTTTTGAGCGATTTTATTGTGAAAACTTCTTAAGAACTGTGCCTTTTTTCAAAAGCGGATTGCAAAGGTAATAGGATGAAACTTAATAACAAACTTTTTTTGTTAAAATCAATAAAAAATATTTGATACTCAGTGCTCAAATATGATGAAACGCTTAACTGCACTAGCTTACATGCTTTAAGTTTTTTTTTGATTTTTTTTAGCCAATTACTGCTTTTTACCTGATAAGGCCAATACATACTCATTAATAATTAAATATGAAGCGGTAAGCTCATTTTAATATTTTTTTATTTATTTTTTTTAGATGATCGAAAATTGAAGAAAAAGCAAGAAACAGTAGAAAAATGGTATAATAATTCTCGCTCTTTTACTTGTGCTTTTATTGGGTATTTGAGGCGATTAATTTTCATTCCCAAATTTTGGTATTGAGAGTATTGTTGTAACTAATTAAAAAGGTTGAATAGAAGTATGCTGATGAAAGGCTGCCGGATAGAGCGAAAAGCCCGGAACGAAACGTAGTGGAGTGAGGACTTGCAGCGATAGCCGGAACTGAAGTCGAGCTTTGAAGAAGGCTGAATGCCCTATTTATATCTTATATTAACAAGGAAAAGGGCATGTGGGGGAACCGAAAAGTCGGCCAGAGTGCAATCTTTGGCTTCAATTATTTTACGGAAATCTTCGATCGATGCTCTATTTGTACCTACATTAAGCATGGTACCAACCATTCCCCGAACCATTCCTCTGAGAAAACGATTGCCTATTACATTATAAGAGAATTGATTTCCCTGTATGGCCCATTCGCTTTTGGTGAGTTGACAGATAAAGGTTTTCACCTGGGTGTTCTTTTTTGAGAAAGTAGTGAAATCATTATACTCTAGTAAAACTGCGGCGGCTTCTTGAAGTTTTGCTATATCTAAGTTATAGGGATAGTAATAGGAGCTTTCTGCAATAAATGGATCTTTATTTTGATAAGTATAGTACTTGTATTCCCGACTTATAGCATCAAAACGACAATGGGCATCATCTTCTACCTTGAAAATTTTTTTTATTACAATATCACCGGGTAATATTGCATTGAGGTTATAGATGTTATTATCAATGATATTTTGTTCAGGAAAAATATTGGTATCAACATGAAAATAATTGCTGAGCGCATGTACACCTGCATCTGTACGAGAGGAGCCGGTTAACTCAAGATCCTGCCGGAAAAATATTTTGAGCGCCTTTTCTATTTCGGCCTGAATAGAATTTGCATTTTGCTGTATCTGAAAACCTGCGTAATTAGTTCCTTTGTAAGCTACTTCGATGAAATATCTATTCATGCTTGGCAATAATTATTGGATCATTACTTTGAATCTATTGATATAATAATCATCATTGAGTTGATCTTGCAGTTTAGCAAATTCTTGTTTATCGGACACATATGGATATGCTGCATCAAAGAATTGATATTTACCTTCATCTTTTAAAAACAGAAAGCTGAGGTTTTTAAGTTGTGAGGTATTAAAGCATTTTGTTTTGAATGTTTTTTTACCAATGCTTACCATTTCATCATCGCTATCCGCTGCTGCCATTTTTTTGCGAAGCTTCAGAAAGTCATCATTGGAAGCTATTTCAGCACATTTTGAAACGATAGGCTGTGCTTTTACTTTTTCTTTTTGTTTGGGTTCTTCTACAACCTTGATCTCATCTTGCTTTTTGTTATTAGCGTCATTCGGATTTTGCAATTCGATATCGATGAATTTTTCTTCTTTAACTGTTTCTTTCGCAGGTTTAACTTCTACTTTAACCTCTTGCTGTATTTCTTTTTTATCTTCTTTAATTTCAGGGGTTACGTTTTTTTCAGCAGGAATAAATATTCTTATTGTATCAATGTCATCACCCGCCTTATCAATATATACCATTTCAGCACCATCAGCGGTTACATTATACAATGTTCTTGTAATAGTTGCTGTTTGTATCTCAGGCTTGATCTGAACAGGTTCATCTTTTACAACAACTGTTTCTTTTATTTCTTCTTTTGGAACCGGAACAGGTTTTGGTTGTTCAACTACAACATCAACTTGCTTAATAGAAGGATCTTTTACAACATCCGACAACATGTTTGAAAATGCATCAGTCTTGTTTTCTTTGACAATATTTGTATTTGTAGCATTGGTGGTTGCCATTATCACATCCAAGGATTGTAAATTGAACAGCCCCCAACCCTTCTCGCCAAAATTTTTTAGTAGATAACCGGCATCCTTTTGATTGATAGTACATTTAATATTCTGCATTGGAGTTTCATTTTTGGGAAATCCAATGGACAAATTATAAGTGCCGTCTATCAATTTTGGAATTATTACATAACCGGAAGGAGCTGAGCTATACACTTTCTTATCAATCTTTACATAAAAAGGCTGTTTGTTTTCCGTTTGAATATATATGAAACGGTTTTGCTGTGCTATGGCGGTAAAGCAAAAACCTGTTAGTAATAAACTGTAAACAAATTTTAGCATGGGTTATTTGGTTTGAAGCAAATTTACTCATTCTACCTGTGGTTTTACCATTTATCCAAAAAATCGTTTTGTTAAATGAAGCCATCTTATTTTTACAACAATAAAAAATAAATTATGAAGAAATTGTTTTTACTTGTTTTTTGTGCAGCATCTGCAAAATTTAGTTTAGCCCAGGGAAATATAGCGCCTGATACTTCCTGGAAAAAAGTATACAGAGCATCTGCTCCAAAAATTAATGACCTGGTTCATACCAAGCTTGATGTAAAATTTGATTACAATAAATCCTGGTTATACGGGAAAGCGTGGGTGACCTTAAAACCTCATTTTTATAAGACTGACTCTTTAACACTTGATGCAAAGGGAATGGATATTAAAGAAGTGGCCATAGTTAAACTCGGCAAGACCACTCCATTAAAATATACTTATGACAGTATGCAATTATTTATCAAACTTGATAAAGTGTATACTAATAAAGATAACTACACAGTATATATCAGTTATACATCACGGCCTAATGACAGGAAAGCAGAAAGTAGCGCTGCTATTACTGATGCCCGTGGCTTGTATTTTATTAATCCAAAAGGAGAAGACAAAGATAAACCAACACAGATATGGACACAGGGTGAAACAGAAAGTAGCAGTGCATGGTTTCCTACGATAGATAAACCGAATCAAAAAACTACCCAAGAAATTTATATGACAGTGCCATCAAAGTATGTGACACTTAGTAATGGTTTATTGACCAGTAAAAAAATAAATACTGATGGCACTAGAACAGATTATTGGAAAATGGATCTTCCACATGCTCCTTATCTATTCTTTATGGGAGTTGGTGATTTCGCTATTATCAAGGATACTTATAAAGGAAAAGAAGTTAGTTATTATGTAGAAAAAAAGCAGGCTCCTTATGCAAGAGGAGTATTTGGCAGTACGCCTGAGATGATGAAATTTTATTCTGAGAAACTGGGCATTGATTTTCCATGGGCAAAATATTCTCAAATAGTTGGAAGAGATTATGTGAGTGGTGCTATGGAAAACACTACAGCTACTCTACACCAGGAAAGCGCTTATCAAAATTCAAGACAACTTACAGAAGGTAACAGGTGGGAAGAAACAATTGCCCATGAACTATTTCACCAATGGTTTGGAGATCTTGTAACAGCTGAGAGCTGGAGTAATTTAACCGTGAATGAGAGCTTTGCAAATTTCAGTGAATGTCTTTGGTTTGAATATAAACACGGTAAAGATTTTGCTGATGCTCACAATTATAGTGACATGCAGGGCTATTTACAAAGTTCAAGCGAAGCTAAAGATCTTGTAAGGTTTAATTATTTCTTTAGAGAAGATATGTTTGATGCGGTAAGCTATAATAAAGGTGGCCGCATTTTACAAATGTTGCGTAATTATGTAGGAGATGATGCTTTTTTCAAAGCGTTGAATAATTATTTAACTACCAATAAATTTAAAACAGGTGAAGCTGCACAACTTCGTCTTGCATTTGAAGAAGTAACAGGACAAGATCTAAATTGGTTCTGGAATCAATGGTATTACGGTAAAGGGCACCCGAAATTAGATATATCTTACAAATACGATGTCCCTAATGAAAAGACTTATGTATATGTTAAGCAAACTCAGGATGGAGACAAAATATTTAAACTTCCGATTGCCATTGATGTGTATGTAGGAAAAGATAAAGAACGTCATAAAGTATGGGTGCAAAATAAAATAGACACTTTTGAATTCAGCTATGGCAGCAAACCTGCGCTTGTAAATGTTGATGCAGATAAAATCTTATTATGTGAAAAGGTAGATAATAAATCTGCTCAAGAATTTGTATTTCAATATAAAAATGCACCTAATTATCTTGACAGAAAAGAAGCACTTGACTATTTTGAAAAAAATGAAATGAAAGAGTTGGCATTAGGATTGAAAGATAAATTTGCAGGCTTACGCACTTCTACGATCAACGCAATAGGCAAGACCAAATTAATTGACGATGCTGAAATAGTTGACCAGATAGAAGCGATCGCTAAAACTGAAAAAAATAAAAAAACAAAAGCCGCTGCTATCAGTTTCCTTGCAGAAACAGGCAAGGATGATTATACTTCTATTTATGAGCAGAATGTTTCTGATTCATCATATTCTGTTGCCGGTGCTGCACTTGATGGCTTAGGTAAACTTGAACCGACCAAAGCATACGACCTTGCAAAAAAATACACAAACGATGCTAAAGGGCTTTTAGGTGATGTGGTTAGCCAGATCATTATGTCGAAAGGCGATGAAGCAGATTTTGATTTTGTTTCTACCCAATATAACGAGTCTGCCCCAAACCAGGATAAGGTAAGTGCAACAATTGCGTTTAGTAACTACCTTAAAAATGTAAATGACATTGCAAAGGTTAAAAAAGGTATTGATTATATAATTGCTTTCAGAAACCTTATTCCTGCCGAATATCATGTGTACGTAGATCCTGCATTTAAAAAAGGTTTTGATGGGTTGAGCAAAGCTAAAGGAAAGGAAATTGCAGATTATATAAACAATTTATTTAAATAATGAATAGGTTAAACGAATGTTAACCTGAATAAGAAGCTCCGATAAAACCGGAGCTTTTTATTTGTTTTAATTTTTTACATGCAACTTTTTTTGAAAACTTTCTGTCTAATGAAAAAAATTATAGTTGTTAACAGGCAAGAAATATTACAGCTAACCTTGCATTAGTAAAAGGTTTTAAACTAAATTCGCTTAAATAAACAATATAATTTAATTCAAAAATTATAAAACACGTAAACAACAAGAACATGAAAAAAATCAGTACACTTATTGTAGCATTGATATTAGTAGCAACAGTTACCAATGCACAAAACAAAACAGCAAACAGCTTAACTTATAAAACTGCAGCAGGTGTTAAGATCTGGGATGGTGCAGGGATTTCTTTAAAAACATTTATTGATGGCAAAAATGCTTTGGAATTTATAGGTTTTTTTAACGGCAATGGTACACGTATCACCGGCCTTTATGAAATACATGGCGACCTTAATACTGAATCAAATTTGAAATGGTACATAGGTCCAGGTGCACACGTTGGTTTTTACAAATTTGCCGGCGACACTAAAGCATATGTTGGTATAGATGGTGTACTTGGTATTGATTATAAATTCAAAAATTTACCTTTGAATCTTTCTTTAGACTGGCAGCCTAGTTTTGAATTTGGCACAGGCCGCGGTTTCGCAGGAGATTGGGGTGGTTTAGGTGTTAGATATACATTCTAAAAATAAATTGAAAATGGCCGCAATCAGCGGCCATTTTTTTTAATATCTTCCCATTTTACTTTCTCTAATGTCATATTGACCACCGTCCAGATCTCGTCATTCATCTTTGTCTCTCTTTCTTTTCCTCTTTCTATTTCAAATCCAAATTTCTCATAGCATTTAATAGCGTTGGCATTCCAGTCAAAAACATTTAGTTCAACTTTAGTTTGATTCAATTTTGAAAAAGAATATTCTAAAAGTTGTTTCATTATTTCCTGACCTATTCCTTTTCCTCTCCTATCCTTATCGCCAATGATTATTCTTCCTAAACAAGCAGACTTTTCTTTTAGATAAATTTCTGCATGTCCTATCATTTCATCTGTAGTTGTTTCAATTACTTTAAATGCTAAACGATGAGGATCATTTACCGAGGAGGTTATCTGTTGATGTGTTAAAGGAAAAGTAAAACCCGGACCGGCAAATTGCATTAATAATTCTGCAGTATCTACCCAACTTATTAAAGTATCGAAATCCTGAGGTGTTAATTTTTGAAGCTGTATCATTTTAAATAAATGATGCTATATCTATTTATAAAAAAATATTACCAATCCCCTCCTGCTCCACCACCCCCAAAACTACCGCCACCGAAACCGCCGAAGCCGCCACCACCGCCTCCAAATCCTCCTCCACTGCTTCCGCTACTTCCACTTCCAGGGAACCAAATAACCGGACCGTTAAAACCTCTATGACCTCTGCGACTCATATAGGAACCGCCGCCTCCACCTTTTGAACCAATTGACAGGAATACTATTACCAAAATTATTATCAAAATTATTTTACCAAAAGACAACCCCTTTTTTTTACCATATCCTTCCGGAGCTTTATATTTTCCTTCAGTAGCTTTTATTATCGCATCTGTTCCGTTATTTAACGCCTGGTAATAATCTCCTCCTTTTAAAAAAGGGATCATTTCATTATTTACAATTTCGGAACCAGTATAATCAGGCAACACGCCTTCAAGTCCTTCTCCGGAAGCAATAAAAACTTTTCTTTTTGTATTATCCTGACTTCTATAAATTACAACAACTACACCATTATTAAAATTTTTATTTCCTACGCCCCATTTTCTCCCTAATTCTACTGCATAATCTCCTACGTCCATCCCAGCTATATCATTGGTTGTTACAATAGCTATTTGTGTGGAAGTGCGTTGATCAAAAGCAACTAATTTTTGTTCAAGCGCCAGTTGCTGATCATGAGTAAGAAGAGCAAGTGCATCATTTACAAGCTTCGGTGGATTTGGTCGTTCGGGGATATTTTGCTGTCCAAATAAATTTGTACAACAAAAAACAAACAGGGTAAAAAAAATATGTTTAAATAATTTCATTAAGCAGGTTATTATTTGCCAAATACAATATTATCCGGCAATTCATTTTTATCATCGTTGTGTTCGTAAGGAAATTCTTTTTCTAAAGTTTGGCCTATTGTTGTCACAGTCTGGCATATTCCTCCTACATGATCATGTTTAGTAAAGAGTTGTAGCATTTGCTGAACAGCATTTTGCCAATATTCTTTCCCAACCCTTGTATGTATACCTTCATCTCCATATATAGCCAATTGCCGATCCTTTAATGCGATGTATATCAGCACTCCATTATGATCATCAGTATCATTCATTTTTAATCCGAAGAAGACTTCCATGGCCCTATCAACAGGATCAACAAATCTGCAATGACTCTCCACATATACCCTCACCTCACCACTTGTCTTTTTTTCAGCAGCTCTAATAGCTTTTACTATCAGGTCTTCTTCAGCTGATGATAGTAAATTTTTCTTTTTAAAAAAAGGAAATAGTCCCACGGTGCTTTATTTATTAAATGATATTTCCGGTGCTTTATCTGCTCCCATGTCTGCAGTAAACCCTTCTTTAATTTTAAAACCAAAAATCTTTGCTGCTATGTTTGAAGGAAAAGTCCGAACGTAAGTATTATAATTCATTACAGCATCATTAAAATCCTTTCTTGAAAATTTTATACGTCTTTCTGTTCCTTTTATCTGATCCTGAAGCCTCACATAATTCTGTTGGGATTTAATGTCAGGATAGCTTTCAACAACAGCCAATATTTTATTAAATGTATTTGCAAAGTCGGCTTGTTTCTGTTCTAAATCCTGGTATTGTCCGATCGAATTATCTGTAGTGATCACACCACCTTTTTGGGCACGTATCTCAGCCAATCTGATCAATGTATTTTTTTCATAATCGGAAGAAGCTTTAACCACTTGTGTCAATTGAGGGATCATATCAAATCTTCTTTGATAACTTACCTGTAAATTATTCCATGTAGTAGAAAGTTTTTCTTCCTGATTAACCAATTTATTGTAACTAAAAATACCATATAACAATAATACTGCTATGACAGATAGCAGTATTATCCAAGATTTATTTTTAGAAGCTTGTTCTTTGTTGATCATTATTAATTACAACTTAAATTCTGGTCTTTTTGAAGCTTCAGCATCAGCTTTAAATCCTTCTTTCACTTTGAATCCAAATATTCCTGCCATAATATTAGCGGGGAATGAACGCACTTTGGTATTGTACACACGAACTTCTTCATTGAATGCTTTTCTATCGCCACCTACCTCATTTTCTAAAGACTCAATTGATTTTTGTAACATCTGGAAATTTTCGTTTGCTTTCAAATTAGGATATTGCTCTACAGTAACTAATAGTCTGCTTAAAGCTCCTTTCATTTCACTATTCACCTGATCCTGCATCTGGCGGAATTTTTCAATATTTTCCGGCGTTGCGTCTTTGGTTTCCATTGTGATGGATGTAGCTTTTGATCTTGCTTCAATTACTTTCGTTAATGTTTCCTGCTCGAATTTAGCAGCACCCTTAACGGTTTCCACTTGTTGAGCAATTTGATCAAGTCGTTTTTGATATGATGCCTGTAAATCATTCCAAGACTTATTTACTTTTTCGTCTTGCCCAACCAAACCGTTGTAGCTTGAGAATGCCCATATAGCAAAAAGTACAACTATACCTAAGATTATTAAACCTGAACGTTTCATGTTATTTTGTTTTTGATGTTAAGATGATAAATATAATATTTTCTTTCTGTTTCAAATGATTAATTACACTAATGGTAAAAAGGTAATCCAAAGAAACTGTTAAGAAGTTCTTTCTATAAGAGAAGGTTTGAGGCCGAAAGTTAATCAATAATTTTATAATACAATTTCCTGCAACTGAAATTATTCTCTTTGCATTAAAAAAAATCCCTCTAAAAAAGAGGGATCTCAAATCTTACTAATTTACTTATTTGATTGCTGCGATTCCGGGTAATACTTTACCCTCAAAATATTCTAACATTGCGCCGCCACCTGTGCTTACATAACTCACCTGATCTGCCAGGTTAAATTGATTAACAGCAGCAACGCTATCCCCACCACCTACTAAACTGAATGCACCATTTTTAGTAGATGCGGCAACCGCCAGTGCAATTGATTTAGTACCATTTTGAAACTTTTCCATTTCAAAAACACCCATCGGGCCATTCCACAAAATTGTTTTTGATTTATTGATTATTTCGCTGAAGATACCAACTGCTTTGGGTCCGATATCTAATCCTAACCAACCATCAGGAATTTGATCGCTTGGACAAGTTTGCGTATTTGCATTTGCATCAAATTTATCTGCCAATACAGAATCTTCCGGTAAATGAATGCTTACATTTTTTTGTTTTGCTTTTTCCAAAATATCCAAAGCAGTTTGTAGACGATCGTCTTCACAAAGTGAGTTACCGATCTTACCGCCACGGGCTTTTATAAAAGTATAAGCCATACCACCACCAATGATGATATCAGTAGCTCTTTCTAATAAATTTTCTATGATCAATATCTTATCAGAAACTTTAGCGCCTCCGATAATAGCCACGAAAGGTTTTTCCGAATTATGCAATACTTTTTCTGCACTTATCACTTCTCCTTCCATTAACAGACCAAACATTTTTTTATCAGCAGCAAAATATTTGGCAATAACCGCTGTACTTGCATGTGCCCTGTGTGCTGTACCAAATGCATCGTTCACATATACATCACCCAATTTGCTTAATTTTTCAGCAAATGCTTCATCACCTTTTTCTTCTTCTTTATAAAAACGTAAGTTTTCTAATAATAACACTTCGCCTGGCTTTAATGCCTTTGCTTTATTTATTGCTTCTTCGCCGATACAGTCCTCTGCAAAAGCAACTCTTGTTATTGGTGCTGTAGTACTATTTTTTGAATCTACATTCAACAGGTCAGTTAAATGTTTTAATAAATGTTTTAAAGAATATTTATCAGTAGGGCCATCTTTCGGACGACCGAAGTGGCTCATTAAAATAACACTGCCGCCATCAGCCAATATTTTTTTAATAGTTGGAATGGTTGAAGTCATTCTTGTATCATCCGTAATATTAAATTCAGCATCAAGTGGAACGTTAAAGTCTACACGAACCAATGCTTTTAAGCCTTTGAAATTGTAAGGGGAAAAATTGCTCATTTGTTAGTTTGATTATTTGATTTTTATTTACAAATATACATTTTTATGAGGTGTGCTTTTGCTTAATGTTATGTTCTTTTTTGCTTGCCCAAAAAAGAACCAAAAAAAGGCCCCGACAAAGGATTACATCCCCTTTGTCGGTTTCAGCTATGTGCATCATTTGTACTACTGTGACTTCGACATTAGTAATTCTATTCTTAGAATTGAAAAAGTTTACACTTATAAAAAATTCTGTTCATTCTGTAATTCTGTAATTCTGTAAATTCTGATAAGACAAAATAAAAAGGCTTTCTATTTTCATAGAAAGCCTAAAATTGAATGCGATGAATAATGCTATAAAAAGTACAAGTGAGTGACACAACGATGTTGATGTATGCACTTCAACTTGTTACAAAAAAATTATTTTATTAAACCTGCGAAATGGTGAACAGTACGTACCAATTGAGATACATAGCTCATTTCATTATCGTACCAGCTAACAGTTTTTACAAGTTGTTTATCCCCGATGGTCATTACTTTAGTTTGTGTAGCATCGTACAAGCTTCCGAAATGTGTTCCGATAACATCTGAACTTACTATTTCATCTTCAGTATATCCGAAGCTTTCGTTAGAAGCAGCTTTCATTGCAGCATTGATCTCTTCTACAGTTACTTTTTTATTTAATACACTTGTTAATTCAGTAAGAGAACCAGTGATAGTTGGTACCCTTTGTGCACTACCATCTAATTTACCTTTTAATTCAGGTAATACTAAACCGATGGCTTTTGCAGCACCTGTACTGTTTGGTACAATGTTAGAAGCAGCAGCTCTTGCTCTACGTAGATCACCTTTTGGATGCGGTGCATCTAAAGTGTTCTGATCGTTCGTGTAGGCGTGAATGGTAGTCATGATCCCCATTTCAATTCCGTAAGTATCATTTAATACTTTAGCCATTGGAGCCAAACAGTTTGTTGTACAACTTGCACAACTGATAATTGTTTCGCTACCATCTAATATTGCATGGTTCACATTGAACACTACAGTTTTTAATTCACCAGTTGCAGGAGCAGAAATTACTACTCTTTTTGCACCGGCAGCGATATGCGCTTCAGCTTTTGCTTTATCTGTAAAGAACCCTGTACTTTCAATTACAACGTCTACATTGTGTGTACCCCAAGGAATTTGTGCAGGATCTTTTTGAGCATAAATTTTAACTTCATGTCCATCAACAATGATAGAATTTTCTGTAGCAGTTACATTTTGATCAAAACGACCTTGTGCACTATCGTATTTTAATAAATGCGCCAATACCGCAGGACTTGTAAGATCGTTGATCGCTACAACGTCAATTCCTTGCATGTTATATATCTGACGAAAAACTAAACGGCCGATACGACCAAAACCATTAATTGCTACTTTAACTGTACTCATTTCTGACTTATTTGATTGGTTAACTTTTTGAATTCGAGTGCGAATGTACGAAGATTACAGGGAAAAAATTATCGATTTCAGGAGATTTGACAAAATTGCGTAAAAAATACACGACAAATGAAGGAAATTTAAAATGTGAGGCTAAAATTTGCAGATAATAAATTAATGCTATTTTTATTAGCTAAGAAAAAAAGAAGGATCAATGAAATCATTTACAGTTAAAGGAAATATAGTTGACATATTTAATAAAGAGATCTTTTACGGAGAAGTAGTTGTTGAAGATGGGAAGATAAAAGCAATAAACAATTTACAACCTGCAATTGGCAATGAGCCACATATACTTCCTGGGTTTGTGGATAGTCATGTGCATGTAGAAAGTAGTATGCTTGTGCCGAGTGAATTTGGCAAACTGGCTGTAGTGCATGGAACGGTTGCCACCATTAGTGATCCGCATGAAATAGCCAATGTTTGTGGTATGGAAGGTGTGCAGTTCATGATCGATAATGGAAAGACTGTGCCTTTCAAATTTCATTTTGGTGCACCAAGCTGTGTGCCTGCTACTATTTTTGAAACTGCCGGAGCTGCTTTATTATCTGATGATGTAGATAAGCTTTTGCAAAGCGATGATATTTATTATTTAAGTGAGATGATGAATTTTCCGGGTGTGCTGTTCAATGATGATGAGGTGATGAAAAAAATTGCGTTCTCAAAAAAATATAATAAACCTGTTGATGGCCATGCCCCGGGATTAAGAGGTGCTGATGCTAAAAAATATATTGATGCAGGTATCAGTACCGATCATGAATGTTTTACAAAAGAAGAAGCAGAAGATAAATTAGGATTTGGAATGAAGATCCTTATCCGTGAAGGAAGTGCTGCAAAAAACTTTGAAGCATTGATAGACCTTATGCATGACAATCATGAAATGATGATGTTTTGCAGTGATGATAAACATCCTGATAGTTTAGTGTTAGGCCATATCAATCAATTGTGTGCAAGAGCTGTTGCAAAAGGCATTGATGTTTTTAAAATATTGCAGGCAGCTTGCGTTAATCCTGTATTGCATTATAAAATGAATGTAGGTTTATTAAGGGTTGGTGATCCTGCAGATTTTATTGTTGCTGAAGACCTGAAAGATTTTAATATCACTCAAACTTATATTGACGGAAATTTAGTTGCAGAAAATGGTGTATCAAAGATCACTACAAAAAAAGGTGGCATCATCAACCAGTTCAATTGCAAAGAAACGAATCCTGCCGATTTTATAATTGTTTATAATAATGAAAGAGAGATCCCTGTGATAGAGGCATTGGAAGGGCAATTGATCACTAACAAACTTTTAATAAAACCTAAAGTTCTTGATGGGGCTATCGTAAGCGATGTTGACAATGATATTTTAAAGATCGTTGTGGTTAACCGTTATAAACAAGCTGTGATTGCAAAATCATTTGTAAAGAATTTTGGATTGAAAAAAGGCGCCATTGCATCTACAGTTGCACATGACAGTCATAATATCATTGCAGTTGGCGTAGATGATGTTAGTATTTGCAAGGCAGTGAATTTTGTAATAAAAGAACAAGGTGGTGTAAGCAGTGTAAGCGATACAAAAGAAATGGTTTTAGGTTTACCTGTTGCAGGATTGATGAGTAATGAAGATGGATATAAAGTTGCAGATGCTTATACTGCTATTGATAAAATGGTTAAGGAAGATTTGGGCAGTCATTTGAATGCTGCGTTTATGACATTATCTTTTATGGCTTTGTTAGTTATACCACATTTGAAGTTGAGTGATAAAGGATTGTTTGATGGGGATACGTTTAGTTTTGTAAATGACAACGCTATTACTTAGCCTTAGCACCTAATATTTTTATCGCAACACTATCGGTTCCCTTTGGTGCAAAATATTTTGTTTTAAAGCCTGCTGATTTCCCCGGAGCAATTTCATCATAAACAGTTTCATTTCCTTTTTCCAGAAATGCACCTGTTTTACTAAAGAAGGATAATTCGAGTTCAACATCTTTGTAGGTACAAACTTTTGCATTGTTTGTAACAGTGCCTTTTACAACTGTTTGACCCCATAAATTCTTTTTATCACGACTGCTTGCTTGTAAAAATAGCACAGGGTTTTTCTTTTCTTTTTCCTCTAATGTTTCTTTTGTTTTTTCGTAGCTCTCTTGCTCTGCTTTAATATCTTGAGTTTTGCTGTTGCAGGCTGCTAATATCATTACAGGAATTATAAGGCTGAATATTTTTTTCATTGGAGAAATTTTATAGAATTAAAATAAATAAAACTGAAATAATTAGTTAAACTTTTTTAACCTCACGTGGTCTTTACCTCACCCCTTGTTAAACCTGATTGTGTCTACTGCCCTCTCCTGAAGGAGAGGGCGACTTACAGTAGCAATTTAAAAGCTGGGTGAGGTTTTAAACTAATCAGTATTGCCTAACCACAAAGCTCCGCCAATACTATTTTCTTGGGCTCCCGTTACAGAAGACAATACATTTACTTCCTCTCTCCATCGCAACACTCCTATCAAAGCCATCACAAGCGCTTCTTTATATTCAATTATTTTTTTGTCGGGAACTATGATCTCCATGTCCGGTAAAATCATTTTTAAACGATCGATCAAAAAAGTATTGAATGCGCCACCACCTGTAACAAGTAATTTTGAATCAGGAGTTTTGAATTTTGAATGATTGAAAACTTCACCTAGTTGAAAAGCGATGTGTTCAACATAAGTTCTTAATGCATTTTCTGTAGAGAGAGCTGCATTTTTTATTAATGGATAAATTATATCTGTGCCATAACTATTGGCCAATGATTTTGGATACGCCTTTTTGTAATAATCTAATCCATTGAGTGTTTCCAAAAGTTCCCTATCGATATTTCCTTTTGCAGCCATCGTTCCACCATCATCATATTCTAATTTCTTTTCTTTTACAAGCATATTTAATATCCTGTTAGCCGGACAGATATCATAGCCGATATATTTTCCATCATCTTTAAAAGAAATATTTGCAATGCCACCGATATTTAAAAAGCAATCGTATTCATTGAATAATAATTTTTGACCAATGGGTACTATCGGCGCCCCCTGTCCGCCAAAAGCAACATCTAAAGCCCTCAATTCATTTACTACAGGCAATTTTGTTACTGCTGCAATTGCTGCTCCATCCCCTAACTGAGCAGTTGTTTTTTTTGCAGGCAAATGAAAAGTTGTGTGGCCATGCGATGCGATCAAATGTACTTTATGATGTAGTTCATTGGCATCAATGAATTCATTTATTTTCTGACCAATGTAATTACCATAACTGGTATGTAATAACTGATAATCGAGTGCAGAGAGTTGCGTAGCATTACTTAGTTTCTGATGCCAATCATTTGAATATGGGTAACATGCAGCAGCAGCAATCTCAAAGCTCCATTTACCGCCGGTTTCTTCGAGGATAACATATGCAATATCCAATCCATCCAATGAACTACCGCTCATAATACCGATTGCCCTATAAATCATAAATAAATTTTAGTTTATGAGATGCAAAATATAGATTTGTAAATATAGTAGACAAAAACTGCAATTTTTATGGTAATTAATCTCAGCGAAGAACATTCCTTAGTAAGTAACTGGGTAAGTGAACTTAGAAATGTTGATGTTCAGAATGACCGCATGCGTTTTCGCCGTAATCTAGAAAGAATTGGTGAAGTGGCAGCTTATGAGATCAGCAAAACCATGGAATGGGTGGAAGAAGAAATTCAGACTCCTCTTGGTACCGCTAATTGCAAAATGCTTAAATCGCAACCGGTATTGGCAACCATCCTTAGAGCAGGATTGGCTATGCACACAGGATTGCTTAACTATTTTGATAAAGGAGAAAATGCTTTTATCAGCGCATACAGAAAACATAAGCCTGATGGCAGTTTCGACATAAATATCGAGTATATGAGTTGCCCGGAGGTAGATGGAAAAGTAATTATTATGAGTGACCCGATGATCGCTACGGGTGCATCATTGGTAAAAGCTATACAATTTTTAAAAGAAGAAGGCGAGCTGAGGCAAATTCATGTAGTATGTGCTATTGCATGTACGGTGGGAATTGAATATGTACTTCGGGCTGAGCCTACTGCAACGATCTGGTGTGGGGATATTGATGATGAATTAACAGCTAAAGGATATATCGTTCCGGGCTTAGGAGATGCCGGAGATCTTGCATTTGGTCAAAAAATGCAGAGTTAAGGCATTTTTAGGCTTAAAATTTACAGATTAATTAACTTTTTCGGCCTGCTTTTTGAAACAATTTGTTATCTTTAAGTACAGACTTTAGGAAATGATGAGAAACAGTACCTTTTTATTTTTGTTGATCCTTTTAATAACGACTTCAGCCAAAGCCCAGGATCCTCATTTTTCGCAATTTTTTGCGTCTCCGCTTACTTTAAACCCTGCTTTTACAGGAAAGTATGATGGTATATTTCGTGTAGCTGCCAATCACAGAGATCAATGGCCTTCCATTCCTAAAGCTTACGTTACTACAAGTGCCTCTTTAGATTTCAGATTATTACCAAATACCTTACCTGAATATGATGTTTTAGGTATTGGTGTATCAGGATTAAGCGATCAAAGTGCTGACAATGCTTTAAAATTAAATTATGGTTCTTTATCATTAAGCTATCATAAAGCATTAGACGAAGATGGCTACAATACTTTTGGTGCAGGTATACAAGCTACTTACAGTAGTATGAACCTTGATATCACTAAATTGAAATTTGAAGATCAACTTACCGCCAATGGATTTACCGGCGCTACCAATGAAGTTTTGACCAATGGAAGCACACAGAATTATTTTGATATGAATGCCGGCTTATTATATTCAGGATCTACTGACGGAGAAAATAATTATTATGTTGGTGCCTCTGTTTATCACATTAACAGACCAGCTGTAGGCTTCATTGATCAACTATGGTTATTGAATCCCCGTTTTACTTTACATGGTGGTTATTCTACTCCAATAAGCGACCAGCTTGGCATCCATACTTCAGCTATTTACCAATACCAAAATAATGCAAGCGAAATAGTTGGAGGTTTAGCTATTTCATCCAGGCTCAATTCAAATGAAGAAAGCCCTTCTAATCTTTACTTAGGTGCATGGATGAGGTATAAAGATGCACTGATCCCTTATGTTGGGCTGGAGTTTAACAGTTTAAGACTTGGCTTTAGTTATGATGTAAATATTTCAGGATTAAAAGCAGCAACTGCCAGCAGAGGGGGAACAGAAGTTTCTCTTATATACATTCAACAAAAAGTTGAAAAAGGAAAAGGTATTCCTTGTCCAAGATTCTAATCACATTTCTTTATCTCGAGGTTTTGTAATTCTTTCAATTGATATAATACTTCTGTATTCCTATTGATAGGAATACCAACTTTTATAGAACAAAATAATTGCAGTTCCTGGCTCAGTACAGTACAATTGTATTTTTTCATGATCATCATTATATCATTCATCTGGGTATAATCAAACTGGATCTCATAATTGACCTCAATTTGTTTTTGAATGATCGGTACCATTTGCAATGCAAGAGAAGTAGTTGTTTTGTAAGCATTGATCAAACCGGGAACACCTAACAATGTCCCTCCCCAATATCTTATCACTACAACAGCCACATTTATTATTTCTTTGCTATCTATCTGTCCTAATATAGGTTTGCCTGCAGTACCTGAAGGCTCGCCATCATCACTTGTTCTAAAATTATTTCCATCTATGCCCAACCGATAAGCAAAACAAAAATGAATTGCTTTTGCATGCTCCTTTTTCAATTGCTGAATAAATTTTTTGAACTCATCAACTGTGTTGATAGGAAAAGCATACGCAATAAATTTACTACCCCTGTCTTTGAATTCTGCGGTAGCCAGCTTATCGATGGTTTGGTAAAATGTTTTATCGTTGATGAATGTCAATTTTTATAAAATTCTATTTTGTCCGAAAGAATTTTTTCGGTTGTAAAGATATTGGAAGATGAAAATATTGGCGAGGCAATACCATTTTCAATTATCAATTCCTGATTAGTAATTATTCTTGCTTCATCCCAAAGGCCTTTATTTATGAATGATTGCAGCGTTTTAGTTCCTCCTTCGATGATAATACTCTGGATATTCTGGTGGTATAAAATGTTTAATATTTGTTCTATAAGATCAACGTTATCTTCTATTTTATAAAAAGACATATTTCCTTTCACCTCCTCTTTGATCGTATTAAATACAATTGTTTTAATGCTGTTATCAAACAGATGTAAAGTTTCCGGTAAAGAAAGTTTTTTATCTATGACAACTCTCGTTGGATTATTCCCCTCCCAAAGTCTTGTAGTTAATGAAGGATTGTCATGTCTTGCTGTATTGGTGCCAACTAAAATAGCCGCTTCTTCGCTCCTCCATTTATGCACCCGTTTATTAGTTTGCTCATTGCTTATTGCTACACTTGTATAGTCACCATTAGCTATTTTTTCATTCGCACTTTGTGCCCATTTTAAAATAATATATGGTCGTTGTTTTTCATGGAAAATAAAAAAACGTTTGTTCAATGCAATAGCTTCTTTCTCTAAAATACCGACTTCAACAGAAATGCCCGCTTGTCTTAATTTTTCTATCCCCTTTCCTGATACTTCTTTATATATATCTGAGCATCCTATTACAACCGATGGGATATTTTTTTCGATGATCAGATCAGCACATGGGGGTGTTTTTCCAAAATGAGAACAAGGTTCAAGAGAAACATACATTGTACTCCGTGAGATATTTTTTTTATCATTTTCGCTGACACTATTAATGCAATTAACTTCTGCATGTGGACCACCATATTGCAGGTGATACCCTTCACCGATAATTACATCATCATACACCAAAACTGCTCCCACCATTGGGTTTGGAGCAACATTACCTGCTCCTCTCGTTGCCAGATCGAGACAACGGTGCATGTATTTTTCGTGTATTGTCATCATTCAAAAATAAGCTATGTTTGCCTAGATGACAATTAAAGAATTACACAGGAATTTTATTCAACAATTGCAAAATATCTACAGCAGCAATGAAAGTGCAGCTATAACAGATATGATATTTGAAAAGATCGCTGGTGTAAAAAAAACTGATGTCATAATTTCTCCTGAAAAAATACCTGACACCAACAGTGCTCTACAATTACAAGTTGCATTAGAAAAATTACTTAGTCATATTCCTGTACAATATGTTTTAGGAGAGGCCTGGTTTTGTAATATGAAATTTTTTGTGAATGAACATGTGCTGATACCGAGGCCTGAGACTGAAGAATTAGTAAAACTTGTTATTGACGAAGTACGATCTACGATTTACGATGTAAATAACGATGAGAATGAAATCGTACATCGTAAATCCAAAATCGTAAATATTATTGATATTGGCACTGGTAGCGGATGTATTGCTATTGCTGTAAAGAAAAAACTACCTTCTGCTGAAATAACTGCAATCGATGTAAGCGAAGATGCTTTAAATATTGCTAAAGAAAATGCTGTAATAAATGAGGCAATGATCAATTTTAAACAGATCGATTTTTTGGATGAAAACAAATGGAGTGATCTTCCATTATTTGATGCGATCGTTAGCAATCCGCCTTATATACCAATAAATGAAAAAGCAATACTGGATAAAAATGTAACTGAACATGAGCCAGATACCGCTTTATTTGTTCCAAACAATGCTCCGTTATTATTTTATGAAAAGATCATAGCTTTTGCAAAAGATCATCTAAATCCAGATGGAAAGATCTTTGTAGAGATACATGAAAATTTTGGAGAATCAACAGCAGCAGCATTTGCAAAAATGTTCAAGGAAGTTATCATCAAAAAAGATATTTCCGGAAAAGATAGAATGATAATGGCGGCTACTCAGTTCCGCTAACAGTAGCTGATGTTGTAGCTCCCAAGTGACGGGCCACTTTCATTACTTTTACAATTTCACCCCAGGCAGAAGAAGAGTCTGCATTGATAACAACCGCCGGCTTGATACTATCCCCTTCATTGATGTATTTTTTTAATGCAGATTCAAGTGAATCCATCTGGACTTGTTTTGCTCCAACAAAAACATTTTTATTCTTATCAACACTCACCACAACACTTTGTTTTGTTTTAGTATCGCTTTTAGCTCTTGGTACACTCATCTTGATCACATTTGGATTAGCCAAAGTAGATATCATCAAAAAGAACATCAGTAATATAAACAGGATATCATTCAGCGGACCTGCATCCACTTCAGTATGATTATCTCTTAATCTATTTTTTCTTAAACTCATTTTAATTAATTAAAAATTAAAAACTAAAAATGAATAATTAAAACCTCAATTCGAAAACATTTTTCATTATTCATTTTTCACTTTTAATTACCTTGTTGGCTCTTGCAAAATATCAATAAACTCACTACTTGCTGCTTCCATTCTGTTAGCTGTTCTGTTTATCTGTGTATCTAGATAGCTGTAGCCAAGATAAGCCAGCATACCGATGATCAATCCACTTGCAGATGTTATCAACTTAATGTACATCGCATCTGCTATCTGGCTTACAGATGGATTGCTGATCGTTGCAAATTCTTTCAAGAGTAAAACAAGCCCTACGATCGTACCCACAAATCCAAATAAAGGTGCTATACGTGAAATAACAGAAAGTATAGAAAGGTTCTTTTCCATTTTATACATTTCCAATTTGCCTACATTATCCATGCTTTTTTCTATAGCATCAATAGGCTTCCCTATTCTTTGTAATCCTTTATCGATCATTCTTGCAACAGGGTTATCAGTATTTTTTGCAAGACTTCTTGCAGCAGTTACATTACCTGTAATAATATTATCCCTTATAATATTCATGAAATTGTCTTCTATCTTACTTGCTTTCCTGATCGCTAACAATCTTTCAATAAATACAAAGATTGACAAAGCAAATAAAATTCCCAACGGTATCATCAAAGGACCACCTTTACTAAGCAGGCTCCAGGCACTTTCTTTAGTTTCAGCAATTTTTGTGACTGTAGTAAGAGAATCTAGTTGTAGAAAAATATCAAACATGAATAAATGATTTTTGCAAAAGTAATTGTTTCTATTGTGAGTTATACGATAATTATGCCAATTGGTTTGTAAGTTGAATTACTAAATGCAAACAACGTAATTGAAGGGCATAAAAAAATGTTAAGAATAAAAAAGCCCCGTAGTTCGGGGCTTTTATCAGTTACTTAAACTTTATTCTTTTCGTTTGTGTCCATTTGCTGCATAGCCATTATCTGCTTCATGGTTTTTTCCATTCCATCACTACCGCCATCTAAAAATATCACATTGCCTTTTCCATATTCAGCAAAGTTCTTGATAGCCTCTACCCACATACTAAAGAGAATTACATTGGTATCTAAATTAGCTTGTTTCATTTCTGAAGCAGCCTGGCTCATACCACGGGCAACTTCTTCACGGAATAACGCAACACCTTGCCCACGTAACTGAGCCGCTTGTTTTTCTGCTTCTGCAGAAATTTTAATTGAGTTACCTTCTGCTTCTGCTGCTTTTGTTTTAGTGATCAATAAAGCCTGTCCTTCATTTTCTGCAGCAGCTTTCAAGTTATTACTTGCCACCACTTTACTCATACTTTGTATGATCGCTTCATCAAAAGTGATATCATTAATTTGCAGATCCTGCAAATGATAACCCCAGCCTTCTAAAGCAACGTCTACTTGTTCTTTTACATTTTCTACAATGTCCCGACGTACATTTAATACTTCCGCCTGTTTTTTTGTAGATACAAAGGCACGGATACTTCCTTCTACAGTGCGTATCAATGCTTGCATAAGGTCTTTATCACTGATAAATTTAAACGCAACTTTTTGAATGGTTTCTTCCTGTTCGTTTTGAACAGAATACAATAACATTGATTTAAAATAAACATTTGCCTGATCAACTGTTACAGCCTGAAACTCTAACTCAACCGAGCGGTTTTGGATACTTACTTTTTTGAAGATCTGTTCCAAAAAAGGAATTTTAAAATTCAATCCCGGACGCATGATGCGGCGGTATTTACCAAACATGGTAACGACACCAATTAATCCCTGTTGAATGGTTACAAAACATCCAAAAAAAGCCAGGATGAGTATTATGAGCCACCAATAATCTTTTAAAAATTCCATAGTTGTATAATTTCGATGAAGATAATATTTTTTTTATGTACCCAACGGAAAATCTTTGTAGTACTTCATTGGCAACAATTGTTAGTTATTTATTTCATTTAGTAAAAAGAAATAAATAACCACTCTTGTACATTTGGTTTTTTATTGGGCTTTTATTGTAGCGAAATTTCACACAAAGTCGCTTAGATAAAAGTTGCACAATGGTATACAGTATAAGTGAGTGACACAACGATGATGATATGAAAAACTAAGGCTGGCATGAAAATTATTTTTTGTACCCCTAATTCAGCAATATATATTTCACTTGTGCTTTCATATTCCATGATTGCACCTGCACAGGAGCATTCGCTCCAACAGCTTGTGTGACCAATGCATACGCTGATAAAATTGTGCCTGCAGTTAAATACTGAATGGTTGTTTTTTCACCATCATCATTAAAATAAATATTGGGAGGGTTAGAACCTGCATTGCCCGGGACATTACGGGAATAAAAGAAATTTTTGTTGAGGAATACACTTGATATCGGGTCGCCGTTAATGGTGATACGCAGTTCTCCTTCGTAATCGACCCTATCATCTGTAAAACTATTTAAGTTATTAAATTCTGCATACCCGGTGCCTCTTGCAGCCAGCGTAATTAAATAGTTACCACTTTTTTTTACGGTATAATTTAAATCAGGAATTAGCACCAACTGATTTCTTGTCATAGAAGTAAAGGACATTGGATAGCCACTTCCGACATCTCCAACCTTATCAAAATTATTTATTAAAGATTTCCACCGGGTATTATCGTACACTTCCAGACTTGAATCTGCTTGTGAATATCTGATAGAGCCTTTTACCGCTGAAGTGGTATTGCCGATCTTTATTGCGCCATTCACATCCAATCGTTGAGCAGGGGCAGTAATACCAATTCCTACATTTCCCAATGTGTCTAATAACATTTGAGTAGATAAATTGGCTGTCGCAAAACGAAGATTATGTTTAGAATGGGTTTGTACATATGCAGAACCAGCTGTGCTATCAGTATAAAAACCTATTCGCACAGGTTTTATTGTACCACTTTCTTGAGCAAATCCTATCCCATTTTTTTCAAGCGTTAAAGGAAAAATAGGTGTTGAGGTCCCTATTCCTACATTGCCTGTTTGAGAAAATATTTTACCGGTAATGAATAGACTGAGGAGTAATAAAATATTTGTTTTCATGGTACTTTTATTTAAAGGGGATACTTAAAGCTACTTTTATTTTCGCATTTATAAAATATTTTAAGGCAAATAGTTACGAACAACTTTTATTAGCATATCAATTGCAGATTTTAGCTTTTTTCTTCCCATATCATACTTAAATGCACAATTGTTTCAGCAGCTTTTGCCATATCTTTTGTGCCTATCCATTCCAGCTTGCTATGAATGTTTTGCATACCTGTAAAAATATTCGGACAAGGCAATCCCATAAAGCTTAACCTGCTTCCATCTGTACCTCCACGTATACTTTCTGTTATTACTTTAAGCCCTGTTCTTTCAATCGCTTCTTTTGCATAAGTTACCACTTGCGGATTTTTATCCAGCACTTCTTTCATATTTCGGTATTGTTCTTTTGCAACATAATGCATTGCTGCACCAGGATATTTTGCAACAACTTCTGCTGCAATTTTTTTAAGTCGATCATGATGCAATTGTAAAGTAGCTGTATCAAAATTTCTTACAATAAAATCAATGGTGGCTTTTTCTGCAATTCCATTTACTGCAACTGGATGAATAAATCCTTGTCTTTCCGCCGTTGTTTCCGGACTCCATTCATTTTTTGGTAATGCATCTAAAACAGCTCCGGCAATTTTTAAAGCATTTACTAATTTATTTTTTGCATAGCCAGGATGAACGATCACTCCTTCAATTGTTATAGTAGCACCATCGGCACTAAATGTCTCATCTTCCAAACAGCCTGCTTCTCCGCCATCAAGCGTATAGCCAAATTTAGCTCCAAGCTTTTGCATGTCTAATTTTGCAGTGCCTTGTCCTACTTCTTCATCAGGCGTAAATAATATTTTTATATCTCCATGTTTTATTGCAGGATTTTGAATGAAGAAAAAGGCTCCTTCCATTATAGCTGCAATACCGCTTTTATCATCTGCGCCTAATAATGTCAATCCACTTGCAGTTATAACACCATGATTGATATGTTCTTTTAAATAAGGTGATCTTTCCGCTGATAATACCTGTGCAGGATCATCGGGCAGCATAATATCTTTTCCATCATAATAACGGTGATGGATAGGTCTAACATTAGTGCCACTGCAATCGGGGGCTGTATCTACATGAGAACAAAAACAAATTGTAGGAATATTCTTTTTATCACTGTTAGATGGAATAGTTGCATACACATACCCGTACTCATCTGTAGTTGCATCCATAATACCCATTGCCAACAATTCCCGTTGCAATAGTTTGCTGAGGTCTTTTTGTTTTGCAGAAGATGGATGAGTAACACTTGTAGGATCACTTTGTGTATCTATCTGAACATAACGCATGAAACGTTCTGCTACATTATCGGGACTGATGTAAATCATGAATATATAAATTTTAAAACACGAATTTAAGGAATGAAAAACGAGAAATGAAAAACGAAAAATTGGCAGGCTTGTAAACAAAAGGCAGCTTGCTTTCGCAAACTGCCCATTTTTAATTTTTATTTTTTAGTTTTTAGTTAATAGAAACTAACTCAATATCAAATATCAACTCTTGTCCTGCTAAATGATGGTTTGCGTCTAAAACGATCACATCATCTTTTACTTCAACTACAACAACAGGTACCGGTTGACCGTATTGATTGCTCAATGTCAAAGGCATGCCTGCTTCTAATTTCATATCTGCAGGAACATTTTCTTTTGGAAATTCAATGATAGCTTGAGGATCTTTTTCTCCGTAAGCCTCTGCTGCAGGAATATTAATCGTTTTTTTATCTCCCACTTCCATACCTGGTATAGCGGCATCAAACCCTTTGATCATTTGTCCGGCACCAACTGTAAAAGCCAAAGGCTCTCTTCCAACAGAAGAATCAAATTGTTCTCCGGAAACTAATTTCCCTGTGTAATGCACTGAAACTGCATCTCCATTTTTTGCTTGCATAAATTTTTTTTTGCTTCTAACTCCACACGGAGCCTGAAGGTGAATAAATGAATTGCAAAGTAAATGATAAATAGCTAATTGAATTGAAATTTTTAGTGACATTTGCTACATGAAGCAAGTATCATTTTTATTCTTTTTATTGATAATCATCGGATTAAACGGTAATGCACAAAATAATATAGCTCCGGGTGCAGACAGAATGGATATTTATTTACCGCTTTTAAAAGGTAAGTCGGTTGCAGTTTTTGCTAATCAAACCAGCATGGTAAAAAAATCGCATTTGGTAGATACTTTAATAAAAAGAGGTGTGAAGATTGTAAAAATATTTGCGCCTGAGCATGGTTTCAGAGGTACTGCAGATGCCGGTGAACATATTGATAATACTGTCGATAAAAAAACCGGTATAAAAGTGATCAGTTTATATGGAGATCATAAAAAACCTACTGAAAAAGATCTTAAGAATGTGGACGTAATGTTATTTGATATACAGGATGTGGGTATTCGTTTTTATACATTTATCTCTTCTCTTGAATATTATATAGCCGCTGCTGTAGAAAATGGCAAAGAATTGGTGATACTGGACAGACCAAATCCGAATGGATTTTATGTAGATGGTCCTGTATTGGATAAAAAATTTAAAAGCTTTGTTGGTATGCAGCCAGTACCCATCGTTTACGGAATGACAATTGGCGAGTATGCTTATATGTTAGTTGCTGAAAATTGGGTTGAGAATTGTAAATATGATTTTCAAAAAATTGATGTAGATGGGAAAAGGAAGTATACGGTGTATATGGATAATGAAATAGACACTAATAGTGCTGCCCCGAAAGGTTTGAACATGCAGATCATTACCTGCAAAAATTACACACATCAATCACTGTATACCTTACCGGCAAACCCTTCTCCCAATTTAAAAGAGATGCAAAGCATCTATGCCTACCCATCAACTTGCTTTTTTGAAGGAACAGTTATGAGTGAGGGAAGAGGAACAGATAAACCATTCCTCATTTTTGGTCATCCTACTTTACCCAAAACATTGTATAGCTTTACGCCAAAACCAAATGCCGGTGCCAAGAGCAGCAAATGTTTCAATGAAGTATGTTATGGCTGGAATATTAGCGGCACTAACGAAGAAGTTTTAAAAACGCTGAATAAAAAAATTCAGTTGAAATATGTATTAGATGCATATAAATTATTTCCTGGCAAAGACAGTTTCTTTTTGAAAAATAATTTCTTCAACAAACTTGCAGGTAACGATAGTTTGATGAAACAAATTAAAGCAGGAAAAAGTGAATGGGCCATTAGAGCAACCTGGCAACCGGCTTTGCTCAAATTTAAAAAGATCAGGAAAAAATATTTGTTGTATAAAGATTTCGAGTAATCAACTAATGGAACTAACTGAATTAAGAATTGTTTTTATGGGCACCCCTGAATTTGCTGTTGCATCATTAGATGCTTTGGTTAAAGCAGGATGCAATATTGTGGGTGTACTTACTTCACCTGATAAGCCAGCAGGACGTGGCATGCAACTCCAACAAAGTGCTGTAAAAAAATACGCTGTTGAGAATAGCCTGCATATTTTACAACCGGAAAAATTAAAAAGTCCAGAATTTTTAAATGAGTTAAAAGCTTTGAATGCTGACCTTCAAATTGTAGTTGCATTCAGAATGTTACCTGAAGTAGTCTGGAATATGCCACCAATGGGAACTATCAATGTACATGGTTCATTACTTCCAAAATACAGAGGCGCTGCTCCTATTAACTGGGCAATTATCAATGGAGAAAAAGAAACTGGAGTAACAACCTTTAAACTGAAGCATGAAATTGATACCGGAGATATTTTACTGCAGCAAAAAATTACAATACGTGATAATGAGACTGCAGGCGAACTTCATGATGAAATGAAAGCGATTGGTGCAGTATTATTGGTTAAAACAGTTCGAGGATTAAGCTCAGATACTTTAGAAGAAAAACCTCAAGATCTGAACGACGAACAACCTCCTCATGCACCAAAGATCTTTACCGAAACCTGTAAAATAGATTGGAATAGATCATGCAATGAAGTGTACAATCTCATCCGTGGCTTGTCTCCCTACCCTGCTGCTTTCACTTTTTTAGATGAAAAGAAATTAAAAATATTTTCTGCAACGGTCGAACTTGATTCAATATCAGCACCTGTTATAACTGATAAAAAAACCTTCCTGAAATTCAGGTGCGCTGATGGTTATTTATCTTTAAAGGAAATTCAGTTAGAAGGTAAAAAGAAAATGAGTATTGAAGATTTTTTAAGAGGTTATCATTTTACTGAAGGGATAAAGATCATCTAACCCACTTCACTTTTTCTGTTATTGGAATTACTCTTCTTCCCGATGGCTGAGCATCAGTATAACCTAAAAAAATCTGGCCAATCATTATATCTTCTTCTCTTAATTTATATTGATCTTTCATTGCCTGGCTATGGATCATTCCTCCGGTGGACCATAATGTAGCAATACCTAATGCTGTAGCTCCTAACAACATATTTTGCACAGCAGTAGATACAGCACTTATCTCTTCTATTGAAGGGATCTTTGGCAAATTACCTCGCTGCATAATTACAAGAATAATATGTGAAACCTTATCGCCATTCTGCAAAAGCTTATCGTAATTTGCTTTTAAAAATTTCTCTTCAGCAGTATTGGCTTTATATAATTCAGCATGGTCTTTTGAAAATGCTTTTACCCCTTCTTCTGCATAAACAATAAACCTCCAGGGCTCTGTGTTGCCATGTGTTGGGGCCCAATCTGCTAATTCCAATAATTGAGTGATCTGTTCATCTGGAATGATGTTACCATTCATTGCTGTGGGCTTGATACTCCTTCTATGCTTAATTATTGTAGATATATTTAAAAAGGCTGTGTTCATAAATAAAAAAGGCAGTATATCTTTTAAAAATACTGCCTGTTATAAAGTTTAAAGAAAATTATTTTGAATAAGAAAGGGTCCCTTCAAATTTGCTATCGCCTATCCCCAATTCATCTGCTGCTGCATTGCTCAACCTCATCACTAACCCTGTATTTTGTTTGATGTCAGGTATTACGTCTAATACTTTTGCATAAATGGTTTTGCCTGTTGCAGGATTGGTTACTTTCACTATTGTGCCTTGTACCGCTGTATTGTGCAGACAATAATATTTTCCATCTTCCCATCCACTAGTACTTTTAAACACACCTACTATTCCATTTTCATTTGTTGCATTTTTATTTTTCGTCTGCGTATTGTATACTGACTTAAATGAACCGCCACTGAAATTTCTACCGGTATTCTCACTTGCAACAGTTTTGGTTACAATAGGCTCTTCTTTTTTTACAACAACAGGTGTAGGTTTAGTTTCCTGAACCGGAGCCGGTGTTTCTTTTACAACAACTGGAGCTGGTTTTGGAGGAGTTGCTTTAACTGAATTGTTCGGAGTATTTGTATATCCCACAATTATTGTTGCCCCTTCGCTTAATCCATCGGTTGTAATGTTATTCCATCTCTTTATATCTGCAATAGGCACTTTGCCATATTTTACACTTATTCCATACAATGTTTCTTTTGGTGCTACGGTATGATAAATAGGAGTACCATTTTCATTCGTTTTTACAACTGTTTTAACGGGTTCTTCTTTCTTTACAACAACAGGCTCAGCTTTTACAACAGGAGCAGGTGTAGCTTTGACACCGGAAACTTTAGGTACTTTTAAAACCTGCCCCAAAGACAACCCTTTTTCATACTCAATATTATTAAGGTTGGCTAATTCCCTTCCATTAATATTATACATGCGGCCAATGCTTGTAAGGCTTTCTTTTGGTCCAACAGTGTGTGTAGTGTATTCTGTTTTTTGCGCCAATGCAAATAATGGCAAACAAAAAAGTATAGTGAGAAAACGTTTCATATTTTAATTTATAGTTCTACTGCAAAGATGCAAAAATTTGTTGGTTAGTTGCACCGTTATTTGTTAAGAATACGCCAGTTAGCCGGATAATAGTTATTCACCCTGTTGGGTAAAACTTTTACCCAACCCAATGAAAGTGAATTATATGTGAGCAGGGCCCAACCCTTTTTTTCGGCATTAACCTTTATCTCCTGCCTGCGTAAATATTGCAAAGCTGTTTCTTTATCTACTTCAATGGATGGAATTGCATTATTATAAATTGTGCTTACGGCAAGTTCATGATCAGGAATTAATTCTTCTCTTATAACAGACCCTAATTTTACCCCAGCTTTTTTAATGTACAAAGATGCCTGAAGCCTGCCAAGCCCTTTTTCTAAATAAAGCGGTATAGCTACAGCTTCTTCATTTTGTTTTATGAAAAAATATTCATCAACATCTTTTAGAAAAGGTTTTACTACTTCTATTTCTTTTGTTGATAATCTTTCTGATCTAATTTTTAGTGGCTTCACAAATATCTCATCCATTTCATTTTTGGGTTTTTGAAATGCTGAGATAAAAAAACCTTCTCCTTTTACCTTATCAGGATAGAAACGATAACCATACCCTTTTTTTTCAGGAGATAAAGTTTCAACAATATTCCAATTATTATCTAATTTAAAATTGACAGATGTCAATTGATAATTTTCTATCAGCCAATCTGTTATTTCTTCGTCTTCTGTTTTGGAGTAAGAACATGTAGAATAAATAAGTACACCTCCCGGTTTGAGTGCGGGTAAAATATCTGCTAAGATCCTTTGTTGACGCTGACTACAAAGTTCAACGTTTTGTTCACTCCATTCATTGATGGCTAAAGGATCTTTTCTAAAAAGCCCACTCCCACTGCAAGGTGCATCCACAACGATCAGATCAAAAAAATCAGCTAATCGTTGAAAATCTTTTGGATCATTGTTTGTCACAACAACATTGGCCACTCCCCATTTTGTAATATTTTCTGATAAAATATTTACCCTGCTCTTGATCACCTCATTGCTTACCAATAAACTTTTATTGGATATTAAAGATTGGATCAACGTAGACTTTCCTCCCGGAGCAGCACAAAGATCTAAAACTTTAATTGGTTGTGACAAGTCAGTAGATTGTACAATAGCCTGTTCTAGAAACATACTACTGGCCTCCTGTACATAATATGCGCCAGCATGAAACAATGGATCTAAAGTAAAAGAAGGCCGTTCTGGTAAATAATAACCTGAAGAGCTCCAAGGCACGCTTACGATGTTTGATGTACGATGTACGATCTCTTTAAATCGGTTGACTCTTATAGAAGTAATCTGTTCGCCGGATTGATGCACTTCTTCAAAGGCTGCTTGATCGAAGCCTTGAATATTTTGCAAAGATTGTATAAACGCTGAAGGAAGTTTCAAATAATGAGTTTAAATATCTTTCAAAAATATTGTAAATAAGTCAGTTGAAAAAACAGATCGAAAATTTGAAACTAATTTCCTAAGGTATTGCTTATTCTTTTTAATTCTATCTCTGCAATTTTTGCAGCGTAACTTAAATTAACCAAACGGAAGCCTGCATCTTCAAAACTTTTTTGTGCTTCACGTACTTCTATGATAGTTGCCGCTGCTAATTGAAAACGTTGTAAAGAAAGATCAACCAATTGCTGAGATAACTTATATGTTTCCTGCTGCATTTTTAATTGTTCAAGACTATTCGTATAAGCCTGGAAAGTTTTTATAGTTAATGCCTGATAATCAGTAATAGTATTTTCTTTTTGCAATTTTGCATTTTGCGTATTAATGCCTGCAACTCTTTCCTGCCTCCTGATTGCTCCACCACTATAAATAGGAACAGAAAGACTTAGTCCTACAAAGGGACCATAGTTTTGATTTAGCAACAATTGTCCCGCGCCACTTTGTGTTCTTCCAAAATTTACACCGGTATTTGCTCTCAATGAAGGTTTGCGTAATGATGCAGTTTCTTTTTCTATCAATTCATTGATCTTTATCTGATAATCCAAAGACAATATTTGAGGATGATTATTTACACTTGCCAAAACATCGGGTAACAATATATTTGTATCGACTATGATCGTGTCTGTTATATTGATCAAAGAATCGGATTTTATTTCAAGCAAATTAAGCAGGTCAGTCTTTGTTTGTGCAACTATTAATTGTTGCGCCTGCATATCCTGCAGCCTTGTATTTAGATCTATTTGAGATTGAAAAATATCTGCATTATTTGCCAATCCTACTTCCTTTCTTATCTGAAATAACTCTAATTGTTTTTTTGAAAGATCAATGCTTTGCTGCAATGTTTTCATAGAACTTTGTTGACGTACTACTTCATAGTAACCAAGCATTACAGCTGCAATGGTGTTTTGAATTTGAGCATTCAATAATTGTTCACTTTGTTTTTCTAATTCTTCCAATCTTTCTTTTGTAGCAATTACCCTAAAGCCATTATACAACAATAAGCTACCCGTAACATTTGCATTCAGTGCATTGGCACTGGCACCATTGCGTCTTATTTCTGTACCGGTATTTAATTTCTGATTTACGTTTGTAATACTTTGCTGGTCAGTAGCTGTAGCTGTTACTGTTGGCAAACCTCCAGCAACACCAATATGGTTATTGATCTTATTGATCTCAACTTCATTCTTTGCTATCTGAATATCAAAATTATTTTTGAGTGCAATATTGATCGCTTCCTGCAATGATAAATTTTGAGCGCTTGCATTCGCAATAAAAAATATTGAAAATATGAACAGTAAATGCTTCATCTATTTTGTATTAATCTGTTACTGATACTTTTTTTGGCTCATGTTTACCACTGATGTAGGTGTACACTGCCGGTATAACAAATAAAGTAAGTATCAATGAAAAAATAATGCCCCCAACGATCACAATACCTAAAGGAATACGACTTGTACTTGCTGCGCCTAAGCTCAGTGCAATTGGTAATGCACCTAATGCAGTTGCAAGACTCGTCATCAATATAGGACGAAGCCGTTGTTGTGCAGCTTCCAGTACTGCTTGTTTTTTATTCAACCCTATCTCACGTTTTTTATTAGCAAATTCCACAATTAAAATACCATTTTTGGTAACCAACCCTATCAACATGATCATACCAATTTGTGAAAAAATATTGATCGTCTGATCGAATATCCATAAGCTAAGCAATGCTCCCGCTAATGCCAAAGGGACTGTAAACATAATAGTGAATGGATCTCTGAAACTTTCAAACTGTGCCGCCAGCACCAGGTAGATCAATATCAAAGCTAAAATAAAAGCAAAGCTTGTGTTACTGCTACTCTCTGCATAATCTCTTGATGGACCATTCAATGCTGTTTGAAAAGATTCATCTAATAGCCGCTGACCAATTGCCTGCATAGCTTTTACGCCGTCGCCTATTGTTTTACCTTCCGCCAAAGCAGCCTGTATAGTAGCGGCTTTAAAACGATTGAAATGGTATAAGGTTGGAGGATTAGAACTTTCTTCCATTTTTACCACAGCGGTCAATGGAATATTTTCTCCTCGGTTGTTACGAACATATAAATTAGCAATATCCTTTGGTGCCTGTCTATCTTTATATTCTACTTGAGATATTACCTGGTATTGCTTTCCATTCATGATAAAATACGCCAGCCTCCTACCGCTGAAAGCGCTTTGTACAACATCTGCAACATCACTAATGCTAAGGCCAAGATCCTTTGCTTTTATTCTATCAATAGTAAGTTGTAATTCCGGTTTGTTGAATTTTAAATTTACATCCACTGATTGTGAAACAAACGTAGGATCTTTTCTTGCTTCTTCTAAAAATTTAGGAATGATCTCCTTTAATTTTTCAAAATCTAAATTTTGTAAAATGAATTGAACTGGCAAAGATCCTCTTGAACCCAATCCTACAGAAATAGTTTGTTCCTGAACTGCAGATATTCTTACCTGGTTAAAACGATTTAATTTTTTTGCAAGATCTTTTGCGATATCAAATTGACTACGTTCTCTATCTTCGGGTTGAACCATTTTTAACCTTGCTGTACCACTATTAACTCCACCACCGCCAAAACCCGGCACGGCTGCAAATACAAAATCTTTTTCCGGAATTGAATCACCCAAAAAATTTATAAGCCTATCTCCTACATCAACCATGTAACCATAACTTGCTCCTTCAGGGCCGAGTATCTGAAAACGAATGGTACTCTTGTCTTCCATTGGCGCCAGTTCGCTTTGAATATTGTTCATAAAAAAATATAGCATCCCACCACATACTGCTATTATCACCCAAGCCATCCATCTTACTTTAAGAAACCCCGCTAACCAACGTTTGTAGCCATTTTCCATTCCTTTAAAAAATGGCTCGGTCTTTTCATAAAATTTTCCATGACTTGCATTCTTTCTGTTTAAGACAACATTTAGTACAGGCGTTATCGTTAGTGACACAAATGCCGATATCAATACCGCTGCTGCAACAACAATTCCAAATTCTCTAAATAGGCTTCCCACAAATCCCTGTAAAAATATCACCGGTAAAAAAACAACGGCAAGTGTGATCGAAGTAGAAATTACTGCAAAGAATATTTCTTTACTTCCTTCCAAGGCCGCTTTACGTATGGGTAACCCTTGCTCTAATTTTCTAAATATATTTTCTGTAACCACTATACCATCATCTACCACCAAACCAGTTGCTAATACAATAGCTAAAAGGGTTAAAATATTAATACTGAACCCACAGATGTACATGATAAAAAAGGTGGCGATCAACGAAATAGGTATATCGATCAATGGTCGTATTGCAATTAAAATATTGCGAAAGAAAAAGAAGATAACTAAAACCACCAGGCTGAAAGAGATCAATAAAGTTTCTGCAACTTCGTGAATACTTTTACGAACATTAGCGGTATTATCAATCAATGTAGTTAATTCAAAATCTCCTTTTTGTGATTTTACAACAGCATCAACACGTTTATAAAATTCATCTGCTATTCTAATATAATTTGCTCCTGGTTGTGGTGTAATGGCCAGCCCTATTGCATTTACGCCATTCAGTTTCCAGCTGAATTCATCATTCTCAGGACCAAGCTCAACCTTTGCCACATCTTTTAAAAGAATGATGCCTGTAGAATCTTCTCTTAAGATCAGATTATTAAAATCATCTTCTGTAACTAATTTACCAAGGGCACGAATCGTTAATTCTGTTGTATTCCCATATAATTTTCCTGATGGTATCTCAACATTTTCTTTATCCAATGTTGTTCTTATATCACTGAAAGAAATATTATGTGCATTAAGCTTATCAGGATTTATCCATATTCGCATGGATGGTTTTTTCTGTCCTAATATTCGCACATCACTCACTTCGGGTATGGTCTGTAATTTTTCCTGCAATACATTTTCTGCATAGTCACTCAATTCCATTAAACTCTTATTGTGACTTTGTACTGCCATCAAAATAATAAAATCACTATTAGCATCACTTTTTGTAACAACAGGTGGTGCGTCAATATCCTGCGGTAAATTTCTGATAGCCTGACCTACTTTATCACGAACATCATTTGCAGATGCTTCCAGATTTTCACCCACATTAAATTCAACAGTGATATTACTTCTTCCTACCTGGCTGGATGAGTTGATAGAACGTATCCCCGGAATACCATTGATCACTTTTTCCAAAGGCTCTGTTATCTGGCTTTCTATGATATCAGCATTTGCGCCAGCGTAAGATGTACTTACATTTATTGTTGGAGGATCAATAGCCGGATATTCTCTTACAGCTAAAAAGGTATAACCAACAACGCCAAACAGAACAATAGCAATGTTCAAAACGGTTGCCAGTATGGGCCTTTTGAGAGATAATTCTGATATATTCATATATCCGTTCTAATATATTTATAATAGCAAAAATTTATTGCTGTTCCTTTAAAAGATCTTCAAGTTTTTTAACACCTTTGACTTTTACCGGTGCATTTGGTTTTACAAATAACACTCCAGTCACTACAACAGAATCTCCCACATTGATCCCTTTAATTATTTCTACGCCACTTGATGTACGTAAACCGGTTTCAACATTTACAAATTTTCCTTTGCCGTCTTTCACAACAATTAATTTTTTTGAATTTGCATCGGGGATAATTGCATTGGTTGGAATAACAATTCTTTGTACGTTGTCTCCTGCTTCAATTAAAACTTTAACAAAAGCACCTGGCAAAACTGTTTTATCATTTATTATTGCTCTGGCTTTTAAATTACGTGTAGTGGTGTTTACTTCAGATTCTGTAGCAATAACAATAGCTGTACTTTGACTGGTTGCGTTAGTAGTTATAACTTTTACCGTTGATCCTTTTTTTATTAAAGGGGCATATATTTCGGGAACAGTAAAATCTATTTTAAGCGAATTGCTTTGTTGTAAAGAAGCGATGGTACTTTGTGGAGAAACATACGCTCCAGGACTCACCATCCTTAATCCTAACACTCCAGAAAAGGGGGCACGAATAATAGTTTTATCAATTTGTGCTCTTAATAATTGAATATCTGCCTTTACATTATTTACATTATTCAATGCAGCATCATAATCTGCTTGATTAATTCCACTAATTGCAAGCAATTTACGTAACCGTTCTTCTGTTTTTTCTGCAAGGGATAATTGAACTTTGCTTTTTGTCAATTGCGCCTGAAGATCTGCATCATTTATTTTTGCTAATACCGCACCTGCTCCTACATGTGCCCCATCGGGAACATTTAAATACACGAGCCTGCCGCTTACCTCAGGGTGAATATCGAGGCTTTCACTTGCAACTACAGAACCGTTTGCTTCAATAGTATTGTTTAATTGCTGGGTACCGGCTATTACAACATCTACGTTTGTAATCTGGGGTGCATTTTTTTTAGAAATATCTTCTTTTTTGCTACTACATGCAATTAAAGAAATACCTAAAAAAAAGAAAATATATTTTTTGAGCATTGAGATAGTAGGTGCTTAAGAATGAAACAATTGTTTTCTAATACAAATGTAACCCATGTTTAAACATCTAAATAATCAAATATTGTGCTGAAAAGCAATAAGCAGGATAAACGGTAAGCTGAGGTAATTCCGTAGAATATTTGTCACGCTTTTTCTTTGATAAGATTATGAAGCATCATAAATAACAACCTTATCCCAAAAAGTTCTGAAGCTTTCCAAAAATGCCTTATGCACGGGGTGAGTTTGATATATATCATGGCCTGCTAGGTCATTAAACACTATAATTAAAGAAAATGAATAAGAACTGTCAACCACAGGTCGTTGTATTTCAGGTACGGGATTACCTATATACAATGTTTGTATTGTTTCTACTCCTTTTAAAGATTGCAGGCCTTTTTTAAAATCTGCTTTTTGTTGTTCAGTTATTTCAGGCTTTAGCCAGAAGAGTACGTGGTGGGTAATCATTTCAAATTTTATTTAAGAATAGGAATAAAAATAATATTACTAATAAAAGTTATAACCCAACTTCTAGAAGTACTTTTTGAATCTCCTCTTTCCAGATCAAATAAGCAGTTCCGCTGAAGTGTAATCCATCAAGACCGGCAAATTCATCAGATAAATAACCATCTTTTTCTAAATAAGCATTTAAATCAAGTAATCTTACATGATCTTTTAATGCCAAAGCCTTAATCCCTGTGTTTAATTTTTCAACTCTATCATTGACCTCTTTAGCATTTGAATATCTTTTTGTAACCTTACAAACCGACATTAAGACTGGTGAAATATTCCTGGTTTTTAATTCAGTAATAATGGTTGAAAAATTATTTAAAATAGTGCTATCATCAAACCCTCTGAAAATATCATTGATACCACCTTCTATAAAACATATTTTTGGTTTCACAGCATACACAAAAGGTAACCTGCTAATAAACCCTGCAGTAATATCAGAGCCAACCCCTCTGTTAGCAACATCAGTACGATTAAGCAGATCATCCCAATTGATACGATACACATGGGAATTACCAAGCATCGCAATATCAGACTGCTTTGTATACACAGCGCAGTAATTGATCTGTTCTATATATTTTGGGTTTAATGAAAAGGAATAAATATCGACAATTTCAGTTTTATTTAAAACCAGTCGATTGTATGTTTGTTGAAAATAACGAGATTTATAACCCACATATAACAACAGTACTAACGTCACAAAATTCGTAAATATCAGCACTCGTTGTCTTCTCATGTAAACAGACTTTTAGTTAGCAATAGTTAAATGTTTTAATAACATAAAACGTATACTTAATAAATCTACAACGATTTTATCTCAGCACAAAGGTCTTGTAAAACTTTCTTAGCATCACCAAACAACATTTTAGTTTTTGGTTGGAAAAACAACGCATTTTCGATACCGGCATAACCAGGTTTCATACTACGTTTATTTACAATTACAGATTTTGCATTTTCCACTTCTAAGATCGGCATACCATATATTGGAGAAGCAGGATCATTTTTAGCAGCAGGATTCACAACGTCATTTGCACCAAGAATTAAAACAACATCAGTGTTTTTGAACTCGTCGTTCACTTCTTCCATTTCTTTTAGTTTGTCGTAGCTAACATCTGCTTCCGCTAACAATACGTTCATGTGCCCCGGCATACGACCTGCAACAGGATGGATTGCGTAAGTCACTTCAACACCTTTTTCTGTAAGAATTTTTTCAAGTTCATGACAGATATGTTGCGCCTGTGCTACAGCCAAACCATAACCAGGAACGATGATCACTTTATTTGCATAGCTCATTACAACTGCGCTATCACTTAAACTGATTTCAGTAACATGACCTTGTTCGCCACCACCTGCAGTAGCACCAGCTTTGTTGCCACCACCGAATGAACCAACCAATACATTCAATAAAGAACGGTTCATCGCTTTACACATCAACAAGGTTAATAATGTACCAGCTGCACCTACAAGGATACCACCCGTTAACATTACTTTGTTATCGTACAAGAAACCACCGAAAGCCGCAGCCACACCGGTGAATGAGTTTAGTAAAGAAATTACAACCGGCATATCTGCACCACCGATCGGCATTACAAATAACACACCGTATAATAATGACAACACTAAAACAACATATAATAAATAAGATAATTCAGGATGGATGATAAGATAAATACCTGCGCCTAAAGCAACTGCAAGAAATATCATATTTAAAATTCCTTGTCCTGCGAAACTGAAATCTTTTACTTTGCCATTTAATTTACCCCAAGCAACCATACTACCGGCAAAGGATACGCTACCAATTAATAATCCTAAAACGATGATAAGAATTTTACCAGTATGTCCTTCAGTAACTCCGGTTGCTGCCATTTCATGCGACAAGTGATTGAACTCAACCAATGAAATTAACGCAGCACAAGCACCACCCATACCATTGAAAAGACTCACCATTTCAGGCATTGCAGTCATCTTAACTTTTTTTGCAGCCAGTGTACCAACGATACCACCAATTGCAAGACCAGCGAAGATCCACAGGTAGTTGCCTAATTTTTGTCCTGCCTCATCTCTATATAAAAAGATAGTACCGATGATAGCAACGGTCATACCAAATGCTGCAACTAAATTCCCTTTACGTGCTGTAGCAGGATTAGATAACATTTTAAGACCAAGGATAAAAGTGATCGATCCGATGAGGTAGCAAATAGTTAATAAATTAAGTCCCATAATAAAGTAATTTTAAAACACAATTAATAAAATCTTGTCTTGGTTTTTATTTTAGAACCACAAATTCACTGGTCCAAATTTTTTCTGAGGTCACAATTTTTATTTTATACTTACCATTAGCCCAACCAGAAACATTGATCGTTTCCAAGTCGTTCAAACCATTGGTTGTATGTTGATACATTAATCGACCATCGAAAGCAATAACGGTAATAGTAGCCGGCTTTTTTATTCCATGGTTGCTTAATGAAATATTTACTGCACTAACTGATGGATTTGGAAAAACAGAAATAAAATCTTTTTTACCAAAATTTACTTTTTTAATTTCACCATAACTTACGATTCCGTTCAATTCTTCTATACGTAACCGATAGTAATTAATCCCAACAACAGGATTTGGATCGATCGTGTTATAATTTTGAAAAGTGTTTACCGCACTTAAACTTGTTACTGAGCTAAAGTTTTTCCCATCAATGCTATGTTCAATAACATAATTTTTAATATTAAATTGCTCTCCAACACCCCAGTTTAAAACTATTTTATTGTCTACTTGAACAGCCCCAAATTTTGTGATCTTTACAGGAACAACTCTTAGTGCACATAAATTCATTGGTGCAGCGGTAGGAGTCAATTGAACCCAAGTTGGAAGATTTTCAAAATTATCATAGATATAATTGGGCTTATCCATAAAAATACTTCCAGTAATAGATGAACCAGTAGCCCATAATGAATTATCATTTTTTACGAGGTATACAAATGATTCACCACATAAAATATCCTTGCAATTTGTATTCGTCAGGTAAGGTGTATAATGATTGCTTAATCCTGATCCATCACCCGAAATTCGTCCATCACCACAAGTGTATACATTACCGTTAGCATCAAGCGCATATAAAGCAGTACCAAAACTACAAGCAGAAATTGCTACAATAGAAGCAGCTCCTACAGGGAAGGTGATTTTAGTAGGCGTGTAAGTACCTCCCCCGCCTGTTCCCAATTCTCCATAAAAAGAAGTTCCCCAAGAATATATATCACCGGTAGATGTTAATGCAAACGCACATTGTGTAGTTGCTTTGACATCTACAACATTTGTTAGAACCGGTACACTATTTGGAAAATAACTTCCATTACCTGCTTGAATGTAATTATCTCCTCCTGCTTGTTTTACTGTACCATTCGCAAGTAAAACAATATTAAAATCTCCTCCTGCAGCTACTCTCACCGCAGTGGTGATTCCAGTCATTTGAACAGGAGTTGTTTTTGTACCTCCATAACTATCGTTACCAAATTGTCCACCTATGTTTTTTCCAACACTCCAGACTGTACCATCATTTTTTACAAATGAAACATGATCCACACCTGCATCAGTAAATTTTACCTTAGTAATTACTTGTTGAGGAGTAGAAGTAAATCCGCTATTATTATATCCTGTTCCCCATACCCAACCTGTGCTATCAGTTTTGATCGCACTCATAGTATAACCTGAAGTAAAATAAAGTACATTAGTCATGCCTGTTGCAATTACTGGAGTTGTTGTACCAGTTGTAGTTCCATTACCTAATACACCATAATTATTATGTCCCCAACTGTATAATTGATTATCAGTTCCACATACTGTGTAGGCACTATTTGAACCTACAGCATAATTAGTTGGAGCATACCATAATCTGCCTCCGAAACCATCTCCAACTTTGCTATTTTGTGCTTTTCCATAAAAAAAATGCAACACAGTTATACATAAAATACCAATTACCTTCGAATAAGGGTAGAATTTTGCTCTCATTAATTTAGGGGTTATTTTTTCTTTTTAAACATTTCCAACATTCTATCGGTAACTACAAAACCACCAACAACATTCAATGTTCCCAATATCACTGCTAAAAATCCTAAGATCAATGCTAAGTAATTATCTTTTGCTGCTCCACCCATTACGATGATAGCACCAATGATAACCACACCGTGAATGGCGTTTGCGCCACTCATTAAAGGAGTATGCAATACACTTGGTACACGTCCAATTATTTCGATACCAACGAAGATCATTAGTACTACGATGTAGATGATCTGTTGATTTGCTGTGATCCAATTAAAAATATTATTCATGTAATTAATTTTTAAAGTTTTTTATTTTGTCAACAGTTGTTGATTTTCGTCAACCGCTGTCGGGGTTTTCTACCGCCGACAAGGTTTGGAACGTTAAACGTTTTAAACCCTTAAACGATCTTACGCTTTTACTCTTTCGTGGACAATTGCGCCTCTATGAGTAATGCAAGAACCCTTTACAAGATCATCTTCGAAATTCAAATTCAACTGACCTTCTTTATCAACGATCAATGCCATGAAATTCAAAATATTTTTTCCGTATAATTTACTTGCATCACTGCTCATGGTTCCTGCTAAAGCAGAATTACCAACGATGGTAACACCATTGTGAACGATTGTTTTATCATTTTCTGTGAACTCAGCATTACCGCCAGTAGATGCTGCCAGATCGATAATGATAGAACCATTTTGCATGGCTTCGATCATATCTTTAGTTACCAAGATCGGTGCTTTTCTACCTTGAATTTGTGCAGTACAAATTACGATATCAGCTTTAGCAACACTTTCAGCAATTTTTGCTTTCTGACGTTGCATGAATTCTTCTGTTTGTTCAACTGCGTAACCACCTGCTTTACTTGCATCGGCTGCACCTTCTACTTCAACGAATTTTGCACCCAAGCTCATTACTTCTTCTTTCACTGCCGGACGAGTATCGAATACTTCGATCACAGCACCTAAACGTTTTGCAGTTGCGATGGCTTGTAGACCTGCAACACCTGCACCCAAGATCAATACTTTTGCCGGTTTTATACTACCTGCAGCAGTCATGAACATCGGGAAATATTTCGGATATAAAGTTGCTGCTAATAATACCGCTTTGTAACCGGCGATATTTGCCTGGCTACTTAGTACGTCCATGCTTTGTGCACGGGTGGTACGTGGTATCATATCCAAACTAAAAGTTGTAACTCCTTTGCCAGCCCATTCGTTCATTACACCGCCATTGAATAATGGTTGGTAAGCACCTAATAAAACAGCACCGGGTTTTAATTTAGAAATATCATCAGCAGATAACATGTTGATTGACAAAACAATATCTGAACCGCTCAATATTTCTCCCCGGCTTTTAATGGTAGCACCTGCTTCTGCATATTTATCATCATTTGCAAATGCACTAGCACCTGCTCCTGATTCTACAGCTACATCAACTTTCCATTTTTTTAAAGTGGCTAAATGTTCTGGCAAGACAGAGACCCTTGTTTCGGGAGATGAGTCTTTTAATACACCTACTATCATAAGCTTTATAAATTGCGGCGAAGGTAATAAAAAATCAATAGATGATGCTAAAGTGCTGCCTTACCTTGATGTCGGTATTTATGCAAACGATGCCGATGAAAAACAGGTCCATCGTGAGGGTTACTTGCGGATGTTGTTGAATTTCAACCCAAGTTTCTTCCATTTCTTTGCTCCAGTGAATGTCGTCGAAAATAAGGATCGTAGTAGAAACGGAGTGTTGTAATAGCTCTTTAAAGTATTGGAGAGTTGGTTCTTTTCGATGATTGCCATCTACAAAAGCGAAATCAATTTTATCTATTTTATTAAAAAGATGCGGGAGTGTTTTGGCAAAATCTCCTTCTATTAATTCGATATCTTTAAGACCGAGTGTATTAAAATTGTTCTTTGCAATGGATGCGATATTTTTTGCTCCTTCGCAGGTGTATATCTGTGCTGATGAATTTCCTGAGGCTAAGTAAGATGTAGTAACTCCTAATGATGTTCCTAGTTCAACAATTGTTTTGGGTTGATAATATTGCACCATTCTAAATAAAAGCTGTGCATATTTTTTTGGCTTTAAAGAAGATGTTGCAATATCTTTTACAACTCTTTTATTTGATTTAATGACATTTGAGCCTGCACCGAAATCTTCTACTTCGAGTATTGTTTTGTTGGAAAGCAAATCTTTTCTGACTGCTTCGATCTTATTATAACAATCGTATTGCTTTTTATCTCTTAAAACATTTTTAATAAAATCAAATACGAATGGGGAATGCACGCCGTGGCCTTTACCATTAGAAGCGGTGAGCCTGTAATGCAGGTATTTTTTAGCTAGTTGAAATGGTGTAAACAATGAAAAATGAAAAATGAAAAATGAAAAATTATTTGCGCTCTAATATTTGAAAAGAATAATCATATTGATGCTTTTCATCTTTTTTAAAATCTTCGTTGGAAGTTAATTCCCATTTTGATTGATCTAATTCAGGGAAGTAAGTATCTCCTTCGATTGTTGTGTGTACTCTTGTTAAATATATCTTGTGGGCAATATCGAGAGATTGTTTGTAGATCTCTCCACCACCGATGATATATATTTCTTTGCAATTAGCGGTTTCAGCTTTTTGTAAAGCGTCTTGCAGATCGCTTGCTACTATTGCATCTTCAGCTTTCCAATCTTGCTGTCTTGTTATAACAATATTTATTCTTCCTTTTAAAGCTTTGCCCATACTTTCAAAAGATTTGCGTCCCATTATAACTACTGATCCCCAAGTGGTGTTCTTGAAAAAACGCATATCGTTAGGCAAATGCCAAAGCAATTGATTGTCTTTACCAATTGCATTATTTTCAGCAGCAGCTACAACAAAGCTAATAATCATAATAATTTATTTAAACTGCAACAGGAGCTTTAATAGCTGGATGTGACTGATAATTCAATAATTCAAAATCTTCAAACTTAAAATCAAAAATATCTTTTACCTCAGGGTTGATCTTCATTTGAGGAAGTGGAAACGGAGTACGGGTTAATTGCAATTCTGCTTGTTCAAAGTGATTGCTATATAAATGTGTATCGCCGCCTGTCCAGACAAATTCACCTACACCTAAATTACAAACTTGTGCGATCATCATTGTAAGTAAAGCATATGATGCAATATTGAATGGCACGCCAAGAAATACATCTGCACTACGTTGATATAACTGACAACTTAATTTTCCGTTGACTACATAAAATTGAAACAAACAATGACAGGGCATTAATTTCATTTCTGGAAGGTCAGCAACATTCCATGCGCTTACGATCATTCTTCTGCTATCAGGATTTGTTTTGATGGTATGAATTAACTCAACAATTTGGTCTACAACTTTTCCATCTTTTCCTTCCCAGCTACGCCACTGTTTTCCGTATACGGGACCAAGATTACCATTCTCATCAGCCCATTCATCCCAGATCTTTACATTATTTTCTTTTAAATAGCCAATATTAGTATCCCCTTGTAAGAACCAAAGCAATTCATAAATGATACTTTTCAGATGGCATTTTTTTGTTGTCACTAAAGGAAACCCTTCTTCTAAATTGAAACGCATTTGATAACCAAATACACTACGGGTACCTGTTCCGGTACGGTCGTTTTTATCTGTACCCTTTTCTATGATATGTTTTAAAAGATGTAAGTATTGCTGCATGAATGCAAAATAAGTGAAAAGTGAAAAGTGATGAATGAAAAGTTATCAAGATTGGGAATAATGAAAACCGAAAAATGAAAAATGAAAAATTATTGAGCCTTTGTTGCAACTTTGGAGCATGAATATTATTATAAGACAAGCAGTTAAAGAAGATTGTGCGGCTATGATGCAATTGGTGCATGAATTAGCGGTTTATGAAAAAGCACCGGAACAGGTAACGATCAGTTTTGATCATTTTGTGGAGAGTGGTTTTGGCGAAAATCCTGTGTGGTGGGCTTTGGTGGCTGAAGTAGATGGTGTGGTGAAAGGGTTTGCATTATGGTATGTTCGTTTCAGTACCTGGAAGGGACAACGTATGTTTTTGGAAGATCTGTTGGTGACTGAAGAAATGAGAGGTAAAGGTATTGGCAGGTTCTTGTTTGATGAATTGATAAAAGTTGCGAAAGAGAAAAAATTCAGTGGCGTAGTATGGCAGGTATTGGATTGGAATGAACCGGGTATTAACTTTTATAAAAAATTAGGAGAGGTGAGTTTTGATAAAGGATGGATCAATTGTGCGTTGCCGGTTCAATAATATTATAATTTTTTCTACGCTTCGATAAAGGAGTAATAGCAGTACAAATGATGAACGGAATGCGACGCAACGATGATGCTATAAGGCTCAAATGCCCGGTTCATAATATATAACACAAAAATTGCATTCGATTTTTACCGCAAATGCAATACCTTCGCACTCCAATTATTCAACATCAAATCACTATTTTCAATGGCAAAAATTAAAGTTACCAATCCGGTTGTAGAACTAGATGGCGATGAAATGACCAGGATCATCTGGAAATTTATTAAAGACAAACTGATCCTTCCTTATTTGGAAGTTCCTATCCAGTATTTTGACTTAGGTATGGAATACAGAGACCAAACCAACGACCAGGTTACTATCGATGCAGCGAATGCGATCAAAGCGTGTGGTGTGGGTATTAAATGTGCTACCATCACTCCCGATGAAGCACGTGTGAAAGAATTCAATTTGAAACAAATGTGGAAATCACCAAATGGAACTATCCGTAACATTTTGGATGGTACTGTTTTCCGTGAGCCAATTGTAATGCAAAATGTACCACGTTTGGTTACTAACTGGACTGCGCCGATCATTGTTGGTCGTCATGCATTTGGTGATCAATATAGGGCAACCGACACCGTTATTAAAGGTAAAGGTAAACTTACAATGACGTTTACTCCTGAAGGTGGTGGCGAAGCTCAAACTTTTGAAGTATACAACTACAAAGGCGATGGCGTTGCAATGTGTATGTACAATACAGATGAAAGTATCTATGGTTTTGCAAGAAGCTGTTTCAATATGGCGTTGAGCAAAAAATGGCCTTTATATCTTTCTACAAAAAATACCATCCTTAAAAAATACGACGGACGTTTTAAAGATATTTTTGAAGAAGTTTATCAAGGAGAGTTTAAAACTCAATTCACTGAAGCAGGTATCGTTTACGAACATCGTTTAATCGATGACATGGTTGCTTCTGCATTAAAATGGAATGGCAATTTTGTTTGGGCTTGTAAGAATTATGATGGTGATGTACAAAGTGATACTGTTGCACAAGGTTTCGGTTCATTAGGTTTAATGACCTCTGTGTTAGTTACCCCTGATGGATCTACAATGGAGGCGGAAGCTGCACATGGTACCGTTACTCGTCACTACAGAGATCACCAGGCTGGCAAACCAACATCTACTAATCCAATTGCATCAATTTTTGCATGGACAAGAGGACTTGCTTTCCGTGGTAAATTAGATAACAACCAGGCGTTGATCGATTTTTGTTTAGCATTAGAAGCTGTTTGTATTGAAACAGTTGAAAGTGGCAAAATGACAAAAGATCTGGCGGTTTGTATCCATGGTAATAAAGTAACCCATGGTGATCATTATTTGTATACTGAAGAATTTTTAGATGCTATCGATGAGAATTTAAAAAAGAAAATGGCATAATTGCATTTATAGATATTAAATAAAAAGCCCCGAAATTTCGGGGCTTTTATTTAAAGAGTAAACTCGATTGATTATAATATAAGGATCAATAGTAATAAAATTATAATAATAGCTCCTACAGAAAGATAAACGCCACGATTCAATCCGTCTGCCTGCGCTTTCATGTCTCTCAGTTCATTTTTCAAAGCTTTCTTTTCTGTCGAAGATAAACTCGTTTTATCCATTGATTGAATTTCTAAAACTCTTTGAGTTATTTGTGCCGCAATTTTTACATCGGATGCACTATCTCCTAAAGGTGCTCCTATGTTATGAGTATTATTGATTGCTGTGGAACTAAAAGGAATTGCCAATACAATAAAAAGGGAAACGATGATGATCTTGATGGTTTTGGTGATAGTCATATATTTAAATTTAAAGATGAAAAAATTATTTTATTCTGCTAATTGAAATTTTACCGGTAATGAATATTTAGTTTTTACATTTTTGCCTTTAAGTGATCCAGGTTTCCAGGAAGGCATTTGCTTAAATACTCTTAAAGCTTCGTCTTCAATTCCGTATCCTATTGCGGAGTTCGTTGTTTTTATTGCACTGATCTTACCACTTTCATCGACAGCAAAATTGATATTTACAGTTCCTTCAATTCCATTGTCAGTAGCATCCTGCGGATAAATAATATTTTTTGCAAAAAAATCTTCCAATGCTTTTTGTCCACCAGGATAACTTGGATATACTCCTGTGTAATATCCTTCACTATCTTTCATATCCGGATTAGCTGAAGTCTTATTTTCTCCCATTGCTACTGTCACTGATCCTTTTTTTCCTTTTTTGGCAGGGTTAGGCTTAATAGTAGATGTTGTGTCTATCCTGTTCAACGAGGTAGTATCACCCGGTGTTACAACATCTGTTGACATTTTTTTATCCATCATACTACTATCTGTAGCTACAACTGTTTCAGTATTCTCTTCTGAATTACTATTACATTTAACCGCAAGAATTGAAATAGCAAGAATCAATGGGATGTTTAAAAGCCTGATCAACTTTGTCATAAGAATAAATTTTAGTTTGCAAACCTGTATTTCAAATAAAATGCCTGATTTAAATAAGCTATACGAATAATATTTTTTATTAATATCATCGTTAATTTCGGGGATTTACTTCACAGTATGAGGAATAAAATCAACAAACGCAAACGATTGCATTAAATTCATTTATGATATTTGGCATTACATTTATTTTTGGTATATGAAAAGATTGCTTTTTATTTTTATAAGTTTTGTTTTAATTAATATTTGTCCTTCACTAACAAAAGGACAATGTGTGGCGAATTTTGCAATACCATATTCCCTTTGCACAAATGGTGTACTTTCTTTTACAGATATATCTACAGTAAACGGATCAACTATTATAAAAGAAATCTGGGATTTTGGAAATGGGAAACCAGATACACTTACTACTTTAACCGGAACAGTTACCCGCAATTACTTTTTAAATGGATTTTACACAGTGAAACTAACTATTATCACTGCTGCTGGTTGTACAAGTACTGTAAGTAAAAATATTAACGTATCAATAAAACCACAAGTTGCGTTTTCAGTAGGAGACGTTGAAACGTTTTGCGGTTATAACCAGGTAACTTTCAAAAATGAATCTACAATCAGTACAGGAGAATCTTTATCCCTCTTATGGAGCTTTAGTGATGCTACATTAACTTCATTGGATGATATTTTCAAAAAAAAATATGCTTCACCTACCTCCAACCATTATCAAACAAAACTAAAAGTGATCAGTGAAAGTGGATGCAAAGATAGCTTAACAAAATCAGTATACGTTCCCAATGCAACGATGGCTGCTATCAATGTTGCAAACCGGTATGTATGTAGTTCTGATTCGGTATCAGTTAGTGTGACACAGCAGAGTCTTCGCAACAGCAGTTTAATTAATAGAGTATGGAGTTGGGGCGATGGCACTCAACAACAAGATAACAATGCATTGAATGAACCTACAACACATAAATACAAACATCCCGGGAGATATTACATCACTTATTATTATACCACCAGTACCTGTAATTTAGCGTACACCGATTCAGTAGACATACGAGAATCTCCGGCAGTTTCATTTGCTACTGTACCCCAGGCAACGGGTTTGTGCGGTATTCAAAACGGAACTTTTGTAAACCAAACTACATCATCCATCGTTTCACCGATAACATATATATGGAGGGTCAATAATATTTTTGCAAGTGATGAAATTAGTCCTCAATACACTTTTTTCAAAAATGGTTCTCAGAATATTCAATTAAGAGCCCGGCAAATCAATAATTGTATTACAACATTAGATACAGTAATAATTATAACTGGCATTGATCCTAAACCTAATGGAATATTTGCTTATGAAACGGATACTCAGGATCTGATGAAATATAATTTTTTTGATCTTTCCACCATTGACTCCGGTAGTAATATTTTAAATCGTTATTGGAATTTTGGAGATGGACATAATAGTCAATCCACTACGGACACTATTTCACATAAGTATGCTTCAAAAGGAACATACATAGCTGAACTGATAACTGCCAGTTCAAGCGGTTGCTCTGATACACTTAGTAAATCAATTATTGTGGATTCTATTGCAGTTTCGTTATGTGATCCTTCATTTACATCTCCAGCCTATGCCTGCTTTGGTTCACCTTCTTATTTTATTGATTCTTCTTACATCAAAGCCGGAACAGATTCCTTGGTGAAACAGATTTGGGATTTTGGCGATGGCACTGCAGATACTATTTATTCTAATTTCTATTATACCCATCCTCATACATATAATGCACCCGGAATTTATAATGCATCATTAACCATTTTTACCAAACGAGGATGCGCCAGCACACTAACAAAAAACACAACAGTAAGAAGCCTTAAAGCAAATGGCGATTTTACATACACACAAATAGCAAATTGTGGAAACGGTAATCAAACTATTCAACTCACCCCTGTTTTTAATAGCTATGGCCCATATATCAATAAATGGATTTATGGCGATGGTACCAATTCAGGAAACGGTAATTCCACAAGCAGTGAATTGCACAGTTACGCTCCCGGAACGTATACTGTAAAATATTTATCTAGAGTATCAAACTGTCAAGCAACTCAGGATACAATTACAAAAACAGTATTGGTATTACCCAGATCTAAAACTGACTTTATTTATTCGGTAGATGAATTGGATTCAAAAACAATTCAATTCACTGATAAATCATATTCAGGATTAAATTCAATCCGTAATGTTACTTGGGATTTCGGTGATGGCACTACATCAATTGAAAAAGATCCTAAACACACCTATTCAGATTACGGCTCTTATATTGTAAAGCATTCATTTGTGTCTGACTTTACGGATTGTTTACCTGATACAATCACATACACTATTAATGTTGATTCACTTAAGGTATTGTCGAATACAATTTTACAATCCAATATGGGCATAGATTTTTGGACAGGTTATGGTTATATAGATAATATGAGAAGAGAGGGCACGGATCAAAGCAGGCCCTTTATGTCATTATATCTTGCAGCTAATGAAAACCCTGCAACCGTTTTAGTTGATATACCCAATATGCCGTTGTCAAAAAAGGTAGGCACAGGTTTTCCAAAAGTGGTGTATGTGCCTGCAAATTCAGTAGTTGAAGTCAATAATTTTCCATTGGGAGATTCTACGGATGCATACAATTTGAAAAATTTAGGTGATTCAAGATTATATTATACCGGAATAACGGACAGGGCTATAAGAATTACAAGTAACCAGCCAATCGGAGTATGGGAACATATATATGGTAACAATGATGTATCAGGGGGCACATTACTTTTGCCTACAAAAATGTGGAGCTCCAGTTATATTGTGCAAAGCAGAGGAGGTACTACAAATGCCGGTATTCCTAATTCCTACTTTTTTGTAATTGCAGAAAGCGACAGCACAATTTTTGAATTTACCCCATCCAATAATATCATTGACTCTAGTACTGCCACCCTTTTCAAATCATATCATACCGCAGCGAATATTAGATACCATGCAGGAACCACTTATTCCATATTATTAAATAAAGGAGAAGTATTTAATGCGATGGGAATGATCAATAGTTTAACTGCCGTAGATCTATCCGGCACAAAAGTAGTTTCAACAAATCCGTTAAAAAAGATAGCAGTATTTGGCGGCAACGGAAGAATATTGATCAACACAACCGGTTGTACAAATACATCTGGGTCTGATAATTTAATACAACAAATATTTCCTAAAGCTGTGTGGGGAACAAAATATTTGACCGTTCCAACAAAAACAATGGAAAGTGGGGTTTACAGAATTACTGTTGATGATCCTACAGCTGTTGTTTCTGTAAATGGAACAACTTTATCGCCATTTTCTATTATCAACAATAAATATTACGAAATAACAAGAAACCAACCGCTAAAAATTGAGAGCGATAAAAGAATGATGGTTACGCAATATGTGGTAACTCCCGTTTGTCCTACATATACCTCAGGTAATAATGGCCAAGGTGATCCTGAAATGATCAACCTTACACCACTTAAATACGGCACAAAAAATGTGACCATATTCTCTCCCACTTTTAAAAATACACTTGGTTTGAGTGCAAGCTATATTAATGTAATAGTTAGAAAAGAAGGTCTTGCAAGTTTACAGATCGACAACTCAAATATGATTGACACCGGCACCAGTAGTTTTGTTTCAGGAGCAGCTTATGGTAATAGTGCATTAATAGGAATACAAGATGGATTCAAACAACATCCCGGTGATGCAAATTATTCATATGCTAAGATCAAAGTGGCGACAGGTACCACTCACACTATTAAATGCGATTCTGCATTTGTAGCCATCGCTTACGGCATGGAAAATGGCGAAAGTATTGGATATAATGTTGGTTTCAATTTTAATGCAGTTCCTTTCCGTTATCAATATTTAGGAACAGGCGACTGGACCAATTCGATCAACTGGCTTGGAAATAAGATCCCACCAAATCCTTTACCCATGGGCTCAGAGATCATCATTTCAGGAATTTGCACATTGAATACACCACAGGTTATTGAAGATGGTGCAAGGCTTGTGGTAGAATCAGGAGGAAAATTGATCGTCAATCAAAATCTAATTATTCAGCAATAAAAATATTTTAAATAAAAAAGGAGCAATTAAAATTTGTTCCTTTTTATTTTAAAATACCCAACAACAGGTATTATAACAATTGAAAATGAATACTATTTTTAAATCAAATAATTATCATGAAATTAAAACTGATCGTCCTTTTAATAATTATACCTGCATGTAAAATATTTGCACAGGATGAGAAACCATTAGCGAATGCGTTCATGCAATCTCTCAAAACCAATAATTATAATTTACTCTCTCCTTATATCGCTTCCGCAGAGATCCTCAACAATGCTTTCCATGCAGGCAAAGCCGAAAAGACCAAGTTGGCCAAAGACCTTACCACCTACAACACTAAAATAAAAAAGAACTGGCCTGAATACATTGCCAATGCAAAACAAGAAAAGGTTAATCTTTCTAAAGTAGAAATTACAGATGTTGCTTCCGGAATTATCTATAAAGAATCTAACATGTATTCTCTCAATATTTTTCATAAGGTGGATAAGAGATATGGAATGATAGGGTTGATTGTTTTTCCTTATAAAAATAAATTTTACCTATTGGATCTCCCTCATCCAACATCTGCATTTACAGAAAAAGACAGTGCACGTATGGCATCAGAAATTCAATTATTGAGAGATAAAGATGATGCTACTATTAAAACAAGAATTGAAGAAAAAATAGATACGCTGTTAGATCATATTAAAAATAAATACACAGAGGCTTTTACTGCCAATACAGTTTATCGTGGCGAGGATGTATTAAAAAATTGGAAAGTATCAAGAGATTCTACTAATGGGGCAGATCTGCAGGAAGGCAAAACAATGATGAATAAGCTTAACAAGATCTTGTCAAATTGTGAGAACAGAACTTTTTCTTCATTTAAATTGGAAAGGGAAAGTGAAGGAGTATGGTATGTATACGCTTATCAATGCGCTGATAACAAAACCATTCAATTAGCTTTTTTGAAGATCAATAATGTATTTTATTTAGGAGATATTGATGTAGAAAATTAAAGATCAATAATTGTAGCTTAAAAATTCTCTCCTAAAACCCAACAAATATTTTATCCGCTTATCTTTGCGGCATGTTATCAATTAGTCACCGGGGAAAGAAGATGCCGTCGTCCCCTATCCGGAAACTGGTTCCTTATGCAGAAGCAGCGAAGAAAAGGGGTATTACTGTGTATCATTTAAATATCGGGCAACCCGATATTGAAACTCCCCAGCCGATATTGGATGCTGTACGTAACAGCACCTTTAAAATATTGGAATACAGCCACAGTGCCGGTAACTTAAGCTATCGTCAGAAATTAGTTGGCTATTATAAAAAGGCAGGATTTTCTGTAACAGAAGACGAGATCATTGTAACGGCTGGTGGTAGTGAAGCCATTCAATTTGGTTTCATGGCTTGTCTTGATCCTTATGATGAAGTGATCATTCCTGAACCTTTGTATGCAAACTATGAAGGTTTTGCGGTGGAAGTGGGGGTGAATGTTGTACCCATCACTTCTCAATTAGATAAAGGTTTTGCTTTACCTCCTATCGAAGATTTTGAAAAACATATTACTCCAAAAACAAAAGCCATTCTTATTTGTAACCCAAATAACCCAACGGGATATTTATACAGCAAAGAAGAAATGGAATTGTTGAAAAAATTAGCAGTAAAGCATAATCTCTATCTTTTTTCTGATGAGGCTTACAGAGAATTTTGTTATGAAGGAGAACATTTTAGTGCAATGCATTTAACAGGTGCAGATGATAATATTGTTTTGATCGATACTGTTAGTAAAAAATACAGCGCTTGTGGTGCCCGGATAGGAACTTTGGTTACTAAGAATAAAGCTTTATTAAGTACCATCATGAAATTCGCCCAGGCAAGATTGAGTCCTCCGGGATTCGGACAGATCCTTGGCGAAGCTGCAGTTGATCTTCCTGATAATTATTTTGATACAACAAAAGCAGAATATAAACTTCGCAGAGATACGATCGTAAAAAGATTGAATGCTATACCCGGTGTGGTTTGTCCAACTCCAGGTGGCGCATTTTATGTTATGGCTAAATTACCAATCGATGATTCGGATAAATTTTGTCAATGGCTGTTGGAAGAATTTTCTTACAATGATCAAACAGTTATGCTTGCCCCTGCCACAGGATTTTATGGCACCCTTGGATTAGGTTTAAAAGAAGTTCGGTTGGCATATGTATTAAATGTAGATGCCATCAATAAAGCAATGGATTGTTTGGAACGGGCATTAGATCGTTATCCGGGTAGGACCCACTAATTCCTTCCTCTTATATTTATAAATTAATTTATGCTATCAAAAATATTAATTGTTGGCGGTCTTGCCACATTCGAAATTTACGCAGCCATACCAGCTGGCTTTGCTTTTGGCTTATCGCCTTGGTCAATATTCTTTGCCAGTGTTATTGGTGGATTGACTGGTGTATTTGTTGCCACTTTTTTAGGAGATAAGATAAAATCTTTTTTTTATAAAAATAGAAAACCTAAGGAAGCTAAGAAGCATCCGATGATGGATAAGATCTGGAATAAATATGGCATTATTGGTTTAGGGTTTTTAGGCACCATGTCAGTTGGCGCTCCGGTAAGTATTGCTGTTGGCGTAGGTTTAAATGCTAATTTAAAAAAATTGCTAACCTGGTGTTGTATCGGCGTTATTTGTCGTTGTGTTTTATTTACATTGATCGGTTTCTACGGACTTAAATTATTTTAAATACAATAAATAAAAAAAAAGCCGTCCTGCTAATTATCAGGACGGCTTTTTTTTATTTTTAAAATGTTTATTAAAATTTGAATGAAAGTTTTGCAAACAACCTCATTCCATTAGAGCCCATTTGCACTGCATCCCACGGGCCACCACTTTCCGTATCTCCTATATCATTCAATTTAGCTAATTGAACAATTCCTAATGTTGGATGTACATTAAATATATTATCTGCACCAATAAAGAATGTAGACGACTTGCAGATCTTGTATGAAAAATAAAGATCGGAAACAACCTTTCCTTTATAATTATAAAGATCAGGTACTGAATAAGAATAATCATCAACTGGAATTGGTTCTACACCAAATGGCGGACTGTATGTTGCATTTCCCTGTCCGAAGATTGAAAGTTTTCCAAAATAAGTAAACCTTGCACCTGCAGTAAATTTATTTTTTCCGTACTCAAGATTCAAAACAAACTTTTGCGGAGGTGCAGTAGCTATAAGTAATCCTTGCTCTCTAGGTGAATAAAATAATTGCTGATGCAATGTGCTGCCGTTAAATGCAGGTGGAATATTTATCTTATCAATTTTACATTTTTGAATATTCCCTGCAAATAAAATATTCAATCTTTGTTGCTGACCAAGATTTATTTTATAATCAACTACAAGGTCTAAACCGTAATTGCTCGTATTAACTGCATTCGTAAAAAATTGTGCATGAGCAATTTCAGGATGTGTAACATTATATGCTTTTAAAGCAGCAATAGTAGTATCAAATATTCCCGACAACACAATCCGATCTTTCATTTTTACATAATACCCATCTAAAGTGATCGAAAGATCTTTCATTGGTTTCCATGTAAATCCAAGGCTAGCATTCCCTGATTTCTCTTGTTTAAGATCAGGCAAGCCCATTGCTTTTGCTAAGTCGCCGGAGTTAGGTGCAATCTGAACTAAATAAGAAATACCTGACCCTGCAACCTGGGAGAAAACATTACTAAAATTTATCTGTGCTAAAGATGGAGCACGGAAACCAGTACTTACTGATCCACGAATATTAAAATCAGGAGAAACTTTATAACGTGTTGCCAATTTATAATTACTTGTAAAACCAAAGTCATCATAATTTTCTACTCTTATTGCACCATTCAACAACCATTTTTTTGTTACATCTAATTCAGCATCTACATACGCACCTACTACACTTCTTGTAGCATCCACTTCATCAGATGGTTTGTAACCGGGGTAACCTTGTGCACCAGAAAATTTTACTGACGTTGGATCAAAATTCGTGTATGAATTTATTTCCCCTTTATAGATCTGATAATTTTCGAATCTGAACTCAGCACCAAAACCAAGATTCAAGCCTTCTCCAACTCCAGCTATTTTTTTACTTACATCAGCGTTAGTGGTATTTTGTAAAAGATTAAAACCGCCATCATCAAAATGTGTTTGACTTGTTCCAAGTGATGCATTAAAAGTTTTATCTCCATAATAATGAAAATCATTTCTTCCTGTAGTATTGCTAAGATCCCAATTCCATCCACTATTGGTAACACCTTTAAACCCTATACTTCCTGAAAGATCCAATACATGCGTTTGAATGTGTGGATCGTATACTGTGTCAAATGCAGCAGCACCATACCAATCAGGTAATGGTACCGAACGCATGATACCTGGAACAAAGATCAGGTTACCATCATTATCTGTTGGAAATTTACCAAACTGACCGCCATACATTTGCCAGTATCTTGTAAAAGCATATGCATCCGAATGATTAAGATTGAAGCCGCCAAATGAATAGAGTTTTGTTTGTTTTGTACCCACTGGTATTTCAAGATTATAAAATATACCTCCGGCTTTCATAGATGCGTCACCGTTAGCTCTCCTGATAGGATTGATCGGCAACACTTCTTCATTGGCTTGTAAAACAGGTATGTCAAAAGAAGTATCTAATACTTGTCTGAATGTTTTTCCTTGCTGTGAATAGTTACCTGTAAAATTTACAAAGCCTCCTTTGCTACCAATTGGCAAACCATAATTCAAATTTACAGTTACATTCTGTCCATCCAATGCATCACCATGTAAATATTGATTGTGCATTTCTTTTTTATGATATGGATTGAATTTAGTATCCAGGTAAGCAGAATAACCAACATCACCTGTTAACTGTTTTGTATTTTTCTTTAAAATAATATTTAAGACACCGGCAATGGCATCTGAACCATATTGCGCCGATGCTCCATCTCTTAGAATTTCTACATGATCGATGGAGCCGATTGGTATTGTATTAAGATCTGTTCCAGAAGCACCTCTGCCTTTTGTACCAAATACTGCAACAAAAGCAGTTTGATGACGACGTTTCCCATTGATCAAAACCAAAGTCTGATCGGGGTTCATTCCTCTTAACGTAGCAAGATTAAGGTGATCGGCACCATCGCTACCACTTTGTTTATTAAAATTGAAAGAAGGAGCTGCGTAATTAAGAATAGACGTGAGATCCGGCCTGCCGCTTGCCAAAGTCCCTTGCCCCAGTTTTATAATATCCACCGGCACGGCTGTTTCCGTTTTAATACGGCCTGCACTGCGGCTTCCCACCATTACTATCTGGCTAAGATCTTGTGTTACGGTTTGCAATTGTACAACCAAACTTGTTCTGCCGCCCAAACTTATAGTTTCTGTAGCATGCCCCACAGCACTTATCTCCAGAATATCGTCTGCATTCGCTTCTATCGAAAAACTACCATCAGATTTTGTGGTGACACCTTTTTTACTGGATTTTATTGTAACCGATGCCCCATCTATTGAGTTTCCTGAAGGGTCTGTAACTGTACCGGTTATGTTTTGTTTTTGAGAAAATACTGCAGTTGTAAATAACAAACCTGCAATAATGCAAAGCATTTGTTTGATAAGGCGCATGTTAGTCGGTTTTGGTTACTTAAATCTAAGAAGTATTTTTAAAATATCATAGGTAAAAAAAAAGCTCAAATCTTAATATTTAAAGATTTAAGCTAATGTACCGGGGAGCAGACTTGAACTGCCGACCTCAGGGTTATGAATCCTGTGCTCTAACCAGCTGAGCTACCCCGGCTAATGGGGTGCAAAACTAACTAATTTCTACTAAAATTTGAAATTGATTTAGAAAAATAAAAAAGCTCACCTTAGGATGAGCTTTATCTTTAAAATATGCTAAAATTATTTTATTTCTAATTTAAAAAGCATCTCGTTCTCTATAAATGCTTCAAGATCATCCCCCACCACACACTCTCCTACACCTGCAGGTGTACCTGTAAAAATGAGGTCGCCGATATTTAAAGAAAAATAATTTGAAATATTTGCAATGATGGCATCAAAACCAAACATCATTTCCCCTGAATTTCCCTTTTGAACAAGTTCTTTATTTTTTAATAAAGAAAAATTAATATTCTTTTTATTCATTGCAGGGGTAATGTCTATGAATTTACCAGTGGCGGCAGAGTTATCAAAAGCTTTACACTTTTCCCATGGAAGTCCTTTGCTCATAAGATCATTCTGTAAATCACGGGCTGTAAAATCTATTCCAACTGTAATCCCATTATAATAGTTGCCTGCTTGTTTTTCGGGAATGTATTTTCCATTCTTACATATACGAAGTACTAATTCGCATTCATAATGAAGTTCGTTTGTAAATTCGGGATAATAAAACGGCGTATGCCCTTGTAAAAGCGCATTTTTAGGTTTCATAAATACCACTGGTTCATCCGGCATGTCGTTACCCAACTCCTTGGCATGTGCTGCGTAATTCCTACCTATGCAAATTATTTTCATTTATTTATATTAAAGTACCCAGATTATTACAACGAATATAAAGAATTAGCTCAAAAAAACAACATTCCAAATATCTTCTCAAATAACGTATAAATAACCCATATTAGTATTTATCAAATTTGTATAGATACGTTATTTACCATGGTCATGGTTTGATTTATTCCTATAAAAGCAAAGCTTTCAATTATTTCTATGCATTTATTTATTTTCACTTTTACCAAAGGTTCTTCCTTTTTTTCCCATTTACTCAGCACAAACTCTGCTTGTTTGCCTCTTGTAAAATTATTTCCTATACCAAACCTTAATTTGGGATATTGATCAGAACCAAGGATGTTTTGAATATCTTTTAATCCATTGTGACCAGCATCGCTACCGCTGCTGCGTAAACGAATTTTATCTAAAGGCAAAGCAAGATCGTCAACTACCGTAAGTGTATTTTCTAAAGCCACCTTTTCTTTATCCATCCAATATTTAAATGCTCTGCCACTTAAATTCATATATGTAGTAGGCATGATGCAAACAAATTGTTTTCCTTTCACTTTTACCTCTGCCACATTTGCTAATCTATCTATTCTGAAACTACCACCATGTTTTTGAACAAAAGCACTCACTACATCAAAACCAATGTTATGACGGGTGTGAGCATATTCATCTCCAACATTTCCTAATCCTATGATCAAAAATTTTGACATATTAAATAAAAATCCTTCAGGGTTTGAAGGATTGAATTTTTTATTTTGCAGAGAGGAAGGGATTCGAACCCTCGATACAGTTACCCGTATACTACCTTTCCAGGGTAGCTCCTTCAACCACTCGGACACCTCTCTTTTTTAACGGACGGCAAAAATACAGTAAGCCTTTTTAAGCACCGAATATTTTTTCAGCATTTGCGGTCGTTATATGAGCTATCTCTTCTACGGAAATACGTTTCACTTCTGCAAGTTTCTCTGCTACGTATTTTAAATAACTGCTTTCATTTCTTTTCCCACGAAAAGGTACAGGAGTTAAATAAGGAGCATCTGTTTCCAAAACCAAATGCTTACAGTCTATTTTTTCTATTATTTCTGCTACTCCGGAATTTTTATAAGTGATCACTCCCCCGATCCCTAAATAAAAACCCATATCAATGATCTCTTTTGCATTTTCATAATTTCCACTAAAGCAATGAAAGATACCCCTCACATTTCTTAAAACATATTCTTTAACTATATTAATGGTTTCCTGCATGGCGCTTCTGGTATGAATTACAATAGGCAGGTCATACTTTAAAGCAAATTCTATTTGAGTACGAAAAGCTTCTTCCTGTTCAATTACAAATGTTTTATCCCAATAAAGATCCAGGCCGATCTCACCAACAGCAGCAAATTTTCTTTTGCTCAACCATTCGGCTACAATTTCTAATTCTGCCTTAAAATTCTCTTTTACGTAACAAGGGTGTAAACCCATCATCGCTATACATTGACCGGGAAATTTTTCTTCCAAGGCTAACATATCTGTAATTGCGCTGCTATCTATTCCAGGCAAATAAAATTTTTTAATCCCTTCGTTATTCGCCTTTTTCAGGACGATCTCAATGTCATCTTTGAATTCTTCCGAATATAAATGGCAGTGTGTATCAATGAGTATATGCATGTAAACTTAAAAATATTGTTATAAAGTGTTAAAAATTAAATCTTTTTAAAATATTAATTTAATAATATGTTTAAATTATGCTGTTTAAAACTTGTTGAATGTGTATCAAAAAGTACACATTAAAAAAAATATTGCATTTATAAAAACAAGATTGTACTTTTAATCCTAGTTTTCATAGGGTACGGATTAAAAACGGGCTAAGGTTTCTACCTCGGCCCATTTTTTTAACAATTATTTATTTTTCAAAGTTTTTCAAAGGAATAGCCTTTTTGTGAAAAATTTTCTAGCACTTTAGGTAAAACATATTCCAAATTTCTAAAGGCTTTTTCACTATCATGAAAAACTACGATTGACCCATCGCTTAAATTTTCTTCAACATTACGCCAACATTTTTCGACAGATATAGTTGTATCAAAGTCTCCGCTTAACACATTCCACATAATAATTTTATATATAGGAAGCTTTTTCTTTAATGCTCTTATTTGTGCTGCAGTAATTCGTCCATAAGGTGGCCTGAACAGTTTGCTATTGATCACTTCTCCAGCTTTTGAAATATTATTAATATAATCAACAGTTTTTGTTTTACCGCCGTTCAGATGATTGAATGTATGATTACCGATTGAATGTCCTGCCTGGAGTACACTATTATATATTTCAGGAAATTGTGTAACATTGTCGCCAATACAAAAGAATGTAGCTTTGGCGTTATATTTACTTAATTCGTTTAATACAAAAGGAGTCGCTATCGGATGGGGTCCATCATCAAAAGTTAAATAAATTGTTTTTTTTTCTTTTAATGGCATGCTCCATATACAAGAAGGATAAACCTTTTTTATGAACCATGGAATTTTTGATAAATAAAACATAGAGCAATTTAATTTTTTTGATCCATTAAACTTTTATAAAAGTACTTCGTCTTACGCTAACATACCATTAACCACTTAAAAAATATAATATGAAATCAACAAAATTATTAATTGCAGGATCTCTTATTGCTGCTGCTTTTAATTTTTCGTCTTGTGAAAAAAATGATTCCCCTGAAACACCTGCTGCTGAAATTGCTACAACTACTGAATTAGCAGGTAGGCAAGCCATCATTGATAATATAGCTGAAGATAACAATGCCGTTTTCATGGAAGCTTCTGTAAGCGGAGGTTTAACAGGTAACAGGCCAGTTGCAGGAGCAAGACCATTGACTCCGGTTATTTTAGGAGGGGGTACTGTTACGGTTTCTGCCAGTGTAGGTTTTCCAAAAACTATCACTATTGATTTTGGCGCAGGATTTACATTTAATGGAATTACACGTTCTGGAATTATAAATATTGTAGTATCAGATTCTGTAAGAAAATCTGGCAGCACTGCAATTATGACGTTCAATAATTATAAAGTAAATACATTTAAAGTTGAAGGAACATATACCTGGACAAATACAAGTACAGTTGGGGTTAAAAGCTGGAAACGTGAAGTTGTTGATGGTAAAGTAACAAATGCTCAAGGTATTTATTGGAGACATAGTGGTATTAAATTTGTTACTCACACTGAAGGTGTAAATACTCCATTTAATTTAGCAGATGATGTTTTTTCAGTAACAGGAAATCACACAATAACAAATATGCTTGGCAGAACAAGAACAGTAACAGTAGTAAGTTCATTGATAAAAGCAAATTCATGTGCATTTATCAGCCAGGGTTCAATAAAAATTCAAGGCCCTAATCATTATGTAACGATTGATTACGGAGCAGGCACTTGTGATGCGAATGCAACCTTATCATTAGATGGAGGTATTGCTACTCCTATTGTATTGAACTAATCGACCATTTTGTCTTTATATATACGACCGTTCCGTTTTTTAGCGGAGCGGTTTTTTATTGATTATAATATCAATACTTACCTTTGCAAACTATGAGTAAAGTAAGAGTAAGATTTGCACCCAGCCCTACGGGTGGATTACATTTAGGCGGTGTACGTACCGTTTTGTTCAATTATTTGTTTGCAAAAAAACATGGTGGAGATTTTATAGTTAGAATTGAGGATACAGACCAGACAAGATTTGTAAAAGGCGCTGAAGAATATATTTTTGAATGCCTTCAATGGTGTGGTTTACAGCCGGATGAAAGTGTTTTACACGGCGGACCTTTTACCCCATACAGACAAAGCGAAAGAAAAGATATTTATAAAAAATATGCTTTACAATTAGTAGAAGCAGGACATGCATATTATGCTTTTGATACTCCAGAAGAAATTGAGAGAATGAGAGAAGTATTAAAAGCAAAGGGAAGTAGTAGTTTACAATATGACCATCATGTACGCATGAACATGAATAATTCATTGCGTTTATTACCTGAAGAAACTCAAGCGTTGTTAGATAAAAACACACCTTATGTAATCCGTATAAAAGTAAATCCAGGAGAACATGTTACATTCACAGACATGATCCGTGGAGACATAGATTTCGATACAAGTAATGTAGATGATAAAGTTTTATTTAAGGCTGATGGAATGCCAACTTATCATTTAGCAGTGGTAGTAGATGATCATTTAATGGAGATCAGTCATGCATTTCGTGGGGAAGAATGGTTGCCAAGCGCACCTGTTCATATTTTATTATGGAAATATTTATTTGGATTAGATGTAATGCCTAAATGGGCACATCTTCCTTTAATATTAAAACCTGATGGCAATGGAAAACTAAGTAAGAGAGATGGGGATCGTTTAGGATTTCCTGTGTATGCAATGGATTGGAAAGACCCTATCACAAATGATACTACCAAAGGATTTAAAGAGATAGGTTTTTTACCGGAAGCATTTATTAATTTATTAGCTGTGCTCGGTTGGAATGATGGAACAGAACAGGAGATATTTTCTTTAGATGAATTGATCGAAAAATTCAGTTTGGAAAAAGTACATAAAGCAGGTGCTAAGTTTGATTATGAAAAAGCAAAATGGTTCAACCATCAATGGATACAGAAGTTGGAGGTTGGAAGTTTGAAATTGGAAGTTAGGAAGCAGTTAGAGAAAAATGGAATTGTAGCAAACGATGATAGTTATTTAGAGAAAGTTATCGCATTAGTTAAGGACAGGTGTACTTTATTACCTGATTTTATACAACAATCATCTTTCTTTTTTACTACACCAACACATTGGGATACCGAAGCTGTAAAAGCAAAATGGAACAATGATAAAAAAGAATTTTTCACTTTGCTTATTGCAAAATTCAATGATCTAACTACATGGGATGCTATTAGTATAGAGAATGAATTTAAAACGCTTGCAACAGAAAAAAATATCAAACCCGGAGAATTACAATTGCCCTTACGTGTAATGCTTGTTGGTGGCAAATTTGGGCCGCCGGTATTTACTATTGCAGATATGATCGGTAAAGATGAAACGATCAAACGTATTGCAACTGCTACAGAAATTCTAGGTTGATATTATTATTGTTCAGGTGATGCATACCATTTACGATAAGCATTTCTGAAAAAAGGCTCGATCAATATTAATAATATTACACCTCCTGCTATTTCTGCAATTAAGTAATACAATGCTTCATTTCTATAATAGTTTGGATCATTATAATTTGTTGTCCTCAATGAATCATCCAAGGCGACCAATATCAAAGGCACAAAAGGAGTCATAAACATTAAGCAATTTAATCCGATGCCTTGTATGGCACTTCTTTTTGTAGAGCTAAATATTGTTAGCGTGATTGCAAGAAATATTACATAGTACAACAGGATATACGATAAAATTGTTGACTCTCTTCCATTGCTAATTGCTATAAGAAATGCGGAAAAAATTGTCAAAAGCAAAGCAGCTAAAAGGCTAAGGAAAAAAGTTTTTGCTGTGCTATGACGAAAAATAAACACCACCAATGTAGCTATTAGTGCGGTATAATAAAATCCTCTTAAATTATCATCCCAATATTTTATCCAATAATATTTTTTATCTACAATATTATTAATACCATTGTTGATCTTTTTTAATAAATATTTCTTTGATATTTTAACAGAATATGAATCATCCACATCATAACCGTCATCATCATAATACCTTCCATTTACAGCATATTTTTTCTTAAAATATTCCATTCGTTGAAATAAAGCAGCTCTATCAGGTTTTTTGAAATCTCTTAAAGCAGTTCGATAGATCTCGGCAGACTTTAATATCTTTTTAGCAGAATAGTCATCCGCATTATAACTGCTCACAAAAACATAAGTAGGGCATTCATAGACCACAAATACCGAATCGTTTAATTTTATAACACTGTCTATATTACTTTGCTTGCTCTCCCATTGAATACTATCAATATAACTGTAAGTAGATGTGTTTACGTGCTCCACCTGGACGGCTATTTCTTCCATTGCATCATCATCGTTTGGACGAACTCTATTTGATACAGATATCGGTACAACCTGAAAAGTATCTATACCCCACTCCATTGGCAAAATATTATACTCCAATTTACAAGCTGCAATATTTAGCTCATTTATATCACTTACTATTTCTTCATTACCAAATTGTTGATTAGCTCTGAATGTATCAATAGCAGATGGAATAAAACAAACAGCAACCATAGATCCAATGCTAACAAAGTATAAAATAAAAGTTTTAAGGCCATCCCATACAAACCAATTGCCATAACGTTTAAAAACATTGAATCTTAATAAAAAGATCACCCAGAACACAAAACCTATAAAAGAAATCATGCCTATAAATATTACCCAATTTTCAACATTGCTGTAGGATTTTGCTTCACTAAAAAATAAAAAACAAATGAGCCCTATCACAAATGCAAATAATGTTGCAAAGTATAAAACCAAGTGTGTTCTTGCAGACCATGTAGTGGGTTTATTCAGCAATAAACGATCATCTAGTTTTTGTAGAAATTTGGGTATAAAAGGTCTCGTATTCATTTAAGTTAGTTGTGGCTGTTTAGAAAAAGCGTTTGGTACTGTAAGTAATATCCCTGAAATAAGTCAAAGGAATTTTGGCAGCGATCATTTTTTCCACTATTTCCTGCGCTGTTAAGTTTGCTGTAATGATCGTATAAGATCCGCCGTTGAATTGCAATTCAATTCCTGTTTCACCAAATAGATCAATGATACTTTCTCTGCTTGCTACGGTTTCAAACTCAACAGCATTGGTGGTAATTGCCGTTGCTTTATCATTACTGCTATACAAACAGTTTCCTTGCTTAATAAAGATAACTGTGTCTGCAACTTTTTCTACTTCATGCAATTGTTGTGAACTAAGAATAATGCCCATTGGATTATGTGCACCTTTAGCAATAAATATCAGGTCAGTTAAAATTGTTTGCTGAGCATTTATATCAAGGTTTGCCAATGGCTCGTCTAATATTAATAATCTTGGTTTTTGTAATAATATTCGTGCAATTTCAAAACGTGTTCTATAGCCACTACTGATCTGATTCCAGGTAAGATGAGCATAACTGGAAAGGTTCAAACGTTCCAGCATAAATTCTACCATCAATTTATTTTTTTCGCCATGTACACCGGCAATAGAAGCACTAAAATGTAAATTATCTTTCAACATACCATACCAGCGGGGAATACGTTGAGGCATAAACGCTATATGATTTTTTATAGCATACGCATCCGGCTTTTTTAATAGATGATATTTTATTTCGCCTTCATCAAGTTCCAGTTGTCCTGCAAGGCACCTTAATAATGTAGTTTTACCATTTCCATTTTCACCAACTACACCAAGTACATTTCCTGTTGCTAAAGAAAGATCAATTGGTTTTAAACTAAAATTACCTTTACCATAAGTTTTAGAAATTTTTTCTGCACTGATCAATGAATATGGTTGATAATTTTGCCCCGAAGCTTTTGACGCTTCAGACAAAATACCGTCTCCTTTAGTTATGAAGTCAGAAGGGATAGGAGTATTCGTTTTTTCATATGCATGATATTCTTTACTCCAGTGAATAGCGTCTTTGATCAAAGCGTCATTACCTGAATCAAGACAAAAATCCAATATTCTTCTTACAGCAACAGAATGATCTCCGTGTTTCAGGTAAGAATAAATCTCAGCAGCTACATTCATATAGTTTAAAATAAAGGTAAAAAGGAAGTATACTGCAAAATATGTAAGTATTATAGATTTTTGATGAATACCTTTACTTTTACAAAAGTTTTATATTTTGTAATATGGAAAAGAACAGGCCTATAAGAGTATTGGTTGCCAAGGTTGGTCTTGATGGTCATGACCGTGGAGCTAAAGTAATAGCAACCGCTTTACGTGATGCCGGCATGGAAGTAATTTACACCGGCTTACGCCAAACTCCTGAAATGGTTGTGAACGCTGCGTTACAGGAAGATGTGGATGCAATTGGTATCAGTATTTTAAGTGGAGCACACAACACAATTTTTCCTAAGATCATTGCGCTGATGAAAGAAAAGAACATGACTGATGTGTTGCTTACCGGCGGTGGCATTATTCCTGATGACGATATGAAAACATTGAATGAAATGGGAGTAGGTAAATTATTCCCTCCAGGTACTACCACAACAGAAATAGCAGATTATATACGTGATTGGGTAAAACAAAACAGAGATTTTTAATTGACATCAATTACAAAAAATGTATTCTACTCTAACAACAGAACTTACACAGGGAATATTTATCATAACGATCAACAGGCCTGATAAATTAAATGCATTGAATACGCAGGTATTCTCTGATATAGAAAATGCAGTTGATGAGATACAAACTAATCCTGAAATAAGGTCAGCCATTATTACGGGATCGGGGAACAAGGCATTTGTTGCAGGTGCTGATATTGCTGAGTTTGCTGCATATACAAAAGAGCAGGCAATGGCTTTATCGAAAAGAGGACAGGATATTTTTTTCAAAATAGAAAATAGTAAAAAACCAATTGTTGCAGCCGTAAACGGATTTGCTTTAGGTGGTGGATGTGAATTGGCAATGGCTTGTCATTTTCGTTTAGCAAGTGAAAATGCAAAATTTGGACAACCAGAAGTAAACCTTGGATTGATACCAGGGTACGGCGGCACACAACGTTTAACACAAATAATTGGAAAGGGTAAAAGCATGGAGTTGCACATGACCGCAAATTTGATAGATGCAAATGAAGCGTTGCAATTGGGATTGGTGAATCATGTCACTCCTCCCGAAACATTGTTAGAAAGAACAAAAGAAATTCTACTAACTATTCAATCAAAAGCACCGATTGCTATCAGCAAGTTGATTGATTGTATCAATACTGCTGCTGTAAATGATAACGATCATAGCGGATTCAAAAAAGAGGTAGAAGCTTTCGGCGATTGCTTTGCAACAGATGATATGAAAGAAGGGACAAATGCATTCTTAGAAAAACGAAAAGCAAATTTTACAGGAAAATAATTCTTTTCTATTTTCCCATTTGATAAAACTTACATTCAATTTCTGCTAACTAAAAATTTTATAATTTTTATATTACTATTTCATTAAAATAACATAAGGACAAATTCTCCCCTATTTACTACTTGTTTTGCTGTAATTTCGCAAATAATTACATTTTAACCATTTAAAAAATATTATGGAATTCAGAATCGAAAAGGATACCATGGGTGAAGTAAAAGTACCTGTGGATGCATATTTTGGTGCTCAAACACAACGCAGCATTGATAACTTTAAAATTGCACAGGATATCAATAAGATGCCGAAAGAGATCATTAAGGCTTTTGCATTCTTAAAGAAAGCTGCTGCATTAACAAATTGTGATGCTGGTGTTCTACCAAAAGAAAAATGTGACCTGATCGGTAAAGTTTGCGATGAGATATTGGAAGGCAAATTAGCAGATGCTTTTCCTTTGGTTGTGTGGCAAACAGGCAGTGGTACACAAAGCAACATGAATGTGAATGAAGTAGTTGCTTATCGTGGGCATGTATTGAATGGCGGTAAATTATCTGATAAAGAAAAATTCATTCATCCAAATGATGATGTAAATAAATCACAAAGCAGTAATGATACTTTCCCTACTGCAATGCATATTGCTGCTTACAAAATATTGATCGAAACTACTATTCCTGGTATCGAAAAATTAAGAGATACGCTTGATGCAAAAAGTAAGGAATTTATGAAGGTAGTTAAGATCGGACGTACACATTTTATGGATGCAACGCCATTAACTGTAGGACAGGAATTTAGCGGATACGTATCTCAATTAAATCATGGATTAAAAGCGATCAAAAACACATTAGCGCATTTAAGTGAATTAGCATTGGGTGGTACAGCAGTTGGTACTGGTATTAATACACCTCCAGGCTACTCAGAAAATGTTGCAAAACATATTGCAGACTTAACCGGTCTTCCTTTCATTACTGCAGAAAATAAATTTGAGGCATTGGCTGCACATGACGCAATAGTAGAAGCACATGGTGCTTTAAAAACTGTTGCAGTTAGTTTGATGAAAATTGCAAATGATGTCCGTATGCTTTCTTCGGGCCCACGGTCAGGCATAGGTGAAATTTTTATCCCGGATAATGAACCCGGTTCTTCTATTATGCCGGGTAAAGTAAACCCTACCCAATGTGAGGCATTGACAATGATAGCTGCACAGGTAATGGGCAATGATGTTGCCATCAGCATTGGTGGTAGCTTGGGGCATTTTGAATTGAATGTTTTTAAACCTGTGATGATCTATAATTTCTTGCACAGCGCAAGATTGATCGGTGATGGCTGTGTTTCTTTTAATGACAAATGTGCAATTGGTTTAGCTCCTATTGAAGCTAACATTAAAAAACACGTTGACAATAGTTTAATGCTTGTAACTTCTCTTAATACAAAGATTGGATATTACAAAGCTGCAGAGATTGCACAAACAGCACATAAAGAAGGGACTACTTTAAAAGAGATGGCTGTTAAATTAGGTTATGTCACTCCTGAAGAATTTGATGCATGGGTTAAGCCTGAAGATATGGTAGGCAAGATCGATTAAGATAAATATATATCAAGAGAACCGTCTTAAACTGATTTAAGGCGGTTCTCTTTTTTAATGCAATACATTAAATTCTTTACCAGAATTAATAGTTAAAGACACTTTCGGATTTATCCGTAAACTATTTATAGTAACAATAGAATTAACTGTTATTGTTCCGGCATTAACAACAACATCTGTTTTATTATCCGGCACAATTCCGCAATCCCAGTTTCCCGGATTTTCCCACGCATGATCAATAGCTCCTGTCCATATACTGCTAAATCTTAAAGCAGATGCTTTTGTATAAGTAACAATTGTATTTTTTGTTATGCGGCATCTATACTTATAACCATACATAGTTGTAGGCGCATTAGCAATTACCAAGGTATTATTTATAACTCCTGAATAAAGATCATTGTTCACAAGATCAATATAACCGCCACCGTTATCGACCTGCCATTGATATGTATTGCCGCCTGATGTGGGAGCAACAATACTAACGAGTTGGTTAGGGCAAGAAAAAATTTCTCCGATATATTTAAATGCTAAAATTCTACCCCGATCAGTAACGCCTCCATTCACACCACTTGTAGGCCCCGATGTACTGCCTGTGCTATCGGTTAATAAGTATAATGTAATACCATCATTACCAATAACAATATCTCTGTATCTATTCAATGCTGTTTCATCCCGAAAATATTGAATAGTATCTCCTATTACAGTTGTTCCTGAATCATCTAATTGAAGGCGAAGCAAGGCACTTCTTTTTAAAGTTGGTACTAGTAAAGATCTGTACCATCCCGGAATTTTATTTGTAAAATGATAATACGCAATACTGCTCGGAGCTACTGTAGGATTCGTTAAATAATTAGTACAGGTTGCCTGCACAGGTGGAATCGGATACATATCAAAAATAGGATTCAAATAATTTATGTCAGAAAAAGAAGATTCTAATAATCCAAAGTTTATTTGATTCGAAGAACATTCTCCACTATACGTACTACACTTCCCACTTGCTGACCAATCATAATATTTATACCAGATATCATCCTGCATACCTGCTACTCTCGGCCATCCATAATTTTTTCCGCTCTTGATTATATTTACTTCATCACTTACTGCCGGGCCTTGTTCGCTATTATACAATTTGCCCTTTGGAATTAATGCCCCTGCAGGATCTTTTTCAAATGCCAGTCCTTGTGCATTTCTATGACCTATTGAATAAATATGAGATCGTACTCCGTTAAAGACCGGATTGTCGGAAGGAATGGAACCATCTAAATTGATACACAAACTTTTTCCTGCATAAGTATGATAATCGGACGTATTCATTTCTGCAATAGTAGGTGTATTTTGAGATTGGATCTGTTTACAAGCATTTGAAAATTGATTAGCGCCTCCATCTCCTACTGTATAAAATAATTTATAATCAGGTAATTCGCTTGTGCCGATATTACCTATAATTAATCTTCCGGAGTTATGATCATTACTGGCAGGAATTCCTGAAAGCAAAACTGTTGCTCCCGATAAATTTGGAATTGAGCGGTTGTAATTATATCGTACGATTTTTGTTTTTCTATTTCCGCTGCCTGCATTGTAGCAATAAGCTATGTATACAAAGTCATTGCCGGTATTTTTATTAAGCTCAGGATGTAATGCTATTCCAAACATTCCATCCTGAGCAATTGTTAAACGATCTGATGATACTGTAAACATTACCAGGTTTCGAATATCAAGCAGCAGTGTTTTATTTCCATTTACAGTATTTACTCTTTGCACTAACCCGGGTCTTTCTGTAACCCATAAAGAATCTTCGGGTCCCATTACCATTGCAAAAGGATGACTTAAAGGCTGCGTATTTATTACTCTTTTTTGTGTAAAATTTTCCTGCTGAGCAAATATCTCTATCCTATTAAAAAATAAAAAAAAAGTAATAAAGAAGAGGTATTTATTCATGTCCAATTGTTAAGCGGAGGGAATTTACCTCCCTTTTTCGATAAAACAGTAAATCATAAGTAATAAGTAGCAGGGTTGACTAATTTAAAAGCAATAGCTATTGAATTTTACAAAAACAAAATAGGCTATCAGAATTGATAGCCTATTTATTATTTTACAATATTAAAAAATTAGAAAATATCGAAATCAAATGTTCCTAACGTAATTGTTTTAGTACCTGGACCAACTCCTTCATTATCTCTAAATATACCTTGGAAAGTACCCTGCACACGTGTAGCTGTAATGCTGGTGATTATTACCGTAAGTGGCCCCGTCTGCGTTGTACCATCAGTAAAAGCATACCACTCACCAAGTGCATTATCAAAATAACCACCCTCTACATAATCACCCGAAGCAAAGCTATTGGCTGAATATGTACCTGCAGTTATAACTGTAGGCCTGTCAATATAAAAATAAAAAGATTCATCACTGGTTGCTGAAACAAATGCTCCTAACTCTAAATAATACACTCCGGCAGAATCATCTAAAATCGCACCGCCATCAACATTAAATGTTTTTGCTACACCATCCAGGTTAAATGAAGCAGTATTGGTTGAAGTACCCCCACCACCACCAGCTACTGCTGTGATAGGGAAAGTACAGCTGTTACCTCCTGCGGTAACAGTATAACTATTTGCTCCTGCGGCTGTAGGAGTACCCGTGCCCGTTAGTACCACTGTTTGTACACCAAATGCTGTAAATGTACCAGTCTTACTAAATGAAATCCCGTTTACTGTATTGGTAGATATAGAATAAGTTCCGATTGCAGTTACATTTACCTGCACTGTTAAAGTATTGGCCGCAGTTAAAGCAGTTCCTACAGTAAATGTTCCTGCTGGTACAGCACTAGTGCATACACCCGGAGTGCCTCCTAAAGTGAATACTGCAGCACTTGAAATACTTTGTACTGCCACACTAAAAGTACAGCTGCTGCTGCCTGCGGTTACCGTATAATTATTTGTAGTAGGTGCAATGGGAGTTCCGCTACCTGTCAGCGTGATCACCTGAGCTCCTGTAGTTGTAAATGCTCCTGATTTACTGAATGAGATACCGTTCACTACCGGAGTAGATATAGTATAGGCTCCAATGGTTGTAACAGTAACGCCGATTGTTGCTGTATTTGCAGCGGTCAATATAGCTCCGGTGGCATAAGTGCCATTAGCTGTTGCGCCGGAACATTCACCTGCTGTATTAGTTACTGTAAACGCTGCAGGTGCTGCAGGTGGAGCCACGGTTCCATCAACTGTGATGGATACAGTGCAAAATGTACCACTGTAACGGATAACAAAAGTATTTACACCCCCTGAAAGTGGTTTACCTGATCCATATAATCTTACAAGATTATCACCTTTAACTCCTAAAGTACCAATACCTCTGAATGAATAACCATTTACTGTGTCTGTTGCAATTTCATAACTACCAACGCTATCAATATTTACATGTACATCGATATAATTGTCCCTTGTAAAGGTTTGTCCATTTTTAAAAGTACCATGGATATTTTTTGGGAGACACTCTCCATTTGCTCCTTGCAATGTACCATGAGAAAGCCTGTCAGTATAATCAAAATCTTTTTTACAAGAGAAAAAAAACATTGAAATACCTAGAATGATCGAAAATAATTTTAACCCTTTCATTTTTAAATATGTTGTTTTATTATTGAACTTGAACCTTATCATTTTCCAAAGCTTCTGTTTCAACAGTAGGATGCTTCGGGTCATCAATTGGATGCTTGAAAAATTTCTTTTGGAATAATAAAATTGCAATCACACCGGAAGATATGGCGGCATCTGCAAGATTGAATATAGGCCTGAAAAATTCAAAATCCTGTCCGCCCCAAAATGGAACCCAGTTAGGGAAAGTTGCATCACGTATAATAGGAAAGTAAAGCATATCAACTACCTTACCATGTAGAAACCCTGCATAGCCATGCTCAGGAAACATTGCAGCTACGTGGCTTTGTGTACTTTCTTCAAATATCAATCCGTAGAACATGCTATCGATCAAATTGCCTAATGCGCCGGAAAAGATCAATGCTGCACAAAAAATAAATCCTCTGTGGTATTTCTTTTTAATAATATTTCCTAAATACCAAACGCCAAAAATAACTGCAGCAAACCTGAACAATGTAAGAATTATCTTACCAAAATTACCACCAAAAGACATTCCATAAGCCATCCCTTCATTTTCTACAAAAAGCAACCGAGCCCATTTACCAACTAAAAAAGTTTGATCATTAATGGCATAATGAGTCTTTATATAAATTTTAAACGCCTGGTCTGCCAGGACGATCAATAAAATAATTAGCGCAACGTTTCTTCCTTTCATAAATAATTATTTGCGAAGATAATTCTTTGTAAGGATTGATCTTCATCAATCCTTATTCTTCAAAATATACCCTTTTTACCCGTTGGGAGATCCCGGTTAGTATTTCATAAGGAATACTGCCTGCCCATTCGGCAAGATGGTTAACCGGCAAAGCCTCTCCAAATACAATAACATCATCACCCTCATCAACATTCATTCCTGTTACATCCAACATTGTCATATCCATGCACACATTACCAATAACGGGTGCCAATTGTTTGTTCACTAACATTTTCCCTACCCCATTACTCAGCCCTCTTGGATATCCATCTGCATAGCCAATACGCACAGTTGCGATCACAGAATCTTTTAATGCTATTCCTTTTCGACTATAACCTACGCTTTCTCCTTCCTTAACTTTTTTTATCTGTGAAATAGTAGTTTTTAAAGTTGTGACATTTTTAAGTTGCTGCTGTACATGTTCGCTATTATCTACCCCATACAAACCAATCCCCAATCTTACCATATCCAGTTGAAGTGTTTTATGACGATGTATTGCAGATGTATTTGCTATATGTTTTATAAATGAGTAGTCTAATTTATTTTGCAAGATCTGACAACTCTGTAAAAAAGCTTCTGACTGTACTGCTGTAAAAGTATTATGTACGTCAGCATCGCTGGCGGCAAGATGAGAAAAAACGGATTGTATTTTAAAAGTTGGCGACTGTTGTAATATATCACCAAGTTTATCGATCTCATTTTTTTCAAAACCTAACCGATGCATGCCTGTATCAATTTTAATATGAACAGGATAATAATTGATGCCGCTTTGCTCTAAATATTTTTTAAATGTATCAAGCATGTTGAACGAGAATAATTCAGGTTCAAGATTATACTGCACCATTATATCGAAAGTACTTTCTTCCGCATTCATTACCATGATCGGTAATGTTATACCTGCTTTCCTTAATTCTACCCCTTCATCTGTATAAGCAACAGCCAGGGAATCCACTTTATGGAATTGTAAAAGATTGGCTATTTCAAAACCGCCACTGCCATAACTGAAAGCTTTTACCATTGCCATCACTTTAACCCCATAGTTTAATTGTGATTGATAAAATTTTAAATTATGTGTGATAGCATTTAAGTTTATTTCCAAAACTGTTTGATGAACTTTCTGTTCAAGCAAATGACTGATCTGCTCAAATTCAAAAACCCTTGCACCTTTCAATAAGATTGTTTCATTGAAAAAATGTAGTGAATGGAATTGCTGTTTAAAATCATTGGTAGATGAAAAGAAAAAATGCTGAGGAATATCAGAAAAAGCTGAAGCATGTTTTGATATCTCAGGGCCAATACCAATAAAGCGATTGATATTTTTTTGTTTCAAAATAGAAGCAACATCAGTATATAAACTCCCGCTGCTTTTACCCGATTGTAAAATATCACTCAAGATCAATGTACGTGAAGGATGCTGTTGCTGCTGAGATAAAAAATCCAATGCTATTGTCAATGAATTGATATCGGCACTATAACTATCATTGATAACAGAGCAATTATTTATTCCCTGTTTTAATTCTAATCGCATTTCTACATTCCGCAATTGCAACATTCGTTGAGCAATCGTAGTATTGTCAATTCCCAGATATAATAAATAGCACCAGCAGGTAATTGCATTTTCTATTGAAGCGTCATCTGTAAATGGGATTTCGCAACTAACCGCAGCATTTTCATGTATTGCATTGATGATTGTATGTTCATTATTTATTTGCTCAACAGAAGTGATCTGCAAAGCAGCAGCACTCTTTTTACTCCAGGAGAACAACTGCAATTTTTTATCAGTCCTTACATTATTAGCAAAAGCAGCAACAGCTTCATTTACATCAGGGTTATCCGCACAATAAATTAAAAGGTCGCAATGAATGAAGAGTTTTAATTTTTCATTTATTTTTTGGCGGATATTTAAAAAACCTTCATTATGAGCTTCTCCTATATTAGTAAATATGCCAACAGTAGGATCAATGATCTTTTGCAGGCAGTGCATTTCATCCGGCTGAGAAATACCTGCTTCAAATATTCCTAAAGTATGCTGCTCATTTATTTGCCACACACTCAATGGCACACCTATCTGCGAATTATAACTTTTGGGATTTCTTACAATATTAAAATCTTCATGCAATAATTGATTTAACCATTCTTTTACAATGGTTTTTCCATTGCTGCCTGTAATACCAATAACAGGAATTTTAAATTGGCTGCGATGGTCCGCCACAAGCAAATGCAATGCATTCAATACATTTTTTACCTGCAAAAAATTTGCTTCCGGATATAGGTCAATTTCTTCCTTTGTAAAATCTATTCCTACTGCAAAATTGCGTACACCTTTATTGTACAACTCTTTTACAAACATTGCTCCTTTTCTTCTTGGACCATCCAATGCAAAGAACAATGTTGAAGCAGGAAATAATAACTTACGACTATCCAACAATAAATGTTCAATAAAGCCATCATTCTGTATTTCAGGAAGATTTGCTTTTATAATACTTGATATAGTGGAGATCTTATTCAATTTTACATCTCTGGGTTATCTTCAGGAACACCTTTCCTTTTATGATAGATCGAATAAAATATTGAGCCGGTAATACAAACTACAATTACTAATAAAGAAGCCCATATTGGCAGGTGAACCCATTTAACAACTAACATTTTTATCCCTATGAACAACAAAACGATTGCTATACCCTGTTGTAAATAATCAAATTTGCTGGCAGCACCACGTAATAAAAAGAACAGGCTGCGTAAACCTAATACTGCAAAAATATTGGAGGAATAAATAAGCAATTTTTTACTTGGATCAGGAATGATAGAAAATACTGCAGGAATTGAATCAACGGCAAAAACAATATCTATCAGGCCAAGCATTACAACTACCATTGATAGTTTTGTAAAATAAACTTTTCCTTCTTTCTTAACAATGAATTTTCCATCAGGCGCATCATTGGTAGTACGCATGACCTTTTTCATTATTCTGTATGCCCAGTTTTTTTGTGGGTCAAATTCTTCTTCGTCACCACTACTGAACATTTTAATACCGGTATAAACAAGGAATATTCCGAAAATATACATTATCCAATCGAACCTTGCCACTAATTCACTACCAAGGGCAATAAAAATGATCCTGAAAACAATTGCCATTAAAATACCCATCAGCAGTACCCTTGAGTAATTATTTTCTTTTACACCAAAAAATGAAAAAATGATTATGAAGACGAAAATATTATCAATGGACAAAGACCATTCCAGCAGATAAGCTGAAATATATTGAAGTGCATCTTCCTGGCCTTTTTCAAACCAGATAAAAAGACAAAAGGCAACAGACAAAGCAACCCAGAAAGTTGTTTGTATCAATGCTTTTTTTAATCCGATAGTAGCATTTTTTTTACTCAGCAGGCCTAGGTCCAATACCAAAGCCACAATTATTACGCCGCCAAAAACAAGATATATTAATTCTGTACTCATGATATTACATATTTACGTTTACGCCACCACTGATAAATGAATCCAACAAATAAAACCAATGCTATTGGAACTACTATATTTATTATTTGCCAAAAAGACCTTTCTGTTTCAGTCTTCTTAACATCTAATAATCTTAATGTATAATCCTTAGCACGTGCTTCAAGAATATTTTTTTTGTTGGAAAGATACTCAGTACAATTTAAGAAGAAGTCTTTATTAGCATAGCTGATCTTGCTCTCTTTATTTGTACCCATTGGTAATGGACCGATCATTTCACTCACCTGGTTCATTACAATATCAGCATCGCTAACAACGATCACTTTACCAGGAGCTATACTTTCTCTTAAAAAAGTAATGCCGTTGCTTTGCAAAGAATCGATCTGAGCTTTGGTAGCTCTATTGGCAAACATTGAAGAGAAATTCCCTTCTAACAATACTGCTACCGGAATATTCTTTTTATTAAAGCGATCTATATCCTCAATTGTTTTTAAACTATTCAATTCAATGATGGCAGGAGTAGCAATTGTACTTGAATTGACTGATGAAGACAATAGCACACTTTTAGTTATTCCTTCAGCTTCAACAAGATCTATGGAGTTAGCAAAATTCGCCAATACATCTGCCTGGTTCTTTACAATCGGATGATCTGAACCCGGTTGAAATAACGGAGCATAAGGCCAAGGTAAGAACTGGTACTGGGGCCTGTCACCCATATAACCAACCTGTACTTTTATATTATCACAATGTTTATCAGCGATAAGATCAGGATTGATCCTTACACCAAATCTAAAAAGAAGATCATTCAAATTTAAATCTCGGGAGTATGCAGTTAATTCACCTGATTGTAAACTATCTCTTTCAGCATATAGTACATCTATAAAAAAAAGCAAGCGGCCACCATTCATTACAAATTGATCCAGCTTAAATTTATCATCATCAGAAAATTCTTCTGTAGGTTTTACAATAACTACGGTATTGTATTCCTGCGGAATAAATGGTTGCGTTCTAATGTTTACTGTATCTACAATAAAATTACTACCTAAAGTATTGAACACATCGTTCACAGGCAAAAAGCCATAAGGAGGCTCTCCATTGCCATACGCATATGCAACAATAGGTGTTTCTTGTTGCGTTAATTTTTGAATAGCATTTGCAAACTTAAATTCCAATAATGCCTCCGCACTGTTCAATGATTCTTTATCCAAAACATCATCCGAATTAAAAATATTTTTTTGCACCTGTCCTTGCAGAAGATCTATTGCAATTGTTTTTTCACCATACTTTATCAATGCTCCCGGAAAAATCTGACGTTGTGTTTTACCCTCTCCTTCTTTTACCTGAACCTGTTGATTGGTGGGACGTAAGCCCATTCCTACCAATGAATCAAATACTTCTGCTTTTAAAGAATCATTCAATCCATCCCCAGGAATTTCAAATTGATATTGAATATTATTACCGGCATAATTCTTAAAATTCTCAAGGAGTTCTTGTGTACTCGTCGATAGTTTTTTAAACTCTGATTTTATATCTCCTGCCAATAAAACAGTGATCTCAACGGGTGTGCTATCCAACCCTTTTAATAAAGAGCGTGTAGAACTTGATAGTGTAAACCTTTTTTCATTGGTAAAATCTACCCTTGCATGATATTTTGATGCAAGCCAGTTTATTAGAAATAAAACAACGATCACCAAAGGCAACCATATCTTACTATTAAATATTTTTTGAAAAATTTTCATTTTAGTTCTTGCTTATTTTTTTAACAGTGATCAATAGGAATAAAAAAATAAGACTCAGAAAATAAACAACATCCCGGCTATCCAATAAGCCCCGGCTTACACTTCGATAATGAAAATCAATGCCAAGCATTTCAATATAATAATCAGATTGCCCTTGAAAAACAGGCAATTTGCTTAAAGCATTAAATCCAAAATACAATACCAAACATGCAAAGACACTTATTAAAAATGCAATTACTGCATTGTTACTAAATCCGCTGCAACATAAGCCTATAGCTGCAAAAACTGCTGCTAATAAAAACAAACCGATATAACTTCCTATTATACCACCACTATCAATACCGCCTGTTGCACTCAATTTTTTTATTGTAAAAACATAAATAAAGGTTGGAACAATAATGAAGACAAGCACTAAAAGAATTGAAAAATATTTGCCCAATAATATTTGCCATTGCGAAAGTGGCCTGGTCTTTAATATTTCAAATGTCCCGCTCTTAAATTCTTCAGATAAAGAACGCATAGTAATAGCTGGAACCAAAAAGATCAATACCCAGGGAGCTAATTCAAAAAAATTATCCAAGGAAGCATAACCAAAATCAAAAATATTACTGTCTTTTAAAACGAATAAAAAAAGACCATTTACCACCAAAAATAAAATGATAGAAATGTACCCGGTAAGATTCCCAAAAAATTGATGTAGTTCCTTTTTACAAATACTCCACATTGGCTTAAAATTGCTGCAATTTACTACATAGGCTGTTATAAAACATTGCAGTATGAAATTAGCCGCAAATTTTATATATTTGGTATAACGTTGTATTCCCTACTGCTTATCCCCATCAAATGAAGAAAATTCTATTATTATTTATTGTTTCATTTTTATATGCATCAGCCTCATTTGCTGATTTTGGTATATCTGCTTCTGCAGTATATCTTGATATTAACGGGTCTTCAGCTTTTTACAATACCCAAAGATCAGCCACACTTCCTCCTATCGGTTCAATAAATCTAAATGCACAGTTAGGTGTATTTGGTTCCAATAGTGGCAACTTAAAACTTATCGGTGCAGAATTAAGAACAATAAAGAACAATACAGGTAGTGTTTGTGGTGGAAATTTGTTTTATGCAGTATATCCTCAAGGTATCAGGCCTACAACTGTCAATTTTTCAAGCATTAACCTGGCAATTTTTTGTAGCTGTAATGGAAGTACGTACAATAGTTGTGGTGGTGGTGTTTGCAATAATATTAATGAACAAAAATTACAAAATATTTCGAAATCTGTTGACCTTACTGCATTTCAGGCCGGTGTTTATACTTTAGAGATCTATTATGAAGCTTCAGGCGACGAAACATCAGGCAATTGTACCCTACAGGAATTAGATAACGCAGGGGGTGATAATTACAAAGCAGATTTTACGATCAGCGAACCGCTATCAGTGAATTATAAAGGATTTGGCGCCATTTGTACAGATAACTCGATCAAATTAAAGTGGAGCATTGAAAATGATCTTGATATTGAAAAATATGAGATTGAAAAATCTTCTACTGGTTTATTATTCACTTCGATAGGAGAAGTAATGGCAAATAGTACCGGCACTTTAAATTATTATTCTTTTTTTGATAAGGATCCTTTGGTTGGTACTAACTATTACAGGATGAAGGTCCATCACAAAAATACCGGGGTCAATATATCATCTATTGTCAGGATATATTTTGGTAAAATAGGTAATACAATCTTTATTTACCCGAACCCTTCAGGCTCAGTCTTGGCAGTAAGATTTGCGGCTGTCAATAAAGGCCACTATCAAATGAATGTATTAGGAAATAACGGCCAAACGATCACCACTTTTCCGGTGGAACATGACGGCACAGATAAAACTATTAGGATACCAATGCCGGTTACTTTACCAAAAGGCATCTATAGATTATTCCTCATAGATAAAGAGCGTTTTTACAAACAGGCTTTTTTAATAAAATAATTTTTCTACTGATGCAGCAATTTGGAATCAGCACCTGTCTTTTTACAAGAAGTTAACAAATAATGAAATTGAAATCCCTTTTTTAATAGGTCTTTCATTTTGAAATATATAAAGATCTATTGTATATTAAGTTGATTACCAAAACCAACTGTTTGAATCCCTCAAAATTATTTTGAGGGATTTGCTTTTTATAGCAGGCATAAAAAATCCCATTTAAAAAATAAACGGGATCTCTAATATTAAAATTATTTATAATTATACCGCAAAGCTTTCTCCACAACCACAACTTCTGCTTGCATTCGGATTATTAAAATAGAATCCTTTTCCATTTAAACCATCGCTGAATTCAAGCTCTGTGTTTACCAGGTATAGAAAACTTTTAAGATCTGTTACAAGCTTTATTCCTTTATCTTCAAAAGCCTGGTCCATTGGTTTTTGCTCATTGTCAAAATCCATTTTATAACTCAACCCGCTACAACCTCCACCAACAACACTCACCCGTAAAAAATACGAAGGGTCGTCAGCCACACCCGATTCTTTCATCAGGTTGAGCACTTTAGCTTTTGCTTTATCGCTTATAAATATTGCGTTATCTGTTGCTACCATATTGATTTGAAAATTTGGTGATTTGAAAATTTGGAGATGATTGGAGTATCATTTTCAAATCTCCAAATCACCAAATCTTCAAATTGAATTAATGAACTACACTTTCTTCAAACTTAATGGCTTCCATACCATTTTTAACACGGTAATCATTGATAGCTGCTTTGATAGCATCTTCTGCTAAAACAGAACAGTGAATTTTTACCGGAGGAAGATTTAATTCTTCTACAAAATCCATGTTATCTACTTTCAACGCTTCGTCTACGCTTTTACCTTTTAACCATTCTGTCGCCAGAGATGAAGAAGCAATGGCAGATCCGCAACCGAAGGTTTTAAATTTTGCATCGGTAATTAAACCGGCATCATTCACTTCAATTTGCAAACGCATTACGTCACCACACTCTGGAGCTCCTACTAATCCTGTACCAACGTTTTTACTGCCTTTATCAAGCGTACCAACATTCTTTGGATTTTGATAGTGGTCGATTACTTTTTCTGAATATGCCATGATTATTTTTATTTAAATTATTTATAATTGTTTCTATTTACGATTTGTGATGTACGATTTACGATTTTATTCAATTCGATATACTAGCATTTTTTATTTACTCTTCAAGGTTAGGAAAATCGTAAATCCCAAATCTCAAATCGTAAATATTAATGATGTGCCCACTCTATCGTACTCAAATCAATTCCTTCTTTATACATTTCCCATAATGGGCTCATTTCTCTTAATTTCAATACTGTTTCACTGATGGCTTTTATCGTGTAATCAATTTCCTCTTCTGTAGTGAAACGGCTCAAACCAAAACGCAGCGAACTGTGTGCCAGATCATCACCCAAACCTAATGCTTTTAACACATACGATGGTTCAAGAGAAGCTGAAGTACAAGCTGATCCTGAGCTTAAAGCAATATTTTTATTGAAGCCCATCAACAAACCTTCGCCTTCAACATGTTTGAAAGAAATGTTTGTTACATGTGGTAACCGATGTTCTGTACTACCGTTAATGTATGCTTCTTCTAATTTCATTAATTCTGTTTCCAATTTATCTCTCATCACAGTGATACGTTTTGTATCAGCTTCCATATCTAACATACACAATTCGCATGCCTTACCAAAACCAACAATACCCGGAACATTCAACGTACCACTTCTCATTCCTCTTTCATGTCCACCGCCATCCATTTGAGCAGTAACTTTTACTCTTGGATTTTTTCTACGTACATATAATGCGCCAACGCCTTTTGGTCCGTACATTTTATGTGCAGTAAATGCCATTAAGTCGATACCATCTTTATTTACATCAACAGGTATTTTACCTACTGCTTGTGTTCCATCTGTAAATACTAACACCCCATGTTTACGTGCAATCGCACTGATCTCTTTGATCGGCATTACAGTCCCAATTTCATTATTGGCATACATGATAGCAATTAAAATAGTAGTTGGCTTGATCGCTGCTTCTAATTCTTTCAGATCAATTAAACCATCAGCTTTCACTTGTAAATAAGTTACTTCACCACCACTTTTTTCAATGTGTTTGCAAGTATCTAAAACAGCTTTATGTTCAGTAGTTGCAGTAATGATATGATTGCCTTTGCTTGCATACATTTCATACACACCTTTAATACCAAGGTTATCACCTTCTGTAGCACCACTTGTAAAAATGATCTCTTTTGGATCTGCCCCTACTAATTTAGCCACCTGCTCACGAGCATAATCAACCGCTTCTTCTGCTTCCCAGCCAAAAGGATGGTTACGGCTAGCCGCATTCCCAAAATGTTGCAGGAAATACGGGGTCATCGCTTCCAGCACACGAGGATCCATTGGCGTAGTAGCATTATTGTCTAAATATATCGGCAATTTCAACATAGTATTTTTGTTAGTTTTATTTTTCAATACGAAATTACTACAAAACGTTTTATTTTAGCTGATTAATGAACGTCTATTCGGTCATTTTACCAATTTCGTAAGTAATTTTTTTGTAACCGGCTTAATAACCCTGATTAAACGACATTGGCGACGCTCCGTTCAACATTTTTTATCTATTAAACTTCAATTATGTTAAAGGTAGAGCACATCGGTATCGCTGTTAAAGAATTAGCAATATCTATTCCACTGTTTGAAAAACTGTTAAATAGTCAGTGTTATAAGACGGAATTTGTTGAAAGTGAAAATGTTAACACTGCTTTCTTCCAATCAGGTGACACTAAGATCGAATTATTGGAAAGCTCTACCAATGAGGGAGTTATCGCAAAGTATATTGACAAAAAGGGTGAAGGGATGCATCATATTGCTTTTGAGGTCCAAGACATCCACGCTGAAATGTTACGTTTAAAAAATGAAGGTTTTGTTTTATTAAATGAAACGCCAAAAATTGGAGCTGACAATAAACTGGTGTGCTTTCTCCACCCAAAGAATACAAATGGAGTGTTGATTGAACTTTGTATGCAACGTAAATGATAGTATTACCTCGTAATGGGCGGGGTTATTTAGTTATATCAACTTTCTTTCGCTACATTACACACGAAGCAAATTAAACCTAATTTGCTTTGAATTAACCTGTTAAACCCATACCTCATGAAATTGGTTGCCTCTTTTACCATTGCTTTCCTTTGCATATTCTCAGCTTCGGCGCAAACACAAGCTTATAAGAATTTTTTAAAGATCATAAAAAACCAGAAACAGGTACTTGTTAAAGAAAAAAATTTATACCTGGCAAAAGGAGAAACCGGTTATGCAATTTGGCCAGCTTCCTACCTTGAGGATTACACTGTTTATTGCTGGGGCGAAGATGGTGATGTAACAGATGCTGATGTATATGTTTATGACAGCACCGGCTCGGTAATTGTCAAAGACACGAAAAATGAGATATTGGGTATCGTTCATTTTACTGTGGAGGATTTTGAAAACATAAAAGTTGTAGGTAAAAATAGTGGGTCAACAAACCCAACATATAAAGCGTTATTTCATATTATGCTTTGCATTAAGGAAGAAGAATAACTATTTACTGGTTATGCATTTAATTTAAATAAGGATTGTATATTTTCTCCTCTCCGATCGTAGTGGTATCACCATGTCCGCTATAGACAACGGTTTCATTGGGTAGTACAAATAATTTTTCCCTGATATTTTTTAATAAAGTTTGATGGTTACCTCCGGGCAGATCAGTACGGCCAATGCTTCGCTGAAATAGCACATCACCCCCGATTATAAAATTTTGTTTGGCAGAATAGAAGCAAATATGCCCCGGCGAATGCCCCGGCGCCTCAATTACTTTGAGCTCATCTTCACCTAATGAAATAGTATCACCTTCTTTTAGCAAGATAAATTCTCCTGAATAATTATCAAATGGCATGTCATACATTAATCCAGAAGTTGGCGCAAAAGCTAATACTCCCTTTTCAATTTCATGCAATTGTAGGGTGAGGTTATAGGTTTCAGCTACAAATTTGTTCCCAAATACATGATCTAAATGGCAATGTGTATTGAGCAACATTTGTGGTTTAAGCTGCATCTTCTCAATAAATGATTGAAGCGTTGCCTTTTCTTCATCGAAATAGCATCCGGGGTCAATGATGATGCAATCTTTATGTTCATTGTAAAGTATGTATGTATTTTCCTGTATTGGACTAAAAACAAAGGATTTTATCTGTAACACTTATTTATATTTTTGATGTTGAGCATTTATTTTAAATCAACTAATTTTATTACAAATTACGTACATGCAAAGTAAGATGATTTTGCCCCAAATATTCAAAGCGATTAACAATATGATGGAGTTTAATAGTAGTACAAAAGATGAAAGGATTGCGACGCAAGGATGCTCAATCGGAGTTACAAAAGCTGGTATCAAAATGTTTTTTTTATTGCTTGTAGCCTGCAGCCTGTTCCCTTCAATAATATCAGCCCAGGTAAATGCGGTAGAGTTTGGAAAAAACCGGGTACAATTCAAAAAGTTCAAATGGCAATATTATCAGACAAAAAATTTCAATGTTTATTTTAATGAAGGTGGCCAGGAGCTTGCAAAATTTGTAGCACAAGCAGCAGAAAAAGAATTACCGGGTATAGAAGCGGTTACCGAATATAATTTACAACGCAGGGCAAATATTATCGTTTACAATAATTTTATTGATTACAAACAATCAAATATCGGCCTGGGAACCGATTGGCAAAATACCGGCGGACTAACAAAACTGGTAAACAATAAACTAATTGTTTATTTCAATGGAGATCATGAGCATTTGAAGTTGCAGGTAAAAGAAGGTATATCAAAAGTGCTTACTGAAAATGTTTTGTTTGGTGATGATCTTGGAGAGATCGCAGGTAATCAGGCTTTATTGGATCTTCCGCAATGGCTTACTGATGGCTACATTGCTTATGTTGGAAACAATTGGAGTACAGCATTGGATGACGAGTTGAAAAGTGAGATACTAAGTGGTAATTATAGAAATTTTTATGACTTTGCTTTTGATAAGCCATTATTAGCCGGGCATTCTTTCTGGTATTTTATCCAGGAAAAATATAAAAAAGAAAATGTCACTTACTTGCTTTACCTGGCACGTATTTATAAAAACTTGAACAAAGCCTGCGAACAGGTTTGCAAAAAAAAGTTCAAAGCTTTGCTTGCTGAGTTCATGGAATACCAGGATGAAAAATACAATAATGATATTTCTAAAAGACGTTCATATCCTAAAGGAAGCCTTATTGAAACGTTTGATGTCGATAAACGACATGACTATTACAAGATAAATGTGAACCCAGCAAAAAAGAACAATGACTATGTAATGGTTCAATACAAAAAAGGTATCACCCGTGTGATATTGAGTGAAAATTATGAGAACACTACCTTATTGAAATATGGTATAAAAACTTATAAAGATTTTGTTTATCGTGGCTATCCTTTGCTGGCATGGAATCCTAAAGGAACAAGGATATTGGTGATCTATAATGAAGAAGGAAGATTGAAATTATTTGAATTTGATTGTGAATCGAGGATCAAAAGATATAAACTTGACCTGACAGATAAATTCGACCAGATACAAGATGTGAGTTATAGCCCTTACAACAGCGAAATGCTTTTATTCAGCGCTGTAAAAAATGGCCATACTGATATTTATACTTTTGATCTGGGCAAAGAAAAAGTACAACAGATCACAAATGATGTGTATGATGACCTTGATGCTTCTTTCGTGCAATTTTCTAATAAGAACGGAATTATTTTCAGCAGCAACAGGCCATCTGCAGATGCAAAAAGTAGCGATACAGTTCTCCCAAGTAATTTCCGTTACAATGTTTTTTTAGTGACTGATTTTGGAGGCAAAGCAGAATTGAACCAGATCTCACAATTGTCAAATTTAAAATATGGCAATGCAAGATATCCTACGCAATACAACATCAACCACTTCACTTTTATCAGTGATGAAAATGGTGTGGGCAACCGCTATGCTGGTTTCTTTAATACCAAAAAAGCAGGTCTTGACACATTGGTGTTGATAGGACAAGATATTTTACACAACCCATCTTTATTTGAAGTTGACAGTACTTTACAGGCCAACAAAAAAACAGATGTTGATTCAATTCTTGTAGTGGCAATTTCTGAAGATTCTGCGTACACATTCCCATTGACCAATTATCAAAGCAGTGTGGCAGAAAGTCGTATTGCCGGTGAGAATAACCAGGTAAGTGAAGTAACCAGGCAAAGTGACGAGAAGGCTGTTTATAAAATAAAAATAGATGAGAATACTTTGAACCGTCGCAATGTAACGGTGCCGCCTACCACTTATATGAAAAATATTGTGATGGCTGATAAGATCGCTAAAGAGATGACGGAGATCGATAGCCTTTTACCTGCGATGGATTCTGCTGCTGTACCAAAAGATGAAAATGCTTTTCAGACAGAGTTTGATAATGAAGCGCCTGACAGCAGTTTGATAGGAAAAGTATTTACTGCGAATGACAATGCAGATGTAGATGTTTTACAAAAAGCAAAACTATACAAGTATAAGCCTGTTAAATTCCATGTGGATTATGGAAGCGCCGAATTATTTAACAATACAATTTTATTGACAAAATATCAGTCTTACCAAGGGGGCCAGGGACCAATAACATTACAGCCGAATACGATCGTTAATGGCGCCATAAAATTTGCTGTTGCAGAATTAATGGAGGATACTAAGATCTTAGGAGGGTTCAGGTTATCATCTAATTTAAAAGATAATGAGTGGTTGTTAAGTTATCAAAATTTCAGAAGAAGAATTGATTGGGGACTTTCTTATTACAGAAAAAGTGAGCAGTTTGGTTTTGGCATAACTGAAAACGATAAGCCTACATTGGACCCCGCCGCTTCAATAACAGGTGAATTAAGTTTTCCTGGCCGGACCTTTACAAACCTATATCAAGTAAACTTTAGTTATCCATTTGATGAATCTAAAAGATTACAACTTACTGTGGGTATACGTAGTGACAGGGATGTACATGCACTTATTCCTGACCTGAATAATAATATAGAAAAACCATTGAACCTTCCTGATGCTCATCGTTTATTTCAAACAAGCAGTTTGCAATATGTTTATGACAACACTTTGAATCCTGCACAAAATATCTGGAACGGACTTCGTTACAAAGTATTTATTGATTGGAATACAGATATAAGCAAAGAAAAATTTGCTTCGGGTAAATTTAATTTTAACTGGGGATTGGATGCCCGTTACTACTATCCTATTTACAGGAACTTTATCTGGGCAGGCCGTGCCGCTGCGGACTTCAGCTGGGGTAGTCAAAAAACAGTTTACTATTTAGGTGGTGCAGACGGATGGTTCAAACCAACTTTTAATAATAACAACAGGCCTGCTCCTGATCAAACATATGCATTTCAAACACTGGCAGTAAATATGAGAGGCTTTGAACAAAATGTTGCCAATGGTAACAATGCCATTACTATTAATAGTGAATTCAGGTTGCCATTATTTACAACATTCTTTAACAGGCCGATCAACAATGCATTCATTCGCAATTTCCAATTGACACAATTCATTGATCTTGGTACAGCATGGAATGGCGGCTACAAAGGCATTCAACGTCCTAATAATATTTATGGTAATCCTCCGGTACAAGTAAAATTAAAAGTTGGAGGAGTTGGACCATTTGCAGGTGGCTATGGCTTTGGCGCAAGAAGTACCTTATTGGGTTATTTTGTAAAATTTGATATCGGCTGGCCAATGAGTGGGGTTTTTAGAGGCCCTTCAATGAAGTATGTTTGTTTGGGGTTAGATTTTTAAGATATTAATTTTTTGTAGCAACGTTAATATATTCAAATTGACAAATAGACCAAGCATTTAGTGACACCAGAACAACAACTTTTAGACGGAGTAAAAATCCTTTCAGCTTATCTTGAACCTTTTGGATTCAAGTTTCAATTAAAAGGAACAGGTAAAGGTTCTGGCGGACACTTTGCTTATGGACAATTCATAAATAGTGGCGGACTTTTCAGCAAATCAAAAAATATTGAACTTCATTTTCGTGGGTCATTGGGACTTGTTACTTATAACGTCGGAAACCTGACTCTTTCTCACGAAGATTATATTAACTTACTTGGCAAACAGGGACAAAATAAATATCCCAACTTTCCGGATGCCCCACAAGATTCATTTACATGTTTATTGTGGGATTTTAAAAATTTACTGAATGATTTTCTGGAAAACAATGCTACATTATTTAAGCAAAAAGCTCCTGACAGAATAACGCAAATTAAAAAGCAGCAAGAATTTTTAAGCATGTCAGAAGATAAAAAATATTCAGGTGACCAAAGAGTTATTGATCAAGCTAAAATCGAATTTAAGAAAGGAAATTATTCTCAGGTAGACAAACTTAAACGACAGCTTCAACACCCCGATCTACTAACGGCTACAGAAAAGAAAATGTTTGAACTTAATGACGACAGAAATTTATCCTGATCGACCCGTTCTACAAATAAGCCTTTGAAATTTCCTCTCAATCAACTTTCGTATTATCTTAATATCACAGTATTATTCTCAGGCGAAAGCGATGCATTCCTCATCCGCCGGAAAGTTTTATCAAATTTCAATGCCATTTTTTTGCAATAAGAAGTAAATGTATTTCCACCAGCTTTAAAAAGTCTTCTGTGTGCAAACCATACCAGTAAAGAAATGCCAGCAAAGGCGATCATGTATGCGTAATAAAAAAATATTTTTATCAGCGCATGTTTCTGTTCATAAATAATGGTCATGCGTTCCAATTGAAATTCTATGTGTGGCGCTTCATCGATCAATATATCAGTGCATACTTGCTTCAATAATTTACAGTTGGTAGCTTTTTTTAAAGATTGATAAAATATCTGTGCTGTGCTTTCTACAGTGATCACAGCTAATGTCCATATTTCCATACTTGTATTGAAATACCTTACTTTTCTGAACAAGGTATCACCCCAATTTTTTTTGATCCTTTTCTCTCCTATCATATCCAAATACCTTCCGAGATTATTACCATGCTTTTGTTCTTCCTTAATAAATAATTCAACAGCCTTTGGGTAACAATGATCTCCGATACGATTGGCATATTTGGTGGAGGCATGTATTAAGTTGGCTCCGTCTGAAGTTTCGCCTAATTGCCAGGCCTGTAAGGATTTTAAGATATTCCTTCTTTCAATATTTGTCAATATCGGAGTTATACTCCAATCAATTCTTTTGATGGTCAGGTTATTTTTAAAATACCCATACCAATGTTCTGATGTATGCATGATGTAATTTTTACTTAATAAAAAGTTGGCACCGGCTTACACCGGCACCAACCGTCATCAACAACTCTAATCTGTGGCCTCTTGAATTTTTTCTGCAGGACTCCAGCTCACTTTTCTGCTGAAATACATGATGATAGATAATAGTATGAATAAACCGATGCTGCCAAACAACAAGGCGTTATCCTGTAATTGTATCAAGACATATATGAATAGATATAGTAATGATAAAATGAAAGAGAACAGCAGTACGATCGACCATTTTTTAAATATGCTCTTCGTGTATAACCCAATGAGGGAAATAGTTGCCACTGCTGCGATCAGGTACGCTTTAGAAAAAGGTAAATATTCAGAAATGGAGAGCAGCAAAGTATAAAAGATCACCAATGCAAATCCTATTAAAACATATTGCAAAGGATGCACACTACGACGATAAAATATTTCTAAAAAGAAATACAAAAAGAAAGTAAGTGCAATGATCAATATCGCATATTTAGCGCTACGCATTGTCTGGCTGTACACATTTACTGGTTGTACAAGGTTTACACCAAATGCGCTGGAAGGGATATCCTCATTATTAATTTCAGAAAATTGTTGAGGATAATTCCTGTTGAAATGTAATATTTTCCAATCAGCAATAAATCCTTTGGAATCTATCAAACTTGTATCCGGTAAATATTTTCCATCAAAGCCAGGATTTACCCAATCACTTTCAAGGTGCATTTTTGTAGTATTTCCAAAAGGCGTTATGAATAATTTTTCACTTCCTTTTAAGCTTACATTTATTTCAAAATCGTTTGTACCATTCAACATCATTTCCTTTGATAGAACAATAGGACTTGTGATACCACTTGATAGCCAATTCAACCTCGGCAATCCTGATTCAAAATTTGAAATATTTTTATTCCAGCTGAGTTGAAGGTTTTCTCCAATACCCTTAAAATCACTGATGCCTACACATACAGATGCTTTTTCAAACTGAAGTCTTTCTAATGGCACTATCAGTTTATCAACTTTTATTGAATCGAATTTCCCTGACAGTTTTATATTGCTGGTATAAACTGGTACCTGAAAAATACTTCTGTGTTTTACCTGAGTTGCAATCTTACCATTCACAGAAAGTTCATCAGGTAATAAGATCAGTTGCTTAGTGATCCGTTCTATTTTTTTATCACTTGTTTCATGTTCCTCTACATAAGGAATTACTAAAAATGGACCGGTGATAGTCTGAGCCCCTGCCCATTTATTGCTCACTTCATGAATTACTTCATTATGTCTTTTCTCCCTGTCATCGATCAGGTACATAATTGAAAAAGTAGGGATGAGTAATACCAGGATCAGAAATCCGATGAAGAAAGATTTGAATAAGAGTTTGTTCCTTTGCCAAAAGGTTAGTGGTTCTTGATGCGTTTCCATTGTTGTTGTTTTAAATGTTTATAAAAAAGTACTTTGAATTTCAAAGTATAAATACAAAAAAAAATTACTTCGCCGATCTGATCATTTTCTCCAACGCTTCTATATGAGCTTTGAAAGAGCGTTCCCCATTCTTAGTAAGAGAATAAGTTGTGTTGGTCTTTCTTCCAACAAAGCCTTTTTTAACTTTGATCACTTCATTCTCTTCTAAATTCTTTAAATGACTTGCAAGATTACCGTCTGTGATCTCCAGCAATTCCTTAAGGTCATTAAAATTTACTTCCTCATTCACCATGAGGGCGCTCATTATGCCCAGCCGGATACGGCTGTCAAATATTTTATTTAATTGTGCTATAGGATTTATTGCCAATGTCTACTTTTTAAAATTATTCAACGTTTCTTTCATGCTTATACCACATTATTGTTCCGTAAACAATATGCATAATACCAAAACCAATTGCCCAAAAATAAAGTCCGTACCCGATCACCCAACAGTTAATTATCCCCAATACAACTAATGAGTAACCTAAATATTTTACTTCTCCCAATGTGTATTTACTTGCATTGATCAATGCCAAGCCATAAAATATCAAACAGCCCGGAGCTATCAATCCATAATTACCGATCTGAATTTCTCTTAATAAATAAAAACCACCAGCTATCATTGGTACAGCCACAGCAAACAATAAGCGCCTTGATGTTGTTCCCCAGATCGCAACACCATGTTTTTTACTTCGTAAATAGGTAAATAAAAATGCCAATACAAATGCAGCAATGAAAGTAATGATGGCAATATTAAAAAGCTTATTACCCATAAATTCATGAAGTGTATCCAGTTCGTAATTTCTATTATTGATCCTGCTGATACCAGAAGGGCCTCCGCTTTGCATGATTATGGGATTGGCAAACCATGCACCTATCAATGCACAAATACCTGCGGTTATGCCACTCAATCCACTTAAACTGATAAAACGGCTACTTCGTTCCATCATTTGTTTAATGTGTTGCAGTTGTTCCAGCGGTTGTTGTTGTTGACTCATAAAAAGCACTTTGAAAAACAAAGTAAATAATTAAATTTCATTATTCAAAGAAAAATTTTTGTTAAAGCGTAATTATTTTTCTGAGACGGCAGTTTGGGCAAATTTTACCAGTTGCCAATAAGGTGGTTTGTAATAATTCTCACGGGTGAAATCTGCTGCAAGTTTTTCAACCTTATTTTTTGCAGTAACATGCATAGCTACAAATGTTTGATTCTTTAATGCTTGTGTAGCACTCATCCCTTCGGGTATAAGGCTTGGCTGACCAAAAAGATTTTTTATCATACAATACCCTTTCACCAAACGGACTATGGGCAATTGCCAGATATTGTAGGAGATCTCTTTGCCGCTATTTGCTTTTTCTAATAATGCATCCATAACTGCATTGTCAATATGATCTTTAAATAAAGTTTGTTGATCTCTCCATTCAGCAATTACAGCAAGTTGTGGATCATATTCAAGATCAGATGGCATCTGGGTTACAAAATTTTCCACGCCAAAATCATTCAACCAATTTACTACACCTTGCGATGAAATTGTAGAGACCATCTGCCATAACTGAACACCATTTTTCTTATACCCAAATGATGCTACTTCTGAACAAAATAATGCTGATGAATCTTTGTAATTCATTTTGAAATCATAAGGAATATGTTTTGACAATGCCATATCATACATTTGTTTTGCTGCTTTGTGTGGCAACATACTGTCTGCTTTCATTGCAGGCAGATCATTTCGTAAACGCAATACCATAAATCGCAATTTCTTATCCTGCTCATATTGCTGTACAGAAGCAATAGCAACACCCTTTTCAATATGCGCTTCTATTAAATATGGCTGGTTTGTTTTTTCTTCAATGTAAACCAATGCAACATGAGAAAAATTACCAGGATAATCATTTCCTCTCGAAATCAATGCGGAAACTTCAGCACCACCTCTTGATACCAACAGATCTCCGCTATGAACTTCTATTCCAAAAATTGTTGTTGATGGAGTGAAGGAATTTTCTTCAGATACCATCATTGCAGCAGGATAATTTTCTTTTTCATTTTGCAATAAAACTTCTTCAACTGCCTGTCGCATTCCATACAACAATGTATAAATTGTATTCCTTGTAGCGATTGCATTAATATCCCAATGCTGTGATTGTTGTTTTATAAAAACACGATATCTATTATAAAAATCAATAAAAGCAGGGATTGCATTATGCCTTGCTGCTACATATGGCGCAAGTAAGAAAAAACCTTCTTGTATATCAGTTAACCTTGCATCTTCAACGGGTACATTTCCTGATTTTAGTTTTGAAAGATCGGCTTCAAGTTTTCTACTTATTAAAGCTATCGTTGAATCAAGTGACGCTTCATTAGCTAACTGGGTTCTGTTGAAGGTTTGCTCAAGCTCCATCCAGACGGAATCATTGTGCCATTCAAACGATCGTTGATTTGCCAATACGATCTGGCCTTTGCTTTTTCCGTCGGGAATAAGTAATACTACATAAAGAAGCAATAATGCAAATAGGATGCGTAAACTTACTTTCTTAAATTTTTTCATTTATGTTATACACTCAATCCTTTAATGATCTTTTTGCAGGCTAAGTTTATTTCTTCATTTGTAATAATAAGTGGAGGCACTATACGTAAACAATTGGATGCAAATAAAAACCAATCGGTAAATACGCCATCATCGACCAAGGCATCAATTATTTTTTTATTGGTCTCATAATCCTGGAATTCAATAGCAAGCATTAATCCACAACTACGAACAGCTTTAATTGATGGATGTTTTAATAATGAAAGAAATAATTCTTCTTTCTGTTTTACATCCTTTATTGAATTCTCATCTAACAATACATTCATTGCAGCCATACCTGCTGCACAGCAAACAGGATGCCCACCAAAAGTATTGATATGTCCGAGAACAGGATTATTGGTGAATGAGTCCATTATCTCTTTATTCGCTACAAAAGCACCAAGTGGCATTCCACCACCCAAAGCTTTACCCAATAATAAAATATCGGGCACAATATTAAATTGCTCAAAAGCCCAAAGTGTGCCATTCCTTCCAAATCCACATTGTATCTCATCTAAAACTAATAAGGTACCGGTTTCATTACATCGCTTACGCAATGCTACAAGCCAATTATTTTGTGGTACTATCACCCCCGCTTCTGCCTGAATTGTTTCTGCTATAACACACGCTGTCCGTTCGGTTATTTGCTGAAGATCTTCAAAAGAATTATAATTCAATTGCAAGATATCAGGTAACAATGGCCTGAAAGCATTGCGCCAGTATTCATCTCCCATTACACTTAAAGCGCCTTGTGTACTTCCGTGATAAGAATTTTTAAAAGATACTATTTGTGTACGGCCTGTAAATCGTTTGGCTAATTTCATGGCGCCTTCTGTAGCTTCTGTGCCACTGGCTGTATAAAAAACTGAATTGAGTGATGCAGGTAAATGATCGGTGATCAATTTAGCATATTGCACCTGCGGACTTTGTACTAATTCTCCAAAGACCATGATATGCATGTAACTATCTAATTGTTTTTTAATTGCCTCGATCACTTTTGGATGACGATGGCCAACATTGCATACACTTATACCTCCTATCAGATCTATAAACTCTTTCCCATCTACATCCCACATGCGGCAACCTTCTGCTTTCACAATTTCTAAAGCTAATGGAGCCGGAGAAGTTTGTCCTACATGCTGTAAAAACAATTGTCTTTGATTCATAAGTAACAAATTTCGTAAAGAAAGTTTGATATTTGTATTCTGTTTGTTGAATAAAGATTTATTGTACAAGAGTGCGACGCCAATGAAGCTAAATAGCAGTTCATAAGCCGGGCTCAAAAAAATAAAAATTATGGCTTTAATTCTTCCGGTAAAAGGTGTATTGCCTGAAATGGGTAATAACTGTTTTGTAGCGCCGAATGCTACGATCGTAGGGGATGTGATCATGGGTGATGATTGCAGTATCTGGTTCAATGCGGTGATACGTGGCGACGTCAATAGCATCAGAATTGGCAACAAAGTAAATGTGCAGGATGGAGCTGTAATTCATTGCACTTATGAGAAAACCAAGGCGATCATTGGAAATAATGTTAGCATCGGACACAATGCGTTGGTACATGGATGCGTTATAGAAGATAACGTGTTGATTGGCATGGGCGCAATAGTGATGGACAATGCTAAAATAGGTTCAAATAGCATCATTGCTGCAGGAGCTGTGGTCCTTGAAAACACAGTGGTAGACCCAGGTACAATATATGCCGGAGTGCCGGCAAAAAAAGTAAAAGATATTTCGCAAGAGCTGATCAGTGGGGAGATAAACCGAATTGCTAATAATTACTTAATGTATTCGTCCTGGTTCAAAGACATTTGATTTCTGTGTTTTTTTTAGTAATTTTAAGTATGAAAAAAATCATTTTTGCAATAGTTTGTCTTGCTGCTTTTAGTAGCTGCTCTGTATTTAGAAAGAAAGAAAAATACGGATGCCCAGGCAGCCCACAAGGCAATGAATTATCGACTGATCAAAGAATTGCATCAGGAGAAAATGTGAAACAGAAAAAGAGCAGGGTGAAGACGGGAAATGTGTGGAAGGGTAATTAAAATGAAACCATTTAAATCCTAATATCATGTGCTACCAATTGAAAAACCAATTAGGAAATACAGAGGCTGTCATAGATGATAGTTGCGGTATTTCAAAATTTTACGCTATTGCTGATGTTCTATCGCAGGCGCTTAAAGTAAATTTCTTAAACCAGGTTGATGATGCTGAAACATTGAACTGGGATTTTTCTTACAAAAAACAAATTCTAACACTTCATTACAATATGTTCAACGGCGTTTCTATTTATCCGCAACATATTAAAAGTATTAAAAAAGAAAATAATGCTGTGATGGAAGTGGCTCAATTTTTAGAAAGAAGAGCGTACTAATTTATTATACTTTACTTTTTGCCTTGACGCAAAAAGTAACAAAAAAGTCAAGGCAGGAACGATACACCCCGTTCCTGCCTTTTAGCTTTACTCAACTCTTGTACTACTGTAGCTTCGTCATTAGTTCTCTACTCTTAATTTTAATGCAGATCAATTTATTCGAACCAAATTTATAATTATTGGCTTATTGTTTTTAATGAGATCAATAACTTTTTTCTTCTATTTTATCAAGAATATTACAATAGCTGATGTAACGATCTATATGTATTGTGCCTTCTTCAACAGCTTTTTTTATAGCGCAATTCTTTTCATTGATGTGGATGCAATTATTGAATTGGCAATCATTGAGCAATGCTCTCATTTCAGGAAAATAATGAGATAATTCTTGTTTTGGAATATCTACAAGACCTAGTTCTCTGATACCGGGAGTGTCAATGATCCTGCCGCCTAAAGCAATATCAAACATCTCTGCGAATGTTGTAGTGTGCATCCCTTTTCCGCTCCAGTCGCTCACTTCAAGTGTTTTTAAATTTAGCTCAGGAAAAATTTTATTAATAAAAGTTGATTTACCTACCCCGGAATGACCACTTAATAATGTCGTTTTATTCGCTATTATTTTTTTCACCTCTTCTACTCCATCACCTGTTTCAATACTCATTGACACAACCTTGTATCCAATCTTTTCATAAATATCTTTTACTTCAGCAAACTTGTCCTTTTCTTTTTCTCCATACAGATCTGATTTATTAAACACAATGATCGTTGGAAGATGATACGCTTCTGAAGTAATTAAAAATCGATCTATAAAGCCTTGTGATGTTTTAGGATCTTTCAGCGTTGCAAACAATAAACTTTGATCTAAATTGGATGCAATGATGTGATGCTGATTTTTATTATGAGGAGAAATACGTGTGATGTAATTTTTTCTTGGTTCGATACCGGTAATGGTCAATGTATTTTCAACTTCATTTTCCATTTCAATGAATACAGTATCTCCAACAGCAATAGGATTGGTAGAAGTGATGCCATCAATTTTAAGTTTGCCTTTGATACGGGCATTGCAAAATTCACCTTGCTCATTTTTTACTGAGTACCAACTGCCGGTGCTTTTATAAACTGTTGCTTTCATTTTTTTATTCCACGAATTTAAAGCACTAATTACACGAATTTCTAACTTAAATATTTCCCTACAATCGGTACCCTACGCCCTACCCCAAATGCTTTTGGAGATATTCTTATGATAGGGCAAAATTGATTTCGTTTGTATTCGTTCACATTTACCATTTTTAAAACCCTGTCTACCAATGCAGCATCAAAACCTTGTGCTTTTATTTCATTAGGTCCTTGTCTGCGTTCTATATATTGGTAAAGAATTTTATCAAGTATAGCATAATCAGGTAAAGAGTCTGAATCTTTTTGATCAGGCCTTAATTCAGCACTGGGTGCTTTATCAATAATATTTGATGGAATAATATCTTTATCCCTGTTAATGTATTTCGCCAAAGCATATATCTGCATTTTATAGCAATCGCCTAAAACGCCAATGCCGCCTGCCATATCACCATATAAAGTACCATAGCCTGTTGCCAGTTCACTTTTGTTGGAGGTATTTAATAAGATATACCCGAATTTATTTGCTATGGCCATTAATAAATTCCCTCTCGACCTGCTTTGAATATTTTCTTCTGCGATGTTAAAAGGAAGATCTTTAAAAATTGGTTTAAGTTCAGTTAAGAAACTATCGTAAATATTTTTTATCGGAATGATGTCATAAGGATTATCCAGGGTTTTGCTTAATTGTTCAGCATCACTTACACTATGCCCTGTGCTGTATTGAGAAGGCATTAATACAGCTCTTACGTTTTCTTTCCCTAAAGCGGTGCAGGCTAATGCAAGCGTTACTGCACTATCAATGCCTCCACTACTTCCAAGAATGGCTTTTGTAAAACCCATCTTCCCAAAATAATCCTTAATACCCATTACCAATGCGTCATGAATGTGTGGGATGTTCAAATTCTCTTCTAATGTAAGTGGATCTAATTCTTTATCAAGAATTGCAATAGCACTATCGATGACCGGTGCATCAATTGTTCCATCATCTTTTAAAGTAAATATTTGAAGGTTGGATTCAAACATGGGCATCTGTCCGCAAAGATTACCATGCTTATCAAATACCAATGATCCGCCGTCGAAAACAATCTCAGTTTGACTGCCTACTGCATTGCAGTAAAACATTGGTAATTTATATTTAACAACATTTGCTTTGACGATCGCTTTTCTATCCTGCTCATGTGTGTAATCAAACGGTGATGCAGAGAGATTGATCATTACATCTGGTTGCTGTTCCATTAATTTATCCATCGGACAAATGCGGTACAATGGATTATCTCCTAAATTCCAAATGTCTTCGCAAATGGTGATAGCCAATTTTTTCCCTTTGAATTCAACAACGTTCCAATTGTATGCCGGTTCAAAATACCTGTTCTCATCAAATACGTCATAGGTAGGCAAACATGTTTTATGAGCTATGCCTTGTATTTCTTTATTGTATAAAAAATAGGCAGCGTTGAAAAGATCTTTTCCTTCTTTCACAGTATTTCTATCAGGAGCACCAACAAGCACTGCTATTGTATCAGCATGTTCTTTGATCTCATCAATCGCTTCTTTACATTTATTGATAAAATCATTGAACTCTAAAAAATCTCTTGGAGGGTAACCGCACACAGATAATTCACTGAATACAATGATATCTGCACCTTGTTCTTTGGCCAGATCAATTGCACAAATTATTTTTTGTGTATTGCTTTCAAAATTCCCGATGTGATAATTTTGTTGTGCTAAACAAATTTTCATATTAGACGCTGCCGACAGGCTAATGATTTATTATACAATTTTTTAGAAATGATTGTTTTACTTTGTAAAGTTACTTATTAAACCACATTTTAAAATGAGATTATTAGCGGTATTTGCGATCAGCTTTCTGATCATCAGTTGTAATAATAAAACCCCTGATGTTTCCGGTATCAAAATAAATCTTACTACCGAGCGGTTTGAAAAAAATTTATTTGATACAACTTCAACTACACTTTCAGAATATCTTCAAAAGCTTGAATCAGGTAATAGTGGATTCACTCAAACATACATTGACACTATCTTAGGATTAGACCCTCGTTGGCCAGCAGACAGCATTGCGCCGATCGTAAATAATTTCATCAAATCATACAGGCAGGTATATGATGCTTCTGAAAAAAAGTTCAGCAATTTCATTAGTTATGAAAATGAGATCAAAAGAGGTTTGCAGTTTGTAAAATATTATTTTCCTAGCTACAAATTTCCTGAAAAAATAATCACTTATATTGGCCCTGCTGATGGTGTGGGAGATGCTTTGACAACAAATGCCTTTCTGATCGGTTTGCATCATCATCTTGGAAAAGATTTTCCTTTATATAAATCAGAAGAAGTACAAAATTATTATCCTGAATATATTTCAAGACGTTTTGAACCTGAATACATTAGTGTTAACTCCATGAAAAACGTTATTACAGATATATATCCAGAGAGAAATGATGATAAAACTTTGGTAAATCAAATGATTGAAAAAGGGAAATATTTATATGTGCTAAGCAAATTTTTACCGGAAAAAGAAGAGTATCTCTTAATTGGTTATACCAAAAATCAATTAAAAGATTGTTATGAAAATGAAGCTGTTATTTGGGACCTGTTTGTAAAAAACGAACTGTTACAAATAAGAGATAAGAACATCACAAAAAATTACATTGATGAGGGACCAAAGACACAGGAATTAGGGGAAAGTTCTCCCGGCAATATTGGCTCATTTTGTGGATGGCAGATCGTAAAAAAGTACATGCAAAAAAATGATAAACTGAGTCTATCAAAACTATTCAGTACTGATCCGGAAACAATTTTTCAGGAAGCTAAATATAAACCTTAAGCCGCTTTTACTTGTAAAGCAATAACCTCAGCCGGTTTTTTACCTAATGATTTCATTACCCTGAAATGAGAAGATAGCGCTTCAAAGAAGCCATCGTATTTATTATAAGGAAGATTGTATTCTTTACATTTTTCCATAACTATTTTACTAATAGCTGGATAATGCACATGGCTTACACGTGGAAATAAATGATGTTCTATCTGGTAGTTCAACCCACCAACAAACCATGAAATAGCTTTATTTCCCATTGAAAAATTAGCAGTTGTTTTTAATTCATGTTCTGCCCATGCTGTTTCCAGATGTTTTGTTTCATCAAGGGCTACATTTTCGAATTCCGTAATTTCAACTACATGTGCCAATTGAAATACCAATGATAAAGTAAGTCCCATTACAGCATGCATTACAAAGAAACCAGCAAGCCAAGGCAAAAAACCCCATTGCATTATTGGTAATACTATGTAAAAAGTCAGATAGCCAGCCTTTGTAAGCCAGAAGATCACTTTATTTTTAAGAGACATTTTCCAGGCATCAGTTGTATAAATTTTACGTGAAAAATATTTTGTAAAATCCATAACGAATATCCAGAAAATAGAAGACAATGCATAGATAGGAACTAAATACAAATGCTGGATCTTATGTGCCGGCACCCATTTTTGTGTTTCACACTGACGGATGATGGGGCTTTTGGCAATATCATCATCTATACCATCAACGTTAGTATAGGTATGGTGAATGATGTTATGTTTTTGTTTCCAGAAATAAGAATTTGCGCCTAGAAAATTGGCGGATAAGCCAATAAAATCATTCAGCATTGGTCTTGTACTGTAGCTTCCGTGATTGGCATCATGCATTACACTAAATCCAATGCAAGCAAATGTAAATCCCAATAATGCACATAAAACTAATGCAACCAAGCCGGGGATATTCAATAACATTACAACTGAATAAGCTGCCACAGCAGTTCCTACAAGTATAATTGATTTGAGGTATAGGCGATAATCACCGGTTTTTTTGATCTTTCTTTCTTCAAAGTATTTATCAACAGAAGCTTTTAAACTTTGATAAAATTCATTGTTGCGGTTGTCGAATGTAACTTTGGCCATACAAGGGATATTTAAAAAGAAATTATAAAAATTAGCATAAGATTAGTTCCAGCAATAGGCGTGAAGATACGCTTAAATACGTTAAGAAAATCATTAATTCATCTTGTAAGGAACCAACATTTCAAAGGCGGGAATGGCTACCTTAAAATGCTTCTGATTACTAATGTTTTCCATTGTGTAAGTACCGTACATTTTTCCCATTTCGGTTCTTAAGTTACAGCCACTTACATATTGATAATTTTCACCGGGGTTAATTTGAGGTTGTACACCTATAACACCTTCTCCTTCAACCTCCCGTAAGCTTCCATTAGCGTCATAAATGTACCAGCATCTTCTAAGCAATTTCACTGCAAAAGCATTGTTATTCACAATGGTTATTCTGTAGGCAAACATAAACTCATTGTTTACAACATTGCTGTAATCAGGTTGGTAAAATACCTCCACGCTTACTTGTATGCCTTCAGATATCTGTGAGATCATTTTTAAAGCAGGTTTATGTAAAAATAACTCAAAAAAATCGTCTTTAATTGTAATTTTAAGGATCAATTTGTTAAATCATTCTTATGCCCATTAAAACACATAAATACACAAACGGAGAAACTACAATACTATGGCAGCCAGATATGTGCACACATTCTGCCATTTGTTTTAAAGGACTTGCCGGAGTTTTTGATCCAAGAAGAAGGCCTTGGATAGATATGAGCCAGGCAGATACTCAACGAATTATTGATCAGGTAGCTAAATGCCCCAGTGGCGCACTGAGTATCATTGAAAATACAAATGAGTGATCAAATACGTTTGGAAGCGCTATAACCATTTTTTTGCAGCCATTGCAATACTTTATCCCTGTTATCACCCTGTATAATAATTTCTCCGTCTTTTACAGAGCCTCCTGTACCACAAAAAGCTTTTAATTTTTTTCCTAAAGCTTCAAGGTCATCTGTAATTCCTACAAAGCCTGTAATGAGCGTTACTGCTTTACCTGCCCTTTGTTTAGTATCTAATTTTATTCTTAAATTTTGTTTTGCAGGCTGTAATGTTTCCTGCTCATCCTGAGTTTCTTCCTCTGGTTTAAAATTAGGATCAGTTGAATAAACTAATCCGCCTAAAGAATTTAATTTTTGTTTCGCCATCCTCTCAATAATAAAAAATGTTTTATAAATATTTCGCTATAGCAATTTTAAAAAATCAGCACATGGGCATATTAGCACATCAGTAAATTATCCCACCAATACTGCTTTCAAACTCAGATCTAAACTTCTTGCCTGGTGAATAACTGCGCCGCTACTGATAAAATCAACTCCTGTGGCTGCATAAGTTTCAATATTACTCAGGTTGATGCCGCCACTAGCCTCAGTTTCATACTTACCATCAATGATCTTTAATGCTTCTGATATTTTATCTGGAGTAAAATTATCAAGCATAATGCGATCAATTTTTCCTGTTGCAAGCACCTTTTTCACATCTTCAATATTCCTTGTTTCTACTTCAATCTTTAATGCCTTATTTTTCGTTTGTGCATAAGCGTAAGCTTTATCAATTGCTTTCTCAATACCACCACAATAATCAATATGATTGTCTTTTAACATGATCATATCATATAAACCAAAACGATGATTCACTCCCCCGCCGATACGAACAGCTTCTTTTTCAAGTAACCTAAAATTGGGAGTTGTTTTTCTTGTATCAAGTAGTTTGGTTTTATACCCTTTTAATTTGTCAACATATTGCTTTGTTAGTGTAGCAATACCACTCATTCTTTGCATAGTATTTAAAACCAATCTTTCGCATTGTAAAATGGTGTGCACTTTGGCTTCTACATCAAATGCAATTTCTCCAAACTTCATTGCATCACCATCTTTTTTATATGATTTGAAAATGATGTCGGGCTGCATATATCGAAAAATTTTTTCTGCTACTTCTACTCCTGCCAGTATTCCATCTTCTTTTATTTTTAATACAGCTTTGCCTTTGGCGTTATCATCAATACTTGATAATGTCGAATGATCTCCATCTCCAATATCTTCTGACAAAGCATTTTTTATTAATTGATCTAATTGTTCTTCGTAATTCATCGTCTGCAAATCTAAATAAAATAAAAAAGCCGATAGGTTATCCTATCGGCTGTATATAAAGATTTATTAAAATTACCTGTTTTCAAACCTTAATTCCTGCAATACCTGTCCATCCGCTTTTTGTTTCATAAAAATTGTAGTACGATATTGACCATTTTTAGATTTAAGCGTTCCTATACAATATTGTGACCCACCGCTTTCTCCTTTATGGATGATATCGAAGCCACTTACACTATTGGTAGTGAAAAAATCCTTTAAAACCAATGCTGCCTGACTTTTACTATAGCTGTTCGTTTTATCAGGCATGCTTATTTCTACATTCTTGTCAAAATATTTTGATACTGTTGTAAAATTGCCGGTTTTCATCGCACTAACTACCTCATCGAGCCCTGAAAGGACAGTAAAAGAGGTCAATACGATCAATAAAGAGAGAAAAGTAAAAATTCGTTTCATAAGAGATTTTTTCGTTATTCATAGTTTTTACTAAAAACGTGCCAACCTGTGTTAATGATATCAAGTACGGCCGATTTCTTTACAAAAGATAAGAAGCTTTTACTAAAAGAACTAAAAAAAGTTAATTTTGCGGCATGAAATCAAAAAAAGTAATATTAGTGATCATGGACGGCTGGGGTCTTGGCACTGTAAAAAGCAGCGATGCTATCCAAAACGCCAAAACACCTTTTGTAAGTTCTTTATATAATCAATACCCTCATTCAACTCTAATAACCTGCGGTGAAGAAGTAGGACTGCCTGAGGGTCAAATGGGTAATAGTGAAGTAGGCCATCTTAATTTGGGTGCCGGCAGAATAGTTTACCAGGAATTACAAAGGATAAATGTAGCCATCCGCAGCGGTGAATTTCAATCGAATGAAAAACTATTACAATCAATTGCATATGCAAAAGACAATAATAAAACTTTGCATTTATTAGGTTTGGTTAGTGACGGAGGGGTGCATTCTCATATTAACCATATTAAAGCAATTGCAGATGTTTGTAAATCAAAAGGGTTTGACAATTTATTGATACATGCCTTTACCGATGGCAGAGATACAGACCCAAAAAGTGGCCTGGCATTTTTAACTGAACTGCAAGATCATTTAAATATTTCTACAGGGAAAATTGCTACTGTAACCGGCAGGTATTATGCAATGGATAGAGATAAAAGATGGGAAAGGGTAAAACTTGCTTACGATGGTTTAGTAAATGGTATCGGAGAAAAAAGTAGTGATGTATTAGATGCTGTAAAAAGATCTTACGAAGCAGGTGTTACGGATGAATTTATTAAACCTATCATCAATTCAACCATTGCTTCTCCTACTATTAAAGCAGGTGATGCAGTGATCGCATTTAATTTTAGAACAGACCGTTGCAGAGAAATAACTGAAGTGTTAACTCAGAAAGACATGCAGGAATTTGGCATGCATGCACTTGATCTTCATTATACAACAATGACACAGTATGATAGTACATTTAAAAATGTAAATGTCATGTTTGAAAATGATGATCTTGTAAACACCTTGGGAGAAATTTTACAACAAAATAATAAAAGTCAGATCCGTATCGCTGAGACTGAAAAGTATCCGCATGTAAGTTTCTTTTTCAGTGGCGGTCGTGAAAACCCTTTTACTGAAGAAAGCAGGATCATGGTGCCTTCACCAAAAGTAGCTACGTACGATCTGCAGCCAGAAATGAGTGCTAACGAAATAACAGCTGCAATTGTTCCGGAAATTGAAAAAGGTACAGTAGATTTTATTTGTCTGAATTTCGCAAATGCAGACATGGTGGGACATACAGGCGTTTGGGAAGCAGTGATCAAAGCCGTTGAAACGGTTGATGCTTGTGTAGAAAAAGTAGTTACCGCTGCTTTAAAAAATGACTATGCTGTTTTCTTATTAGCTGATCATGGCAATGCCGATTACGAGATCAATGAAGATGGAAGTCCTAATACAGCTCACACAACTAATTTAGTTCCTTTATTTCTTATTGATAAAGAATGGAAAGGTGATTTAAAAAATGGTAAATTGGGTGACATTGCTCCAAGCATTTTAAAAATGATGGGATTGCCTATCCCTAAAGAAATGTCAGGAGATATTTTAATTTAATTTTTATGAAAAAAATAATCAAGCCCTTATTATTAGTGTTATTGGCGGCATTCATCATTATTCAATTCTTTAAACCAGAAAAGAATATTCATCCCGGTACAGATGCTGTGAAAAATAATATTACTTCTCTTTATCCGGCGCCTGAAGATGTAGAGCATATTTTACAAACCAGTTGTTATGACTGTCATAGTAATAATACAAAGTATCCGTGGTACAATAATATACAGCCTGTTACTTGGTGGCTAAACCATCATGTAAATGACGCAAAAAAAGATTTGAACTTTGATGAATTTGCGACTTATAAATTAAGTAGACAATATAAAAAAGCAGAACAAATAATTGATGAAGTTAAAGAAGGCAAAATGCCTTTATCCTCTTATACTTTTATACATACAGAAGCCAAATTAAATGCTGATCAAAAAACAGCAATACAAAATTGGGCGGCTGCAATTATGGATACTTTAGAGGCTAGATATCCGGCTGATAGTTTGATCAAAAAATAATTATTGATGTGTATTAATCAAAACATTGATTATCAGACAATTTTACCTGAATATATTTAGTTGTTAACAGCTTGTATAGGCAGCTAATTTTAAGAATAATTTGTCTATATTTATAATCCAATAAAATATTCTATATGACCGAAGAGCTAATGCTTGCCGGGTGCGTTAATAATAATGCTTCTTCACAGGAGGCGCTGTATGCTCGTTTTAGTCCACGGATGTTAGGAGTCTGCTATCGTTTTGCAAAAAACAGAGAGGATGCAGAGGATATGTTGCAGGAGGGTTTTATAAAGATCTTTTCTCAAATTCATCAATATCGAAATGAAGGTGCTTTAGAAGGGTGGATAAGAAGGATCATTGTACATACATGTATTAACGTACTCAAAAAAAATAAAAAGTTCTCTGATTGTGTAGATATTTCACATGCTCAAGGATTGCATATAAAAGAAGAAAGTGTTACTTCTATTATTCAGGCTAAACAAGTGGTGGAATGTATTCGTTTACTTCCTATAGGGTATAGAACTGTTTTAAACTTATATGCAATTGAAGGCTATTCTCACAGAGAGATAGGACACTTATTGGATATTGAAGAAAGCACCAGCCGGTCGCAATACACAAGAGCCAAAGTAATGCTTGAAGATATACTGGTGAAACGAAAAATTATAGATAAACCAAAAGAAAAAAAATATATACCAGCTATTGCTAAATAACCTTAACTAATAAATAATAAACAGTTTTTGCCAAATGGAACGGAAATTATTTTCAGACAATTTTGAACGGATGCTTAGAGAAAAAGCAGACGAATTTAAAATGTATCCTTCTGCAAGGGTTTGGCATAGTATCTATAATAATATTCACCCGGGACGTCGTTGGCCATCCATGACAATGAGTGTTGTTTTAGTTGCTTTATTATTATTGGTTGGTTATACAAATACCGAAACTACCATTGCTAAGAAAAATACTTTGATTGAAAATAATATAGCTCCTGCTGAAAAAAATGCAATACCATTTATAGCATCCGCTATTAATGAATCAGAAAAACAAATTGCGTTTAACAGCATTGATAAAAAAGTTGAAGAGTCAGCCAATGAAAAAACGGCTCTGATTAATTCAACCAATAAAAATGAAAACTTTTCATTAAGCAGCACAGAATTGATAAGTACTACCCCTACAGACAATAAGGGTTTCCACAGTGATAAAAAATCTACTGATGTAATATTGATTGCAGAAAAAAATGAGCAGTTGGTTGATGTGATCAAAGTAAAAGGAGCTTCTCAAAATCAGGAAAACAAAGTATCAGACAATACAGTTGCTCCAAGAAAAGCTCCAGGCAAATTTGGTTTACAAATATATGCTTCGCCTTCAATGATTTCTCCAAGTTTTGAAACAAACGGAATCACTACATTAAATGATGCCGGCAAATCTATCGGCCTTGAAGTTGGTGCGGCTATGCAATATGCTCTATTCAAAAAAATAAAAGTTACAACAGGTCTACAATTAAATTATATCAGCTATAGCACTGTCGGTCATCAAAGTACTGAACCCACAACAAATACTTTGATCAAACAAACGCAGATTAATCCAATGGAAAATTCAGGATTCACAAATACTACTGGCCTCTCTCCTGTAAATTTTCGCAGTGAAACTTACCAGGTTTCTTTACCTGTGGGAGTTGAATTAAAGTTATTGGGTAAAGAAGAATTACATTGGGATATTGGTGCTACCATTCAACCAACCTATGTAATGGGAAGTAATGCCTACCCATCTATTTCAAGCAAATTAAATTCAACATCGTCCGCATTGAACAATTGGAATTTAAATGCCGGTGTTGAAACATTTATAACTTACAAAATAAATGGACTTACTTGGCAATTAGGACCTCAATTGCGTTATCAGTTAATGTCAACTTATGGCAAAAATGCCAGTTTCAATGAAAACCTGGCTAATTATGGAGTTAAATTAGGTGTAAGTAAAGCCTTACCATAAAATAAATCCATATTAATAAAATCATTTTACACAATTTTTGATCTTTTATAGCGTTTAAATATTATCTCATAGTAGTTAATATTTAAAGGCCGCTGCTTCGTACCCTGCAGTGGCTTTTTTGTTTTCCTAATCGTTTACTGTTAATTTTGATAGATGAAAATTACAGTAGTTTATTTAGCCCTGTTGATCCCCATCTTTGTAGCATGTAAACAAAATAAAACAAATACTTCCGCTGCAATAGAAACTCAATCTGATAAAGAAAAGATCGATTCGTTTTTTCCGGTAACTTCTTTCTTAAAAGGCCAATTGGCAATTTTAGATTCTTTGCCGGTTACCCCTTTACGTACTATTGTTGTAAATGACAAAACCGACTCAGCCTGGGTAAAAAGAGAGGAATTACATAGCTTGTTGCAACCGTTCTTCTTTACAGAAATTAAAGAAACAAACTTAACAGATCTCTTTAGAGAAACATCCTTTAAAGACCAGTCATTGAATGCCATAACATTTACGTATGATCCTAAAAAAAGACTACCGGACTCTTTACTTTTAACTCATTGGGATGTATACATCAATCCTGAACCCGGAACTATAAATAAAATATATATGGTAAAAAAAGGAGTTGAGAATAATAAAAATTACATTCAACAACTCACATGGGAAACAGATAAATGGGCTAAGATCGTTACAATATTCACTGATGAAAAAGAAAAGCCATTATCAATAAAAGAAGATAAAATTAGCTGGTCGTTTTAAGATACAAGGCTTGCAGATAATAAGGTTATGACTCAAAAAGAATTTTCTGCTATTTCACATACTATTCCGGTTGAACCCGGTATTTATAAATATTTTGATGCCGATAATCAATTACTTTATGTTGGTAAAGCAAAAAGTTTACGCAAACGGGTAAGTTCATATTTTTCAAAAAATCACAATAATAAAACTCGTGAGCTTGTACTAAGAATTCAAAAAATTGAATTTACAATTGTTAATGACGAAAAGGATGCTTTTTTACTTGAAAATTCTTTAATAAAAAACTTTCAACCTGTCTTTAATATTGATCTTAAGGATGATAAAACTTATCCTTACATAGTTGTAAAAAATGAACCCTTCCCTCGTGTTTTTTTTACCAGAAAAAAAATAAATGACGGCTCTGTATATTTTGGTCCGTATACTTCTGTAGATAAAGCACGTGAACTGCTTAATTTTATTAAGCAGAGTGTATCATTACGTACCTGCAAATTAAATCTTACTCAAAAAAATATTGAAAGTAAAAAATTTAAAGTTTGCCTCGAATACCATTTAGGAAATTGCAAAGGCCCATGCGAAGGTCTGCAAACCAGCGAACAATACACTGAAGGATTACAGCAATTGCAAGGAATATTAAAAGGAAATCTGCAGCCTGTTATTCAACATTATAAAATAACTCTGCAACAATATATAGAACAATTGGCTTTTGAAAAAGCAGAACAAATAAAAAAGAAGCTTGACTATTTACAGGAATATAAAGTAAGATCAACTATTGTAAATGATAAGATTGGGACTGTAGATGTTTTCAGTATTCTTGAAGAAAATGACACAGCTTATGTAAATTATTTATCAGTAAGCAATGGAACGATCGTTCAAACAAAGACCATTACTTTAAAAAAGAAACTAGATGAACCGACAGCAGATGTTCTGACATTTGCTATTGCACAAATAAGAGCAACATTTAATAGCACTGCCAAGGAAGTTATTGTTCCCTTTGAAATTAGTTACCCTGAAAATGAAATTTTAATCACAATTCCCAGAGCTGGTGATAAAAAGAAATTATTAGAACTCTCAGAAAAAAATGTAAACTATTTTCAAGAAGATCTCAAAAGGAAAAAAATATTGAATGTAGAAGATAAAACATCTTCAGAAATGAATAAGGTTTTATCACAGATCCAAACCGATCTCCATTTAGCTGCTCTTCCTGTTTATATAGAATGTTTTGATAACTCAAATTTCCAGGGGAGCTATGCTGTATCTGCTATGGTATGTTTTAAAAATGGGTTGCCAAGTAAAAAAGATTATCGCAAGTTTAATGTAAAAACGGTAGAAGGTATCAATGATTTCGCCACTATGAAAGAAGTGGTTTATAGACGATATAAGCGATTATCTGATGAAAACGCTGAGTTGCCACAGCTTGTTATTATCGATGGAGGAAAAGGGCAATTAAGCTCCGCAATGGAGGCTATAACTGAATTAAAGTTAAATGGCAGCATCACTTTGGTGGGACTTGCGAAAAATGAAGAAGAAATATTTTTTCATGGAGATAGTGAATCGATAAAACTTGCATGGGATAATGAAGGCTTAAAACTGATAAGAAGGATAAGAGATGAGGTGCATAGGTTTGTTATCACATTTCACCGCAGCAAAAGAAGCAAAGGGACTTTTAAGAATGAGCTTGAAGAAATATCCGGAATAGGAAAATCAACGGTCGATATTTTATTGAAGAAATATAAATCCGTAAAAAAGATAAAAGAATTAACGGAAGCCGAATTGAATGAAACAATAGGCAAACATAAAACCAAAATATTATTATCAGCATTTGCTAAAAACTAACAGCCCATTCAAATGAATGGGCTGTTGTTTATTATTTTTGAAGAAATTAATAACTCCAAAGATCTTGTTCGTAGTTAAAAATCTTCTCTTTGATCCTTTCTCCTTCCAACAACTGGAACACACCATTCTCACTTAGCCCTTTCATTTCCTTAAATTGTTTATCAAAAGGATTATCAATAGAACTCTTAATTATGCGTCCACTGAACATACGGCTTTCGAATAATTCTTCCCAACTCATTCTTGCACCAAAGTTTTTGCCGTTGTAAATTTCATATTTAGCAAATACAGGCCTGATATCCGGATAATATACCCAGAATAATTCTGTTTCACCCAATGTAACACCAGAAGATGTAATAACATTTTTTACAGGAGCAATTCCAAGTATACGCCAGAATAAACGAGAAGCTTCTTTATCAAAAACAACTTCTTCTTTTATCCTGAACTTGTAGAAAGAATCAAGATTAACCTCTCTTACAACTTCTTTAGTACCAATTTTATTTCCCAAAGAATCGTAGATGTCAACGATCTCTTTACCACCTGATATAACCTGGCCAACCTCAGCTATTGTCATAGGAGTGGTAAACCTGTCATCAATAGCATTGAAAACTGTAACAGCACTATCCTGTATAGCTTTCATCAGAATAGATATGAAACGTTGATTACCGTTATTCTCATCTGCCGCATACATAAATGGCAGGTTGATCTTTTCACGAGCATCGATTTCTCTCCATATTTTATGACGGTATATCGCATCATCAACACGTAAATGTTCGTAATCTAGAGGAATTCTGTCTTTAATATCCTTCGTATCTACAGCTTCATCACGACGAAGTGATTTTTTCACTGTTCTAATAGGTAAACTATCCACTTTCGGAATAGTATCAACCGGTACCGCTGCAGCTGCAATGGCTACCGAATCAACACCTGCCGAAGTTGATATTTTAGCTTTAGTTTTACTTTTTGTTGTTTTACGGGTAGTAGTACTGCTACGCTTAGTGGCAGAACGTTTAGCCTTTTTCTGTGCAGTTGCAATATTTACAAACAAACACAAACAAAAAGAAATCAAAAAATATTTTACAAAATGCTTCTTCATAGCACGAATTTATTTACAAATTAATATAACACGATCCCCACACCTTGAATTGTACGTTGTTTTCCATCAGGACCTTGCACTTTTACATTGTCAAATGTAATTGCCGATCCTGGACCACAACGTTGCATCAAAGCGCTTAATCCACCTAAATTATTTCCATTCAAAGTTGTTGTTTGTACGTTACTGAAATTAGCACCTGAGAAATATACAGTAGCACTAACTACACTAAAGTTTGCAGCAAAGTCAAAGTTTTCCAATTCTGCACGGCAGAATTGTTGGCTTTTGAATTGTCCTGCAGACATTCTTGTTCCACCAGGACCTACTTTAAATACAGGATTTGGAATTTCTTTCACCCTGAAGTCAAAAGAACTTGATTTGCCATTTGCTGTTACAGTGATCGACGCCTTACCAGGAGTAGAAACAGTAACAATTCTATTAGTAGTACCAGAACTTAAGCTACCACCAGACATTGAAACTGTTGTTTTATCCCAACCAGACCCAGATGATATTGTAATAGGGTTTGGTACGCCGATATAAAATACATTCATTTTATCAAGCATAACTGCAGCGCCACCCGGCACCCCTACAGTATATTCTACATCTTGTGTAGCTACTTGATCAATACCATCCTGATCTTTATATCGAATGGTTACCGGAACTGTTTTTTTACCTTGTCCACTTACAGTAGTTTTATATGTTCCTTGACCATTTTCAACCGCAACAGATGATCCAGCTATTGAAACCTGCGGAAGTGCTGCAGAACTAAACGCACCTACACCAGCAGTAACTGTCAATTCTTCCCCTGGCATTAAATAATTTGAGCTTTGCCCAACCAAAACACCAAACTTATCAAATTTCACTTTTACTTCACCTATTTTGCTGTGGCAAAAAGTTGCAATTTGATTTTCTGCGTTTTTAACGTTATTTTGGAATTTACTTAAAATAGTTATCGCCGCTACAGTTGGTACCATATCGAAATAAGCCTGAGTAAAAGGTTTTTTAGAACCATCTTGAGCCGAAATAGGCTCAGTATCTACTGGAAAGGTTTTTTCAAAGGCTAATTTGATCTCAGGATCAATTGCTAACATAGCATCCTTAAATCCTTTCAATTTAGCAAGTAATTCTGGTCCTTTATTTTTACCATGTTCACCAGCACCAAATAAACGAGTTGCTGCATCAAGATCATCTTCCTTAAAATTTTCTTTCCCATCTATCATTTGTAATCCTGCCTCTTTCTTTAAATCAGCTTTTAAGGTATTTATATAAGCATCCATATCATCTGCCAATTTATGAGCTTGTTCAGCTTTTGGCTGCCAAATTGAAGCCATTTTTGCTGATTTTGGATCTTCAAGTTTCTCTCTTAGGGAGCTGTACAAAGTTGAACTTGCTGCCGTTAAGTTTGTATTTGACTGAGTCAAACTTTTATCTACCACTTTAAAGGCATTCAGGATCTCACTTGATACGTTCATGGCTAACAGTGCTGTTAGTACCAAGTACATCAAGTTGATCATCTTCTGCCGGGGCTCTTTAGGTAAAGCCATAACTAGTTAATATTAAATATTGTTAATTGAATATTGTTAAATCTTGTTTGAACATTGTCAATTGACAATATTATCCACGTCCTTGCATTGCACTTAGCATATTACCATATACTGAGTTTAATTTACCCAGATTAGTAGCTAAAGCTCCTATTTGTTCTTTTGCTCTGTTAGCATCATCAACACTACTCATCATAGCCTGACTAGCTTCAGCCATTTTACCGTAGAACCCGTTCAATGCTTTAAGGTGATTGTTACTTTCTTTCAATTCCAATTCGTAAATAGTATTTAAAGAACCTAAATTTTTCGTCAATACTTGTACTTGTTCGTGGAAACCTCTAGCGCTTTCAGATGCATTGTTGAAAGATGCCATTGTGTTAGCACTATTTGTAAATGCAGTAGACATTGAAGTGATCGCTGCAGTAGCTTCTTTAGTTTTTGAACCAAAATCGCTTGTAGATTTTACTACATCGCCTATTTCAGTCATACCACCTACAGTAGTTCCTAATTTTTGGAATCCTTCACTTAATTTTTTCATGTTTGCAGGAGTAATATCTGCTTCTTGTAACATTTTGTCCATGCTTTTTAAAGCAGGGTTACCTGTTTCAACGGCAACAGCAGGAGCAGCATGCCCTTCTGGAGGAGGAGCAAATACATATAATAAAGCGTATCCTAAGAAGATAGCAGCCTCAGTATAAAGACCGATTTTTAACCATACGTCAGCACCAGGAGCATGGGTGATTTTGAAAAGTGCACCTAATAATACAGGTACTGCCGCAGCAGAAACTAAAATGTTAAGAAGACGATCGATTGGACGAGATTGACCAGCAGCTGCCATAGTTTTAAAATTTAGATTTTGATTTGAGAGTTATTATAGTTTTAAATAAAAGAAATCGTTAAAGCTTTTATCCTATGCACACACATAAATCTTACACACGCTGATGAACATGCCATAAGCTAGCAACAGTGCATAGTTTGTTTTGGGAACAAGTCTATTTATTACCTTTAGGAGACGGAGGTAAATCAATTACACAACGGAAACCAATGTAACATTTTGACGTGTCCTGATATTCATAATTACGAGTGCTGGTTTGTAAGAAAAACCCTACATCTTTCCAGCTACCACCACGAACAACTTTACGTTTCATACGTGGAGGATCTGTGTCTTTTGCATTCCAGCGAATATCCGGGTTCATATCATGTTGGAAATTGTAACCACCTTCGTAATATAAAGATGATGTCCATTCCGCTACATTGCCTGACATATTGTATAGACCAAAATCGTTAGGCCAGTAAGCATCGGCTCTCACTGTATAAAAACCACCATCTTCTGGATAGTTACCACGACCTGGTTTGAAATTAGCTAATAAACAACCTTTCCTGTTTCTTAAATAAGGACCACCCCAAGGAAACTGAGCTTGAGAACGACCGCCACGAGCAGCATATTCCCATTGTGCTTCTGTTGGTAATCTGAAATCAGATTCAGCGCTACGTTTTTTAGATTCTAGGAAAGAATTTAAATAATGAGTTCTCCATTCGCAGAAAGCAGTTGCTTGCTTCCATGTAACACCTACCAATGGATAGTTACCAAAAGCAGGGTGGCTATAATATTTTTTAGCCATAGGTTCATTGTATGCATATGAGAAATCTCTTACCCATGATAAAGTATCAGGATAAACCATAATATCTTTCTTTACAATAAATCTTGAACGTGGAACTGAAGAATTTTCTCTTTTAGAAGCTTCTTTATAATCGAAAGTTTCTGAATGGTAAACAATTTTTGTAGGATCCAATTCTTTTTTACCGAAGATCCTGTTATCAGGAGTAACGATCATTGCATCAATTTTCTCTAATGTCGCTTTATCTCCCCATTTAATAGTAGAAGCTTTTTTCCAATCAATGTATTCATTACCATCAGGACCTTGTTTGATATAACCCATTTGCTTTGCAGCAATTGAATCTCTTACCCAATAAGTAAATTGACGGTATTCGTTGTTGGTGATTTCGGTTGCATCCATCCAGAATCCACTAATGGATACCTGTTTGTTCCTAGCTGTAAACGCATAGTTGATATCTTCGTCACTAGGCCCCATGTGAAAGGTTCCCGGTGGGACGTATATCATTCCCGGAGGTTTAGCCAAACTCCACCTTCCGGCTGGAGCCACGCCATGTACCTGTCCGTCGTTGGGTAAACCTTTACCCTTCTTATTTTTACCAAGCATCTTACAACTTGATAATGAGCCGATAGATGCTATCGCTACAAGAATTAGCCACCGATTTTTCATTGTTATAACATTGAGAGTATTGAACAAATGTAATGATTATTTTGGTTTATAAACAAATCCAGCTAGTTTAATTAGCTTTTTTTTAAGATATTAATTGGATTATTAATTCATCTCTAACGCTGTTAAACCGAAAATATTGTGCCAATTTAGCTCAATATCGACGCATTTTCAACGTATTTGATCACTTCCTCAACGGTCTTTAAAGGAGGTAAGCAAACGTTATTTTTGCATATATAAAATAATGTTAAATTTCCATTCACAGTACTTTCTTTGTCATTGGCTAACAATATTTTATTCGGTATATATACTGAATGAACGGCCTTAATAGCATTTAGAGGGTTAACACTAGTTATTTTAATTTCATTGGTTCCCATTGTCTGGTTTAAGATCAGACTAACCCAATTCCCAAACGATGTTGGGTATTTTATACCCATATCCTTTAAATGGAATAACATTTGTTCAGCCCTTTGTTGCCATTTTGTATGCTCATTTATTACTGAAAGAAGTAATAAATTTTTAGCCATTATCGCATTCCCCGATGGCATAGCTCCATCATATATTTCTTTTTTACGAACTATGATATCAGTTTGTTCCCTATGGGTAAAGTAGAAAAAGAGATCGTTCTCATCACTGAAATGCTCAACAACATAATTCATGTAGATCTTTGCTGTATCTAAATACTTATTATTAAAAGTTATCTGATAAAGCGATACACAGCTTTGGATGAAATAAGCATAATCTTCTAAAAAGGCGGGATACTTTGCTACATCGTTTTTAAAAGTATGATACAACTCTTTATCATCTTTTTGATTTTTAAAATTTGAAAGAATGAAATCATAAGTAGTCTCAGCAAGGGTTGTATAACTATTATCCTGTAGTGCTGAAGCTGCTTTGCAAATAGCATGAAGCATCAAAGCATTCCAACTTAAAATGATCTTATCGTCAAGACCAGGCTTTACTCTTTTGTTTCTTTCCTTCAATAATTTTTCAAGACAAGTTTCCATTTTTGTTTCAAACTCATCTCTAGACAACCCGTGTTCTGTTATAAATTGTTCGATAGGTTTTAATATCCGCAAAATATTTTTATGTTCCCAATTTCCATTTTCTGTAACATCATAAAAGGAAGAAAAAAGCAGAGCGTCATCTTTAAGGATCTCATCTATTTCATTTTTTGACCATACATAATATTTGCCTTCTTCCCCTTCACTATCTGCATCAAGTGCTGCATAAAATCCTCCCTGGTGATGCCCAAGTTCATCCTTTACAAATCCGATCGTTTTTCTTATCGCCTTTTCATATTTATCATTTTTTGTAATTTGGTAAGCATCGCATAAAATATTTATAAGCAACGCATTATCATAAAGCATTTTTTCAAAATGGGGCGCAAGCCATTCAACATCAGTACTATATCTTGCCAAACCGCCGGCAATATGATCGAAAATTCCTCCCTCTAACATTTTATCAATTGATAAAATTGCCTGCTCCAGCGCCTCTTTATTTTTTGTAAAATGATAATATTCTAATAAATATTGAATTGTAAATGTTTGAGGAAATTTGGGAGCTTTCCCAAATCCGCCCCATTTTTTATCAGCATTAGCTAATATGTTTTTAAAAATTATATGACAACTCTCTGGGGTAAAAATTCGTTCTTCTGTAGGTAAGATATTTTGAACATTACCAAGACCGTTTGATTTATTTAGATAATCCATTAAATTTTCCGCCTGTGATTCTATTTCATGCTTTCGCTCTTTCCATGCTGTTGCAACTCCATATAAAACTTCCGTCCAGGATGAACGATTGAATGCCTGCACCGGTGGAAAATATGTCCCTCCATAAAAGGGTTTAGTTTCTGGCGTAAGAAAAACATTCAAAGGCCATCCGCCACTTCCGGCTATTGCTTGCACTGCATCCATATATATAGCATCAAGATCGGGACGCTCTTCTCTATCTATTTTAATATTAATGAAATGCTCATTCATAATATTAGCCACCTCAACGTTTTCGAAACTTTCACGTTCCATTACATGACACCAATGACAGGCAGAATATCCGATACTTACGAGGATAGGTTTGTTTAATGCTTTTGCTTTCTGTAAAGCTTCATCCCCCCACGCATACCACTGCACTGGGTTATAAGCATGCTGCAAAAGATAAGGACTTGTTTCGTTGATTAATTTATTGGGCGTATTATGAGACATAAAATTTTACCGGAAAAGATTCACCGGAGGAATGTTTTAATCAATACAAATGTACCAATTACGTGCCCAACCTTATGGAAACTATTTCTTTTTTTGAGTAGACAAGAACAATTCTAAAGCACTAACCATGCTGGGAGCTTGTGGCTGTGGGGCTTTGATCTCTAATACCAATCCTGCTTCTTCTGCAGCCTTGGAAGTATTAGCGCCAAATGCACCTATTTTAGTACCGTTCTGTTTGTATTTAGGAAAGTTCTCTAATAAACTTTTAACACCACCGGGAGTAAAAAAACAAATGACATCATAATTCCTTGCTATCACTTCTTTGATATCATTGCTTACTACATTATATAGTACCGGTCTTGCATATTCGCAATTATTAGCTTTTAGCCAATTGGTAATATCGCTATCGAAGGACTGTGAACATGGATACAAGAATTTCTCATTGTCCTTATGTTTATTGATCACATCAAAAAGACTTTTATTGGTACCATCTGCACCATAAAAAACTTTACGCTTGCGGTATAAAATAAATTTTTGAAGGTATAAAGCAATCGCTTCTGTAATGCAATAATATTTTGTATCCTGTGAAACGTTGATCTTCATTTCTTCGCAAATACGGAAAAAATGATCTATAGCATGTCGGCTTGTAAAGATGACAGCAGTAAAATTTACCATGTCTACTTTTTGCTTCCTGAATTCTTTTGAAGGAATGCCTTCGATGATAATAAAAGGATGAAAATGTAATTCCAGGTTATGCTTTTTCGCTAAGTCGAAGTAAGGAGATTTCTCACCTTCAGGCTTAGGTTGAGTTATCAATACCTTTTTCATTGTGCCCGCCTTATTAGTTGTGTGTTTGTCCCCGTTTTTAACCATGTTCAATTAAATAGTTTTCCTATGGTTTTGCAAAGTTAGAGATTTTTATTTAATAAAATCATCAAGCCTTTGTAAATGAGCAAAAGAGGTATGATCTCAATTCCGATTATGTAAAGAAAAAAATGCAACCTGCTCACTTTTAATTTATTCTGTAACAACCCGTAGGCCCTTATATACCTAAGTAATAACATCAGAATAACTAAGGACAAAGAGATAAAGATAACGGGTTTGACCAACGCTTTTTCTGAAAAGGCCATAACTATGATGCAGGGAATCAAAAAGATGCCGAGTACCTTATTGATCAGAAATGTTACAAAAACATACATATTAATGGATTGTGTATATCCTGTAAGCCATCCTGTAAATTTTAAAGTGAGGTATTTTGTAAAATATACTACCGCTACCAACAAGATGCATATTAATATGCCTGTCAAGAGTTTTTTTTCTGTAACCCAATTAAAATGGTCGAGAAGAAGATACAGATATAGCCCCCCTGACATTACAAAGAAAAGATTAAAGAATAGAGATGGCAATTTGGCTTGCAGTAATTGATCTGTAAGCTGACTTTGCCTTAATGATGTATTAAAGAACACCCTGAAAAGGTTGTTGAAATATTTAGCGTAGAAAAATTTAAAAAAAGCCAGGAATAATGTTAACCCCGTTATCAGGTAAAAATAAATAGTTTGATGATCATTCTGCTTGCTTAAAATATGAGAGGTTGCCACGGCCTTTCCATCGGCATTCAATATTTTATTGTTTGATAGAATTGCAGCAAGCCTATTATTATAATGCTTATCATGAGTAGCTACTTTTTTTATAGAATCTTGTACAACGGTATCCCTGATCACAGTATGCTGGATCAAAGTATCTTGCCTTATGGCAGATGAGTCAACCTGCTGAGAAAAAAGGAATACAGGCACAAAGAATATTACCACAAAAAAAAGTACCTGCTTCACCAGTTAATGATTTAGTTGCAAAAATAGATATTGATTATTAAAAGCAGGAAACCTTCGCATAATATTCTACATGTTTTAAAAATAGTTTATATACCCGAAATGGATCTTTGATGCCCGGCGAAGATCAAAATTGACATCATTTCTTTTCCCGACTGCAAAACTTATATTCAACAATCCTAATTTGGTTTCAAATGCAAGCCCTGTTCCTCCAGAGAAAAAATTATTCCTGAGATCAATTTCCTGGTATTCATTTTTTACAAACCCGGCATCAGAAAATACAAACAAAAATGAATTGAGTCCTAACAGATACCGGTATTCTACTCCGGCAACCGCATAACGGGTAGCGTAAATACTTTCTTCATCAAAACCACGTAAAAGCTTATAACCTCCTATTTGGAAAAGATCATTTCTGAAAATTTCGGGGCTATTATAAAACCCAAGATTTAAACTCGTTTTTACTGTACTCAATTTATTAACCTGGAAAAAATGCGCTGCAGCAACCTTTACTTTAAATTGATAACTTTTTAATTTTACAGAATCATATAAAGAGGCATAGTTAAACGAAGGGTCATATAAATTAAGAATATCATTATTCCTTTTGATAGTTTTAACTCCAACAGATGTCACCAGTTTTATTTCATTTCCTTTCAAAGGGTTCAACTTGTAATTGGTATTATTCCATTCATAATCAAGTCCCATATTTACAGCACTGACATCAATATTGACAGGTAACTTTTTACTTCCTTTTACAGCCAGCGTATCTACTCCTGATGAAAGCAGTGTATTACTTTGCTTCTGGAAAAATATCTTGCCGGATTGATTAGCTGATAAAAGGTATTGAAGTCCGAACTGAGCATTCAATTGTAAGAATGTAGAATCTTTCTTAAACAGGTCGAATAAAAAATCTATTCCGAATGGGGAATTAAAAACATTCGGCTGTTGATAGCCAATATTCAATCTTGGGGATTTATCCTGTAATTGCTGCCAGTTCAGTAAAACAGTTTCCCCGGCAGCAAACATATTCTTCAAATTCAAATTAACGTCGCCGGTTAAACGCAATTTGCCTGTGAGATTATCTGCTGGCAAGAACCCTATTAAAAAATTGATCTGACTACTCGGCTTAGGTTGTAAATAAAGATTAAGGATAGACCCAGTGCCTAGTAACGTGACATCCCAGGGTTGTTGCTCCTGTAAATAGGGCAACTCCAATAAACGTTTACTTACCTGGAGCAGTTTATCTTTTTTATAAATTGATCCATTGGAAATATTCAGATAGTGCTGTAAAAAATTGTTAGCAATTTTTGCTTTCCCATAAACACGTATGCTATCGATATGATACAAAACTCCTTTATCAACTTTCAGCAAAGCAGACATCTCCTTTTCATCAAATTGAATACTATCTAAAAAAACTTTTGCAAAAGGATAGCCATTATTATCAAAATATTCAAGAATGCTTTGCTGTAAAGAATTTACATCTGCAATTGCCAATGATCTATTGTTAAAATGGATTGCAGAAAATACCTCTTTATTAATACCCTCTGTTCGTAAATTAAATTTATTGTATTGCTTGCCAAGGTATAGCTGTAAAATGGCTGCCGAATCAATGTAATTAATACTATCTAAAGATGCCAATGGATAACCCTGCATTTGCAAAAGTTTAGGCAGGCTATTGATATACTCTTGGCGTTTGAATACTGATAAGAAATTGGTTGATAATTTTATTGACTGCGGATTGAACGAACTATCTTTGTCTACGTAATTAATTTTTAGATGATATTGAGCGAGAGAAGTTTGAAAAAAACAACAGCAGACAATCAATACAATTACAAATTGATATTTGATAGTTACTGATCTGTTTACTTTACTTTTCATTTGTTCTTGCTGTCAATATTAAATATTAAATACTAAACTCAAAAAATTATATTGGCAGGCATCTATATTCATATCCCTTTTTGTAAACAAGCTTGCAATTATTGCAATTTTCACTTTTCTACTTCATTAAAACAAAAAGATGAATTTATTGCTGCATTAATTAAGGAGATTTCGCTTACCCCGACTATTGAAGAAAACAATAATATAGAAACGCTCTATTTTGGTGGGGGCACTCCCAGCATTTTAGATACTGACGACCTTCAACAGGTATTTGATGCTTTGCAAAAAAAATTTGTGTTTGCAAATGACATTGAAATTACTTTAGAAGCCAACCCTGATGATATTAATGCAGAAAAACTAAAAGATTGGAAAATTATTGGCATCAATCGTTTTAGTATTGGCATACAATCATTTTTAAATGAAGAATTGATCTGGATGAACAGGGCTCATAATGCAGAGGAATCTATTAAATGCATTGACCTGGTAAAAGATGCCGGCTTTGATAATTTTTCAGTTGACCTTATTTATGGTTCTCCTCTTTTGAGCAATGATGATTGGAAAAGAAATGTTGATATCATAATTGAAAAAAAAATTCCACATATCAGTTGCTATGCTTTAACGGTAGAACCAGAAACAGCATTGGATAAACAAATTGCACAACACAAAAAAGAACCTGTAGATCCAGAGAGGCAAGCTGCACAATTTTTATTATTAATGGATTGGATGCAAAAAGCAGGATATGAACATTATGAAATAAGCAATTTTGCAAAACCCGGCATACGCAGTAAACACAACAGCAGTTATTGGCAACAAAAAAAATATTATGGCTTTGGCCCATCTGCACATTCTTATGATGGGAGAATGAGAAAATGGAATATCTCAAATAATGCACTTTACATTCAATCTTTAAAAAATAATGAGTTGAATTTTGAAGAAGAAATTCTTACAGAAACTCAAATACTGAATGAATATATTATGACTTCCTTACGAACAATGGAAGGATTGAATTTAAATACTGTAACTAATAGATTCGGAAAGGATAAAAGTGAAAAATTAAAAATGAAAAGTGAAAAATGGCAGAATAAAGTAAACTTGATCGATTCTTCTATCCGTCTTACAAATGAAGGAAAATTATTTGCTGATGGAATATCGGCGGACCTGTTTTTTTAATACAGATCCGCCGATAATTTTTTATAGAACCATTACTCGTACATTTCCCTGGTTTGTTTGCAAGTAATAATTACCTTTTGAAAGATTACTGATATTTATAGTTTGTAAGCCTTGTTTTAAAATAACCTTTTTGATAACCTGCCCTACATTATTTACAAATATTGCTTGGGTATTGATTAAATTTTTATCTGCAACATTGATGGTCAGATCATTTTTAACAGGATTCATAACCATCAGGCCAACCCTAGTTTGTTGTTGCTGAATTTTTACAACATTTGAATAGCTGCTTTTCCCATTAACATCAATCATTTTTAAACGATAGTAGGTAATCATTTCAGTAGGCATTGCAGTTGTAAAATTATAATTACTGATACCTTGTGCATCTACTAAACCTATCTTGCTAAAATGTGTTCCATCTACACTTTTTTCTAATTCATAACCACTGCTGTTTATTTCATTTTCTATCAACCATGTAAAGTGTAATTGATTGCCGATAGTTTGTTTAACAGAAAAATTCTTTAAACCTACAGGTACCGGAGGATTTATATAAATAGTTGTAATGGCAACATTCGTTACGATTGGTGCATTGTAATCAAAATAGATATGCGCCTTATTAGGAATAACATCGTTGATCTGAACAGACTTCATTGCTCTAATTCTAAAAGTAACAAAACCATGACTTGCCGGTTCATTAATATTACTATCCGGCAAAAGAACATTCAAAAATTCAAAGTATAAAACATTCCCGACCAATGAAGTATTACAGTTATGTGATGTACTAATTATTTCGAAAGACTCCTTTTGCAACTGACTATCCAAAGTATCAGCAATTACAATATTAAATGCGGTATCATTTCCTGTATTTTGGAAACGAATTGTATAATTGATGTATTCACCATCTGTTACTTCTTGTGGTGAAAGTGTTGAAGTGGCTTGTTTGTCGTTAGGATCGAAAGAACCGCTGATAGCAGCTTTACTAACATCAGTATCAGAAACATTTCCATCAACAATTGTTGCCACTGTTATGATGCTATCTCCAATTGCTGCATTAGTTTTTACCCTGAAATATGCAACGAAATTTTTTGATTCGCCAGGAGCTAAAGCGCCTGCTGATAGATTTAATGTATTTGCACTATTGATAACATTATGATCACTGCTACTATCAAATAATAATTTAGCTGCATCATATGGAATTATAATGTTAGGAAAAAGCGTTGTAGTACCCGTATTCCAATACCTGATATAATATGGATAATTAAAGCCCGGTCTTGCTCTGCTACCTGACACAATACTGATCTGCACACTATCTATTATTTGTGTGCTACGTAATGCAAAATCCTGCTTTATCAAAGTATCATTGTTTGTACTTGCAATGGGTAAACTTTCAGGAAAGGCAGTAAAATAATTTGTTGGAGTTACTACTAAAGTATCTGCAAAATTTTTACCAATATTTATCTTATAGCTTCCATTACTGTTTGTATAAAAATAATCGCCTCCTTTTTGTAAAACGAGTTTTATATTAGGAGCAACAGGTTCATTAATATCTTTTATACCATTGGAATTATTATCATAATAGACAATCCCCTCCACTTTAATTGTTGTTAGAATGCATCCATTTACATTATTTGTAGCATCGCAAATAGGGTATTTGGGAACTGATGGAGGGCAATCGTAACAAGGCATTGTATTAGACCCACCCCAACCTTGCAAAATACCTCCATAAGGTCCGCCATACACAGATGCCCAATTAATTTTTGAATAATTATCAACAGTCACACAAGAAACGCTTGAATCTATAGAAAAGTAAACCACTGTGGGCATTACGGGTGGTAAACAAGTTATTTTATTATGATCTATACTTAATGCAACCAGTCCCCATTTTGGTAAAACTGGAACATCGGTCAATAAATTATATGAAAATATTAGCTGATCAAACTGGGTATATTTCCCAAATGATGGAAGGCTCGTTATTTTATTATGACTACAATTAAAATTTGATAATTTATCAGGGAGAGAATAAATAATTGTCAAATTATTATACTGACAAGAAAGTGAGCGCAATGAATTAGGCAAAGTAGGTAGAGCAATCAAATTGTTGCTATCACAATTCAAATACACTAATCTCTTGAAATATTTGATCCCTGCTAAGGAATTTATACTCAGTTTTGAACAGTTGATATTACTATCACGTGCATTAGCTGCACAGATCGTATCAAGCTGATCAGTAACATTAAAACAAGCGGGGTATTTACTTTTTAAAAAGGTCCTGAAATTGGCATCAGGAATCTCAACAAATTGTGCTTTAGCGTTGATAAATAGAAATAGGAATACAAGGGAGTGTAAAAGTTTTTTCATGCAGCAGTGTTTTTTGGTATAGAATTTTTATCGATAACGAAACTTTAAAATGACTGAATTTCAATCCGTTATAAAGCTAAAACAAATTACTGAATAAAAAAATAATACTGGAGTTAAATTAATGTAGCCTCTATTTTTTTGAATCCTTCTTCAGGAGAAAGGCCCTCCCATAGGATCTGATAAACTGTTTCTGCAATAGGCATAGAAGCAGTCACTGATTGATTGAGCAGGAACATACATTTACTGGCATTGTACCCTTCTGCAACCATGCTCATTTCGAGTTGTGCAGTTTTTACAGAATAGCCTTTACCGATCATATTGCCGAAAGTTCGGTTACGGCTGTATAAAGAATAACAAGTGACCAACAGATCACCTAGATAAACTGAAGCTGAATAATTAGTTGCATGCAGGTGCAATTGATTTTGTAATGCTGCCTTTTTTAAAAAGCCAACCATCTCATCTGCACTATTGGCAATGAGTACGCTTAAAAAATTATCTCCATACTCAAGTCCGTGTGCTATGCCAGCACCCACAGCATATATATTTTTTAATATGGCTGCATATTGCACACCATAGATATCATTATTCTCAACAGTATTTAAATAATCGGTTTTGAAATATTTTGTGATGTCATGTGTAGCTTCTTTATCTACTCCAGAAAATGTGAGGTATGAAAGTTTTTCTGCAGCAACTTCTTCTGAATGACAAGGACCTAAAACTGCAAAATAATTTTCGAGTGGAACATTGAATTTTTCTTCTAAAAAATCATTCAATAATAAATTTTGCTCAGGTAAGATCCCTTTTATGGCGCTGATTATTTTTTTCCCTGTAAAAATATTTTTATCTAAACCCTGTAAAGTAGCCGTTGCGTAAGCAGATGGAACAGCAATAACGATGCAGTCTGAATTTGTTATTACTTCCGCAACATCAGTTGTAAATTTTAATTTATCAAGATCAAAATATGCAGTGCTTAAATAATGGGGATTGTGTTTGCGTTTTTTAAACTGCTCGATAGATTTTTCACTCCTGTTATACCAATAGATAGTTTGTCCATTATCGGTTAAAATTTTTGCCAGGGCTGTTCCCCAACTACCGCTTCCTATTATTCCGAAGGTCATTTGTCTTATCGTTTAAAAACGTTTAAATCGTTTAAGGTTGAGCGCTTAATTCGTTAAAGGTTTTTAAACGTTAAACGTTTTAAACGATTAAACGATATTCTTCACAACCCCAGCTTCTCCACCGCCAACTGCGCCGCTATCTGGCTGGCATCTTTTTTATTATATCCTTTTCCTTGTGATATCAACTCACCATCAACTGTAGCTCCGATGGTAAATAAACGGCGGCCATTTTGAAAGGTTTCTTCAAGCGTTTCAAAATCCAATACTTTACCATTTTTATTGGCCCATCCGTATAACCTGTTCTTTATATTTATTTCCACACCTTCAAGATCATCGATGAACATATGTGTATAGATGATGTTCTTCTCTACCCATCGTTGTGTTTTTTTGTAGCCTTTATCCAAATAGACTGCACCTATCAAAGCTTCTAATGTATTACCAAATATTTGAGAAATTTTAAGGGAGCTGTCGTGCTTATTATAGATAGTGATTTTTTTCAACCCCATTTTAATACCTACATCATTTAACTGTTGACGGTTTACCATCTTACTCCTCATTTCAGTTAAGAAACCTTCTCCTTTATATGGGTATTTCATAAAAAGATAATGAGCAACAATGGAACTGAGAACGGCATCACCTAAAAATTCAAGGCGCTCATTATTTTCGTCTGCACCTTCTCTCACCGAACGATGACTTAATGCAGTAGTGTATAGATCAAGCTTACCGGGAGTAAAGCCTAATACATTCGTGAGTTGTTTTTTAAACTCTTTTCGTTTAGTACTACTTGATAAAAGGTTTTTTAGAAAATCCACAAAGACAAACTTGTTTGTGTCGAAATTACTGTTTTTAATGCAATAAAAAGTATTTTCTCCAAACTACAGATAATTATAAAAGTATATTACAAATGACTTGTTTTAACTTTAATAATAAAATTCCTGCAAGTTGATGAGCCATAAAAAATATTTATTATCGATCGTGTTTACAATTTTTTATAGCATTTCGCATTTAAATGTTGCTGCTCAAAATTTTGGCGGCAATCCAGCTTATATTAAATGGCTACAAATAAATACAGATACAGTTCGTGTTATTTTCCCTAAAGGGCTTGAAACACAGGCTAACAGGGCCGCTTCGGTGATTCATTATCAACAACAAAATGATATCAATTCTTTGGGAAGTCAGCGCAGGAAGATCAATGTTGTTTTACAAAATTATGGAACTATCTCTAACGGATATGTGGGATTAGCTCCTTATAGAAGCGAATATTTTACTACTTCTCCGCAAAACCCATTTGAGCTTGGCTCAACTAATTGGCTCGATAATCTTGCAGTACATGAATGGAGACATGTACAACAGTACACCAATTTCAATAAAGGATTATCTAAGGTTGCCGCTTTTGTTTTAGGTGAGCAAGGGCAAGCTTTGGCAAATTCAGTTGCAGTTCCCGACTGGTTTTATGAAGGTGATGCTGTGCTCAATGAAACAAAACTTTCTTCCGGAGGCAGAGGCAGGTTACCATTATTTTTTAGTGGCTTTAAAAGCATCACACAAAACAATATCCATTACAGTTATATGCAATTACGTAATGGCTCTTTTAAAAATTTTATTCCAAATCATTATAACCTCGGGTATTTACTGGTTGCATACGGGCATGAAAAATATGGCTCTGATCTTTGGAGAAAAGTAACCTCAGATGCGGCGTCATTCAAACCATTGTTTTATCCATTACAGGGAGCCGTGAAAAAACATGCAGGTGTTTCATATAACAACTTTGTAAAAGATGCTTTCAACTTTTATGAAACACAATGGAAGCAGGAAACGGATAGCAAATATGAATTTCTAACACCGTTGAAAATAAAAGATGTTGTCAATTATCAATGCCCGTATGTCACCGAAAACGGCAACATAATTGTATTAAAAAACAGCAATAAAAAAATACCTGCATTTTACAATATAGATAAAAATGGGACAGAGCGTAAGATCGCTGTAAAAAATATTAGCATTGATGATTATTATTCTTACAACAATGGTAAGATCGTTTATGCATCTTATAAACCGGATATAAGATGGAATAATAAAGATTTTGGTGAAATTACAATTGTAGATATTGCGACAGGCAATGAACAAACCATTAAGCACCAAGCAAAATATTTTTCACCGGACATTTCCCATGATGGTAAAAAAATTGCAGTTGTGCAAATTGCTCCGGATGATAAATATGAAACTCAATCAAAAGTTGTGGTGATGGATAACGAAGGATCTAAAAAGGCAACCAGTTATTCGGAAGGCTATTTATTTTCTTACCCGAAATTTTCAACAAGCGACAGTTTTGTGTATGCGATCAGCAGAAGTCTGGATGGTATAGAAAATAATATTGTAAAAATTGGTGATAATAGAATTGAAAAACTATTTAGCTCCAATAATAATACCATTGGTTTTTTACAGATAAAAGGTGATACTATTTTATTTACAGTAACTACAGGAAATAAAGATGAATTGTGGGGTTATGATGAAAAAAAGAGAGCCTCTTTCAGGATGGCGAGTGTGAGTACCGGCTTGTATAAAGGTGACATTTTAAATGATACGACCCTTATTGCAGCGACACCTACAGCATATGGTTATAGAATAATAAAAATAAAGCCACAACAAAGCACTTATTCATTGTTGTCCTCCAATATGGGTGATGCTTTGTATATTAATATTGGCAGAAGTAATTATGGCCATAAGAATGGAACAATGTTCTTATACGAAATTCCTAAAAGAGAATTTACTACATCAAAATATAGAAAGGGTTCGCATCTTTTTAATTTTCACAGCTGGCGACCTTATTATGAAAACCCTGAATGGTCTTTTACTTTATATGGAGAAAATGTTTTGAATACTTTATTGAGTGAACTTTCTTATACCTACAATGAAAATGAAAGCAGTCACCGAGTAAAATATACAGGAACATATGGCGGTAACCTTATTCAACCATTTATTTCTGTTAGCGAAACTTTTAACAGGACAGGAACATATAATAATCAAACTGTTCGTTGGAATACATTGAATTTTTCCCCGGGATTACAATTACCGCTTAATTTTTCAGGAGGAAAGCAATATCGTTTCTTAAGATTGTTCAGTGCATATAATCTTGAATATACTCAGTGGACAGGTGCCGCAAAAAACATTTTTAGTAACGCCTCTTTTAATTATTTAAATAGTGGTGTATCTTATTCGTGGCAAGTACAAAAAGCTGTACAACAAATTTTTCCAAGGTTTGCTCAAACCTTATCTGTTCAATATAAAAACATGATCGATAAAAATATTGCTCAACAATTTTTTGCCAGCTCTAATCTTTATTTACCAGGATTATTTAATAATCATAGTTTAGTTATTAATGCTACATATCAATCAAGGGATACAGCTAATCAATTTTCCTTTTCAAATAATTTCCCTTTTTCAAGAGGTTATGCAGGCGTAAATTATCCAAGAATGTGGAAACTTGCCGGCAATTATCATTTGCCTTTGTTATACCCAGATTGGGGTATAGCTAACATAGTTTATTTTTTACGGGTTAGGGGAAATGTTTTTTATGATAATACCACAGTAAAAAGTTTGCGTACAAAAGATACTTTTCAATTCAGAACGGTAGGAGCAGAAATTATGTTTGATACAAAATGGTGGAACAGTTATCCTGTAAGCGTAGGAGTACGATACAACCATTTACTGGATGATGGATTGAATAACAAAGCCAATGCAAATGTTTGGGAGGTTATTTTTCCTGTGTTGTTTTGATCTTTATTACACGAATTTTTACGAATTACACTAATTGTTTATGATAGAGATTGCATAAAGTCGCCAATAGGTATAACGTACAAGAGGGCGACGCAACGATGATAACATGAAAAACTAAAGCCCGGACAAAAAATATTTATACGCCAGGAATAATCACGAATTTTTATTGCGAAAATTAGTGGAATTAGTGGCAAAAAGAATTAGGCTTTGTATTTCTTTACAATCACAGAAGCGTTATGACCACCAAAACCAAAAGTGTTACTTAATGCAGCATTTACGGTACGGTGTTGTGCTTTGTTGAATGTGAAATTTAATTTTGGATCAAGATCAGGATCATCAGTAAAATGATTGATCGTTGGAGGAATAATATCTTTTGTTACTGCCATGATACATGCCAATGTTTCCAAAGCACCTGCGGCACCAAGGCAATGGCCTGTCATACTTTTTGTACTGCTGATATTTAATTTATACGCATGATCACCAAAAACGCTAAGGATCGCTTTTGTTTCTGCAATGTCTCCCAAAGGAGTTGAAGTGCCATGTACATTGATGTAATCAATATCTTCCGGTTTTAACCCTGCATCTTTTAATGCAGCAGCCATTACATTTTTTGCCCCCAAGCCTTCGGGATGAGGAGCGGTAATATGATGAGCATCGGCAGTAGCACCGCCGCCTGCTATTTCGCAATAAATTTTTGCACCACGAGCTAGCGCATGTTCAAGACTCTCTAAAACCAATACACCAGCACCCTCACCCATAACAAAACCATCACGGTCTTTATCAAAAGGACGGCTGGCAGATTGTGGATCGTCATTTCTTTCGCTCAATGCTTTCATGGCATTGAAACCACCAACACCTGCAGCGCTAACAACAGCTTCGCTACCACCGGTAATAATGATATCTGATTTTCCTACCCGTATATTATCAAATGCATCGATAATAGCATTTGTGCTTGACGCACAAGCGCTTACCACAGCATAGTTAGGGCCACGGAATGTATGACGCATAGAAATATGCCCTGCGGCAATATCCAATATCATTTTGGGAATGAAGAAAGGGTTAAAACGTGGCGTACCGTCACCGGCAGCAAAGTTCATTACTTCTTCCTGGAAAGTGATTAAACCCCCGATACCGCTACCAAAAATAACCCCAACCCTGTCTGGATCAACGTTTTCACTAGTAATATCGGCATCTTTAACTGCTTCATCGCTTGCTATTAAAGCAAATTGGCTGAAACGGTCAATTTTACGGGCTTCCTTTTTATCTAAATAAGCTGTAGGATCAAAATCTTTTACCTCACAAGCAAACCTTGTTTTAAATTTTGAAGCATCAAATTGTTTAATGAAATCACAGCCATTTGCGCCATCGGCCAATCCTTGCCAATAGTCAGCAACTGTTTTTCCTAACGGAGTAAGTGCTCCCAACCCGGTTACTACTACTCTTTTTAGCTCCATAAAGTTTGGTGAGTAAGATTTAGATAAAATAACCACATAGCCACATGGTAAACAGTCTGTTACGTTTTTGTTTTCCGGGTGTGTCTATGTGGTAAAATACAGCTTATTAAATATTTTTACTTAGAGTGTTCTTCTAAATAAGTAACAGCCTGACCAACAGTAGTGATGGTTTCAGCCTGTTCATCAGGAATAGAAATGTTAAATTCTTTTTCGAATTCCATAATTAATTCCACGGTGTCCAAGCTATCGGCACCTAAATCATTAGTGAAAGAAGCCTCAGTGGTTACTTCGCCTTCATCTACACCTAATTTGTCAACAATAATTTTCTTTACTCTTGTTGCAATGTCTGACATAATAGTATTATTTAGTTAATCAGGTGCAAAAATATACTTTTTGTAACAAATACAAAGAATTTGTACAGAACTATAAAAACAGGGTTTAATGTGTACTTTTTGGCCTAAAACTTGAACATGATTTTTTTACTTTGTTAATGCAGGAAAAATTTGTAATTTAACGGACTTTCCAGAATAAACTTTATCGAAAGATTTAAAAAAATCAAGTAATGGGACTAAAACAAATAGATCACGGGACAAGAGAATACCAGCAAATGGTAGACCTTCGCTATGAGATATTGCGTAAACCTCTTGGGCTTGAATTCAGGCAGGAGTATTTAGACCAGGATATGAACGATATACTGATTGCTGCTTTCGAAGAAGAAAAAATGTTAGGCTGTTGTATTCTTACTCCACTTGAGCAAGGAGCTGTTCGCCTACGGCAAATGGCAGTGCATAAAAAATTGCAAGGAAAGGGTATTGGAGAATCAATTATGATGTTTGCAGAAAACATCGCAAGAGATAAAGGCTACAAAAAAATGATGATGCATGCCAGAGATAATGTGATCGGATTTTATGAAAAATTCGGCTACAAAATAAAAGGTGATCAATTCATTGAGGTAAAAACGCCACATCATGTAATGGAAAAACCATTAAGGTGAATGCCTGTTTAAGGGTTTGATCTTTAAGCTGATTTGGCCCTGCTAATTTTTTGTGAAAATACCTTTCTGGCCTCATGTACATCATCTCCCAGAAAAGCTTCTTTTGGAATAATGAAAAAAGAACGGGCATCAAAGTACAGATGAAAAAAATGTGGACTTTCAATTGTCGAAGCAAACTCTTTCCAATCCCAGCTTTTACTTCCTCTTTCATTTTCAATTGTAAATGCATTGTCTCCCAGGATAGCTTTGAACCTATCTTTAAACGTTGCTGAGCGTTTGTAAATGGTCAAGGGCAACAAGTACCAGAATATGATCATCAATCCAACCCACAAAACTGAACTGATAAGAAAAGCAATGGGTGATATTTTTTTTGCATAAAATAATGCTGCAGAAACTATCGCAAAAACATTGATGAGGATCATCATGAACTTTATTTCTCTGCGGCTGATGAAATGATAGCGCAAAGCCTGAATCACTTTTCCTTTATTGTAAGTAAAATATTGAGATGTCATGCTGCAAATATATCACTAATCACATACATCTCCTGAAACAACGCCTCCTCCATCAGCCGGCATGCCGCCTATCATCTTATCACGTAATGCAGCATTTACAAAACTTATTCTTCGGTTAGTCGCTTTGTTTTCGGGAGTATTATTTATAGCAATTGGTTTAGTGCCTCCAAAACCAACGGCTATTAATCTTTTACAATCAATACCCATTTCAACCAAGCGTTTACAAACTGCAAGCGCTCTTTTTTCTGATAGTGATTGACTAGTTTCTGGATCACCGCTTCCATCGGTATGACCTTCTACCCTCATCAGAGTTATATATGTTTTTGCTTCCAGGTAATTTTTGATGATGGTAATTGCAGCATCGCTTTCCGTCAATAATTTATCAGACCCTGTCTCAAATTGAATTGGTTTACTGATCTTAACCTCCATTCCCTCCATTGTATAATCCTGTGCATGTGCAAACAGCATCATCATTGTAAAACAAAGTATCGCTAATAATTTCATTTTTTCGATTTAACAGTAAATTTCAAATAAATAAACGAGGAAACAAATACCTTCATGAGGGTATTTGATAAAGTTCTAAAAGAAACTATTATTGATACCGACATATGACACTAAAATATAAGTTGATCTTTTATTCTTTTATTGCTTATCTCCTTTTTACTTTTTCCTGCAAAGAGCATCATCCTAACAGAAATATTGAACGTAGTTTTTATTATTGGAAGTCAGCTTTTTCTCTTACAGATCTTGAGAAAAACAAGTTGGATAGTTTGGGTGTTAAAACTATTTATCTCAAATTCTTTGATGTTGTTTGGGATGAACAACTACATAAAGCATTACCCGTAGCTCCAATAAAAATAGTTGATAGCAATTTTTTGATCACTGATTCTATAGCTGTCATACCAACAGTTTTTATTACAAATGAATGCCTGCAAAAAATTGACAGTGCTGATGCAAAGATTTTAGGAGAAAATATTATTGGATACATTAAAACGATCATCGGTAAAAATAATTTTTATAGAATACCTGAAGTACAAATTGATTGCGACTGGACTGCCGAAACAAGAGAAAAATATTTCTCAGTTCTTAAAACAATAAAAAGCCTAAAACCCAATGCAATGCTTTCTGCTACCATCCGGCTCCACCAGATAAAATATTTACATAAAACAGGCGTACCTCCGGTTAACAGGGGTTTATTAATGTGTTACAATATGGGTAATCTTAAAAATCCTGCAACAAAAAATTCTATTATTGAAAATGAAGAGCTGAAAAAATATATTGGTAAACTTGGCAATTACCCTTTGCCTTTAGATATTGCGTTGCCACTATTTGAATGGAATGTATTGTTTAGAAATAATGTTTACAAAGGATTGATGAATGATCTATCAAGCGATAAATTAATATCTATATCAAAAGTATCAGGCAACAGGTTTGAAATTTTACAAGACACTATTTTCAATGGCTATGAATTAAAAAAAGGTGATATTATCCGAAATGAAAAAAGTGATTATAAAGAAATTATTGCTGTAGCAAAAAGTGTAAACAAAGAACTACACAATACAGGCCTTAAACTATCTCTTTTCCATCTGGATTCTTTAACTTTAAGTAAATACTCAACACATGAATTGGAAAGCATTTATAACAATATGCGTTAGTTCTTTCTTTGTTTCATTTCCGCAAAATATAATTGGCTGTGGTCCTGACGCTGATCCATACGATTATTTCACATCGTTCTTTCATCCCAATTTACCCGAGCAAAGTGGGTACCAACCTTTTTATTATACTAACTATAATTTTTTATATGATTATAATGAGCCTTTAAATATACAAGATGTATTGGCAGAGGAATGGAGCGATTATACCAACAAAAAAGTATCGTCAAACGATGCTTTAGAATTTGTAAACAAGTACAGTCTGAATGATCTAACATCCTTATACTTTCACATTGAAAAAAAGAAAGCATTAATAATATCTGACAGTGTTAAAAAAAATACGATGACAACGTATTTTTTAAAAAGTAAAGACCTTGAAGGATTGGGATATTTAATGTTTGCAAAAAAAGTACAACCATTTGTTATTGATGGACCCGATTATTGGACAAGCCCTGAAAGAGATTCTGTTGCAATGGCCAAGCTTATTAAAAACGGTCAACAATTATATGCAGCCAGTAAAAAAAATATCATCAAGTTGAAATATGGATACCAGGTTTTAAGACTGGCGCATTATTCAGGCCAATACAAGGAGGCGATTTCTATTTACGACAATTACATTTCAAAAAATACTGAGCAATCAATATTGCAGCCACTGAGTCTTGCTTTAAAAGCAGGTGCATACTATCATCTAGGCGATAAAACTCAAGCTGCATACCTCTTCAGCAAAGCATTTGCGATGAGTTCCGCTAAACGGATATCTAATTTTTTAAGCTTTAATTGGAGTGTGTCTTTTGAAAACGGCGAAGAGAAAGATAAGATCCTGCAATTATGCAAGAACAATGTAGAAAAAGCAAATATGCTTGCATTATTTGCATTGAACAATTCAACAAAAGATCTTCAGGCATTACAAGATATTTATTCTTTAGATCCTGCAAATAATGTTTTACAGGTATTGGCTGTAAGAGAAGTAAATAAAATAGAAGATAATTATCTATCAGGCCAACTTCATAAAGATGCCCGAAGAACCACCTATGATTATTATTGGTACAATACTGATGAAACCCAAACAACTGAATATAAAAATGAGATCATGCCATTGATAAAGTTGTTAAATAAAATTGCTGAAGAAGATAAAAGTAAGAGTGCTGATTTTTATCATGTAGCAGCGGCACATCTTGCCTATATTGGTAAAGATTTTACAACTGCTGAAAAATATCTTGCATTAGCAAAGCCAATGTTATCTAACGACAAAATAAAAGATCAATGGCAACTAACTAAACTCTTAACTACTATCAGTAAACAAAATAAAATTGATGCTGCTTTTGAAAAAGAACTACTACCCTCTGTACAATGGATGGAAAATAAAGCTAAAACAGAAAACTCCTTTGTTAATTCAGATGACTATTATAAGCCAATGATCTGGAAAAAATTTTACAGAGATATTTTTGCTGAGATAATAGCTCCTATATATCGTAAGCAAGGTGATAATTACAAAGAAGCATTTGCAATGGGTAAAGCAGAATCTATTACTACTACTAATTACAATAGCGAATGGAGTAGCGGAGTAGATTTTTTGAGAGACTATATGAACAGTAAGGATGTTGAAAAAATGTATGCCTTGCTACAAAACAAAAACCGCAGTGCATTTGAAGATTATTTGGTTGAGAACACTATTAAGATCCAAAATATAGTCGACTTTGCCGGAACAGCATACCTGAGAGACTACAATTTTGACCAAGCGATAGCATGGTTCAAAAAGGAAGATCAAAAGAATCAAACAGTTATAGATACAGATCCTTTTATAGAATTATTATATGACAGGGAAGAGCGCTTTGCATCAGAAGAAAAATTTTCAATAACCAAACTTGCCTTTGCAGAGGAGATGAAAAGACTTCAGCAGTTATCTCAAAGCGACAAAAAAAATGCCGCTAAACATTTGTATAAAATGGCATTGGGAATGTATAACATGACCTATTATGGCCATACATGGAAGCTTGTGCAATATTATCGCAGTGGAAGTGATGGTTATTATATTCCAGAAAATGCAAGCAGTTTTCAAAAAGAATATTATGGGTGCTTTACAGCACATGCATATTTTGAAAAAGCAATGAATGCTTCTAAAGACAAAAATTTTAAAGCAAAGTGTTTATTTATGATGGGCAAATGTTCTCAGAAACAAATACATGCACCACAGTGGGAGGAATATTCAAACAATTGGGATAAACTGGATACCGCAAGACAGGTATACTATGAGACATTTATGAACAATCGTTATTTCCCTCAATTAGTAAAAGAATATCGAAACACTGCTTTTTATTCAGAAGCATTTAATAGCTGCAGTTATTTGAGAGATTTTCTTAGTAATAAATAATATTCTTAAAATAAAAAAATGCTACCGAGTTTGGTAGCATTTTTTATTAAAATTTTTTATTAAAAAGTAAATCCTTGTATCTCATCGCCGTCTGCTTTGTAATAAACCATACGGCCTAATTCATCTAATTTATAATCCGGGTCTTTTTTATCTCCAAGAACAATTTTTTTAATTTCCTGGCCTGTAGTTTTATCGATCATCATTACACCTGCATCTTTTGCATTATTACTCTTTCCAAAATTTGTAAGAATGGACAAATAATTATTAGCTTCTTTGGTTGCTTTAAATCTTCTGCTAATAGCTGCAAAACTGCTTGCTGCAGCGCCTGCAAAATTGGATGCATTTGCATTTGCATTTTTTATACTTTGATCCAATGCAGGGTCTGTACTTCCATAATAACCTTTGGCATAACTCAATTGTGCTGACTCTGCCATTTGTTCCGCAGCCATTACTGCACATGCTAACCCCCCTAAACCACTAAGCATTTTACCTGCCATTGTTCTGCCCGGTGCCGGCTCGTAAATATGCCATGATTGTTTACCATCAAAAGAATATAACCTTGCATTCTGATCTGAAGTCAATAAGATACCATTTTCCCTTAGCTTTAATGAAGAAGGTTCTTCTTTCCCATCAAATGAGATACCAGTAACCCATTCTGTTAAATCGCCTTTTTCGTAATCCACTTTATGAATAGTTCCATTAGCGTACACATATCCTATTTTATTAGCGGCATTATCACCTGCACAGTTTTTCACCTGAAAGCCTTTTTTCCATGTTTTATCACCTGTTTCCATATCAAGAATATTGATCTGATCCTCTGTTCTGTAATATAAACCTTGAGGTACAATTTGCAGATCCCTAATAGCTCCTTTAATAGACAAGGGCTTCTTAGTAATTGATTTTCCTTCATCGAGATTTACAATACTGATAAAATTTGTGCCCTGATCTCTTTGTGTTGCCAGGATCAATTTATTATTCACCGCTTTATATGCTAATACATCTCCCTGAAGATCCACATCACTATCCCATTTCTCTGTACCTGTTGCTACATCTAAGCAAAGCAAAGAAGCCCTATTTTGTTTGCCTGCTTTATTTCGTTTGATCTTTCCCATCAAACCACCACCACCGCCACTTGCTTTTGCAATATCTTCCTGTCTTTTTTCTGCTGTTGCTACCAACATGCCATGAGTGTCATACACAATATTTGTTATTGGTGATGGCAGTTCTACTCTTTTCCATATCTCTTTACCATCTGCAACAGAAAAAGCAGTTAATATATCCTGATTCCAGAAATAAACAATATTCTTATCATCTTTTTGAAAAAAATCTGCTGATGTCATTGTCTGTTGTTCATTAGCTCCTTTATCAATTGCTTTACCAAATTTTGGCATTGCAAACATGCTTTTCTTTTCTTCTTTAACAGGCGCTGCAACAGGAAGATCACTTTTCATGTCGATGCTATACATTACTTCGCCTGTCTGTTTATTTAATTTGTAAATATTACGGTTTGTCGCTATAAATAACCCTTTGTCTGTTTCTCCTGCTTCTGAAACAATTTGCTCTGAATTTTTTTCAAATAATTTTGCCTGTTCCCAAAGCTTTTGTCCGGTAGCAAGACTAACCTGCATCAATGTAGGTTTACCATTGTTACTTATTCCATAGTATAGAATAGAATTGCTTTGCATAAGATGAATACGCTTTGTCACAGCTGCCAGGCCAAGGTCTTTAGTCTTAACAATCACCTTTCCTGTAACAACATCTACAATGCTATTAACGGATTTTGTCAATCCTCTTTTGGCTAAAACAATGTAAGGTGTTCCTTCAATTGGATCATAATTATCTTCCTGAATATTTTCAATTTCATCCACTTTCCATGCTTCTGTTCCGTCAGATGGATTTATACCATACAGGCCATCTTTAGTTCCTACAATTAATACCCCGGCATCGGTGATCTTATACCAATTTATTTTGGATGGGAATTTCTTTGTCCAATCAGTTGATTTTTGTGCAGTACTCGATAATGCTATAAAAGCAATCAAAAGGGTAAATAATATTTTTTTCATGATTTAAGGTTGTTTGACGTAAAGTTCAACAAACTATAATCTTTTACAATACCCAATCACGGGTATATTCACTAAAAAGCCCCAGGACTACGTCGAGGGGCTCTATTTTTGTTTTTATGGTCGGGATTAGTAAGAATATATTTAGCCACAACCTCCTTGCGTTCCACAATTTTCGCATTTGTAGCAAGCACCGCTACGTGTTGTGATACTACCGCAATTAGTACAAGCCGGGGCATCGCTTTGGCGACTCTTAGCTGCAGCACTCATTGGATCTAAGGGCTGAAAAGCCGGCTTAGCTGAACCAGGAGCTCTGTGCGGTTGAACATTACCGTTAGCTGGTGTTCCTACTACTCTTACTTCACTCAACTCCGGCACTCTGTTGCCTATAGTTGGAGTTGATGCATCCCAGTCTTCACTACCAGTATTTAATATTTCAGGTTTATCCAAAACATGAACAAGATCGTTTCTTCCTAAATATTCATATGCTAATGAACGGAAGATGAAATCTATGATCGATGTAGTTGTTTTGATATTCGGATGATCTACCATTCCGGCTGGTTCAAAACGGGTAAATACAAATTTCTCTACGAACTCTTCTAAAGGTACCCCATATTGCAATCCGATCGAGATTGAAATAGCGAAACAATTCAGCATACTACGAACTGTTGCTCCTTCTTTTGCCATATCGATGAATATTTCACCTACTGTTCCATCTCCGTATTCACCAGTTCTTAAGAATAATGCCTGTCCGTTGATCTTAGCTTTTTGTGTAAAGCCTCTACGTTTTGCAGGTAATGTTTTGCGTTCTACAATTTTAGCTAGGCGTCCTTTCAACACTGTATCAGGACTACTTTGCATTCTTTTGCTCACCTCATCCAATAATTCGTCGACAGTAAGCTTGCTCATGTCAACAATGTTTGAAGTTTCTTCAGCAACTGCAGTAATTTCTTCTTCAGCAGTTACACTTTCTGTTTTCTTTTTCTTATCAGATTTATTGCTAAGTGGTTGAGACAATTTAGAACCATCACGGTAAAGTGCACATGCTTTCAATCCTAACTCCCAGCTCATTCTGTAAGCATCAGCAATTTCTGCTTCAGTAGCTTCATTTGGAAGGTTGATCGTTTTGCTGATAGCACCACTCAAGAAAGGTTGTGCAGCACCCATCATACGGATATGTCCGTGAGCATGAATGAAACGTTCGCCTTTTTGTCCGCATTTATTTGCACAATCAAATACTGAAAGATGTTCATCTTTCAAATATGGAGCACCTTCTACTGTCATGGTACCACATACATAAATATTTGCTTCATCAATTTCTTCGTCAGTGAATCCTAAAGCTTCTAATAAACTCCAGCCGAAATCTTTGTATTGTTCTTCAGTGAAACCTAAACGTTGCAAACATTCTTCACCAAGTGTATAAACATTGAATACAAATCCAATTTCAAAAGCACTGCCTAAAGATTTTTCAACTCTTGCAAGTTCTTCTTTAGTAAAACCTTTTGCCAATAATGCTTGTGTATTGATACCAGGAGCACCATCTAAAGTAGCATGTCCTTTAGCATAGTTTACGATCTCTTCAATTTGTTTTTCAGAATATTTAAGATTCCGCAAAGCCTGTGGTACACTTTGGTTGATTATCTTGAAATAACCACCACCACTTAGTTTTTTAAATTTAACCAAAGCAAAATCAGGTTCAACACCGGTTGTATCACAATCCATTACCAAACCAATTGTACCTGTTGGTGCAATTACTGTTGTTTGTGCATTGCGATAGCCATATTTTTCTCCTAACTGAACAGCATCGTTCCAAGCGTTAGTTGCAGCAGTTAATAAATAATCAGGGCAATATTTTGCATTGATACCTTGAGGTTTGATTTCGATTCCTTCGTATGCTTCCTGTGCATCATAAGCAGCAGCACGGTGATTACGCATTACACGTAACATGTGTTTTTTATTTTCTTCATACTTAGAGAAAGTTCCTAAGAATGAAGCCATCTCTGCAGATGTTTTATAAGTAACACCGGTCATGATCGCTGTGATAGCACCTGCAATTGCTCTTGCTTCTTCGCTATCGTAAGCAATACCACTTACCATTAACATTGAACCAAGATTTGCATATCCTAAACCAAGTGTTCTGTAGTCATAACTCAATTGAGCCACTTCTTTAGAAGGGAACTGAGCCATTAAAACAGATATTTCCAAAACAACTGTCCATAAGCGACAAGTATGCTCGAAACCTTTTACATCAAATGTATTGTTGCTTTCATCAAAGAAACGACGAAGATTTACAGAAGCTAAATTACAAGCAGTGTTATCTAAGAACATGTACTCACTGCAAGGGTTAGACGCTCTGATCGGACCACCTTCAGGGCAAGTATGCCATTCGTTGATCGTAGTGTCATATTGAGTTCCAGGATCAGCACATTTCCATGCTGCGTAATTAATGTCTTTCCAAAGTTTTTGGGCTTTTACCGTTTTCATAGTTTCACCGGTGCCTCTTGCTTTCAATTCCCAATCCCCATCTGCATCCAACACTTTAAAGAAAGAGTTAGGAATACGAACCGAGTTATTACTGTTTTGTCCGCTTACCGTTCTGTATGCTTCGCCTTCGTAATCACTTGCATAACCTGCAGCAATTAAAGCAGCTACTTTATTTTCTTCTTCAACTTTCCAGTTTACGAAATTTACAATTTCAGGGTGGTCAAGATCAAGACAAACCATTTTAGCAGCCCTACGTGTAGTACCACCGCTTTTGATCGCTCCTGCAGCTCTATCCCCAATTTTCAAGAAACTCATTAAGCCCGATGAAGTCCCACCGCCGCTTAATTTTTCACCTTCCCCACGAATGTTGCTATAGTTAGTACCAACACCACTACCATATTTAAAGATCCTTGCTTCTCTAACCCAAAGATCCATGATACCACCTTCGTTCACTAGATCATCATCCACACTTAAAATAAAACAAGCATGTGGTTGAGGACGTTCGTATGCTGAAGTTGATTTTTTTAACTGACCATCTTTTGCATCTACATAATAGTGACCTTGAGGTTTGCCTTCAATCCCGTACACTTCATGCAAACCTGTATTGAACCATTGCGGACTGTTAGGTACACAACCCTGATTTAATATTGAGTATGCCAACTCATCGTAAAATATTTGTGCATCATTTGCAGATGCAAAGTATCCATTACGTTCTCCCCATACACGCCAGCAATGTGCCATGCGGTGTGCAACTTGTTTGATGCTTGTTTCGCTGCCCTTACTACCATCTGCTTGTGGTACGCCTGCTTTACGAAAATATTTTTGTGCCAAAATATCTGTTGCTATCTGGCTCCATTGTTTTGGAACTTCAACTTCATTTATTTGATAAACTACCTGCCCCGACGGATTCTTTATTACCGAGGTACGGTAATCGTACTCAAACATATCATATGGGTTCACTCCGTCCTTAGTGAACTGTCTGCTAAACTGCATTCCTTTAGCTGCTTGTTTTTTTGTTGGCATAATTAGTAAGGTCGTTAATGGGTTAAATAATGGTTAATTTTTGGTTACTTAAATAAGGTCAACGAAAATATTTTTTGCTAGCCATATTTCACAATCTTGATATCAACAGAATGTGGAAAAGGGATGTGTACAAAATAGCTAATTCAATATGGTATTGCGTCTGCCTACTTTTCCCCATCATTATCTTAAAAATGTTTGTTTAATTACTTGGATTTTTGAAGAAAAATTCAATGGCTATGATTCTCAGCGTTTTAGTGATTTTATACCTTTAAAAGCCTTTAGGGGCAAGCATAATTAAATTTATTATCGTTGAAAGTACCGTCAATGCTAATTGAAATTATATTACAATTAATCGTAATATAACTTAATCCTAATATGAAGGTTTTCCCATTCTGTTAAACCAGTATTTATAAAGCACAAATATCTTGCCCGTTATACTTTGTTATATTTAATTAAAAAAACGTTGATTTTCTTTACAAAATAAACGACAAAATTAGATGAGGGCATTAATACAACGGGTTTCCAAAGCAAGTGTAACGGTTAACAATAAACGAATATCTGAAATACAAAAAGGGTTGTTGGTTTTTATCGGTATAGAAGATAATGACACTGGAGCGGATATCGATTGGCTGAGCAGCAAGATCATTAATCTGCGTATTTTTGATGACGAAAATAAAGTTCCGAATATTTCTGTAAAAGAAATTGATGGTGAAATAATATTGGTAAGTCAATTCACTTTACATGCCAATACAAAAAAGGGAAATCGTCCTTCGTACATACGTGCCAGTAAGCCTCCATTTGCTAAACAGTTATATGAAAAGATGATAGCGCAGTTAGAGCATGACCTTGAAAAAAAAATAGGAACGGGAGAGTTTGGTGCAGATATGAAAGTAGAGTTACTCAATGATGGCCCGGTAACTATTTGGATAGACACAAAAGACAAAGAATAGTTTTTATTACACGAATTTTTACTGATTACACGAATTCTTTTCTCCCGATACAACCTTTCGGATGTTTTAACATACTAATAATGTAAGAAAGTATTTTTTACATCAATTTTTTATTGTTGAACCAAATGAAAGATTAATTTTTAAAGAGGAGTCTTACCAAATAATAGGCATTTGCATGGGGATACATAAAGTTTTAGGAATGGGTTTAAAGGAAATCAATTATAAAGATGCAATGGAAATTGATTTTATTGATGAAAATATTGAATATAAAAGGGAGAAAAAGTTTACAGTTAAATACAAAGGAAAAACATTACGTAATCCATACTTAGCCGATTTCGTATGTTTTGATAAAATGATAATTGAGGTAAAATCAACAACAGCAATTATTGATGCTCATTTAGCGCAGGCGCTTAGCTATCTTGCGGTTTCAGAAATCAAATTAGCTTTAGTAATAAATTTTGGAGAACGATCATTAACTTGGAAAAGAATTGTATTATAATTCGTGTAATCAGTAAAAATTAGTGTAATAATGACAATAGAACAAGCACAGAAAGATGTTGACCAATGGATCAAAACAGTGGGTGTCCGTTATTTTAATGAGCTAACTAACCTCGGCATATTAATGGAAGAAGTTGGGGAACTATCAAGATTGATAGTAAGGAAATATGGCGAACAATCTTTCAAAGAAAGTGACAAAGGAAAAGAGCTAAGTGATGAAATGGCAGATATATTGTGGGTATTAATTTGTCTGGCAAATCAAACAGGCGTAAATTTAACAGAAGCCCTTGAAAAAAATTTTGAGAAAAAAAATATTCGAGATAAAGACAGGCATCTCAACAATGATAAATTAAAATGATGATATGAAAATTTCACTCAGCCTTCTTTGGACGATCATAAAACAATCCTTTACTGACTTTGTAAACAACAGGGTACTTAAATTAAGTGCAGCGTTAGCATTTTACACAGTGTTCTCCTTACCTGCTATGCTCATTATTATCATTGCAGTGAGTGATATCTTTTATGGACGTGCCGCTATTGAAGGATCTTTATACCATCAGATATCCGGATTTGTTGGCAAAGAAGCAGCATTAGAAATACAACAGGCCATCAGCAATGCTGCATTGTCTAAGAGTAGTAAAATAGCAACGATCATTGGTGCTATCACTTTACTCTTTGGTGCAACAAGTGTATTCAGTGAGATACAGGATTCTATTAACCTCATCTGGAAATTAAAAGCAAAACCAAGAAAAGGAAAAGGTTTTATAAAAATGGTATTGAACAGGGTTATGTCTTTTTCAATTGTTGTAAGCCTGGGATTTTTATTATTGGTCTCTCTTTTTATCAATGGACTAATGGGATTATTAATTGACAGGCTTGTTCAACAGTTCCCTGAATTAACAGTGATCATGGTGTACATATTTAATATCGTCATTACTTTTGGTATTACTGCTTTATTATTCGGTATGATATTTAAAATATTACCGGATGCTCAGATCAAATGGAGAAATGTAAGGGCAGGTGCTTTTACAACTGCCATTCTATTTATGCTGGGTAAATTTTTGATCGGTTATTATTTAGGCCACAATACTTTTTCTACGAGTTATGGCACTGCAGGCACAGTGATCGTAATGTTACTGTGGGTTTATTATTCGGCTATGATACTTTATTTTGGTGCTGTATTCACTCATGCTTTTGCGGCACATACCGATTCTAAGATCTATCCCAATAATTATGCAGTATGGGTACAGGAAATAGAAGTAGAATCTGTAAAATCAATTGTGGAACAACCGGAAGAAAAAACGATCATTCAAACTACAGAAGCGCCTCCTCCTCCGGATAATTCAAACATTTAATTATTTATTTTTTTTCAAGCTTTTTAATTCTTTCTAATAAGTTTTCATTTTGTTTTTCCAATGTCTTAATGCTTTCAATTAAATAAGGCACAAACCCATTGTAGTTTACAGCTAACTGACCTTCCGTATTAGGCACTACTAATTCAGGTATGACCTTTTGCACTTCCTGCGCTATAACACCTGTATATAATCCCGGCAGCATCACACTGTCTTTCCAATTGTATGTGTATCCATTGAGTTGTTTTATTTTATCTAAAGCATTATCAACTTTATGAATATTTGTTTTTAAACGGGCATCACTATTTTCAGTTAATGTACCCTGCATCCAGGCATTGCCGTTTTTCAAAATATAAAAACTGGATGACCGTGCCACATCGCTTGATCCATCACCTATTACAAAAGCCCTATCGGTAGATTGTGTTCCCCCTAAACTTTCCGACACAAGCGTATCATTGTAACGGCCAATAGTTAATGAAGTATATGCCCTACCAATAGTGCCTACTCCCATTACAACAGAACTACTTCCTTCCGCCCTTGCATTATAGCCGAATGTAGTAGAATTATATCCGTTTGCCTCAGTACTATAACCTGTTGCAAGGGCTAAAGCCGCATCAGTTTTTGATTGACTGCCTAAAGCCAATGCATAAGAACCTTTAGCCAACGTGCTATTTCCTAACGCTGTAGAATAATCGCCAGAGGCTTCCGAAAAATGTCCTATAGCCATTGAATAATCCCCTGTAGCATCTGTATTATAACCTATTGCTGTAGAATAGGAGCCTTTGGCCTCGGCTAAATAACCCATTGCCATACTACCTGATGCTGATGCTAAAGTTCCTCTTCCTATTGCAACTGTACTAGAGCTTGAAGCAACAGCTTCATATCCAATAGCTGTTGAATAAGCCCCACTTGCTATTGGAGATAATCCTAACGCTGTTGAATAATCACCAATTGCTTGTTGTGATATTCTTCCACTTCTCAACGCTCCTTTACTTCCTATAAACACAAGACTATTGCCACCTATGCTACCGTTTTGTGGGAGAGTTGTTGGTACAAAATATCTTCGTTTAAATAATATTGAAAAACCGGTACCAACAGTTGCATCTCCGTTACTTTTAAAAACTACATACGCACTCGATTCCGACATTACATAAGTAACAGCTGTAGCTGAATAACCATTTCCCACTTTTAAAAAAACTGGATCGTTTGCATTAATTCCTGAATAAATGATCAGGGAATCTCCAATCCCGATATCTGCTGTTTCTATAGTAAACTCTAAACTGGTAGCTGAGGCTGCACTGATCAAAGCATTTGCAGTTAAATTGCCAAGATAATTACCACCAGGACCACCCGGATCATATATCCTGGCAACAGAATCATTACTCAATATAGATGCTGTTGAAGCATTCAGCAGAGTTTTAGTTTGGGCAACAGTTGGTGCTGAATTGCCACTTGTATATGCCGCAGTCACACTAAAATCACCAGTTACCTGTAATTTGGTTTCTGGATTTCCAGTTCCAATACCTACATTTTGGCCGTATACAAATACAGTATTTATAAGTGTTAGAAACACAAAGAAATATTTTTTCATGATAATGTTATTTGGTTATTAGGTGAGAGAAGTGGTCATAAAAGTATCTAATATACATGGTAGATGCAAATGAAATATACGTATAAAAAAAACCATAATAGCTATTAGTATATCCAATCTTGAAGATTTTAAGTTTTGTCTTACTTTTGCAGCCATTATGGCAAACGAATTAAACAATTTTGCGGAGCTGGTAGCTCATTGTAAAGAATACGGATACATCTTTCAATCCTCAGAAATATATGATGGCTTAGCGGCTGTGTATGATTATGGGCAAAACGGTGCTCAACTTAAAAAGAACATCCGTGATCAATGGTGGAAAAGCATGACGCAACTACATGATAATATCGTTGGTATTGATGCAGCCATATTTATGCATCCTACTACATGGAAAGCAAGTGGACACGTTGATAATTTCAGCGATCCTATGATCGATAATAAAGACAGTAATAAAAGATATCGTGTTGATCATTTGATCGAAGGATTTGCAGATGAACAAAAAGCTGCAGGCAAGGAACAATTAGGAAATGATGTTTTAGCTGCTATGGATGCTTTACTTGCTAAAGATGATTATGCTGGTTTGAAAAAACTAATTGAAGAAAATAAAATAAAATGTGCTGTTAGTAAAACATCCAACTGGACTGATGTTCGTCAGTTCAATTTAATGTTCAGTACAGAATTTGGTGCGGTTGCTGCTGATAACCCAGATGAGAATAAAGTTTATCTACGTCCTGAAACTGCACAGGGGATTTTTGTAAATTTTTTGAATGTACAAAAGACAGGTCGAATGAAAATACCTTTTGGTATTGCACAAACGGGTAAGGCATTCAGAAATGAAATTGTTGCAAGACAATTTATTTTCAGGATGAGAGAGTTTGAACAAATGGAAATGCAATTCTTCATTCGCCCCGGCACACAAAAAGAATGGTATAACTTCTGGAGAGAAGAAAGAAAAAGATGGCATGAAAGCTTAGGTATTCCTGCTGAAAAATTACGTTTTCATGATCATGTTAAATTAGCACACTATGCTGATGCAGCTTTAGATATTGAATTTGAATTCCCTTTTGGTTGGAAAGAATTAGAAGGAATTCATAGCCGTACAGATTTTGATCTTACCCAACATCAGACCTACAGCAAAAAGAAGATCCAATATTTTGATAATGACATTGATCCTGAAACAGGAAAAGCTTATGGCAACTACGTTCCATATGTTTTGGAAACATCTGTAGGATTGGATAGATTGTTCCTTACCATTATCAGTCTTGCTTACGCAGAAGAAAAATGGACCAAAGAAGATGGTACAGAAGACAGCAGGGTTGTATTAAGAATTCCTGCTACAATTGCTCCAACGAAATTGGCCATTTTACCTTTAGTAAAAAAAGATGGTCTTCCTGAAATTGCAAGAGAGTTAATGAATGATTGCAAACAAGCATTTCATTGTTTTTATGAAGAAAAAGATGCGATAGGAAAAAGGTACAGAAGAATGGATGCAATAGGTACTCCGTTTTGTGTGACAATTGATCATCAAACAAAAGAAGACAATACTGTTACAATCAGATATAGAGATACAATGATGCAGGAAAGGATTGCGTTAGCTGATGTTAAGCAATTGATAACAAGCAAAATTATGTAGCATCCAAATTTTTCAGTTCTTAGATTGCAATATCATGCTAAAAAGAATTTTATTACTATCTATTATAACCTGCTTTTTATCTGCAGACATTTTTGCCCAGCAAACTATTTGGCCGGGCATTTTTGTTTCTGGCGAAAAGAATACTTCAGGTGATACGATTTGGCTTAGCATAAAAAAAAATGATTATCAAAATCCCGGTACTTTATTTTTGACTGCCTTCCATATTAACTCAGGGCAAATAGATAGTATGTTTTTCCCAATTGTAGATAGCATCAGCTATTTTGCATTGGTTATCCCTAAAACTTACCATGAAGGGAAATTGAAGATCACAGCTTCTTTCTATGGAAAAATATTTGAAGTGAGCGGAATGGTTTTAAATAAACTTCAGGATGAAAATATCAAGGTCTTATTGATCACGAATAATCAAAAAATTTACAACAAAGAGTTGGTCCTCAATAATGATAAGCAATTTACTTTGCCGGGGTTTATTTTTGAAAACAAAGCCAGCTTAATATTCAATTACAAGCTGGCCAATAAAAAAGACAAGCCAAACATTGTGATCAAGCAAACTCCTATTGTCAAAAATTTTGTTGATACGGTTTTTGAAAAGGAATTTATTTTGTCTGAAGAAAAGATAATTGATTCAGTAGAAAACATTCTACCAACAAAAAATTTACCGGAAAACAACAAAAAAGACAAGTCTGTTTTATTGAAAGAAGTTACAGTAACAGGAATTAAAAAATCTAAGGCTGAAAAATTCAATGAAACATATACTACAGCTATGTTCAATGATGCTGATGAAAGAATAATATCCTGTCTTGACAATAATAACATTTTATCTTATCCAGATTGTCTTTCATTTTTGAGAACGCAGGTATCAGGCTTAGTGGTAAACACAAGCAGATTTGGTGAAAGTGTTTTGCGTTGGCGAGGAAAAGAAGTTCAGGCTTTTTACATTGATGAAATAGAAGTTGATATGGACCAGATACTTAACTTGCCCGTAAGTGATATAGCGATCATTAAAGCTTTCCCGCCACCTTTTTTCGGTGCAACTGGAGGTAATGGTGACGGGGGTGGTATTGCTGTTTATACAAGGCAAGGAGAATATAAAAGAGAAAATGCTGCTGCCAATAAATGGTTATTTTCTATTAAAGGATATTCGCCTGCAATTCATGTTTTGTTTGAGGGCAAATAAAAAAGCCCGTGACGAACCGGGCTTGCAAAAAATCATTTTTATTTATCCGTACAATTCCTGGTGAATTGCTTTTCTATCATAACCTATTGCCTGAATTGTTTGTTTAGCTTCGTCGATCATTGCTTTCCATCCACAAAGAAAGAAACTTGCTTCAGGTGTATCCTTACATAATTCTTTATACACGGCATGCACATATCCTTTGCCTGCGCCATCCCAATCCTCTCTTGACAACATTGGATGGTAATGAAATCCCGGAAGATCTTTTTCCAATTGACGTAACTCATCATAATACAAAAGATCTTTTTGTGTGCGGCAACCAAAGATCAAATGAATATTTTTATGTTCTATAGAATTCAACTTAATATAATTGGCCATACTTCTAAAAGGTGCAATACCCGTACCTGTAGCGATCAAGAAAATATCTTTTGCATAATTTTCTTCCCTCAATGTAAATACACCTACAGGCCCACGCAATGTCAGTTCAGTTCCTTCTTTAACTTCGTTAAATAAATAAGTAGTACCTGCTCCACCATCTAACAATACAATACACAATTCAAAAACATTGCTCCCATCAGGCCAGCTTGAAATAGAATAACTCCGCCAACGCTTGTTTGGCTTTTCATGAATCGGAAGATCAAGTGTTACAAATTGTCCCGGTTTAAAATCAAAAGAAGTGAGTTCAGGAACTTGAATGAAAAAGCGGCGGGTGTTATAAGTTTGTTGTTCAATTTTTATAACCTTACCTACACGCCATGGTTCAACAGGCATAATCGTTAGTTTTTAGTTTGGCAATAATACAAAGAAACTTAAAAGAAAGAACAGTTTGATAAAGTGATGCCGTATAATTTATGCAATCGTTGCCAAGTGTGCGGCATCTTTTTATACAAGAAAAATGAATTATTTACCTAATACATCCATATTAAATCCGGGTAATAACGTTACAGACGCATTATTATTTACCCTGATACTTTTAATGGAAGTATTAGCATTAATGATCGGATAATTTGTTAGACCATTTGGAATGATAACATCAGTGTATTGATCCGGCACAGCATTACAACTCCAGTTGGATGCAGTAAACCAATCGGCATTAATGCCTCCTGTCCATATATTGGTAAATTTCACAACATTATCAGGACCGTTTACTCCATTCACTACGCAACGATATTTATAGCCAGAAAAAGATGCCGGCAAATTTATGAGTTGTAACGTTCCAGTAGTTACACCGGAATAATTCACCCCATTACTAATATTCGTATACCCTGAACCGTTATTTACCTGCCATTGATAGGATGTGCCATACATTGAAGTTTTAAAAACTATTGTACTTCCAACACATGTACTTAACCCTACCTGAGCAATGCTAGCCTTGCTTAACCAGAATTCACTAAGGTTATTTACATCAAATTGTGCATAGTATCCATTGTCATAAGGAATGATCTGTGTATTGGCTGGTGTAATAAAATTATAATACCCTGAAAAATTATCATCAATAGTTTCGTTCTCATTATTAATATTTCCACTGAATTCCGTTACACCCAACTCATAAGCGTCATCGGGTTTAATACAAGTACTACATCCTGTTGCATTGATCAAACTATCAGCCTCAACTCCAGTAAAATACAATCGTATGCTTACATTTGATATCGGTGAATGTGTACTTTGTAAAACTATATTTCTATTTGCATAGTACTGTCCATTACTATTTCTAACTATTCCTGTGTAAGGATATACTTGCAATTTTGTGGGGCCTAGATTATTACCGTTAGGATTAATGGAAGCGATCATTCTTCCAACAGCCGTATAGTTCACCCAACCTGTACCACTAACATTTTGAGTTATGTTCGTTAATGGTATCCCGGAATAGATAAGTGCTTTGTCAAACAAATGAACATCGTCGATACCTACACCATTTTGTGTAAGACCGCCATCGCTTGTCAATACAAATCTGAATCGTACAACCGTTTCCGTTACAGGAAGGTCAATACTTGCAACATGCCATTTAGATTTAGACGCTTTCCAAGAATTTGATGACACACCATCATACCAATTCACACCTTCACCAACATTCCCTAATTTTAACCAGGTGATGCCATCGGTTGAATATTCAACCCATGTGTAATCATATCCAAATTCGATGTCAAAAATATGACTGAAAGATAATACCGGTTGTGATAAACCGCTTATATCAAAACATGGAGAATATAAATAGGATGTTTCATTATTATTATAATTGCCTACAAGTTTTGTTACCCAAGCTCTGTTACCATTAGCAGCTTTATTGATCTTAGTTTTTGCAGGTGTCCCCCACTGCCAGGATGTATTAGTTCCTTTTGTGTAGAAATTCCCGTCATTAGTTTCAAACCCTTGTAAATACGGAAAGTTGCTGATCAATGGAGCAGTATGAATTTTATAAGAAAGTACGCTGTCATTTTCAGGATAATTATCATCAATATATTTCACCCAAGCCTTAATCGAATAATCTGCATAAGCAGAAAAATCAGCAGTTTGAGTAAAGGTGTAATTCATAACTTGAAAAGGGTCAAGTGTAGCAATAGTTTCAGTCACCACTGTACCATTATTTATTTGATAGCTCACCAGTATATTTTGCAATTCTTCAGCCACATAATTTTTGATCTCAACTGAAATTTGCTCACTTGACGATAATACACAGCTACCGGTTGAAGGCGACAATATCTTTAAAAGAGAAATATCATTTATTGCCTGCTTTAAAGTAATATCATCAAATGTATATCCATCATCAATATCAGTTTCTGCAACAGGAGAATTAGCAGAAGTTGTTCCTTCTTCTCCAAACCTTATTTGTGTAGTGGCACTTACTATTTGAGAAGGCACAGCATTATTCAATACATCATTTATATTAATGACCGCATGTGCCCATTGGCCCAGCTCCGCCTGATTGACCAGCAGATCATACGCCATTACCCATGAATCATTTTCACTACCTCTGATCCACATTGCATTAGAAGCCCCCTCTGATTGTCCATGATTTTTATAATAAAAATCATAACGCAACTGATTTCCTATCTGTGAAGAAAAATTATATGTAAACGTTAGTGAGTCAACAGTAGATTCTTCACTAAAAGGTGATTGATCCAAAGTTAAAGCCCTGTTTCCGCTCCTTGCAAAACCAGTATTTACAAAAGTCCTGGCTCTTCCTTTTGAACTATTGGCAGAAAAATCAATTCGTTGATTTCCTCCGATAGCCATTTCAGCAATGTTAAATTCAGCAATAGGCATTGCTTCAAAATCTTCAACTACCGGAAAAGAAGTTATAGGATCATTTGCGATCTGTTTAACAGTTTTATAAGCTGTATCATTATTAGTATTTGGATCGAGAATGCTGTTGGTCCAGGCTTTAAAATTATAATTATAGCCTCCGGGAGGAATTGTATAGTTTGCAATGAATGTATATATAATAGAAGAATGAGCAGGGATAGGTAAGGCAACAATTTCAGTTCCTGTCAGCGTTCCGTTTACACTATATGAAACCGTGAAAGGAGTGATCGTAGCTATATCACCATTATTTTTTATCCTTACTTTAACTGGCCTTGTTGCAGTTGAAGCGTTTGCAAATAACTTCCTTGCCGTAGAAGGATCTAAAATACTGTCAACTTTTATATCATTATAAAAAGCAGTTAGTGTACATCCGCCGCTATTAGGAATAATATTTACAGAAATAGAACGGCGACCGGGGTCTGTACCATTCTTTGCCCTTACACCAAACCAATAACTAAAATTTTTATTCAACCCCGTAACCAATGCAGTAGTATCAGTAACAGTATTGATCATCAGCATGCTGTCTGCATTTAATTTTAAAACATCATAACTCGTTGCACCAGCTATTGTTTTCCATGTCAATTGCACGGCTCCTTCGCATACACTTGTTGCGGTTACAACAGGTTGCCCTAATACAGAAAAATTAAGATCACTTTGATCAGTAACACTCGTATTATTTTCAGAGATCTTTATTAATGCTGAATTAGTTACAGTAGCAGGTACAGTCCATGCAAACTTCCTTGTGGTACTGGAAATTGTACTATCAAGTTTTGTCCATGAAGATCCGTTATTGGAAGAATATTGTATCGTATACTGATTTCCGTTACTACCGTAAGCATTCCACCTGATAGTTTCCTGTTCACCAGGAACCAACGTTTCACCGCCAAATGGATATTCAACTACGATAGATTGTTTTACTATTTCGTAAGTCAATACATATCCCTGTTTGCCAAATGGTATGGAAAACCCATTAACAGACGCTGAATAAGTACCTGAAGCCGGATTATTAATTACTACCTGTTCTATATTATTAAGATGATCTTCTCCTTGTACAGCAACATTATTTACATTAGCCGGAGTTGGATTTAATATGAATGGTTTAATAACAGTATTAGATGGATTTGTAACTTTCAGATCAAGATCATTTACTAAAGTAGTAGCAGCATTGACACCTGCTTCTTTATCTGCCCAGCATAGCATTATTTTTAATTGTGCTGTTGATGGAGGAACTACAATTGAATGAGACTTACTTTCATTATTGATAAGACTGTCAATAAAATATTTGCTACTATCGATGACCGTTACTGCTCTACGAGCATTTAATACACCAAAACCATAAGTATAATCTGGACCGGGATTACCAAAATCTTCAGCTGTATTACAAATAATAGATTTCATCAATACAGCTGATGGATCAGTATTACTATGTAGCTGCCTGTATCTTTCATACATCAATGCCAATACACCTGTTACAACCGGAGAAGCCATACTGGTACCATACTGGATACCGTATTGATTATTTTTTATAGAAGAAATTATTCCAAAACCCGCCGCACAAATTTCTGGTTTGATACGTCCGTCATTAACTGGGCCCCTTGCGCTAAAAGGAGCAATTATATTTTCCTGAGAAGCGATTGCACCAATAGTCAAAATATTTTTAGCACACTGCCATCCCGATGCGGTAGTTCCAAAAAAGGGAGGAAATGGCGAACATGTATTATCTCCATCATTCCCTGCGGCAAAAACATGCAGTAAATTTGGATGAGTTAAAGTCTGTTTGTCTACCAATTCACTTAACACATCATAATCTCCTTCGCCATCACAGCCTTCTTCTGATGCAGTATAAGAATTGTTCGTAATAACCAGATCATTGTCGACTACATATGCCGGAGCGTTAGTTACAATATCACTAAAAAACTGGCTAATGATGGTCGCTTTCGGAGCCATCCCTTTATTTTTTACATTTATAATTCCTGCACCTGTAGCTGTACCTGCAGTATGTATACCATGATCATCCGGATACCATGGGTTGCGGTTTATAAGCCTTCCTGCAAAATCAATGTGTGATGATATTTCTGCATTATCTCCTACGCCAATGGTTACATTGCAACCGTTCAAATTCTTGCCAGCTGCTGCATTAAGGCCACTGATCCCGTGAATTGCTATGTCATTATAATTTAACTGTCTGTCTTTAAGTACCTGGAGATTTATATATTTTACAAAGGGAAAAGCTGCGATCGTATCGATCAATGTTTCATCAGGCTCAATAAATATTACACTATTGGTTGTATGCTTTGCTTTAAAAATTTTAGCGCCAATATTTACTAAAGCTGCTTCAATTATTTCCTGATCAACTGATGAATAATAACTGATGGCTAAATATTGATCTGTTATTTTTTTGTTTTGAAATTTACCAATCAGCTTTTTGTCTTTTTTATAAAAAGTTGCAATTGTATCGATTGAACTAATTCCAAACATTTTTGCTGCAGTAAAATCAAACTCCTTTTTTATCGATGCCAGGTAAGATGTTCCTGAAATATAATTTTCGAGATGCAGACCCAAAGCTTTAAGTCGATTCTGCATTTTTTCAGATGGTAATGTTGAAAACTCTACCAAAACAAAATAATTGTCTTTATATAAACCCGACCCTATCTTTTCTTTTTTGAAAGTCCCTTTTAGGATATTTTTTTCTGTTTTAAAATCACCAGTTTTGAACGTAGTAGAACGATCTTTTTTTTGTGCAAAAAGTAACGATGAAAAAATAAGTAAGATCAGCGTTAGGGTTTGTTTTTTCATTCTTTATATTTTCCCGGACATGCTTTGTTTTCGTTACCAAAAATATACATAAATCCTGTGATATAGACAGTATTATAAAGCGTTTTGTTGCCTTTAGCGTAGCTTTTTCTTCCAGTTATATAATTTTCGTAAAATGTTATCAGTAAAGAGGCAGGCATATCACAATTTTAGACAAATATTCATTTTGCTCATACGATCATGCAGTATATTTGCAGCCCGATGAACTTGGAAGTGTTGTTGAATGAGTACATAAATGATCCCCGCTGTTTTCAAATAGCGGAAAGGATCGCTTTGCCCGAACCGCAAAAAATTCAACTTACAGGGCTTAATGGAAGCCTTTCTCAATTTCTTATCGCAGCTATTTTTAATCATCCTGATGCGCATGCCAATCACTTGGTAGTTGTAAGAGATGCGGAGGAAGCTGCTTATTTCCATAACACTTTAGAGAATATTACAAAAGCGCTTAATCTTTATTACTTCCCGTCTTCTTTTAAAAATAATAAAAATTTTAAGCTGTTAAACAGCAGTCATGTCATGCTCAGAACAGAAGCATTGACAAGGTTGGCCGCATATAACAATAAGAATCTGATCATCACTTACGGAGAAGCACTCTTTGAAAAAGTGGTATTATCAAAAACACTTGCAGAGAATATTATTTCGATCAAACAAAATGATACACTGGATGTTGATAGCATTTTAGGTAAGTTTATTAAGTATGGTTTTGCAAGAACTGATTTTGTTTATGAACCCGGTCAATTTGCAATACGTGGTGGCATCTTAGATATTTATTCATTTGGTAATGAGAAACCATACCGTATAGAATTATTTGGCAATGAAGTAGACAGCATCAGAATTTTTGATCCGGAAACGCAACTGAGTGAAAGAAAATTATTGCAAGTCAATATAATTCCAAACGTCGACACATTGCAACAGGAAGCTGGAGAGAAAGTTTCATTCATAGATTTTTTACCTCCTAATACTACTATATGGTTAAATGATTGGAGTTATATAAAAGAAAAGATCGAACAACAGGAAGAGTATTTAGAATATGCTCTTCAAAATGAAGAGCCTGCAAGTAATACTCAGTCATCGAATGAAGATGAGGGAGAATTACACGTAAAGGCAACGATCAGCCCAGAAGATTTTGTAAAAGCAAATGATCTTGAAAAGGAATTCTTACATAAACATATCATTGAATTTGGCGGTAAAAAAGCATTTACTTCAAATGCACAATTTCAATTTACTATACATGAACAGCCGGCATTCAATCGCCAGTTTGATATGCTGATCAAGAACCTCAAAGATTATGAAGCAAAAAAATATAACATTTATCTTTTTGCAGAAAATCCAAAACAATTAGAAAGGCTGCATGTGATCTTCACAGACCTAAAAGCTGAGATCAATGTTATTCCAATACCAACAAGTATTCATGAAGGTTTTATTGATCATGATCTTAAAATTGTTTGCTATACTGATCACCAGATCTTTCAGCGTTATCATAAATACAAAGTAAAACAGGCATTCAGCAAGAACAAAGCGCTGACATTAAAAACGCTGAGAGAATTACAACCCGGCGATTTTGTTTCACATATAGATCATGGTGTAGGCATTTACAGTGGGCTTCAAAAAATTGATGCTAACGGAAAGATGCAGGAAGCTGTTCGTATTCAATATAAAGATGGCGATCTGTTGTATGTCAATATTTCTTCGTTACATAAAATAAGTAAATATAGCGGCAAGGAAGGTAGTGTTCCTAAAATGAACAAGCTAGGAAGTGATGTGTGGAGCAAGCTGAAAGAAAAAACTAAGAAACAAGTTAAGGATATTGCCACCGATCTTATAAAATTATATGCTGAAAGAAAAAGCAGGGAAGGATATGCTTTCAGTCCGGATAATTATATGCAAACTGAGTTAGAGGCAAGCTTTATTTATGAAGATACTCCTGATCAGGCTAAGGCAAGTGAAGATGTAAAACGTGATATGGAAAAGCCTTCGCCAATGGATAGATTGGTATGTGGTGATGTAGGATTTGGAAAAACAGAAATTGCGATAAGGTCGGCTTTTAAAAGTTGTTGTGATGGGAAGCAAGCTGCGATCCTTGTTCCTACAACGATCTTAGCATATCAGCATTACAAAACATTTGGAGAGCGTTTAAAGGATTTTCCAGTTACAGTAGATTTTATTAACCGCTTCAAATCAGCTAAAGAAAAAAAAGAAACGCTTCAAAAATTAGCCGAAGGCAAAATAGATATCATCATTGGCACACATGCTTTGCTTGGGAAAGATGTGAAGTTTAAAGACCTCGGTGTGATGATCATTGATGAAGAACAGAAATTTGGTGTATCTGCAAAAGAAAAATTAAAACAGATCCGTACTACCGTAGATTCATTAACACTAACGGCTACACCTATACCAAGAACACTTCAGTTCAGTTTAATGGGAGCCCGTGACTTGAGTATCATCAATACTCCTCCGCCTAACAGGCAACCGATACAGACTGAGGTAATGGTATTTAATGAAGATGCTATCAGGGATATTATTTATTATGAAATAGAACGAGGCGGCCAGGTATTCTTTATCCATAACAGGGTGAACGGGCTTGCGGAAATGAAAGCATTGATACAGGCGCATTGTCCTGATGTAAGTATAGCTTTTGCTCATGGGCAAATGGACGGGGACCAATTAGAAGATACTATCCTTGATTTCATGGATAAAAAATATGATGTACTTGTATGTACGAATATTGTTGAGAGCGGTGTTGATATTCCAAATGTAAATACGATCATCGTTAATAATGCTCACCAGTTTGGATTGAGTGATCTCCATCAATTAAGAGGAAGAGTTGGCCGTAGTAATAAAAAAGCATTTTGTTATTTAATGGCTCCACCAATGAGTACCCTCCCTGCTGATAGCAGAAAACGTTTATCAACTTTAGAACAGTACAGTGATTTAGGAAGTGGCTTCCAGATAGCCATGAGAGATCTTGATATTCGTGGCGCCGGAAATATGCTTGGTGGTGAACAAAGTGGTTTTATTGCAGAGATAGGATTTGAAATGTACCAGAAGATATTAGATGAAGCTATCAGAGAATTAAAGCGCAGCACCTTTAAAGATCTTTATAAGGAAGAGATATCTCAGCAAGATGATTTTGTAAGCGATTGCTCAATTGATACTGATCTTGAAATATTGATCCCCGACAGTTATGTCGAAAGCATTACTGAAAGATTGAGTCTTTACAGTCGACTTGATAATTGTGAAACAGGAAAAGAGCTGGAAGAATTTCATATTGAGATGCAGGATAGGTTTGGCCCAATACCTCCACAAGTAGAAGACCTATTTACAACTGTTAAATGCAGAAAGATAGCTGTTGAATTAGGTTTTGAAAAGATCCTGATCAGGGACGGAGCTGTAAAATGCTTTTTTGTAAGTAATCCGGATAGCCCTTATTTCCAAAGTGAAACCTTTACAGGTATTTTACAATTTTTGCAAAACGGCACAAATAAAGCTAAGCTCAAACAGGTTGGGAAAAATGGAATTTTAATAATTAGTGATATTAAAAATATGGAAGCCTTATTTAATTTTTTAAATAAGATGATAAAAAGTATCCATTCAAATTATTCACTTAACTAACTCCTCTCTTACTTTTCATTTTGGTTTATAAATCTCATAAACCGCAGATCAAAATATTATTAAAATATTTATTTGTACTTTTTTTAAAAAATTTATCGAATTGATTATATAATGTGTATTTTAGACACGGTATTGCGTTGTACGATTTGCTGTCTGATGAAAATTTTTCCAGAAATTTTCATTAAAAGTTTTAAAGATGGGTTTTTCATAAGGCCCGTAAGTCTTTGTCATCCTATGTTTCGTGGTTTTATAAAAAAACTAAAAAATAGTTTCAATATATATATAAACGTATTTTAAAGTGTAATTTTTACACAATAAATTTTGAATTATATTTTTTTAATAACCCTTATTGTACCAGAAATAAAGCTTAACAAATGAAAAAAAAATTACCCCTTATTGTCTTCAAAAAACAACAACTTCTTTTTATTATTTTTTACTTTTTGTTGGTATTGATCCTAATGATCCAATCTGCTTCAGCGCAAAATTTAATTGTGAATGGAGATTTTGAAACTTCAGGCGGCTTCACCAGTAACTATAATCTTATTACCGGTCCTACCAGTGTTCAAAAAACTTATGGTATTGTAAGTAACCCGAACACACTGAATGCTGTTTGGAGCAATTCATGTGTTGACCACACTACAGGCACAGGGAAAATGATGGCTGTGGATGGTGCTTCAAGTTCCGGTGATAAAATTTGGGAACAATCTCCAGGTGGAGGTATTGCTATTGTATCAGGCAAAGAATATACATTCAGTTATTGGATTCAATCTATTTCATCAACAAATGCTATTGGCAATTTAGCAGATATTGAAGTAAGAATAAATAATACAGTAGTAACTCCTACGACTGGCACAACACTTAGCCCTTCTACACTTTGTACCTGGACACAAGTAACGTACAAGTGGACAGCCACATCAAATTTTGCACAGATATGGTTGTATGATAAAACTACTGTTGCTGAAGGAAATGATTTTGCGTTGGATGATCTTTCATTGGTAGCAACACCACTCCCATTAGCGATCAGCTATTCTATATCAAATCCTACTTGTCCAAATGGCAATGATGGTGCTATATCAGTGAATGCAACAGGCGGTGTACCTCCTTATACTTACAGTTTAAATAATGGAGCTTTTTCATCTACATCAATTTTTACAGGATTAAGTGCTTCAACAGGAAATTTTGTTTCAGTGAAAGATGCATCTTCGCCAACTCCTGCTTCAATAAGCAGTTCGGCCAACATTAATATTGTTGATCCTGCAAACCCTTTAGCAGTAAGATCAGACACAACTATTGATGCAGGTGCCCAGGTTATTTTAAATGCATCGGGTAGTAATGGCAGTTACACCTGGACTGCTTTACCTGCGGATGCAACACTAACGTCACCGAATATTGCAAACCCGTCTGTCAATCCGGTTGTATCAACTGTTTATACAGTTACAACATCAAACACTCAAACAGTAAACCTTCTAGCGAATCCTGGTTTTGAAAGTGGTAATGTTGGTTTTACAAGTGATTATACTTTTTATACAAATACAACAAATCAAAAAGCATATGGTATAACTACTGATCCATCTTTGTTTGATAATTTCTTTGTATCAACACCCGATCATAGTGGCACAGGAAATATGATGGTGATAGATGGATCTACACAAAATAGTGGAAATGATATATTTTGGTCACAAACAATTACTGTTACTCAAAATACAGATTATACATTTAGTTATTGGTTGCAAACTGTTGCAACGCCTAATCCTGCACAAATAGAAACACAAATAAATGGACTACCGATCACAGGAAATATTTTTACAAGTATAGCAACAGCAAGTGCTACACCAAGTGGTTGGAGCCAGGTAACTTATGTATGGAATTCAGGCACAAACACAACTGCTGTTATAAGTATGAACGATCTTACTACTGATGCCGGTGGCAATGATTTTGCAATAGATGATCTAGCATTTAGCACTCAGATCACATGCAATTTGTTAAGAGCTGTTACTGTTACTGTAAATGATATAACTCCTGTAGAATTAATAGGCCTATCTGCTGAATGGCAGGATAATACACAAACAAATGCTATTGTAAAATGGCAGACCATTACAGAGATCGGCACTAATTATTTTGTTGTACAAAGAAGTGTAGATGGCATTCATTTTACAGATGCAGGATCACAAAGTGGAGCAGGTAATAGCACCATGGTTTTAAATTATAAATTGACGGACAATAGTCTTTCAATGCTCTCAAATATTTTTTATTACAGGTTGAAAGAAGTAGATGTCAATGGTAACATTTCTTATACTTCTATTGTTTCTATCAAAAGAAACCCAAATATCAGTCCTATCATAATTTCTCCCAATCCAACTACAGGGATTATTTATTTATCGAACGGACAACCGATAAAAACATTTATTTTATTTGATGCTATCGGAAGAAAAATATATGCTGCAAAAGAAGAAATAAATAATTCAAGAAGAATAGATCTAAGCAGTCTTGCATCCGGTGTATACGTTTATTCTGTGATCTATAAAGATGATCGTACACAGAACGGAAAAGTGATCATCAAAAAAAATAATTAATAAAACTATAAGAGCAGAGGCAAACATATTACTTCTGCTCTTATTAATATAATGATCAGAAATTTGAAACAGCCTATTTGTTGTATCATTCGTCTGAGCATATTTCGACCGTGATAATTACGGATTTTTTAGGATCAATGTAACGATAGTTGGCTAATGCTTTTTGCAAAATAAAAAAGCATATTTTCTTATTTACCTGAATAATTGTTGTTTGAATAAAGTTTTAATAAGAAATTTTTTGCGAAGTCGGTAATGTGTATTTTTTACATGAGGCTTAAATTGAATTGACGAAAATTAAACACCAAAATAAAAATAATAATTGCTTGTACATGAAAAAAACAACCTGCTCATTTTTTGTATTTTCTAATTGGACAAAAATATATTCTGTTCTATTAGTTATACTATTAATGGCTACTACCGCTACTTCTCAAAACCTTATTCCTAACGGAGATTTTGAAAGCGGCACTACTGGTTTTACATCTGATTATTGGGATGCTACTACACAAGCGCCATTTGGCCCCATGCCACATACAACCAGTTCTCAGAGGACTTATTATATCATGAATGATCCCTATAATTTTAATACATCGCTTTTTGCACATTCTATTGATCATACTTCAGGTTCAGGAAATATGATGGTAGTTGATGGCTCTAATGGGTCGGGAGATAAAATATGGCAATTGAATAACGGAAGTTCTATCGGAGTGATCAGTGGAAAAAAATATGAATTCTCTTATTGGATCAAATCGATCTCTTCAACCAATACTGTAGCAAACTCTGCAGTAATTATTATTAATACAAATGGGACTACGTCTGCACCAGTATTAACTTCAGGAAGCGCTACAAGTCCAACAGGTGCTCCTTCCGCATGGACAAAAGTTACTTATACCTGGACAGCTACAACATCGAATGCACAGATATGGATGACAGATGCAACTACATCAGGTACAGGAAATGATTTTGCAATTGATGATATTACGCTTACAGCTATTCCTGATCCACTTACATTTTCTTATGCTGCTGTTAATCCAACATGTCCAAATGGATCTGACGGTTATATTGCCGGATACGCTGCAGGCGGAGTTGCTCCTTATAGTTTTACTTTAAATGGAACTACAACAAATAGCACAGGAATATTTACTGGGCTTTCTGCATCTACAGGTAATACAATTTCTGTAACGGATGGTGCTACATCTACATTAAATGCCACAGGAATTACAATAACGAACCCTATCGATCCACTTACAGTAAATGCAACAAGCCCGATCTGTTCAGGTGCTTCTGCAAATTTATCAGCAAGCGGAGGGTCATCAGGTATTTACAACTGGACATCAAATCCCGTTGATCCGACTTTGTCAGTAACGGGTGCCAGCCCAACAGCTAATCCAACCGTTACTACAATGTATTATGTTACCACCAATAATACAACCATCAAAGAATTAATTTATAATGGTCATTTTGATAACAGTACGAATGTTGGTTTCAATACAGATTATTCTAATATTCCAAACAATGATGCCAATAAAGTACAAAAAGCTTTTGGGATAGTTGTTAATCCTAAAACTTTTGAATCCGGATTTTCAATTTGTCCCGATCATACTACTTCAGGGGGCAATCAAATGGTGGTTGATGGATCTACAAATGCAAATGACAGAGTATGGTCACAAACTATTCCTGTAACACAAGCGACAACATATACTTTCTCTTATTATATTCAAACAGTTTCAGGCAGTAGTCCTGCGCTAATAGAAACACAAATAAATGGAGCCCCTATTACAGGCGTAATTGCAACAAGCAGGTTTACTGCACCATCTGCAGCTTGTAGCTGGAGCAATGTTACATATACCTGGAATTCAGGAGCAGCAACTTCTGCAGTTCTTACGCTTATTGATAGAAATCTTGCAGCAGCAGGAAACGATTTTGCATTAGATGACCTATCATTTTATACAACAACAATTTGTCCTTTGATAGATAGTGTTCAGGTATCAGTAAATCCTGCAGGAACACCTGTTACAGGATTTTCTTATACAACACCCGTTTGCAAAACTGGCACTAATCCTACTCCAATAAAAGTTTCAGGATTTTCAAGTGGCGGAACATTTTCTGCTACTCCATCCGGTTTATCGATTAACACCACAACAGGTATTATTGATCTATCATTAAGTACAGTCAATACATACACCGTTACTTATACCTATGCTGCGTCAGGGTGTAATCCCTTAGCAACAGGTAATGCAGGCATTACTATTATCGCTGCTCCATCAGCAGGCACATTAAGTGGCATACAAAATATTTGCGTGGGTACAAATACAACTTTTAGTTCTACTGTTTCGGGAGGAATTTGGAGTAGTAGTGATGATGCAAAAGCTACAATCAATTCATCAACAGGGACAATTAACGGTATTGCTGCAGGAACAGTGACAATGACTTATACTATAACGGGAACGGGTGGGTGCAGTAATGCCACTGCAACAAGAACAGTTACTGTTACTGATCCGTCAACAGCAGGCACATTAAGCGGCTCTCAAAATATTTGTGTGGGAGGAAATACTACTTTCAGTTCAACTATTTCAGGAGGAAGCTGGACCAGTAGCGATAATACTAAAGCTTCTATCAATTCCTCAACTGGCGCCATTAGTGGCGTTGCAGCAGGAACAGTGACAATGACCTATACAGTAACGGGAACGAATGGGTGCAGTAATGTAACTGCAACTAGAACCGTTACCGTTACAGATCCACCATCAGCAGGAACATTAAGTGGTTCTCAAAATATTTGTATTGGAGGATCTACCACTTTTTCTTCAACAATTTCTGGAGGAGCATGGACTTCAGGGGATAATACTAAAGCAACGATCAATAGTTCAACGGGTGCAATAACAAGTATCGGAGCCGGTACCATTACAATGACGTACACTGTAACGGGAACGAATGGTTGCAGTAACGCAACTGCAACAAGAGATGTCATCATTGCAGCTACACCAACAGCAGGTACTTTAAGTGGTGTTCAAACGGTTTGTGTAGGCAATACAACTACTTTTAGTTCTACTATTCTCGGAGGAAGCTGGAGTTCTTCTGATATCGTCAAAGCTCCTATTGATGCAACAACAGGTGTAATATCAGGAGTCGGAGTCGTTTCTGCTACCATGACTTATAAAGTAACGGGAACGAATGGTTGCAGTGACGCTACCGCAACAAGAACAGTTACCGTAAATCCTTTACTTGCATTGAGTGCCGAAACAAAAACATGTGAACCTGGCAATATTAGTTATAGTGTAAGCTTTACAGCAACTGCCGGCACTGCTCCTTATACTGCAACTGGTTCAGGCGCTCCTGGAACATGGGTAGCCAATACATGGACCAGCGGCTTGATCACTGCAGGATCAAACTATTCAATTGCTGTGCATGATGTAAATAATTGCAATACAATAAATGTAAATGGTCTGTCTCCTGATTGTAGTTGTCCTGCCAAAGCGGTTGTAACGGGTGGCGGATCTGCTTGTGATGATGCAACTAATTTGACAATAAATATTGCTTTATCTGGGACAGCTCCATGGAGTATTACTTATACAAATGGTACTACATCAACTACTGTAAATAATATTCTTGTATCACCTTATACATTTCAAACAAATACCCCGGGTACATATGTTGTAACAGTTGTATCAGATGCTACATGTACAGGAACATCATCCGGTAATGCTTTGGTAAATATTATACCAATGCCTTCAGTAACCATTTCCGGTTCTACTGCTATTTGCCCAAACAATACAACTACCCTTTCATTTAGTGGCACACCAAATGCAATTGTTACTTATAAAATAAACAACGGTGGAAATCAAACCATTCCTTTAAATGGAAGTGGTACAGCTTCATTAACCACTGCATCATTAAATGCAACAACTACATATGACTTGGTTAGTGTATCTACAACAGGTTCAACAATATGTTCACAAACTGTTACAGGCTCGGCAACAGTAACTATGAATTCAGCTACTGTACCCGTTACTATTTTCACTTATTCGGCTAGCACGGCTTGCTTAGGTGATGCCAATCCAACACTTGTTCCCGGTTCAGGATTTACAAACGGTGGTACATTCACTGCTAATCCTGCAGGTTTATCTCTTGATGCAAATACTGGTGCAATTAATGTTGCCGCCAGTTTACCAAATGCTTATACGATAACTTATTCTGTTGTAGCCAAAGGATGTTCTCCGGCGAATAGCAGCACAACTAATTTAACAATAACGCCACTTGCAACACCAGTAACAAATTTCAGTTATTCGCCTAATTCAGTTTGTATAAATGGTAGTGACCCTGTTTTAGTTCCTGCTTCTGGATTTACTGCAGGCGGAACTTTTAGTTCATCACCATCAGGATTGACAATAAATGCTAATACAGGAGCAATAACTGTTGCAGGCAGTTTACCAAATACATATACAGTAACATATAGCGTGGCTGCCACAAATTGTTCTTCTGCAAAAAGTGGAACAGCTACATTTACTATAAACAGTTTACCAGTTGCTCCAACCGTCAGTAAAACAGAACCAACTTGTGCTACACCAACTGGCACAATAACGGTAACGAGCACACTAACAGGTTTATCCTTTAGTAATGATGGAATTAATTATACAAATACATCAGGAATATTCAGCGGTATTGCCGCAGGTGCTTCGTATAGCATAACTGCTAAAAATGTAAACGGATGTATCTCTTCGGCAACAACAGGGACAGTTGGCATTGTTCCGGGAGCTCCTGCAAGTCCGGGAATATCAGTTACACAACCTACCTGTACAAATGCAACTGCAACTATTACTGCTTCTACTGCAGTATCTTTTTTCAGCAATGATGGAATAAATTATACAAACACATCAGGAATTTTCATGGGCATTCCTGCAGGATCGAATTATTCTATCACTTTAAAAGATGCAGCAGGTTGTATCTCTTCTCCTGCTACAGGAACGATCAATGCTCAACCGCCTATCCCTGCACAACCAGGCGTTAGCATTACTCATCCTACTTGTGCAATCTCTACCGGAACAATAAGAATAACATCCGCCTTAACAGGATTGAGTTTTAGTAATGAGGGAACAGATTATTCCAATACAACAGGAATATTTACCAATATGGAAGCAGGCACTGTTTATAGCATCACTGCTAAAAATGCAAGTGGTTGTATCTCTCCTGCCACTACAGTAAATATTGATCAGCAGCCTCCGCCAACGATCGCTAATGCAGGACCAGATAAACGTATTTCTGTTGGCGAAACTGTTCAATTGAGTGGTACAGCTTCAGGAAATAACGTATCAATTGTTTGGACACCGAATATTGCTATTACGGGTAGCACTTCTGCAACTCCAATGGTATCTCCTATAACAGAACAACTTTATACAATGACCGTTACTTCAATTGACGGATGTATTGCAGCCGATAATGTAACAGTCAGCATTCAAAGAAATGTAATTATTCCAAATGTGTTTTCTCCAAATGGAGATGGTATCAATGATACCTGGAAGATCAGTTATATTGAAGATTACCCCGAAGTTAAAGTTGACATCTTCAATCGTTACGGGCAATTTATTTTCAGCTCAGTAGGTTATGATATAAAATGGGACGGAACTTATAATGGACAAAAAGTTCCTGTAGGAGCTTATTATTGGATCATAAAATTAAGACCTGATCTGAAACCAATGAGTGGAACGATTGCGGTGGTAAAGTAATGATGTGCTGATTTGGAGATTTGGAGATTTGGAGATTTGAAAATGAATATGTGTTGCTAAAAAATAAAAAAATTCAATGCAAATGAGCTCAATAAAATTACTGAAGTACAAGAGTGCGACGCCAATGAAGTTGCACAAAGGTTTGCTGCTGGGTACAAAAAAAATATTTACATCTATATTGATGTTACTGTTTATTAGTATGAGTTTAGTTGCTCAGCAAAAACCTCATTATACTCAGTACATTCTCAACAATTATATTCTGAATCCGGCATTGTCAGGAATAGAAAATTATACGGATGTGAAGATCAGCCATCGGCATCAATGGGTAGGTATACAGGATGCACCAGTAACAACTTATTTTACAATACATGGCGCTTTAGGAAAACAGGACTATAAGACAAATGCGACTACGCTATTTGAAGTTGATGGAGAGAATCCTTTAGGGAAAGAATACTGGGATGGTTATACAGCTTCTGCGCCACACCATGGTATTGGCTTACAGGTAATCAATGATAAGGCAGGGCCATTCACTAATTTTTCTGCGATGGGTACTTATGCTTATCACATAGGTATCAATGCAAAAACAAATCTATCGGCAGGTATTGGTATTGGTATCAGCAAATTAAGCTTAGACCCTAATAAATTATTCTGGGGACCGGATAATCCTGTAGATCCTTCAGTATACGGCAGCAATGAAATTGGTGCAGCAAGGGCTGATCTGAATGCAGGGCTGTGGTTATATTCAGATAAATATTTTGCCGGCTTTGCTGCCAATCAATTGATGCCTCATAAAATTGATTTTTCGGATGGTACCGCAACTCTAACCAAAGGCAAATTGGTTCCGCATTTCTTTGCAACAGCCGGTTATCGTTTTCTGTTGAATGAAGATGTGAATATGATACCTTCTATAATGGTAAAAAAAATAGCACCATTACCTGTGCAGGTAGATCTTAATGCAAAGGTTCAATTCAAGAATACATTTTGGTTAGGAGGAAGCTATCGTTCTATTTATGGGTTTGCAGCTATGGCAGGAATGAATGTAATGAACAGGTTCACATTGTCCTATTCATATGATTATTCTACTACAGCGATTCATACTGTAAGTAATGGAACGCATGAAGTGTTGGTCGGATTTATATTGGGGAATAATTATTCATCTGATACTTGTCCTAAGAATGTATGGTAACCAATTTTATGAAGGAGTATGAGTTTAAATTATAATAAAGAGATCAACTTTGTCGTAGACTCTCTTATGTTACTTTTTTTGCGGAAAAAAAGTAACCAAAAAAGCCGCCGACAAAGGATTACATCCCCTTTGTCGATTTGTTCGCTGATTAAGCTTTTGCACTACTGTAAACTGAACATTTGTAATTCTACATCATGTTAAATTCGAACTATTAGGTATAAATAAAAAGCCCCGAAATTTCGGGGCTTTTGTTTAATAAGTTTCTTAATTACCACGACTTTTTGGCTACTCCGTCTTTAACGGCTTCCAAAGCTGTAGCTTCTGCAAGCATAGTAGTCATTTTATTTCCTTTACCGTCGTGCCCTTGGGCCATATAACCACCACGGGCTGTTTTTGTAATTACTGCATCCTGCATCGGAACATTTTTTTCCTTTGTTTTCATGCAATAAGCTGTTAGCATTTTTGACATCGTTGTTAAATTTATGGTTAGAAAATAATGGGCTGAAGTAGTAAGCTTCAGTATAAAACTAATCAAATTATTCATTTCTACAAAAAAATGATAATCAGGCAGCTGACAAGTTTCCCACACTAAGAATCCTGAGTTTTCTCCATTCCGATATTTGGAGATAATCCGTTGATAATTAAAATCATTATTATTGCTCTTTCAATTGTTTTTAGATAGCCTTAACAGTAAGGGGCATGAATTTTTTATATATTTAGAAAAAGAGCTGAATGAGCAAATATTTGATGTTTATTATTGGTGTTGGAGCGCTGTTTTTTGCTTCCTGTAAAAAGACTACAATTGCGGCTGATCCTAATTGTCCGCTTGATTCTGCTCATGTAATAGGTAAATACAAGATATCCAGTATAAAAGTAAAAATAGTAGGTGCTGAAACGGATGTTACAGACAGATTTGATGCCTGTGCTGTGGATGATACCATGAATATCTTACCCCGAAACGTTTACGAGAACATTGATAAAGGCACTCCCTCGACTTGCAATAACGACTATTCCGGTAACTGGGACCTGGTAGACTCCACCCTGTGGATAGATGCTACTGAATATAAGGTTGTTGGTTTTAATTGCAATTCTATCGCTTTGGCGAAAGATTCTTCAGGCTTTAAGTTCAAGTTCTATTACAATAGATATTAAGTTCAACGAAATAAGAGACCGGAGGCTTTCAGCCTCCGGTCTCTTAAAATATTTAAGATCAGTTACACATCTATCTTTGCATATTTAGCATGCGTTTCAATGAACTCCCTACGTGGAGGAACTTCATCTCCCATCAACATACTGAATACACGATCTGCTTCTGCAGCGCTCTCAATGGTAATTTGCTTTAATGTTCTTGTTGTAGGATTCATGGTTGTTTCCCATAACTGTTCTGCATTCATCTCTCCCAAACCTTTGTAACGTTGAGTGGTAACACTTTCGTCTTTCCCCTGTCCGAATTTAGCTATCAATGCTTTACGTTCTTCATCTGTCCATGCATAATCCTGATCTTTCCCTTTCTTAACAAGATACAATGGCGGCTGAGCAATGTAAACATATCCCTGCTCTACCAACGGTGCCATATACCTGAAAATGAAGGTCATGATCAAAGTTGCGATATGACTACCATCCACATCGGCATCGGTCATGATGATCAATTTATGATAACGCAATTTTGATATATCCAATGCTTTAGGATCTTCCGGCGTACCAATTTTTACACCCAATGCTGTAAATATATTTCTGATCTCCTCATTGTCATAGATCTTATGTTCCATTGCTTTTTCTACATTCAGAATTTTACCTCTCAATGGCAGAATAGCCTGGTAGCTTCTGTCACGGCCTTGCTTAGCCGTACCACCTGCTGAGTCCCCTTCCACAAGGTATAACTCACAACGGTGTGGATCTTTATCAGAACAATCTGCCAGTTTACCTGGCAAACCACCCCCTGTTAGTACACTCTTACGTTGTACCATTTCACGGGCTTTTTTAGCAGCTGCTCTTGCCTGTGCTGCCAATATAACTTTTTGAATGATAGTCTTTGCGTCTTTAGGATTCTCTTCCAGGAACGCTGTCAACACACGACTTAATGTTGTATCAACAACACCCATCACTTCACTATTTCCTAATTTGGTTTTTGTTTGTCCTTCAAATTGCGGCTCAGGAACCTTTACAGAAATGATCGCACTTAATCCCTCACGGAAATCATCACCTTCAATTTCTACTTTAGCTTTTTCAAACATGCCTTCTTTTTCACCATAGCTTTTAAACACCCTGGTAATAGAACGGCGAAAACCGGCTACGTGTGTACCACCTTCAATAGTATTGATATTATTTACATAGCTGAATAGATGTTCCTGGTAACCTGTATTGTAAAGCATTGCTACTTCCACAGCTACATTGGTTGCTTCATCTCTTCCTTCGCAATAAATTACTGTTGGCAATAAAGTTTGACGATTGGCATTTTTATCAAGCATTTCAACAAACTCTACGATACCACCTTCACTGTAAAAATTCTTTACATAAAAATTACCGTCATCATCTTTTTCTCTAAGATCTGTAATGGTGATGCTGATCTTTCTATTTAAAAAAGCCAGTTCACGTAAACGGCCTTCTAATATTTCTCTGTTGTAAATACCTGAAGTAAAAATAGTAAGGTCAGGCCAGAATTGTACTTTGGTACCATGTGTAGTTGAAGTACCTATCTCTCTTACCGGGTATTTTGGAATACCGATAGAATATTCCTGCTCATACCTTTTGCCATCCCTATTTACTGTAACATGCAATTTGCTGCTTAATGCATTCACACAACTCACACCCACACCATGCAAACCACCGGATACCTTATAAGAATCCTTATCGAATTTACCTCCTGCATGAAGTACGGTCATTACTACTTCCAATGCACTGCGTTTTTCTTTTGTGTGCATTGCGGTAGGTATACCACGACCATCATCTTCTACAGTAATAGAATTGTCCTCATTGATGATAACTGTAATAGTTTTACAATGTCCGGCAAGCGCCTCATCAATAGAGTTATCTACCACCTCGTAAACAAGGTGATGCAAACCTTTTACACCGATATCGCCGATGTACATTGCAGGACGTTTACGTACTGCTTCTAAACCTTCTAAAACCTGGATACTATCTGCGCCGTAACTGCCATTTGCAGGGGCTACTACTTCTTCAATTTCTGTACTCATAATTAAGGTAAAATCCTTTATTTATTTAAAAAAGACCACTATTTGCAAATATAAGTAAAATCAGGCATTTTAGGCAATTAAAGGCCGTTTAATTGAGGTTAATTTCTACAAAATTTCCACAAAAAAATAAGCCGGAATTTTAGCTTTAAAATCAGCCGGAATTTCCAAAATTTTGTTAATCAATACGCTTCCGTATAGTAAGATCTAAAGCGCATTTAATTTCGGATGGCTTTTTGCCATTTCTGACGTATATTTGCATCGAAATTTATCAATGTCTCAGTACAAGAACATATTACAAATAGCGCAAAAGCAGCCATTCGATCTGAACGAATTGGAGGTTTTGCAGGATATTGACCGTACCGTACCTGGTTCTGTTCAGTATTCTATCAGGCGTTACAGGCAGCAGTCTGAATGGAATATGGAAGACACAGGAATGCTTGTTTATCATTACGAAAAGAACAATCCTGATGCTAATTACCTTGAGCTGAAATTCTGCGTTACGGGAAATGTGTATTGCAAGCAAAAACAAACAGAATGTGATTTTTGCAAATTCAATGAATCTAAAACTTGCATTGAAAAAGTAAACAGCGTTGATGTATTGAGCTTTAGCTTCAAACCTTCTTACCTTACGCAATTTGTGAAAGGTAAAAAGCAAATGAATGTTTCGGATGACGTGCTTGCTTTTGAACATACAACTTCTTTCAGTAAACAATTGCCTTTGTGTGGTAAAACACGTTTGGCTATTGAAGCTTTACTGAATCATAATTATACAGATACTTTAGAGAATATTTTCATCAATGCACAAACACAGATCTTATTGCTTTACAGCATGGATTGTATGTTGGGTGAAAAAGTGGAAGTATTCAACTGTAAATTCCTTGCCAACGAAAGCGACAGAGATAAGATCACCAAAGCCCGTGAAGTTTTATTGAAACATATCGGTGAACCTTTAACGATCAAAGAATTGAGCCGTAAGGTTGCTATCAATGAATGTTATTTAAAGAAAGGTTTTAAAGAAATGTTTGGCACTACCATTTTTGATTTTTATCAAAGCCAAAGAATGGAGCATGCTAAATATTTATTGTACGATAAAGGCCTAAGCGTTACTGAGGTTTCTGCTATACTTGGCTATTCTTCCATCTCTCATTTCAGCACTGCGTTTAAAAAGCACACGGGCATTAAGCCTTGTGAGTTGTTGTTGCATTAATTTTTTTTCCATCACAATTACAACTTTGTTGTAATGTATTTTATGTAACCAGCCGAGTGCTGCTATTAAGCCTCATTGGCGTCGCACTCTTGTGCTTCATATCCGTACTGAGTTTTTATTAAAGCCTATGGGCACCCATCCCATCCAGCCGCAGAAATGAAGCCGAGCTAAGAGTTATAAGCGTTCTTGTATCGTGTAGTAACTTCAAAGTCACAGGCACGCCAACTCACATAAATGTATAGCTGCATGCCTAAGCCAGTAAGAAGACTCGAAATTTTGTGTATTTTTATTGAATAGCATCACACATCGGTTTCAATGGATAAAATTAAAATAGCTGTTGATATATTTGATAAACATGCAGAAGAATATCAAAACAAAATCATGCATTTTGATCTATATGATGACACCTTCGAAATATTTCTCAATAACATTGATGTAAAAAATGTCAAAATTCTCGATGTTGCCTGTGGCCCAGGAAACATTACCCGATATCTTTTAGATCACAGGCCCGACTTTAAGATTGTTGGAATTGATCTATCTCCAAAAATGATCGCTCTTGCAAAACTAAATAACCCAGATGCTGAATTTATATTATTAGATATCAGAGAACTTCAAAAGCATAAAAATAAATATACAGGCATTATTTGCGGTTTTGGCTTACCATATTTGTCGAAAGAAGAAGCAATACAATTCATAAAAGATGTTCGGGCACTATTAGATTTAAATGGCGTATTGTATTTGAGTACAATGGAAGACGATTATAGTAAGTCTGGTTTTAAGACAGGAAGTTCGGGAGATAAAATTCATATACATTATCATCAGCAAGATTATTTAGTTCAGGCATTAAAAGAAAATGGTTTTAGTATTGTAGATCTACAGCGAAAGAATTATCCTGAGAAAGACGGTACAATCACAATCGACCTGATAATTATAGCAAAAGCCTGATTTAGCTTAAGAACGAATAATTTATATGTACCAACAACCATTTTGTTATGTTTGTTGTGTACGAAAAATGGAGCGCCATAAGTAAAAAGAAATAAAATGAAGTTTACACAAGGATTGATCTTAGTCACTTTTTTATTTGTAGCTTTTAAATCATACTCATATCCCGTTAAGGAAAATTCAAAAGAAAGAGAAAGAAATATTTCTTTAAAACTGACATACAAATTCTCAATTAAAGGACATATTGATAGTTTGACGTTTGTGATGGTTATACCGCAAAATATAGATAAGAGACAAGTCATTAATGAAACATCTTTTTCAGAAGATCCATTCAAAACTTACAAAGAAGGAAATAATACATACGCACTATTTAAATTTTATGATGTAAAAGAAAGTTTTAAGATCGTTGTAAAACAAAAGATCACTATCTACCAATCAATTGATACAGCAGCGGGGAAAATTTTAGATTCAGCGTTTTCTCAATATCTATTACCTGAGCCTTACATTGAAAGTAGCAGTCCTGAAATAATTAAAGTAGCGGAAACTTTAAAACAAAAAACTGATATAGAAACAATAATGAAAACCTATGATTATGTAAAAGAGCATATCGTTTACAAGGTCAATAAAGCTGTAGGTGCCGAAGGAGTTTTAGAATCAGGAGAAGGAAAGTGTATGGATTTTAGTGTATTGTTTATAGCTCTTTTAAGAGCAAATAAGATCCCTGCAAAATATGTTCACGGTATGACTGTAGATTATAATGAAACTCCATTTCATGCATGGTCAGAAGCTTTTTTAAAAAAACAAGGCTGGGTTCAATTTGATCCAACTTCCGGACAATCAGCTATTCGATTAGAAGGAAAAAACTATGTAATGAGTATTAAAAATAAATATGTCACTTTTTCGGAAGGTAGAAATAATATTGGTACCTATTATTACAGATTTCGTTGGAGATCTAGCAGTAAAGGTCAAGTAACTTTTAAACACTCATATGAAATAAGTGAATCGTCTCGTTAATTAACCCTGTAAAATAACTTGGCAAACTTATAATAAGAAGAAAGAAGATCTAAAGTAACTCCCCACATCTTTTACAATACAACGCATCTCTGTCATGCCCTTCTTTACCACATTTGGGACAAACTTCATTCTTCTCATCTCTTTTTCTTACAGCTAAAGCCATCTCTGTTGTTACAATGCCTGTTGGAACAGCGATAATACCATAACCCATTAACATTATAATGCTTGCTACAAATTTTCCGAGAGATGTAACCGGAGAGATGTCCCCATAACCTACTGTTGTGATGGTAACAATGGCCCAATAAATGCTATCAGGAATACTTGTAAAGCCATGTTCTCCTTTTTCGACCAGGTACATTATTGAACCAAGGATAATCACCAGCATCAAAACCACCAACATAAATATGCTGATCTTTCTCAAACTTCCTTTGATCGCCACACCCAGAAATTTCATTTCTGTAATAAAATGGGTTAGTTTAAAAATCCGGAAGATACGAAGCAGACGCAATGCTCTCAATACCAACAAAGATTGTGCACCAACAAAAAATATACTCAAGTAACTTGGAATAATTGCCAGCAGATCGATCATGCCTAAAAAACTGAATACATATTTTAAAGGTTTTTTAATACTAACCAATCGTAAAATATATTCAATTGTAAATATTATGGTGAAGATCCATTCTAAAGTAATAAAGAGATTGCCGTATGCAAGATGCCAGGCCTCAATGCTATCAACCATTACAATTAAAATACTTGCAAGGATCAATATTAGTAGCGAAATGTCAAAAGCTTTACCGGCGACGGTATTAGATTCATATATTATTTCATGAAGCCTCTTTTGGAATAAATCTTTTTTGCTTTTTAACATCATGAGGATTTAATAATATACAGGCAAGTTACTTATAATATAAATCCTTATCAAGTGCAAAAAGATCGGTCATTAAAAATACGTTGATACCCCAAAACTAAACCCAGCAGTATTCGCAGGAGGATTCCCCAAAAGATCCTGTTGTTTTTGTATCCGATAATTCAAGCGAAAAACTGTTTGTACTCCCGGACGAAAACTTATTGCAGGCATTACACTCCAAAGATCATCAGCAATATTGGTTCCTGTTTCTTTGAATGTACCAACGTTCCAATCTACATATTCTAACCTGCAGGAAAGATTCAACACTGCATCATTCCATCCCATCATTCTTTTCTTTACGATCGGTTGAACGATATCCAAAAAACCACCTTGTTGCTTATCGCCGAATTGTTGCGAATAGGTTGCCGGGTTATCTACAAATATCCATGCCCATTCGCCAATAAAATTTGTTTTAGTTTTTTTGATCGTTGCATTACAATCTATAGCAAATACATCCACTCTTCTTTTTGTATCAACCACTATCCCATCATCTTGCCATTTATTGTAAATACCACCCATGTAGGATAAACCGATCTCACCCACCTTTGTATTTTTTACAGCGATCTTACCTGTTACTAACGGTTCCCCACTAGCGCTTTCTTCAAAACGTTCTGTATTTTCTTTTGCCGCCGGTAAATATGTTTTATTCAAATTATTTGCGATGATGGAATTATCGAAGCCGCTGGTCAGATACAATTCATAACCTAACATCCAGCTCTTCTTATAATATTTGCCATACATACCAAAGCCTGCATTGCTCCAGGTGGCTGGCAACATTTGCGTAGCTGAAATTGGACGATCAGTGAATTCCCATTTAGGCCCATCATGATTTTGATTGAAAGCCCCAATAGGATTAACGATCATCCCCCCTCTTAAATTTACCAACGGATGAAACTCTACATCCACCGCAGCAAATTCAATAGCAATTTCTTTTTCAGCAGGTTCGAATTCTATCTCCGATAAAAATTTTATTTTTTTTGCAATGCTGGATGATACAAATAAGGTTAGTCTTCTGAATTGAAATTGATGGCCTTCTGAAACACCATCTGTTCCTAAATGCTGCCAGTTGCTTTCTACATAGCCTCCAACTGATACAGGCAGTTTACCAACTTGTAAAGCAGGCCTGTTATACATCGCATCCATATTCATTATAGGCTTTGCTGAATCACTTGTTACACGCCTTAATAAACTTGGATCGATCTGTGCCTGTGAAGAAAAACTGATAAAAGCAAAAGAGATAGCTACAAAGATTTTCAATCTCATTTCAAAGATATTTTTAATTGATTATTGTCAATGGTGATGGGGAATGTTCTTAATGCTGTACTGGCCGGGCCGCTTTCTACTTGTCCATGGTTACTGAACTCACTGCCATGTGCAGGGCATTGCAGTTTATCGCCAAACACCTGCAATTCTGCTCCCTGGTGTGTGCACTTCATTAATAATGCTTCGTACTTATTTTCATCAAAGCGATACACACAGATGGGATACTGCAATATCTCATTTTGTACAACAAGGTATTTTTTAAACTCTTTTGTATTCCCTTTTATAATTTCAAAATCTGATAAAGGAACGATCATGTCTGATCCCGAAATATTACCAGTCGCAATTTTAGTAGATCCGCAACTTTCTAATATTCCTAATAGCAAACCGCCACTCATACAACTGATGCAGCCGGTTCTTAAAAACTTTCTTCTATCCATTTTGTTATAAACTTTTTAGGAATTTGATAACCTTCTGTCTTTCAACTTCGGTAAGTGCATTGAAATTATTTTTTGAATTGGTCGCTTCTCCCCCATGCATTTGAATTGCTTCTTCAATACTTTTTGCTCTCCCATCATGCAATAAAAAATAACTACCTCCCTGCGAATTAGGAGAAAGCCCTAAACCCCATAATGGTGGCGTTCTCCACTCACTTGTTTTAGCTGTTCCTTCTGTATAACCATCATCCAAACCCGGGCCCATATCATGAACCAAGAGGTCAGTATAAGGAGCAAATGTTTTGTAACTCAATTCATCAATTTGTGAGTAGCCGGTTTTCAATTCAGTTTTATGACAGCCCGAACAATTGCTTGCAACAAATAATTCTTTACCAGCAATTACATCCATATCATTTTGATCACGTTGAATAGGAGCTTTTAAAGCTTGTAAATAAAACACCACATTATTAATAGTATTGGTAGCAATTTCAGGATCCATATCCAATCCTGAATAAACATCTTTATATGAATATGAAGATGCAATACCAATATCCTGATTATAAGCATTTACCGTTTGATGCAGCAAATTGAAAGCACTTGCTTTCTTACCAAAACGTGTAATATATTTTCCGTTTCTTGTTGCAGCCTTAGGACCCGGCGTTATGAATGAAGGAAGTTCATTCCAATTGGGCACGCCTTTTATGCCATCATTATTTAAGTCATTAGGATCACTCATGGCCAATATATCTGCATCAGAAACTAATTCTATAAATCCTAATCCTGTATTTGCCGGTGGCATAAATTTAGAGGATGTTGCGCCTGCAGGAATTTTTTCAGGTGTATAGCCCGGTAAGGCACGGTCTTGTAATTGAGGTCCGCCAAGATGTAAGAATTTATTCCCCGTACTATCTATTTGTCCAAATCTTGTAAGTGTTGTAAAAGGATGGCCTTTACCATCACCTGCATGGCAACTGCCACAGCTGGTAGCAACGAATATAGATCCCAACCCTGTTTGTTCAGTAAATACTTCATCATTAAATGCTACGTCACCGGCGACAAAACGGGCTGCTTGTTCATGACTCAACCCGTTCACAGGCCCATCCAATAATGAATCATCCGCTGGAGCACCAGGCTCCAATTTTGAACAGGAAATGATCACAGCAAGAATCAGCACACCAACAACAGCAACATATTTTTTCATTACCTACAAATATTTTATCCTGCAAATGTACTTAAAATTTAGGTTACCCAAAATTTATTTATTAGGAATATCTTAATAAAAAATTTAGTTAATAGAGATTTTACCTAAAGGAAGAGCCTTATTTTTGTACCCATTATGACAATTTCGGTTACAGAAGAAAATTATCTCAAGGCTATCTTTTCGGCTACCTATGTTTCGGAAAGCAGGGTTGGCAATCAGTTGATCGCTGAGAAATTGAGCATTAATCCTGCCTCTGTAACTGAAATGCTGAGAAAACTGGATGACAAAAAACTCATCGAATATAACCGTAGCAGTGGCGCTAAACTCACCAAAGATGGCCAGAAAGCTGCTTTGAATGTTATCCGTAAGCACCGGCTTTGGGAAACTTTTTTGGTAGAGCACCTTAATTTTACCTGGGACCAGGTACATGAAGTTGCAGAACAACTGGAGCACATTCAATCTGATAAACTATTGGATGAGCTTGCTTCATTTTTAGGCAACCCTGAGTTTGATCCTCATGGAGACCCAATACCTGACAAGCATGGTAAGATGCCTGTAGTTAAAAGCAGTAATTTGTCAAATGCAGCTATTGGCAAAAAATTAAAAGTGGTAAAAGTGGGAGACAACACCGCTTCTTTTTTAAAATATCTTGATAAACAAGGCATTGCTCTTGGAGATATTCTTACGATCAAAGAAGTACAGGATTTTGATAGATCAGTATTAGTAGAGTTAAAAGGTAAAAAAGAAGTTTACCTTAGTGCAGGTGCTGCAGAAAAGATCATGGTTATTTAATTAATTATGAGGCTTTATATAAAAAGTTACCATTTGTATAAAAGATGTAACTAATTAACATAATCTCCTATTTTTGCAAGGCAATAACTTAACAGCTTAGATGATTCATCCTCACACTTACATACATCCGAACGCTAGATTAGCTACAAATGTAAAGGTTGACCCTTTTAGTGTTATCCATCAAAATGTAGAGATCGGCGAAGGAACATGGATCGGCAGTAATGTCACCATTATGGAAGGTGCAAGGATCGGCAAAAATTGCCGCATTTTCCCGGGTGCTGTAATTGCCGCTATTCCTCAGGATCTGAAATTTAACGGAGAATCAACCACGGTTGAGATCGGGGATAATACTACCATCCGTGAATTTGTTACCATCAACCGGGGCAGTAAAGATAGGTGGACAACAAAAGTTGGAAACAATTGTCTTATTATGGCGTACAGCCATATTGCCCATGATTGCCAGATAGGTAATAATTGTATCATGAGTAACAACACCCAAATTGCCGGGCATGTTGTGCTAGGTGATTTTGCTATCATTGGCGGTATGTGTGCCATACACCAGTTTGTAAATATTGGCCAACATACTTTTGTAAGCGGCGGCTCGTTGGTAGGCAAAGATGTTCCACCATATATTAAAGCAGGTCGTACTCCTTTGAGTTATGCCGGTGTAAATTCTATTGGTTTAAAAAGAAGAGGTTTTTCTTTGGACCGCATCAATTCTATCCTGGATATTTACAGAATGATCTATAATAAAGGACTTAATACTTCTCAGGCTTTAAATTTTATTGAAGAAGAATTACCGGCCACAGACGAAAGAGATGAGATCATCACATTTATCAGAGATAGTGGAAGAGGGATCATAAAAAGATTCACAAAGGGTAATATGGATGATGAGTAATATTTGTTTGTTACAAGCCTAGTGCTGCTATTAGGCTTCATTGGCGTCGCACTCTTCCTCTTTGTATCTTTACTGAACTTTTATTACGTTATACTTTTACTCAGTAATATCACTTGCAGATCACACTAACAAATACGGGCAAACGATTTAACAGGGAATGGATATTCAAACAAGTGAACTATCAATTTTTTGCAGGCAAAAAATATGCCATTACCGGTCCTAACGGATCTGGGAAATCTACTTTATTACAAGTGATCAGTGGTGCTGTTACGCATAGCCAGGGAAAGGTTGAATACTTGCACAACAATAGTCCTGTTATCAACGAAAAAGAATACCAGTACATTTCTATCGCTGCTCCTTATCTTGAACTGATCGAAGAAATGACAGCTATTGAATTCCTGGAATTCCATGCTTCATTCAAGCCGCTTACTTTATCTATTACTGAGATCTTACAAATAATAGGATTAGCAAAAGCCGGCAACAAACAGATCCGTTATTATAGCAGTGGAATGAAGCAACGATTAAAACTTGCACAAGCCTTTTTTTCCAGATCTATTATTTTATTATTAGACGAGCCTACTACCAATCTTGATGCTGAAGGAATTGAATTGTATCAACAACTCATTAAAAAATATACTTCAGAGAAATTAGTTATCATCAGCAGCAATGATAAACCTGAATATGAATTCTGTGATGAAGTGATCAATATCTCTCAGTATAAATAAATTCCACAAAAAAGGTTGTTCCGTTTCCGAAACAACCTTTCTAAAGTTATCTGTATTTATTTTACAGCTTAGTTAACTTACCACTCACTTTGTAACTTCCTACTTTAAGAATATAAATAAGATTATTTGAGTTAGATGATAAGAAATTATAGTTCATTCTTACAGGAATTCCTGCAAACAAATGACCTTTATAAACTGTAGCAATTTTTTGTCCTATCATATTGTATACTTCCATAGTACCAATTCCTGAAACAGGAGAAGTAATAGAGAAGTTTACTTTATCTGTGTAAGGATTAGGATAAGCTGCTACATTCAATGTACCTGTTTTCTTCTCTGTTACAGTAACAGCACCAAGAGCAGCAAATGCTGATCTGTTAGTACCTATAACTGCTGGAACATCGTAGAAACCAACCATTGAGCGACATCCGTCAAAAGCATTGTTGATCTTATCAACAGCATTTGCTACGTCATTACCAAATGAATTAGAAACATTCAATCCACCCAAAACATCGTTAGCTAATTTGTATAAGCCTGCCATGTCTTTAGTGTAAGTACCACCATGTGAAGCGATATACTCAATTACATTATGAGGTAAACCAAACTGAAGGATCGGTGCAGTTTCGATCGCATCTCCTGATAAACAATCGAAGTTTCTTACATACAATGTATCATGTAATGCAAATCCTGAAAGGTTTGTACCATTATTCATGTTAAAGAACAATGCCACTGTTTGTGCCAATAATGTATTTCTTATTCTACCATTATTAGTTCCTTTCTTAGTATCCAGCGGCACTGCATCCCAAGTTGTTGGAGCAGTAAAGGTTGCACCTTCATAAGAATCACCATAAGCTGTACCACCGGCTTTAACACCTAAAGTAGTAGCAGTTCCACCACCTGGTAACAATTTAAAAATATTACCATTAGTGATATCTTCTTTGAATAAAGTAAATGCTCTGTCTTGTCCAGAATTACCATTAATATCAGCACGGCCAAATACAACTTTTGTAAGACCACTGAATTCAAATGCTTTTGTCATTTTGAACTGAGCATTTTCCATTGTGTTTCCATCAGGATTTCCACCGCTACAACCCAAACCACCTACGTTACCATAGAAACCTTGAGTGTATGTGCAATGGTTACCTGCAGGTCCGCAAGAAATGATGATCACTGTAAATGGATTAGAATTTACAGTACCACAAGATCCTTGTTGAACAACAGCTCTGAAAGTAATTCTTTGTGTTAATACGCCATACGTTAAACTACTTGTTGTATTTGCAATTGGTGTCCATACGATACCGTCTATTGAACTTTCCCAACGAACTATAGTTCCTGTGTAACCAGTCAATGTAAGTGTTCCACCAGTGTTATTATCACACACAATTCCTAAGCCTGTAACACTACCGCCAACAGCCGGAGGGGTAACGGTAATTGTAGCAGGTTGTGAATTTGCAGTACCACATGAACCGCTTTGTACAACTGCTCTGTAAATTGTTGTAGTAGCAAGGTTGCTGAAATTTAATGTTGTTGTTGTATTTGCAATTGGTGTCCAGCTTGAACCATTATCTGTTGATTTTTCCCAACGGATAACATTACCAACGTTGCCACTTAATGTAAGTGTACCACTATTTGTTGGTGCACAAACTGATTTACCTCCAGTTACTGTACCACCTACTGATGCAGGGTCTACTGTAATTGTAGCTTGTCCTGAATTTGCAGTATTACATGAACCACTTTGTACAACTGCTCTGTAAATTGTTGTTGCAGCAAGGTTGCTGAAATTTAATGTTGTTGTAGTATTTGCAATTGGTGTCCAGCTTGAACCGCCGTCTGTTGATTTTTCCCAACGGATAACATTACCAACATTTCCACTCAATGTAAGTGTACCACTATTTGTTGGAGCACAAACTGTTTTGCCTCCTGTTACAGAACCACCTACTGTTGCAGGATCTACAGTAATTGTAGCTGGTGCTGAATTTGCAGTACCACATGATCCGCTTTGAACAACTGCTCTGTAAATTGTTGTTACAGCAAGGTTGCTGAAATTTAATATTGTTGTTGTATTAGCAATTGGTGTCCAGCTTGAACCACCATCAGTTGATTTTTCCCAACGGATAATATTACCAACATTACCACTCAATGTAAGTGTGCCACTATTTGATGTTGCACAAACTGTTTTACCACCGGTTACTGAACCACCTACGGTTCCAGGATCTACAGTTATTGTAGCAGGTAATGAATTTACTGTACCACATACACCACTTTGTACAACTGCTCTGTAAATTGTTGTTGCAGCAAGATTGCTGAAATTCAATGTTGTTGTTGTATTTGCAATTGGTGTCCAGCTTGAGCCGCCATCAGTTGATTTTTCCCAACGGATAACATTACCAACGTTGCCACTTAATGTAAGTGTACCACTATTCGTTGGCGCACAAACTGTTTTACCGCCTGTAACTGAACCACCTACTGTTGCAGGATCTACAGTTATTGTAGCAGGTAATGAATTTGCTGTAGCACATGAACCACTTTGAACAACTGCTCTGTAAATTGTAGTTGCTGTAAGATTATTATAATTTAATGAAGATGTAGTATTAGTAATTGGTGTCCAGCTTGATCCATCATTAGTTGATTTTTCCCAACGGATAACATTACCAACCCTACCACTTAAAGTAAGCGTACCACTGTTAGTTCCTGAACAAACTGTTGTACCTCCAGCAATTGATCCACCAACAGATGCGGCATCCACAGTAATGTAGATCGAATCTTTTTTCACACAGCCAGCCCTCAATTCTTTTTCATAATATATTTTATGAACGCCTGCTCCAGCAATAGATGGATCGAACATATTGCCTGAAACACCAGGACCGCTATATGTACCGCCTGCAGGGCTACCTACTAACGCTACCGGTGAAGCGCTTGCACACAATGTTCCAACTGGTGCCAATGATACAGCACCTATTGAGAAAGTAACCTGTAAAGGTTCAACAAGATCTTTTAATGCTGCTGAAGGAGATGAAGAAGCTTTAGTTTTAATAACTACAGTTTTCACATTTAAACCCTGACACAAACCTTCTGCTCCTACGTTGATAACCTGGCTAACATTTACAGCAGCTTCAACAAATTGTAAAGCATTGTAAACTGTTGAACCAAAAGCTCCAAAAGGAACATCAACATTTGCTGCATTGGTTACAGCATAACCTGATGGACCCGGTGCAGGAATTTCTATGTAATCAAAACTGCTACCCACAGCCTGCCATCTGTAAAACACCACATCACTTACTCCACCACCGTTATTGTATTCAATTGTTATCAATAGATCATTAACTGTTCTGCCGCTATCAGGGCCTGCAGATGTAAAGCCATTGTTGTTTGTATTTCTTGTTAATGTATTTTGTAATAATTCGAAATCAATGTAGGCTGTACCGTTAGTACTTAAACGATCTCCTGCCATCATCATCCACACATTATCATTAATATCTCTGCCTAAATGTATAAGTGCCCTGTTAATATCATTTTTATCCGGAGCTGATGATTGAGACCAAGCCCATTTAGTATTTGGATTACTGTTTCCTTTACTACCTTCCGTAAAAATGATATCTGAACCTGAGTTGTAAGGATCAGCAGTATTGAACGTTTTTGTAGCATCAACGGAAGATCCGTCATTATTCAGGACAAACCCACCTGCGCCTGCAGGACCTTGAACCCAATCACCTACACCGGCTACAGTAAGGTTTGATTTCAAGTTTCCGTCAATAGCAAAACCACCTGTAGGAATCAATATTGGTGCTGTTTGGCTAAAAACATTGCTGAATGTTAGGGTTAATAAAAAAAGTAGAAAGATATTCTTAATACTTTTTATGCAGGGTGAAACCCATGCATTTAAGGCATTGTTGCATAGCAACGATTTTCTTGTAAGGGAAGAATTCATAAATAAAAGTTTAATTAACTGAATGATTATTTCAGTTTCTCATGGCTGGAGATATAGGGGCTTCGGAGGGATATTAAAATTAAAAAGTATTCAATATGCTTAAGGCAAACTGCTTATCTAACGATAATGAATATTCAGTAAAAATTTAGGGGAATTTGACAGGGCTGGATTAAGGTACGAATAGTAAATCGACTGCTAAGATATATTACAAAAATAAAAAATGCAAATCTTTTTTCTCTGGAGATGGCGTAAAACCTAACGTTTGCTTGCCATCAGCAAATTTAGATCAGTGTATTTAAGTGTAAAACGCTCACTTAAATGAATATTTGTAAGAGCTCCTTTAAACATATAAATACCTGTACGAATATTTTCTTTACGCCATATTAAGTTGTCGATTCCGCCTTCATCTGCTGTCTCAAGCAATAACGGCATCAACACATTGCTAATAGCCTGTGAAGCTGTACGGGCAAATCCGCTGGGGATATTAGGTACGCAATAATGAATGACATCATACTTCCTGAATACAGGATTTTCATGAGTAGTTAATTCACTTGTTTCAAAACAACCGCCTCTATCGATACTAACGTCAACGATCACTGTCCCCGGACGCATATTGCTCACCATTTCTTCTGTAACTACTAAGGGAGTACGTCCGCCTGTACTATTCAAAGCGCCTACTGCAACATCACATGTTTTGATCTGTTTCGATAAAATTTTAGGCTCAATAACGGAAGTCCATAAACGACCTCCTATATTATTTTGCAGACGCTTTAATTTATAGATACTATTGTCAAATATTTTTACACTTGCTCCCATTGCCAATGCTGTACGGGCAGCATATTCACCAACTATTCCTGCACCAATAATAATAACTTTTGTTGGAGGGATACCGCTAATACCACCTACCAGTACTCCTTTTCCCTGGTTAGCATTGCTAAGGTATTGCCCTGCAATTAACATAACCGCACTCCCCGCTATTTCACTCATGCTTCGTACAATGGGGTTATGTCCACTAGCATCTTTCAAATTCTCAAAACTTAAGGCAGTGATCTTCTTCTCTGTCATCTTTTGCAAGATCTCCCTTTTCATTACAGCAATGTGTATTGGAGAGATAATATATTGATTGACCTTTAGAAGCTCACATTCTTCTTCACACACGGGAGCACTTTTTACCAAAATATCACATTCAAAAACAGATTTTTTGTCATAAGCAATCGTTGCACCTGCATCACTATAATCTTTATCACTATAACTGGCACCATTACCCGCTTTTGTTTCCATGATCACACGGTGACCATTCGCTACTAATACGCCGATGGCTTCAGGTGTTAATGTGATACGGTTCTCATTATAAGATGATTCTCTTGGAATACCGATGTATAGAATTGCGCCTTTAGGCTTTACATCCAGCATTTCTTCCAGCGTTTCGTAAGTAAATGAGGGAGATATGAACGGTTTTGTAGTTGCCATAAAATAATTAAGAATGAAAAATTAATAATTAAAAATGAATACTCAACATTTACCATTCAATTTTTCTGGTATTATTGCCTTCAACCGATATTTTTATATGTAAGGTTTCCTCTGGAAATATCTCTTTTGCCCGGTCAGGCCATTCAACAAAACAAATATTACCTGATAATAAGCAGTCTTCTATCCCAGCCTGTATAACTTCTTCGGTATCTTTTAAACGATAAAGATCTATATGATAAAGCGGTTTACCCGAAACTGTTACATATTGGTTGATGATGGAGAATGTTGGACTTGAAATATTATCTTTTACACCCATGGCTTCGCAAGCAGCATGTACAAAAGTTGTTTTTCCTGCTCCCATATCTCCATGGAATGCATAGACAATGCTACCATCTGTTGCTTTAATAAACTTCTGAGCAGCAATCTTAATATCATCTAAAGAAAAAATTACCTCCATGTTGCAAAGATATTTTACTCAAATGGTAAACTATGCAAACCACTACAAACTAATTTTGCAATATGGAAAAAATAGAGTGGAAAGTAGAAGGAATGGATTGTACAAACTGTGCCCTTACAATTACAAAGTATCTTAAAAAAGAAGGCCAGCAGGATGTAAAAGTAAATTTTATAGGTGGAGATGTAAGTTTTGACCTAACAGAAAATAAATCTAAAGAAGTCCTGGCGAAAGGCATTGAGTCATTAGGATATAAAGTAGTATCGGACAACGGACAACGGACAACGGACAACGGAAATGAACACCATGATCATCTGTCGTCAGTCGTCTATCGTCCGTGGTTCTCAAATCATCTTCAACGTTTTATTTTTTGTCTCCCTTTTACCTTGGTATTAATGCTGCACATGCTCCCATGGCATATTCATTTTTTAATGAACCCATGGATCCAGCTTGCAATTTGTTTACCTGTTTTTATTGTTGGGATGAGCTACTTTGGTGTTAGTGCTGTAAAAAGCCTGATGAGAGGTATTCCTAATATGAATGTGTTGATCGCAACAGGTGCTGTTGCTGCGTTTGTTTATAGCCTGATAGGCACATTGAACAATATGGGTGCTGATTATATTTTTTATGAAACAGCTGCTACCATCATAACATTAGTTTTTTTAGGAGAATGGATAGAACATAAAACTGTACAAGTCACCCAAAAAGAATTGAACAAACTATCTGCACAGCAAAAAGTAATGGCTAACATGATCGCTTTTGATGATCAACATAAAGAGCAGATCTTTTCCGTAGAAAATACCCGATTGCATTTAGGCGACCTTGTTCTAATTAAAACAGGTGAACAGGTTCCTATGGATTGTAAAATATTATCCGGTGATGTGGAGGTAAACGAGGCATTGCTTACGGGTGAAAGTGCCCCTATTCATAAAACTAAAAAAGACAAACTGATTGGCGGAAGCATTATCGTAAGCGGTAATGCAAGAGCTCAGATCACTGCTGTTGGCAAAGACACAGTCTTAAGTAATATTTTACATTTAGTAAAAGGAGCGCAGGCAGAAAAACCACCTATCCAACAATTGGCCGATAAGATCAGTGCTGTATTTGTGCCGGTAGTGATAGGTATAGCTGTACTAACATTCGTTATAAACTATTGGGGCTTTGATATAAGCGGCACCCAATCTTTAATGCGTAGCATTGCGGTATTAGTGATAAGCTGTCCATGTGCTATGGGATTGGCTACACCAGCCGCCATTGCAGTAGGCTTGGGCAGAGCTGCAAAAAATGGCATCCTTTTCAGAGACGCAAAGAGTCTTGAGCTATTTAAAAATATCAAAACAGTTGTATTTGATAAAACAGGTACACTTACAAAAGGGAATTTTTCTATAACTAATATTCATAGCACTATAGATGTTGAAAGTTTTAAGCAGATCATTTTTTCAATGGAAAAATTTTCCAATCATCCAATTGCAAAAGCCATTGTAAAGAACTGGCATATACCTAAGCCCATCCATTGGAAAAAAATCAAAGAAATTAAAGGTAGAGGGATTGAAAGTGAGGACACAGAAGGAAATATTTTTGAGTTAGGTTCATATAAAATTGCAAAAGACCATACGGCTGATGATACGCATAATGCTTATCTTATTCGAAACAAAGAACTGATAGGATGGTTTGATATGGAAGATGAGATCAGGCCAGAATCAAGATCGATCATAGCATATTTTCATTCAAACAATATAGAAACCGTTTTACTAAGTGGAGATAATTTAAGCAAAACAAAAAAGATAGCTGATATTGTGGGCATCACTAAAGTTTATGCAGAAAAATCTCCGGAGGAAAAGTTGGTGATCATTGAGGGCTTAACAAAACAATCTCCCACAGCAATGGTTGGAGATGGAGTTAACGATGCTCCAGCTCTGGCTAAAGCAACGATTGGCATTTCAATGAGTGACGCATCTCACCTGGCCATGCAAAGTGCACAGGTGGTCTTAATGAATAATGGAATTAAGCATTTACCGTTAGCCCTTGGTTTAGGCAAACATACATTTGCAACTATTAAAGGAAATTTATTCTGGGCATTTATTTATAACATCATCGCTATTCCTGTAGCAGCAGTTGGATTATTGCTTCCCGGTTTTGCCGCTTTGGCAATGGGTGTAAGTGATATTGTTTTAGCTATAAATTCTATCCGTTTAAAATACAAGAAAGTAGTTTAATTTCAGGCTCAGTAATTTTTTCAATTGTCAAATAAAGAAATTTTAAAAGAATATTGGGGCTTTGATGATTTTCGTCCTTTGCAGGAAGATATTATCAATGCTGTATTGGAAAAGAAAGATGTTTTAGCCTTGCTGCCTACCGGTGGTGGCAAATCGATCTGTTTCCAGGTGCCTGCACTTGCGCAAGATGGTATATGTCTTGTCGTTAGTCCTTTGATCGCATTGATCAAAGACCAGGTGCAAAATTTAAAGAACAAAGGAATTCCTGCATTATCGATCTATTCAGGCATGAGCTTTATCGAAGTAAAAAAAACTTTACAAAATGCAGCTCATGGCAATTATAAATTTCTGTATGTTTCTCCGGAAAGATTAGAAACAAATTTGTTCCTGGATTTTTTACCGTCAATGAATATTAATTTAATTGCAGTTGATGAATCTCATTGTATCAGTCAATGGGGTTATGATTTTAGGCCATCTTATTTACGTATTGCAGCCTTAAGAGAATATCTTCCTTCTACACCCATATTAGCTTTAACGGCATCAGCTACCAAAATTGTTCAGGATGATATTTGTGAAAAATTATTATTTACAAACAATGCAAAGCGATTTCAGCAATCGTTTGAAAGGCCAAATTTGTCTTATAGTGTTTTCAATGTCCCATCCAAACAAAATAAATTATTAGAAATTTTAAATAATGTAAAAGGCAGTGCTATTGTTTATTGTAAAAGCCGCAAGCAAACAAAAGAGATCGCTGATCTTTTAAAGCTCAATAATATTAATGCAGATTTTTATCATGCCGGATTATCAAACGATGAAAGAAACAAGCGGCAAGAGGATTGGATAAAAAGTAATTCAAATGCAATTGTATGTACAAATGCTTTTGGTATGGGCATTGATAAACCAAATGTAAAAACTGTAGTACATTATGAAGTGCCTGATTGCCTGGAAAATTATTACCAGGAAGCAGGCCGTGCCGGTAGAGATGGTAAGAGAGCATATGCAGTGTTACTTTTTAATGACAGGGAAATAAATGACTTAAAAGCACAAACCGATCTTCGGTATCCATCGCAGGAAGATGTAAAAAAAGTTTACATAAGTCTAATGAATTATTTGCAGATTGCTGCTGGTGGTGGCGAAGGCATGAGCTTTGATTTTGATATAGTTGCATTTAGTACTTCATTTAAACTAAATATTCTTTCGGCAACCTATGCCATTAAAACTTTAGAACAGGAAAATATAATTCGTTTCAATGAAGTTTTTTTCAATCCTTCTACAGTAGTATTTAATTGTAGCAAAGATGAGCTGAATGATTTTGAGATCGATCATCCTGATCTTGGAGATCTAATAAAAGGATTGTTACGAAGCTATGAGGGAATTTTTGATTACCCAGCCACCATTCGTGAAGAACAGCTTGCCAAATTCATTCAAAAAAATGTCACGGAAGTTGTGAAAGAATTATTGCAACTAAAGCAATTTGGAATAATAGCTTATTCTCAACAAAAAGATAAGCCACAAATTACATTGCTACAAAACAGAATGTACACGGATAGTTATCTTATCAATTTAGAAAATCATTTGCAGCGCAAAAAGGAATTTGAGAAAAGAGTGAATGCTATGATCAGTTATATTAACAATACAGTTAATTGCCGTAGCAGCGAAATAGCTCATTATTTTAACGACCCTACGGTAAAAAAATGCGGTATCTGTGATAATTGTATCAATCAAAAGGAATTGGTTATCACAAAAGATGAATTTGAAGCTATCTCCATCAAAATAATTTCTACAATTAAGAACAATAAAATTTCTGTTAAAGAATTACTGTCAAACCTCCGATCAATTAGAAAAGAAAAAATATGGAAGGTGCTTGATTTCTTACAAGGGGAAAATAAAATAGGAATTTCTAAAGATGAGCACCTGGTTATCAATTAAATTCTACATATTAGAAATAATTAATGTTTAAACGCTGAATAAAAGGGCATAAAAAAAGGGACCAAGATAGAAATCTAGTCCCGCTTTAAAATCCAATATCCTATGAAAAACCAAGACGAAGATAATACGGAAATTACTATCCTGCAACTTTTTTGAAAAGTATTTTGAAAAATGTTGAGCATCATGTAACAATTACATCATTAAATATGTTTACCATTGATAATGAGGCTACTGTAGAGGAAAAGAAAAAATTTTTCGTCAATAAAAATATTGTAACGAATACTTTTATTGACTAAAAAGCTAGATTTCAATGTTATATATATTTGAAAAAGGTATTTTTATAGCCGAAAACGGCAGCAAAAAGAATAGATTTACTTAAGAAATAATAATATTTTGATAGAAATATCCTTTAAAACCAACTGGTTTTTTTCTTAGTTGTTCTTCCGCCCAACCCCAAAGCTCCTAATAAAGACCGAACGATAGTAGTACCGGCAGTTCTTACCATACTTTTTACAATTGTATTATTGGCTACTTTTTCAAAAGTGGTTTGCTCCTCTTTTTTATTTGAAGATGTTTTAGCTTCTTCAGCAGTTTTTTCTGCGGCTTCATTTAATTTGGCGGTTAAAATTTCGTAAGCACTTTCTGTATCAATTACCTGGTTGTATTTGGCTGCTAATTTTGAACGACTCACAATGTTATCGATCTCATCTTCTGTTAATACATCCATACGGCTTCTTGGTGAGCATAGCATTACATGTGCTAAAGGTGTAGGAATACCTTTTTCATTTAGCATAGTTACCAAAGCTTCTCCAATTCCTAATTGTGTGATGAGATCTTCTGTTTTATAAAAAGTTGTTTCAGGATAATTCTCTGCAGTTTGTTTGATCACTTTTCTATCAGCAGCAGTAAAAGCTCTTAAAGCATGTTGTACTTTCAATCCTAATTGGCCCAAAATACTCGCCGGCACATCCATAGGATTTTGTGTGCAAAAGAAAATACCAATTCCTTTACTACGTATTAATTTAATGATCGTTTCTATCTGTTGTAAGAGAGCTTCACTTGCTTCATTAAATATCAGGTGAGCTTCATCAATGAACATAACCAGTTTTGGTTTATCAAGATCGCCTTCTTCCGGACAGGAAGCATATAATTCTGCCAATAATTGAAGCATGAATGTAGAAAATAATTTAGGCCTGTCCTGCAGATCGGTAACACGTAAAATATTAATCATCCCATTACCCTTATCGTCTATCCGCATGAGGTCATCTACTTCAAAACTTTTTTCACCAAAAAAAACATCAGCGCCCTGCTGTTGTAACTCTATTACTTTTCTTAATATAGTCCCTGTACTTGTTGTAGATATCTTCCCATAAGATTTTTCAAGTTCAGCCTTTCCTTCATTCCCTACATATTGTAAAACCTTAATAAAATCTTTAAGATCAAGTAAGGGTAATTTTGTATCATCACAATATTTAAAGATCATTGCCACTACACCACCTTGTGTATCATTCAACCCTAATATCTTAGTAAGTAGTACTGGGCCAAACTCGCTAACGGTTGCCCGTAAACGTATTCCTTTCTGAGTACTCAAGGTCATTAACTCTGCCGGAAATTGAGATGGAGCGTATTCCAGATTCATTTTCTGGTAGCGGTCTTTCACTTTATCATTTATCTCTCCCTTTGCTGCTATACCACTGAGGTCACCTTTTATATCCATCAATAACACCGGTACGCTTGCATCACTCAAAAATTCACTGATCATCTGAAGCGTTTTAGTTTTACCTGTACCAGTCGCTCCGGCGATCAATCCATGACGATTCATAGTTTTTAAAGGAAGATAGATACCAGCGTCAGCAATAACTTCTCCATCTAAAACAGCAGCACCGATCTTTGCAGACTCGCCTTTAAATGTATATCCATCCTTTATTTTCTGAATAAATAATTCTTTATCCGCCATATTGTAATGTTTATGGAAAGGTACTAATCGTTGATGAAAATAAGTGTCAAAATATCTTTTAATTCAACCCGTTTTGACGCTTATAGATTTTATTAAAAAATAGCTTTAACAAAAAATTAGGCAGTATATTCGTAGTATAATAAATAAATTAATTTTATTTACTTAAATAAAACATCATGGACTCAATAAAGCCTAAATTATTACTTTGCGAAGATGATACCAACCTAGGTATGGTATTAAAAAATTATTTAGAGTTAAACGATTATGACGTAACCTTAGAGAGAGACGGACGTCTTGGTTTAGCTGCTTTTCAAAGAGAAAAATTTGACCTTTGCCTACTTGATGTAATGATGCCAAATATGGATGGCTTTACATTGGCTGAAGAAATCCGGGATATTAACCCTGATGTGCCTTTATTTTTCTTGAGTGCAAAAACAATGAAGGATGATATTATCCAAGGTTATAAACTTGGAGCAGATGATTATATCACTAAACCATTTGATAGTGATGTGTTATTGCACAAAATAAAAGCAATTCTAAAACGTAACGAAGAACTACATAAAGAAGAAGTGAATGCAGAATTTGATATGGGCAAATATCATTTCAACCCACGTTTAAGAGAATTAGGTTTTGAAGGAAAGCTTATAACATTGTCTCCTAAAGAAAGCGAATTATTAAAAATGTTGTGTGAATATAAAAATGATCTTTTACCAAGAGAGGTGGCTTTGAAAAAGATATGGGGAAGTGATACTTATTTCAATGGACGAAGCATGGATGTTTATATTGCCAAACTTCGTAAATATTTAAAAGATGATCCTACCATTGAGATAGTAAACATTCATGGAAATGGATTCAGGCTGGTAGCAGCATAAAAAATAAACTTTATAAAAAAGACCGTTATTAAAACGGTCTTTTTTTATGTAACAACTTGATATAATTTTTATGAGATCAAGCAAATAAATCCCCTGCTCCCCCAAATTTAGGCATCACCTTACCTAAATGCCTATACGCTTTTTCGGTCGCTTCTCTTCCCCTGGCAGTACGTTGTATAAACCCTTCCTGTATTAAAAAAGGCTCATACACTTCTTCCAAAGTGCCGGCTTCTTCTCCTACAGCTGTAGCAATAGTAGTTATTCCAACAGGGCCTCCTTTAAACTTTTCGATTATAGTAGACAATATCCTGTTATCCATATCATCTAATCCATGTTCATCTACATTCAATGCTTTTAAAGCATGTTGTGTAATGCCGATATCGATAGCACCATCATTTAATACCTGTGCAAAATCTCTTACTCTGCGTAACAATCCATTGGCAATACGTGGTGTACCTCGGCTTCTTCCGGCTATTTCCTTAGCGGCATCTTTTGTGATAGTTGTATTCAATATTCCAGCGGAACGTAAAATTATTTTCTGCAACGTCTCCGCATTATAATATTCTAATCTTGATTTTATACCAAAACGGGAAAGCAATGGAGCCGTCAGCAATCCACTTCTTGTTGTTGCGCCAACCAATGTGAAGGGATTGAGATTGATCTGAACACTACGTGCATTAGGCCCACTATCGATCATAATATCTATCCTGAAATCTTCCATAGCAGCATACAAGTATTCCTCTACAACATTGCTTAATCTGTGTATCTCATCAATAAATAAGACGTCATTTGGCTCAAGATTAGTGAGCAGTCCTGCAAGATCTCCTGGCTTTTCAATTACGGGGCCACTGGTTTCTTTTATACTTACACCCAATTCATTAGCAATGATCCTGCTAAGGGTGGTCTTGCCTAGTCCCGGAGGACCATGAAATAAGATATGGTCCAAAGCCTCACCTCTCATTTTTGCAGCTTTGATAAAAACTTTAAGGTTTTCGATCGTTTGAGGCTGACCTGTAAAATCGGACATTTCACTGGGCCTGATATTATTCTCAAACTCTTTATCAGCAGCACTTAAAAAATCTCCTTCACTATTTAAATTGGGGTTGGGCATTTTCAATTTTTTTCTATTTTGTAAAACTAACATTTAATCCCTGATGCAATGCCCATAAACTTAAAAAAAACAGGAACCCCTCTCAAAATGAAAGGGGTTCCTACACATTCAAAAAAAAACAAAAAAACTATTTAGCTTTCACATTAACCGCTACACGGCGGTTTTGTGCCTGTCCTTCTTTTGTAGCATTATCAGCTATAGGCCATTGTGGGCCATATCCTTTTGCTCCTGTAATGGCGAAAGAAGAAGTTCCTAATTTCTTTAAAGTTGCTACCACAGCTTCCGCTCTTTTTTGTGATAAAGCAATATTCATTATTGAATCTCCTGTATTATCGGTATACCCGCCTAGCTTAAATTCTGCCGTTGGAAATGCTTTTGTAATAAGAACCATATTCTTAAGCTGAACCATAGAAGTAGAATCTAATTGAGATCCGCCAGTTTTAAAATGAACATTTGTGAATTCAAACCAGTTACCTTTTAAAGTATCAATCTTAGCATCACTATTTGAAAGGAATTTGTATAATTTATTTTCTGTAGAATTTTCTCCAACAACCAATTTACCTGCACTATTTGGGAGATCAATTGTTACATCTTTACCTGCTTCATACCACCAATCACCGGTTATTGAATCTACTTTACCAGCTGTAGTTGTAATTGCATCCTTAATATCTCCTGCTACTTCTTTTGTTTTAGTTCCTAAAGAATCAATACCATTTGCTAAAGCATTATCACTACTGCAACCTTTACCAAAAAGATAATAAGCTGCAACACCTGCTAATAGCAATAATAATAAAGGCAATAACCATTTTAAGCCGCTTCCACTGGATTTACCAGTGCTTTCTTCTGCCACATATCTTGCGTTGCTATTTCTTGTAGTATGTGTTGATGGACCTGAAAAACCATTAAAAAGATTATTCAAATTAAGTCCACCCGGTATAGCGTTCATGAGACCGCTTTTCTGATCTTTTAGTAAAGAAGCTACATCGCTTCCTTGTAAATTTTTATCCGTAGTGTGTTTACCCAACAGGCCCAATACCAAGGGGGCTGCCATACTTAATAAAGAAGTGGCCGAGGAGTTCTTTATGCCTGAAAAATTAGCAATAAGACCACTTAGTATTCCATTTTTATTATCGCCAAACAAACCAGATAACAATCCAATTCCTTTATTTAATAAACTACTGTCTCCACTAAAAAAATCTCCGCTATTGTTTAAAAAACCTGTGCTATGTGCTTTCAGTGATAAGTTCACCACTTCATTGGCCCCTTCTTTGGTAGAAGCTTTATCAATTATGCCTCCTACGATAGAAGGTAATATCCCTGAAATAGCTTTTGCTACCCCACTTTCACTTTCACCTAAAAATATACTTGCTTTTTTAACCAATTCATTGGTAATTAAGCCTTTTGCTGAGTCTAATAAATTAAATGACATTTATTTAAGTTTTAATTGTTGACAGATAGATTTTAGTAAGACATTATAGATAGATTCGTGACGATAATGGTTGCACCTCCATAAAAATATTTTTATTCTTACCTTTAAAGCGAACCTTTCAGCAGCGCATATCACCATTAATCATTCGCTGATATGACCATTGATAGGACTAATTGTAAATTTGTGAAATGATCAAACGGATATCTAGATACTGGATTTGTCAATTAGGAGGCTGGGGCCTTAATGCAGCTATTACTGTTTTTTTCTACCTCACACTCTCTATCAGGAAGATCGAACATTTTCCCTTTATAATTCTTATAAGTGTACTCCTTGGTTTATTATTTACCCATTTAATGCGAATGGTTATAAAGCATTATAAATTTTTAGAAAAACCTATTCGTCAGCAGATCATTTCATTTATTCTTATTACCATAGTTTTTTCTATTGCCTACGCCTGTGCCGATGTTGCATTTGAAAAATTATTCAACTTGAGAGGATATGTTGATCCAAATATTTCTTTGCTAAATGAATTGACAAGAAGCATTCTTAATAGTTTTTTTATTCTCTTCATCTGGAATCTTATTTATTACACATATCATTATGTTGAGCGGAACAGAAAACAACAGGTTGATACTTTAAAATTACAATCCCTTGTAAAAGAATTAGAACTTAAAACCATCAAAGCGCATATCAATCCTCACTTTATTTTTAATGCATTGAATAGTATTCGTGCTTTGGTTGATGAAAATCCTCAAAGAGCAAGGAATGCTATTACTGAACTCAGTAATATTTTACGCAGCAGCATGCATGCCGAAAAATTAGAGACCGTACCCTTAATAAGAGAATTGAATATTGTAAAAGATTATCTTGCTTTGGAAAAAATGCGTTTTGAAGAACGGTTAATGATCGAACTAGATATCAATGAAGCAACATTGGAACAACCTGTTCCTCCAATGATGTTACAAACGTTAGTGGAGAATGCTATCAAACATGGTATAAGTAAAAAGATAAGTGGTGGAAGGATAAAGGTCACTTCAAATTTTGTAAATAACCATCATGAATTGGTTGTGCAAAATTCAGGTCAGTTAAATGCTTTTATAAACGAAGATGGATTTGGTGTAAAGAGCACACAAAACAGGCTAAACCTTTTATACCAGGGTAAAGCTACATTTGATATTAAAAATTTAGATGCTGACACAGTTGAATCTAAAATAACAATGCCTAAAAATTCAATGTAAAGAATATGCCTAAAGCTATAATTATTGATGACGAAAGACTTGCCAGAAATGAGTTAAGAAAACTTTTGCAGGATTTTCCTGAAATAGAAGTAATTGATGAAGCAGCTAATGCAAATGAAGGCATCGAGAAAATTGATGCACTTAATCCTGATCTAATTTTTTTAGATATTCAAATGCCTGGCAAAACAGGTTTTGATATGTTAGTTGAACTGGATAAAGCACCTTATGTAATATTTACTACTGCTTATGATGAATATGCTTTAAAAGCTTTTGAAGTAAATGCATTGGATTATTTAATGAAACCGATAGAGCCAAAAAGACTTTCAGATGCACTACATAAATTAAAATTGGCTGAAGAAAAAGAATTGGCTGCTCAACAAGCTTTTGGTCGTGGCATGTTAAGTGAGAATGACCAGGTGTTTGTAAAAGATGGTGAACGTTGCTGGTTTGTAAAACTTTCAGAAGTGCGTTTATTCGAGAGCGTTGGTAACTATGCAAAAATATTTTTTGCCGGAAATAAACCACTTATTTTAAAATCGTTGAATGCTTTAGAAGAAAGGCTTGACGAGAAAATATTTTTCAGGGCCAACAGAAAGCATATCGTAAATATGCGAATGATTGAAAAAATAGAACCTTATTTTAATGGCGGTTTATTATTAGATCTGCAAGGTGGCGAAAAAGTTGAAGTAAGCCGCAGGCAAGCCGTAAAATTTAAAGAGATGATGAGTTTATAGATCAGCCTGTCTTTATTTTTCTAATATTATCTTCAGGCTATTTAATCCTGAGGAAAAATCATCCCCGATCATTTTTTCCATATTCATGAATAGGAGCATAATATTCATTGGATATTTCATTTTGCTATCAAAACCCCATCTTACTTTTGTAAAGCCCTCTGAAGTAGCTTCTGTTGTTATAAATGCATTTGCCCTTCCTTCAAAGGGTTTAATAAAATGAAGTTCATAGTCCACTCTTTCCCCTTCTATTACCTGCGTAATGGTTTGATCTCCTTTGCCAACATTTTTATTATCGCTATCCCATGCAGATATAAAACCTACAGTTCCATCCGTACCAATATATTCTTTTTCCATGCCCGGGTCCATCAATACCCATTTGCTAAAATTTTCCTGGTTCTTTAAAAGTTTGATATAATTAAACACTTCTTCTTTAGGCCTTTTTATAATAGTTGCTCTTACTACGCTATATTTTTTTCTGGCAAAAGCTGCAATGATCAATACAAGCAATATCAGGGAAATGATTATTCCCAGAATAATATAAAACACATTCATCTAGATAAGGTTTATTCTGAAAAACAAACTTACGCCATTTTAAAAAGAATTATTCCAATTGAGGGGCATAAAAAAAGTTCCGAAATCTCGGAACTTTTTTTTAATATTTTTTAAGCTTAGTATATTCTTTCTCTACCAAATGTAATTCCTAATTTAAGAGAGAAAGTAAAGAAAGCATCTCTATCTCTTGGATCGCCACGTATCTGGCCCCCTTTGGGGTTTATATAAACAGGACTATTGGCCAGCTCATTTCTTCTGTCGTTCAATTCCAGTGCATTATCTAAACGCTGTCCACTAAGGTAATTGGGGAATAATGCAGGGTCAATATATCTTGCACTTACATCATCTAAATAATCTGTTCTTAAAATACGTGGAGCTATTTCAGCCCTAACATTTACTGTACTTGTAAGTTCATATTTTATACCAAGGCCCACAGGAAAACTTACCTGGCTTAATTTATAATTTTTTCTGGCTGGATATTCTGCAAAACCTTGCCCTTCTGTATGCAATGGCTGTAGATCAACCCATTGCCCGGCACTATTTTGTGATTGCGGATTAAAATGAAAATAACCGATACCTGCCAATAAATAAGGTGAAATTCTTGGTGGTTCCGCATCCTTAGACGGCCAGTCTATAAAAATATATAAAGGGTGAAATTCCGCTACAAGACTTATCTCAGAGATCTTGCTTCTAAAATGCAAATTCCTCCAATATCTTCCACCAGAATTATCTGCAATTGGCCTTAATATGCTATCGTGTGCTTTAACTCTTCCAAAAGTACCTTCCAATCTTAAAGCAACTTTATTTTTATACAGGGCACTTAGAAAAATACTCCCACCCCACTGATTATTACCGATATTAAGATCTTTTACAAATGGTTTACCTATCCCTTTTTTACCTCCAAGATCTGTTAAACAGTTCATCCCCCCAATAGATCCTCCTAATTCATAGATCCATTCAGTATCATAATAATCATCACTAAAAAAATAGTATTGAGCACGGGATGAAATAGAGAGAACCATCAGAAAAACTGACAATAAAAAAGTTAACGCTGTTCTTTTCATAGAAGACCTACTTTAGTAATAAATAAACCGATTTTAATTAAGGATAGCTGATTCTATCACTAAAATAACGATAAATTATTATAATTATTTTAAATTTTTACAATCTGGTTATAGAACTTACAGACTGTTTTTAAGCCACATTCGTTGCATTTAGGGTTTCTGGCCACACAAATATATCTGCCATGTAAAATTAACCAATGATGAGCTTTATGTATATACTTTTTATCTATATTTTTAATTAGCTGTTTTTCAGCATCTAATGGAGTTTTAGCGTTTATTGTTAATCCTATTCTTGCACTTACCCTGAACACATGTGTATCAACTGCCATATTTGGTTGCTGATCAATAACGGATGTTATCACATTTGCAGTCTTTCTGCCCACTCCTGGTAACGAAATTAACTCATTTACTGTCATCGGAACAACTCCTGAATAGTTATCCCACAGTATTTGGGCCATGTGGATAAGTTGACGGGATTTATTGTTAGGATATGAGATGCTCTTGATCAATGCTAATATTTCGTTAAAACTGGCTTTACTCATAGTTTCAGCATCCGGATATTGAGCAAAAATAGCAGGAGTAGTAAGGTTTACACGCTTATCTGTACATTGAGCGGAAAGAATAACGGCTACGAGTAATTGGAAAGGAGTATCGTAAATTAATTCAGTTTCTGCATCAGGCGCATTTTCTAAAAAATAATTTATAAAAAACTGATAGCGGTCTTTTTTTGTCATAAAAAAAATCGTCCCGATTTGATCGGGACGAAATTACGTTTAAATACTTTCAAACGGTTAGACTTCATTTGTAAGTTCACCCACCGGGATGTTGGCTTGGCTAAGAATAGCCTTGATTATTTTTTTCCGGGGAGAAAAATTGAGTACTTCCAATAGCTTTTGGCCATCAAGTAGTTGCTCATATTTTTCACGTAAACTCCAATCTGTTTCCAATGCAGCTGTTATAGCAGCCGTTTTTTCGTTTGAAGTTTCCTGGTACAGATACTGTACTAAGTCTTCAATTTTGAAATTGTGCATAGAAAATTTTAAGGGGTTGAAAAATAGCTTAATCCATGATTATAAACGCTGTAAAGCAAAAAATATTGTATCAGGGCTATTTAGCAGTAGAATCTGCAGGTAAAATAAAAAGATCTTCATTATCCTTTTTCATCAGGTATTTCTCCCTGGCATACTTTTCAATGGTTTGAGCATTGGTTTTTAGCTCATTAAGCTCAGATTTTGTCTTAGCGATGAGTTCAGTGAGGTGTTTTTCACTATTCTGAAGGTCAGAATACTTATTTCTACGAGCAATATCAGAAGGGATATCCTTTGGATCGAACCAAAACATCCACGCCAAAAAAATAACACTTGCTATAAAGTATTTATTTTTTACAATGGATAATATCTTCTTTGCTACTTTCATTTTTAGTTTTTAGTACTTAGTTCATAGTTCTTAGCCGAGAGCTTTCATACTCTGAACTAAGAACTATAAACGCAGAACTAATAATTTTATTTGCCAAATTTAATTTTTCCTTTTGGATAAATTGCAGAATCTCCCAACATTTCCTCGATTCTGATCAATTGGTTGTATTTAGCAACTCTGTCTGTACGTGATGCAGAACCGGTTTTGATCTGTCCACAATTCAATGCAACAGCAAGATCTGCGATCGTTGTATCTTCTGTTTCACCACTTCTATGACTCATGATGGTATTGTAACCAGCTTGTTGCGCCATGCTAACAGCGTTGATCGTTTCCGTTAGTGTACCAATTTGATTTACTTTAACCAATAAACCATTTGCAGTACTTTCTTTGATACCTCTTTCCAAACGAGTAACGTTTGTTACAAAAAGATCATCCCCCACTAACTGAACTTTTTTTCCAATAGTATCAGTTAAGTTTTTCCAGCCAGCCCAATCATCTTCAGCCATACCATCTTCGATAGAACAGATTGGATATTGTTTAGCCCAGCTTTCCCAGAATTTAACTAATTGATCGCTGCTTAATTTTTTACCATCACTTTTATGGAAGATATATTTTTTCTCTTTTGCATTCCACAACTCACTGTTAGCCGCATCCATAGCGATCATGATCTGGCTACCTGTTTTGTAACCTGCCGCTTGAATTGCTGTTAATACAGTTTCAATGGCTTCTTCATTGCTTTGGATGTTTGGTGCAAATCCACCTTCATCACCGACGTTAGTGCTAAACCCTTTTTTCTTCAATACAGTTTTCAATGCATGAAAAATATCAACGCCCCATGCTAAACCTTCGCTGAAAGTTTTTGCGCCTACAGGCATCACCATGAATTCCTGGAAATCGATTTTGTTATCAGCATGAGCACCACCATTTAAGATGTTCATCATTGGTATAGGCAAAATTTTTGCGTTAGTACCACCAATGTATCTATATAAAGGAAGATTAGCTTCTAAAGCCGCAGCTTTTGCTACAGCTAAACTTACAGCCAACATTGCGTTCGCACCTAATTTACTTTTGTTTGCAGTTTTATCTAAAGCGATCAATGCTGCATCAATACCTGTTTGATCAGCAATATCCCAACCCAATAAATTTTCTGCAATAATTCCGTTTACATTATCTACAGCTTTCAAAACACCTTTACCACCGTAAACTTTTTTATTGTTGTCTCTTAATTCAACAGCTTCGTGAATACCAGTACTTGCTCCACTTGGTACAGCGGCACGACCTAAATGTTCATTCTCTGTTAATACATCTACTTCCACGGTAGGATTACCACGGCTATCTAAAATTTGTCTGGCATGAAGGGAGGCAATGTAGCTCATTGTTATTTATTGTTTTATTTAAGATTTATATGAATTAATTCTAATTTGTCAAATTTCTGAAAATATCCTCTAAACTATTGCTTTCAGTCTGCAAAGAAACGATGTTCAGGTTGTTTTTCAAACTGATTTCAAATAATTGTTTACGCACACTCTCCGGATTTAAGGTTTGAAGCTTGAAGTTAGAAGTTTGAGGTTGCTCAATCTTAGTTACTTCTCTCAGCATTCTCATGGTCTCTAAACTCACATTTTCCTTAAATTGAACCAATACAGTGTGTTTGTCAGATTTATTTTTTTGCAGGTTAACCAATTGATCATCAGCTACTATATTCCCTCTGTTGATGATGATCACCCTGTCACAAATTGCTTCTACTTCCTGTAAAATATGAGATGAGAATAATACTGTTTTATTTTGTCCTAATTTCTTGATCACTTCTCTTATTTCTATGATCTGATTTGGATCAAGTCCACTGGTGGGTTCATCCAATATCAATACTTCAGGATTGTGTAAAAGAGCCGCAGCCAAGCCTACCCGTTGTTTATAACCTTTACTCAGTTGTCCAATTTTTTTATTGGCTTCTAAAATAAGTCCTACCGTAGCTATTATCTCAGCGATATTTTTTTTTGCATCTTTTATGTCATGTATACCTGCAATGAATTCCAGGTATTCCCTAACATACATATCAAAATATAAAGGATTTGCTTCGGGTAAATAACCGATCTTCTTTTTTGTAGATAAAGAATCAGGAGAAACTTTTTCACCACATACTTCAGCAGTACCACCATCTGCAGCTAAATATCCTGTAATGATCTTCATTGTAGTACTTTTTCCGGCACCATTAGGACCAAGAAATCCTACTATCTCTCCTTTAGCAATTGTAAAAGAAATATCATTTACGGCTTTTTGAGTGCCGTAAATTTTAGTAAGATTTTTAACTGTGATCGACATTCAGTATTATTAAATTGAATTTTTTGCCACTAATTACACGAATTATTTTAGTAGTGATAATTAGTAAAAATTTGTGGCTAAGTATTTTTATCTGCTGGGCCTTGATCAGGTTTTTGTGGCGGCCTTTGTTGATCCTGGCCTCCACGATTTTGCGGTGGTCTATTTTGTTGTGGCCTTTGTTGATTACCTCCCTGCCTGTTGCCTTGTTGTCCTCTATTTTGTTGTGGCCTGTTTTGTTGTTGTTCTCCGCCTTGTCCTTGTGGACGCTGTTCACCTTGAGGCCTGTTACCTTGCTGAGGCCTGTTTTGCTGAGGTCCTCCTTGTGGTCTGTTGCCTTGCTGTGGGCCTCTATTTTGTGGTGGTCTTTGTTCGTTACGTTGTTGATTATTCCCTTGTTGTCTGTTTCCACCTCTTTCATTCTCTCTTCTTTTGCGACTCGTCTTTTCAAGACTGCGTAAACTGATCTGGCCTACAACATCTGCATAAGTTGGCTCAACCTCAACTGGTTTTTTACTAACCACTTCTACGGTTTCTAATTCCTCAGGTTTTATACCTTGTTTATTAAGGGCTTTAATTTTTAAAACTCTTTCAATGGTAAGCGGATATTGTTTTGTGCTATCCGGCATTGTGTACCACATTAAATTTCTGAAGATATCTTTCTTTACTAAAAATGCACGGCTTCTTGCAACTTCAATCATATCACAACCATCAGGGAAATTTTGCAATGCATCTAAATAGGTATCCAATTCATAGTTCAAACAACATTTCAAACGGCCACACTGACCACTTAATTTTGTTTGATTGATACTTAAATTCTGATAACGTGCCGCATTTGTATTTACACTTTTGAAATCTGTCAGCCAGGTACTGCAACAAAGCTCTCGGCCGCAACTGCCTATTCCGCCTACTTTTCCTGCTTCCTGCCTTGCACCGATCTGCTTCATTTCAACTTTTACTTTGAACTCGCCGGCATATATTTTTATCAGTTCTCTGAAATCTACTCTATCATCTGCTATGTAAAAGAAAGTAGCTTTTCTTCCATCTGCCTGTATCTCTACTTCAGCAACTTTCATTTGCAAATTCAATTGTTTTGCAATGGCACGGCTTCGGATCATCACCTCTTTTTCTCTTGCTTTAGTCTCTTTCCATTTGCTGAGATCCTGTTCATTTGCCCTACGTAATATTCGTTTAATATCCGGATGGTCTTCTTTGATATTATTTTTCTTTAGTTGCAAACGCACCAATTCTCCTGTAAGGTTTACACTCCCTACATCAAAACCACTCACGCCTTCTACAGCAATGAGATCTCCTTTTTCGTAAAAATTAGTAGATGTATTTTTGAAAAAATCTTTGCGGCTGCCATTATTGAAACTTACTTCAACAATTTTGCAACTGCTTTCCGGATCGGCAAAGGGAAGGTTTGCCAACCAATCGTGCACATTCATTCTATTACATCCGCCACTGGCACAACTGCCATGACTTCCGCAGCCTCCCGGTGCTCCATCTTTACCTGTTCCGCAACTTCCGCAACCCATATAATTGGTAATTAAAAATTAATAATGAAAAATGAAAAGTTGAGGAGGAGATATTTTGAGCCAGATCGTATTGCTACTATTTGGCTTCATTGGTGCCGCATCTACCCGATTGTAAACCGGGATCCCGACTTACGTCGAAACTTGTACTACAATATAACTTTATTGAGCCACTAACTCGTAGGTGCTAAACTGTTACTATTATGTAATGTGGCCGCCCCTAAAGGCGATGCACATTGGTATGCGGTACAAGTGAGTGACACAACGATGTTGATAATAGCTGAAATGCCGGTGACAAAAAAATATACGGCAGAAATAGCAATCAACAAATCTCAATTCCTCAATTGACCAAAATTAGCGAATTGTTGGTAATAATGTGATAGAACTTAATGGAAAGTGCATGAAAGAGCATTTTTGGGTTGGCATTACGCTCAATATAGTAGGTTGCCTTATTAAGTTCGTCAATAATAGCCTCCTGCTGGTGGATGCTACATATCTTATTGAAGCGCTGGCAAAAATCGTTGTAGGGGCTTGATATTTCGGGTGTATTGATCAGCCTGAGCCTGATAGCATCCTCGATCAAATGGATGAAATATTTAAGAAACTGCTTTTGTTTTTCCCTTCCTTCCTTACTGATAGATTCGATCCATTTTACCTGGCTATCCATATTCCTTTTGACGATCATGTTGAGCCATTCTCTTACGGTAGCCTGCCAATCATTTTCAGCATGCTGTAATAATTGCAAAGCTTCCCTATAATTTCCCTGGCTTAGCATGGCAACCTGTTGGGCTGTTTCTACTTTAGCGCCGGCCCTTAATTCCAATGCTGCTTCAACTTCCATATTGGTGAGTGCAGGTATCCTCACCAATTGTGTACGGGAAATAATGGTTGGTAAAATTTGATCTTCATTTTCTGCCACTAAAATGAATAATGTTTTTGGTGGCGGTTCTTCTATGAGCTTTAATAATTTGTTGCCATTCTTAGTTAAAAATTCAGGCATCCAAATGATGAGGATCTTATACTCACTTTCAAAACTCTTAAGATTTAATTTTTTATTGATGTCATTACATTCTTCTGCTGTGATATTTCCCTGTTTATTTTCAGCACCAATGAACTGCAACCAATCGAACAAATTAGCATAAGGCTGAATTGACATAAACTCTCTCCATTCCTTTATAAAATCTGTACTGACAGGCTTGTCGCCGGATTTTTTTGTAATGACCGGATAAGAAAAATGTATATCGGGATGAACGAGTTGTTTTGCTTTAGTGCATGCTGAACAGGTGCCGCAGCTATCGTTTAACGGTTTAATGCTTACAGGTTCTGGTTCTCCAAAAAGTGAGGGCCCTTCTGCTTCTGTTTGTTTGCCGTTTACTTTTTCGCAAACAATATATTGAGCAAATGCCATTGCCATTTGTAAAGAACCATTACCTTCTTTTCCCAGAAATAATAAGGCATGGCTCAACCTGTTGTGCTGAACCATTTGCACCAATTTTTCTTTGGTATCTTTTTGGCCTATGATCTCTTTGAATTGCATTGAAGGGCAAACTTAGTTTATAATTTGCTTATAATTTCATCATCCATTGGCGCAACCTTACTTGGAAAATATGCGATCAGGTGTCCATTTTCATCTAATAAAAATTTATTGAAATTCCATTTCACTTCTGCATCAAGCACACCATTTTGTGATCTGTTGCAAAGCCAACTATAAATAGGCGCTGCATCATTTCCTTTCACAGATATTTTAGCAGCCATTGGAAAAGTTACACCATAATTTTTCTTACAGAATTCTTTTATCTCGGTATTAGTTCCTGGCTCCTGACTACCAAAATTATTTGCAGGAAAGCCAACGATCACTAATTTATCTTTATACTTTTCATATAATGCTTCGAGCCCTTCGTATTGTGGTGTAAAGCCACATTCTGAAGCTGTATTTACTATCAATATTTTTTTGCCTTTGAAATCAGCAAAATTTATTGTTCCGCCATCAAGGCTTTCCACTTTAAAACTGTGAATGCTATGTGTTGTATCGCTGTTGGTCATTTTTTTATCTGTAAGCGTATTTTTTGATTGACCTGAACAAGAGATGAAAATAGCGGCTATGGTTAATATTTTTAGAGTCTTCATTTTTATAAGAATACAATGGAAATGGATTATTGTTTTTCATAAGCACCGATATCTGTGATCCCATTAACAACTCTGCTGTTACCTTCAAGGTCCAGCAAAAAAGTAGTAGCCACTCCTGCATCAATACCCGGTGCTGTAGATTTGGAAGAGGTATGGAAATCAAAATATTGTCTGCCGATGTTAATACTATCAAATAAAGGATCTTGATTTTTCATAGATTCAGTATCAAAAAAACCATCAACATCATTCTTTTCTGCTTTATAAATACAATGAATGAAATTAACTACAGGATCAATATCGGGTCTTGTGCTCACTATTACTTCATCTTTTACATTCCCGTAATCTCCCCAAAAAATGCAATTGGTAAAGTTGGCAAATAAAGCAGCAGTAGCATAACCATCTATAAAATTTGTTACTACTAACACAGGTCTTGTATGTTCAATAAAAATATTTCCATAGCTCGCCACTGTGCAGTTTGTAAATTCATAATCGCCACCGGATAACAATGAAACATTAGTACCACAATTGCTGATCAAAGTATTGTTTGCAGCAATGCGACTGTTTATTGCAATGATACCTGCATCATATGCATTGTCAATTATTGATTGCTGAATGGTAACTTTTGGCTGAGAATTATTTGACGGCAATAAAGCAACAATTGCCTGGTAAGCATTTTTAATAATTGCATACGTAAAGTTGCTGCCAAAGCTTGTTTCTCTAAAATATATACCGGGCCAGCTTGCCGGAAGATCTCTATAACCTTCGTCCAATCTATCTCCTGTGAAGATCACCGGTTCATCTTTAGTTCCTCGTACAAAAAATCTTCCATCAACAATTATAGGCGCATTTGCATGCATATAAATTTTGCACCCTCTGTTAATGATCAATGTTTTTGCAGTATTTACTTTTAAACTATCCAGTATCACGTAAGGAAGATCATTGTTCCATGTTGTATTTGCATCAATTGTTTCTCCTCTTAAAAAATGTGCATTTTGTCCATAGGCCTCTAATTGCACATAACGAGTATTCCCATTGTATTGTACTTGTATACTATCCTGGATTACAAAAGGAAGATCATCTTGAGTAGGGTCAACAGTTACTGTTACAAATACATAGATGCTATCTTCTGCAGCAATTTCTATATTACTTAATTCTGATACTGCATGTCCATTTATATTTATAGTAAAAGCAGAAGTATCAACATCCATTAGTTTCACTCTATCCAATTTTAACTTCTGGTCGTTTAAATTATTTATTTTAAAAGATTGAGTAATTGAACCTACGGTTGTAAAAACAGTATCATATTTTAAACTATCTACACTGATCGATAATTTAGCACTAGGACTTGTAATGATTGAATCTTTTTTGCAGGCAACAAACAAAATGCCCGAAGCAATGATCAAAAGACAATATATATGTAGTTGTTTCATTATCATATTTCAAAAATAAACTAAAACCTTCAACAATTATTTAGCTGCATGGGTTAAAGCCGCAATACTTAGTTTTAATCCGTCAATTTTTAATAGTGCATTGCCACAAGCTTCAAATGTTGCCCCTGTTGTAACAACATCATCTACTAATAATACATGTTTGCCCTGCAACTTACTTGTATCTCTTACAATAAAACTTTCGGCAACATTTTCCCACCTTTCAGTACGGTGCTTTTTTGTTTGGGTTTCTGTAAACTTTGCTCTTGTTACAATATTTGTCAATACAGGTATATTCATAGTATTAGACATACCATCGCAAATAACCGCAGCCTGGTTATATCCTCGTTTTCTTTCTTTTTCAGGAAAGAGCGGCAAAGGTATCAATGCATCAATATGGCTAAAACGGTTGGTTTCAAGTAGTGATCTGCCCATCAATTCACCTAAGTAAACGCCAATTTCCTTATTCCCATCGTATTTCAGGAGGTGAACCAAGTGCTGGATAAGGGAACTTTTGGAAAAATAGAACTCACTATGTGCTGCGACTAGGGGTAATCTACCCCAGAATATTTTTTCTATCGGGTTATTTGCATGCATTGCAAAATTTGTATGTGGTAGATCATTGATACATTTTATGCAAAGTAAATTGTCTTTATAAATTAGATCACTACCACAACCAACACATACATGCGAATAAAAAAGATGCAGGGTATTTGCAAATGCAGTTTGAAGTGATAACATAATTATGTTTAAAATAAATATTGATACAGCTCTTCAACTTTTGCCAAAGGAACTACTTCAATATTAAATTTAATCTTTCCTAAAGACTTTGCATTGTATTTACTTACAATGATCTTTTCAAAACCAAGTTTCTCTGCTTCAGCAATCCGTTGTTCAATTCTGTTCACAGCTCTTATTTCTCCACTTAGACCAACTTCACCTGCAAAACAATAATGCTGGTTGATAGTTACATCTTCGTAACTGCTCAACAATGCACAAACAATTGCAAGATCAATCGATGGATCTTCAACTTTTAATCCTCCGGCAATGTTCACAAAAACATCTTTAACACCAAAATGAAAACCACCACGTTTTTCAAGCACTGCTAATAGTAATTGCAATCGCCTAAGATCAAAACCACTTACTGTTCGTTGAGGAGTTCCATATACACTTTGTGTTACTAATGCTTGTCCTTCTATTAATAATGGACGCATTCCTTCTATCGTTGCAGCAATTGCAATACCGCTTAATTGTTCTTCTTTTTGTGTGATCAAAATTTCACTTGGGTTCGTCACAGCTCTCATTCCTTCGCTACTCATTTCATATATGCCCAATTCTGCTGTTGACCCAAAACGATTCTTTAAAGTACGAAGAATTCTATATGCATAATGACGATCGCCTTCAAACTGCAAAACCGTGTCCACCATATGTTCCAGGATCTTTGGCCCTGCTATGTTACCATCTTTTGTAATGTGTCCTATTAAAAAAACAGGCGTGTTGGTTTCTTTCGCAAAACGTTGCAATTCTGCTGCACATTCTCTTATCTGACTTACACTGCCCGGTCCGCTTTCTACAAACGGAGATTGTAATGTTTGAATGCTATCAACAATAATTAATTGAGGTCGTAATTTTTTTATCTCCTGGAAAATAGTTTGCGTATTTGTTTCTGTAAGCAAATAAAAATTTTCGCTTTTAGCACCAACCCTATCAGCTCTCATTTTTATTTGTTGCTCACTTTCTTCACCACTTATATATAGTGTTGTGATATCTTTTAATTGTAATCCGATCTGTAAGAACAAAGTTGATTTACCTATCCCAGGTTCACCGGCTACTAAAACAATACTACCCATCACTATACCACCACCTAAAACTCTGTTAAGTTCTCCATCATTTGTTACTATCCTTTTTTCTTCAGCACTGCTTACTTCGTTAATAGAGATCGTTTTTATTTTTCTATCCCCGTTGTATTCCTTCCACTCATCTTTTTCTTTTTTATCGGTTCCTTTAATTACCACTTCTTCAATAAATGTATTCCACTGATCACAGCTAGGACATTTACCTGACCACTTTGCACTTTCATACCCACAGTTCTGACAAAAAAAAGCTGTCTTTGTTTTACTCATCTGATTAATTTCATTTTAGCAACACGAATGTAGAGTAGAATTTATTTTGAATAGAATAAATATTCATGCGAAAGGTTGTATTGAGAAAAAAATAAAATTGGAGAGGGATAGATAATTATAATTTTTTATCTGATGTATTTAAAAGTAAAAGAGCCGTCATTACTGACAGCTCTTTATACTTACTAACCCATTAAATTCTATTGCTAAAGTACAATTTTGCTCCACATAAAAAAATAAATTTTTGTCAATGTTAATAAGTTTTATGCGATTTAATAGAGATAAGTACAACAGGTTAAAAGTATACAATTTACTGAAAACCAATTAATTGAAACAAAAATAAATGAATTTTTACTAACGTCAATCCCTACAAGAAAAATGTAAAATTAATTTGGTTAATTTTATAAACTAGTTTATCTTTAAAATATATTTATACAAATATGTTTAAAGATCTTGATCCTGTTTTACACTCCCGGCTTAGGTTAGCGTTGATCAACCTTTTAATTGGGTTGAAAGAGGCCGAATTTTCGTTTTTGAAAGAAAATACCGGGGCGTCAGCCGGAAACTTGAGTATCCAGATCAATAAATTAAAAAAAGCCGGTTACTTAGATATACACAAACAATTTAAAAAGAACTACCCGCTAACTATTTGCAAAATCACCCCAAAAGGGATCGCCGCATTTGATGAATATGTGAAAAATCTGAAAGATTACATGAACCCCACCGTGTTAAAAGAATAATAATTTACTCATATTAATTCTGGGGTACATTTACCTTTGCACATATTCTTTCTCATGTCCCCAATAATTGAAGTAACTCATCTTACAAAAAAATACAACAATTTTACTGCGGTAGATAATTTATCATTTTCAGTGAATGAAGGAGATATCTATGGTTTTTTAGGGCAAAATGGAGCAGGAAAAAGCACAACGATCAGAATGTTGCTTACACTTATTAAACCTGTTGCAGGAGAAATAAAGATTTTTGGTAAAGATCTTGCTCAGGATCGATCACATATCCTCAGAGATATTGGTGCGGTAATTGAAAAGCCAGATCTATACAAATACCTTTCAGCTTATGACAATCTGAAAATTTTTGCAAAAATGAGCGGAGCAAAAGTTAATCATACCATGTTGATGGATCAATTGGAAATGGTTGGGCTTGCAGAAAGAGCAAAAAGCAAAGTAAAGACCTATAGCCAGGGTATGAAACAACGGTTGGGAATTGCTGTTGCATTGATCCATGATCCTAAACTGATCATATTGGACGAGCCGACCAATGGATTGGATCCTCAAGGCATTGCAGATATCCGTAACCTGATATTACACTTAAGTAAAGAAATGGGAAAGACGGTCGTGATATCATCACATTTATTAAGTGAGATTGAAGTAATTGCCAACCGCATGCTCATTATTGACAAAGGCAAAAAAGTAATAGAAGGAAATGTTGCAGAATTGCTCGACCCTGCTCATACATTCATCGAAATAGAAACTACCGATAACATTGCTGCAAATCAAAAACTCCAGCAAACCAATTGGAGTACATATATTCAACCCGGCAATCAACTGCAATTAAAAATGCATAAAGATGATGTACCACAGCTCACTGCAGACCTCGTACAAATGGGCATAGGAATTTTATCCATCAACTCAAGTCATTCTTTAGAAAATTATTTTTTATCCCTTACAACCCAATCAAAACATGTTGAAGCTTTTACAAATTGAGTTGTTTAAAATAAGCAAGCGTCCAAGAACTTATATAGCATTTGCAGCCATTACTGCCATCGTTTTTATTTTTCAATTTGCATTTAAAGCTGATGGACAAAGTTATATGGACCTATTGCTGCAAAGTGTAAAGGATAGTTTTGAGTTAGATAAAGTAAAGGCCATCAATGGCTATTTCATGTGCTATATAATTTTAAATACATTATTGGTACAGGTTCCTATACTGGTAGCATTGATCGCTGCAGACTCTATTAGTGGTGAGGCAAATATGGGAACATTAAGGTTGTTGATCAGTAAACCTATCAGTCGTACACAATTGATATTAGTAAAATTTGCTGCCGCAACAATATTTACTGTTCTTCTGTTATTATGGATGGCCATAAGTGCGTTGTTTTTAAGCTTGTTAATTTTTGGCGCAGATGATATGCTTATTTTCAGATCGAAAGGAGATGAATCACAAATATTACAGATCACAAAAGATGATATCATGTGGAGATATTTTGCAGCATTTGCTTATGCAACAGTAGCATTAACTGTAATAGCTGCATTGTCTTTATTCCTCTCCATTTTTGCAGAGAATTCTATTGGCCCGATCATCACAACAGTATGTATCGTAATTGTATGCACAATTATTTCAAACATTAATGTGCCGATCATTGATAAGAATGTAAAACCTTATCTGTTTACTTCCTACCTCGTAGGATGGAAAGGATTTTTTTACATCGGATCAACGGAAGAAGGTGAACCCATAAAAGGTAGCCTGGAGAACTGGCCTGCCATACGTAATAGTCTTCTGATATTGATCGGACATATTGTTGCGCTCGTTTCATTGTCGGTTTTTATATTCAGAAGAAAGGATATTCTATCTTAAATAAATTTTTATGAAAAAAATATTCATTGCATTTTCAATCATTCTTAGCTCCGTAATAGCCAATGGCCAGGATGCAGCAGCATTGATCGAGAAAGTAAAAGCTAAGATCGAAAAGGTAAACGATTACCAGGCAAGTGGTAAAATGAAAACCAATGTTACTTTTTTAAAAGTGCCGGTAGCAAATGTTCAGGTGTTCTTTAAAAAGCCAAATAAGCTGAAAATAAAAAATGAAAAAGGTTTATCATTTGTGCCCAAAGGAGCTGTCAATATAAATCTCAATACTATTTTGAATGATGGTAAATATGATATCATTGATGCCGGAACAGATAAAATAGATGGCATTGCCGTAAGGGTTGTAAGACTTTTACCTGAAGATGATAATGCAGAAGTTGTTTTATCAACTTTATATATTGATGAAAAAAATCTTGTCATTAAAAAAGCTAAAACCACCACAAGAGAGAATGGTAGCTATGAACTTGAAATGACCTATGGGAAATATATCGAGTATGGACTACCAGATAAGGTGGTTTTTTCTTTCAATACTAAAGATTACAAACTGCCAAAAGGGGTAACTTTTGATTTTGATGATGGTAAGGCTCCAGTCAAAAAAGATGATGCTGCAAAGAAGAAAAAAGGTAAGGCAGAGATCACTTTTAGTTCCTATATCATCAATAAAGGTGTAAGTGATAGTGTCTTCAAGTAATTTTCTGGAGTAATCTTTTTATATTTATGGGATAAAATTGCCATAATGCTAAAGTACTTCACTGCTATCTTCTTCCTTTTTTTCGTAAATAATTTATTTGCCAATGATATTCTTTTAGGATTTGGTGGCACAAGCGCTTCTGCTCCTTTGTGGAAATATAAGGGAGGGGGATCAAATTATGATGGCACAAATTGGAAAGATTTGGCCTTTACTGAAACAAATTGGTTAAGTGGAAAATCTGCTTTAGGTTTTGGTACAAATCCACCGGCACGTAATACAGCTATACCCGAAGATGCAACAGCAGGTGGCGGGGGAATTACCGGAGCAAGGTATACCACCATGTATTTCAGAAAAACTTTAAATATATTATCTCCCAATAGTTATACAAGTTTTCAAATAAATACAAAATTCGATGATGGTATTGTGATCTGGATAAATGGGGTTGAAGCATTCAGAAATAATATTGCAGCCAACCCATCTTATGCCACTTTCGCAACTACAGCGATAACAAATAATGGAGCAGATACTTACTCCGCAAATATTGCTTCGTCTATGTTTGTTAGCGGCGATAATATCATAGCTGTAGAAATACATCAAAACCAAATAGGAAGTAGTGACCTATTTTTTGATATGGAATTGATCGGTGTTACGAGTAACATATTTATAGCAATGGGTGAAGCAAATAGTACAGCACCTGATTGGAAGTATAAAGGAGGCGGTTCAAATTATGATGCAGTGAATTGGAAAGCGCTTGCTTACCCTGCATCCGATTGGGTGACCGGAAAATCTGCATTGGGTTTTGGCACTAATCCTCCTGCGGCACGTAATACGGCAATACCCGAAGACGCAACTGCAGGTGGCGGAGGAATTTCAGGAGCAAGATATACAACCATGTATTTCAGGAAGATCATTAATATTCCTGCGCCATCCAATTATGTAACATTTCAACTTAAAGCAAGATTTGATGATGGTATTGTAATATGGGTAAATGGTACAGAAGCTTTCAGAAATAATATTGCATCAAATCCATCTTATTCAACATTGGCCACCGGTGCTATTACAAATAATGGAGCTGATATTTATACCACATCAATTGCAACTTCACTATTTAACCCAGGAGATAATATTATTGCTGTAGAGGTGCATCAAAATGCCGTATCAAGCAGTGACCTGTTCTTTGACATGGAACTGACGGGATTAACTAACGTAACACTTACCCGAGGGCCATATTTGCAATCAGGAACAAAAGATTCATTAACCTTACGTTGGCGCACAGATGCTGCAACGAACTCTACAGTAAAATGGGGAACAAGCTTAGGTGTGTATACAGATTCAATGACTGATGCAACACTTACAACAGAACATATTCTAAGAATAGGCACATTATTACCTGATACAAAATATTATTATACTATCGGTTCGGGCAATTTAATATTGCAATCCGGGGTTGATAATTATTTTACAACTTCGCCTGCAGAAAACAATAAAAGAAAATTACGTTTTGTTGCCTTGGGAGATTGTGGCACAAATTCATCCAACCAATATAATGTGAGAAATTCATTCATTAATTACATGGGTAACAAAGATGTTGATGCAATGTTATTATTGGGGGATAATGCATACAACGATGGTACAGATGATAATTTTCAAACTGGCTTTTTTAATGTTTATAAAGATGATCTTCTAAAATACAATAAACTTTATCCGGCACCGGGCAACCATGATTATGATGATAACCCGGATAATATTGGAAGCAGAAATATAGCTTACTATAATATTTTTTCTGTGCCTAAAAATGGAGAAGCAGGTGGTTTAGCCTCGGGTGTAACAAATTATTATTCTTACAATATTGGTGATGTGCATTTCATTTCACTTGATTCTTACGGGAAAGATGATATCAATACAACCAGAATGTATGACACATCCGGCACCCAGGCTATCTGGTTAAAAAATGATCTAGCTGCCAATACAAAAAAATGGACCGTTGCATATTTTCATCACCCACCTTATACAAAAACTAGCCATAACTCTGATAATGAGCAAGACCTTGCTGCAATTCGTGAAAGATTTATACAGATATTAGAAAGATATGGAGTGGATTTGATTTTATGTGGCCATGCACATGGTTATGAAAGAAGCTATTTATTAAAAGGATATTATCGAACTTTTGCTAATCAGATAAAAGACGCTGATTTTAATCCTGCATTACATACCCCAACCGGGGATACACTAAATGGCCGTTATAATGGAACAGTGAATTCATGTGCATACAATTATCAGTCAGGCAAATATGCACATGGTTCAGTTTATGTTGTTGCAGGCTCTGCCGGGAAGTTAGATAAAGCCAAAGCCGATGGCTATCCTGTTAATTGCATGGCTAATTCAAATGTGGATGACGGCGGTTGTTTTTATTTTGAAGTAGACAGCAACCGCTTAGATGCAAAATTTATTTCTTACGCAACTGCTACACCAACTGTACCAGTTGTGAGAGATTCTTTCACGGTATTTAAAGATGTGAACAAAGTTGCAGAAATTATCAAGTTCAAAGACTCTCCTTTGGCGTTAACAGCTTCATGGAGAGGAAAATATTTATGGCCTAATAACAGTAATGCGACAACGCAAACTGTTAATATATCTACTGCTGAAGAAGGGAATTATATTTATGTGGCGCAAGATAATTTTGGTTGCATAAAAGATTCGTTTTATGTTACTGTTGTTGGTCCAAATATGAAATTGTGTTCACCGATTGGCAGTACAAAATTGATCTCAGATATAGTTGGCTCTTCATATAAATGGCAGGTAAATGCCGGAGCTGGATTTGTAGATATTAATGACAATGGTAATTATTCGGGCAGTAATACTAATTTACTTCAACTTAAAAATCTGCCATCATCATATACTGGATATAAATTCCGTTGTGTTGTTGACGGAACAAACAGCATGATCTATGAGGTAAGATTTGTAAACACCTGGGTAGGATCCATCAGTAATGCATGGGAAACAGCGGGCAACTGGAGCTGTGGCGTTTTACCCGATGAAAATACAGATGTTGTGATCAATAGCGGTACAGTACTACTTAGTTCAAATGCATCTATACGAAGTATTAAAGTGAATCCATCATCTTCTTTAACGATCGTTCAGAATTTTACATTGACAACAAAATAATTGCAATTGCTTGCAACCATTTTTTCTTAATCTAAGTCTTAAGAAAAAAATTATGTCAGTATTAAAAGTAATTGAAGTTTTAGCAAATTCTACAACAAGTTGGGAAGATGCAACTCAAACTGCTGTTACACATGCAGCAAAATCAGTTCGAAATATCAAAAGTGTAAATGTAAATAACATGAGCGCCCAGGTGGATAACAAAGGGGCAATTATCGAATTCAGGGTGAATGTGAAGATCAGCTTCGAAGTTGAATAAAACATTGAGCAAAAAGGGTTAGCTGAAAGGATATTATCCCGGATGCTAACCTTTTATTTTATTCAGGAACCTCTGAAATACTTTCATCAACAGCATTAGCGATCATTCGCTTGCTCATTTTACGCAAAGGATTGCTGCGTTGTTCAGCATATTCTTTTCTTGCATTAATAATATCTACACAAGTATAAATGGCCTGGCGGAAAGACAATTCATCCGCTTTATTTTTTCCTGCAATATCAAATGCAACTCCATGGTCCGGCGAAGTACGGACACCGCTGATACCCGCTGTAAAATTCACGCCTTCACCAATAGCTAAAGATTTAAAAGGTATCAACCCTTGGTCATGATACATTGCCAATACTGCATCAAATCTTTCGTGGTGTCCTCTTGCAAAAAAAGCATCTGAACTATAAGGGCCAAAACAGAAAATATCTTTTTGTTTCGCTTCTACAATAGCAGGTTTAATAATTTCAGCTTCTTCTTTTCCAATAAGGCTCTCATCACCAGCATGAGGATTTAATCCAAGCACAGCAATTTTAGGTTTATCAATATTGAAATCTTTCTTAAGAGAATTATTCAATAAAGCAAGTTTACTTAAAATACTTTCTTTAGTTATAAATGATGCTGCGTCTTTTACCGCCACATGTTCCGTAAGCAAAGCAACCCTCATATTTTCTGCTACCATGAACATCACTACATCATTTGCTCCAAAAAGGTTTTTCAAATAAGGCGTATGCCCTGTAAAATTAAAAGTATCTGATTGGGTATTTTTTTTATGAATTGGAGCTGTAACCAATCCATCAATCTTTCCATCTTTTAAAGCCTGGGCCGCAGTCACCAAACTGATCACCGCATATTTGCCACCAACATCATTTAATTGACCCGGAGTAATTGCCACTTCATCTTCCCAGCAATTGAACAAATTGATCTGTTTATGATTTATTTTATTGGCATCTTTTGTACTTGTAAAATTGAAATTTACCTCAGGCAAGCCTTTTCTGTAAAAATTAAGCACTTTATTGCTGGCAAAAATTACAGGTGTACAAATTTCCAGCAAGCGATTATCCGCCACCGTTTTAATGATCAGCTCAAGACCGATTCCATTGATATCTCCACAGGTTAATCCAATGACAGGTTTATTATCGTTATGCATAGTTATATAAATATGGTTTGTAAAAATACGACATTTGTTCAAAGAGGGGCTTACCCTTATTTAAATTCAGTAATTTCACAATTCTTTATGTATACAATCAAAAAATCGCTGGGGCAACATTTTTTAAAAGATGTAGTTGTGATCGATAAAATAATGGCCGCTTTAGCGCAAGATAGTTTTGTTAACTTATTGGAAGTAGGTCCTGGCGGAGGAGCATTGACAAAACATCTTATTACTTTACCCGGAATTAATCTTAAGGCTGTAGAGTTGGATGATGAAAAAACAGCATATCTCAAAAAAACATACCCCGTATTACAAGATAAGATCATTGCACAAAGTTTTTTGGACATTGACGCTCCCTTTGATGAGCCTTTTACAGTGATCGGTAATTTTCCTTATAATATTTCTACACAGATATTATTCAAAGTTCTTGACTGGAAAGACAAGGTTCCTGTTGTGATTGGCATGTTTCAAAAAGAAGTAGCTCAAAGAGCGGCTTCAAAAGAAGGCAGTAAAGTATATGGCGTACTAAGTGTATTGATCCAGGCATTTTACGAAGTAGAATATTTATTTGATGTGAGTAATGAAAGTTTTAATCCGCCACCTAAAGTACAAAGTGGTGTTATCCGTTTAAAAAGAAAAACAGAAACATTGCCTGTAAAATCTGACAGAGCATTTACAGTTTTAGTAAAGACAGCTTTTAATCAACGAAGGAAAACTTTACGGAATGCTGTAAAAAGTTTATTTACTGCCGAAATTTTACAGGATGAAATTTTTAATAAAAGAGCAGAAGCATTAAGTGTTGAAGATTTTGCTGCATTGACTTTTAAAATGAGTTAGCCTACAAAGTTTTAAATATCTCCTCTAGTTTTTTTTCTTCAAGGATCATTTTTTTAACCTCGTTATGTTCTGTGTACCATTTAACAAGGCGGATATCTCCTTTATCAATTTCAATGCCGGTAATATCACCATCATTATAACAACAGCAACCTGTATTAAAATAAGAAGGTTTTACAGATTCATTATCTGAAATGGAATAATCAAAATTCTTATTGTATTTGCCCGAAGCGAATACAGGCTTATGTGTATGGCCTGTTATCAGGATCGTATCATTTTTGTGACTGCTCCAATCATACATCAACTTATTATGCTTATCACGTAAATAAAAATCGTTTGCAGGAGTATTTACATTTACTTGCAGATAACGTTGTATAGGTGCCCAGAGATGAGCAACTGCCCAGGTACTCAAAGCATTGTTATCACTCATTTTATCTCCCTGGTGCCCATGCGTAAGAAAAATACTAAATCTTTTATTGAGCATGCCTCTCAGGATCAAACCTTCATAAACCGGCAAGGGCATTTTGAAAATATCTTTTAAAAGCAATGTAACATCCAATTTATTTTTCCAGAGCAGATCATGATTACCAAAAGTGCGGTAATATTTATTTAAAAAATCAAAATTTGCTTCAGCTTTTAAGGCGTCTGGATAATTTTTTATCACTTCCGTGGCAGGATATTTCCACAACTCTTCTCCATCCCCTAAATTGATGAACCTATATCGTTCCTTAAAATAATAATTGAGTGCGGCAATGTAATTAGCTTCATTATTTTTAAAATCATCAGCATGATCTTTATTGCCTTTGTGCTGATCGCTGAAGATAATAAAGCTGTCTTTAGTAATATCTATAGGAATTACAATCCCCTTCCTGCTTTTATTATCCGATATTGCTCTGTATAATTTGGATAAAGATTTAAATACAAGTTCACGCTTAGGATCGGCACTGAATTTATGTGCCAGCCAAACAAAAAAAGGACGAAATATTTTTTGAAGAAGCCTACGCATTTAATGTGTTTGGGATAGTACTACAAAAATTAATCCTTTTTAAAAAACTTTCCAATGATGGGTAATTGAGTAAATTCTTTCCTTTCTACAAGAGATACAAACCACACATATATCAATAGTAAAACTGATGCTATAGAAAGACTAAGTGGTACACTTTGTGAAAAAGATGTAATTGCCTTATGTATAAAAAATAATCCTACTACTATTACCAGGTATGCAAGCAGTTTTTTCCAGGCATAAGGTATGCGGTAATTTTTTTGTCCCCATGTATAGGAGATCACCATCATACTTCCATAACAGAAAAAAGTAGCCCAAGCACAAGCCATATAACTATAACGAGGAATAAAAATATAGTTTATCAAAATAGTAATGCCAGCTCCGATCAAAGTGATCCAGGCACCGGCCATTGTTTTATGCCCGAGTTTATACCAGATCGATAAATTATAATATATACCCAGGAACATATTTGCCAATAATAAAATTGGAACTACAGCTAAGCCTTCCCAATATTTAGGGCCAATAAAATATTTCCAAATGGGCATAAATAAACTTACCACCAGGAACATCACTGTTATAACCAATACAAAAAATTTCATCACCCTTGCGTAAGTACGCTGAGGGTTTTGACCTTGTGCCTGTTTAAAAAAGAAAGGCTCGGCTCCCATCCGAAATGCCTGAATAAACAAAGTGATTAAGATCGATAATTTATAACAGGCATTGTAAATACCTACTTGTTGTTCCCGTACAATTTGTTCTCCGGGTAACCACCATACCATCATCAGCCTGTCAAAAGTTTCATTGATCATCCCTCCCATCCCCGCTAACACTAGCGGTAAGGAATAAATCATCATTTCTTTCCAAAGCCTGGTGTCGAATTGAAAACGGATCTTCTTAAATTCCGACAATAATAAAAGCAACGTAAACCCTGATTGTATAACATTTGCCAAAACAACATATACGATTGGATTGGTAGCCTCATCGTAAATAAGAGTTACCCAACTTTCGCTATCCTTTTTTAATTGCATAGGGCAGTAACTAATAAAGAACCAAGTAAAAAATATATTCAATAGAATACTGGCAATCTTAATAAAGGCAAATTTTCTAGGCCTGCCTTCAGCCCTTAGCCTTGCAAACGGGATGGTGCTTAATGCATCTAATGCAATAACAACAATACTGTATTGCAATATTTTAGGGAAATCTGACAAGCCTGTTACTCTTCCCAAAAATGGTTGTCCTATCCAAAGTACCCCTGTAAATACAATGGTAGAAAAGATCAACGAGAGAGCGGTAGTACTATAGATCGATTCTTTATTCTCTTCTTTAGCTGCAAATCTGAAATAAGCAGTTTCGAACCCATAAGTAAAAATTATGTTGAGAATTGGTATCAGGGAATAAATAATACCCATTTTCCCAAAATCATCTGTATTTATGGCAGCATTATAAGTTAGATAAGGCGTAAGCAGGTAATTAATAAACCTGGCCGCAATAGAGCTGGCCCCATACCATACAGTTTGCCCGGCTAATTTTTTTATACTGCTCAAATAGAATCAATTAAGCCTCAAATTTACCTGCTTATTTTAATTTTATCTATAATTTTATAAAAGGCCTGCAACCCTTTGTTATCTTTAACTGTCTTTATAAAAAAAATTATTATGAAAAAGATATTGATCGCCTCTCTACTAATGCTGTGTGTATATAATTATACTACGGCTCAATCTACATCCGGACAAGTTACTTATAATAAGATCAGTCAATCTGCTGTGGTAAATGAATTGCCTTTTGAACCCAACATAACGGAAAATGCAATAGTAGGTAAAATGAAATCTTTGGGATATAGCCCAAAAAGCAGCAAAGGATTTATTTTATTTAAAGGTGTAAAAATGCCTGAGCTTGGACCAGACACTTATGATCTGTATTTTAAAATAGACAGAAAAAGCAAAAAAGAAAAAGACAGGTCAATTGTATCCTTATTATTGAGCAAAGGCTACGATAATTTTACAACCGAAGCATCGGACCCTGCATTATTTGCCAATGCAAAAACATTTGTGAATAGCTTAGTGGAAGTTACCGCAGCAGCTGATCTTGAACAGCAAATCGCAGACCAGGAAGAAATGGTAAAAAAGGCTGAAAAGAAATATAATAACAGCGTTGATGATGGCAACAATCTTGAAAAGAAAAAACGCCAGATCGAACAGGATATTCAGGAGAATATAAAAGATCAGGCAACTAAGAAAGGTGAATCTGAAAGTCAATTGCAAATTTTGCAAACATTAAAAGCTAAAAGAAAAAGTTAGAAAAAATAATTCTTAAAAATAAAGTGTGGCAATTGCTGCACTTTTTTTATTGAGTTTAAAATAGTAAAGAATTTTTTTATTCGTAGATCCTCTTATGTTACTTTTTTTGCGAAAAAAAAGTAACAAAAAAAGCCGCCGACAAAGGATTACATCCCCTTTGTCGTTTAGTTCCTTGATTTAGCTTTTGTGCTACTGTAGCTTCAACATTTGGAATTCTACATGATGTTGTATTTCAAAACTGATTAACATGTTTTTTTATGCTTAATGCTGATGTTTAAATATTGGCGAGCTATTTACCGGGGAAGAAAATCTTGGGTTATGTATCAACACAGAATCTGTAAGGGTGTATAAAAATGCCATAAGATCCACTCTTTCTGTTTGGCTGATATTTATTTTTTTTGCTTTCAATATCGGATCAAGATTCTTTGAATTAGCTGTGTCTAGATTACGATAGTGTTCGATCACTTTACTTAAATTTATAAAGCGGCCATCATGCATATAAGGTAATGTTACCGCAACATTACGCAGACTCGGCGTTTTAAATTTCAAAGAATCAGCAACCTTTTTTGAAATTATCATTTGCCCCCAATCATTCAATTTGTCATTAATAGAAAGCCCATTATTATGAAATGAATTATCTGTGAACAAAGGTTCTTTATGACATGCACTACAATTTGTTTTAAAAAATTCATACCCTTTTTTTTCACTTATTGTAAACATAGCATTGCCATTTTTCACTTTATCATATTTGCTATTATATGATTGAATGCTTCCGGTAAATTGCGCTAATGCTTTTAACATCCGCTGACTATTAATTACAGTATCCCCAAAAGCTTTTTTAAAATAAGTTTTGTATGAGTTATCTTTTTGCAGGTTGTATAAAACAGTATCAAGTATTGACCCCATCTCATTATGAGCAGTGATCGGAGACAATGGCTGCACTTCAATATGGTTTACTCCGCCGTCCCAATGCATTTCTTTCATCCATGCAAGATTAAAAAGACCGGGAGCATTTCTTGTGGTAAAAGTATTATTTATACCATGACTAAAATTATGATCAAAGGAAGAGAATGCTGCAAACTGCTGGTGGCAGGTACCGCAGGACAAGCTGCCATCCCTGCTCAATATTCCATCGTAAAATAACCTTCTGCCTAATTGAAACCCTTCTTCTGTAAGCGGATTATCTTTAAAAATATTCAATGCAGGTTTGGGCCATCCGAAAGGGATAACAAAGCTTGACGAAGTTTCATTTGTGCTGCTAATTGATCTGCTGCTTTTGCAGGCATCCATTATCAAAACACATATTGCAGCCATGCAACTCAATAATATTGAGATCTTTTTTATCAATTTTTATGTGTTGAAATAGAATGGATAGAAAATATTTTACTGTAATTATCTGCAATTTTTACAGCATCAGTTCCTTCTGTGGTGCAAACAGGTATTTCGGTGATCCTAATATTTTTTCCCTGCTTCCATAATTTATCAATATCCGCTTTAATAACGATCTCTGTATTGTTTCCCTTTTTTATCACCTGTGGTTGCAGATCTAATTCTACCCTACGCAAAACATTGTTAACACCTTTAAAACCACCGATATGATATTCAACTTTATTATCTAAGCTTTTACTCTGTGGAGAATTACCTTCTAATTTAAACATAATATAGCCTGTATTCCATGCCCAGAACATTCCATTCAAAGGATCAAGTGCATTTGTTTGAGCTCCCGAAACATTTTTTATACTATCTACGCCAATCAAAAAAGAAATAGATTGATAAGTGCCGGGCTTTAGTGAAAGAGAGAATTCAGTCTGGTCGACTTCCATTCCTTCTTCTGTTTCAGCAATTAAATGATAACTGTCTTTTTCATAGATGACCTTATTTTGGGTAGTCTTAAAAGATACATTAGTGATATAATATTTTAACCTGCTTATGGTGTATTTCTCTTTGAATGGATTGGTATATGATTTACCCAGAAGAAGCCTTTCTCCTGCGACCGTATTAGCAAAATAGATCTTTATATTTTTGGCAGGTTTCTTTTTAGATTGAATTGTAAAAGATAAAAACAAACATGCAACTATAAAAAAACAGGATAATAGTTTCATGAGGTTACAGTTTTATCTTTTTGCGATTTTGCTTTGTCTCCCCTTTTTTCTTTTTGTTCTCCAATATTTTTTCTTTTACCGCTTTGGGCACTTTGGTAGCTTTTCTTTTTTTAGGAACATGAAGCGCTTTTGTTATCACGACATTCATTTTCTTGACCACTTCTTCTTTATTCCCCAATTGGCTTCTTTCTGTCTGGCTTTTAATAAGTAAAAGACCATCGGCATTGATGCGGTTGCTCAATTTTTCCTGTAAACGCAGTTTTTCTTCATCATTTATAAGCACCGATGCAGCAATATCCCAGTAGCCCTCTACCATTGTCTCTACTTTATTTACATTTTGGCCACCTTTGCCACCACTACGTGCTGTTTTGAACTTAATTTCTGAAGAAACATCCATTACCAAATTTACTAATAATCATGTTTTCATGGCGTTAAAAGCCAGAGGTTTAGTATCTTTAATTTTAATAAAAGCAAAAAAAACTACATTTTTGCAGGGTAACTCCCGAAACAATCGGGATACGATAAAAAGTATTGATGACAAAAGGTATACATAATTCATTAGTTGAGCGTAAGAGAGTAGGTAAAAAGTCATTTGCCGTATTGATCGACCCCGATAAGGTTGATCATAACAGCATGGAGCAACTTATTGAGCTTTCTGTAGTTGCCAAAGTGGATTATTTTTTTGTCGGCGGCAGTCTTGTTATCTCTAATTATTTAGATGACTGTCTTCAACTTATCAAACGCAGCTGCACTATTCCCACAGTACTTTTTCCTGGAAGCCCATCTCAGATCAGTAAATATGCAGATGCTTTATTGTACCTGTCATTGATCAGCGGACGTAACCCGGAATTGCTTATTGGTCAACATGTGGTATCGGCTCCTTTCGTTAAAAAAAGCGGACTGGAAATTATGCCTACCGGTTATATGGTTGTAGACGGCGGTGCTCCTACTACAGTTTCTTACATCAGTGGTGCAAGTCCTTTACCGGCTGATAAAGCTGATATAGCTATGTGTACTGCTATGGCCGGAGAAATGCTGGGCATGAAATTGATCTATATGGATGCCGGCAGCGGTGCTAAACGTCCTATCCCCGAAAACATGATAGAAAAAGTTGCTCATTCTATTTCTATTCCACTGATCATTGGTGGCGGTATCATTGAACCAGAAAAAGCTTACCTCAATTGCAAGGCTGGTGCTGATGTAATAGTTGTAGGTAATGCCATTGAAAAAGACGCATCACTTATTAAAGAAATGGCTGCTGCGGTTCATAGCATTCCTGTAAATGTTGGATAATTTTTTGAATACCAGCTTTAGTTTTTCATAGCATCATCGTTGCGTCGCAATCCTTTCATCGGTAGAATTACTATTTAACTTTTATATAAGCGGATTTTTTTAATACATGTATAAAGACAATATACATTTGTGATGTAAGTACAGAATATGGCATCCATTAAAGCTTTAGTAACAGTATTTTTTATAAGTATCTCCATAAATTCATATAGTCAGAATATTAAACCATTTAAGAATATTCTAAATGCAAAAAGAATAAACAAAGCATACAAAACCTCATCATTCAATGATACAACTTGGAGAACTTATCTTGGTATTTTGAAAGATAATAAGAGAAAGAGCAAATACTACGTTATAAAAGAATTTAATAAAATCAGAGCAGGCTCAACTTGGCATGGACACAGTTCAATTTATTTTTTTGACATGAAAAGAAAACTTGCAGCATTTGTTTATGTCCCAATGCCTGACAACTTGCCTTATAAACTTTATAAAAATAATTTTTATTTCAAATATATCGAAAGGGGTAAAGTAAAAGAATTTAAATCTCAAATGTTTACTCCATTACCAAAAATGTTTTGTAGTCGAATCAATGAATGCGACGAGATTATACTTCCTTAAACATGCAATATTAGCATTTCATATATTACAGCTCACTTTTCTTAATCTTCGTATCTCTCTCCCCAATCTGTTGTCTCCATAAAGCATAATACAATCCTTTTTGTAGCAGCAATTCTTCATGAGTACCAGTTTCTGATATTTTACCTTTTTCCAATACATAGATAGTATTGGCATTCATTATTGTACTAAGCCTGTGAGCAATAGTGATAATGATCTGCTTTTTTTCTGCAGCAATATTATTCATTGTATCTGTAATAGATTCTTCAGTAATAGAATCAAGCGAAGCTGTTGCTTCATCAAATATTATTATTTGTGGATCTCTTAATAAAGCCCTGGCAATAGAAAGCCTTTGCTTTTCACCACCTGATAACTTAGTCCCGCCTTCTCCCAATAATGTATCCAGTCCTTTAGGGCTATTGATAAGATTATGAGAAGCAGATTTTTTTAATGCTGCATACATCTCTTCTTCAGTGGCACCGGCTTTTATAAATTCAAGGTTTTGCCTTACTGTTCCGGCAAACAATTGTGTATCCTGTGTAACCAATCCTATCTGCCGGCGTATGCGGTTGTAGCGTATATCCTTTACCGATACATCATCAAAACAAATACTTCCACTTACCGGACTATACAATCCTACCAGCAATTTTACAAGTGTAGATTTTCCCGATCCACTGGGACCGACAAATGCAATTGACTCTCCAATCTTAACTGTGAACGAAATGTCATCAATAGAATTTTCAACAGCAGTCTTATGCCTGAAAATTACATTTTTGAATTCAAGTTTTTCTACAGCGCCTAGATCTATCGGCTCCTCGGGCCTCGTTTCTACCGGCTTCTTCATCAGCAGGTCAAAATTTTGAAGCGAAGCTTCTGCTTCTCTGTAGGCAAGTATGATCGTACCAAGATCCTGCAGCGGCATAAAAATAAAATTCATGATGATCTGCATAGAGATCAACTCTCCCGGCGTAAGCACTTTTCGGAAAATAAGCCAGAGCAAAATAAAAAGTATTGATTGCTTCAGTAAGTTTAATGTAACACCTTGCAAAAAAGTCAGTGTCCTTACCTTTTTCACTTTTATCATTTCCAGGTCAAATATTTTTTGCGTAAAAGTTTTAAGCCTCTTGATCTCAGGATAAGTAAGTCCGAGGCTTTTTACCAATTCAATATTTCTGATAGATTCAGTTATGTTACCGGACATCACAGCATTTTCTCTGAATATCTTTCGTTGAATGGTCTTTATTTTTTTACTAAGCAAACCTGTAAGTCCTCCCAATATTAAAACACCCACAAGAAACACAGGTATCAATGCCCAATGTTTTGTAATGGCATAATAAATAAGAAAACTTATGCCAACCAAAGTAGAGAAAAGTATATTGATAAATGAGCTTAAAAAACTTTCAGTATCACGTCTTGTTTTTTGAAGAATGGATACAGTTTCACCGCTTCGCTGGTCTTCAAATTCTCCGTAGGTTAAACGAAGTGTTTGTTTTAATCCATCATCAAAAACACTTTTACCAAATTTTTGAATCACTAACCTAAGCGTATACTCCTGGAATGACTTAGCCAGTTTTGCAGCAATGGCTACTCCAACTGCAAGTCCCAAAAGCCCTAATACTCCCGTCACTAATTCCCTTTCAGTTTTGTTGCCCGGGTTTAATGCATAGTTATCTAATATCTTTCCAAAAATTACGGGATCTAAAAAACTTAAGGCCTGCGCTATTGCTGCTAAGCACATAGAAAAAATAGCCTGCCATTTATAGGGTTTCAGATATTTCCACAAAATCTTCATACAGTAATTTAAATTTATTTATGATAGGAATAAAAAATATCATTAAAATTGATATTAAAAAAGTTCCCATTTTGGGATTTTTTCATACCTTTACTCAAATAAATTATTTGAGAGTTATTGCAAAGAAAATATTACGGGATTTCTGGACAAAGCATCCCGATTGTGAGCAACAGTTAAAAGCATGGTATAAGGAAGCGGAAGAAGCAAGTTGGAAAACTCCAAATGCCATAAAGAGAGAATATCCTTCAGCAAGTATTTTGGAAAAAAACCGAATTGTTTTTAATATAAAAGGCAATAACTATAGGTTGATTGTAAAAATTAATTACCATTATCAAATGCTATGGATACGTTTTATTGGCACTCATGCTCAATATGACAAAATCGATGCAACAAAAATTTAAACCTTATGACCATGCGTTTAATAAAAACAAAAAAAGATTATCAAGCTGCATTAACGAGATTGGAAGTTATTTTTGATGCAAAACCCCATACCCCACAAGGCGATGAATTAGAAGTATTAGGAATGCTCATTGATAACTATGAACAGGAAAAATTTCCGATCGGATTTCCTGATCCTATTGAAGCAATAAAATTTCGTATGGAGCAATTAGGTTATAACCAGGCTGACCTTGCAAAAGTTGTCGGACTTAAAAGCAGGGCAAGTGAAATATTAAATAAAAAAAGAAAACTAACATTAGAAATGATAAGAACTCTTCATAATAGATTGCATATTCCAACAGATGTTTTAATTCAAAATTATTAATTTCAGGATATAGAAAAGCCGGAAACTAGTTCCGGCTTTTCTATATCATTCTTAAAAAATTAGATCATTTTCTTTACTTCCTCAATGATCTCTCCTTTTGTAATAGGTACACCCATAATTTTATTATAAGGTTTTGCATCTATGAAATAAACATCACGGATGATCTTTACCAATTGTCCGTTGTTAATTTCAGGAACCAATACATGATCAAAATTATGTAATATCTCTCCTAAATTTTTAGGGAAAGGACGTATGTAGCGAAGATGTGCATGAGAAACTTCAACACCTTCATTCTGCAATTCTTTTACCGCACTTTTGATAGCACCGTAAGTACTGCCCCACCCAAGTACCAATACTTTTCCTTTTTCAGCACCACTATCTAAAGTTTGTAATGGGATATAATCTGCTATTTTATCAACCTTAGCCTGACGGGTTAAAACCATATGCTGGTGGTTATCGCTATCATAACTAATATTACCTGTGATGTCTTGTTTTTCTAAACCACCTACACGATGCTCTAAACCAGGCGTGCCAGGGATAGCCCATGGACGAACTAATTTTTCATCTCTTTTATATGGTTGTAATTTTTCTTCCCCTTCATCTAATCCTTCTTTGAACTTAACTTTGAATTCAGGTAAGTCAGCAGACTGTGGAAACTTCCATGGTTCGGCACCGTTAGCGATATAACCATCACTTAATAAAATTACCGGAGTCATGTGTTGAACAGCAATTCTTGCTGCTTCATAAGCTACATCAAAACAATCGCTTGGTGTAGATGCAGAAATGATCGGCATCGGACATTCCCCGTTTCTACCGTAATAAGCCTGCATTAGATCACTCTGTTCAGTCTTTGTTGGCAAACCAGTACTTGGCCCGCCACGCTGAATGTTTACGATCAACAAAGGAATTTCAAGCATTACTGCCAACCCCATTGCTTCTGCTTTCAACGCCATACCTGGTCCGCTGGTAGTTGTCAATCCTAATGCACCACCATAACTGGCACCAATAGCCGAAGTGATCGCAGCGATCTCATCTTCTGCCTGGTAAGTACGTATTCCGAAAGATTTGTATTTACTTAATTCATGTAAGATATCTGATGCCGGTGTGATAGGATAACTTCCTAAGAACATGCTCAAGCCACTCTTTTCAGCAGCTGCTATCAATCCGTAAGATAAAGCCTGGTTACCCATGATAGAACGATAAGTACCCTTATCCATCTTTGCTTTTTCTACTGTAAAACGAGTAGTAAAAGTTTCTGTTGTATCACCAAAGAAATAACCTGCCTGTAATGCTTTAATATTACTTTCGAGTATCTCTGGTTTTTTACCGAATTTTTCTTTGAAGAATTCAATCGTTGTATTCATGTCACGATTGTACATCCAGTATAAAAAGCCCAGTACAAACATATTTTTTGCACGGTCTTTTTCTTTTGTACCCATGGTAATGTCCTTCAATGCCTCACGGGTCATTTTAGTAACATCCATTTTGTACACAGTGTATGCATCAAGCGTATTATCTTCTATTGGATTCACTCCATCAGGGTAATTTGCCAAACGAAGGTTCTTTGAATCGAAACCATCTGTATTAATAATAACGATCCCGCCTTTCTTGATTACTTTCAGATTTGTTTTTAACGCAGCAGCATTCATTGCAATCAACACATCGCACTCATCACCAGGAGTGAAAATTCTATCACTGCTAAAACGTAACTGGTAACCACTCACACCAGGAATAGTTCCTAATGGGGCCCTGATTTCCGCAGGAAAATCCGGGAAAGTTGCTAAGTCGATACCTAATAATGCTGTGCTGTTGGTAAATTGGCTACCTGTAAGCTGCATACCATCGCCGCTATCGCCGGCAAATTTGATAACTACGTCTTGTAATACCTGTTCGGTTGCTGTACTTGTACTCATAATTCAATCGTTAAAAGTGGCTGCAAAGTTACGCCGAAAATCCCTTTTTATATTGGGAATGATGAATTTTTAACGGAAACGTTGCCGAGAAGGGTGTTGATTTGGAAATTTGGAGATTTGGAAATTTGGAAATGATTGACCAGAAGGTATTTGAGGGGTTTGGGTAAAAAAAAACTACTAATTTCTTAGCAGTTTCTTAATTATTTAATATGGTGGCTAGCGAATTTTAAAGCGGTTGATGTAAACTACAACATCTTAATGGTATTACATAGCTTTTTGTTGTTTTTAAAATCAATAAACATAGTTGTAAAACCAAGAGTCAAGAATTTTGAATTTGCAATTTATTATATTTGAAATATTATAGAAAACATACACATGAGTCATAAAAAAGTTTGTTTGGAATGTAAAGCCACCCTAAACAGATCATTTAATGATTCTGAGCAAACTTATCCTTGTCCTAAGTGTGAAAAATCAATGATACTTCTCCCATCTAGATTTAGGCCTCCCAAAAAAAATGATGATAAAAAATGGGAAACTGTAAGATTTTTAATAGAAAACGGCTTTTATTATCAACACGTTTATGAGAGGATTGTAAAATATACCAACGGCATAATTTCTTGTGAAGATTTTGTCACTTACCCAGAAAACATACGAGAGGCAAAAGAATTTGTTGAGCGATATAAGGAACAAGCAATAAAGAAATGAAAATAAAATCTCTCATAGAATTATTTGACTTACTCCTCGAGAACGAAAGAATCATTGTAGAAGTGCTTCGTCAAATAATTATTGAGAACTTACCTGCTTATTGTAAAGAAAAGATCTCTTACAACGTTCCGTTCTTTTATGGCAAGAAAGGAATTTGTATTGTGTGGCCGGCAACTATACCAAGAGGTGGAATTAAGAAAGGTGTGTTATTGGGTTTTTGGTATGGTGTAAATTAAAGGATGTTGATGGCTATCTTATACATGGCACTAACAAACAAATATTTTATACGATCTATTATGAACCTGAAGAGATAAATGAAAAAGCAATTAAGAAATTATTGAAGGAAGCGGTGGCGCTTGAAAGCAAAATATAATTAGGGTTTGTTGTATTATAATGCTACCTTACTTGTTAACCTTATCATATGCAGAAGATTAAAACTGCCTCCACCACCGCAAAACTTGTAAGTCAAAAAAAGAAGATCACTTTAGCGCTAAATGTATCTATTTATCACGAAGCTTTTGAAAATACTGCCCAGGCAAACATCATTTCTAATTTGATGAGCGGGAAAATAGTAGCTGTAAATACAGCAGCTTGTTTATTATTAGGATATTCTAAAAAAGAATTACTGACAAAAAAACGAGCTGGTATTTTTAAAGACAATGAAAATGATCTGAAGAAAAATCTGCTGAGTAAAAATGGACAATATAATTCCTCTGTTATTAGTATTAAAAAAACAGGAGCCTCTTTTATGAGTGAAATTACTTCGGCAGTATTCATGAATGAAAATAATATTCAGAATGTTATAACTACGATAACAGATAAAAGTCAAAGTATTCTCGATCAAAAAAACATAGATACAAAAAAAGAAAAAATAGTGGCGGGCAATATTGTCTATGCACAAAAAATTTCTGATACAAAGATTGCAGAAAATGATCAATGGATAAAGCATATTGCCAAATCATCGTACGATATAATGTGGGATTGGGATATAAATTCGGGGGAAATTTATGTAGGTGACAGTGTGAAAGAAGTATTTGGATATAGCATACCAAACAATATGATCAGTATTGAAGAGTTTACGAATTGTTTGCTAATTGATGAAAAAGATAAAGTAATAAAAAAAATAACTATTGCACTGAAATCAAAAAGAAAAAGCTGGGAGGATTCGTTTATGATCCGTCGCTTAGACAACTCCTTGGCATGTGCTATAAGCAGAGCAACAATAGTACGTGACAGCAATGGAAGAGCGATCAATTTAATTGGTGCAATTAAAGATGTGAGTGAAGTAACCGATCTTGAGGGGGCATTGAAAGAACAGTTGGTAGAAAAGAAGGAGCAGGCAAATATTTTAAACATTACGTCAAAGCTTTCATATGACGGTATTTGGGATTGGAATATAAATACTAACAAGTTTTATTTAAGTGCCGGGTTTGAAAAATTATTTGGGCTCTCTTTGAATAATGTAAAAAATGGGAAGATAGATTGGATAAGTTTTGTTCATACGGATGATAAAGATAAAATTACTAATGGGATCACGATAGCACTGGCATCTGCAAAAAATTATTGGGAAGATGCATTTCGTTTTATAAAGGACAATGGTATAATTGCAAATGTATTTAGCAGAGCAACAATTATCAGGGATGCAAAAGGAGGAGCATCACGTATGATCGGTGTGGTACATGATATTTCACAACAAAAAAATTTGGAGGAAAAATTAGCTTCCGAGATCAGGACGAAAAATATTCAAATTTCTGAAGCTACCGAAGACGCAAAAGAAATGGAACGTTCAGATATTGGCAAAGAATTGCATGATAATGTAAATCAATTATTAGGTGCGTCAAAGTTGTACATGGAAATGGCTGGAGAAGGGGGTGCAGAAAGTAGAAAATATTTGGAAAGATCATCTGAATATACAATAACGGCAATTGAAGAGATCAGGAAATTAACCAAGGGCCTTACAACAGATATCATTAAGAACCTTGGGTTATGCCCTGCTATAAAAAAGCTTGCTGAAGACATGTCTGAAGTAAACCCTATAAAAATTACCTGTGCATTAAAAAGCTTTATTGAAGAAAGTGTCAATGATAAATTCAAGCTTAATATTTTTAGGATAGTACAAGAGCAGATGAATAATATTTTAAAACATGCAAAAGCAACCCAGATAGGTATTACTTTATTACAAAACAAGAATGCTATCATTTTACTCATCACAGATAATGGTATAGGCTTTAATACGGACAGGGAAAAGCAAGGAATTGGCGTAGCTAATATTAAAAGCAGGGTTGCATCTTTTAATGGAACTATTAATTTCATATCACAACCAGGTGAAGGATGTGTTTTGAATATAAATTTTCCTATTACGGAAACAATGTTTAATAAACCACAGTAATTATATGAACATCTAAACTGATGTAATGAAATTATTGGTTTTATATAATCATTAACAACAAAAATTTGCAAATGGATATGGCATAGATATATCTTCATATCTCAAATCAATTTATACCCCAAACTTTTATGGACCCTGACCCCGCTGCTGCAAAAGATGGCAATCAAATTGTAGTACAACTTTTTAAAACAACAGTAATTACAGTTGCTTTTATTTCTTGCTACAAACACAACAGAGAAGACAATCCTTCATTAGCTAACATTCATTTTACTTTACCCGATTCAGTAGCAACGGAAAAGAAAACTGTTTTGCTAAAGAAAAAAAAGAGGACCATTTACCTGACATTTGATGATGGCCCTAATAAAGGAACAAGAAAGGTTATGCAAATTGCAAGGCAGGAACAAATGCCTATTACAATGTTCCTTATTGGCGAACAGGTATATGGCAGTAAAGAACAAACTGCTACTTATGATAGCATTTTGCAATGCAATTATGTTCAAATAGCAAACCATAGCTATACACATGCTCACCACCAATATGAAAAATTTTATGCTGTTCCGGATTCTGCAGTCAAAGATTTTATAAGATGTGCTGACAGCTTAAAATTAACATACAACATTGTACGAACTCCAGGCAGAAATATATGGCGTACCGATGCTATCAGTTCTACTGATCTAAAAAGCAGCAGAGCAGCAGCAGATAGTCTGCAAAAAAATGGTATGACTGTAATTGGATGGGACTTAGAATGGCATTATGATAAAGACCTAAAGCTTAAAAATACCGGAGATGAAATGATAAATCAAGTAGACAGTATGTTTGTAAAAGAACAAACAAAAACACCGAATGAGTTAGTGATACTTGCACATGACCAGGTTTATGCAGATGCAAGTGACTCGGCAGAGTTGCACAGCTTTATGCAAAAGCTAAAAAATAAAGATGAGTATAATTTTGATGTGATATCCAATTATCCATCCATAAAAAATTAAAAAGAAGAGCCACAAAATAGTGGCTCTTCTTTTATAAAGTTGCTATCAATGCTTCAACCTTGTTCTTTATAAAATCTCTTACCTCATTAAATTCTTTTGGTTCCATATGTTTAGGATCAGGGATCTGCCAATCGATGAATTGTTTGGCGGGCATCCAGGGGCAAGCATCCCCACAGCCCATAGTAACCACTGCATCAAATGGTGCAAAGTCTTTTACTTCATCTAAACTTTTACTATCATGTGTGGTTAAGTCATATCCTAATTCTTTCATTGCTGCAATGGCTTTAGGGTTTACTACACCACTGGGTTTGCTACCTGCGCTATACGCTTCTACACCATTTTCGCCAATGATCCTGGCAAATGCCTGGCTCATTTGAGAACGGTTAGCATTCTCCACACATACAAAGAGTAATTTCTTTTTTGTCATTTTTATTTTCTAATTATTTGATGAAAGATAATTGCTATTGTTACACCAAGAAATGGTGCTATTAAATAAAGCCATAAATGTTGAATTTGTCCACTTACAATTGCAGGTGTTAAAGAGCGAACGGGATTCATTGATGCTCCGCTAACAGGCCCGGCAAACATTGCTTCTAATAATACTACGCCGCCAATTGCTAACCCTGCAAACATTCCTTGTTCTTTAGCACCTGTTGTTACCAGCAATATTACGAGCATCAGAAAAAATGCCAGTATTATTTCTAACACGAAAGATTGCAGTGCTGATCCTGCCGGAATGGTTGCGCCTAAAAATATTGAGGCAGGGAAAAGAAATTTTAATACAAAACTTGCAGCAAATGCTCCTACAATTTGTGCAACTGTATATGACAAAACTTCCTTCCATAAAAAATTCTTATTGAGGGCAAACCCCAATGTAACTGCTGGATTGAAATGTGCACCGGAAACTGGTCCCAGTGCATATATCATTGTCATCACAATTAAGCCAAACGTAACTGAAATTCCTGCATTTGTTACAGATCCATTCGTTACCTCGTTGATTGTAACAGCACCTGTTCCACAAAACACTAATGCAAATGTTCCAACGAATTCTGCAATGTATTTTTTCATAAATTAAAATTAGCAACATCCATGTCCGGGCTCACAGCAATTACGTTCATCCTTTGCAGGCTTTTCTGCATACACTGTAATGCTGGTAATTTTTGTATTACTTGCTTTATAATCAGCAATCTCTTCAGGAGATAAATAATCTGCTAAGATATTATCGGGAATAGTGATTGGCTTATTTTTTTGCAAAGTAATATTTGTAAAGCCTGCTTCTTCTATAATTGCCAGGTAATCATTTTTTTGAATTGCACCTGAAATACAACCAGCATATAATTCTGCTACCTCTTTCCATTTCGATGGCAACGCTCCTTCAAGCACAATATCACTTATAGAAAAATGCCCGCCAGGTTTTAATACCCTGAAAATTTCACTGAATACTTTATGCTTGTTAGGTACAAGATTTAATACGCAGTTACTTACGATCACATCAGCTTTATTACTTGTTACAGGCATTTCTTCAATATCTCCCTGCCTGAATTCAACATTATTAAAACCAACTTTCTCAGCATTCTCTCTTGCTTTAGCAATCATTGCTGCGGTAAAATCCACACCAATCACTTTCCCATTTTCACCTACAAATTTTCTTGCAACAAATGCATCATTTCCTGCACCGCTTCCAAGATCAATTACTGTATCCCCTTCCTTGATCTTCGCAAATTCAGTAGGCAACCCACAACCTAATCCTAGATCGGCCTCTGCATTATATCCTTCTAGTTTACTATAATCATCTGCCATAATATTATACACTTCGTCACCACAGCAGGATGATGTAGCACCACAGCATGATGTAGCATTGCCATCTTTGCTTTGTTCTGCAATGGCAGCATACTTTTCTTTTACTAATTCTTTAATTTGATTATCGTTACTCATAAAATTGTTTTTGTTCTCATCATATAGCAATGAGAAAATTTTAAAATAATTCCCACTGGAGGCGTCCCTAACAGCAAGCTTTTTCATTTTTTGTTTTGAGGTTATTGAATAGTGTCCCAAATTCACTATTAAATTTTTCAAAAGCTTTCCAATTAATGCAATAGCAGCTACGTGGACCATCCACACTGCCATCGATCAATCCTGCATTTTTTAATTCTTTCAAATGCTGTGAAACAGTAGATTGAGCCAACGGCAAGATCTCTACTATCTCTCCGCAGATACATTCGTTTTTTTGCGCCAGTACTTTTAAGATGGCTATACGTGCAGGATGTGCCAATGCTTTTGCAAATTCCGCAAGGTCCTGTTCTTTTTGAGTGAACTCTTCTTTTTTGTTAAACGCCATATTTTTAATCTTATATCGCAAATATACGATTAATTGTTTTACATTTCCAAATTTATTTTTAAAAAAAGCCCCGGACTTAAAGTCCGGGGGATAGTTATTTATGCTTAATTAAACAATGATTTTTACTCTCTTCCATCCAATAAATTTCCAATGCCACCCAGTATACCTCCTTCTTCTTTACGTCCACCCATGCCACCATATTGCATGATACGTCCGGCTAAACGACTGATCGGCAAAGATTGTAACCATACTTTACCAGGTCCTTGCAATTTTGCAAAGAACAATCCTTCGCCACCAAACATCCAGTTCTTTACACCACGGATAAATTCAATATCAAAATCAATCCCGGAAGTATATGCAACAACACAACCCGTATCTACTTTTAAAATTTCTCCCGGTTGCAGATCCCTTTCAACAATATAACCACCTGCATGAGCAAATGCCAATCCATCCCCTTCGATCTTTTCCATGATAAAGCCTTCTCCGCCAAAAATACCCGTGCCCAATCTTTTCTGAAATTCTATCCCTATGCTTACACCTTTAGCAGCACATAAAAAGGCATCTTTTTGTGCAATGATCTTTCCGCCTAATTTTTTCAGATCGAACACAATGATCTTTCCTGTATATGGTGAAGCAAAGCTTACTCTTTTCTTTCCCTGACCTGTGTTTGTAAAAGCTGTCATGAACAAACTTTCTCCAACAATCAAACGCTTACCTGCACTTAAAAGCTTACCAAAAATACCACCAGTTTGTTGCTGACTTCCATCACCAAAAATGGTTTGCATTTCAATACCATTATCCATCATCATAAAACTGCCACTTTCTGCAATGGCTGTTTCATTTGGATCTAATTCTATTTCTACAAATTGTAGTTCTTCCCCATAAATTTTGTAGTCAATTTCGTGATTACTTATCATAAAAAATATTTTCTCAAATGTACTTTAATAATTCTTCCTACATAAAAAAGGCCCTGTAAAATTACAGGGCCGGAATATTAAAATACCTGAACGGTTATTTTTTTATAAAACTGAAATTTTTGATCTCATTCTTTGAAGTGTAAAGCTGAATATTATAAACACCTTTTGCTAATTTATTTACTTCAATATCAGCAACATTTGTTGAATTGCCGATAACATATCTCTCCATCATTTTTTGTCCGATAGCATCAGAGATCACGATTCTTTTTACAGTTATGCCTTCAGGCATCCATACAAACAATCTATTTTGAACGGGATTAGGAAAAATTTTAATGCTGGTCGTTTTATCTTTTAATGTTAATGTAACAACAGGGCTATACATATATTTTCCTTCATTGCTAACTATTTTGATCCTGTAATAATTAACTCCGTTATTGAGCGTCTTGTCATCAAATGAATAGTTACTTTCATTATCAGCATTAACAGTAGTTATTACATTGAAGTTTACACCATCGATACTTTTTTCAATTTCATATTTTTTAATATTGACCTGTTCTGCTACCTGCCAAGATATCTTACCAGTATTATTTGATAATAAAGATGCATTTAAATTATTTATTTTAACAGGTAATACGGCACCACATTGTGCAATGACCAATGTAGTTGTATTTACATAGCGGCAATCGATATCTGTAAAGTCATCTTCTTCTTCCGCTACAATCAACCTGTATGCCCAGCCACTTTGTAAACTAGTGATGGGACTAGGTTCAGGAATTAATGTAGAAGTATATTTATGATCTGCATCAAACACTCCGGTTCCACTACCATTAACAGCATCAACAAAACCACTACCATCTTTTTTATTTACCTGCCATTTATATTTTGCGTAAATATTGCTAAGGTCTGTAATATTAGCAGTTAAGGATGTTGCAGGATTTTGGCAATTAGAGCCGTCTATCTGGTTCATGGTAATTGTTGGAGCACAAACCCCAACAAATATATCGTCAATTACCCAATCATTTCCATCTCCGCCGGGATTATTATTTCTGATACTGAATTTAGCATTTGCACTTGACGACTTGAAAGTAAAACCAATATTTACCCAATCAGAACCGGCAACATCACCGGTATTATATTTACCAACTCCATCAATTAAAAAAGTAAGATCTGGTACAATGTAATTGCTACCGCCTGTGTTAGGTTTTACATTTCTGATATAAGCACTGAATTGATAAGTCTTATTGGGACATAAACCTGTAATGGTCTTTTCTGTTACCACATCCTTATCTATGTTAGCATTCACAACCATCATATATCCATTGACATCGTTAGGAGTATGATCTTCGGTTATTGTCCATACATTGAATACCTGACCTCCTGAATTTGCACCATTATGATCTGTTGAATTTGCAATTGCATAGAATCCATCTTCGGGGCCGAAAGCCGCCAATTGCGTATAACCATAAGTTGTTTCCCCATCAGGTAAAGGTGGTCCGTTCAATGCACTACCGGATCCAAAATTGCCGTTTGGAAATTTGTTGGCACCATAAGCATTTGAACAGAATGTAGCTGCAGGACAAACTGCTCCATTATTATTTACTGTAATATTTTGGGTAGAAAAACATTGACTACCATTAGGGCTTTTAATGATCACATAATATATACCAGGTTTTAGATTCGGTATTGTATTAGCAGACAAGCTTGATACTACAGAGAAAGTTGGTGTAATGGATGATATCCAGCTAACAGAATCTGTTGAAGCCACATTGCCTAAAACAATTTTTCCATCTGCAATGTTACAACCTGTAGCTGCCGTTTGTGTTGCAGTAAAAGTAGCTGCGTATGTTGCACTAAGCACAAATTGTCTTTCTGTACATATTGCTTTTGTACTTATGTTTCTAACAATTATAGTATAAATGCCTGCCGCCTTACCGGAAATAGTAAAAAATTCATCGGTATGTGCATGCCAAACCGTATCGCCAATTCCTCTTACATAACCGCTTTCATAAATGGCAGGAGTTTGAAAAGGCCTTACCCTGATTCTAAATGTACCATCAGTACTTGTACAGGATGTAGGTCGGACGATCCCTGAAATTTGAACACCATCAGGGCATTGAGCATTTGCTTGATAACAACAGATCACAGTTAATACAAACAGGTAAAATTGCTTTTTCATTTTTTTTAAGGGTTTTACTTTTAAATAGGCAAGGTCGCTCAATACAATATTTTCATTCAGACCATTTTGATCATGATAAAATAATACATTGAATAGTTTTAGAAAACGTTTTTCGGTAGGAAGAAGGCAATCCTTTCTTGTTTAAATAAGAACTTAAACAATCGAAAGCAAATTTAAGCCAAAAATTCTGTAAAATATTATTTTTAAAAAGATAATGTAGGTGTTTTACATAAAAAAGAGGGCTCACTTTGCAGAAAGCCCTCTCGGATTCAATTTTTTATACCTATTTTTTTATCTTATAAGTACCATTCCATACTCGCTTTCCTTGTAATCTTCTTACGAGGTACATTAATCCTACGAATATGAAGAAGAACGGACCAGCAAAACCAAGCAAGCCTATAAATTTGCTGCCATAGAATTGTTCCATTGGCCTGCGTAATCTTTCAGAGATAAGGTACATACTTGGTACCATGATCAATGTAAGGAAGAAGGCGAAGATCAAACCGAAGATCATTGTCCAGCTTAAAGGGCCCCAGAATACCACACTATCTCCACCAAAGAAAATATGCGGATTGAATGTCTGGAAGAAAGAAACGAAATCGATATTGAAACCAACCGCTAATGGTAACAAACCTAATATAGTTGCAACCGCAGTAAGCATTACCGGAATGATACGGATCTTACCTGCTTCAACAGCGGCGGCTCTTGTTCGCCATCCTCGGCCTCTCAACTCATCCGTAAATTCTATTAATAAGATCCCGTTCTTGATTACGATACCAGCAAGTGCAATAATACCTACGCCTAACATAATGGTTGCGATCGTCATACCGGTAAATGCATATCCAAGGAGTACGCCTATGACACTAAAGAATATCTCGGTAATAACAATGAACGGCTTACTGATACTGTTGAACTGCAATACCAATATCATAAATATGATACCTAATGCCATCAATAAAGCTGTACCTAAGAAAGCCTGGGTTTCTTTTTCCTGCTCACTTTGTCCGCTTAATCTTAAACTAACGTCAGCGGGTATCTTAGTTTTTGCTTTAAAATCATCCAGTTTCGTTTGCAACTGTGCATTTATTGGCCCTACCATTGTTGGATCCAATACATTGCTTTGTAACTGGATGGTACGTTTTACATTTTTACGCTTGATTGCGCCTGCGCCAATTCCGTAATCAACTGTTGCGACAGCACTGATCGGAACACTTTTTACTCTCATGGTTGTCATATCCATAAAAGTGATACGCATGTTCATGATGTCAGTAATATTGTTCCTAACGAGGTCGCTTGTACGCAATTGAATTTTGTATTCATCTTCCCCATCTTTCAATTTACTTACTTCTTTACCAAAAACTGCTGTACGTATCTCCATTCCAATTTGTCCTGTGCTTAACCCTTCGATCATTGCTCTTTCTCTATCAATGTTAATAGCTATTTCCGGACTATTAAGATCTACATCCATTTGCAAATTCTCAATACCTTCAATTTGATTGGTATCTAAGTATTGCGAAAGTTCAGTAGCAACTTTTGCGATGCTCTCAAAATTATCTCCCTGTACTTCAATATTTACCGGAGGATCAGTTGGGGGCCCGCCATCTTCCTGCCCTACTTCAATACTGGCACCAGGTATACCTGTCATTTGTTTTCGGATCTCATCCATAAATGGCTTTGTCTGCTTGCCATGTCTTTTTTCATACTCTATAAATGATACCTGTATCCTTCCTAGATTTGGCTGAACACTTCTATTATTATCTCTTGGATTATTTGCACTAACAGCAACATTTGTAATGATACTTTCTACGATACCGTCTTTGACAACAGGCAATTCATTCGCCAAAATTTTATGTACCCGAGTTTCCAGAATACGGGTAACGCTATCAGTATATTTAACATCTGTACCAACCGGCATTTTTAAATACACATAAATAAAATTAGGATCGCCACTTGGGAAGAAGGTTGACTTATTTCCTCTCAGCATCAATAAAACAATTGACAAAATAAATATGATGAATAAAGAAATAAATGCTTTTACCGGTCTCCATCCTACTAAGATCCATTTCAATAATCTTTCATAATGACCCATTAACCAAGGCAAAGCCTTTTTCTGGAAATTATGAATAGCATCATTTAATACATACGTATTCAACAACATTAGGCCACTCATTATCAGCAAGAAATTTGCAGTGCCATGGAATCCACCAAAATGCAGGAACACTCCACCTATTACAAAAACAAGGAACCATTTGCTTGTCCAGATATGTTTCTTTGGCTTTTCAAATTCTTTTCCTTCAGGTTTCATGAAGCTAACCGCAAAAACAGGGTTGAAAATAAATGCAACGATCAACGATGCAGCCAATGTAAGGATCAATACTGCAGGCAGGTAGATCATAAATTTACCAATCAACCCTTTCCATAATAATAACGGGAAGAATGGCGCCAATGTAGTGGCTGTACCTGCTAACACAGGAATAAAAACTTCACCTGCTGCTTCTTTTGCACTTCTAATGATTGGCACTTTACCATTTGCATAGATACGATGGGTGTTTTCAATTACCACGATCGCATCATCCACAATAATTCCAAGGCCGAGCAATAATGCAAAGAGTACGATAAAATTCAATGTTACTGTACTTCCGATAATTCCACTTGCGATCGGTAAAAACATAAATGCAACGAACACACTCAGCGGCACACTCAATGCAACAAAGAATGCATTGGTAACTCCCATGAAGAACATTAATATGATCAACACCAAAACGAATCCAATAACAATTGTATTAACTAGTTCCTGAAAAGATGTTTTAGTTTGTTTACTTAGATCACCTGTAAAAACAACTTTAAGATCTTTCGGTAATTCTTCTTTTACCTGCATATCTGCAACAATGCCTTTTACTTTATCAGCAGCATTGATCAGATTTTCTCCGGCACGCTTTACAATGTTTAATGTAACAACATTCTTGCCATCCAACCTTGCAAAGTTTTCAGTTTCTTTTATTGTATCTACTAATTGAGCTATATCTCTTAAATAAACTGTAGCTCCTTGGGTGCTACTGCGAACAACTATATTGTTTAAATTTAAGGCGCTTGCAAATTGCCCTTTTACTTTAAGCGTTCGCTTCATGTTACCAACTTCGATCTGGCCCCCGGTAATATCACGGTTCTCTCTTGCAATGGCATTTTCAATATCACTAAAACTTATTCTTGCAAGCGACATTTTATTCGGATCAACATTTACTTGTATCTCTCTTTCAGGCGCACCAACAATTTCAGCTCGGGTGATCTCAGTTAATTCTTCGATCCTATCCTGCATTTTATCAGCATACTGTTTCAATTTCACACCATCATAATCTCCACTCACATTTACAAACAGTACCGGCATTTCACTAAATGCAAATTCTGCTACATTTGGTTCTGAAGTAAGATCATTCGGCAGATCAGTTTTTGCTTTATCGATCGCATCTTTTACTTTTAATTTCGCTACTTCAGTTTTTACATCCGTATCAAATTCAATTACGATCAAACTATAATCCGCCTGGGACGTGCTTTGAATTTTATTCACCTTTGCACCACTGATCCCTTTCAATTGTTTTTCAATTGGACGTGTTACAAGGTTCTCAATATCTTTTGGAGAGTTCCCTGCGTAAACTGTAGTTACAGATATCGTTGGTACAACAATATCAGGAAACTGTTCCTTCGGCATGGTATTGAATTTTATCATGCCTATCAAAGAGATGATCACCGCTATAATATATATAGCCGTCCGATTATCAATTGCCCAGCTGGTAGGTTTAAACTCTTTAAATTTTACTTTAGCTTTTTTTATTATATTCATAAAAATATCTTTGTTATCATCAGTTAGTTATCTATTCAGCCTTAGTGGCATCCTGCACTTGCCGATGTTAAATCGGCATCCCGAATTTATTTCGGGACTTATACATCATTTCTTTATTCAACCTCTTTTGCATCGTATCAACGTTCACCAACGCATTCATTATTTTGCATCGATAGTTATCAACTGCCCTTCATATAAGTTTTGGAAACCATCAGTAACCAATTGTTCGCCTGCTTTTAATCCACCTTTTATTTCTACACTTTCACCATACACTTCACCGATAGTTACAGGCACTTTGTGTGCAACTGTTTTACCATTGCTGCTTTTTATAAGCACATACACATATTTACCCGTCTCATCAGTTTGTATAACATTTACAGGGATCACCACCGCATTATCAGCACTATAGTCTAAAATTTTCATGATAGCTGTTTGGTTGGGTTTGAATATTGCATTATATGGGATCTTAGCTTCTGCGATAAAACCTCTTTGTGATGGGTCGATAGATTGACTTATCAAAGAAACTGAGGAGTTGATCGTTTTAGCAGCATCAGGAATGTATATTACAACGGGAGAGCCCTTACGTATTCTTGTTAGATAATTTTCAGGAACATTTGTTACAACTTTCAATGCGCTGGTGTTCACAATTTTTATTTGTGGCCCGTTTTGAGTCATGCCGGTGAAAGTTTCACCAACTCTTACCGCTACGATATCAGCAATACCATTTACATCACTGTAAACATTTGCAGTATTCAATTGTTCCTGTGCAACTTTTACCTGTGCATTAGCAGCCGACAATTGATTTTCCAAACTTGTTACATTTGTTTTTGCTGAGATCAATTGCATTTCACTACCAATGCCTTGATCCCACAAATTCTGCTGACGCTGAGCAAGATTTTTTGCATAGCCCAATTGAGTCTTAAGTACTTCTAATTGTTGCTTTGCTGCATTAACGTTCTGGCGTAAAACTGCATCATCCAGTTTCAATAATAATTGCCCTTTTCTTACAGCCTGTCCTTGCGACACGTATAAAGCCTTAACTTGACCAGGCCCCATTCTTGGAGAAATATAAGAAATATTTTCTGCGTCAATGTGACCTTGCAGATCAATATAATGTTTAAAATTTTGAGTACTAACAGCAGCTGTTGTTACCAACTTTATTTTTGAGTTGTCTGTGCTATTTGTATCTAAAAGAGCTAGTTCATCTTGCAGTTTTTTAATTTGCTCTTCCGATTTTTCTTTATCGGTCTTTAATTTTTCAAGTGCGGCTTTTTTATCATTCAATGTTGCAGTGCCATCTTTTTTACTATTGCCGCATGAAGCCAATAGCATGACAGATGCCGTACCGATTATCAATAATGTTTTCATTTTTCTATTATTAATTTGTGTTTTATGCATGTTAGTTTATTATAATTTTCCAATAGCTTTTAACCAATCTACTTTTGCAGTGATTGCATCATATAATGCGCTGTAATAATTTGTTTGTGCTACTTTTAGTTCTGTTTGAGCATCATATATTTCCTGGTTGCTTCCAAGCCCCTGGTCATATTTCTTTTTTGTTGTATTAAATACTTTTTCTGCCAGTTGAATGTTTTGTCTTTGATTATCCATTGTAAGCAATGCACTTCTCATTTTTATTCTTGCATTGGCTACATCGTAATCCACCAATTGTTTTGCAGACTCTGTTGTGTTCTTTAATTTTTGTAAAGCGATCTTTGCATTTTCAATTTTTGCTCTACGTGCAAAACCATCAAAGATCGGTATGGTCATTTTTACACCTGCTAAAGCTGTAGTATACCATTCACCTTTGTTAAAAAAGTCGAATTTCTGGCGTTGGGCATTTTTACTGTAATTACCAAAAGCCACAATACTGGGTAATCTGCTAAGCTGATAACGTTTCACATTAAATTCACTCAGTTTAGTAGCATAGCTAAGTGCCTGAATCTCTTTTCTATCTTCATATTTATACGCTGTGTCTAACAAATTTGCTTTTATTTCATCTTCACTCAAAGTATCTGTCAATATCAATGTTTCTTTCTGCGGCATATTTATTAAAAGCTTGAGAGCGGCATTACCTACATCTAAAATATTTTGAAATTTTTCTTTTTCCGTGATCAGGTTATTTAACGTTACCTGCACTTTATCTATATCCAATTTTTCATTAAGTCCATTTTCAAAAATTACTTTTGCATCATGTAAATACTTACTAAACCTTTCAATATTTGCCTCTATGCTTCCCAATTGTTTTTTTCCCACGATCAATTGATAAGAAATTTTATAAATATTTGCCTTTATCTGCTCTTCGGTCACTTCAGCATTTTTTGAAGCTAAAGACATAGCTGCATTTCTTGCCTGCAATCCTACGAACACCTGCCCGTCAAATAATATTTGTGAAATTTCCAATCCGCCATTTGCTGTCCAGGGAGTACCAAACTGAGCTGCTATCACACCAAAATCGCTACCGTTCGGCATTACAATAGTTGTACCACTTCCGTCTTTCACACCTTCATCTACCAATACCTGGTAAGTTGCAGGACTGATAAAATTCGGTATTGCCTGAACAGGAATATCAAAATAGTGTGTAAGTCCGATACTGCCGTTTAATTGCGGCAAGGCCATGGCAGTGATCTCACGATTAGTTTGTTTTTGCGCTTTAATATCTAATAAAGCATTTTTTACCTGTACAGCATTCTTCAATCCATAATCTACTGTCTGCTTAACTGAAAATTCATTTACTGTTTGTGCAGAAATTGCTGTTCCAAATAACATGCACAGCGCAAACAATAATTTTTTGGTTCTTAATTTTTCCATCTCTTGTTAATTTTTTATTCTGTCTTGTTGAAATTTCTGAATTAGTTTGTAGCCTTTCGGTGAGGATATTCCATAAAGAAAATGTTCGCCTATTATAAGCATCAATTCTTTTAATGGATAAGTTTTTGCCAAAGGAAAAACTTCAATATTAAAAATGAGCATCATCGACTCTAACCTGAATTTGGACAATACCTCTATATTAATATCTTCTCTATATAAGCCTTCCGCTATTCCCCTTTGTAAATTCTGATGGATCATTTTTAAAATGAATTCATCTTTGTGTTTTTGAAAACGTTTGAACGCTGATGGGTGAAATTTTTGCATTTCATATAATACCATCGGATTCATATCTCTCAACTGCTCAGCCACTGTATCTATAATATTATATACCTCTTCAATTGCATTTTGTGATTCCGCCATACAAAGCATGCAATCTCTTTGATCATGTTCAATATCATAATCTAATGCCGCCTCTACCAATTGATCTTTATCTTCAAAATGCTGATACAATGTTTTTTTGCTCATCCCCATTTTACCAGCAATATCATCCATTGACACAGACCTAAACCCATATCTCATGAACAACTCAAACGCACCCTGTATAATTCTGTCTTTTACTTCCATTGTCTTAAAATCAGGGTGCAAAACTAAGGAAACTTTTTATGTTACCAAAGTTTCCTGCAACTTTTTTTACATTTTTATTATAGAAATTCAAACCAGTACCTTTGGTTATCAAATATTTTAAAATGAAAAAGCCGTTCACTTTCAAAATGCTATTTCAGTATTTCCTGCAAGGAATATTGGTATTAGCACCTATTTCCATAACAATTTGGGCTATTACAGTAGCATTCAACTTTATTGACGGTATACTGCCCAATATGCTGCATGGGGTTTTCCCCTCTCTTATGGAAGATAAATATGGAAATCTAAAACGTGTGCCCGGTTTAGGGTTTTTAGTGATCATTTCTTTTGTACTGCTAGTGGGGTATGTCTCCTCTATGTTTGTTTTTAATAAACTGGTATCAGTATTTGATAAATTATTAGAAAAAACCCCGGGAATAAAATTCATCTATTCAACGTTGAAAGATTTTTTTGAAGCTTTTGCAGGCGAAAAAAAGAAATTCACTAAAAATGTGCTGGCCAATGTTGATGATAATGATGTGTGGCGCATTGGATTTGTGACCAGGGAGGATATGGAAGAGTTTGGTTTTAAGGATTATATTGCTGTGTATGTTCCTATGTCTTATTCTGTAGCAGGAACAGTTTATATTATTCCAAAAAACCGTGTAAAACCGATTGTAAATATCAGTGCAGCGCAAACAATGAAGTTTGCTGTAAGTGGTGGAGTTACCGATGTTATTGAGTAATTAAGAATTATGAGTTGTGAACTAAGCATGTGAATTAGGTAAATATTAAAAGGTGTTGCTGACATAAAAAAAAACTGTAAATTGAATAATTAATTTTTGCAAAAATGAAAAGAGTTATTACTTCTATATTTATTACATCGTTACTACTGATCTCATATTTACCTTCTTATTGCTGGGGGTTTTATGCCCATCAAAAAATAAATTATTACTCTGTTTTCTTATTACCTCCGGAAATGATGACCTTATATAAGCAAAATATTTCCTTTTTAAGTGAACATGCTGTAGATCCTGATAAACGCAGGGTTGCGGTAAAAGATGAGGAGCCCCGCCACTTTATAGATCTGGATCATTATGGCGTTTACCCTTATCCTGATCTTCCACACAAATGGAAAGATGCAGTAGCAAAATATACTGAAGATTCTTTGAAAGAATATGGTATTGTACCTTGGCATATACAGGTTATGCTGAGCCGGCTAACGAGTGCATTTAAAGAAAAAAATTATAGCAAGATCATGAAAAATAGTGCTGAGATCGGACATTATATTGCTGATTCTCATGTGCCTTTACATGCTAATAGCAACTATAACGGGCTGATGACTGGCCAAAAAGGTATCCATGGTTTTTGGGAAAGCCGCACTCCTGAATTATTGGCTGAAAAAGAGTTTGATTTCTTTATTGGCAAAGCTCAATACATTGAAAATCCGTTAGAATATTGCTGGACAAGAGTGCACGAAAGTGCAGCAGAATCTGATTCTGTATTGACCATGGAAAGAGAACTTACAAAAGAATTTCCTGCCGATCAAAAATATAGTTTTGAAGACCGTAAAGGTGTTATCATTCGTCAATATTCATCTGCATTTACTATTGCATTTAATAAAAAATTAAATGGCATGGTTGAAAGAAGAATGCGACAATCTATTTTTTCTGTTGCCAGTTTTTGGTACACAGCCTGGGTAAATGCCGGACAACCAGATCTGAAAGGATTAACTAAACAAACATTCAGCGAAGCAGATGCAAAAGAATTTGAAGAACTAAATGACAAATGGAAGACAGGGGATAAGAATTTCAGCAAAGAAGATCATTAATTACTGTTTTGGGAACGATGAATCTCATCTTCTGTTCCTGAAGTTCTGTTAGGTGCACTCTTAATTTGTTTGTTACCAAATCTATATGTAAAATTTATTTTTAATTGTCGGCTTTCTCTGCGGAAATAAGTAGTACTTGTTTGTCCGGCAAACATTAAAGATCCATAATCAACATTTGTCCAGAAAATATCAGTGGCTGAAAGCCTTATATTTCCCATTCCTTTAAAAATATTTTTTTGAGCGCCAATGTCTATCCCCCAACTTCTTTTTGATTGAAGTATACCTGATAATGTAGGAGAATTATAGGATGCCTTTAATTCAGCGGTCCAGGTCTTACTTAATTTAAAACTATTTTGAGCTGATAAGATCAACGAAAATATTTTAGTATTTACGATCCTGTTACCTCCGCCAAAATCGGCTTTAAAGGTAGTATAGTAGGCATTGGCATTATAAAAACCGCTGTACCATTTATGCTGACAATGGAAGCTTTCAAAAAGATTGATGATCTTTTGCTCCGCAATATTTTTTACAGTCAAAAAGTTTTTACTCCTATCAACAGTATCAACTAATTGTCCGAGCAGATCTTTAATATTACTATAACTCAACTTCGAAACCAGCTTTGATCTATATGTATTTGTAACACTTATATTATTTGAGAACTGCGGTACTAATCCTATATTTCCTTTTCGAAAAGTATATTCGTCCAACTTATATTCAAAAGGATTCAAGTCATGATAGTTAGGCCTGTCAACTCTTCTTCCTGCAGCAATGTTCCATATCATTTGTGGATCTTTCGTAAAATTTAATGACATGGTTGGAAAAACATTGATATATCTTTTATCAAGCCCTTCGTTTATTGAAAAAGAACTAACATTATAATTTACTGTGCCGTCTGGATTGATCGGATAAGATTTGCCCTGTGACCGTGTTTGCTCAACCCGTACGCCAATCTGCATTTGTACATTCTTCCAGCTGCGATCATAATTCACATAAGCGGCATTTATAAATTCTTTGTAATTAAATTGATTGCTTTTAGCAGCATCTAATTTTGTAGTATTGTTATATACGTTGTACCGTTTAAAATTATTATCCGATGTAACATAAGAACTTTTTATCCCAAATTCTGCTTTCCCTTTTAAAAGAGCATGATCGTAATCAGTTTTTAAAGAATAGATATCAATATCAGCCCTTGAAGGAAATTGATACACTGCCCTATTCAATTCTGAGGTCCAGTCGGGATTATAATAAATGTTTGGCTGATATAAATTTCTACCTACATCAAAAAAACCATAATCTATATCAATATTCAATTCATTTTTATTGGCACATAAAAATTTATAATTCGCATTAAAATTGACATTGTTTGAAAATCCATCCTGAATATTGTCAGAAACTAATATCCTGTCCACAATACTTGTAGGAATATAGCTGATAGGTGTAATGCTTAATGTTTCGGGATTTATATCTGCGAAATTGCCGCTTACTAAAAATCCAAGTGTGTGCCTACTATCAAGAAAAAGATCAACACCCGTCTTAAAGCCCTGTGTTGATGTGTGTATTTTTCTGGTAGATACAAAATCAAATAATGTATCCAGTTGTTCTCTTTTTATTGTAAAATCAATACCATTCATCGCATGATTAAAATTATAATTTCCAAAGAAATTTATTTTTTTGTTGCGATAATTAAAAGAAGCACCCACATTATATTTACTGTATATGCCAATACCGTACCCGGTTGTGATCAACCCATTGGTCCCATTTAGTTTATTTTTCTTTAACCTAATATTGATGATACCTCCATTGCCTTCCGCATCATACTTTGCAGAAGGATTTGTAATAAGCTCAAGAATGTCTATTTGAGATGCCTGCAATGATTTTAAATAATTACCAAGTTCTTCTCCGTTCAAAGGCAAGGGTTTTCCATCTATATAAACCTGCACGCCTGATTTTCCGCTCATGTGAATGTTATCATCTTTGTCCACAGTAACTCCAGGTGATTTTCTTATAAGTTCCAATGCATCAGAACCTGCAGCATTTATAGTGCCATCAATATTCACTACCATTTTATCAGAAGTAACTTGTATCATGGGTTTATTTGCCTTAACGATAATTTCTTTTATACCCGTAGATACTTTTTTTAGAAAAACTTCAGGAATATTAATCTCATCGTTATTAGTAATTGAAAAAACAGCAGTAGAAAATGGTTTATAACCTACATGGGAGATCTTTATAAAATAATTACCGGCATTAATTCCATCAAAAGAAAATAGGCCTTGCTCATTGGTAATACCAAGCTTTAATATTTTATTGTCTGATGCCTGTAATAGTGAAACTGTGGAATTGCTCAACGCAACCGAATCTGCATTCTTTATCACACCCGTTATCTTCTGGGCACTGGAATAGCAAAAACACAACATCGATAATAAGTAAAGAGAAATTCTTTTCATCAATTAGTTCGGTTGCTAAAAAAGTGTCACGAAAATACAACTATTAAGCTCACAAAAACCACTGTGGGTATATTGTTTTAAGATGATTTTCAAAAAAATACACATTTACAAATAATTGATTAAGGATGTTGTTGGTTAATAGATTATTTTTGCAACTCATTTCCAAAAAAAAACAAAAAAGTGATCCATAATTTTAATGCAGGGCCATCAATATTACCTGAAGAAGTATTTAAGCAGGCAGCAGCAGCAGTATTAAACTATAACAATACAGGCTTGTCGATACTTGAGATAGGCCATCGTACATCTACGTTTCAAGCTGTTATGGATGAAGCTATTGCGTTGGTAAAAGAATTAATGCAATTGGATAATGATCATGAAGTGTTGTTTTTACATGGCGGTGCATCTACGCAATTTATGCAGGTGCCTATGAATTTATTGGATGATAAAGAAACAGTGGCATATTCTGATACCGGCGTATGGGGTTCTAAAGCAATCAAAGAAGCAAAGCTGTTTGGTAAAGTGGAAGTGGTATGTTCTGGTAAAGAAAGTAATTATACAACTATACCAAAAGATTTTGCCGTACCGAATGATGCAAAATATTTTCATATCACTACCAACGAAACTATTTATGGTAGCCAATGGCAAAAAATACCTAAAACAAGTATTCCATTAGTTGGTGATATGAGCAGCGATATATTTAGTCGTGTAATTGATTTTAATGCATTTGATCTGATCTATGCCGGCGCACAAAAAAATATGGGACCTGCAGGCGTAAACCTTTTAGTGGTTAATAAAAATATTTTAGGGAAAATAAAACGTCCTATTCCTACAATAATGGATTATCGCAATCATATTAAAGAAGGAAGCATGTTGAATACACCTCCCGTGTTTGCTGTGTATGTATGTTTATTGACCTTACGTTGGTTAAAATCTATTGGTGGAGTTGCTGCTGTAGAAAAATTAAATAATGCAAAAGCTGAACTATTGTATAAAGAGATCGATGAAAATCCATTCTTTAAAGGCACTGTTGCAAAAGAAGACAGAAGCAAAATGAATGTGTGCTTTGTAATGGAGGATGCTGCAAAAGAAGAAGCGTTTTTAGCATTTGCAAAAGAAAAAAATATTATAGGTATAAAAGGACATAGACTCGTTGGTGGGTTTAGGGCTTCTTTGTATAATGCCTTACCTATAAGCAGTGTAGAAGTATTGGTAGATGCAATGAAAACATTTGTCGCAAAAAATTCATAAATATAAATAGCCGAAAGGCAAACAAACATAACTATTAAACATGATCTCAATTTCCCCTTTTAAAGCGTTACGTCCAGAAGCACAACATGCAAAGAAAGTTGCTTCAAGGCCTTATGATGTATTGAACAGTAAAGAAGCTAAAGTAGAAGCACAAGGCAATCCATCTTCATTTTTACATATCACAAAAAGTGAGATCGACCTTCCTGAAAGCATCGATATTCATTCGCAGGAAGTATATGAAAAAGCGAAAGAAAATTTAGATGCGTTCATCAGTAGAAATATTTTATTCAGAGAAAACAAAGCATGTTATTATATATATCAACTTATAATGAATGGCAAAAGCCAAACAGGCTTGGTATGTGGTAGCAGTGTGGATGATTATGAAAAAGATAAGATTAAAAAACATGAGTTTACCCGTCCGGAAAAAGAACAGGACAGGATCAATCATATTAAAATTTCCGGTGCACAAACAGGCAATGTTTTTTTAGCTTATAAAAATGTTGATGATATAGATTCACTTGTAAATACCTGGAAAGAAAAACATAGCCCGGTGTATGATTTTGTAGCTGAAGATAAAATTCAGCACAGTATCTGGATCGTAAATGATGATGCAACGATTAAACGTATCTCAGAAATTTTTAAAACTCAAGTGCCGAGTACATATATTGCAGACGGGCATCACAGAGCGGCCTCTGCAGCTAAAGTACGTAAAGCTTTAGGAGAAAATGCTACAGCAGGTGCCAATATTTTTCTTACTACATTGTTTCCGTCAAATCAATTATACATCATGGATTATAACCGTGTTGTAAAAGATCTGAATGGCATAAGCAACGAAGCATTGATAAATAAAATAGAAGAAAAATTTACAATAGAAAAAGTAAGCAAAGCATTCTCTCCTACTCAATTGCATGAGTTTGGAATGTATTTAGATAAACAATGGTATAAACTTTCTTCTAAAGAAAACACTTTTACTACTGATCCTATTGGCATACTTGATATCACCATTTTATCTGAAAATATTTTAGATCCTATTCTTGATATCAAAGATCAACGCACTGATAAACGTATTGATTTTGTTGGAGGTATACGTGGTTTAGGTGAATTAGAAAAAAGAGTTGATAGCGGCGAAATGGCTGTTGCATTTAGCTTATACCCTGTTAGCATTCAACAGTTATTTGATATTGCTGATAGTGGAAATGTAATGCCTCCTAAGAGTACATGGTTTGAACCAAAGTTGAGAGATGGATTGTTGACACATCTTATCTATTCTTAGAAAATACGTTAATAACATTCAAATAATAAAAAAGGTGCTTATATAAGCGCCTCTTTTTTTATCTTTACTTTAATGAAAAGAACTCTAGTACTCATTTTTACTCTTGCGCTTGTTGCCTTCACTAACAAAACATTCGCACAAACTGCTACTGAATTACAGGCTAATGCCAAAACATTTATGATGCAGGGGGATTATGCCAATGCTGTTCTGATCCTGAACAGGGCATTGCAAATGGAGCCGCAGAATATAGAGATCATCAAAGACCTATCGTTGAATTATTATATTCAGAAAGATTATACCAAGGCTTTAGAAACAATAAAGCCTGCCCTGAACCTGGATGCAGTAGATGATCAATCATATCAAATTGCAGGAAATATTTACCAGGCCTTAGGACAAACAAAAGATTGCGAAAAATTGTATAGAAAAGGCCTCAATAAGTTTCCCAAAAGCGGACCATTGTATAATGACCTGGGAGAACTATTGGGTAATGAAGACGGAGCTGCTGCTATTAAAGAATGGGAAAAAGGCATTGAAGCTGATCCGGATTATTCAAAGAATTATTTGAATGCCTGCAAATATTATTTTGGAACTGAAGATAATGTGTGGTGTGCTCTATATGGTGAAGTATTCATCAATATGGAGCCATTGAGCACTAATGGCCCCGAAATAAAATACATTCTGCTTGAAACGTATAAAAAATTGTTTGCCAATGCAGACCTGACGAAAAGCAATAAAGAAAAAAATAAATTTGCCAGCTCATTTATACAAACCCTCAATAATCAAACAAACGTTGCAACATTAGGCATTAACGCAGAATCATTAACAATGATCAGAACAAGGTTCATTCTTGATTGGTACAATAGCAAAGCAGACAAATACCCTTTTAAATTATTTGAATTACAACAACAGCTTATTAAAGAAGGCATGTTTGATGCTTACAATCAATGGATATTTGGCTCTGCCCAAAATTTACCTGCTTATCAAAGCTGGATAACCAATCATTCAGTTGAATACAACGAATTCTCCCGTTTCCAAAAAGGACGCATCTTCAAGATACCATCTGGGCAATATTACAAATAAAAATTTTTTGTTAAAATAAATCAATGTTTAAACATTGAATATAAAAAAAGCCTATCTTTGCCCTAAATAAATTAATTATGAAAAAGATCTTTTTTGTTGTTGCTGCGTCAAGTATTTTTTTAGCATGTAACAATTCTATTAGTGCTGATAAAGCTACAACAAGCGATAAACAAGCCGCTGCAACTGCTGAAGGCACTGCATATACAGTCGATACTACATCTGCCATAACATGGACAGGAACTAAGCCTGGAGGAAGCCATACTGGTATATTTTCAGTAAAAGATGGTTCTATTTCATTTAAAGACAGTGTTATAACTGGTGGAAACTTTACGATCAACATATTATCATTGAATAATAGTGATCTTAAGGGTGAATCAAAAGGAAAATTGGAAGGCCACTTAAAAAGTGCTGATTTTTTTGATGCTGAAAAATTCCCAACAGCCAAATTTGAGATCACAGGCATTGAACCTTTTAAATATGACAGTTTAACTAATAAAAATGTGGTATTGAAAAATGCTACTCATACGATAAAAGGAAACTTTACATTAAAAGACAGCACAAAGAATATTTCATTTCCGGCTATAGTAGCTGTATCAGGAGATAAAGTTACCGCAACAGCTGACTTTAATATAGACAGAACATTATGGGGCCTTAATTATAAAGGGCCAAACAATCCGCAGGATTGGGCTATCAGTAAACAAGTGAATATTAAATTGAATATAGCAGCAGCGAAAAAATAAACATTGGTGGTTATTTTTTAAAAGCCGTTCCATTAATTTGGAATGGCTTTTTTTATTTATCTTAGTAAGGGCTTACATTCCTTAACGCTAACGATTGTATATGAACGAAAACTTCAGGTTATTTGATTTCTTGCAATATCAACTTGACTCCTGCGCCAAAGACGATATGATGGCTGCAAAAGAAAATGGTGAATGGAAAAAATACAGCACAGTTTCCGTTAAACAAAAGGTTGATCAATTAAGTGCTGGTCTATTGCTGTTAGGCTTAGGTGGCAACGGCATGACTGTTGAAGCGCAAGATAAAATTAGTATCATTAGCCGGAACAGACCCGAGTGGATCATGCTTGACCTGGCATGCCAGCAAATTGGAGTGATACTATGTCCGCTATACCCTACTACTAATGTAAAAGAGCTTGAATTTATTTTTAATGATGCCGCAGTAAAATATGTTTTCGTTAGTGGACAGGAGATATTGGATAAAGTAAGTGATGTAAGATCTAAGGCGCCAAGCATACAAAATGTATTTAGTTTTGATGAATTGCCCGGGGTAGATTATTGGGATAGATTATTAGTTTCTGATACCAGTAAGGTAGATGAAATTAAAAAGACGATACAACCTCAGCATTGTGCCACTATTATTTATACTTCCGGAACAACAGGAACTCCTAAAGGTGTAATGCTTAGCCATAGCAATATTGTAAGTAATGTCACGAATGCGATCAATACCTTCCCTTTTGAAAGAAATCCACAAGGAAGAGCATTGAGCTTTTTACCGTTGAATCATATTTTTGAAAGGTTGATATCATATATATATATGTATACCTGCATCTCCATTTATTATGCAGAAAGCCTTGAAACTATTGGAGATAATTTGAAAGAAGTAAAACCCTCTTTGTTTACCACTGTCCCTCGCCTGTTGGAAAAAGTTTATGAAAAGATCATGGCAAAAGGCGCAGAACTTACTGGAATAAAAAGAAAATTATTTTATTGGGCAGTGAATCTTGGCAATCAATATGACATTCAAAAAAGTGGTGGTATATGGTATAATATTCAATTGGCTTTAGCCAATAAAATTATTTTCAGCAAATGGCGTGAAGCTTTAGGAAACAATATTGATTTTATAGTTACCGGTGGGGCAGCATGCCAGGTAAGATTGATCAGGATTTTTTCAGCTGCAAAAATTCCTATTTATGAAGGTTATGGCCCAACAGAGAACAGTCCTGTCATCAGTGTTAATTGCAGAAAGGAAGGAGGAACAAAATTTGGTACAGTAGGATTGGTTATCGATGGACAGGAAGTAAAACTAATGGATGATGGAGAGATCTGTGTGAAAGGCCCTAGTGTGATGATTGGTTATTATAAACGTCCTGATCTTACTGCAGAAACTATTATTGATGGATGGTTGCACACAGGCGACATTGGCGTTTTTGAAGATGGAAAATATTTAAAAATCACCGACAGAAAAAAAGAACTCTTTAAAACAAGCGGCGGTAAATATGTAGCGCCTCAACCGATTGAAAATAAAATGAAAGAGTCCCCGTTTGTAGAGCAGATAATGATCGTAGGTGCTGAACAAAAATTTGTGGGGGCATTGATCGTTCCATCTTTCCCTACTTTAAAAGAATGGATGCGGCATAAAGGAATCACATTTACTACCAACGAAGATGCAATACATAATCCCAATGTATTGGAATTATACAGAGAGCTAATCAATAGCTTTAACGAATTCTTCAATCATGTTGAACAAGTAAAACGATTTGAACTATTACCCTATGAATGGAGTATTGATACAGGAGAGATGACCCCTAAAATGAGCCTTAAAAGAAAAGTGATCATGGAAAAATACCAGGATGCTTTAGAAAGAATTTATAAAACCTCCTGATCTATTTTTTTAATAAAAACAAGGGCCGCAATAAAATGCCGCCCTCGTTTACCTATCCTGTATATTCTGAAACCCAGACCTTTAAGTATCACTTTATTTTTCTCTAGTAGAATAAAAATACCATTTAGATGGTATCATTATACTTACTACAATACGTATCCGTTTCAAACGACAAAAAAATGTATATGAACAACATATTTCTGTTAAGCATTTAAAAATGCAAACAGATCAAAATAAAAATGCCCGTCATTAAAACGGGCAAAATTTTTTATTGTGGCCTCGCCAGGAATCGAACCTGGATCTGGAGCTTCGGAAACTCTTATACTATCCATTGTACTACGAGGCCATTTTTACAAAATCGTAAATCCCAAATGTAATTCGTAAATACAGATCATTTTCCGAATTGCACAATATTACTGCCAAATATTTTTACGGCAATGGCTAATAATATTACACCGAAAAACTTTCTTATCACTGACATACCACTTGGCCCCAACACCTTTTCTATCCATCTTAAAGATTTGAGTACAATATAAATAACAATACAATTGATCAAAATACCTATAAGTATATTGACATCCCCATAGTTTGCTTTTAAGCTCATCACAGTTGTAAGTGTTCCGCTACCGGCTATTAATGGAAATGCTACGGGAATTACGCTCCCGGTTTTAGTGTTCGGATCAGGCTTAAAAAATTCTATACCCAAGATCATTTCTAGTCCTAAAATAAATATCACTATACTACCGGCTACTGCAAATGATTTTACATCTACCCCAAGTACTTTTAAAAACTCCTGTCCTACAAATAAAAAAAGTATCATCAATGCAGCCGAAACCAATGTAGCTTGAGTCGATTTAATATGCCCGCCCATTTTATTACGTAAAGAAACCAATATGGGCACAGAGCCTACCACATCAATTACAGCAAAAAGTGTAAATGATACAGTAATGATTTCTTTTAAAGCGATCTCGTTTAAATTCAAAGGTTTTAATATTTATACGAAGATAAAGTTTTTGTTTTATGCATTAGAGCATACTATTTTTTCTGTCCTCTTGTTTTGGGCTTGCCATATTTTTTCATCATCCTGTCTTTCTTTTTTACAATGAAATTCACCTTTTGGTTTTTGGCAGATTTTTCATGGAAAGCAGGACCAGCCTCGTCAGACTTCGACAATTTAGGCTGAATGATCTTCATAAATACTTTAGGTATCTCATCTTCAGTCAACACATCAGATATAACAAGATCAGCAGGTAATGACTCAATAGGGATCTGATACTTCATTAAAGCTTCAATAGCTTCCTGCTGAGGCTTTTCTCTTTCTGTAATAAATGTTATAGCTATACCTTTTTTATCAAATCTTCCTGTTCGTCCAATACGATGAATATAATTTTCAGGCACATCAGGAGTATCAAAATTTATTACATGCGTTACTTCTGCAATATCAATTCCTCTTGCAACAATATCTGTAGCAATGATAAATCTGTAATTCCCTTCCTGAAATTGTTTGACTGTATTGAAACGATGATTCTGTTCTTTGTTAGAATGTATAATACCTGCAGTACCCGGAAATTTATTTTCTAATTGTTCATATAACTGATCAGCCAATTGTTTGGTAGCTGCGAAGACAAGCACTTTTGTCATTGTTTTATCTTCGGTCAGTAATAATTCCAGCAAATTTACTTTTGTATAAAAATTAGGTACATAATAAGCAGACTGAATAATGTTTTCCAATGGAGTACCTGTCGGGGCCGCTTCTACTCTTACAGGATCATTAAAATATTCTTCTATTAATGCTTCTACTTCTTCTGTAATAGTTGCTGAGAATAAAAGATTTTGCCTTTTTTGTGGCAGCAGATCAAGTATATTTTTTAATTGAGTCCTGAATCCCAGGTTCAACATTTCATCTACTTCATCTATCACCAATCTTTTGATCGTTTTTACTTTGAATGCGCCAGCCATTGCAAGATCATATAATCTGCCGGGTGTGGCAACCAAAACATCCAACCCTTTTTCTACTTCAAGCTTTTGTGTGTTGATATTTGCGCCACCATACACACCTACAACAGTTAAAGTCATGTATGGTGTTAGTTTTTTTACAGTCTCCACAACCTGCGCTACCAGTTCTCTTGTAGGTACGATCACCAATATTTGCGGATCTTTATCTTTACTGAATTTCCATTGACGTAAGCAAGGCAAAAGGTAAGCAAATGTTTTACCGGTACCTGTTTGAGCTATACCACATACATCTCTTCCAGACATCACTATCGGAAAAACTCTATGCTGTATAGTAGTCGGATTGGTAAATCCAAGATCATCCAATGCAGTAAGCAATGGTGTATTTAAATTTAAATTGTCAAATGTCATACCTGTAAAATGTATGACAAAGGTAGTTTTTATATTTTGTACGCCTGAAATAGCAGATGCAGTGAGATAAGGGGAAGAAAAGAAGAAAGATTTTTCAACAAATTTCAAAATCGAATAGTAAAGACTATCGATTCAATTTTACCTGAGCAATATGTTTTTCTTTAGCCGCATTATGATACATATTCTTCATGGTCAATAAACAATTACCACATAGACAATCTGAATATAGGGATTCTATATAATTTCTTTCTTCTGTTGTAAGAATTACAGAAGTACATTGGCATTGGGTAATATTGCCCACCTTGCATTCAAAAGAATTGTTGCAACGTGGACAATATTTATTTTCGTGACCGCACATAATTTTTGCTTACCAGTTAAATGTTACACCTCCATTGATCAAAAAAGGAATTGAATTATATCCTCTAAGATCATAGAATTTTTTGTTTGTTATATTTTGCAGATCAACAAAGAACTTTACATTGCCAGTATATTTATATTCAGCATAAGCACCTAGTATTGAATAACTATCCAATAAAACATCATCAACTCTATAGCCTCCCAGATCATAACGTTCACTAACAAATTTACTTGTTACACTAGCATAAATATCTTTTGTAAACTGATACCCAATATTAATGTTAGCATTATGCTTAGGACGTTTTAAGAAGTAATTGTAACTGGTGTCATTAACACTTTTTCTGCTTTGCGTTTGTTCATTACCTGTAAGCAGTGTATAATTTGCAGTGACGCTAAGCGCTTTTGTTGGTTGAACAGAAACCTCTAACTCAACTCCATCAACTGTTTGTTTTACAAAATTGAAATATTTATAATTGATATTATCATAATCAATCCCGTTTTTTATATCTCTGTGAAAATATACTACACGGCTATTAATTTTTTCATGATTGAATTGTAGTCCCAACTCATAATTAGTAGATTTTTCTGGCTGAAGATTTACATTACCACTATAGGCATCAAATACCTGGTAAATGGATGGTGCTTTAAATCCTGAAGCAACACTACCAAACACTCTAAAGTTTTTATTGATCGTATATGAAGGATTGATCGTGTAAGTGGTATTTGTACCATAACGTGAATGACTATTTACTCTTCCCCCAATTTCAATATTCAGTTTTTTATCGAGCGCATTAAAAAGTAAAGATGCGTAAACTGATGTTTGATGCAATGATGTGTCTTCAAAGTTGCTGCTATAAGGACCATAGCCGCTCAATGAATAATATTGCTGGTTCATATTTCCCCATCTGTAATCGCTTCCAACAAGAACTGTAAGCCATTTTGCTGCAGTAATATTGCCATACAACTCAACGTATTGTGAACGGCCTCCGTAATGATTGTTTTCGAAAATTGTACCAAATGGACGAACGAACAGGCTATCATTTCTATAAGTTCTGTTAAGTTCACCATATTGATAATTAGCAATAATGTTTACAATACCTTTTTTATAATTTGCGCCAAAGCCTGAGCTTAAATAATTGTTACGAATTGTATAATCTTTTTCATCTGCAGAAACACCGGCATCAATATCAGCTTTATATTGGCTATGCTGTATAAAAGTTTTTAATTGCAAAGAAGGTAATAATTGATATTGAACTGTGGCGTTGAGGATATTTCCATCATAACCATCATTATCAAAATTGTTACCACCTGTTTTGTCATTAGCTGCAGAAAAGCCATTTGTATTCAATTTTGCAAAACGTGTAGTATAAGTAAGCTTACCTTGCTTACCATATAATTGTACATTATTTCTTGTTGTGTTTTTATTTCCAAAACTCGTAGTGGCTTTTACATTAAATGGTTTTGTGACATCTTTTTTTACGGTAATAATGTTTACAACACCTGCTACTGCATCACTTCCGTATAAAGTAGACTGTGCTCCTTTACATACTTCAATTCGTTCTACATCGTTGATAGAAAATAAATTAAGGTCGAATTCATTATTGATCATTGATGGATCACTCACAGGTATTCCATCTAATAATATCAATGTTCTTCCTGAAGATGCGCCTCTCAAATAAATAGTTTGTACAGTGCCGGCAGCATTGTATGCACCATTAATAACAATTCCTGCCTGTTCGTTTAAAACCTGTGCAACTGTTTTACCACTACTTTTCTCAATTTGTTCTTTGCCGATGACTGTAACAACCTTTCCTGTTTGAGATTGCTTGACTGGAGATTTTGTTGCTGTCAATACAACTTCATTTAATGTTTTTGCACTGTCTTGTTGTGCATGTACCTGACTGCTGATCAATACAGCAGCCGCAATAAAAATTTTCTTTTTCATTTTTGAAAAAATTTTTTGTTGTGACTGCTTTCGTGGAAAATAAAAAGAAGAAAATAAAAGAATGCCCTTACATTCTTGAATCTTCACGCCTTTCACCCGAAAGCTGAAAAATGGTTGATTAATGATCAAGGCAGGTCTTCTGGCTTAAAGCATTGTTTGAACCCTTCCCATCACGCCATGGCGTGACAGTGGTTAATCTTCAACAATTGTACATCAAAAATATTGATGACCTTCTTACAGCTACGGGGATAGCGCCAGATTTGGACTGGCTTCCCATTTAATCATACCGAAGCATGAACCTTAATTGCTGCAAATGTAAAGTGATTGAATTATAATTTGTAAAATTAATTGCTCACATTCTTTTCCTATGCATTAGATTTATTTTAATTCTGCATTTTTTACTATATAGGGTTGCCTTTTTACTTTTTTCTTCACAAAAGCACTCCCTTTCATCATTATTTTTTACCTTAGATATTAAATGCCTCTATACCTGTTAGAAAAAAATTAACCTTAGCAGAGAAAACTATCCGAGCATTTTCCTTTAAATTATTATTAAAATAAAAACAATGAAAAAAGTATTTTACTCATCAATTTCCGCCCTTAGTTTATTGCTGTTCAATTTTACTGCAAATGCTCAAAATGTAGGAATAGGAACAGTAACACCTGACGCAAGCGCAAGGTTAGAAATAAGTGCGACTAATAAAGGTTTGTTAGTTCCTCGTATAAGCCTTACAAGCCTTACAGATAATTCAACAATCTCAGCTCCAGCTACAAGTCTATTAATTTATAATATTAATAATGGTGTAGGTGCAGGGTATTATTTTAATAGTGGTACACCAGCCTCACCTGTTTGGACTAAATTATTAACTTCTGCAGGATCTTCTTCTTCTGGTTGGTCACTTACAGGTAATGCAGGTACAGATACGGCAGTAAATTTTTTGGGTACTACAGATAACCAACCTATTATATTCAGAACAAATAATATTAAATCTGGTCAGCTAACATCACAAAATATTTATCTGGGTGATAGTGCCGGTATCAATACAAAAGAAACAGTATCTCCTTTTAGTGTTAGAAATGTTGCGATCGGCCGTAAAGCTTTTTTATATAATGATTCTGGATCTTATAATGTAGCGATCGGTGCATTTGCGTTGGGATCGAGTACCTCAGAAATTGATAACGTTGCTGTAGGAGATTTTGCATTGGCAAGTAGTGATGATTATTATGGTGGTGGTAGTATCAATACTGCTGTAGGTAGTACATCTATGGCAAATGTTGTTGATGGGCAATTTAATACTGCTTTAGGAGGATATACTATGCTTAGTAATTTTAGCGGTTTTGCAAATACAGCTGTTGGTACATTTGCGGATTGCCTGGATACCTTAGCTCAACTTGATGTAAATAACGCTACTGCTATTGGTTTTGCAGCACTTGCTGATATTGATGATATGGTAAGAATAGGTAATGAAGATGTGCAGCAAATTGGTGGCCAGGTTGAATGGAGTACGTTAAGTGATGGAAGGTTTAAAAAAGATATCAGAACAGAAAATACAGGCCTTGATTTTATTATGCAGTTACGCCCTGTAAGTTACCATTATGATTTTCAACAAATGCGTAATTCAAGGATCAAACAACTTACAAAAGCAAGTAAAGGATTAATAAATGGCCATCCAGATAAGAAGGCTTCGAAGTTGTTGGAATTCTATAATTCTCCGGCTTATAAAACTAAGGTTGTTAAAAATGAATCTAAAATATACAATGGCTTTATTGCACAGGAAGTAGAAGCTGCTGCAAAAAAAATTGGCTATGATTTCAGCGGTGTAGTAGCGCCAACTAAACCAAATGGAAAATATGCATTAAGATATGCAACATTTGTAGTGCCATTGATTGAAGCTGTACAACAACAGCAACAAACAATTGAAGAGCAAAATAAAAAAATAGACGACCTTATAAAAAGGTTAGAAAAACTAGAAAAAAAATAAATCTTCTTAAAGCCTCCCACACGGGAGGCTTTTTTGTAACATCCCTTTTGTACTTTTGACCATTATTCATTTTAATAGCTTATTAATGGTTCTTGTAACAGGAGGTTCGGGTTTAGTTGGTAATGAAGTGATCTTACAATTACTTGCCAGAAATAAACAAGTAATAGCTATTTATAATAGAACCCCTCTTGCTGATTTTGCCAATCCTAATCTTATCCAAAAGCAATGTGATATTTTGGACATATTTCGTATTGAAGAAATTATGGAGGGAATAGAAGAAGTGTATCATTGCGCTGCTACTGTTACATTTAATCGAAAACAAAAAGAAAAGCTATTTAAAACAAATATTGAAGGAACAGCTAATATTGTAAATGCGGCTATTAACGCTGGCATTAAAAAAATGGTTTATGTCAGCAGTATCGCTTCCTTGGGAAGAGTAAAAGCTCCGGCATTTGTAAATGAAGAAATTAATTGGAATGAAACAACTAATAAAAGCGTTTACAGCAAAAGCAAATATTTGGCTGAGCTGGAAGTATGGCGTGGAATTGGTGAAGGATTGAATGCTGTAATTGTAAATCCATCATTAATATTAGGGCCAGGCAAATGGGATACCGGTAGCTCACAAATATTTAAAACGATCTATGATGAATTCCCTTGGTATTCTGAAGGTGTTACAGGTTTTGTGGATGTAAGAGATGTTGCCAAAGCAATGATATTATTAATGGAAAGTGATATTACAGGACAACGATTTTTATTAAATGCTGAAAACAGATCTTATTTAGATGTTTTTACAATGATCTCAAAAGGCTTCAACAAAAGAGCTCCGTATAAAAAAGTAACTCCTCTGCTAGCAAAGATCGTATGGCGGGTTGAAGCAATCAGAAGCTTGTTTACGGGAATGTCGCCGTTGGTTACAAAAGAGACCACTCATACTGCTTTGGCAAAAAATTATTTCGACAACAATAAACTAAAAAAATATTTACCCGGATTTACTTATATAAAAATTGAACAAACTATTGCAGACACATGTGCTGTTTTTTTATCACGTCTTAATAATACCAAATAATTATTTGGAAGATGCAAGCCACAACTAACAGAAAATACAATGTCTTATTTTATACAATATTTACTCTGTTAAATATTGTACAAGCTGCATCAACAGGGCTGATAGATGATGAAGCATACTATTGGGTATATGCAAAATTCTTAGACTGGGGTTATTATGATCATCCGCCAATGATCGCTGTACTTATAAGATCTGGCGGGGCATTATTTCACAATGAACTTGGCGTACGTTTATTAATGATTGCATTAAGTACAGCAAGTATTTTTCTTTTAGAAAAAATTGTTGAGCCAAAAAATAAAAAATTATTTTATGCCATTATCCTAAATATTGCCGTGCTGCAATTCGCTGGCTTTATTGCAGTACCAGATATTCCGCTTGCATTTTTTGTGATCGTATTTTTTTACCGTTACAAACAATTTTTACTTAAGCCGAGTTTACTGAACACATTTGCCTGGGGAATAAGCATGGCATTAATGCTTTATACTAAGTACCACGGTGTGTTAATCATTTTTTTTGTTATTCTTTCAAACTTACGCATGTTGCTACGTTGGCAAGTATATGTTGCAGGATTATTCGGAGCAATTTTATTTCTACCGCATTTGATCTGGCAATATAATCATGGCTTTCCTTCTGTGTACTATCATCTGTGGGACAGAAATACGAATGCATATACCATCGCATTTACAACAGAATATCTTTTGGGGCAAATTGCTCTGGCAGGGCCAATATTAGGATGGCTGTTTTTATTTGCATTAGTAAAATTTAGATCGGATGATATTTTTAAAAGATCATTGAAATTTGCTGCAATAGGTTTTTATTTATTCTTTTTACTTTCTTCATTGAATGGAAGAATTGAAGCAAACTGGACCCTTTCTATTCTTAGTTGCATTGCTGCAATAGCATATTTTTATTTTGTTGAAAAAATTAAATGGCATAAAGCGATCTATGTTTCTGCCATTGCTTCATTCATTTTAGTTTGTTGTATAAGATTGATATTATTTACAGGCATATTAGATCAAAAGATTCCCATCGTTAATGAAACCAAAGGGAATAAAAAGTGGGCATTAGCAATAAAAAATGCAGCTCAAGATAAGCCTGTACTCTTTTTAAACTCTTACCAGGGCCCTTCTAAATATTGGTTCTATAGCGGAGATACCGGCTTTTCAATAAACACATTTACATACAGGCAAAACAATTATAACATCTGGCCTATAGGTGAAGCATATATGGGAAAAGATGTAGCATTGATCACATCCGGAACAAATGACACAAATGGGATCAATATTGAAACAATAAAAGGTAATGCAAGATTACAAATAGAAAAGAGTTTATATTTTGAAAACAATATTATCTTTTATGTTCAAAGAAAATTATCATTAAAACAGAATCAGTCGATCTTGTTGTCAGGAAAAAAATATTTAAACAATAATAAATTTTTACAGGAAAATATTTTTTTAAGGATCAGCGATAACAGCAATTTTACAATAGATGTGCCGTGTACAAAAATTGTTTTATCAGAAGATAATTGTGATCTTTATTTTGCTCCTGTAAATTTAGCTAAGGGTAAATATATAGGCAAAATATGTATCAAGACCTCTATCCCTGGCATATCGAGCCTCAACAGTAATACTGTTACCATTACAGCAGAATAAATTCACAATTAACTATTTGTTATAAAATAAAAAAGCGAAATTTCCGCTTGAATTAAAATACAAAATGAAAAAAAATATCCTATTCTTTAGCTTATTATTAATATCCATAAGCAGTTTTTCTCAATCAGATTACTTTAAAATTACCGGGCAGATCGTTGATGTATTAACAAGGGCTCCGATGCAAGGAGCGTCTGTTTTTGCACAAAATACAACCTTTGGTACCGCTACAGATGCAGAAGGAAATTTTACATTGATATTACCCAACGGAGGTTATGACTTAGCTGTTACTTATACAGATTATGAAACAAAGACAAGGAGAATAACTACTGCTGACGCCACTGACAAGATACTTATGAGTATTCAACAAAAAGATAAGGCACTAGAAGCTGTTGCGGTTGTATCAACTAGTGAAGTAAAAGATGGATGGGAAAAATATGGATCTTTTTTTATAGAAAATTTTATTGGCAAAACTCCTTTTAGTCAGAATTGTATTTTAGCAAATCACGATAGCTTACGTTTTTATTTCAGTAAACGTAAAAACAGGTTAAAGGTATTATCCTCTTTGCCTGTTGAAATAATAAATAATTCATTGGGCTATAAAATAAAATATACACTTGATTCTTTTACCTACGATTACGGAACACAGGCAAGCATTTATACCGGTTACCCATTGTTTGAAGAAATACAGCCATCTGATGAAGTTCAACGAAAATTGTGGCAAGAAAACAGGGTTAGTGCATACAACGGATCCCTTTTACATTTCATGCGGAGCATTTATAATAAAAATATGCAACAGGAGGGATTTGAAATACAATTCATCGTTGATAAAAATACAGATGCGGAAAAAGCGATTGCACCAAAAGATCAATATGGCGCTATTAATTATAATGTGCCCGACAGTATGCCTTTAGTTGAATTTTGGCCCAATCAACCCGATATGGCGGTGTTGTATAAAAAAGAAAAACCTCAACAAGAATATCTTGATCAAAACAATGATATACCTAAAGATTTTCAACTGTCTGTCTTGAATATTTATAATGCAATAGCAATAGAACAGAATGGATATTATTATGATCAGTATGACGTCACTATAAATGGATATTGGACATTTGAGAAAGTAGCGGATATGCTGCCGTATGATTATAAGCCAACAGAAAAATAAATATTATTTACGATTTGAGATTTACGATGTACGATTTCTTTAGTTAGGAAGATCTTTCACAGTTCAAATAAAATCGTACATCGTAATTGTAAATAAATAGGCTCGTAGAAAGTCTTTAGTATCTTATTCATTTACCCATCACCTTCTCCCATAATTGAGGGATGCGTTTTACCCATACCAATTCTTTCATTTTTTCTTTAGCATTTTCTACGGGACTACCAAAATAGACAGCATTACCTTCTATTGATGCAGGCACACCACTCTGAGCATAAACAACCGCATTATCGCCGATGGTCAGGGTTTTGCTTACCCCAACTTGTCCCCATAAGGTAACTCCATTACCTATGGTAGTTGCTCCTGCAATGCCGACTTGCGCTGCAAAAAGGCAATTTTGACCCACAACTGTGTCATGCCCGATATGTACCAGGTTATCCATCTTGGTTCCCCTGCCAATTATAGTGTCATGGCTCACCCCTCGGTCAATGGTACAATTTGCCCCTATATCAACAAAATCTTCCAAAATTACCCTGCCACAATCAGGCATTTTTTTATACCAAATAGGCCTGTCTTTTTTCGTATTGTAATAAAAAGAATTGCTTCCTATAGTTGTACCTGATTGTATGATCACATTATCTCCTATAATGCAAAAATCCATAATTGTAACGTTGGGATATATGATGCAATTTTTTCCAATTGTAACATGATTGCCAATAAAGGTATTTGGATAAATATAAGTTCCTTCTCCAATTTTTGCAGTGTCGCTGATTGGTTTTACTGAAGGTAAAAAAGGTCTGAAATGATTTACAATTTTACAATACGCATCAAATGGATTTTCTGTTATCAATAAAACTTTATTATCAGGGCATTCTGTTTTTTTATTGATAATAATAAAAGTTGCATTGCTATTAATACACTTGTCATAATATTTTGGATGATCAACAAATACCAGATCGCCTCTTTCAACTTTATGAATTTCATTGATACCGGTTGCTGATAAATTACTATCACCAACTAATGTAGCATCTATAAATTCAGCGATCCATTTAACTGAAACAGGAGAAGGAAATTGCATAATTAAAATTTTCGTAAAGGTAATATGGTTTGATATTATAGGCTATATAAAAGAATTCATGCCTTTTTTGGGCAAAAAGCAACAGTTGTTGCAAAAAAAATTGAATCTTTTTTTGGCTCAATACTGACAGAAAAATCATCAAAAAAAACAAACATAATAATAAATTAAAAACTTATGTTGCGTTATAAAATAAAAAACGAATTCTCGGAAACACTTGTGAAATCAATAGTTTCAAGCGATCGAATTTTTTAAATCAAATACACTTTCTAATTATATCACTCGATAAAACTATAGAAGACCTACTACAAACCACTTGCCTTATCCACAAGCAGTTTTAAAATGTTAATAAAATTTGTTCCATTTTATTTTTGATTAGACAAAATTATTTTTAATATTGTGTAAGGAAATTTATTTCCTGGTACTTACTAACCCATCCATATAACAAAGCTCGGCTATCAAATGTCGGGCTTTCTTATTTTTATAACTTCTCATAAACGATTTTTTTTAATTTACTTTACTATAATATTCAGAGAATAATTTTTCATCTTATCATTTTATTTTGAATAAATATTTTGTCATTTACAAACCATTTAATGTCTTAACGCAATTCAGCGCACAAGAAGGCAAACAAACATTAAAAGATTTTTTTGATGTCCCTAACGATGTTTATCCTGTTGGAAGATTGGATTATGATAGTGAAGGTTTATTAATTCTTACTAACGATAAAAAGATAAATAATCTTTTATTAAATCCGGCGTATAAACATAATAGAGAGTATTGGGTTCAGGTGGATGGTACAATTACAAATGAGGCATTAACTAATTTACAAACCGGTGTAACAATAACTATAGATGGAAAGTGGTATCAAACAAAAAAATGTGTTGCAAAAACATTCAATTCACCTCCAAAAGTACCCGATAGAAACCCACCTATCAGGTTCAGAAAAGACATCCCTACATCCTGGATAAAAATAATGCTTACAGAAGGCAAAAACAGGCAAGTACGGAAAATGACAGCTGCGGTGGGCTTCCCAACCCTACGTCTTATCAGGCATAGAATAGAAAAATGTACCATTGAAGGGTTGCAGCCTGGGGAAATGAGGATGTTTTCTGAAAAGGAGATCTACCACCTCCTTTTTAGCGCTAACGATTAAGATAAAAACATATAACTTGTAGCCAAAATACAATAGAATTTAAAGATGCTAAAATCAATGACCGGGTTTGGAAGAGCCGAACAAACTGTAAATGACAAAACCTTTTTGGTTGAAGTAAAATCGCTGAATGGAAAGCAATTTGAAATGCAACTCCGTTTACCTCCCTTATTACGTCCGTACGAATTTGAGATCAGGAATATTTTGCAGGAACAATTAGTACGTGGGACCATAGATTGTATAATTACAATTAAACAAAATGGCACTTCTAAACCTGTAAATATTAATACAGATCTTATAAAGGCATATTACAACCAGATAGAACAATTGTCTGCAGAATTAAAAATAGATACAAACTCTGTGTTAAGCGCTTTACTAAGATTACCTGAAGTAGTTACACCTACCAATGATATTTTAAATGATCAGGATTTTGAGCAATTTAAAAATGTATTGCAAGGCGCTTTAACAGAGCTGAATCAACACAGGATAGATGAGGGGGCCAGCATTGAAAGCGACCTGCTTAAACGCATCAATAACATCAATGAACAGGAAGAATCGATCGTTAAGCTTGAACCAAATCGTATTAAAAGAATAAGGGAAGAGATCACACAGTTATTAGAAGCGCATGTAGGAAAAGAAAATTATGATGGTAATCGCCTTGAGCAGGAGTTGATCTATTATATCGAAAAAATAGATATTCATGAAGAACAAGTGCGGCTTAAGCAGCATTGCGATTATTTCAGGCAGTTATTAAAAAATGACGATGAGGCTAAGGGTAAAAAATTATCTTTCATTATACAGGAGATCGGGAGAGAAATAAACACAACCGGCAGCAAAGCATACGATGCTGAGATACAAAAATGTGTTGTAACAATGAAAGATGAATTAGAAAAAGCTAAGGAACAAATTTTGAATGTGCTGTAATTTTTAATCTGCTGCAACTCTGCATACACTTAGAAAGAGTTTGCTATTTTTGCGAAAAACAATATGGTGAAAGGAAAAAGATCATTTATTGCTTACAGCTTGCTGTTTATAATTGCATTTACAGGTTGTACGCAATTGGATGTGTTCGAAAAAAATGCGACCATTCCTGATCATAAATGGAGCTATAATTTTCAACCCGCTTTTAGCTTTGATATCACCGACACCGCTTCAGAATATAATTTGTATGTAGTACTCAGGCATACGGATGCTTATAAATATAATAATATCTGGCTAAATATTGGCTCACAATCTCCTGCAGATACTATGAAATTTCAGCGCTTTGACCTGCAGCTAGGAACTGATTCAAAAGGCTGGGAAGGTACCGGCATGGATGATATATGGGAATTACGAAGATCTGTTACCAATGGGCCCATTAGGTTTAACAAGCCTGGTAAATATAATTTTGCGGTGGCGCAGATAATGAGAGAGAACCCTCTTCCAAATGTAATGAGCATTGGAATAAGAGTAGAGAAAGTGAAATAAGAATAAACCTTGATCATGCCATTTTCATTCTATAAAACAAGACGGCTAAAATTTATTTTCATTGTATATTGGTTCCTATTAATATACATTGTTGCCGCATTGGTATGGTGGTTCATTGCATTGAGCACACAGAATCATCAAATGGCTTTGTATAAAATATCTGAGATCAATAAAGATAATGCAAGGTATTTTGATCTGGTCGCAGCTATCAAAGACGTTGAAAAAAGAAAAACAGCCCAATATGTAGGTGAAGGAGCAATTTTTTTATTACTCATTCTTGCAGGAGCAGTTTTTATTTACAGAGCTGTACGCAATCAATTCAAATCTTCTCAACAACAACAGAATTTCATGATGGCCATTACACATGAATTGAAAACACCCATTGCTGTTACAAAACTAAATTTAGAAACTTTACAACGAAGAAAACTGGAAGATGCTCAGCAGCAAAAGCTAATTCAGAATACTATACAGGAAGCTAACCGTTTGAATACCTTATGTAACAATATGTTGCTTGCTTCACAAATTGAGGCAGGCGGTTATTCCATTACGAAAGAAGAAATAAATTTTAGTGAGCTTGTAAATGAATGTGTGCATGACTTCCAATTACGCTTTCCACAACGGAGTATTGAACATCAGATTACAAACGAACTCTTTATTATTGGAGACAGATTATTACTACAGATGGCTATCAATAATCTAATTGATAACGCAATAAAATATTCTCCAAAAGAATCACCTATTACGATTGAACTTACTCAAAAGAACAATCGTGTGTTACTATCAGTTAAGGACATGGGCAAAGGAATTGAGCACCAGGAAAAGAAAAAGATATTTGATAAATATTACAGGGTTGGAAATGCTGCCACAAGAGGAGCAAAAGGAACCGGGTTAGGTTTATATCTTACAAAAAAGATCGCTGAACAGCATAATGCAAACATTTCCATGACAGACAACAACCCAACAGGGTGTATTTTTATGGTTAATTTCAGCCCGGCATCAATATGAGTGAAAAAAAAGTTTCCATATTATTAGTAGAAGATGAAGAAAACCTGCAAGAGGCTTTAAAGCTGAATCTTGAATTGGAAAACTATGAAGTAACGGGTGTATATGATGGCGTTGAGGCATTGGAAGCAGTACAACATGAACATTTTGATCTGATCATATTAGATGTAATGCTTCCTGAACTGGATGGTATCAGTGTTTGCGAAAACATACGACTTCAGAATAATGATATCCCAATTTTAATTTTAAGTGCAAAGAACAGCAGTGCAGACAGGGTGCTTGGATTAAAAAAAGGTGCCGATGATTATCTTACAAAACCTTTCAACCTCGAAGAATTATTATTACGTGTAAGTAAGCTTGTGCTTAAAAGCAGAAGACTGGCAACAAGAACACCATTGGGGTTAGAATATCAATTCGGAAAAAATACAATTGACTTTAAGGCTTTGGAATGTATCACTAAAGATGGTGACAAGATCACGCTGACAAAAAAAGAGATTATGTTGCTGAAGTTATTAATTGAAAATAAGAACGAAGTAGTAACCAGGGAAAAGATATTACAAGCTGTTTGGGGATACAATGTTTATCCAACTACACGTACCATCGATAATTTTATTTTAAGCTTTAGAAAATATTTTGAAGAAGATAGCCGCAACCCAAAATATTTTCATTCTGTAAGAGGGGTCGGTTATAAATTTACTGAGAATTAGATCAGCCAAGATCTCCTAACTGCGGTCTTAAAATAATATCTTCAACTACGGCCTGTGGAGATAATTTAGTAGCAGCTATGATCATTGCTGAAATATCTTCTGCCTCCATGATACGATTATCAGAGTTATCAAAATTTTTCCATGAATCAGTTAAAACAGCACCCGGGTATACTGCAGACACTTTAATATAATGTTCCTTTAATTCATGTCTCAAATTTTTGCTGAAGCCCATTAAAGCAAATTTGCTAATGCCATAACTTCCTCCTCCGGGATAAGCTTCTAAAGAAGCAACAGAACAGATATTAAAAATATGGCCTTTCTTTTTTTCGATCATAGCAGGCACAATTTCTCTTGTCAAATAATAAGCACTGTACAAATTTGTCTCGATCATATTTTCAAGCGTCCCATCAGGTTCATTATAAGTATCTCCGGGTAAGAATAAGCCTGCATTGTTTACTAAGATATCAATTGAACCTCCTTCTGCCAAAGCCCATTTACCAAAGTCTTGTGCTACTTGTTTGATAGCCAGATCACAAGCTTTGATCTTAACTGTAATAGAAGGATATTTCTTTTTTATTTCATTTGCAGTTGCAGCCAATACATTTTCAGTTCTTGCACATAAGAAAAGATTGGCACCTTCATTTGCAAAAGCCATCGCTAAAGCTTTACCCATTCCTTTGCTTGCCCCGGTAATAATTACATTCATGGTTAATTGTTATCTTGCATTAGAATTGTAAAGTTACAATTCACATCAATCCAATAATTTTATACTTTTTTAATGCGTCGATACAATCACCTCTTCTTTGATCTTGATCATACTTTATGGGATTTTGATACAAATGCAAGAGAATCTTTAACCGAGATATATTCCATTTTTGAATTAGATAAGATTGGCATAACCTCTTTTGAAAATTTTTATACGCATTACCTTCATCACAATGAAATTTTGTGGGGTAAATACCATAATGGAACTATCACCGCAGAAGAACTTAAATGGAAAAGAATGTGGCGGACACTACTTGAATTTAAGATTGGTGATGAAATTTTGGCAAACAAAATGAGTGCAAGTTTTTTAGAGATCCTGCCTTTTAAAAAGCAATTGTTTCCTGATACCATCGAAGTGCTGAATTATCTTACTGAAAAAAAATATAAGCTTCATCTTATAACTAATGGTTTTGAAAAAGTGCAATGGAACAAATTAAAAAGCAGTGGACTTGATCCATACTTTGAACATGTAATTACTTCTGAAACAAGCAATAGCTTAAAACCCAAAAAAGAAATTTTTGAATATGCTTTGCATAAAGCAGGTGCAAGTTTGAATGATAGTATTATGTTGGGAGATAACCAGGAAGCTGATATACAGGGTGCAATGAATGCTGGCATGGACTGCATTTTTGTAAATCACATTAATGCAACCACCACTTTAAAACCTACTTATACCATTAATAATTTGAAAGAATTATTGACAATTTTTTAAATAAAAAAGCCTCTCAAAAATGAAAGGCTTTGTATGCTTTTGAAAATCTTATAAAGTTGCAGTTGCAGCTTTTTTCTTGTGGCAAGCACGAGGTGTAGTACCACATTTCTTTTCTTTTTTACAACACTTCTTTTTTCTTTTACCATGATCAGCAAATGTTACACCTGATACTAATAAAGCTGCTGTAGCTAATAAGAATACTTTTTTCATAATTCGTTTTTATTAAAAAATGATAAATTACTGATTAATTGTAGCAATTACTGTTACACCACCCTGTACTACTTCATTCAATGATACGTTCACTTTAGTGCCAACAGGCAAAAGAAGATCTACCCTGCTACCGAATTTTATAAAACCCATCTCTTCTGTTTGTTTCACTTTCTGTCCAACACTTAAATAATTCACTATTCTTTTTGCAAGTGCTCCGGCAATTTGTTTTACCAAAACTTCTGTATTACCGTTCCTAATTACTACACTATGCCTTTCATTTTCTGTAGATGATTTCGGATTCCAGGCCACTAAATATTTCCCTTTATGGTACTGATTGTAAATTACATCTCCACTTAATGGGTTACGGTTTACATGCACATTTGCCGGGCTCATAAAAATAGATACCTGTAATCTTTTATCTTTAAAGTACTCACTATCAACAGCTTCTTCAATTACTACTACTTTTCCATCCGCAGGGGCAATGATCAAATTATTATCTACAGTATGTTTACGATTTGGCACCCTGAAAAAAGAGATAAGGAAAAGCAATAAAAAAAGCGTTGCGAAAAAAACCAGCCAACCCAACCAAGGAATACCTGCACTTAAAAAGTAAAAAAAGATGAGGTTGATAGCTCCGAAAATGAGGGCTCCGATCGCTATACTTTTATATCCTTCTCTGTGAATTGTCATATTTAAAATTGAGCAGCAAATATATGTCAAATGAAGCACAGTTAAAAGTTGTAGCCGAAGTAATCTTTCCAAAAGATCATTCTATAACTACAAATCTCACATAAAACCAAACAAATGGTATGGCCACTAATAAGGAATCAAATCTGTCTAAGAGGCCGCCATGTCCGGGCATAAGAGAACCGCTATCTTTTACATTGGCCATCCTTTTGATCTTACTTTCCAATAGATCACCAAGGGTGCCAAACACTGCACATATAGCTGCTATCGCAACCCAATGCTGAGGGGCTATTTTTTTTGCAACAGGTATATAATATCCTAGAATTCCAATAACTATTATTGCCAGCAATGCCCCCCCAATAGTTCCTTCCCAGGTTTTTTTAGGAGATATTTTTGAGAAAGGTGTTTTACCGATCAACGATCCAACTAGATAAGCCATGGTATCGTTTATCCAGATAGAAAAAATAATTGCACATGGAAATAAATAAGAGTAAGTGCCATGAGTATAATCAATAGCCGTGCTATATCTCCAATTTGTAGCAAGATCTGTAAGTAATAAAATAGGCAACGTAATGTACAACAAGCCCAGTAGTACATATTTTTTAAATGTAGAAGGATATATCTTTTTCAAAAGATTTACAAATTCCATCCAGCATCCAATATGAATGAAAGTGAATAGCACAAGAAAACTCCAGAAATTCCAGAACAATGCAGTGAGCATTACTACTACAAAAACTGCTGCTGTTAAAGAACGGGTTTTTAAGGTTGCTTTATTTAATGCCATAAAATTTATTCATAATTGGGAAAAGGGTTATTACTGCGTGGAATTTCAAGCGCCTCCTTTGCTTCAATAAGTTCACGGTTCTTAACACTTAATTTTTCAAACAAAATAAATAACCCTACAAGTATGGCCAATGTTATCGCAACACTCCACAAAGGCATTGGTACATCCATGTCATTAACATCAATCTTCGTATGCTTTGTTTTATTAAGATAAAATAATTGCACAAGGGCTAAAAAATTATTCATGAAATGGGCAAATGTGTTTACCCAGATATTCTTGCTTTTATGAAAAAGTAAGCCTAAAGCATATCCTAAAATAAACCTGCTGATAAATAGATAGAAAGAAAAATGAATCAAACTAAAAACAATAGAAGTTATCACAATTGCTATAACAGGCCTTTTTGTCCATTTTACTAAGAAATTTTGTATTACGCCTCTAAAAAATAATTCTTCGAATAAAGCAGGAAAAAAAGCTACCATCAAGATGCCGATAAAAAACTCAGGCCATGTGCTCAACCCACTCATTGCAGCTACTGCATCATTGTACATTTTTTCTAAACTGATCGCTTTGTTATTCATGTCGGGAAAATGCGATAAGGCGGATCGGGTCAGATCAGCAAAAGGGCTTGCAAAAAAAGTAGCGCACATAATAATTAAAAATGCAACCCCAATTTGTGCCAAGCTAAAATGTTTATTAAACCCAGCCCATGATATTTTTCTATGGCAAATAAATATAAAACCAAAGGCAGGCAGAAATAATAAAAAGAAGGTGCCCAATATTTGTGAAAGCTGCAGATAGAAAGAATTCTCCGGCTTCATTAATGCCTTGGTCATAGCATCTCCAATTTGTGAGAAGGGTATTGAAGTTGTTCCCATGGCTTTGTAACCCAGAAAAATTTGCGTTATCCCTGTTAAAATAAAACCAACGCTGATCAACCCGATCAATATCCCTAATTGTGTGCCGCCTGTATGTCCTTTTACACTTCTATATTCCATTAATAAAATTATTTAGGTGTAAATTTAATATGAAATAGTTTGCTGCAACATTTATTATTGATCAACGGTTAAAATTAAAATATGAAAAAGCACATCTCACTTGTCATCTTCGTATTTGCAATGATTTCTTTGCTTTCGTGTAATAATGCAACCCATTCAAAAACAGAACAGTCAACCACCGACACAAATCAGTATATACCCAAAAAATATGTCGAGGTTAAACACCCCGAATGGAGTAAGAATGCAACTATCTACGAAGTAAATGTGCGGCAATATACACCAGAAGGAACTTTCAGGGCATTTGAAAATCATTTACCCAGATTAAAAGAATTAGGTATTGATATTATCTGGCTCATGCCGATCAATCCAATCGGCGAAAAGAACAGAAAAGGATCGCTGGGTAGTTATTATTCCGTAAAAGATTATTATGGCGTAAATCCACAATTAGGAACTAAAGAAGATCTTATTGCACTGGTAAAAAAAATTCATTCAATGGGAATGCATGTGATCGTTGATTGGGTAGCTAACCATTCTGCATGGGATAATGAATTAGCAACCAAACATCCTGAATGGTATACTAAAACTCCTGAAGGAAATTTTCAACCTACACCCTGGTATGATTGGGATGATGTAATTGATTTTGATTACGATCAACCCGGCATAAGAAAATACATGACAGATGTATTAAAGTATTGGGTCAAAGAAACTGATATTGATGGATACCGTTGTGATGTTGCGGGATTTATTCCTGTAGACTTTTGGGATAATGTCAGAAAAGAATTGGATGCGATCAAACCTGTATTTATGTTGGCTGAATGGGAAGCCAGAGACATGCATAAAAATGCTTTTGACATGACCTATTCGTGGAGCTTATGGGATAAAATGCATGCGGCAACAATTGGGAAAAAAGGTATTGGTGGTTTAATTGAATATATGGCACATGACGTAAGCACTTTTCCAAAAGATGGTTACCGTATGACATTTACTGAAAATCATGATAAGAATAGTTGGGAAGGAAATCAATATTCAAATTTTGGTGATGGTTTACCAGCGTGTATGGTATTAGCTTGTACAGTGAATGGTATGCCGCTTGTATATAGCGGACAAGAAGCAGGATTAAACAGATCCCTTGCCTTTTTTGAAAAAGATCTGATCGAATGGAAACAACATTCATTTTATGATATCTATAAAAAATTATTTGAATTAAAACATACAAACCAAGCTTTGTGGAATGGAGAATGGGGTGGAGAAATGATCAGGATATACAACGATAAATTAACACAGGTCATTTCATTCAGTCGGGAAAAAAATGGAGCCAAGGTGATCCCTATAATTAATATGAGTGACAAAGCAGTTACAGTCAAACTTAACTCCCAATACGAGAAAGGTATTTATAATGAATTATTTACGGGTATTAAATACGAATTAAGGGGGAATGATATAATAAATTTGCCGGCATGGGGTTATTTGGTATTAGTTAAATAATTTTGCAGCAGAATGATTTATATAGATAAGATAGAACTACCTGATTTTCCGTTACTCCTTGCACCTATGGAAGATGTAAGCGATCCTCCGTTCCGTGCCGTTTGTAAAGACAAGGGTGCAGACCTTATGTACACAGAATTTATCAGTAGCGAAGGGCTGATTAGAGATGCTATTAAAAGCAGAAAAAAATTAGACATTTTCGATTACGAAAAACCTGTTGGGATACAAATATTTGGTGGCGATGAAGAAAGTCTTGCATTGGCTGCAAAAATTGTTGACGTTACCAATCCTGATCTGTTAGATATCAATTTTGGTTGCCCCGTAAAAAAAGTTGCACTAAAAGGAGCAGGTGCAGGTGTGTTAAAAGATGTTGACCTAATGGTGCGTTTAACCAGTGCCGTTGTAAAATCAACATCATTACCTGTTACTGTAAAAACAAGATTAGGTTGGGATGATAACACAAAGAATATTGAAGAAGTAGCAGAACGTTTGCAAGATGTTGGCATTAAAGCGCTGGCTATTCATGGACGTACACGTTCACAAATGTATAAAGGGGAAGCTGATTGGGAATTGATAGGTAAAGTAAAAAATAATCCAAGAATTAAAATTCCAATTTTTGGCAATGGTGATATTGATAGTCCACAAAAAGCTGTTGAATATAAAAATAAGTATGGCGTAGATGGAGTGATGATCGGCAGAGCTGCAATCGGTTATCCATGGATCTTTGATGAGATAAAACATTATATTAAAACAGGTGAAATACTTCCTTCTCCTTCGATTGAAGACAGAGTTGAAGTTTGCAAAAAGCATTTACATAAATCTTACGAATGGAAAGGGCCTGTAGTAGGCATCTTTGAAATGCGTCGTCATTATACCAATTATTTAAAAGGATTACCGGGCATTAAAGATTATCGTTTACAATTGGTAACATTAAATACTGTTGAAGAAATTGTTGCTGTATTAGATGAAGTGGTAAAAAAATACGCAGGTTATGAATTTGAAAAAACTCCGATTGAGTTGATCAACTATCATGAAAAATGCCCGATAGATTAATACCGTGCATTTCTACAATTTACATATCTATTAGTTTCTTACTAATTCAATTTTTTGTGGTAATTGATAGACCAACGGTATCTCCTCAATAATCACATCGCTTTTATTAAGACCAAAAGCTTTTTCATCTCTTTGGCCAAGACTTTTAAGTTTAAAATAAGCCTGTAATAAAAGGCTATCTTTTAATGCAAATTCATTTTCAACAGAAATAAATTTTTCTATTACAACAAATTTAAAATCGGGTTCATTATTATACTTTGTAGACCCATCAGGTCGAATATGCAAGTTCAACTCTTTATTTGTCACTAATTCCTGAACAATTTTTTTAAAATACATTTCCGTTTTTGGTTGAATACGAAAACCGATATTGATATTAACTTTTATCACTTTATCATCTACCAATTCTGAAACATTATAACTCATCGTAAATGGCTCTTCCGTACGATTAATATGTACAAACCAGTATACATCAGCTCTTTTAGGTTTTTTTGAAAAGATCGACTTCATTAGTTTTTCTTCGATTTGCGTACGGCTGTTCGCTTTCGTCAGATAAATGAGATGTGTCGAAAATTTTGGAATTGAATCATCCGTACTTAATTCGATCAATTGTGGCGTATATTTTCCCAGGTCAACAAACTTAGTAAATCGATTATTTATTTTTCTAGCATAATACCAAACATACATGATCATGAAAATAAATAATTCAAAGAACAGAAACATCCAACGTTCTTGTATTTTGGCAACATTAGCAATAAAAAAAGATGTTTCAATAATAGCAAATAAGCCAATTACAAGCGTGACATATATCTGATTCCATTTCAACCTGAATTTCAGATAAAAATTAAGCAATACCGTTGTCATCATCATAGCGATGGCAATTGAAAAACCATAAGCGGCTTCCATTGATGAAGATGTTTTGAAATATATGATCATCAAAACACAACCAAACCACAAAATTGTATTTACACTCGGAATATATATTTGTCCTTTAATATCTGAGGGCTGTTTTACAGTAACTCTTGGCCAGAAATTTAAATTCATTGCTTCACTTACTAACGTAAACGAACCACTGATCAAAGCCTGCGATGCGATAATAGCCGCAGCAGTAGCAATAATAATACTTGGAACTAAAAACCAATGTGGCATCATTTCAAAAAAAGGATTTAACCCATTTAATGTGGGGGATTTTAAATTCATTACCCATGCCGCCTGTCCAATATAATTTATCACCAAACTGATTTTTACAAAGATCCATGTGATGCGAATATTTTTTATACCGCAATGACCAAGATCGCTATACAATGCCTCTGCTCCGGTAGTAGCTAAGAACACTGCCCCTAACAACCAAAACCCTTTTGGATAATTTACCAGCAATTGATATCCGTAATATGGATTTAAAGATTTTAATACATTGGGAGAATGAATCAATTCTTTTATCCCTACTACCAATAACATAGTAAACCAAATGGTCATTACAGGACCGAATGCTTTACCAATATTTTGTGTACCAAATCGTTGAAAAAAGAAAAGCGAAGAAATAATTGCAATCACAATACCAATTGTTATAGAACTGCCCGGAGCAAAAATATGTTCCAACCCATTAACAGTACCCAACCCTTCTATTGCTGAAGCAATGGAGATAGGCGGTGTTATGATCCCATCAGCTAACAAAGTGGTAGCCCCTAATATTGTTATAATGGCTAATTTTTTATTATAGCGTTTTACCAACGCAAATAAAGAAAAGACACCCCCTTCGCCATGGTTGTCTGCTCTCAAAGTGAGCCATATATATTTTACTGTAGTTTGAAAAAACAAAGTCCAGAATACCAAAGAAACTCCTCCAAATACAAGTGTTTCATTAATTGGCCTATCTCCGACTATAGCCTTTAAAACATACAATGGGCTTGTACCAATATCTCCATAAATAATTCCTAATGCTACTAACAATGAGGCAATAGTTACCCTGTTCAAACTTTTATGATTTGAATTCATTTTTAAAATTTAATATGTAATGGTGATTATTCTTTTATTACAAAACGATAACCAATACCTGATTCTGTAACAATTATTTCAGGCCGGTTAGCATCAGTTTCAATTTTTTTTCTGAGTTGTGCAATAAATACTCTCAGGTATTGAGATTGATTAATATAACCCGGCCCCCAAACTTCTTTTAATAAATATTGATGTGTTAAAACCTTTCCTTCATTTTTTGCAAATAGAGAAAGTAAATTATATTCTGTTGCTGTTAGTTTTACTATCTCTTCTTTCTTCTTCACTGATCTTGCTAGCAGATCTATCTGAATATCTCCACAAATAATTATAGGGGTATTATCTGTATTTATATTCCCTCGTAATGCTGATCGTATACGTGCCAAAAGTTCACCGGTTCTAAATGGTTTTACCAGATAATCGTTCGCTCCATTGTCTAATGCTTTTACAATATCTTCTTCATTCGTCAATGCCGATAAAATAATAATTGGATTAGTATACCATTCTCTTAGTTGGACTAAAACGGAATGGCCACTTTCATCGGGCAAACCCAGATCTAAAATAATAAGATCAGGAGGATGATTCGCTGCCGCAATAAGTCCTTCTTTTGCTGTTCCGGCATGAGTTATAGAATAATCATTGCTCTGCAAAGTAATCTCCAGCAATTTGCGTATAGCCGCTTCGTCATCAATAATTAATATCTCCGCCTTATTCATTTTTTAAATTTTTAAGGTAAGATGTTTCGGTAGCAATACTGATCGTAAACCTTGCGCCACCAGTATTAATATTTTCCAACTGTACTGTTCCTCCCATTGCTTCTGTAAAGCCTTTTACAATAGATAACCCCAGGCCAGTGCCCCCAGGTTTACTATTTTTTAAACGGTAAAATTTATTGAACACATTATCAATTTCATTTTCCGGAAACCCTGCTCCATTATCTTCAATAATAATTTGCAAAACATCTGTATAGCATTGTGCAATCACATCAACTCTGCTATCTGGAGATGTATATATAACAGCATTATTTAAAATATTATAAATTACCTGCTCTAACATTCCACTATCTAATTTAAACAAAGGAATAGATGGGTTAACATTGATACTTATTTTGCGTACATTATTATTTTCTTCAACTTTTTTTACTGTATTGTAAATTATTTCCTCCACATCACACCAATCTTTTTTAGGTTGAATAATGCCCGAATCTATTCTCGACATATTTAATAAATTATCCACCTGGCTATTTAATCTGAAAGAAGCTTTGGAAATTTCTTCTACCAATTCATTATTTTGTAGTGGCGATAAATTTTTGCTATTGGTTTGTAAATTATCAGTAGCTGCTATAATTGTAGCAATTGGTGTCCTCAATTCATGCGAAAGTGAATTAAGCAGCGTATTATAAAGTTTAATGGTATTAGCTTTTTCTTCCTTTTGCCCGGCAATTTTTTCTATTTGCCTTATTTTATAAGTCAAGGCTGCATTGATCAATGCTATTACAAAATACATTAAAAATAAAATTCTATCTTCTGTAGATGAAATTCTGAAAGTAAAATGAGGAGGAATAAAAAGGAAGTTCCAGACCAATGCTGTAAGTATTGCAGAAACCAATACAGGCAAAATATCAAAAACAACGGCTAATAAAGAAATCGTCACCAATAAAATAAAAGCAACTACCCTATAGCCAACATATGCAGAAAAGGAGTAACAAAAAGCAGCTACTGCTAAAACCAATAATATACTTATCAAGTATTGCTTAGGTCTACTTACTTTATGTAATAAATATTTTGTCATTTTCTTTACTTTGACAGAACAAAAGTAAACTATAAGCTATAAGCAGATTATAAAACAATTGATAAAGCGTATAAAGATTTTATAAAGATTATGACTTGCCGGCAAATACCCTCAAAATCATTCAAATTGCTAAAACTATTTACCGACAGGATCTTTCACTTCATCACTTAGCGGTGAAACAGAAGGTTCGAAATAATGCGTTAATACCCCATACTCATCAATTAGGTATTTTGCAAAATTCCATGTAGGGGATTGTTTATTCCACCCATTTTTGTTGGGATCAGTAAGCCATTTATATACTTCGTGTCGATCATTTTTCCTAACTACTACACTTTTTTGCATGATCGGAAAGCTCACTCCGAAATTAACTTTGCAAAAAACAGCGATCTCCTCATCACTCCCTTTCTCTTCTTCTTTAAAATCATTTGCAGGAAAACCCAACACCATCAATTTATCTTTGTGCAATTGATATAATTTTTCTAATTCAGCATATTGATTGGTATACCCACAATCAGATGCTGTATTTACGATCAGTACTTTTTTATTTTTCAAACTTGAAAATGGAAATAAGGTTTTGTTATTTTTAAGAGCCTGCAGATCATAAAAAGATTGAATAGGTTCAACGTTTAGAGTATTTGTTTGCACAGGCTTCGCCTTTCCTATCAGCTTTGCAAGTAACATCCATATAGGATAAACGAATTGTAAAAACTTTTGACGTAATGTCATTGAATAATCTTTATTTTTATTATTTAGCAAGATACCATAAAACTATTTCATGACGGATGAGCAATATATGCAGATGGCATTAAAAGAGGCTAAACGAGCTTTTGATGAAGACGAAGTGCCAATCGGCGCTATTGTTGTTATGAATAACCGTGTCATTGCAAAAGGATATAACCAGGTAGAAAAACTTTCAGATAGCACAGCTCATGCTGAGATCATTGCATTAACATCAGCATTTAATTTTTTAGGAAGTAAATATCTGCCCGAGGCAACCTTGTATGTCACCATTGAGCCTTGCCTTATGTGCTGTGGTGCCTTATATTGGAGCAAGATCGGCAGGATTGTCTGGGGCGCTGACGATGAAAAGAATGGATATAAAAAAAATACTACTAACAATAACCCCTTCCATCCCAAAACTGAACTTATCAGTGGCATATTAAAAGATGAATGTGCTCAATTGATAAAAGATTTCTTTAAAGCCAGGAGATAAGTTTGCGAATTGCGAAAACAAACAATTATAGATTTGTTTCTAAGTAATTAGATAGTAAATTTGTTTCCCAATCAATAATTTAAAACAAATAACTATGGCATTCACATTACCGGCTTTACCATATGCACACGACGCATTAGAGCCACATATTGACACAACTACTATGCAGATACACCATGGCAAGCACCATCAGGCGTATGTAGATAATTTAAATAAAGCTATTGCAGGCACTCCTAACGAAAATAAATCTTTGGAAGAATTGGTTGCTGCTGCTGGCAGCATCAGTCCTGCTGTAAGAAATAACGGTGGTGGACATTGGAATCATACTTTCTTCTGGGAAAGTCTTGCTGCAAATGCAGGCGGTACTCCTTCTGGAGATCTTGCAGCGGCAATTGATGCAGCTTTTGGTTCATTCGATGCATTCAAAGAAAAATTTGCCAACGCAGGTATGACAAGATTTGGCAGCGGCTGGGCTTGGCTTATCGTAAAAGATGGTAAACTAGAAGTTTCATCTACTCCAAATCAGGACAATCCGCTGATGGATGTTGCTGAAGTAAAAGGCACACCAATTTTAGGTTGTGACGTATGGGAACATGCTTACTACTTGAAATATCAAAATCGCCGTGCTGATTATTTAGCAGCGTTTTGGAGCGTAGTTAGCTGGAGTAAAGTAGCTGAACGTTTTAAAGGTTAATTCAATTAGCAATATATTTTTAAAGCTGCAACACAGAATGTTGCAGCTTTTTTGTTTTTATTCGTATTTTGGATAAATAATATTATTCTATGTTAAAGAAATTTTTAATCACCTTAATAAGTTTTATTATTTCTATCAATGTTTTTGCACAAAGGCCTATACCTGCAGAAATAAAAACGAAAAAGATAAAAAAGATCATTACTACACATCAGGAGCAAGGTTCTGAAATTTCTACTAAATCAGAAACTTATTATGATGCTCAGGGCAATGATACTGCTGAATATTCTGGAGGCCTTAGAACATGGTACTATGTAATTGAATACAACAAAAATGTAAAGCCAACTAAAATAACTGAATACAATGCAGACGGGACCCAAAAAGGCATTACCATTTACTCTTATAAACCAGATGGGAGTTATACATCAACATTCACAGATGAACAATTTGGGATGAAAGATGTTGATCTTTACAATAAGGATGGGCAAATATTACAATCAACCATACCTGATGGAACGGTAATCAAATATGTTTATAACAGTAAAAAATTATTAATTAAAAAGTTTTCAATTCCAAAAAATGGAGGTGTGAAATTCACTGAGCAGTTTACGTACGATGCTAAAAATAAAATGACCTCTAAAAAAAGAGAGGGAGATTATCCTGGAACTGAAAAATATGAGTATGATAGTAAAGGGTTGCTGAAAAAAATCGAATTTACATCGGAAGGATATTCCGGCTCTTCTTCCTTTGAATATATATATTAATTATGGTACAGGATCATGTCCATGATCACCCCATGGATGACAGCGTGCAATACGCCTTGCCGTTAGCCACAATCCTTTAAAGGGGCCATATTTTTTTAATGCTTCAATTCCGTATTGAGAGCAGGTTGGTGTAAACCTGCATTTACTTCCCAGCCACGGAGATATTATCCATTGGTATAATTTTATTGCAACAATAAAAGGAAAGCTAAGTATTTGAAGCAATATTTTCATTCAATAATTTTTGAACTTGTTTTAATGCCTTTTGCATTTTAGCATGCACAACAGTATATTCAGGAATTTCATTACCGTTATAAATAAAAAATATGGCTAACTTTTTATCAGCATCATTTACCAGATCGAATAAATTATTTTTCTGTAAACGATAAGCCTCTCTCATTAATCTTTTGATCCTATTCCTATCTGTTGCATGCTTAAAGTTTTTACTGCTTGCAGTAAAGCCTGCTTGTAATGGATAGTTTACGGCAGGCACTTCACCTTCATGTAACAGATAAATTACTCTAAACGGAAAGGCAGAAAATGATACGCCGCTTTTAAATAAATGGTCGATCAGTTTCCTACTTTTGAGGCGCTCAGTGGCACTAAGTGTATATCGTATTTTGGGTTCCAATTATACAAAATTAAAAAAGCCCTCCTAAAGGAGAGCTGAATATTTTTAGATTGCTTAAGCAATGCTTAATTTCTATTTTTTGCCAAATCTTTCGTCAGACACTGTTAATTTAACACGTCCTTTTTTACGGCGACTAGCTAAAACCTTGCGGCCATTAGCAGTTTGCATACGTTGACGAAAACCATGTACCGATTTACGACGACGTACATGGGGCTGAAAGGTTCTTTTTTTACCTGGCATTTTACTTAGTTTTTTCCTTTTACAAAATTAATTTCTAAAACATCACTCGGGGCACCATCCCCGTTGATTGTGAAAGGACGGCAAAAGTAGTAAATAATTATGAATTCTTGATAAGGAAATTGAATTAATTGCCCGATTAGAGCGTTAAATGGGTGGATTTAACAGGTTTTCCGTAAAAAATAGAGGCGTGATTATCAAAATCCTCGGCAGAATCAGTGGTAAAAAAGCTGATCAGGGCATTTTTAGCCAGGTTTTGGTCAATTTCAGGGTGCCTGTTCAAATAATCTCCAAGGCTCTTCGCCACTATTTCTCCCTGTGAAACGATCTTAATATTGGCAGGAACAAAATGCCGAATCTTATCTATTAGTAATGGATAATGTGTGCAGGCTAACAACAGTGTGTCAATTTGCCCCGATCGATCCATTATATTATTGACATGACGCTTCACAAAATAATCTGCCCCATGCATATTGTGTTCATTATTTTCTACTAAAGGAACCCACATAGGACAAGCTTCCTGGTAAACTTTTATATCAGGATAAAATTTTTCTATCTCTATCGGGTAACTGTTGGATTGCACTGTGCCGGTTGTTCCTAATACACCAATATGATTCGTTTCGCTGATTTTTCCAATTATTTCTGTAGTAGGTCTGATAACTCCCAATACTCTTTTTGAAGGATCAATTTTTTCAAGATCATTCTGCTGGATCGTTCTTAATGCTTTTGCAGAAGCTGTATTACAGGCAAGTATTACCAATGGGCACCCTTGATCAAAAAACCATTTCACACACTGAAGCGTATATTCATAAACGGTAGTAAAACTTCTTGGGCCATAAGGAGCTCGTGCATTATCTCCCAAATACATATAATCATACTCCGGTAAAGCTTTTACTATTTCTTTCAAAACAGTTAATCCGCCGTAACCGCTATCAAAAACACCAATTGCTCCTTTATTAGCCATTCTCAAAAATAGAATTAATTACTGTACCTATTAAATAAAAAAACCACCTTCATAAATGAAGGTGGTTATATAAATTTTGATGAAATTATTGTACTGGTTTAGGAGCGGCTGCCGGTTTTGGGTCTTTAATATTCAATTTCTTTTTTACTAAAGGCAGTAGATCGTCACCATTAGGCATAACAAGTAATGTTGCTGCTTCCAACACGTATGTATAACCATTTTCTTTAGCTACCAATTTAATATTGTCAATAGCTTTAGTGTATATCGGTGTTGTAAGTACTTGTTGTTTTTCTTCGATCATTTGTTGCATGATACCATTCCAGTTTTGTATTTTTTGATACAAAGCACCAAGATCATTATTTTTTAATTCTTTTGTAGCTGCAGAAAATTTCGCAGAATCTTTAATGTAAGCATCTTGTTTTTCTGAGAATTCAGTAATATATTCTTTACCCTGAGCTTCTAATGAAGCCTGGTAATCTTGCAATGCAGAATCAGCAGCTTTTGCTTCAGGCATAATAGAAACAAGCAAACGGGTATCTATATATCCTATTTTATTTTGTGCAACACTAATATTTGATAATCCTATAACCAAAAACGCAATAGCTAATACAGTAAATAATTTTTTCATGTTCTTTTTTATTGTTTATACTTTATAATAGTTTGTTTTTATGAATGATTAGCTGCTTGCTAAACTTTTTTTATAATTTATTTAACACCCAAAAATCTGAGCACATCTTCGCTGCGGTCAAGTTTAGGGTCGGCAAATATAACAGTAATTCCTTCACTTTTATCCAAAATGAAATCGAAAGATTTTTCAACTGCCAACTTTTGTATGGCATTGTAAACCCTGTCCTGTATAGGTTTGATCAATTCCTGTCTTTTTTTAAAAAGATCTCCTTCAAACCCAAAACGTTTTTTTTGCAGGTCTCTTAATTCCTTTTCTCGGTTAAACAACTCATCTTCTCTTTTCTTTTTCAGATCATCTGGAAGCATAATCTGCTCAGCATCATAATCTTTATACATTTTATCAAGGGTTGCTTGCTTATTATCAATTTCCTGCTGCCATTGCTCGCTAAATTTATCAAGTTTACCTTGCGACTCTTTGTATTCTGGTAATTTTTCAAGAATATACTTTGAATCTATTACAGCATAACGTTGTGCATTTGTGATCACTGCAGCAAGTAATAGGCAAAATGCAATAAATAATGTTTTTTTCATTGTATTGTTTTTTTACAAATAGATAAATATTATTCCGGTTCCTGGCCTAACATAAAGGTAAATTTAAAAGCACTCTTAAGTGGTTCGCCGTTTTTAATTCTATCAAGACCTATACCATAATCAAATCCAAGTAATCCAAACATGGGTAAAAAGAAACGCATACCAACACCGGCAGAACGACGCAATTTGAATGGATTATAATCTTTGAATTTGTACCATCCGTTTGCAGCTTCAAAAAAAGTTAATCCATAAATAGTGCTGCTTGCATTTGTGCTGAAAGGATACCTTAATTCCAAAGTGTATTTATTGAAAATAGTAAAAAATTCTGATGGTGTTAAATTTTCAGGATTCACTTTTGGATCAGAACTTGAGTAAACAGGATACCCTCTTTGAGCAATGATATCATATCCCAGTAAAGCAAAATTGTTACTTAATCCTGCATCACCAACTTGAAATCGTTCAAATGGAGATACTTCTTTATCTCTATTATATTTACCAATAAAGCCAAACTTAGCAGCTGCTTTTAAAATGAATTGTTTGCTTTTATCAGCACCATGGCCTTGTCCTAAAGGAACATAATATTCGCCATTGAAACGCCATTTATGGAATTCAGGAAACCTGTATGGATTGTCTCCCGGTTTTGTAATCCCCATCAAAGAATAAGGAAGTGTAAATTGTCCGCTCAACAAAAAATTTGATCCACTTGTTGGGAAGATCGGGTTAGGGCCAGATGAACTTCTTGCCAAAGCTACTTTTAAACTGATATTGGTAGAAGTGCCACTATCGATCCCTTTAAAAATGTTAGAATAATTCTTTAATTTATATTGCTGAAGATTTACTGCATATATCAAAGAAAAATAATCATCAGGCCACTTTAATTGTTTACCCAATGATACACCCACGCCTATTGTTTTTATATATGAAGTATCCCCACATGCCCTGCAATACCCTCCTGTAGCAGGGTTATAAGCATTCGAATATTTTGTATTGAAATAACTAACTGTAAATGCGTTACGTTTTTTCCCTCCCAACCACGGCTCAGTAAATGAAAAATTATATGACCTATATGCTTTACCGTTAGATTGTATCCTTGCGCTTAATTTTTGTCCATCACCTGATGGTAAAGGATCCCAGGTAGATTTTTTTAGAATATTATTGATCGAGAAGTTATTGAAAGTAATACCAAGTGTACCAGTAAGCCCGATACCACCGCCAAATCCAGCAGATAACTCCAGCTGATCATTTGATTTTTCCTCAACGTTCCAAGCAATGTCAACAGTTCCATTATCAGCATTAGGTACAACATTTGGCGTTGTTTTTTCAGGATTAAAAAACCCTAATTGACCTAATTCTCTTTGGGTACGTATAATATCTGCACGACTGAATTTTTCTCCAGGGACTGTTCTTAATTCTCTGCGTACAACATAATCTTTAGTTTTATCATTGCCCACTATATCTATTTTCCCAATAGTAGCCTGCGGCCCTTCCATCATTCTTATCTCGTAATTGATGGTATCGTTATATACAGATGTTTCGATAGGATCTATCCTGAAAAATAAATAACCATCATCCATATACAAGCTACTGATATCACCGCCTTCTGCAGATAATTGTTTCCCTAATCTTTTATTTAATAATTCAAGATTATATATGTCGCCTTTTCTAATTCCTAATAAAACATTTAAAATAGAATCTGAATATTTTGTGTTTCCCCTCCAAATAATATCACCAAAATAATATTGACTTCCCTCTTTTACTTTAACATGAATATCAACATTGCCCTGCTCATTATAAACAGGTGTATCTGCAACGATGATTGCATCTCTATATCCCTGTGAATTATAATAGTCCAATAATTTTTCTTTATCCTCAATGTGCTTTTCTTCTACATATTTTGCAGAACTAAAAAATTTGAATCGGAAATAAGGATCAATTAATTGTTTAGTTTTTGACGGTGACAGAAAGCCCATCTCATTTAAATATTCATTAAAACTCAAACGGGTATTCTTATCATCACCAAACGGACTTTTAACTTTAAGAGGATGAAGTGTAAACCTGCTCATTTCTTTTGTGCCTTTCATCTGCTTCTTAAGCTTTGAGTCTTCTATATTATCATTGCCCGAAAAATTCAGAGAGTTTACTTTTACTTTATTTCCTTTGTCAATATAAAATGTAAGCGAAATCGAATTAGCCAGCGTAGACACTTTTTCTTCTTTTACAGAAACAGAAATATTTCTGTATGATTTATCCATGTAATGTTTACGGATAATTTCAACAGCACTTAACTTCATGTTTTCAGTAACCACTCTATCTTTAGATAAACCTATTTTTCCTTCAAGATCATCCTGTTCTCCTTTTTTAATTCCAACAAATTTGAAGTCTAATAAACGTGGCCTTTCTTTAACTGCTATTTCGATAGCAATATCTTTTTCGGTAAGACCTGTTACAAAAATTTCAACATCAGAAATAAGATTTTGTCTCCAAAGTTTACTGATTGCTTTACTAAATGCATCAGTACCAGGAATCTGAACTTTATCTCCAACAGCCAACCCGGAAATAGAAACAATAAGATTTTGATCAAAAGCCTGTGTTCCGGAAACATCAATTTTTGTTATTGTATATTCTGTAGGGGTCTTTGCATTAAAAATTGCTGATAATCTTGGATTCGCAGTATCTGGGAAATTTTGAGCCTGAGCCGATGTGCCAATAAAAAATAGTACTGTTAGAATAAGAAAGTTCCGGTAAATACGCTGCATCAAGTGGTTTTTTAACGATCGGCAAATTAAGCCCATTAATGAAAACTATTTGTTAAACATCTCCTATTATTCAACTTATTGATAAATAATTAGTTATGCTATATTATTGATTTGTTATTTCGTCTTGCTTTATTTGTTCTCCTGTTTTTCCAAAACGTCTTTCCCTTCCCTGGAAATCTACAATCGCCTCATATAAATTTTCCTTACGGAAATCGGGCCATCTTGTATTGGTAAAATACAACTCAGAATAAGCAAGTTGATATAATAAGAAATTACTGATACGGTGTTCTCCACTTGTCCTGATCATTAATTCAGGATCCGGAAATTCACTTGTAGAAAGATATTGCTGCAAGGTATTTTGAGAAATATTTTCTGAAGCTAATTTACCAGCTTCGACATCCTGTGCAATCTGTTTAATTGCTTCTGCTATTTCCCAACGACTGCTATAGCTTAATGCCATTATCAGGTTAAGACCAGTATTGGGGGCGGTTTCAGCCAATGCTTCATTCAATTCATTTTTTGCAGAATCGGGCAACATGCCCATATCACCAATAACATGCAACCTGATATTATTCTTATTAAGGGTTGGTACTTCTTTACGAATTGTATCAACTAATAGTTCCATTAAGCCTGCCACTTCATATTCTGGCCTGTCCCAATTTTCCGTACTAAATGCATAAAGGGTAAGATATTCAACTCCTAATTCTGCACATCCTTCTACAATATTTCTTACACTTTCAACACCGTGATAGTGGCCGAAAAGTCTGTCTTCGCCTTTTTCTTTGGCCCACCTGCCATTACCATCCATGATGATAGCAATATGACGGGGTAACCGTTTTATATCTATAGTATCTTTTAAATTCATTCTTTTACTGCGTTAAACGCCAAACTTAGGGCTGCAAAAGTAATAAAATTTAGTTGGAATAAGGTTTTACACTTAATATGTAGAATATTAAAGACCTCAAGGGACATGATTAACAGTTTTTGGTAACTTTACCTTAATAATAGTTTAAACTGCGGAAATGAGCGATACTTCACAAACCTTTATAGCAAAGACGATTATAAAAGCTGCCGACCTTGATCATAGACGTAAGATCAATTTTAATATTAGCAAATACAATGAAAAGGTGCCTGAAGGCAAACAGCAATTTGCTGATCCACATTTAGCAAGAGAGCGGGCCAAAAATATAAAGTGGCGGGCAATTGAAACACTTGACCAGCAATTGGAAGAATTTGAATTGAATTTTACAAAACGAGGCGGAAAAGTTATCTGGGCAGAAAATGCGGAACAGGCTATTGAAGAGATTTTGACCATCTGCAAAGAAAAAAGTTGCCGCACTGTAGTAAAAAGTAAGAGCATGGTCACTGAAGAAATTCATTTGAACGATGCTCTGGAAAAAAATGGTATTGAAAGTATTGAAACGGACTTGGGTGAATATATTCAGCAATTGGATGGCGAAGCACCTTATCATATTGTAACGCCGGCAATGCATAAAAGCAAAGAAGATGTTGCTAAATTATTCAGCCTTAAATTAGGAACAGCACCTAACCTTACGCCACAACAATTAACGTTAGTTGCAAGAGATGTTTTAAGAAAAAAATATACTGCTGCCGAAGTTGGTGTTACCGGTGCAAATTTTATTATAAGCGATATCGGTGCTATTGCTGTTACAGAAAATGAAGGCAATGCAAGATTGAGTTGTTCATTTCCTAAAACACATATAGTAATTGTTGGCATTGAAAAAATGATCCCATCATTAACAGACCTTGGATTATTCTGGCCATTACTTTCTACTTATGGTACCGGGCAAAAAGTTACTGTATACAATACTATTGTTACAGGGCCAAAACAAGCTAATGAAGTTGATGGCCCGGAAGAAATGTATGTGATATTATTAGACAATGGCAGGACAAACATTTTAAAAAATCCTAAAACAAGAGAAAGTCTTTATTGCATAAGATGTGGTGCCTGTTTGAATGCATGCCCAGTTTATAAAAATATTGGCGGACATGCTTATGGTACTACATACAGCGGGCCGATCGGCAGCGTGATCACTCCACATTTAAGTGGAATGGAAAATTACAAACACCTGAGTTATGCCTCTTCGTTATGCGGTAATTGCACTGAAGTATGTGCAGTAAAAATAAACTTACATGAGCTCTTATTAGAAAACAGAAAAGAAAGTGTGGAAGAAGGTTTGACAACTTTTACAGAAAAAATGGCCTGGAAAATATGGAAGATCTCAAGCCTTAAAAGAGGCTTGATGAATGTAGGCAGTGGTAATCTAAAGAATAAGATCGTAAATAATTTATTTAAGGGCTGGACAAAACATAGAAGCGATCTTGATTTCAGCCAGAAAACATTTAATCAAATGTGGAAGGAACAACATAGGCTAAAGTAATTTTATAGAGCAATTTCATAACAATGAAAATAGATACCAATCTATCCGATGAAGATTTTAAAAATTTTTATCATAAAAAATTAAAAGGGGGGTATCCTGCCGGTGAATTATATAATGACCTGTTAGAATCAGGTTATACAAAAGGTAGAATTGAAGATCTGATCAATCAACATTACCAGGAAGTTGAAACTTCAACGAAACAAAGAGTTAAAACCAATTCATTATTGTTGATAATCCTTTTATCAATTTTAGTGATTTATTTTTTAGTTACAAAACATGCTATTGCTCTAGGAGCTGTGGGATTTATAATTTTTTTCTATGCTTCATACAAATATGCTACTAAAAAAAATGACGGCGAATGATATTAATTTACTCTCATAATACGTCGGCACGCCTGTCATATATCTGCTCTTTTATTTTCAAAGAATTAATGGGAGTAGATTTTTTGATCACTACGCATATCACTTCTTTCAAAGAACACGAAGGTGTAAAAATAAATTATTCATCTAAACGTATTTTTGAAGATGAGGTCTTTATAAGAAGCGCTGGTTTATTATTTGAAAAAGAAATTAAAGAACAAGAAATAGAATGTTTTGAAACTCCTTTTTACAAAGTATTTTACAAAACAGTTGACTCAGATATTGATTTTGACATTTTTGCTGCGTCTTTTTATTTACTCAGCAGATATGAAGAATATTTACCTCATACAAAAGATGAATATGGTAGATATGACCATAAAAATTCCTTAGCTTTTAAAGAGGGATTTTTAAGTGTGCCGTTAATAAATATTTGGGTAAAAGATCTTTCATTTGTTATAAAGAAAAAATTCTCAATATTCAATGCTCAATATTCAATATTCAAATTTATACCGACTTACGATATTGATATAGCTTATTCTTACAAACACAAGGGCTTATTGAGAAATATTGGCGGATTTTTTAAAACCCCTTCCTTAAAAAGATTATTGGTTTTACTTCGTTTGCAAAAAGACCCATTTGATACTTTTGATAAATTAGATGTATTGCATCAACAATATAATTTGGAACCAATTTATTTTTTCTTGCTGGCGCAAAAAAATAGCGTGTATGATAAAAATATTTTGCCAAATACAAAAGCATTGCAATCTATTTTGAAAAACATTGCATCAAAATATGCCACAGGCATTCACCCAAGCTGGCAAAGTGGCGACGATATTTCACTTATAAAAAAAGAAAAAGAACTGTTGTCACAATTGAGTAATTCAACTGTAACCAGATCAAGGCAACATTATATCCGTTTCAATTTACCCGAAGGGTATAATAGATTAATTGATGCAGGAATAACTGATGATCACACTATGGGATATGGCACTGTCAATGGCTTTAGAGCCTCTACTGCCACTTCTTTCTTTTGGTTTGATCTGCAAAAAAACGAAGAAACAAGCCTGCGAATTCATCCATTTTGCTTTATGGAAGCAAATAGTTTGTATCAACAAAAACTAACTCCTGCTCAAGCCTTTGATGAGCTCATGTATTACTATGCAATCTGTAAAGAAGTAAATGGAACGCTAATCACTATCTGGCACAATCACACGATTGGCAGTGATAACCTTTTTAAAGGTTGGGGAGAATTGTATGAGCAATTTTTAAAACAGATCACTCAATAATTTGTTTTCTGAAACTATTGTTGACCATAAATACTCCGAGTAAAGCAACAAGGCCTCCCATAATAATAAATGTAGTAATCTTCTCATCCAAAGCAAATGCTCCTAATAAAACAGCGACTATTGGATTGATATATGCATACACAGATGTAAGTGATACTGGCAAATGTTTGAGTGCATATATATACGCAACAAAAGTTGCAGTGGAACCGATTGTAATTAAATAGATAATAGACCACCATGCTTTTGCAGGAATTTCAGTCAATGCAATTGTATCACCGGTGATATATGCATAACCTAAAAACACTGTACTGGATATCATCATTTGAATACCAATACCAAAATATGGATTGAAGCCTTCTGCATTTTTTTGTGTGAACACAGTGCCGAATGCCCAGGTAACAGATCCTATCAATGAAAGAATAATTCCAAAACGAAAATCCGCAACAAGGAAATCATGTAAGTGTTCATAAAAAATTATGCATACACCACTGAAGCCAAGTAAGATTCCTAATAAGGCTTGCCCAGGTATTTTCTTTCCTTGAAACATTGTGATGATCACGAGCCATAAAGGAAATATTGCCCCTATAATCGCTCCTAATCCACTGGGGATATACTTTACAGCCCATATCACAAAGCCGTTGCTAAACATAAAATTCAGCACACTCATGATAAAAATACTACGCCATTGCCTGCCTTTTGGGAGCGCTTCTTTTTTTAAAAGAAAGAATGACACAAACATTAATCCACCGAACAATTGCCTGAAACCGATCATCTGAAATGCCGGCATACTGGATACAGCGATCTTTGATGCAAGCCATGTGGTGCCCCAAAAAACACTTACCCATGCAAGTGCCGCATAGGCTTTACCTAAAGAACCTGTAAAAGGAGTTTTTGAAATTATATTACTTGTAAATGCTTTCACTGATTTTGCTTAGTAGCAAAATTAGTGTTTAAAATGGCGCAAGCCAGTAATTACCATTGCCAAATTATTTTGCTTGCAATATTCTATGCTATCATTATCTCTGATAGAACCACCCGGTTGTATAAACGAAGTGATACCTGCAGCATGTGAAATTTTCACACAATCATCGAATGGAAAGAATGCATCGCTTGCCAATACTGCCCCATTCAGATCAAAATTAAATTGCTTTGCTTTTTCAATAGATTGACGAAGAGAATCAATACGAGAAGTTTGTCCGCAACCCTTACCAATAAGTTGTTTGTTTTTAACCAAAGCGATGGAATTACTTTTTAAATGCTTAGCGATAATATTAGCAAAAGCAAGGTCTTCCTTTTCAGATGCAGTTGTTTCCCTACCGCCAGCTTCTTTCCATTCTGTAAAATTACCCACATCATTTTGTTGAGTTAATATTCCGTTCAACACAGATTTATATTGATGTGTTGTAATTAGCCCTGATTTTTGTTGTAAAAGAATTCTATTCTTTTTAGTTTGCAATATTGCTAACGCATCTGCGTCAAATGATGGAGCGATCAATACTTCAAAAAATATTTCGTTAATGGCTTCTGCAGTCGCTTTATCTACGGCAGCATTACAAACCAATACACCACCGAATGCGCTTTCAGGATCGCCTGCTAATGCTGCATCCCAGCTTTCTTTCACTGTTGTCCTTTGTGCAACACCACAAACATTGGTGTGTTTAATGATAGCAAATGTTGTTGTATTTACTTCAGCGATCAATTGTACAGCTGCATCAACATCTACTAAATTATTATACGATAATTCTTTACCATGTAGCTTATCAAATATTTCATTTTGATTACCGTAGAAAATCCCTTGTTGATGAGGATTTTCTCCATAACGTAAAATTGATTTTTCTTTATTGAAAGGATTATCAAAAGTTGTTTGATTAAAATAATTAGAGATCGCAAGATCATATCCTGTGCAAACATCAAATGCTTTGATGGCAAATGTTCTGCGTTGATCTAAAGTTGTTTCCCCGTTTTGAGATTTTAATATTTCTTCTAATAATGTATAATCTTTTTTTGCAGCAACTACTACAACGTCTTTATGATTCTTTGCAGCGGCACGTATCATTGAAGGACCACCGATATCAATCTTTTCGATAATTAATTTTTCATCGCTTGTAGAAGCAACGGTTTCTTCAAACGGATACAGATCAACAATTACCAGGTCAATTTCAGGAATGCTGAATTGTTTCATTTCATCAACATGTTGTGCATCATCTCTTTTCCCTAAGATGCCACCGAATACAGCAGGGTGTAAAGTTTTTACTCTTCCACCTAAAATAGAAGGATAGGTAGTTAATGACTCAACAGGAACACAAGAGATATTTAGATCTTCAATAAATTTTTGTGTACCTCCGGTTGAATAAATTGTAACGCCAAGTCTGTTCAACTCTTGTACAATATTTTCTAAACCATCTTTGTAAAAAACTGAAATTAACGCTGACTGTATCTTTTTTTGCATGTTGTGTGGGATAATTATAACTCCAAAATGAACGCTCCTTGTTGAGGAACTGAATAATTTTGCAAATGTAATCCTTCACAATCTTTTTTCCATTTTTCAATTTTCCACAAACTATTAGACGCATCAAAAATAATTTGTTTGCAGTTGAAAACACTTGCCAGTTGTGGAATGTAGAGCTTGGGGCTTTTTGAAATAATTATTATATCAACATTAATTTTTTCTTGCGGTTCTTCAAAAGAAATTGAATGATCGATCAATAAAATTTTTTTATTCCCGAATTGATAGAATAAATCTTGTGCAGTAAAAATATTTTTTACAGAATCAACTTGCTTATTCAACTGCATTTGTATTCTACCGGGTTTTAAATGAAAATTTTGCAGCATGCCGTCAACCAATAAAGCGGAATCTCCAACAAACTGATAATTATTGCCATCGATAAAATCTATTGCTTGGTGTTGAGGTACATTGTATACAATCAGTTTGTGTTGATTGGCAATTTGCCATTTTCCATACACCTGTGCTATTGTAAATACTAACAAACAAAATAAGGATATTTGCAATAACATTTTGTTTTTATTCAAGAGCCATGTGGCTAAAGTAATTACCGCTATGTATAATAACAATGTAGTAAAAGCTGTTGCAGGAATTCTATCCCAAACAGCAAAGGGTACATCGTTTACCAAAAGAATAATTTTATTCATCAGCCAAACCAGCCATGAAACGAGTTTACCTAAATATGTTCCTACAAATGGTATCCATGCAAACGCCACCAAAGCTATCTCTGCAAATAATATTATTGTAGATAATGGCACCGCAATAATATTCGTGATTAAAAACAAATTAGGGAATTGATGAAAATAATAAATACAAATTGGGAAAGTCAATACTTGTGCAGCCAATGAAACCGCCATCAATTGCCAAACTTTATCAACCCATTTATTTTTTACATATAACAAATTATAAATAGGTTTTTGAAAAATGATTATTCCAACTACAGCGAAGTAGGATAATTGAAAACCAACATCCCATAAATAATATGGATTGTAACAAAGCATTACAAATGCCGATGCTGCTAAAGAATTATAAATAGATGCTTGTCGGAAAAATGTTTTCCCAACTGTAATAAAACTGAACATTACAGCAGAACGTAACACCGATGCAGAACCTCCGGTTAAAATGGAGAACAACCACAAGCATCCAAGTATCAATACAACTTGTGTGATCTTTGACTTCTTTATTAATGGTGTTCTAGCAAATATCCATACCAGCATCACATAGATCAAACCCAGGTGCATACCAGATATGGCGATGATATGCACTACCCCAGTATTACTGTATGCTTGCACCAAGTCTTTATCCAGATCATTTGTATAGCCAATGAGTAATGCTTCTGCAATTCCTAACTCGTTTGTATTTGCGCCAACAGTTTTCTCCAGTGTTGCTAAAATTTTATCTCTTGCAGAAAATATAAATTGACTGAACCAATTTATTTTTCTCTCATCTAACTTAATCCAATCTTTTTCCTTTAAAAATACATTATGAAATGTTTGTTGGAAAGCAGCATAACGTTCATAATTAAATGCGCCTGGATTACCAGAATTTTTTATTGCTTGCAAATTTTTACTGATGAGGATCTTATCTCCATAATGCAATTGTTCTACAGATGAATCTTTCGAAAAGTATAACAACATTTTTCCTTTCCCATTTATTATAGAATCATTTCTGATAATAGATTCTACATAACCATCGGCCTTAAACGATTTTATTTTTTCTACAATAGGTTCATTGATTCTTACAACCAGCCAATCTTTTTCTTTATAATATTTTCCATACCAATTGTTATTTATCCTGCAATCATTTTTCCAGATCAGGAACATGCCGAAGCAGATCAATAATAAATTCAACAGTAATCCTTGTAATGAACTCAATTTAAATTTAACCGACAAAGGCAGAAAAGCAAACAAGATAAAAGCCACTAAAAAACTACCTGTGATAATGGAAATAAGCAAGATGCTTATTTGTAAATACCACTGCAGAACAATCCCTGCAATTACGGGCAGAAGTAGCCTGAGAAAAGGAGCTGCCTTCCAAATGGGTATGCTAAATCGCTTCATGATGATGTTATTTAAGAGTCTAACAATCAATCATAGGAAGGCTTATGTAATATAATATTTTTACCTCATAAATACGTAGAGAAGATCTATTTTCTAAAAATGTAACTAGTTTAAATATTCAGGCCAGTATGGCCGCCAATTCGGTAGCCCCGAAGTTATGAATATGCCAAGCCTCAGCGGGGCGACATTTCCAATCCAAAAACATTAATCATAAAACTCAAACCCATATTTATCATCATATTCAACTTCAAAATCTTTCAGCATTTTTACGTATTCTTCACTAAATGTTTTTGTTCTATGATGCTCCTCTTGATTCATTATATAATTTATCACATCATTTCTCTGGCTTTTTGAATATGAAAATGCACCATACCCAGCTTGCCAATGAAATTTCCCATTGACAAATTCCTGTTCATTGATCCATTTACTACTATTTGCTTTTACAATACTCATAAAATCGGCAATGCTTGTTGTCATCGGCAAGCCGAAAAAAATATGGACATGATCTTTCCAGCCTCCTACCGCCAAAGACTTAGCACCAGCACCTGTTATAATGCCCGAAATATATCTATGTAAATCATCTCGCCACTTACTTGTAATTAAATTTTCTCTACCCTTTACTGAAAAGACCGCATGAATATAAACCTGCGAATATGTGTTGGCCATAGTTTATTGGATTAAAATGTATTGGATTAAAAAATATCGCCCCTTCGGGGCTCACCTCAAATTACAACCTTATTTTCTACCAAAAAAATGCCCCGACGGGGCAATGGGAATTTTGGAAATACTAATATTAAGTAATCTTTATTTCATCTGCTTTTTGATCATCTCCGTAAACACCAACGCAGCTTTTTTTCGATAACTCTCCTTCGGCCAGGTAATAGAAGCCTGACTCACAATATTCAATCCCTTTATAGGAACAGTTTTCAATGTATGCCTACCCTTAACAGCCGCAACAGTCATAACAGTGCACCAGTTACCCGTTTCAACAAGCTGCAACAATACATTAATATCATTAAGCTCCATTTTTATATTCGGCTCAATATTATTTTGCAGCAACACTTCATTCAAAAAATGTCTTGTATGAAAACCTGTAGACGGAAGCACCAAAGGAATATCCTTCAGGTCTTTTATATTTATAGAAGTTTTGTTTGATAAGTCATTTGAAGGATGGACGCCCAATGCCAAAGGCGATTCATACAATCTTTGAGAAATGAACTTCTCATTATCCTGCAATTCAAGAAAAGAAAGTAAGAAATCAACTTTTGCGGACTTCAATTTATCCAGCAGATCTTCCGAAGTACCAAACTCAACGATAAGTTTAATATCCGGATATTGGGCGGAGAATTGTATTAGCACCGGAGTTAATAATGCAGACAAACCATAAGTAACGCCAATTTTCAATTCTCCTGTTTTCAAGCCCTTCAGGTCATCGATCACTAACCTACCGCCTTCAGAATCAACCAATGTTTGCCTTGCGTAAGGTAAAAACAATCCTCCTGCCTCAGTAAGATGCACCCGTTTGCCAATTCGATCAAATAACGGAATACCCAATTCATCCTCTAACTGCTTGATCTGCTGGGATAAAGTACTCTGACTGATATATAATGTATGTGCCGCCTCAGTAAAATTGAGCAGCTCAGCTGAGCGAATAAAATATCTAAGTTGTCTAAGTTCCATGATCAATCGGTTTTATCAATGATAATGATAGAAAAATACGGTTTTACAAATTTAGGAATTAAAATATATTTGTGGTCCAATTAGTAATTGATATTATGCAATTGCTGGTTTAATCAGTATTTTTGATACCCCTAATACAAAAAATTATGAGCAGTACTTTATTTGACAAGGTTTGGGATGCCCACGTTGTCCGTAAAATTGAAGATGGTCCCGATGTATTTCTGATCGACCGTCATTTTATTCACGAAGTAACAAGTCCGGTAGCTTTTGTTGGACTAGAAAGCAGAAACCTAGGTGTAATGTTCCCTGAGCGGACGTTCGCAACAGCGGATCACAACACACCAACGATCAACCAACATTTGCCGGTTAAGGATCCGTTATCTGCAAATCAGTTAAACGCTTTAGAGACCAACTCTGCTAAATATGGTATTTCACATTGGGGTTTAGGAAATCCTAAAAACGGTATTGTACACGTTGTAGGACCAGAAAATGGTATCACACTTCCGGGTATGACGATCGTTTGTGGTGACTCTCACACATCTACACATGGCGCATTTGGTTGCATCGCTTTTGGTATCGGTACTTCAGAAGTTGAGATGGTTTTATCTTCTCAATGTATCATGCAGCCGAAGCCTAAAAAAATGCGTATAACCATCAACGGTAGTTTAGGCAAGGGTGTACTTCCAAAAGATGTTCCTTTATATATATTGTCTCAGATCAGTGCAAGTGGTGCAACCGGATATTTTATCGAATTTGCCGGAGAGGTTTTTGAAAAGATGAGCATGGAAGGAAGAATGACTGTTTGTAATTTGTCTATTGAAATGGGTGCCCGTGGTGGTATGATCGCTCCTGATGAAACGACTTTCAATTATTTAAAAGGAAAAGATCTTACACCAAAAGGTGAAGCTTGGGATAAAGCTTTAGCATATTGGAAAACATTGAAAACAGATGCTGATGCAACATTCGATTACGAATTAACGTACAATGCATCTGATATCGAACCACAAATTACTTACGGTACTAACCCTGGTTTAGGAACCGGCATCAGCAAACATATTCCAATGGCTGCTGATGTACAAGATGGCGCTGCTTCTTATAAAAAATCGTTGGAGTACATGGGCTTTGCTGAAGATGAATCAATCCTTGGTAAAAAGATCGATTACGTTTTCTTAGGTAGTTGTACTAACGGTCGTATCGAAGATTTCAGAGCTTTTGCATCTATTGTAAAAGGAAGAAAAAAAGCAGACAACATCACTGCTTGGTTGGTTCCGGGTTCACATGTTGTTGAATCGCAAATTAAAGAAGAAGGAATTTTAGATATTTTGAATGAAGCTGGTTTTGAATTGCGCCAGCCTGGTTGTTCGGCTTGTTTGGCGATGAACGATGATAAAGTGCCTGCAGGCAAATACGCTGTGAGCACCAGTAACAGAAACTTCGAAGGTCGTCAGGGCCCTAACAGTCGTACGTTGTTGGCTAGTCCTTATGTGGCGGCCGCTGCTGCTGTAACAGGCGTTGTAACTGATCCACGAGAATTACTTGATGCTCTTGAAGCATAAGGAATTTTTTATTTTTAATTATTAATTTTTAATTCAAAACAATGGCTTACGATAAATTCACAGTACTACGTTCAACTGCAGTTCCCTTACCAATTGAGAACGTAGATACCGATCAGATCATTCCTGCAAGATTTTTAAAAGCAACAAAACGTGAAGGTTTTGGTGACAATCTTTTCAGAGACTGGCGCTATAACGGTGATGATACCCCGAAAAAAGATTTCGTTTTAAACAATCCAATGTACTCAGGTAAAATTTTAGTAGGTGGTAAAAATTTTGGTAGCGGTAGTAGTCGTGAACATGCTGCATGGGCTATTTATGATTACGGATTCCGTTGTGTAATATCAAGCTTCTTTGCAGATATCTTCAAAGGAAACTCTCTGAACATTGGTATTTTACCAGTAACAGTTAGTCCTGAATTTTTAGATAAAATATTCAAAGCAATTGAAGCAGATCCCAAAGCTGAGATTGAAGTTGACTTACCTGCACAAAAAGTTACGATCGTTGCAACAGGCGAAAGCGAAGGTTTTGCGATCAACACATACAAGAAACATAATTTAACCAATGGCTTCGATGATATCGATTATTTACAAGCCATGAAAGGAGAGATAAAAGAATTCGCAGATAAAAGTTTGTATTAAAGGTTTAAGGGTTTAACGTTTAAAGTTGAGTTACCTCGTAGCAGTTAACCTTAAACGTTAAACCTTTAAACGTTCAACGATTTAATAATGAGACAGATTCAAATAATGGACACCACCCTCCGTGATGGAGAACAAACAAGTGGTGTATCCTTTTCGTCATCAGAAAAATTAACCATAGCACAATTGCTGTTGACCGAAGTAAAGGTTGACAGAATTGAAATTGCATCTGCAAGGGTTTCTGAAGGCGAGTTGGATGCTGTTAAAAAAATCACTGCATGGGCAGATAAGCAAGGCTTGTTAGATAAAGTTGAGGTCTTAACTTTTGTTGATGGTGAAACATCTGTAAACTGGATGATCGAAGCCGGAGCAAAAGTGATGAACTTGCTTACTAAAGGTTCATTGAATCATCTTACACATCAATTAAAGAAAACACCGGAACAACATTTCAGTGATGTTGCAAAAGTAATTGCATTGGCAAACAGTAAAGGTTTACAATGCAATGTTTATTTAGAAGATTGGAGTAATGGAATGCGTAACTCCAGAGACTATGTTTTCCAATATTTAGATTTCCTATCTACACAACCTGTCAAAAGAATTTTATTACCTGATACATTAGGTGTACTAATTCCTTCAGAAACATTTGAATATATTTCTGCAATAGTAAAAAAATACCCTTCCGTACATTTCGATTTTCATGCACACAATGATTACGATCTGAGTGTAGCCAATGTATTAGAAGCAGTAAAAGCTGGCGCACATGGTTTACATCTTACCGTAAATGGCATGGGTGAAAGAGCCGGTAATGCGCCATTGGCAAGTGTTATCGCTGTATTGAACGATTATCAAAAAGATGTAACAACAGGTGTTGTTGAACAATCTTTACATACAGTAAGTAAATTAGTTGAAAATTTTTCTGGCTTTAGAATTTCTGTAAACAAGCCAATTGTCGGAGAAAACGTGTTTACACAAACTGCAGGCATTCACGCTGATGGCGATAAAAAAAATCAACTCTATTTTAATGAATTGATGCCTGAACGTTTTGGCAGAAGAAGAAAATATGCTTTAGGCAAAACTTCGGGCAAAGCAAATATTGAAAATAATTTACAACAGCTCGGAATACAATTATCTGACGAAGACTTAAAGAAAGTAACACAAAGAATTATAGAATTAGGCGATAGAAAAGAAACGGTTACACAAGCCGATCTTCCATATATCTTATCAGATGTATTGGATGGAGCGACGCTTGAAGAAAAAGTTAAAGTAGAAAAATATATCCTAACTGTATCGAACGATCTGAAACCATACGCAACTATCAAAATAAAATTTGAAGACAATGGCTTGCATGAAGCAAGTGCAGAAGGTGATGGCCAATACGATGCTTTTATGAATGCACTTAAAAAAGTGTATGCAAAAAAAGATCTTGAACTTCCTTTACTAACGGATTACGTTGTACGCATTCCGCCGGGAGGAAAAACAGATGCTCTTTGTGAAACGATCATTACCTGGAATTTGAAAGGAAAAGAATTTAATACAAGAGGTTTAGATTCAGATCAGACGATTGCTGCTATTAAGGCAACACAAAAAATGCTTAACTCAATTTAAAATAAAATAAAGAAATAATAATGGCTAAGAAACACATCGTTGTTGTTCCAGGAGATGGAATTGGACAAGAAGTAACTGTTGTTGGTAAAAAAGTATTAGATAAAATTGCTGCAAAGTTTGGACATGAGTTCACATATGATGAAGCATTGATCGGTCACGTAGCAATTGAAGCAACCGGCAATCCATTGCCAGATGAATCTCTTGAAAAAATGAGAAATTCAGATGCTGTTTTATTTGGTGCAGTTGGTCATCCGAAATATGATAATGATCCTTCAGCAAAAGTTCGTCCTGAGCAAGGCTTATTAAAAATGCGTAAAGAGTTAGGCTTGTATGCTAACCTTCGTCCTATAAAATTATTTGATGAGTTATTAAGTGCATCAAGCATCAAACCTGAAATATTAAAAGGTGCAGATATTTTATTTTTCCGTGAATTAACAGGTGATGTTTATTTCGGCGAAAGAGCAAGATCTGCAGATGGCAATACAGCTTACGATACAATGATCTACAGCAAATATGAAGTAGAACGTATTGCACGTAAAGCTTTTGATGCAGCCATGACAAGAGGTAAAAAATTAATGAGCGTAGATAAAGCAAACGTATTGGAAAGCAGTCGTTTGTGGAGAGAAACTATTCTTGAAGTTGCTAAAGAATATCCTGAGGTTCAATTGGAACATCAGTTTGTTGATGCTGCGGCTATGATACTAATTAAGGATCCTAAACGTTTTGATGTAGTAGTAACAGGTAACTTGTTCGGCGATATCTTAACGGATGAAGCTTCTCAAATTGCAGGTTCAATGGGAATGTTAGCGTCAGCATCTATCGGAGATGGTACTGGTGTTTACGAACCAATCCACGGATCAGGACATGATATCACAGGAAAAGGTGTTGCAAACCCAATGGCTTCTGTTTTATCAGCAGCATTGTTATTAGATATTTCTTTTGGAATGAAAAAAGAATCTGAAGCAGTTATTAATGCGATCGACCAGGTTTTAAAAGCTGGTTTCCGTACAAGAGATATCGCTGACGCCACTACGCCGGCAGATAAAATTTTAGGAACAGATGCGATCGGTGAAGAAATTTTGAGCAGGATTTAAATTTTAGATTATATTTAGGTACGCTAATTTCATTTTTATGAGCTTAGCTTACTATTTACCAAAACACACTTTATGAAACTTTTTGTAGCAGGTCTTCCGTATGATTTGGATGACGCAGAATTAATGGAAATTTTTGAAAAATGCGGAGAAGTAATTTCTGCTAAAGTAGCAATAGACAGAGAGACTGGCGAAAGCAAAGGCTTTGGATTTGTTGAAATGAAAAATGATGAAGATGGCAAAGAGGCCATTGAATTATTAAATGATATTTCTTTAGGGAAAAAACCATTAGTAGTTAAACAAGCTGAAGATCGTCCGGGTGGAAGTAGCAGGCCTCCAGGTGGGCCAAGCGGCGGCGGTGGTTATCGTCCAGGTGGCGGAGGAAATGATAGAGGCGGCGGTGGTGGTTATCGTGGTGGCGGTGACAGAGGCGGATCAGGTGGTGGCGGCGGTTACCGTGGTGGAGGAAATGACAGAGGTGGCGGTGGTGGTTATCGTGGTGGAAATGATAGAGGGAATGGTGGAGGATATAATAGCGGGAGATAAATTCTTTTTTATAATCGGGGCATCATTGTTTGTTTTTAATTAGCATTCAATGATGCTTTTTTATGGGGGGCAATTGATGAATGTCTTATACATTCGGATTTCTTTACTGCATTTATCGATTTCTTCACTGCACTTATAGATTTCTTTACCGCACTTATCAATTTCTTCACTGCACTTATCGATTTCTTCACTGCATTTATCGATTTCTTTACCGCACTTATCAATTTCTTTACTGCAATTATTGATTTCTTTACCGCACTTATCAATTTCTTTACTGCATTTATCGATTTCTTCACTGCACTTATCGATTTCTTTACCGCACTTATCAATTTCTTCACTGCATTTATCGATTTCTTAAGAGAAAAACTTGTGTATCTTATTGATTTTCAATTTTTTTTAAAAAACAGTCGGAAAAGATCTCCTGTTTACCGCTGTAGGTAACAAGTGTATCTACGCTAAGATGAAAGGTCAATAAGGATATAAGTACAAGAGTGCGACGCCAATGAAGTTTAATAGTAGTACAAATGTTTGGCTCAAAAAATTACTTCACTTTTACAACAGCATTTTCAACCAACGCATACACAGCTTCTCCTTTTTTTGGTTCAATACTAAAAGTTCCTGTAAACCTACTGAAGGCAGGGAGAACCGCATACTCTTTGCCAAAATAAAAGCATGGAAAATGTAGTGATTGTTTGCCTAGCCCTTTTATTGTAACTCCGGGGTGAATGTGGCCGCTGAAGATATAGCCATCGCTTGATAATTCGCAATCATCAATATCATGTACAAAAGTGAAATCGTTAATATCAAGTTGGCAATTATGAATGGTGATTCCTGCTTCCTTATACCATGTTTGTTTTAAAATATCATGATTGCCTTTTATTAAATGAATGGGTAAATGCTGAAGATCATTACGCCATTTTAAAAAGAAATCATGTTCTTTATTCGCATCGCTGTGAAACATATCTCCAATAATTATGAGTTGCGATGGTTTGAAATATTGCACCTGCGATAAAAGTCGCTGCATATCTTCTTTAAAAATATTTTGCGGAACTGGAATGCCGGCTTTACGGAAATGCCCCGTTTTTCCTAGATGCAGATCAGAGAGGATCAAAGTTTTTTGCTCTTCCCAAAAAATACATCTTCCCGAGGAAAGTAAAAAAGTATTATTTAAAATCGTATAAGGAACTAATTGCGACATGAATAGCAAAGATAAATTTTTTGGGATGTATTTATGACCGCCTTCGACAAGCTGGACTCAACTACTAATAAAGGTACAAGACAGTAGAGAGCCAAGACAATGTTAGTTTTGGGATTACTTGTGCCAAAACACAAGTTGCTTCCTTATAGTGTTGTTTTCCCAATAATTTTATTATCTTTTAGTCTTGGTATGATTGCAGGGGTTATCTGCGTTAAAGTACTTTGGAAAAAAGATAAATGACATCGAACGAAATCCTCTACATAATTTTTGTTGCTATTGTTGGCTTTATTGTATTTGCTATAGGTCTTAAAGCTAATGTAAAAGAGGGGCTTACCTTAAAGAATATTGGTATTTTAATTGTTGGTTTGTCTGTTATGGTATTATCTCTAATTGATGGATATAATGATTACCAAGATAAAAAAGACTATAAGACAAATACGGAATCCTTGCTTAAGTCGTTATCCGACATTTCATTGAAATTAGATAGAGATAGCGTAATTCTTAGCCATCTTGATTCCATTGGCATTAGTTGGGATTCTAAAAATAACAAGCCAATTGTAACTAAATCATTTATTCAGTATGTAAATAATAATTACTCTGAACTAAAGAAGCCTGACACGGTTTATACTGCTGAAATTCATAATCAGAGGTACTTAAATAAAAAAGACCTTGATAGCCTTAATACTATCCCTAAAGATTATACTATTACTATCACTTATAGCCAAGATTTGGAGTCAGCTAATTTTACAAAAGAGGTAGAAAAAAAGATAATAAAATTAGGGTATAAGATAACAGAAATCAGCCCAAGTATGCTTGCGGGGTCTGTAACAAACGACCACTTTATGTTATATAAAAATAAAGGGAATAAAACAGCATATATTTCTATTCCTCCATTAGATAATTTTACTAACTAATTATTTTTTCTTCTTTTTTATCGGAGTATTAATAGCCAATTTAAACAATTGATCTGCGGTAAGGTTAGTCTTAACAGTTATATCATTTTTAGGGGTTGCTTTTTTGGTGGGTTTCTTTGTTGCCTTTGCCATATCTGTAAATCTAATAAAAAATAATGAGTATGTTATGTAATTGCCATATAGGGGTTTAAAGCAACCGTTAAGGGTTTTATTAAGGTTACATTACATTCCCCTTAATAATCATCATGGAAGACAATAAGTATTTTAAAGTAATGATAACAGTTTTGGTATTAGTCGGCTTCGCAATTCTTTATACGATATACAGAATGGTGTAAGCGGTCAATACATCTTGCAATCTTTGAACCTACTCAGCATGAGTAGGTTTTTTGTTTATAGGTATTTGAATTGATAGCCATGAGTAGTTATTTTGATACCTATTAATACTTCTCTAATTAATTCGGTTGCTATTCCAGTTTGTCTGCTACATTCCCTTATTGATTTAAACTCTGCTACTATTACCCCTTCATTCATTTGTACAATAGGTCTTACAATTCTTTTTTGGGTTTGTTCCTCTGTACGTACATTTCTAACTGCAACAAAATTATTAGGTTCATCTTTTCTTACTAAATCTTTCCATGTCAATCTGCCATTTACTTGACTAAGAGAATATGTAAACCTTGCAGCATCATTCATACCTCTAAGGTTGTAACGAAACATAGTTTCATCGCAATATCTTTTAAGATGCTTTGGTGTTACTTGATGGTAAATACCAATGATGCTTCTTTTCAATAAACTAAATGCACCTTCAATTGAATTTGTATGTATTACTTTATCTCTTACATATTCCATTTCTGTATGGTTTACTACTTCATGTCCTGCATATTGATTACTTAGATTAGTATAAGTAGAAAGACTATCGGTAATCAGTACTGCATCAGTATCTACATTTGCTTTTACAGTAGGGCAAATTGCTTGTGTGTTAGTATTAGAGCCAACAGGTATTAATTTCAAATTACCACCTCTTTCAAGCATACCCATTACCATAGTTTTAGTATTGTAGGTATTGCCTTCATCTCTTAATCTTTTTCTTTTAGATTTACTCATGTTACCTACTTTTCCTCCAATGTAAACTTCATCTACTTCTACTATGTTATCAAGTTTAATATTTTCTTTTGGATTCAATGCTTCTCTAATACGGTGTAACATAAACCATGCGTTCTTTTGTGCTATTCCTAAATCTTTTCCTAATTGATAAGAACTAATACCTTTCTTATGAGCAGTTACTAAGTAGATAGCACTAAACCATTTTACTAAAGGTATATTAGATGCTTCCATGATTGTACCTACTGTTACTCTAAAACGTTTGTAGCATTTATTATTTGCACATTTATACCTCAATCCTTTTTCAATTGGATAGCATTTTTTATGACCACAATAAGGACATTCAGCCTGTCCGTTTTCCCATCTTTGTTGTGCCAAATACTCCCTACAACTTTCCTCTGTAGGCATTGACAAGATTAGTTCTCTAAGATTTTTAAACATGGTATTTAGTTTTAAAATTTGTATATTCGGTTGCCTCAAAACAACTAACAATGGACGAAAAAAATAATGAGTTTTTTATTAAAAGAAAAACAGATGAAATAGAAGAAGGATTAGAAGGTGCTTGGGTATATGAAGAAAAGGATAAACCTTCGCAATACTTAACATTCTTTAGACCTGCTTCAATTGGTGGTCTTGGTAAAGTAATTTTAGGTACTACACCAGAAGGTATAGACCGTACATTGCAATATGAAATATTGGTAGCAATTAAAAATGATATTTTTGAAAAAGTTCTCATGAATTTTATAGTTAAAACATCAGATGAAGTAATGCAGTTTCAAATTGATTTTATGAACTCTTTTACCGAGCAACTAACTTTGATTGACACCCATCATCGTACTTTTGATTATGTTCGGTTAGAACCTCGAAAAATGAAGGAGGTGGAGTAAATCCATTTTCTCTAAATAGCGTATCTAATCTTTTATTGATTTCTTTGGCAGCGTCCGACATTACCGCCCTTAATCTTAATACTTCTGAATCTTCTTTAATTTCTGATAGTGTAAGTTTTTTAGCACCCATTTAAAAGACATTAAAAACTTTAAATTTTTAGGCTTCTTTTTTTGTTCCTTTATTAGTAGTTAGAGCCCGACAAGCTCAGGCTGACAGTATTTATTATTGATTGAGTTGGGCTTGCATTCTTTTAACACGATCTTCTAATTTTTCTGTAGTTAAATTTTCTCTAAGGCTATCGACTTTTAATGGAAAACAAAACGGCGTAAGTCTTTCAGGAAATGTGATGACGATATGACTGTCTTGTATACGTTGCAGCATGTTCCGCAACCTTGCTTCTTCCATTTGCTGTTCCATCACTTCATTAAATGCCTGACGCAGCAACAAATTATTTTTATCATATTCATTAAAAACAGAAAATAATAATGATGCGGAAGATTGCAAATGTTTTGTTTTTATTTTATCTCCGGGATAACCTTGAAAGAGTAAACCACCTATCACAGAGATATCTCTGAATTTTCTTTTGGTCATTTCTGTTGCGTTGACACTTCGTTGTATATCTTCAAATAAATTATCCAATGAAAACAATTCATACACATTTGTATAGTCGACAGGAATAGGCTGATCGCTTAATAATTCAAAACCATAATCATTCATAGCAAATGAAAATGTGGAAGGCATAATTTTACCAATGCGATATGCAAGAATTGCAGCCATAGCTTCGTGTACCAACCTTCCTTCGAAAGGATATACAAAAAGATGATAGCCGTCTTTAGTAGCAATATGCTCAATCAACAATTGATTTTCTTTCGGTACATGTGACAATTGGTTTTGTAGATCGAACAATGGTTTTAAGACGACGAGTTCTTTGTAAATATTTTTATTGTCCTTTTTTGTTTGTCCTGCTTTGTTCAATGCTTGTCTCAACTTCTTTCCCATATTCGCTGAAAGCGGCAGCCTGCCGCCCATCCAGCTTGGCACAATGGATTTTTTTGAAGAAGATTTTTTTACGACAGCAGTCATTTCTTTTACTGCTACAAATTCCAAATTTCGTCCTGCTAATGTAAATACATCCCCCGGTTGCAATCTTGAAATAAACCATTCCTCAATAACACCAATATATCCACCACTTAAAAATTTTACTTTCATCATTGCATCACTAACGATCGTACCAATACTCATACGATGACGCATAGCGATACGCCGATTGGTTACTTTATACAATCCGTTGAGTACCTCAATTTTTTTATACTCATCGTATTGTTGCAATGCCGCTCCACCGGAAGTGAGAAAATATAATATTTCTTCCCATTCTTCAATGGTTATTTTATTAAAGCAATGTGTCTGTTTTATTTCTTCAAATATTTTTTCAGGAAAAAATCCATCAGATACTGCAAGTGTTGTAAGATATTGCGTCAATACATCGAAACACAACAACATAGGCTCACGACTTTCGATAAAAGTTTCAGCAATGGCTTCTTTTAATGCGGCGGCTTCTACTAATTCAAGAGAATGGGTTGGAAGAAAATAAATTTTGCTCACTGCATCAGGCTGGTGTCCGCTCCTGCCGGCACGCTGTAAGAATCTTGCTACACCTTTTGGTGAACCTACCTGTATCACTGTATCAACAGGGCGAAAATCAACACCGAGGTCTAAACTTGCTGTACACACAACAGCTTTTAATTTTTCTGTATGCAGACTATCCTCTACCCATAAACGCAGCTCCTGCTCAATGCTGCCATGATGCAATGCAATGGCTCCAGATAATTCTGGTGCAGCATCCAGCAATGCCTGGTACCAACGCTCAGACATGCCACGGGTATTGATGAAGATCAGTGTTGTTTTACTTTTATTGATAATAGGAATTACTTTATCAACCAGCTTTAAACCAAGATGCCCTGCCCACGGATATTTTTCTATCTCATCTGGAAAAACAGATTCTATTTCTATTGTTTTTTTTATTTGAGCTCTTACCAATACACCTGAAATATTTAATGATGCCAATAACACATCTCTTGCCTCGTCTATATTACCGATGGTAGCAGAGATACCCCAAACAGATGGCAATGTTTTTGTGATCTCCCATTGACAATGTACAATGCGGTTGATAGCTAATTCGACCTGAACACCTCTTTTGCTTCCCATCAATTCATGCCATTCATCTGCAGCAATTATTTTCAGATCGTAGAACAAAGCAGGATAATCTTTTTGTGCCAATAATAAATGCAGGCTCTCTGGTGTGATGATCAACACTTCGGGCATATTCCTTTTTTGTTTCTGCCGATCACTGATAGTTGTATCACCATTACGAATACCGACTTTCCAACTCATCCCTAATTCTTCAAACACTTCTTCCATTGCTCTGCCTATATCTTTTGCAAGAGCTCTTAAGGGAGTTATCCAAATTAGTTGTAAGCCATTTTTATTTTTTGTTTGATATTTTTCCGGATAGCGATTGATGAATTGAATGACAGCTCCTATAAATACAGAAAATGTTTTACCACAACCTGTTGGCGCATTTACCAAACCGCTTTCGTTATCAATGATATGTTGCCAAGCTTCTTCCTGGAATGCAAACGGGTAACGACCTTTGGCCGCAAGCCAATCGTTGATTATTTTATATCCTATTGAAGATGTTAAATTCAAAACATAATGATTTGAAGATTTGAAAATTTGGAGATTTGGAAATGATGGCTTTGTAATTTAATTAATTTCAGAGTGTCAATTTGAAGGTAAAATTTTTTATTATTACTCTTTGACTTTAACATCTTCAAATTTTCAAATCTCCAAATTTTCAAATCAAGCAGTTCCATATATGTTCAACATCTCTTTAAGATCATCTAATGTATTTATCTCCTCAGGTTTTTTATCCTGCCTCCAGCGATTGATACGTGGAAAGCGAAGTGCTACACCACTTTTGTGACGATTGCTTGCAGCTATCCCTTCGAAAGCAATTTCAAAAACCAATTCAGGTTTTACTGTACGGACTGGGCCAAATTTTTCAATTGAATTTCTTTTTACAAAATTATCTACCTGTGCCATTTCTTTATCCGTTAATCCACTATAAGCTTTTGCAAAGCTTACCAACTTGTCTCCATCTCTTACAGCAAATGTATAATCACTGTATAAATTACTTCTTCTTCCGTGACCTTTTTGTGCATAGATCATTACGGCATCAATAGTTAAAGGATCAATTTTCCATTTCCACCAATCGCCTCTTTTTCTCCCCACCTGATAAGCAGAATTTTTTCTTTTCAACATGATTCCTTCACTGCCTTTATCACGTGAGCCCGTTCGTATTTCTCTCAGCATATCCCAGCTATTAAAATTTATAACAGGCGAAATATGTATGGCAGGATGATGAATTTTATTAATGATCTCTTCTAACAATTCTCTTCTTTCTGACAAAGGTTTTTCTCTTACATCCTCTCCATTGTACTCCAACAGGTCGTACGCAATAAAACCAACAGGCGCTTCCGTTAATTGTTTCTTTGTAATATTTTTTCTGCCGATACGTGTTTGCAATGCAGCAAAAGGCAATGGTTTGAACGGGCCATTTTCCGGAGGAGTAGCAAGGCTAATGATCTCCCCATCAATCACAGTTCCATTAGGTATTTGTTGAAATATTTCATTGTACTCAGGAAATTTTTCTGTCATCAATTCTTCTCCTCGGCTCCAGACAAAACATTCATTATTTCGTTTTATCAATTGACCACGTATGCCGTCCCATTTCCATTCAGCCTGCCATTCATCTGTATCATTTAATCCTGCAAGATCTTCATCAACGGCGTAGGCTAAATAAAAAGGATAAGGTTTGCTGGTATCAATTGTTGTGCTGTCTTCATGCAATAAGTCAGCAAACTCAGTAGTTGCAGGATTCCAATTACCACTTATTCGATGAGCAATAATATTTGGAGAAACATCAACTGTTTTTCCCAACGCATTGACCATTAATTTTTGTGAAACACCAATTCTAAAACCGCCTGTAATTAATTTATTGAAAACAAATTTTTCATTCCGGCTCATTTGTCGCCAGCTATCCAGAATAAATTTTTTTCTTATCCCTTCATCTGCTTTTTCAATATCAATAAATGTTTCGAGGTAATAAAATAGTGGATGCTCTTGTATAGCTTCTGCTTCTTGTTCTATATCGGGTAATAACAAAGCGATGGTCTCTCCAAGATCACCAACTGTATGATAGCTTTCTTCAAATAACCATGGTGGAATATTGACGATCTCCATACACCAATCTTTCAGCAATGTACTATTTACAATTCTTTTTGGCCTGCGGCCACTGAAGATCGCAATCACCCAAACTTTATCTTTATCCGGTGCAGCTGAAAAATAATTTTGCAAAGCTTCCAACTTATCATTTGTTTTAGTGCTGCTGCCTAATATATTTACAAGCTGTGCAAATTGTTTCATAGGTTATACATTAGCGTTAGATGCTTCTTCTTTATCAATGCTTTCTTCTTCCTCTCCTCCAAATTCTGTTTTAACTTCTGCTGCTTCTATACCATGTTCATTTAAATAACGGCTAAATGCAGATTGAAAACCATGTGTTGCAAAAACTTTTGTGGCGCCTGTCGCTTTCACTGCACTTAACAACCCATCCCAATCCGCATGATCACTTAATGCAAAACCTGCATCAGCATTTTTTCTACGGGCATTACCTCGTACCTGCATCCATCCGCTGCATATGCCTACACTATAAGGATAAAATTTTTTCATCCAGGGAGTACCTTCTGCACTCGGCGGAGCAATCACAATGTTTCCTAACAATGCTTCTTTAGGAGTTTCGTAAAATACACGTTCTATTGCAGGCAACTGCCAGCCAGCATTTATCAGTGTTTGATGTACATTGTATACAGCGCCATGTGCAAAAATTGGCAAGCCTGTGCCGGCTAAAGGCTTCAGAATTCGCTGTGCCTTACCAAGACTGTAAGCGATGATCACGCTTGTTTTTTTATTAGCATGATTATCCAACACCCAACTTTGTATGTCACTAAATATCTGTGGTTGTGTTTTCCATTTGTAGATAGGTAATCCGAAAGTTGATTCTGTAATAAATGTATTGCAACGTACGGGCTCAAAGGATCCACTAATACCATCATCTTCTGTTTTATAATCACCGCTAACAACCCATACGTCACCGTTATACTCAACTCTTACTTGAGAAGATCCAATGATATGACCTGCCGGGTGAAGCGAAACTTTTACTCCATTAATATTCAACACTTCATTCCATTCAGCAGTTTGATAATCATTATCTCCAAGTCGTAATTGTAATAAAGGCTTTGTAAGTGTATGACATAAATAATTTTTACTACCCGATCTTGCATGATCGCTGTGAGCATGTGTAATAATTGCTTTATCTACAGGCTTCCAGGGGTCTATATAAAAATCGCCTTGCTTACAGTAAATGCCTTTACTTGTGAAACTGATCAATGCCATAATGCCAAAGAGAACAATTATAATACCATTTCTTTTAAACGTTGATCAAAGAAATATCTATAAAAAAAGCCCATTGCATTGAGTCAGAATCACAACACAATGGGCAAACAAACCCCAAGAAACATGCATTTTATATTTTTGCCGGATACCTTCTTGTCTTTTCGTCAATTTCAGTGATCTTCCCTTTTTCAATTCTCACATCATCAACGCAAGACAAAGAATCTACCTCTCCTTTAGTATTGGTTACTATTTGTTTATACCAAAGAGTAACGTATTCCGTTTTTTTATCTTTAGAAATAACAGCCTCGTAATCATCCATTTTAATTTTGATGTTGGTCATATTTTGCCAGCTATCAATGAACATTGATCGTAAAGAATCTTTTGTCATTCTAACATCGATACCATCGGCAGCCCATCTTACTGTATCGGCAAAAGGTTCCATTGCTTGGTCAATATTTTTGGTTTCAAATCCTTTTAGAGATCTTAACACCATTGCTATATTTCTCTGATCTCCTTTGTCCCAATTGTCGGGTGGATGGTTTTCAGGGAGATAAGCGTAATCGATTTGTTCTGTTACGGTGTCTTTACTGGCTACGGTTGTTTCATTTGTTGAAGAATTGTTGCAACTGAACATCAGGGCTAAGGCTAAGATTACCATTAATCTTTTCATCATTGTTAATTTAGGTTAAAGAATTAAATGAAAATTAGGTATCCAGAATTGTTCTTAAGAAGGAAAAGGGTTTAAGAAAGATAAATCATTTTATTAAAAATTGCAACCTTTTGAACTAAAGAATGCTATCTATGACATAAATATTACTATTGAAGTTTGCAGTATCTCCCGTTTTTAACCCCATAAGTATAGCTCCTAAAGGAGATTTTGATGAAATTGCGATAACTGTCACTCCATCTATAACCGCTTTACCTAAACCAAGACTCATAAAAAAGTATCCTTTATCAGTCTTGATCAAACTGCCATTTACTATGACGGATGGAGCTAGGGTTGGGTCTATTTTTTCTAAAGCCGTCTTTTGTAACATTACATCCTGCAGCTGAACCCGTTTATTTTCTTGTTCAATTTGGAGCATAGCTAATGCAGTTTCATGCTTATCTCCGGCAGTACTTTTGGTTTCATTTGCCCCACTTTCTTTCAGATCTGCCAGCGTTTGTTGTAATAAGTCAATCTTATCATTTACTACCTGTAAAAAATGGTTATATATTTTTTGTTTTAATAACATACTTCTGTTGCTTCAAAATTAGCCGAATTTACCTTCCTTTTTCCGAATTCGTAATCAGATTTCCCGATACGGGATTGATAAGTCCCATTATTTTTATCTCTTTGCACTCCAAACCAAAAATTAAAATAGAGAATAATGAGAATCAATGCGTTAAAAATCCCTGTGTTACTGGTAATCATGAGTGCTTTTTTGTTTACTTCATGTAAAAAAACAGAAACTATTTATACATATTACACTGTTCCAACCACTTATACGTTTGATAATGTAGATTATAGTGAAGCTACAGTAAGAGTAAATATGTACCAGGGGCTATCAACTTATCTTGGTAGAGGCCTTACAAGACAATTAAGTCAGGATACTGCTAACTATTTATGGAATAACACCAATGCAGCTTTTACTTCAGAATTTTTAGTAAATCTTCAAAATACAAAAGATGTTTTGAACGCTTCGCCACTTAATATTTCTGGAAAAACTTCAGATTTTGCTGATTTCAAAAAATTAATTGACTCAGCAGTAAAGCTAAGCGAATCAAATACCGCAGCAGGTGATTATAATGTTCCGGGAATATTGCTTACAACCAACAGTACAAAACGTTTAGTTAATTATGCAGGCTTAGAGTTTAACCAAGCTGTAGCAAAAGGATTAATGGGAGCTTTGCAAATGGCAAACATCATAGATCTTTTGAACAAAGTAGCAGGTGCTGATAATAATACTGTTACACTTGGGACAGGAACAGCTATGCAACATAACTGGGATCTGGCATTTGGCTATGCTTCTTTTCCTAAAACTTATGATTCATCAATTCAATATGCAAATACTGTACTTGACAGACCATTAGGAATTGGAGGTTATTACAGAGAAAGAGGCAGATACATTCAGGCTGGTGGTAAAATATTTGAAGCTTTCCGTAAAGGCCGTGCAGCTATAACTGCAAAAGATTATGCAACCCGTGATGCGGCGATTGCTACCATTAAAGAATATTTGGAAAAAACTTTGGCCGCTGCTTGTTATGAGTACGCTAATGTAGGTATGACAGGAAGCAATTGGGCAGAAAGATTCCATGGTTTATCTGAAGGATATGGTTTTGCATTGGGATTAAAATACCGTCAGGCAGGTAGTACATTAACTGGTGATAATTATGATAAATTGCTTAACATTTTTAAAACCAATTTTTACATACTAAAAGACGATCCAACCCATACCAAATTGAACGAAGCTAAGGCTATTCTTGTTGCTGCTTACGGTCAGCTACAAGCGTCTTAACAGTATACTTAAAGATAAAATTATACTTTTGGCAAGTTTTTGATGACCCTATCAGAAACTTGCCATTGGTTTTAAAGGGATTATATACAATTTATAAATAGAGGTTATGAATACAAGATTGAGGCTTATTGGTTTAGTAGCAGTTGTGAGTGCTACTATTTTTTGGGGATGTAAAAAAGATTCCGGCGGTCCCGGAACTGGAACTGATGCCAATAAAGATTTTAAGGTAGCAATGCTTACTAATTATGCGGATAATATTATAATCCCATCTTATACTGATGTGCAGGCAAAACTTGATCTGCTGAACACTTCAGTTGAAGCATTTATTACAGCCCCATCTGTATCAACCCAAGCTTCTTTAAAAACAAGTTTTGAAAATGCTTACTTAAGCTTTGAAAAAATTTCTCTCCCAAACTTTGGTCCTGCAGCTTCTTTATTGTTGAACAATTATTCTAATACTTTTCCTGCGGTAAAAGAAAAAATTGAAGCCGGTGTTTTATCGGGCACTCCCAATTTTACTCAACCTGTAGCATCCGATAGCATACAAGGATTTCCAACATTGGATTATCTTTTATTTTCTACAGATGCAGTTGCAAAATTTTCTGCCGGAGATGCAGCAAACCGTAAACAATATGTGAAGGATGTAATGGCAAGATTGAAACTATTAGTAACAAATACACTAACGCAATGGAATGGCACTTACCGCACTGCATTTATCAATTCAACAAAAACAGATGTGGGTAGTTCTATAGGGTATTTGATCAACCAGTTTGCTTATGAAATGGATGTTTTGAAAGGACCACGTATTGGTTGGCCTTATGGCAAACAATCCGGCGGTATTGTATTTGCTGATAAATGCGAAGCTTATTACTCTGGTATCTCTACAGAATTAGCAGTGGCAAATTTAACCAGCCTTAAAAATTATTATAAAGGTGGAACCGGCAGCGGTATTGACGATTATTTGATATTATTAAATAAAACACAGTTAAACACTGATGTGCTCGCTCAATTCGATGCAACACTAACTGCATTGCAAGCTGTACCAAGTCCCTTATCAGATGCTTTTGTAAATAACAAAACTCAGGTTGACGCAGCATATATTGAAATACAAAAATTATTGACGTTACTTAAAACAGATGTGGCTTCTGCTACTTCTGTTCGTATCAATTACCAGGATAGTGATGGTGACTAAAAAAAATGAATTGTGCTTGATGCTATAACAAAAAAAATTACAACGAAGGTTTCTAAACCTGTTCACATTGCTCCACTCGTTACTTTCAGGGTAGCTTTTGGAGCAATGATGTTTATCAGCATTATTCGTTTTTGGTCAAAAGGTTGGATCACTGATCTGTATGTTACTCCTACTTTTTATTTTCCTTTTTTTGGTTGGGATTGGGTTCAGCCATTGGGCAGTACAGGAATGCATTTTGTTTTTGCATTGATGGCAATAACGTCTTTATGCATTATGCTGGGTTCATTTTACAGAATTGCTACAATTCTCTTCTTTCTTGCATTTACGTATGTGGAGTTGATCGACATAACTAATTACCTTAACCATTATTACTTTGTAAGTATTGTTAGTTTTTTATTGATCTTTTTGCCTGCCAATAAATATTATGCTGTTGATTGTATTATTTATCCGTCAAGCAAAAGAAAGTTTGTCCCTCTTTGGACAATTGGTGCAATTAGATTACAACTTGCAATGGTATATTTTTTTGCAGGCCTGGCAAAACTAAATTCCGATTGGATGCTAAATGCATTGCCCATGAAAATATGGTTGCCCGCCAAAACACATTTACCATTTGTTGGACAGTTCATGTATGAAGAATGGGTTGCCTATTTTTTTAGTTGGTTCGGCGCTGCCTATGATCTTTTTATTGCCTTCTTTCTTATCAATAAAAGAACAAGGCCTTACGCCTATATTGTTGTACTAGGTTTTCATATTGCTACAGCAATATTTTTTCCTGCCATTGGCATGTTCCCGTTCATCATGATGGTAAGCAGCCTTATATTCTTCAGTAGTGATCTTCAAGGAAAGATATGGGAATGGGTGTCTAATGCAAAAGAAGATGGCAAACCGGCACTCGTCTATACTTATAAGCCTTTTGTAAAAAAAGCGATCATTATTTTACTTTTTGTACACTTCACACTACAGGTTATAATACCTTTGCGCTTCATTTTTTACCCCGGGCATTTGTTCTGGACAGAACAAGGCTTTCGTTTTTCATGGAGGGTAATGTTGATGGAAAAATCAGGCAATACTTTTTTCTATGTAAAGGAACCTTCGACAGGAAAAGTATTTGAAGTGAACAATGTAGAATACTTAACAAGGTTGCAGGAAAAAATGATGAGTACACAGCCGGATATGATGGTGTATTATGCTCATTACCTGGCAAAAAAATATGCTGAAAAAGGTATTACCTCTCCGGAAGTATTTGCGGAAGGATATGTTGCTTTGAATGGCAGAAGATCAACATCATTTATTGATACAACAGTTGATCTTAATAAACAAAAGATAGGATTTCAAAACTATGGGTGGGTACTGCCGTTTGAAAAATAATTGTCTGAATCAGGGTTTTCAGGATTAAAGGATGAACAGATTAGAGTATTAAAATTTAAAACTGATTTTTAATTTATAAAAAGCATGTATTCTTTGAGTGTAAAATCCTGATTCGACAAAAAAAGTTCAAAATAGGTATAACGTACAAGTCCCGATGTTAAATCGGGATGCCGACATATCGTCGGCAAGCGCATGACGCAACTATGATGGTATGAAAAACAAAAGCCCGGACCAAAAATAAAAATCATGAAGAAGTATATTTTAATATTGTTGATGGGATGCTTGAGTATAACGGTAACGCATGCCCAAAAAGACACTACAAGAAGATCATTGGATACTATAACGATCTCTAACACCAATACACAAGCTTCAGGAAGATTAAGACAGGTAGAAGGAACTGCTATTTATGCAGGTAAAAAAACAGAAGTGGTCTACCTTGCAAATATCAATGCAAATACTGCAACCAATAATGCAAGACAAGTTTATGCCCGTGTGGTTGGATTGAATATTTGGGAATATGATGGAGGTGGTTTGCAATTAGGTATCGGCGGAAGAGGTTTAAACCCAAGCCGTGTATCAAATTTCAATACCCGTCAGAATGGTTATGATATCAGTGCTGATGCATTGGGCTATCCTGAAAGTTATTACACCCCTGCAAATGAGGGTTTGGAAAGAATTGAAATTGTACGTGGTGCAGCCGGGTTACAGTATGGCACTCAGTTTGGCGGATTGGTAAACTTTCAAATGAAGAAAGGTGCAGTTGATAAAAAATATGAGATCGTATCAAGACTAACCGGTGGCTCATGGGGATTTTTGAATACATTCAACAGCGTAGGCGGCACCATTAAGAAATTAAACTATTATACTTTTTATCAATACAAGCGTGGTGATAGCTGGAGACCTAACAATCATTTTGATCAGCATACAGCATACCTGCATCTTGATTATGCGCTGACCAATAAATTAAAAGTTACTACCGAGTATACATTTATGCATTACCTGGCACAGCAGCCTGGTGGATTAACAGATGAGGATTTTGAAAAAGACCCATCCATTTCCGTTAGGCCAAGAAATTGGTTCAAGGTAGACTGGAATCTTGTAAATGTTTCATTGGATTATACTTTCAATAACCATACAAAGATAAACATGCGTAATTATGCATTGTTTGCCGGCAGGGATGCATTGGGTATATTGAGTTATATCAACAGGCCCGATCCAGGTGGAGAAAGAGATATGATGTCTGATGATTATAAAAATTTTGGTTCAGAAATAAGATTGTTGCATCAATACACGCTGTTTAAAAAACAAACCAGCACATTCCTTATTGGTACACGTTTGTATAAAGGATTGACCAAACGTTTCCAGGGAGATGCTGATGCAGGCAGCGGACCTGGATTTAATTTTACAACAACAGAACCAAACGCATCAGGTTATGATTTTCCTGGAAATAATATTTCTGTTTTCAGCGAAAATATTTTCCAAATAAATGACAAATGGAATATTACTCCGGGAGCAAGGTTTGAATATATCTCTACCAAAGCTGATGGATATTATTACCAGCAAATGCGTTTTGTGCCAAATGTAAAAAGGTTTGAAACTAAAGAGAGTAACCGTTCGTTCGTATTTGTAGGCATCGGTTCTTCTTACAAATTATTGAACGGCGTTGAGTTCTATGCTAATATATCACAGAATTATCGTTCTGTAAATTTTAATGATATAAGAATACTGAATGATAATGCAAGAGTGGATTCGAGCCTGAAAGATGAAAGAGGCTACACAGCAGATGCAGGTGTAAGAGGGAAAATAAAAGACTGGTTAAATTATGATATCACTGCTTTTTATATTAATTATAAGAACAGGATAGGCTCAGTATTTACAAAGGATGTTGATTTTATGGTTTACAGGCTTCGTAAAAATGTTGCCGACAGCAGGAATATTGGTATTGAGAGTTTGATAGAAGCTGATGTACTTAAAGCTATCACTCAAGGACGTTCTACATATAAACTTTCCCTGTATACTAATCTTTCGCTTATTGATGCCCGTTATTATAATTCTGCTGATGCATCTATACAGGATAAAAAGGTAGAGTTTGTTCCTCCCGTATTATTTAGAACAGGTATTTCTTTTGGAAAGGATGCTTATAATATTACCTGGCAATACTCATATGCCGGTAAACAATATTCTGATGCTACCAATGCTGAATTTACTCCGTCTGCAGTGGACGGACTTGTGCCTGCATACAATGTAATGGACATTAGCCTTAGTTATAAATGGAAGCAATTTGCCATTTTTGGGAATATCAACAACGTCACCAACAATAAATATTTTGCAAGAAGGGCTGATGGCTACCCAGGACCGGGCATTATGCCTGCGGATAAGCGGGGGTATTTTGTGACCTTGCAGGTGAAGATCTAGGCTTTTTCTTTATGATAACTTGTCGATTTCCGTGGCGACAATATCGATTTCTTTACATGAAATGTTGATTTCTTTACCGACAATAATGATTTCTTTAGGTGAAATGTCGATTTCCGCTAGTGTAAAATTGATTTCCATATGTTACGACCTTATTTCTGTCAGGTGAGCTGTAATTGCGGCAGGAGCTTTATTGATTTCCAAGGGTGAAATGTTGATTTCCGCTCCGACAAAATCGATTTCTTTGGGGGATATATTAATTTCTGTAGAATTATGCTTCAATTAATTGATTTTCATTTATTTATAAGCACACGCCGACCGAGGAGAATGACATCTCGTGATATGCTTACTGATTTTATATGATTTAGTAAAATGTCATTGGCGCTATAGACAATACAAAATGTATAACATTAAAGCCTTGATTTTTAATGCGCTGTATTTTTTGGTACCGGCCTATAATATCATATATTTATGTGACGTAGGCTATTTTGTGGACCCTGCATCTCAAACTAATAATCCCACATACAAATAAATGACTGTCTATAAACCATTTTGGAAAATCATTTTTATAGTTGGGCTAACATCGCTATTGACAATAATAGTTTTTTTTGTTTGGTCGAATTTGCCAGTAACGATTAATCGACGTAGCGACATAAAATTTGGTAACCAACTTATCAACAACATTAATAACTACAAAAAACAGCACGGACTTCCACAGACAGACGATTGGACAACTTTGAAAAAATTAGGTTTCAAATTTCGTGGTGACCTTGTTATTCCTGACTATCAAAAACTAAACGACACGGCTTTTGAGCTCGTCTATTTAGAAGGTTTTGACGGACCTTATTTACTTTGGAACTCTTTTGACAAAAAGTGGGAAAAATCTTTTCTGACACATTTTAAAGACAACCACATCGAAGAAGACGTAGTTAGTTTAATTGAGCAGAGTACTATTTATCGAGACAGGTCGAAACTGATTGACAGCTTATCTTCAGGGCAACGAGGATTAAGCTTGATTGTTTTTTTGCAGGACACAGTAAAAAACATTTATTTGGTTAAAGGATCAGAAGATAATGGAACTAGCCTTGTAACACATTTTAATTACTTGGTTGACGCAAACAAGATGACAATTTTAAATCCGACAGGAAAGCTTGAAGGACAATAAAACAGCCTACAACATTGCATTGGCGATATGGCGGCTGACGAATATAGGCTCAACAGTTGTGGTACTATTTAGCATTTGTACTATATTCGGCTGACGTAATTCTACTTCCGCCACAACGCCAATGCTTCAACGTTGGCGGTAATTTTCCTGCGACACATTCAAACAATTCTTTAATAGACTATGAACATTAAAAATATAATATCATTATTGATTGCAATTTTAATATCTAACATATCTTTTGGTCAAGACAGTTATGAAAAATTTGTTCAAGCACTTATAAGCGGCGACACTTTATTAGCTAGAAAAATATCAGATGAAAACACAACAACCCAATCTATCCAAACAAAACTATTCCCAATTAAAAATATTCCCCAGCATGTTTTTAATATCCGACATGACAAACTAAAGGACACAATAGTCGCTTTATTCAATCTTGATAATCAATTTGAAAATAAAATTCTAAGCAAAGTATTTTATAACCTAATATCAGATAATACTATTAGTATGCCTTTGACATTTCAAGCAGAAACAAACAAGGACAAACTTTTTAGTAAAAAATACTTTTCAAACCCTAATACTTCTAATGATATTTTTTTACATGATTTCCATCAAGTTTGGCTTTCAAAATTTTATTACTCTCAAAATCATCCCTTAGAATATACAGCAAACTTTATAATCAAACTCGACAAGATTAGTGATAGTTCGACAAAGGTTTCAATTGTTGCAGACGATGCAGAAGTAATTAATGGAACGACAGGATTTGGGGTACATGGTCCAGTTGCCAGATATACAAATGTTCAAGGAACTACAATTGAAGAATATACACTTTTGGAGTTTATTGCAAGTAAATTGGGCGACAAAACATTATTACCAATAAGGCTGCCAACAGATAAATAAAACTACTGCCAACATCGGGTTTATGCAAGTTGGGCCCTACCTTGTAACATCAGCTAATTGCAAATCCCAGCTTCAGTTCCAGCCAACGAATATTTATAATTTTTTGTACTTAACTTCATCAACATATTTTCAATCAGCACGGGTTATGGGCAAAGGGAATACTAATTCCCAACCTGCATTCTTCCCCGCTACGTCACCTCACAAGCCGAGTGCGTAGGCCGGGACGTTGCGACAAGTAAATAATAAACTACAAAGTAATTTCCCTCCATTAGGCGCAAGAATGTAACAAGTCGAAAGTAGGCGCAAGGAATTTAGCAGAGCTAAAGTGTGTAAGCGTTCGTGAAAAAAGTGAAGCCTTTATAATTCTTTATAGAATTAAATGAATGTAAGGTAATTTGCATTTCAATATATAATATGCCGGATACAATACAAGCCTTCGCCGACTCGATACAAGACAGCCTTACTCGAAACATTTTTGTTTCTATTACATTGGGTAAATATAAAGGAGCCATCGAGCAGTTAAAAAATATTTACATAAAAAAAATAATTATTAAGGCTGAAGAAAAATTAAGTTTTACTTACCGATATGCAACAAAGGATATCGTAAAGAATTACAGCATACAAGAAGCCATTGATCAAATAAAAACTGCGTTGCAGGAAGGATTTAAATTTGCAACATTGTTTACAACAGAATTTGATGAAGTATTGGAACAAAAAGGCGACAATTATTCATTAAAGAAAATTACCGCATCAAAGAAAGATCTACCAACGTTAAGTCATGATAAAATAAAAAAACATTTGATAGAAGCAAAAGGTAAACAATATTTAACTGACCTTAAAATTACAGATGCTAACGGCAATGTTTTTAAAGCTACGCAAGACAAGTATCGTCAAATAAATCATTATATAGAAATACTTAGTTCACTCATAAAAGAATTACCTGAGAAGCCTGTGTTAAATATTTCAGACATGGGATCAGGTAAGGGTTACCTGACTTTTGCATTGTATGATTATCTAACAAATGTGTTGCATAAAAAAGCAGCAGTAACTGGTGTTGAGTTTAGGAAAGACATGGTAAACCTTTGCAATGAAATTGCCCGGAAAAGTTCATTTGCTGATCTGAGTTTTAAAGAAGGAACAATTGAGCAATATGAAAATAGTAAGATTGATGTTTTAATTGCTTTGCATGCATGTGATACTGCCACTGATGATGCGATAGCTAAAGGCATTGCTGCAAATGCTGAGCTTATTGTAGTAGCACCTTGTTGTCACAAACAAATAAGAAGAGAGATAGAAAAACATAAGCAATCTAACGAAGTTGATTTCATTACAAAGCATGGCATCTTTTTAGAGCGGCAGGCAGAGATGGTTACAGATGCCATACGGTCTATGGTATTGGAATATTTTGGTTACAAAACAAAAGTGTTTGAATTTATAACAGATGCTCATACGCCTAAGAATATTATGATCACTGCAATAAAAAGCAGTGCGGCTGTAGATAAATCAGCGTTGCTAAAGAAGATACAGGCGGCTAAAAAATACTTTGGTATTCAGCAACATTATTTGGAGAAGGCTGTGGGGTTGAATATCGAAAAAGCCTCGTTTTAAACACGAGGCTTCAAAAAGCCCGGCTCTGTGAACCGAGCTTTCGACGTTTTTGAACTTACCTTGCTTTTTTCTTTGGATCCGCTTTCTTCTGTGCTGAGCTTTTCTTTTTAGTAGGTTTGTTCTTCCTTGGTTCAGCTGTCTTTTTTGACATAAATTTAAGATTAGTGAATTATTTACTCAAATGCATACTAAACACATTACCATCTTTAATAGCAAACTGAATATTTCTTCCCAGCAAAGTCTCCTCCCAAGCCAAGTGCGTAGGCAGGGACGTTGCGAAAAGTAAATAATAAACTACAAAGTAATTTCCCTCACACTTTCCAGTAACGCAAAGAGACGTTGCTGGAAAGAGAGTTCGGCTTGACCCTCTAATATCAGCAAATTGCAAATGCCAGCTTCAGTTACAGCAGACGAATACCTATCACACCTTCATTAGGTTCACTAATTTTTGGGAGAGCAACCTAGAATCTTGCTTAATGCCATTAACTACCACTATCCTTTTTTGGCGGAACAATAACTGGTGCAGGAACTGGTGTAGGCGTAACAGTTTGAGTAGTAGGTTTTGTTACAGGTGAATTAAGTGGTGCGCCTACTGCTATGTCGCAACGATGTCCCGCTTTTCCATGTGGCGGGTTCATACCAGCAGGCGTCTCTGTTTGGGTTGTTGTTGTTTGTACAGGAGTAGTAGTTGTCTGTACAACAGGTGTGGTGGTATTAGAAACTGTTTGATTAGCTGGTTTTGCTACAGGAGAATTTAGAGGTGCACCCACGGCGATATCACAACGGTGGTTCGGCTGTCCGTGAGGCGGATTGATTCCAGATGCAGTAGTTGTTGAAGACGCCTGGTTAACTACTGGTTGTGGCAAAGGGTTTGTCACTGCCTGACCGCTAACGGGTACAGAAGTACCTGGGTTTACCAATTTTTGAGAATCTGGAGTTATTATAACAGATTTTGATGAATCAGTATTCGTCAAATTTGGTTCATGATCTTGCTCCTTAACTCCACATGCACAAAAACAGTAAACAACAATGATGCATGCTCCTGTAATAATTTTATTCATGGTTTAATTTTTGGAAGTTATAGTTCTTAATCCTTTATTTGATTCTCTAAATTATTCAATATATCGCTACAATACAAATCTGACATTTTAGCTTTCCCTTAAAATTGAGTAAATAAGGTCAGCTTACAATAAAAGTATTTGCAAAAGCCGGGAACATGGGGTTTTATCCGCCTAAGTTCGTGTCACACGGACCATTCTCCATAATAAACCGCTTCGATAAAAGTTCAATAACGGTATGCCGTACAAGTGAGATCCTTTTTTTGCTTTTATTAAAAGCAAAAAAAGGACAGAACAAGTTCACAACGATGATGCCATGAAAAACAAATGCTTGTTACAAAATATGTCATCACAAATTGTGATGACATACAAATTTCTTTAAGGTCACAATTTGTGACCTCAAACAAAAAGCCTCGTTTTTGAAACGAGGCTTTCATTATTAAGAGACAAAAAATTATTTACTCAAATGCATACTTCTCTCTTTGTACAAAGTTCTAAAGTATGGATCACGAAGATCTTTGATAAAGCGTATAGCCTCACCTGTGCTTTTCATTTCAGGGCCAAGTTCTTTGTTTACACCGGGGAATTTATTGAAAGAGAAAACAGGTTCTTTGATAGCAAAGCCTGTCATTTTTTTCTCAAACGTAAAGTCTTTTAATTTATTTACACCTAACATTATTTTAGTAGCAATATTCAAATAAGGAATTTGATAGGCTTTCGCAATGAACGGTGTAGTACGGCTTGCACGTGGGTTAGCTTCGATCACAAACACATTACCATCTTTAATGGCAAACTGAATATTGATCAAGCCTTTTATTTTTAAAGTACGTGCAATCTTCTCGGCATACTCTTCCATCGTGTGAACGATCAATGGAGATAAATTGAATTGAGGCAACACCGCATTACTATCACCACTATGGATACCGGCAGGTTCAATATGTTCCATCACACCCATGATGTGAAATTCATCACCATCAAATATTGCATCGATCTCTGCTTCCTGGCAACGATCTAAGAAATGATCAATTAAAATTTTATTGCCCGGTAAATGTTTGATCAGACTTAAAATTCCTTTTTCTAATTCTTCATCATTTAAAACGATACGCATTCTTTGTCCACCAATAACATAACTCGGACGGATCAACACAGGATAACCAACAGTTTTCGCAACTTCAATTGCATCATCTGTATTATAAGCTGTGCCATACATTGGGTAAGGAATGCCTAGCTCTTTTAATGTATCGCTAAATCTTCCTCTATCTTCTGCAATATCCATGCTATCGAAAGAAGTACCGATTATTTTAATTCCTTTTTCGTGTAATTTTTTTGCAAGCTTCAAAGCAGTTTGTCCGCCCAACTGAACGATCACACCTTCGGGTTGCTCATGCTCAATGATCTCCCAAAGATGTTCCCAGAATACCGGTTCGAAATATAATTTATCTGCAATATCAAAATCTGTACTCACTGTTTCAGGATTACAATTCACCATGATGGCTTCGTACCCTGCTTCTTTCACACCTAACAATCCATGCACACAACAGTAATCAAACTCAATACCTTGGCCGATCCTGTTAGGACCGCTACCTAATACAATTATTTTTTTCTTGTCAGATCTTACACTTTCGTTGCTGATAAGTTTACTTTCGTTCGACGGTTTATTTTCAAACGTAGAATAGAAATAAGGTGTCTTCGCTTCGAATTCTGCAGCACAGGTATCTACCATTTTGAACACTCTTGTCAACCCCATTTTCTTTCTGCGTTCGTAAATATCTTCAGCATTTTCTTCTCTCATGATACGAACAATCTGTTCGTCACTGAAGCCTAAGAATTTTGCATCTTTCAAAACTTCATCCGGCAAAGTTTTCAAATCGTATTTAAGAATTTCTTTTTCGCAGTTACAAATTTTTTGTATCTGGTAGATAAACCATCTGTCGATGCCCGTGCTTTCGCAAATGCGTTTCACACTTGCACCCGCCATCAACGCATCTTTAATTCTGAAGATCCTATCCCACTTCGGTATCTTAATGTATTCGATCAAGTCATCTGCTTTCATTAAGCTTTGTCCGTAGTAACCTAGGCCTACTGCTTCATTCTCTAAACTCTGACAAGCTTTTTGTACCGCCTCGGCAAAGCTCCTACCAATACCCATTACCTCTCCAACTGATTTCATTTGGAAACCTAGGGTATCATCAGCTCCTTTGAATTTATCAAAATTCCATCGAGGGATTTTTACAATTACATAATCCAACGCAGGTTCAAAATATGCTGAAGTACTTTGAGTAATTTGATTTTTTAATTCATCTAAATTATAACCGATAGCTAATTTAGCAGCGATCTTTGCAATAGGGTAACCCGTAGCCTTAGACGCTAATGCAGAGGAGCGGCTCACACGTGGATTAATTTCTACCACGATCAGTTCTTCCGTCTGTGGATTTAAAGCAAACTGCACATTACAACCACCGGCAAAGTTGCCAAGGTTACGCATCATACTGATAGCAGTGTTACGCATCAATTGATAAGCGCTATCACTCAATGTCATTGCCGGAGCTACAGTTATAGAATCTCCTGTATGCACACCCATCGGATCAAAGTTTTCTACCGTACAAATAATGGCAACATTATCTGCATTATCTCTCAACAATTCTAATTCATATTCTTTCCAACCCAACACTGCTTTTTCTACCAACACCTCATGTATAGGACTTGCAGTTAAAGCTCTGTTCAATGCTTCGTCTAATTCTTCTTTTTTAAATACAATTCCTCCTCCACTACCACCAAGGGTAAACGAAGGACGCAATACTAATGGGAAACCAATATTTTGTGCAAACTCTTTTCCTTCTAAAAATGAATTGGCAATATGTGCCGGGCAAACAGGTATACCCATCTCGATCATCCACAATCTGAACTTCTCTCTATCCTCTGCTTTATCGATCGCTTTAATATCTACACCGATCAAACGAACATTATATTTTTCCCAGATGCCTAATTCATCAACTTCTTTACAAAGATTCAAAGCAGTTTGTCCACCCATAGTAGGTAAAACTGCGTCAATATCATTTTCCTCTAAAATTTGTTCGATGCTTTCTACTTCCAGCGGTAAAAGGTAAACCCTGTCAGCCATCATCGGATCGGTCATAATGGTAGCCGGGTTACTATTAATAAGGATCACTTTTACACCTTCTTCTCTTAAACTACGTGCAGCTTGTGTACCGCTATAATCAAATTCACATGCTTGTCCGATAACAATAGGTCCGGAGCCGATAATCAATACTGATTTTATGGAGTTGTCTTTAGGCATAATATTATAGGTGCCCATTCATTTAGGCGTGCAAAAGTACTTGCAAATAAGGTAAAAAAAAAGTGTGCTTTCAATTGCACACTTCATCTGAAAATTTTATCTATTTATACCGCATTTGATGCAGAATTTTCTTTTTTTGCAAACAAATCACTCACGATTTTTCCTGCATCTCCAAAATACTGCTTTACGGTTTCTCCTCCTTTGGATGAAATATCATCGAAATACTCTTTTGTTTTGCTTTTTATGTTACCCAATAATTCTTCTTTTTCTTCAGGTGTAAGACTAATATATTTTGCTGCAGCCAACCCGGCTCCCACACCTAAAATGAAGATCCCGAGATTTTTTGAAGTTATGCTCATAACGATTCGTTTAAAAATTAAAAAATTAGATTTGTATTACTTTATTACAAGATATGAATCTATATAAAATAATTGTGCCAATTTTTTTCTGTTCTTCAGCACTTTCTATAAATGCCCAATCCCTTCCTGAAAAGGACTATGAAAAAGGATATTTTACCTGGCCTGTAAGAGCTAGGATCGCCTTGGCGGCAAATTTTGGGGAACTCCGTCCTAACCATTACCACATGGGACTCGATTGCAAGACAGATCAAAAAGAAAATGTACCGGTACTGGCTGCAGCAGAGGGTTACATTGCAAAGGTGAAGATAGAACCATCAGGTTTTGGCCAGGCATTATATATCAATCATCCAAACGGACTTACAACATTATACGCTCATTTAAATAGTTTTTATCCTGAATTGCAACGTTATATAAAACAACAGCAATACAAATTAAAAAGCTGGGAAATTTTCATAGATGTCCCACCAAATATGTTCAATGTAGAAAAAGGTCAACAAGTTGCGCTGAGTGGCAACACAGGTGGTAGCCAGGGACCACATTTACATTTTGAGGTAAGGGATACTAAAACAGATAAAGTGCTAAACCCCTTGTTAATGGGTTTTCCTATTGCTGATAATATTGCACCTGATATTCTTCGTTTGGCTGTATATGACAGAAGGATCAGCACTTATGAGCAAAGCCCTAAAATGATCACATTAAAAAAAGTAAATGGCGTTTACACAACAAGCCCATCAACCATTTCATTAACTACTGATAAAGTTAGTTTTGCTATCACTGCATTTGATCGCTATACTGGCTCTACTAATCAAAATGGTATTTATGAAGCCATTTTGTATGATAATGAAAATGCTATGGCCGGCTTTCAACTGGATAGTATTAGTTATGATGAAACACGTTATCTGAATGCCCATGTAGATTATAAATTACGTGGCACCGGTGGCCCTTTTGTGCAGCATTTATCCAGATTACCCGGCTACACACAAGGCATTTATACAGATATGGCCAGTGATGGAGTGATCGATATCAGTGACGGGCAAACGCACAATATAAAAATTGAGGTCAGGGATCCGAATGGTAATAGATCATTGGTGAAATTTGATGTGAAAAATATTTTTGAAAGACAACCATTGCCTCAGATCAATCCGGCATATTATGATCCAAAAGAATTTCATCCCAACTATATCAACGTTTTTGAAAATGAAAAGATCAGGTTTTATTTACCAGAAAATGCATTGTATGATTCTATAAGATTCAGGTATAATGAAATACCACAAGCAGAGGGAAGCTCAATTTTTGTTTTACATAACGGTAATGTACCAGTGCAGAGCAGGTTTCCAACACAAATAAAGAACACCACTACTTCTTCTCCGGATAAATTAGTAATGCACAGGTGGTGGGGAAGTAGAGATGATTATGCTAAAGCAGTTCCCGTTTCAAGCAAAGGTGAAGATGGCTGGTATGAATCAAGATTCAGAGCATTTGGAAATTATCAATTGATCGAGGATCATACCCCGCCAACTGTTACTCCTGTTGGTTTCAGGGATGGAATGAATATGAGCAATCTTTATTCTATAAGATTTGTTATTACAGATAACACAGAGGAATTGGAAAATTTTTCTGCAGAAATAGATGGCCAATGGGTTTGTTTCAGCAATGATAAGGGCAGAACATTTATTTATAAATTTGATGAACATTGTCCTCCGGGTGAACATGAATTAAAGATCAGTGTAGAAGATTGTGTAGGCAACAGAACACAAAAAATATATCATTTTACAAGATAAAAATATGACACAGTTAAAAGAAGGGCAGACAGCCCCGCTATTTAAAGAAAAAGACCAGAATGGCAATGAAGTTTCACTGGCAGATCTTAAAGGCAAAAAAGTAGTATTGTATTTTTATCCTGAAGATAATACGCCTACCTGTACAATACAGGCATGTAATCTCAGGGATAATTTTAGTGCTTTAAAAAAGAAAGGAATTATTGTATTAGGCGTTAGTCCTGATGAAGTAAAAAAGCATAAAAAATTTGAAGAAAAATTTGATCTGCCCTTTACTTTATTAGCAGATCCTGAGCATCACATCATTGATAAATATGGTGTTTGGGGAGAAAAGCAATTATTTGGAAGAGACTATATGGGCCTTATTCGTACTACATTCCTGATCGATGAAAAAGGTGTTATCCGTAAAATATTTCTTAAACCAAAAAGTGCACAGCATACTGAAGAGATATTAGATGCCTGGAAAGAAATTGAATAATATTACAATAAAAGAAAATAGCTGGGTCGCTATGCTGGCTGCCAAAAAACTGCGTACATCATCAGTTGCAATGGTGTTGGGAAAAACAATTCATCTATACAATACAACCAAAGAAGAATTTTTACAAAATGAGAAATGGGTAAAGCACGAGCTATGCCATGTTGAGCAATTTAAAAGACATGGTTATTTTATTTTCATTTATAAATATCTCTTAGAAAGCATCAGAAAAGGATATTCAAATAATAAATACGAAATAGAAGCAAGAGCAGCAGAAGAATTATAATACCCAACTGACCTCTCCAAAATTAAACTCCTGAGGAAGCGTATCCATAGTGAGTAATTGTCCTTGTTCATTTACACCTTTGATAACTGTTTCAAAAACAGCAGTTCCCTTTTTAAGTTTTACCCGTTCGTTCAATTTAAAAAGGAGGCTATTGTATCTTTCTAAAACAGTTTCAAATGAATTGGCCTTTAATTCAATTATTGCATTATAAACTTTGAGATGTAATTGCCTTGCTAATTCAACTGTATCAAAATTTTTCCCTGTAATTTGTTTTAATGATACCGGGTTTTTCAACTGATCATCAAAAGCCCCCTGGTTTAAATTTAAACCTATGCCTATCACACTCCATAACCAGTCTTTTCCTTTAAATACGTTCTCTATTAAAATCCCCCCTGCCTTTCTGTCACGCCAATAAATATCGTTGGGCCATTTTATTTTGGTTTCATCACCAGCATATGCAGTAAAAAAATCCAGACAGGCTATGGATACTACAGCTGAAAGATAAAATTGATCGGGTATTTTTAACCCATCAGGCGCTACTACAATGCTTAAAGCAATATTTTCATTTTCCCCGGATAACCATTGTTTACCCATTTGCCCTTTCCCATTGATTTGCAAAGGAGTAAAATAGCAATCGCCGCTTTTCGCCATTCCTGCATGTGCTTTTGCCATGGCATAGTTGTTGGTACTATCTACTGAAGGTAAAATATGGAATTGATCGCTCAAACTTGACATAGTGCATCGATTGACAAAGAAATAGTACTTTTGAGTACTGTTGCAAGCTACCTTAAAAATAAATACGGTAACAATTGCAGTAAATATTAGTGCATGGCAAATTTCATGCAGATAAATAAATTAAAATAGTAAGAGTTGAGTAAAGCGAAAACAGAAGTTGTTAGCAAAAAAAGTAAAATTACAAGGCTAACAAGAAGCAGTAAGATCATCAAAACAATTATTCATGCCATGCATGAAAAAAAAGGCGAATACATTATAAGCCTTGATCTTCGTAAAATCCCGGAAGCCGTTGCAGATTTTTTTATTATTTGCGAAGCAAATAACCCAACATTGTTGAAAGCAATTGCTGAAAATGTTGAAAAAGAGGTAAAGGAAAAATGTACTGAAGCTCCTTTTAAGCAAGAAGGAAGGCAAGCGCAACAATGGATCTTAATAGATTATGTAACAGTAGTGGTCCACATCATGATGCCCGAACCAAGAAAATTTTATCAATTAGAAGAAATGTGGAGCGATGCTCCTATGATGGAACACAAAGACTAAAAATTTAAAAAAGCCCTCGGCATATAGTTAAAAATATTATGGCAGAACAAAACAATCAACCGGACGCAAATAAAAAATTCGGCCCTAACAATACTCCTCTTAACGACGAGAATCAACCGAAGAATAAGCCTAAATTCAATATCTATTGGATATATGCTATTGCTTTTGCAGGTATCATGACCTATAGCTTTTATAGAAGCTCAACAAATGCAGGACTGGAAACAGATCAATTAAAATTTACTGAATTTGTAAGGCAAGGTGATGTTGACAAGATCAAAACTATCAGAAATAAAAAAATAGTAAGGGTCTTCTTAAAACAAGACAGCATTAATAAAAGATCTGATTATTATAAAACCAATACTGGTGCAGATAAAGCAATGCTTCAGAAAATAACTCCTCCGCAACTTTATTTTAATATAGTTGATGATAAAACATTTGCAGAGCAAATGACTGAGTTCTACAAAAAATACCCTGACGTAAAACCTGTTGCGGATTCTCCCGATGATGAAGGAGAGTTATTCGGACAAGTGATTAGCACTCTTTTACCGGTTCTATTGATAGGTTTATTATTTGTAATGATGATGCGTAAGGTAGGTGGACCAGGTGGTGCAGGTGGTGGCCCGGGTGGCATCTTCAATATCGGTAAATCAAAAGCTACTTTGTTTGATAAAGCGTCAAGAGTAAATATAAATTTTGGAGATGTTGCCGGTTTGGATGAAGCCAAAGTTGAGGTAATGGAAATTGTTGACTTCTTAAAAAATCCGAAAAAATATACAGCGCTTGGTGGTAAAATTCCAAAAGGTGCACTGTTGATAGGCCCTCCGGGTACAGGTAAAACATTATTGGCAAAAGCTGTTGCTGGTGAAGCGCAGGTTCCTTTTTTTAGTTTGAGTGGTAGTGATTTCGTGGAAATGTTTGTGGGTGTAGGTGCAAGCCGTGTGAGAGATCTATTTAAACAAGCAAGAGAAAAAGCCCCATGTATCATATTCATTGATGAGATAGATGCTATAGGTAGAGCAAGAGGCAAGAATGTGATGATGAGCAATGATGAAAGAGAAAATACATTGAACCAGTTATTGGTTGAGATGGATGGTTTCGGAACTGATCTTGGTATCATCATTTTAGCAGCAACCAACCGTCCTGATGTATTGGATAGTGCATTACTTCGTCCGGGAAGATTCGACAGGCAGATCAGTATTGATCGTCCGGATCTTGTAGGAAGAGAAGCTATTTTCAAAGTGCATCTTGGTCCAATCAAAACTGTTGAAAAATTAGACATTCATAAAATAGCAGAACAAACATCTGGCTTTGCCGGTGCTGATATTGCTAACGTTTGTAACGAAGCCGCTTTGATAGCTGCCCGTAAAAACAAAGAAGCGGTTGATATGCAGGATTTTCAAGATGCTATTGACAGGGTGATCGGTGGATTGGAAAAAAAGAACAAGATCATTTCACCGGAAGAGAAAGAGATCATTGCTTACCATGAAGCAGGTCATGCAATTTGCGGATGGTTCTTAGAACATGCGTATCCGTTATTAAAAGTAACTGTTGTTCCAAGAGGTACTGCGGCATTGGGTTACGCTCAATACACACCTAAAGAACAATACCTTTATAACACTGACCAATTGATGGATCAGATCTGTATGACATTAGGAGGAAGGGCTGCTGAAGATATTTTCTTCGGGAAGATCAGCACCGGCGCAAGCAATGATCTTCAACAGATCACTAAGATCGCTTACAGCATGATCACAGTTTATGGTATGAATGATAAAGTGGGTAATATCAGTTATTATGATCCTAACCAGGAAAATACTTTTACCAAACCTTTCAGTGAAGAGACAGGTAAAATGATCGATGAAGAAATAAGAAAACTGATCGATAAAGCATATGTCAGAACAAAAGAATTGCTAACAGAAAAGAAAAATGAGGTTGAGTTGTTGGCAAAAGAATTATTGAAAAAAGAAGTGCTGTTTAAAAGCGATGTAGAAACATTGATAGGTAAACGTCCTTTTGAAGAAAAAAAATTATTGACTGACGAAGAAGAAAAGGCAACAGTTGCTCCGGATGAACCACAACCAATACCGGAGAATATACTTAACCCTCCACAAATTTAATTTGGGATATGGCTACTTCTCCCGCTAAAGAAAATATATTAAAAAGAGTAAGACAGGCACTGAGTAACCCAGTGCCTTTACCTTTTCCGCAAAGCGAAGGAAATAATTCTGTATTCCACCCTGCAGCAGATGAACTTGAAGTCATCTTTGCTGAAGAATTTTCTAAACTTCAGGGAAAATTTGTTTTTTGTACTGATGAGAATGATCTGCAACAACAACTTCAACAACTCATCACATTAAAAGAATGGACAAAGATCTTTTGCATTGATGACAGGTGGAATAAAGAATTCAGCAATACAATTAATCTTGAAAGCTGTAATGCCTCAATAACGGGTTGCGAATATTTAGTAGCAAGAACAGGTTCTATTGTATTGAGTGCCGCTCAACAAGATGGCCGCACAACTAGTGTATATGCTCCTATTCATATCTGTATCGCATATACCAATCAGTTAGTATTTGACATTAAAGATGCTTTACAAGCGTTGAAAGAAAAATATGCCGGCCACATTCCATCGCTAATAACATTTGCAAGTGGCCCTAGCCGTACTGCCGATATCGAAAAAACATTGGTAACAGGTGTGCATGGCCCTAAAGAGGTCTATTTGTTTTTAGTTGATCGTCCGGTTGAGTCTTAATACTTCTTCCTAATTTTACTGTAACCTAATAATTTACTTTTTGGATAATAACGGTTCAAATAAAAAAATATACTTCCTCTCCGACTTTCATCTCGGTGCTCCTTCTGCAGCTATAAGCCTGCAAAGAGAAAAACTCATTGTTCAATTTTTAGAAGAAATAAAGCACACTGTAGAACAGATCTTTATTGTTGGGGATATGTTTGATTTTTGGTTTGAGTATAAAACTGTGGTACCAAAAGGGTATGTACGCTTATTAGGAAAGCTTGCTGAGCTTACTGACAGTGGAATTCAAATTCATTTTTTTGTGGGCAATCATGATATGTGGATGCATGATTATTTTAAAAAAGAATTGAACATTGATGTTTATTTTGAGCCAAAACAATTTTTATTGAAAGGAAAGAAATTTCTGATAGGCCATGGTGATGGAGTGGGGCCTAAAGATCATAAATATAAATTCTTAAAAAAGATATTCAGAAACCCTCTTTGCCAATGGTTATTTGGAGTGATACCTCCTTCGATTGGCATGGGTATTGCAAATTACTTCTCTACTAAAAGCAGGAATGCAACAAACCAGCAAACCTTGCAACAATTTTTAGGAGAAGAGAATGAATGGATACTGTTGCATTGTAAAGATGTTTTACAAAAAGAACACATTGATTATTTTATTTTCGGACACAGACATTTGCCAATAGACTTTAAATTGAAAGAAGATAGCCGCTATATCAATTTAGGAGAATGGATCAATTACAACAGCTATGCAGTTTTTGATGGAGATAGAACAACATTAGAATATTATAAAAAATGAAGTTGCAAATAAAAATATCATTACTATTTTTATTCGTTTTAGTGTTTACTAAAATGAAAGCACAGGATTCTTCTTTTATACAAGGTAAAACTGTTGTTGGGGAATTTTCTTACTTCACTACGGACAATCTTGAGAATATTTATCTTATTGATCATTCCAATCAATTAAAAAAATTAAATGCCCATGGAGATAGCGTTGGCGTATATAATGATGTTCGGAAATACGGAAAATTGTTTTCTATTGATGCTACCAATCCGCTGAAATTATTATTGTATTACCAGGATTTCTCAACCATAGTTGTGTTGGATCGTTTTCTAAATAAAAGAAATACGATCAATTTACGCAGGCAAAATATTTTTAAAGTAAAAGCAATTGCCACATCGTACGATAATAATATCTGGCTTTTTGATGAAGGTGATGGCAAATTGAAAAAGATTAATGACAACGGCGAGGTATTGAACGAGACAGTTGATCTCAGGCAAGTATTTGACACCATCCCATCTCCAACAAAAATAATTGACCGTGATGGGTTTGTTTATTTATATGATGATAACAAAGGTTTTTATGTTTTTGATTATTATGGCGCACTAAAAAACAAGATCCCGTTTTTACATTGGAAAAATGTGGAGGTGATCAGTAAAGACCTGTATGGATTCAGTGATGGGCATTTATATAAATACCCTTTATCTTCTCTTGACCTTAAAGAATATACATTACCCAAAACTTTTACAAACGCAACTGCAATTGGAATACAAAACAATAAGATCTACCTGCTGAATCAAACAGGTATTGATATTTATAATGTGCAGTAAAATAAATACGAATGAGTTTTTTAGATGAAATATATTTTGACAATACTGTCCGCAGTTACATTGCAGTAGCTTCAACCATTATCCTTGCACTACTTTTAAAAAGATACCTGTCACGTTATATCGCCGCAGTATGTTATAGGTTGGTACATAGGATCTGGTCAACTATTGATAAAAAATTATTCGTCGATCTTGTAGTAGAGCCGCTTGAATGGTTCCTGGTAATTTTCATTTCATTATTTGCAATTGATAAACTCACATTTCCAGAAGCGCTTAAGTATGATATTTATGGCCACCCAACAAATGATATTGCATCAAGGCTGGGCATGGGAATTTTAATTATTGGATTTACATGGCTTGTATTGCGTCTTGTGGATTTTATTGCCTTGGTAATGGAACATAAAGCCAATCACACTGTTGACACAAGGGATAACCAGCTGATTGTTTTCTTTAGAGACTTCTTAAAAGTGATCATCGGTGTCATCGGCATTTTGCTGATCATTAAAGCTTGCTTTCATCAGCCTATCGGACAATTGTTGACAGGCCTGAGCATTGTTGGTGCAGCATTGGCTTTAGCTGCAAAAGAAAGCCTTGAAAATCTGATCGCTTCTTTTATTATCTTTTTTGACAAACCTTTTTTTGCCGGAGATACCGTTAGAGTAAATAATGTTACAGGCAAAGTTGAACATATTGGTTTACGCAGCACCCGTTTACGTACGCCTGAAAAAACTTTAGTAACAGTGCCCAACAAACAAATGGTGGATGCAATGGTTGATAATCTTAGCATGCGGACAAATAGAAGAGCAGAGATTAAATTGGAATTATCTTCAAAAACATTGCTTGCAACTACTCAGGAAATAACGGAGGCAATTAAAAAAATATTAGCGGCTAAAGGTGAGCAGATAGAATCTTCTTCTGTATTTGTAAAAGATATCAGTAGGAATGGCATCGTTGTTACAGTAGAATATTTTACAACTCCCTTTTCAACAAATGAGTTTGATACTTTAAAACAAACTGTCAATTTCGAAATAAAAAAATTACTGGAAGAAAATGAGATCAATTTTGCAGGAGAAGCAAATACGATCATCATCAACAATGATCTTAAAGAAGATTAGATCTTTCCCGCCCATTCTAAAGCTTCAGCATCTTTTAATCTTTTGCGTTCCTTCAAGTTTTGGAGAAGATCAGAACTGAATCCTATTGCTGCTATCACTAAAATATAAAGGAATAATAATACCAATACCAATGAAAAGGCATAGGAAATTGTCATTACTGCAATCGTAAAAAGTATCCCTCCGCCACTGATAGCAAGAAACAACAAAGCCAATGTTGATTTTCTAATCAGCATAATAAAACTAACGATCGTCATTACATATAATCCTAGCATTGTGAAAGTGATCCAATGTGGCTCCATCAAATACAAATGCTGGCACAAACAAACAAAGGCCATTCCTAATCCGGCAATACCAGCGTTCTCACAAAAATTTACATCTTTCTTATTTAAATATTCCATCTTAAAAATGATTAATGATATCTGCTAATTCTTTGTCCCATTTACCTGTCTTTCCATATTCAGCAACCCGTCCGATCTCTTTTCCTTCTTTCATAATAATGATCGTTGGCACTGCATTGATGTTAAAAGCTTCAGCGATATGACCAAGTGCTCTTTTTTTTCTGTCTGCACCAAAAAGAGTAATAACAGAATCGGGCACACCTGCTAATTCCTGAAGCTTAAAAAATTTCGGTAAAATATATTGTGTATCATCACACCAGGTGCCGGCAAATATAACAAATTGGAGTTTTGCTTTATTCCGTTCAAAAGTATTCAAAAGAGAAGAATCAGGCGTATAACCTTGCTGATTCATTACATACCATTTATTAAACTCCGGAGTATTTTGCAATAAATATTTATTGATCGTTCCCCTGTAGATAGTTACTTCAGGATTTTTGGGGTCTTTACTTATTTCGTACTCCGCTTGTGCCTGTACAAAACAAAATGAAAAAATAAAAATGAAAAATGAAAAATAAAACTTCACAATTAAAAAATGAAAAATGAAAAATAAATTAGTGTAATTCGAAAAATCCGTGGCTTAGAGATTAGCTTTAAACTCCAATAAAAACCCTTTGATCTTTTTCAATGCATCGATGGTAGCAAATTTTTCTTCAGCTTTTTTATTTTGTTTGATGTAATCCTTTGCTCCTTGCATGGTGTATTTTTTCTCCCTCATTAAATGATAGATGAGTTGAATGTTCTTAATGTCTTCCGGACGGAACAACCTGTCGCCCTTGCCATTTTTCTTTGGCTTTAAAATATCAAACTCATTTTCCCAAAGGCGTATTAATGATTGATTCACTTTGAACATTTCTGCCACTTTACCAATGGAATAATACATTTTAGAGAACAATTCCTCATCATCAGGCACATTCACCAGGTCTACGCCAGCATTCATTTCCTCTATGCTCTTTCTTCCCCGGGTAGATTTTACTTTTGGCTTTGTAATTTCTACAGGTACCTCAATAGGCTTCCTTTTTTTGACAACAGTCTTCTTTTTCTCCGGCAATTTTGGTTGCGGCTCGTCATCAAAAAAATTAAATGCTATTTGTGAAAGTGCCATAAAGTTCAATAGTAATTCAATGTTGAACGGAGCGTCGCCACTGAAATTCAATCAGGGAACGAATGTTCGTTACCAAAAATAATCATATTAATCAAAAAATCAACCAAAATCACAGGTAAGATAAAAGCTTAGTCAAAACTCTTGGCACTGCCTGTTGCAGCCAATTTGAGTAACCTGTCGTACTGTTCAGCATTCAGATCGTTGAAGAAAAAGTATACAGGATCAACCGGCGTGCCGTTGATATGAACTTCATAATGACAATGAGGGCCGGTACTTGCGCCGGTGCTTCCCACCCACCCAATAACTTCCCCACGTTTTACATGCTGGCCAGCCCTCACTTTCACACGTACCATGTGCATGTACACAGTTTCATACCCATATCCATGATTGATGATCACATGGTTCCCTGTGCCTGTTCCTGGTCCCGCCATTTTTACTGTACCATCACCCGTTGCATAAATAGGTGTACCCTGCGGAGCGGTAAAATCAAGTCCGTTGTGCATTTTAGGAATTGCATAAATGGGATGGATACGCATCCCAAATCCGCTAGCGATCCTTGTAAGGTCTTTATTACTTAATGGTTGAATAGCAGGAATGCTTGATAATTTACTCTCCTGATTTTTAATTAATTTTTCAATACCATCATAACTGGTACGCTGATACGAAATCCTTGCAGCGATATTATTGAGGTTATTTGCAATGTCCTTACTCAGCTCATCATCATTCATCACACTCACTTTATCCAATTCATTTTTCTTCTCTATCAGCTTTGCCCTAGCACTATCCGGAACAGGATTTGCCTCAAAAATGCTCCTATACACTTCATTGTCCCTTTTTTCCAGATCCGCAATTTGCTGCTGCAAAGTTTTTACCTCGTCTTTAAGTGTACCATAATTCTCTTTCATTGCCTGGTACCTGTAATTCATGATCTTATCTGTAGGCTTGGGAATAAATTTGGTATATAACCAAATCACGAGTGTAGAACTTACCAGTAAAGCACACAAAAACCCAAAAACACGTAACATCCTTACTCTGAAAGGAGTTACAAGCTTTTCATATCTAAGCGTATGGGTGTTATAGAAGTATTTAATTTTTTTCATACACTATTTCCGCCTTTGGCAGAAATGTTGGTTTTGGTTTTTTGGGACGAGCATTTGTACTTATGGCAGCATCGTTGTGTCACTCACTTGTACAGCAAACCTTTATTCAGCCCATTAAAATAAATGCCTGTTTTCGTTACCTTTGCATCCACTTTACAAAAGTGTACAAATATAGACCGTTAAATTCCAAAAATCAACCCAAAAAACATAAAGGTTATTATGACTGCAGCAGAGATAAGACAACAATTCCTCGATTTCTTCAAATCAAAAGGACATGCTATTGTTCCTTCGGCACCCATTGTGCTAAAGGATGATCCTACTTTGCTTTTCACCAATGCAGGCATGAACCAGTTCAAAGATTATTTTTTGGGCAACAAACCTGCGCCTTCTCCAAGAATTGCAGATACACAAAAATGTTTACGGGTTAGTGGTAAACACAACGATCTGGAAGAAGTTGGCGTGGATACTTACCACCATACCATGTTTGAAATGTTGGGCAACTGGAGCTTCGGAGATTATTTTAAAACTGAAGCCATCGCATGGAGCTGGGAATTATTGACTGATGTTTACAAATTAGATAAAGACCGTTTATTCGTTACCGTTTTTGAAGGTGATGAAAAAGAAGGCATTCCAAAAGATTCAGAAGCATACAATGAATGGAAAAAAGTAATTGCAGAAGACAGGATTTTATTAGGCAATAAAAAAGATAATTTCTGGGAAATGGGAGATACCGGCCCTTGTGGACCGTGTACAGAAATTCATGTGGATTGCAGAACAGACGAAGAAAGAAAACAAGTAAATGGTGCTACATTGGTAAACAATGATCATCCTCAGGTGATAGAAATATGGAACAATGTATTCATACAGTTCAACAGAAAAAAAGATGGCAGCCTTGAGCAATTACCTGCAATGCATGTTGATACGGGTATGGGTTTCGAACGTTTAGTAAGAGTACTGCAACAAAAACAAAGTAACTATGATACCGATGTTTTCACAGGCACTATTGCAGCGATTGAAAAAATAACCAACAAAAAATATACTGCACAAGACGATAAAGAAAGTATTGCTTTCAGAGTTTTAGCAGATCACATAAGAGCTATTTCTTTTACCACAGCTGATGGACAATTGCCTTCAAACACAGGTGCAGGATACGTTATACGCCGTATTCTTCGTCGTGCTGTTCGTTACTACTATTCTTATTTAGACTATAAGCAACCATTGTTGCATCAATTGTTACCTGTTATTGCAAAACAATTTGAAAACGTTTTCCCTGAATTGATACAGCAGCAGGATTTTGTTAGGAAAGTAATTAAAGAAGAAGAAGAAGCATTTTTAAGAACATTGGATAAAGGATTAAAAAAGATTGATGAGATCATCCAGGAATCTAAAACATCAAAGATCATTAATGGAAGTTCAGCTTTTGAATTATTGGATACTTTCGGTTTCCCGATCGATCTTAGTCGTTTAATTGCTTCAGAAAATAATTTAACTGTTGATGAAGCAGGCTTTGAAACAGAAATGCAGCAACAAAAAAATCGCAGCCGTTCTGCTTCAGCATTAGATACAGAAGATTGGGTAACATTAATTGAAAATGTATCCAACAAATTTGTTGGTTATAACAGTGTAGAAACTAAAAGTAAAATTGTTAAGTACAGAAAAGTTTCCGGCAAAGGAAAAGAGTTATATCAATTAGTTTTAGACACAACACCTTTCTATGCTGAGAGTGGCGGACAGGTTGGAGATAAAGGACAAATAACAATTGGCAATACGCAATTAGCAATTATTGACACGAAGAAAGAAAATGACCTCATCATTCATTTTGCGGAATCAATACCAACGGATCTTAGCGGAGAAGTAATTGCAAAAGTAGATGCAGAAAGAAGAAAATATATAACTGTACATCATACCGCAACACATTTACTGCAAGCTGCATTGCAACAAGTATTAGGCAAGCACATTGCACAAAAAGGAAGTTTGAATAATGATGAATATTTGCGTTTCGATTTCAGTCATTTTTCTAAAGTAACGGATGAAGAAATTTCAAAAGTTGAGCAGATCGTAAATGAAAAGATCAGGGAAAACATTCCGGTTGTAATTAAAGAAATGAGCAAAGACGAAGCAATTGCAATGGGAGCAATGGCTTTGTTTGGGGAAAAATATGGTGATAAAGTAAGAGTAGTTATGATGGACCCAACTTACTCAATTGAGTTATGCGGTGGTACGCATGTGGGCAGCACAGGTGAATTAGGCTTATTTAAAATAACCTCTGAAAGTGCTGTGGCTGCAGGTGTTCGTCGTGTTGAAGCGGTTTGTGGTATTGCTGCTGAAAAATTGGTCAGTGAAGCATTCGCAGAAATTAGCGCAGTTAAAGGCTTACTAAAAAATCCAAAAGATCTAAATAAATCAATAGAAAATTTATTAGCAGAAAACTCAGCATTGAGTAAACGCATTGAAGGATTGGAAGCAAGACAATTGGTTGGCATCAGAAATGAATTAATGCAAAAAGATGAGATCATCAATAATGTAACATTCATCGGTGAGATCATTGAAGTTCCTAATGCAGATGCATTGAAAAAATTGTGTTTCGATCTGAAACATCATTTACATGATCATGTTGCTGTGCTTTGTTCAAATATAGATGGTAAAGCATTTGTAGCAGTAGGTATTTCTGATACCGTTGTTGTAGCAAAAAATTTAGATGCAGGCAAGATCATTAAAGAACATGTTTCTACTTTGATCAAAGGCGGTGGCGGCGGACAAAAAAATCTTGCTACAGCTGGCGGACAAAATGTTGCTAATTTGAAAGATGTTATTGAAAAAGTAAAATCACTTTTATAAATATAGCAGCCACTAATGGCACTAATTACCACTAATAAACATATTTGTGAAAATTCGTGTAATTAGTGGCAAAAAACAAATATGATAAATTACAATCCCAAAGAGTGGTTCTCCTTTATTTTTCGTTTACACAAAGCGGATACCTTTCTTAAATTATTTCCACTGATAATAGGAATCTGTGTTTATTCTGGCATCATTGCATTTCTTGAACTTGAATTTTTTAAATTATCTGCAAACAGTAATGTAAAAAACATACCTGTAATGCATACCCTGCTTGGGTTTGCAATATCTATGCTGCTTGTATTCCGTACCAATACGGCATATGACCGTTGGTGGGAAGGAAGAAAACTTTGGGGCGGATTAGTAAATAGCAGCAGGAATCTTGCGCTTAAATTATCTGTGATGCTTCCTGAACATGATGAAGAGAATAGGAGTTTTTTCAGGATGATCATTCCTGCTTATGCAAATACATTACGCAGCCATTTAAGATCGGAGAAAACAAGAATAGAATTATTTGACGAAGATCTTAAGCATCCATTTATAGAAGCCATTGATGATAAAAAGCATTTGCCTAACCAGATCGCTCAATCTATTTACAAAAAGATACAGGAACTATATCAAAAGCAAATTATTACGGGAGAACAATTGCTTTATCTTAATACAGAATTACAATCTTTTACAGATATCTGCGGTGCCTGCGAAAGGATCAAGAATACTCCTATCCCATTTTCTTACAGTGTGTTCATCAAAAAATTTATTTTCATCTACGTGATGACCTTGCCATTTGGATATGTATTCAATCTTGGATATTATGTTATTCCTGTGGTAGCCATTATCTTTTATGTACTCGCCAGTCTTGAGTTGATCGCAGAAGAGATCGAAGACCCTTTTGGTGGCGATGAAAATGATGTTCCTACAGATAAGATCGCTAATAATATTAAAAACAATATTCAGGAGTTGTTATAATAATTACATTCGGAAAACTATTCAACCGCTCTCCCCTAAAATTTTGTTAAAGCAAAAAAATAATCTGCGAAAGATTTCGTAATTCAAATTTTATTTCTATTTTTGATGTACTAAACATTTCGTACATTAAATAATAAGATATGAAAAAGATATTTATAACTGCTGCTGTAATAGGTTTCATAGGTTTACCAACCTGGCTATGGGCACAAGACGATGTAAAAAAAGATAAGGAAACCGAAGAGATCGTTATCCGCAACAAAGGTGATAAGGACATGGATGTAACTGTTCAGATCAAAGGTGATAAAGTGATCGTAAACGGAAAGCCTTTAGCAGAATTTAAAGATGATGATATCATTATCAATAAAAGAAAAATGATCATTCGTGACGGTGATGATATGATGGCATTTGATTTTGGAGCAGATGGACAGTCATTTAACCTGGATGGAGATTTTATTAAATCCTGGAAAGACAAAGGGAAAGAAACTAAAAGAACTTTCTTAGGCGTAACTACGGAAAAAACTGATCAGGGTGCCAAAATAACTGAAGTTGTAGAAGCAAGTGCTGCAGCAAAAGCAGGGTTAAAAGAAGGTGACATCATTACCAAAATAGATAAAGAAAAAATTACTGACGGACAAAGTCTTACAAAGTTCATCAAAGGGAAAAAACCAAATGATGAAGTTAAGATCTATTATAAAAGAGATGGCAAAGACAAAAATGTAAAAGCAACTTTAGGTGAAAAAACAGAAAAAAAAGGAATGTCCTTCTCATTTAAAGGTAATCCAGAAGATATGATGCGTTCTTTTCATTTTCCACCGGGAACACCTACCCCTCCTTTACCTCCCAATGCCGATATGTTTGATGAAGGAGTGATGCCTCCGGGTTTTGATGAACATGCTTTCAGACAGTTTGAGTTCAATAATATCCCTCGTCAAAAAAAATTAGGACTAAAAATTCAGGATACTGAAGAAGGCGGTAACGTAAAAGTCATTGATGTTGATGATGAATCTGCGGCTGCAAGTGCAGGCGTAAAAAAAGGAGATGTTATCACCGAGATCAATGGCACAAAGATCAATAATACGGATGATGCAAGGGAGCAATTAAAACCTAAAGAAGGAAAAACCAATTATACGATCAAAGCAAAACGTGATGGCAAAGAAATGAGCTTTGATGTGAAAATTCCTAAAAAACTCAAAACAGCAGACCTGTAAAATAACTCTGATAGCTTAGGGTAAAGCGTCAATTCGGGAAACCGTTTTGGCGCTTTTTTATTACCCCGTCAGCGGTTGAAACCCTGACGGCGGTTGAAAAATAAAAAGGGGAAAAGTTGAAAAAAGAGATATCGCTGAAGGGATGCCGGATAGAAACGCAAAGCCCGGAATGAAGCGTAGTGAAACGAAGCGAAATGAGGACTTGGAGTGAATAGCCGGAACCAATGTACATGAAACATATAAAGCTTATAGCCCCTAATTTTATTCTACTAAACAAAAATGATGATTTACCTTTGCAGCCAATGAAAAATGACAAATACCAGGTAGTTATTGGCTTAGAAGTACATGCTCAATTATTGACCAAAAGCAAAATATTTTGTGGCGATAGTGCTGCTTTCGGTGCTGATCCAAATACCCATATCAGCCCCATTACGATGGCTCACCCAGGCACTTTGCCTAAAATGAATAAGAAGGCTATTGAATATGCGGTAAAACTTGGTCTTGCACTTCATTGTGAAATTGAACAGCATAATTATTTTGCCCGTAAAAATTATTTTTATCCGGACCTTCCAAAAGGTTATCAAATAAGTCAGCATACAACACCAATTTGTAAAAATGGTACAGTAAAAATTAAAACTGCTGATGGTGAAAGAGAGATCCGTCTAAACCGGATACATATGGAAGAAGATGCTGGTAAAAGTTTGCATGAGGTAGATGAGCATTACACAGCGATCGATCTTAACCGTGCCGGTGTTGCGTTACTTGAAATTGTGAGTGAGCCAGATCTGCATAGCAGCGATGAAGCTTTTGCTTATGTTACTGAATTGAGAAGATTAGTGAGATGGATCGGCATTTGTGATGGCAATATGGAAGAAGGCAGCATGCGTTGTGATGCTAACATTTCCATCCGTTTAAAAGGCGAAACTAAATTAGGTACAAGAGTAGAAGTAAAGAACCTGAACAGTATAAGAAATGTAAAAAGAGCAATTGATATTGAAGTAGACAGGTTGATTGATATTGTTGAAAGCGGAACAACTATCATTCAGGAAACAAGAAGTTTTGATGCTGATAACAATACCACATTTTCATTGCGTACAAAAGAAGATGCAGATGATTACAGGTATTTTGCAGATCCCGATCTCACTCCTTTTAATATCACCGATGAATTTTTGCAAAAAATAAAAAGTGAAACGCCTGCTTTACCTGAAGAGCTGGAAAAGAAATATAAAGAAGTATTTCATTTGGCAGATTATGATGCACATGTTATTTGTGGTGATAAATCATTAGTAGATTATTTTGAAGCGATCATTAAACACACTACAAATTATAAAGCCGCAGTAAACTGGTTAATGGGGCCGGTAAAATCTTATTTAAATGAGAACAGCATTGATCTTGAGGCATTTAAACTAGCTCCAGCCAAAATTGCAGAATTAGTTCAATTAGTGGACGATGGAAAAGTGAATTTCAGTATTGCCTCTACAAAAATATTTAACGGCTTATTGGCTTCACCTGCTAAAAATGCTTTGCAACTTGCAACAGAATTAAACCTTATCCAGGAAAGTGATAGCGGTTCAATAGAAGCATGGGTTGATGAAGTGATCGGTAAAATGCCGGACAAAGTTGTTGAATATAAAAAAGGTAAAAAAGGTTTAATAGGCATGTTTGCAGGCGAAGTAAAAAAGATCAGTAAGGGAAAAGCAGACATGAATATTGTAAATAAATTATTAGCCGAGAAATTAAATTAAATGAAAAAATTATTAATTCCTGTTATCATTCTTTTTTTAGCATCATGTAATAATGAGACTGAAAAAGGGAAATTCACAATTAATGGAGAAGTTAAAAATGCTTCTGATCAAAAAATATTTTTAGAAGAATTATTCTTTAGCGAAAGAAATCCTGAAGTGTTGGATACTGCTGATATTAAAAATGGAAAATTTGAAATTGGTACAGTTGCCGCTCACCAAGGGTTGTATCGTATCAGGTTAGAAAAAGATAGCATTGGTTTTATTTTTATCAATGATCAAGATAAAATTGACTTTAAAGCTGATCTTGATAAACAAACGATCAATGAACAGCTATTCCATACTCCGGTAAATATTTCTCTAAATAAATTTATTATTTACAGTGATAGCTTGAGAAAAATAATGGAAACGCATTATGCTTCCGTTCAATTTTTGCTTTCGCAAGATGCTAAAGAAACCGACAGTATTTTTATTGCAGAAAAAACAAGTTTTGAAGTCCAAAAGGAAGCGTTGACAAAATACAGTTTAAAATTAGCTGATACAGCTTCTAATGATGTCCTTGCAACATTTGCTGTTACAAGTGCTCCACTTGAAATAGAGAAGCTTGAATTACCATTACAAAAATTGTCGGCACGTTTTCCAAAAAGCAATGCAGTTGCAACTGCACAGGCTACAATAAAACAATTACTTGCTAATAAGGTTGCCCCACCGCAACAACCTACAGAAAACACACCAGGAGTAGGCGTTGGTAGTATCGCTCCTGAAATTACAATGGCAGATACAAGTGGAAAATCATTTTCATTGAGCAGCTTAAAAGGTAAATATGTTTTAGTTGATTTTTGGGCAAGCTGGTGTGGCCCATGCAGAATGGAAAATCCTAATGTTGTAAATGCTTATAATAAATTCAAGAATAAAAATTTTACTATCCTTGGTGTGTCGCTTGATAAAGACAGAGCAGCCTGGATAAAAGCTATCAAAGCAGATAAGTTAACATGGCAACATATCAGTGACCTGCAATTCTGGAATAGCGCAGCTGTAACTACTTATAATTTTCAATCTATTCCATACAATGTATTGATCGATCCACAAGGAAAGATCATCGCTACTTCTCTTCGTGAAGAACAACTTGAAAAAACATTATCATCTGTATTGAAATAATTATTTCTTTTTCTTTCCTGCAAGTAATAACAAAGCCGGCAATAACACGAGATTGGTTAAAGTTGCCACAAGTAATGTTATTGATGTAAGCCAGCCGAGAGCAAATGTTCCGCCAAAACTGCTGAAGCAGAAAATTACAAATCCCGCTATCAATACCAATGAAGTATATACTATGCTTAAACCTGTATGGTTGATGGTTGCATATACTGTAGTTTCAACATCATTATTATTATTAGGTAATTCCTGTTTGTAATTTACAAGGAAACGGATTGTAATATCTATTGCAATTCCCAATGCAACACTAAATACCAATACAGTACTCGGTTTCAAAGGCACGCCAGCCCAACCCATTACGCCTGCAGTAATAACCAAAGGAATGACGTTTGGCAATAAAGAGCAAAGCAATATTCTGAAAGATTTGAAGAGATACAGCATACAAACACTGATCAAAAGGAAGGCCCAGAAAATACTTTCTTTCAATCCGTTGATGATAAATTTACTGCCTTCTAAAAAAGTTATACTCGTTCCTGTTAGCTTCACATTGTACTGAGGGACAGTATCATACTTTGCAAAAGTGGTATCAATGCTTAAAATAGAACTATCTTCTTCACTCAACACTGTGTCTAATGTATAAGAGGTTCTGACAGGATCTAAGAAGAAATATTTTGAAGTATCAAACAACTCATCGGCTCTTTTTTGGATCCCTGACAATATCTCCGGCAAACGAATTGTACCGACATCAGCCATATTCACGCTGACCCTTGTACTTTGCCTGGTGGTATCCATAAAAGCAGAAAGCATTTTTACGAAATTATTTTTGCCGCCGCTATCGCTTTTATTAGGACGTAAATATTCGCCAACAAAGGCTCCATCAAAACTGTTAGGTAATAAATAATTTGCTGAGTCGCCTTCGTAAAAAGCTTGCTTTGCAAATTTTAATCCTTCCGCTACGCTTAACGGACGGTTCATTTCTTTTTGCGCCTCGATATATTGAGAAAGAGAATCAACTTTTTCAAAAATAGAAAGTGCTCTCATTCCTGATAAGCCATTTTTCTTTTTTGTATCAATAACAATTTCAAGAGGCATTACCCCATGAAAATTCTTTTCAAAAAATTTAAGGTCGGTATATATTTTATCTGTCTTTGGAAGATCATCCACTATATAAGCGACAGTCTTCAATTTAAATATTCCTATTAATGCAAAAAGTACTGTAAGCGCTGTTACACCATACACAACTTTTTTATGGTTGATCACCCATCTCTCAATTCTTAATAAGAAAGAAATTACAAAACGATTGTTTAAATATTTTGTTTGTGAAGGCTTAGGATTCGGCAGATAACTTAGTACAGAAGGAAGTAGAATAAAAGAAATAACAAAGATCAACATAATGCTGATACCGGCCACCATCCCGAATTCTCTTAGTATTGCACTTTTTGTCAAAGCAAATACTGCAAAACCAATAGCTGCAGTGATATTGCAAAACAATGTCACGATCCCCATCTTGCTTACCATATCCACCAGCGATTTATTCTTGTCGCCGGAGGCCAAATAAGATGTATGGTATTTATTAATAAAATAGATACAATTAGGTATACCAATTACCACAACCAATGGTGGGATCAATGCTGTCAGCAAAGTAATTTTAAATCCTAGTAAGTGTAATACGCCAAGACTCCATACCACTCCTAAAATAACAACAGCTAATGATAGCAACATTACCCAAAATGAACGGAAAAAAAGTAAAAGAATTAAGGCACTTAATATGAGTGAGCCAATTAAAAATAACCTCATTTCATGTTGAAGCCTATCACCTACTACAGTACGGATCAAAGGCAAGCCACTCAGATGTGTTTCTATTTTTGTATCTGCTTCAAATTTATTTACTGCTGCAATAATGTCTGCAACTATAAGTGATCGCTTCTTTGAATTCAAAGAATCTTTATTAATGCGAATGCCCATTAGATAAGCATCGGTTTCCGGATTGTATAATAAAGATCTATAAAATGGTAAATTAAGGAAAGTACTTTTTGCTGAATCAAGATCTTCTTGCGTTGTAATAGAATCAGAAAATATTTTTACAGCATTTAATTTTTCTGTCAATTCATCTTTTGTCAAATTAACCGCAGAAGGTACACTCAAAACATCTTCAACATCGCTTACTTTTTTTATTGCTTTTTGTAAATTATTATAAGCTTTAAATGTTTTTAGTTCAAATATTTTATCAGTCTGCACTCCCACTACCAACATATTACCATCATCACCGAATTTTGTTTTAAAAGAAATATAGTCCTGGTATTTTGGATTATCAGTAGGAATGGCTCTAGAAAATTCATAGCTCAATTTTACCTGGCTTGCGAAATAACCCATAACTCCGGTTAAGGCAAATAAAATAACCAATAAGATCAACCTGTTTTTTATTGTAAAACTTCCAAGGCGTTGCCACATATCCAATTAAGAATTAAAATGAAAAATTAAAGCCCTGCAAAGAAAGATAATTTATGCGGCTTATCCATACTTAGGGCTGCCAATCTTTAATTACTTTCGTTGATAGATCAGCGTTTGTAGAAAGATCTTGTGATATGTTACATAAAACTAAAGGAATTGTATTAAGAACTGTGAAATATGGCGAAACCAGCCTTATTGCGACTGTGTTTACAGAATTATTTGGTGTGCAATCTTATCTGATCAATGGTGTTCGATCATCTTCCAAAAGCAATAAAAAAGCTAATAATTTTTTACCGGGAGGCATCTTAGATCTTGTTGTTTATCACCATGAACAAAAGAACCTCCAACGCATTAAAGAGTTTCAATGGGCATATATATATCAGAACAATTTCAGCAATGTAATTAAGAATTGTATTGTTCTTTATATGGTTGAACTTTTAAACAAATGCCTGAAACAACCAGAAGAAAATATCGACCTGTTTAATTTTTTTGAAGATGTATTAAAGGAATTAGATGTTGCAGATAAAACAATTACAGCTAACCTGCCGCTATATTACACTTTACAGCTCACACATTTTTTAGGATTTAAAATGATCGACAATTATAATGAGAAAAATATTTATCTCGATCTGCAGGAAGGATGTTTTGAAAGCAAACAGCCATCACATATTTATTACCTTGAGGGAGAGCAGGCTTTCATAACTTCTCAATTATTAAAAGCATTACAACCATTGGAGCTTGAGCAAGTGAAACTTTCAAAAGACGTTAGAAGAAATTTATTACTGCAATATCAAAATTATTATGCATTGCATATCCCCGATTTTGGTCAACTTAAAACCTTATCGGTATTGGATGAAGTGTTATAAAATTCTGTTTGCAAAAGATCTTTCAGTAACGTTTCCATCCTCTATTTCGTTTATCAAAACAATCCCCGGCTGTTTATTTTTTTCAAAACTCCCCAATGCTTTATCCAGCTGTAAAGCTTTAGCACCATTGATTGTAGCCCATTGCAATATTTCTACCAATGGTACAGAGAATGTTTTATCCTGCTGAATGATTTTTATTTCTTCAAGTATATTCAGTTGCCAATTACTTGCGTAACTATCTGTACCTAATACAATTCTACAGTCATTTTTTCTAAGCAACTCTATTGGTGGCATTGCGTTTTCTATATATTTATTTGCATTTGGACAAAGACAAAAATGCATTTGCCGCACAACAGTATTTGAAGGAAGATCAACAAGATCAATATCAGGTTGGTCTATAAAAGTATTATGAACTGAAATGATGGATTGATAATTATTTAAATATGGCAACCAACTTTGTAAACTTGTTTTACCTGTTAGCTCAAATGCAGAAATATCTATCCCGAAATTTTTATACAGATCCAGAAAGCCGCCTTCCTTATTTTTATACAATTCATTTTCTTCTTGGCTTTCCTGATTATGAATAGATAAAAGTTGTCCTCTTGTTGAATCATTTATTAATTCAAATAATTTTTTTGAAACAGAATAAGGAGAATGTGGAACAACTGAATAATTAGCCTTTAATTTAGAAAATTCCTGAGCGATCTCATTTGCTGCATCAAATCGTTTTGCTGCAAAAGCATCTGTAAATCCACTTACCTCAATAAAATTATGCCATTGAAGATTGCTCTTTTGTTTTATAGCAATTGAGTCTGTGGTATTGCAAATATCTCCAACTGCTACAGTGCCGCTATCATACAATTCCTGCTCAGCCTGTTGCATAACAGCCAATTTTTCATCTTCAGTTGCATTTATCCGCTTACTCATCACTTGTTGTACAAATTCAACAAGACCAGTACCAGCAGGAACCACATTTTTTAAATGGCTCAATTCCAGGTGACAATGACAATTCACAAATCCCGGAGTGATCATTCCCTTAAAAACCTCAACATCTTCGCCGGCATCTTTTATATCTATTATATCCAGCACTTTACCATCATCATCTGTAACCAGCACATACTCGCCTTGCAATATTTTATCTCCTGTGAAAAGATGGTCGGCATTAAATTTTCTGTAACTCATGTAATATGCTAATTTTGCAACCCGATACAAGTGGTTCTGAATTTAAAATTAAACTATGTTAGATAAACTAGATGCTATAAAAGCAAAATTTGACGAATTAGGCGTTGCGCTTACCAATCCTGAGATTGTGAGTGACAACAAAAGATTCAGTGCTTTAAGCAAAGAATACCGCAGTGTTGAAAAAATTATGAATGCAAGAAATGCCTACATTGCGGTGTTGGAAGATATTGAGTTTAATAAAGAAGTATTGAATGGCGATGATGAAGAAATGAGGGACCTGGCTAAAATGGAATTGCCTGCGCTGGAAGAAAAGAAAACACAGCTGGAAGCTATTGTCCGCAATATGCTGATCCCTAAAGATCCGTATGATGAGAAAAATGCTATTCTTGAGATCAGGGCAGGAACCGGTGGTGATGAGGCGTCTCTTTTTGCAGGAAACCTATTCAGGATGTATTTAAAATATTGCGAAAAGAAAGGCTGGAAAACGGCTTTATTGAGTGAGAGTGAAGGTACAGTGGGTGGTTATAAAGAGGTGCAATTGGAAATTGTAGGTGATGATGTATATGGTACAATGAAATTTGAAAGTGGTGTACACCGTGTACAACGTGTGCCTGATACGGAGGCCAGCGGACGTGTACATACCAGTGCGGCTACAGTGGCTGTAATGCCCGAAGCTGAGGAAATTGATTTTGAATTAAAAGAAAGTGATGTAAAAATGGAAACTGCCCGAAGCGGCGGTGCCGGCGGACAGAACGTAAACAAGGTAGAAACTAAAGTTTTTTTAACGCATAAGCCTACGGGTATTGTGGTAATGTGCCAAACCGATCGGTCGCAGTTAGGTAATAAATTGAAAGCTATGGAGATGTTACGTACCAGACTTTATGATGAGGAAGTGCGTAAAGCAGAAGAAGCCATTGCTCATAAAAGAAAGAGTTTGGTGAGTACGGGTGACAGAAGTGCTAAGATCAGAACCTATAATTATCCTCAGGGGAGGGTTACCGATCATAGAATAGGTATGACAGTATATAATTTGGATACGGTGCTAAATGGAGAGATACAGGAATTTATTGATGCGCTTCAATTTGCTGAGAATACAGAAAAATTGACAACAGAGGGGTAAATGCAACCAATACAATCATTATTGCGTCATTACATAAAATCTAAATTTTAAAATTATGTTAGAAAATCTTTTCAACCTTATCAAAGAAGAAGGTGCTGACGCAGTAATTAATAACCCTGCTATTCCAAATGAAAAAAATGACGCTGTAATTGCTGATGCTACGCACTCTGTAGCTGATGGTTTGCAAGGCGTACTTGCTAACGGTGGGCTTACAAACATCCTATCTCTTTTTGGTGGTAATAATTCAGGTGGAAACAGCAGTTTGCTGAACAATCCAATTGTAGCTTCTATTATCAGCAGTTTTACAAATAAACTTACGGGCAACCATGGTATTCAAAGTGGACAGGCAAGTGGTATTGCAGGTAGTTTGATCCCAAATATTATAAAAAGTCTTATTAATAAAACTAACGACCCAAATAACAGCAGTTTTGATCTAAATAGCATTATCGGATCACTTACAGGTGGGGCAAATAATGCACAGTCCGGCGGCTTTGACCTGGGAGGTTTAGTGAGTAAATTTACCAATGGCAGTTTGGATGCTAATAATGATGGAAAAATTGGCTTAGATGACATTATCAGCAAAGTTACTGGTGGCGCTCAGCAACAACAGCAGCAAGCACAATCCAGTGGCGGCGGCTTAATGGACATGATAAAAGGCTTCATGAAATAACCATTCTTTAAAGTATTGTTAAAGCGCCTTTATGGCGCTTTTTTTATTAAACTTTTGTAATGAGTTGTTGTCTGATTTACAAGGTTTATAAGTGTTTTTTTGAAGGTTTTATATTTTATTTTATTTAACAGATTCAGCAGGATTAATGGCACTCAATTTGTACTTATATAAACAAGAATAAAGACAATTAAATTTTTCTCATAAGCAGTTAGTTTTGGTAAACGGCCCCGATTTCCATCGGGGCTTCTCTTTATGCAAAATCCTTCCTCCTGATATCGGCTCATAGCTTACCTTTGCGAATAATTTTTAATTAGTGTTGACAACATCTCCCGATAGAAAAACATTTTTTAACAGGCTAAGAGGCAAGGACAAAAGCGAAGAGGCTGAAATGACCTTTTTTGACCATGTTGAAGAATTGCGCTGGCATATCATGCGGAGTGTAATGGCATGGCTTGTTGCGGCAATTGCATTATTTGTCAATATAGATTGGATCTATGATAATATCATCTTAGCTCCTGCTAATGATAAATTTGTTACATATGGAGTTTTATGCAGGTTTGGACAATGGCTACATTTAGGCAACGCTTTTTGTATGCCTCCTGTAAAAATTGACTTCCAGGTTACAGAAATGAATGGAACTTTTAGTTCTGCAATAAATATTGCCATGATAGGCGGTATCATATTGGCATTTCCTTACATCTTCTGGGAATTGTGGCGATTCATAAAACCTGCTTTATCTAATAAAGAAAAAAGATATGGTAGAGGAAGTATATTTTGGGTGTCTCTTTGTTTTTTTACCGGTGCAGCATTCGGCTATTATTTATTAGCTCCTTTTACTTTTAATTTTCTTGCCAGCTTTACATTAGGAAAATCTGGTATGATAAAATATTTCCCGTCTATTAATGATTACATTGAAAGTCTTACCAATTTGATCCTTGGATGTGGTATTGCTTTCGAATTGCCTATTCTTTGTTATGTTTTAGCTAAGATCGGATTAGTAAGTGGTACATTCTTAAAGAAATATTTCAAATTCGCTTTTGTTATAATATTAATTGTGGCTGCTGTAATTACACCTTCGCCAGATTGGACAAGCCAGTTCTTAGTAGCTATCCCTCTAGTGATATTATACTGGATCAGTATTGCACTTGCATCAAGAGTTGAAAGAAGGAAATTGAAAGAAGAAAAAGAATGGAGTTAATCCAACTAAGAATGAAAAATTAAAAATGGAAAAATTAGCCTCGAATACGTTTGTTAATTTGTAATTTTGTGAAACGAATTTTTCATTTTTCATTCCTAATTTTTAATTAAGATGTCAGTCTTCAACTTAAAACTTCCAATAGCAATCGGCTGCGATCATGCCGGATTTGATTACAAAGAAGATGTGATCTCTTTCTTAGAAGGCAAAGGATTAGCATTTAAAGATTTTGGAACTTTTGATAAGCACTCTGCCGACTATCCTGATTTTGCACATCCTGTTGCATTAGCCGTAGAAAGTGGCCAATTTGCATTTGGTATTTTATTATGCGGCAGTGCTAACGGTGTAGCAATAACTGCAAATAAACATCAACATATCAGGGCTGCAATATGCTGGGGAGAAGAATTAGCTCAGCTGGCAAGACAACACAACGATGCTAATATCATCTGCATACCTTCAAGATTTGTAAGAGAAGGTGATGTAGAAAAGATGATCGACCTGTTTATAAATACTGCCTTTGAAGGCGGTCGTCATCAAAATAGGGTTGATAAAATCTCCTGTTAACCGATTATCATTTTCTTATTTTCTTCTCATATTGATATTGTACATTTAATTCCTAAATAAAAATGTATGATAAAATATTTATTTATTGCATCTGTATTTATTACAGCAAAGGGTAATTTATACGCCCAAACTGATAATGCTGCAAAATATGCCGCTACTATCACGAAAGATGATCTAAAAAAACATCTTACTGTGATTGCCGGGGATGAATTTGAAGGAAGAGAAACCGGTACTGAAGGACAGCGTAAAGCCTCTATTTATATTCAGGATCAATTCAAAGCGTTGGGATTAAAAGCCCCAAAAGCTTTAAACGGTTATGAACAATTTTTTCCTCTTCTTAAAGATTCAATGACAAGTAGCTTGTTGAGCATTGGTGGGCAGTCATTAGAATATGGTACAGATTATTATACATCAGTCAGCTTTAACAACATTAAAAACATCTGGGCAAAAAAAATAATTTTTGTGGGCTATGGTATTAGTGAAAATAATTATGATGATTATAAAGGAAAAAATGTAAAAGGTAAGATTGTAGTGTTCTTATCCGGAGAGCCAAAAAAAGATGATCAATATATTGTGTCAGGAAACAAGAATCCCTCTAAATATACTTACCCCGGAACGTTGCTAAAATTAGCCACCGCAAAGAAAAAAGGGGCCGCAGGAGCAATTATTCTAAATACAAATATTGAAACAATTTCTGAACAATTAGCACAAAAGACCCGTAATGCAGCAATGTATTACCCAAGACCGAATGATGTGAGCATAAATTATACAACGCTATCTCATGCTGCGGCAAAAAAAATATTTTCTCTTTGGCAAACGGATTCACTTATTGCTAAAGCAAAAGTAAATAAACCATTAAATGACCTCAAACTCGAACTAAAAGTTCCTTATAATTTTAATTATAATAAGTTCAGAGAATTAATAAATGCCAGCAATGTACTAGGTTACATTGAAGGAACTGATAAAAAAAATGAATACGTTTTTCTAACAGCGCATTATGATCATTTAGGAAAACATGATGGCAAAATTTTTTATGGAGCGGACGATGACGGAAGCGGAACCTGTGCTGTAATAGAAATGGCCGACGCATTTGCCCAAGCTGCAAAAGAAGGCAACAGGCCAAGAAGAACTATTGTGTTCATGACCGTTAGCGGAGAAGAAAAAGGTTTATGGGGAAGTGAATATTACAGTGAGAACCCTGTTTTTTCATTAGATAAAACTTCTGTTGATCTTAATACAGATATGATCGGAAGAATAGACACAGAAAGAAAACTTGCTGATACTTTGAATTATGTGTATGTAATAGGGCATGATAAATTAAGCAGTGACTTGCCGATCATCAATGAAGGGGTAAATAAAAAATATACAGGCCTAACGCTTGATTATAAATTTGATGACCCTAATGATGAAGAAAGAATTTATTACAGAAGTGATCATTATAATTTTGCCCGTAAAGGTGTACCGATATTATTCTTCTATGATGGCATGCTTTTGTCAGACTATCATCAACCAACAGATACAATTGATAAAATATACTGGGATATTTATGAAAAAAGAGCTCGTATGATATTTCATACAGCCTGGGAAATTGCGAATAGAGATGAGATGTTGAAAAGAGATAAGCCGTTACCAGTCGGCGAAAGATAAAAAAATAAAGCTCCGTAAAACGGAGCTTTATTTTTATTTAGACATTCTATTTAATCTTTTATTCTTTCATACTCTATTTCCAAAACCCCTCGTGATTCTGCGCCTTCACCCAACTGTCCCGTTAATAATAAATGATCACCCTTAAATGACACGGCATACTTTTCAGTTGCTGAATTAATTTTTGTGATCAACTCGTTTTTTATTTTATCAAAACTATAAGTCCCCGTCTTTACTTTTTTGGAATGCGTATTCGTTTCAATATAAGCTCCACTTCCAGTAAATTCATCCTGAACATCTTTCATTCCTTCTAACATCATTTCAAACAAAAGATGCATCATTTTCATCGACTCTTTTGGATCTTCATCATCCTTTAAAAGAACGTTTAAAGTGTCTGATACATAAAATGTGTCTGCCTTAACATCTGCTGTCATTATTTTATCCATGGTAAAATAAACAGGTGTCCATTTGCCAACAATTGTATTTTGAGAAAAAGCAATTGAGCTGATAAATAAAGCAACAATAAAAATCGACGATCTCATTTTCATATAATAAAATTTACCAGCCAAGCACCCATGCAAATATCAATGGCGCCACAATAGTAGCATCACTTTCTACAATGAATTTAGGTGTATGAATATCTAATTTACCCCAGGTGATTTTTTCATTTGGCACTGCACCGCTATAAGAACCGTAAGATGTAGTACTGTCGCTTATCTGGCAAAAATAGCTCCAGAAAGGAACATCATGCCATTCAAGATCCTGGTACATCATTGGCACTACGCAAATAGGAAAATCTCCTGCAATACCGCCACCTATCTGGAAAAACCCAACACCTTTTCCTGAAGAATTATTTCTATACCAGTCAGAAAGCCACACCATGTATTCAATACCACTTTTCATAGTAGTAGCTTTCATTTCATTTTTAATGATGTATGATGCAAAAATATTTCCCATCGTGCTATCTTCCCAACCCGGCACAACGATCGGAATATTTTTTTGAGCAGCAGCCAACATCCAACTGTTCTTTGGATCGATCTCATAGTATTGTTCCAACACACCACTCAACAACATTTTGTACATGAACTCATGCGGAAAATATCTTTCGCCTTTATCGTCTGCATCTTTCCATATTTTATGAATATGCTGTTGCAATCTTCTGAACGCTTCTTCTTCAGGAATACAAGTATCAGTAACCCTGTTATAATGATTTTCCAAAAGATCCCATTCTTCTTGCGGAGAAAGGTCTCTGTAATTAGGCACTCTTTTATAATGACTATGCGCCACTAAATTCATAATATCTTCTTCAAGGTTAGCACCTGTACAACTGATGATCGCCACTTTATCCTGCCTGATCATTTCCGCAAGACTCAACCCCAATTCCGCAGTACTCATTGCACCAGCAAGCGTTATCATCATTTTGCCACCTTCATCCAAATGTGTTACATATCCTTTGGCTGCATCCATCAAAGCCGCAGCATTAAAATGCCTGTAGTGATGTTCTATAAAATTACTTACCGGTCCTTTACTCATGTTATTTGTTTTAGAACAGCAAAAGTAATTTTTTTTATGTACCAAACATTGGTTTTTTCATGGCATCATCCTTGCGTCGCACTCTTGTACGTCATACCATTTTGCATCTTACAATTATGCACCAGTAAAAATTGCAGAAATAATAACAATTAGAAATATAATTATAGGTATGCCTATTCCAATATAGGTAAACCAAGGATGGGGAAATAATTTTTTGACCGTATTATAATCACTGATCAATTTTGAGTTGAATGGAATTCCATACCTTCTTAATCCACATTTTTTACAAACTATATTTGCTTCCTTCCCAATTGGAAATATAGGAACAAAATAAAAATGATAATAATTGCTTATTATCATAATATCAGCCCAATTGTCTGTTTCACAACAAGGGCATTTAACCATGAATTCCGCTACGCTAATAGGAGTGGGCTTAATACCGAATTTTGCAAACAACATGTAAAATAATTTGACATACTAAGCTAATTAAACTTGCTCATTAAAATATACCTTTATGAAAAAGGATCAATGAATTATTTAGCACATGCTTTTTTATCGTTTGATCAACCAGCTGTTGTTGCCGGCAATATGATCAGTGATTTCATCAAAGGCAAAAAGCAATTTGATTATCCTGCGGAGATCCAGATCGGCATACAACTTCACCGTGCTATTGATAATTTTACAGACGATCATGCCGTAACTAAAGAAGCTAAAGAAATATTCAGGCCACAATACAGATTGTACAGTGGTGCTTTTGTGGATGTAGTATATGATCATTTTTTAGCTGCCGACACCAATCAATTTTCTACCCCTGCCGCATTAAAAGCATTTTCAGAAAATACTTATACGCAATTGTATAGCTATTTTAATTTTTTACCCGAAAGATTCCAACAAATGTTGCCTTACATGAAAGAACAAAATTGGTTATACAATTATCAGTTTAGAGAAGGCATTCAAAAAAGCTTTGGTGGGCTTGTAAGGAGAGCAACATATCTTACTGAATCGGATATTGCCTTCAGAATTTTTAATGAAAATTATGAAGCGTTAAAAAAATGTTATGACAATTTTTTTCCTGATATAAAAAACTTCGCCACTCATCATTTACAACAATTATCAAAATAACGATTGCAGTATATTTGTAAAAATTAAAATTATGAAGCAGCTTATTTTAGCAATACTTATTTTTTCTAGTAGTCAACTATTTGCACAAACAAAATTTGCGCCTGTAGATAAATCCCCAATGGATATGAGTTACTATCCAGATGCATATCCTGTTTTAAAGATTCAGGATAAGCCTACTGAACCTGTAGCAGCAAGAGTGATCTATAGCCGTCCACAAAAAAATGGCAGGGCAATTTTTGGTGAACTTGTAGAGTATGGTCAGATATGGCGTCTAGGAGCAAACGAAGCAACCGAAATTGAATTTTACAAAAATGCAAAGATCGGCACCACAAAAATCAAAAAAGGTAAATACACGATGTATTGTATTCCTAATGCAGACAGTTGGACAATTATATTAAATAAGGATACTGATACCTGGGGTGCTTTTAAATACAATCAATCAAAAGATATTCTCCGTTATAATGTACCAGTAAAAAAATCGGCTGAAATGGTGGAAGCTTTTTCAATGGCATTTGAAAAATCTACATCAGGCGTAAATCTTCAAATTGCCTGGGATGATGTGAGAGTATCCGTACCGATAACGTTTTAGTTTTAAAAATATATTTTTCCTTTCCCGGCTTAATGCCGGGATTTTTTTCAATATATGTTTATCATAATTAAACCCAATAAATACCTTCAGGATATTTTTATTTTCCTGACCTTTGCATTTTAAAAATCAGTTGTATATGAAATTAGCTACAAAGATTATACATGCCGGCGCAGAACCTGATCCAAGCACAGGTGCTATCATGATCCCGATATACCAAACATCTACGTATGTTCAAGAAGCACCTGGAAAACATAAAGGGTATGAATATGCTCGTAGCCAGAACCCAACACGTAAAGCACTCGAAGACGCTTTGGCCATTATTGAAAATGCGAAATATGGTTTGGCCTTTGGCAGTGGTGTTGCCGCAACTGATTCTGTTATAAAATTATTAAGTCCGGGAGATGAAGTGATTGCTGCGAATGATATGTATGGCGGCACTTACCGTTTATTTTCAAAAGTTTGGGAACGTTTTGGAATTAAATTTATTTATGTCGATACATCGGATGAACAAAATGTAAAAGCTGCAATAACAGATAAAACCAAATTGATCTGGGTAGAAACGCCTACTAACCCTTTGATGAATATTACAGACATTGCTGCCATTGCTGCTATCTCTAAAAGTGCTGGTGCATTATTATGCGTTGATAACACATTTGCTTCTCCTTATTTGCAAAACCCCTTAGATCTTGGAGCAGATATTGTAATGCATTCGGGAACAAAATATTTAGGCGGACATAGCGATGTGATTCATGGTTGCTTAATGTTGAATGATGCAGGCCTAAGAGAAAAATTATATTTTATTCAAAAAAGTTGTGGTGCTGTACCCGGGCCGCAAGATTGTTTTTTAATATTAAGAGGTATTAAAACATTGCATGTTAGAATGGAGCGCCATTCTTCGAATGGTAAAAAAATTGCACATTGGTTACGCAATCATCCAAAAATTTTAAAAGTTTATTGGCCGGGCTTTGAAGACAACGCAGGTTATGCAATTGCAAAAAAACAAATGAGAGATTTTGGTGGTATGATCAGCTTTACATTGAAAGATGAAAGCATTGAAGCTGCCAATAAAGTTCTATCATCTACAAAATTATTTTCATTGGCTGAAAGCCTTGGTGGCGTTGAATCTATGATCAACCATCCTGCAACAATGACACATGCAAGTATTCCAAGAGAAGAAAGGGTCAAATATGGTTTAACAGATGGTTTGATAAGATTAAGCGTAGGCATCGAAGACGTAGATGATCTTATTGATGACCTTCAACAAGCGATCGGATAAAAGTTTTCACCCTTAATAATTAAAAACGCTAAGCAAAAAATGAAAAAATTTTTCTATTACCTAATCGTAATTACTCTTTTTGCATCATGCAAAAGTCAATTTCCTATTGCTTATAATCCGCAAGCGGCAAAAGACCCTAACCATACAAATTATATCAAACCAAAAAATGAAGCGATCATTTCAAGTGATACCTTAGAAATAAAAAATCAAAATAAATTATTCAAAGCAACTACCTACAATATTGCCGGCAGGTCTTTTAAAGCAAACCAAATAGAATCTTACCAGGATAAATCAGGATATTATTTAAATATTCCAAGATACGGATTAACGCAATCTTTGACTGGCCCTCGTATCAATGTTTTCAGATGTTATTATACATCCACTACTTATGATGCACAAACCGGAAGAACGAGAACGAGTACACGTTCTGTCCACATCATAAAAAAAGCCGGACAACCTGATCTTGCAACAGAAAGTTTAAAGATCACCAATACTATTGCAGGTTGGGTAGAAGATAATAATGAAGCATACGAACAAGCACAATTGGCGCAGATGTACGTAAAGAAAATTAAAACACATCGTTTAATAAGCTGGGGAGCAATCATTGGCGGATTTGCATTGATGATAGCTGACCCTTCAGTTAAAAGCACAAATCCGAATGCTAAACCATCGATAGCATACGCAGGGGCAATTTTAGTGCCGGCAGGAATGATCAACCTGGGATTGAATTTAGGCCGCCGTGGAAAAGTAGGCCGTTCACTAGCAAGTGCTATAAATATTTATAATGAGGCTCCGGAAAAGAAGAAAAAAAGATAATGGATAAAGAACTGATAAAATTTCTTAATAGTAAGGCTGATGAATTTAATCAGCCTTCTTTTATTGCAAATGACCCTATCAGTATCCCTCATCTTTTCACAAAAAAACAGGATATAGAGATCGCTGGTTTTTTCGCAGCCCTATTTGCATGGGGTAACCGCACCACTATTATCAATAAAACAAAGGAGCTATTGCAATTGATGGATAATGCTCCTTATAGTTTTTGTATTGACCACCAACCTAAAGACCTTAAGGAAATAGAATCATTCAAGCACCGCACATTTAATGCGACTGATATTTTATATTTTATTGAGTTCTTTAAAATGCATTATTCAAGCAACTCATCATTTGAAAATGCTTTTACTAAAAATTTAAAGAAGAAAGATCTTACAATAGAGAACAGTCTTTGTGAATTTTATAATTATTTTTTTTCTTTAGAAGACGTTCCTAAAAGAACAAGAAAACACATTTCTTCTCCTGCTAAAAAATCTACCTGCAAACGATTAAATATGTATTTGCGATGGATGGTACGCCATGACAACAAAGGTGTTGATTTTGGTTTATGGAAAAACATACAACCTTCGCAATTGGTATGCCCGTTGGATGTACATGTAATAAGAGTAGCAAAAAAATTAGGGTTATTAAACCGCAAGCAAAATGATTGGCAATCTGCCATGGAACTAACCAATGAATTGCGTAAATTAGATAAAGCCGATCCTGTTAAATATGACTTTGCTTTATTCGGTCTTGGCGCCATAGAACATTTTTAAATGCAGCAACAACAAACCATACAAAACATCAATAAGGATATGTCGATCGCATTGCCTGACACTATATCCATGCAGGAATTGGAAAGTGCATTGGCAGAACATATCAATCAACTCATTTTAAATAATTTTGAAAAGCTTGTTTCAATTTTATATCGCATAGATATCAATGAATCAAAATTAAAGCAGTTGTTAAGTGATTCAAATGAAGCAGCAGCAAATGTTATTGCAAGAGCAATTATTGAGAGAGAAGAGCAGAAAATAAAATCCCGTCAACAATTCAGTCAACGGGATAATAATATTAATGATGATGAAAAGTGGTAGATCAATACATCAGATCTTTTACTTTTTCTTTATCGTCTTTTATATTTTTAAGATCAAACATAGTTCCGAAAACATGATCCCATAAAGTACTGCTAACGCCAAACCCTCTTTCCTGTTGTTTATAATGATGCAGATGATGGTTACGCCACAAGCCTTTCATCCATTTAAACGGAGGGTTCCATGCATGAATTGCATAATGCATACTTCCATAGATCAAATACCCTAACATAAATCCAGGGAAGAAAGGAAAAACATTTTTTCCCAATATGAGATACATTAATAAGAACAATACTGATGAAATGATCAGGCTTGGTGCTGCAGGCATGAACAAACGCTCTTTATCTCTAGGATATTCATGATGGTTACCATGCAGTATGTAATTTATCTTTCTGCCTTTTTCACTTTCTGCCACGTAATGAAAAACAAAACGATGCATTACGTATTCGAAAAGGCTCCAGAAGAACATTCCTCCCAGGAAAACAAGACTAACTTTTATCCAATCAAAAGACAAACTACTGATAGAATAATAAGGTAACAGGATCAAAACCGGCAAATACATTCCCCATATTACTAAAGGGTGCGTTTTGGTAAGGTATTCTAGATAATTATTTTTAAATAACTGGGCCTGCCCCTTATTATGAATTTTTTGAAATTCCATAAACTGATAATTATACCCCAAAAATAAACAATCTTTGTATAACCTTGTTATAACATTTATCTTTTTTAACAGGCTGATATTGAATTACAAGTAATTATGTTAAATTTCAACCAATTACCACCTTCCATTTTGCAAAGTGGAATATTAGACCAACATTATCTGGAACAATTGTGCACTATTGATGACATCCCTCTTATTGATCCAGTGTATAATGATGAAAGGTTAAAAAACATCATTCAATATTATTCCATTAATCCTGAAGAAATGGAAAAAGAACTTCATCAATATGCAAAAGAATTATTAGACGATGGAAAAATTGATGAAGCCTGGCAAATATTATTGACTGCTCTTTAATTCCATTGCTGACCAAATACTTTCCTTAAAATATCACTTGTTCTTGCTGCAAAATTTGTTCTGATATTTAATTCTTCTTTAGCGATCAGATCAAATAATGCCGTAGTGGCTCTTTCTGTTACAAAGCTTGCCAAGTCAGGATTTATCTTTTTAAATGTCAATGGAAAACTGTTATATTTATTAACTATATCACCATAATATTTTGTAGCGCTTACTTTATCAAGTGATGATTGGATGACAGGTTGAAACGCCGCCATCAGCTTATCTGTTGTTTTTACCCTAAAAAAGTGTGTAGCGCTTGTATCACCGTTTTTAACGAGGCCAATAGCATCTTGTAATGTCATACTTTTAATTGCATCAACAAAGATTGGCTTTGCATATCCTGCAGCATCTTCTGCCCCACGGTTTATCTGCAATATGGCTTTATCAACCATACTATTAAATCCAAGATCTCTAAGAGTGTTCTCAATTTTTTTAGCGTCGGGAGGTAATAATATCTTATACAATGCATCAGCAAAAAAACCATCCTGCTTATTGAGTTGTAATACAGATTTTGCTATTCCTTGCGCCAAAGCTTCTTTAATTCCTTCCCCTGCTTCTGATTCTGTTATTCCACCAATAGAAGGCAAGCTTTTAAGAACATCACAACCTGACATCAGGGCCGTGAAAGACAATGCAAACAAAATTCTTTTCATCTTATATATATTTTAATGATTAAAGGGCAAGTATCCTGCCAAAATAATTTATACCCCATAGATAGTAAATATGGGCAAATGGGTTGCATGCAATATCTTTGCCCCTCTCAAAAAAGAGAAAAATTTTTGATACATGAGTACACAACACCTATCTGAACAGGAAATTATCAGGAGAGAAAAGCTAGAAGAACTGAAAAAATTAGGGATCGATGCATATCCTGCAGCGTTATACCCTGTAAATGCAACATCCTCTTATATTAAAGAAAATTATAAAGGAGAAGAAAATAAAGCAGATTTTGCTGATGTATGTATTGCAGGACGTATCATGAGTGTACGTGATATGGGCAAGGCCAATTTTGCAGTGATCCAGGATGGTGTAGGTAAAATTCAATTTTATATTAAGCAAGATGACATTTGCCCCGGTGATGATAAAACTTTGTATCAGACAGTTTGGAAAAAATTAGTTGACATTGGAGATATTATTGGCGTTAAGGGATATGTGTTTACAACTAAAACCGGAGAAACGTCTATCCATGTCCGTGAATTTTCAATCCTTACAAAATCTCTTCGTCCTTTACCGATCGTTAAAGAGAAAGATGGAGAAGCATTTGATGAAGTAACCGATCCTGAATTCAGGTATCGTCAGCGTTATGCCGACTTGATAGTAAACCCGGGTGTAAAAGAAACTTTTATCAAACGCACTAAAATGGTGAATGCCATTCGTGAATTTTTAAATGAACGTGGTGGTCTTGAAGTTGATACGCCTGTTTTACAAAGTATTCCGGGTGGTGCGGCTGCAAGGCCTTTCACTACACATCACAATGCATTGGATGTACCTATGTACATGCGTATTGCAAATGAACTTTATCTAAAAAGATTGATAGTTGGCGGTTTTGAGTGGGTGTATGAATTTAGTCGCAACTTCCGTAATGAAGGAATGGACCGTACGCATAATCCTGAGTTCACGGTATTAGAATTTTATGTAGCGTATAAAGATTATGAATGGATGATGGATACCACAGAATTAATGTTGGAGAAAGCAGCCATCGCTACTAATGGTACCTCCACATTTATTTCCGGAGATAAAGAAATAGATTTTAAAGCCCCGTACAAAAGGATCACCATGTATGATGCTATTAAAGAACATACTGGTTTTGATATTAGTGAAATGGATGAAGCCGGCATTCGTGATGTGTGCAAGCAATTACATATTCATGCGGATGAGAAATGGGGAAAAGGAAAATTGATAGATGAACTTTTTGGTGGTAAATGTGAGCATCATTATATACAACCCACTTTCATTATAGACTACCCAGTAGAAATGAGTCCGCTTACAAAAAAGCACCGCAGCAAACCTGGACTGGTAGAGCGTTTTGAATTAATATGCAATGGTAAAGAAATTGCCAATGCCTACAGCGAATTGAATGATCCTATTGAACAAAGAGAACGTTTTGAAGAACAGGTAAAATTGATGGAACGTGGAGATGATGAAGCCATGTTCATTGATCATGATTTCTTAAGAGCATTGGAATATGGTATGCCGCCTACAAGTGGTATAGGTTTTGGAATAGACAGAATTGCAATGTTATTGACGAATCAACATTCCATCCAGGATGTTTTATTTTTCCCGATGATGAGGCCTGAAAATAAACAAGATTAATTAAGCCGTCTTGTTCTTTTTACTTTTAAATGTCATGTAATCTAAAAAGTAGATCACTTTTACAGATAAGCTATTGAATTGCGGACCTGATAAGCTATTGGATAGATTAGAATAATAATTTTTTTCAAACTCCTGGTTAAAAGTTTCGGCAATATCTTTCCAAACAACACTGAAAAAACTTCCTGGAGCAAATTGCCAATTATAAACCATATCAACACTTAAATAATTATAATTCTGATTTACATTTTGAGTAAATGGAGATGATGGCATATTTAATTTTCCTTCGTCATCTAACTGATAAAATTGATGTGGGTCAACTTTGCTCCAATAATGTCTTCCTCTGAAAGTAATTCCACTGCGGTTATTAAAATTATATTTCATGTTGATCACATTTTCAGCCGTATAAACTGTACGTCTTGAAAAAATTATCGTGTCATAATCTTCGCTGTTATAAGCCCAGCCAGACTGATTTTTATGCCGTGTAAGATACATGCTGTGTGCTATGGAAAATTTATCATTGAACCTTATTTTCTCAGATAAGCCCAATTCTGTAGTACGACGATGAAAAATATTTCCCCTTGCGTTAAAAAGATTTCCATTCATTGAAAACTTTTTTGCGGAGTTACTTTCAAACCATAAATTCCAACCCAAGCGTGCCGGATTTATAAACACCCTTCCATAAACTCTTGACTCATAAAAATCATTGCTTTTTAAAGCCCCGTTTATAAAAGTGCCAACCCACCACAAATTTTTTAATTGCGCTTTAGCATCAAGGCTAAATGCTGTGGTTTGGTACATTGAACTTTTCTTTACGGTCATGGGACTTACAAGCCTGCTGTACCAACTATCCCATGCTAAATTTATTTGATTGTACCATTTGCCAGGCTTAGTAATGTTATATCCAAGCCACAAGCCTTGGTCCATGGTATTATTATTTGTAAAAAAACCAAGATCGCTCTTATCATATTTAGCATTGATCAGATCCTGCCATATCCTGAAATTGAATTTACCGCTTGTCTTGCCGAAATAAAGGTTATGTGCGTAACCAGTAGTTGTCTTATTATCATACTTGCCAAATAAATTGCTTACACTTACATTCCCTCCAACATTCCACGTATTGGTTTTATCATTAAGATCAAACAATGCAGAGCTCACATTTGCATCATATTCATTGCCGCTGCGCATTACATTGGTATTTACAAAGCTGACGCTGCTATTATGTTTCAATGTTTGATCAAGTACAAGGATATTATAATTGGTTAATGGAATATTTTCCAATTTATATTTTTCACCATTCGCAATATTTTGAAAAGTCGCTGATTGAGCCTGCGTAATGGCATTCAATACACCAATACCTAAGCCTTTTTGTGTACGACCGCTTAATTTACTTGCATTTAAAATTTTTGTTTGAGGAGAATATTTGATCAAAGTGTCTCCTGTAGGCGCCTCTACATCAGGGGCATAATTTGGATCAACACCAATGCGCCTGCTGTAAAACAAATTGCCTTTATTGAATAACTCGGTTCCTTCTGTAAAAAAGGGACGGTTTTCTGTAAATTTTTGTTCAAAAGGGGTAAGATTTAAAATACGATTATCGCTGATCACTTGTCCAAAATCGGGTATCAGGGTCATATCAAGTGTAAAAGCCTGGTTGATGCCATATTTAACATCCATTCCTCCATTTACCTGCGCCTTTGTTTTATTAGTAATCCCATCTTTATTAATGTAAGTAGAAAAATATGGAGAAAATTGTAAGCGTAATGGAGGCGTAATTCCTTCCAGCTTTTTAAGTAACCCTTCCTGAGTTAAAAATCCATTTACATTTGGATCGATTGGTTGCCAAAATATTTGTTGTCCGGCTTTTTGTCTACGTCGTACTATATTCATACCCCAATCCTGCACTTGATTTTTTCCGAATCTTATAGCAGAATAAGGAATGAACATTTCAAAACTCCAACCGTTATGCTGAAGTTTTGCAGCACTGTTCCACACTGCATTCCAGCTAAAATCCTCATTTCCACCGTAACTCATTTTAGCATCCCATTGTTCGCCTAAAGGTGTAATAAAATATTCAAACCCATTTAATTTGTCATTGTATGTATCTAATATTATTCCTACAAAATCATTGTTTCCAAATCCATCTCTTCCAATAAATTCTTTTGCAATACTATCCTTATTATTTTCTAATAAATATCCCCCTACGTACAGTCCTTCATTATTATATAACAAATAAATTTTAGTTGCATTTACACTGTCTTCTTTTCTATTGGGGGTTGGTCGGAGTTCTATAAAATCAGCAGCTAATGAAGCGGTTTGCCAGCCTATATCATTTAATTCTCCATCTATTTTTATGGATTGAGTTGTACGCTGTATGTTTAATTCTCTTTTTTCAATTTGTGCAAACAAGGTTGTATAACCCATTACAGCAAACAATAAAGCAAATATTTTGGGAGACATGAACAGTTGATTAAGTTTAGTAAACTCTGGTACGAAGATAGATTTTGAAATTAACTGCGTTATGCCGTTCATCAAAAAGCAAAAGCATTATACGTTTTTTAACAAGTTTTATAGGAATAGATCATTGTATAGTTTGCCTCCCGGCGTAATTGCGTATTTGTCAAAATCGGTGACACCTTCCGATCTCAAAACTTCTTCGTCTATGAAGTTATTTCCTGTACAATCAAGCGATTGTCTTGATAAAATAATAAAAGCTGCGTCAGCAACAATATCTACAGTACGACTCATTTTGATTAAAGCATCTCCGCCTAAAAGATTCTGTACAGCAGCAGTTGCTATAGTAGTTTTAGGCCAAAGGGTATTTGCTGCTATCCCATGCTTTCTTAATTCTGCAGCCAATCCCATAGCTATCAAACTCATATCGTATTTACTGATAGTATACGCAAGATGATTCCCCAACCATTTTTTATCAAGATTGATAGGTGGGGACAGATTCAGTATATGAGCATTAGTTGATTTTTTTAAATAAGGAATGCACGCCTGCGATACAAAAAAAGTTCCCCTTACATTGATATCATACATCAGATCAAAACGTTTGGGTTCTATCTGCTCCGCAGATGATAAATTAATTGCCGATGCATTGTTTATTAAAATATCTATTCCTCCAAAAGTCTCTACCGCTTTATCGACTGCATTTTTTACCTGTGCTTCGTCCCTTATATCACATTGAACTGCCAAACCTTTTCCGCCGGCTTTATCCATTTCTGCTGCTGCAGAGAAGATAGTGCCTCCTAATTTTTCATTTTCTTCCACACTTTTAGAGGCCACTACTATGTTGGCTCCTTCAGCTGCAAGTTTTAACCCTATTGCTTTTCCTATTCCTCGGCTTGCACCTGTAATAAAAACTGTTTTATTCTGAAATGACATGATCGTTATGTTTTACTCAAATCTAATTATAAATATTAAAAGAAATTAATATTGGATCAACGAAATAAAAAAGCCGTTCTAATAAGAACGGCTTTCCAAAAAGTATTGATCTATTATGCTAATGTAGCATCATGCGTAATATTCACACTTAATGCTTTTGAGATCGGGCAAGTATCTTTTGCTTCTGCAACACAAGTGTCAAATTGTTCTTTGCTAATACCTGGAATTTTTGCAGATACAGATAGATGTGATTCTGTAACCCCAACTGCAGGATCTAAAGTAACTGTACATTTTGTAACAATTTCGTCAGGGGTAAAACCAGCTTTACCTAAAATAAAACTAAGTTTCATACTGAAGCATCCTGAATGTGCAGCAGCGATTAATTCTTCAGGATTAGTACCTACTCCATCTTCGAAACGTGTATTGAATGAATATTGAGTTTTGCTTAATACTGTACTATCTGTTGTAAGGTTACCAGAACCTTCTTTACCGGAGCCGTTCCATACGGCCGTTGCGTTACGCTTTATCATAATTGTTTAATTTGTTTTTGAAAAGATTTGCGACAAAACTACAATAGTTTTTCTGCAAATTTATTTTTATCAAAGCCAACTAAAATAATTTCTCCATTTTTTTCTACTACAGGACGTTTAATAATGCTGGAATTATTTATCATTAATTGTATGGCCGTATTAGCATTAAGGATCTTTTCCTGTTCAGCAGTAGGTAATTCCCGCCAGGTGGTGCTTTTTTTATTAAATATAGTTTCCCATCCTACACGTTTGCTCCAGTCAGCCAATTTTTCTTTTGATATACCATCCGTTTTATAATTATGGAATTGAAAATCGATCTTATTTTCTTTAAGCCATACCATTGTTTTCTTGATGGTGTCGCAATTAGGTATACCGTATATTTTTATATTCATTGAAGAGTTTTTGGATCCAACCTGCGGTCCGACCAATTAATCAGGGAATTGTGAAGACGGAATTTTTACAAATCCCGTGGATTGAACAATATGCCATTCTTTAAAATCCTGTCGGGCATCCATCCCTATACCATTGATAAGATGTGTCCGTGTCCTGATCTTTACGGGTTTATCAGTATAAAACTCAGTATTGGTTCTTGTTCTGTCCCAATATAATTCATCACAATAAAGTGTATCGCCTTTAATATTGATAACCCTCACACTGTCTTTTAAAAAAACAATATTCTGATTGTCCTTATACTTGGCATACCTGGCATCTAACTTACTTTCAATAGCTTCGTTTGCATCAAAAAAATCAACATGGATCGTATTAGGAAACTCTATGTATGAAGTTGTATCCTGAACCCTGTACATTAAAGGCCCGGTTAAAATAGCTTTTCGATCACCGGCAATTGAATAATTAATCCTGACATTTTTTGCTTCTTCAACTCCGGTTTTATTTGCAGAGATCTTTCCCTTTTTAGGTTTATAATTTTCACAGCCATAAAAAAAAATACAGCTTATTGCTAAAGCTGTAATAATTTTTATCTGGTATAATGATATCGGCATCATTGATTCATTAATTATATTTATATCTGGTAAACCACCTGTCTCCTAAAGATAATCCTACTGTAAAACGAATAAAATTTTCTTTAAGCGAAGTATTATTATTACCCCTTGACCCTATTTCTATTCCTGTATTTAAAATTGAGTTTTGAGATTCGTAATAGCTCTTTCTTAATTTAAGAGGAAATCCTGCTCCAAAACTAAAAGCATATTCAGGAATTGTGTTCGTTATTTTAACATTATCAGGACCATAATAAAAACCTACTCTGTATTTTACAAAACTGAAATATTTTTTTAGAGGAGTATTTATGGATGCTGGCAAATATTCTGTTCCCACCCTGAATTTCCAATTGTTTGCTACAAAATCTTTCTGATCATAGAAACGATAATCAGCCCACTTGGTCATTTCAAGGTCTGCACCAACTAACCAATGAGGCTGTTGATACGTAAATCCAAATCCATAATTTGCAGGGTAAACCAATGTGCCTTTCTGATTGTTTTCGTAAACACTATCCACTCTGTTTGCATTTCCGTCTGCATCAAATATGATTGTTTCTCTTATGACATCTTTATTAGCAGAAAGATCCTGCTTTAAACTACCGTAAGCGCCTATACGAAGAACGCTTTGTTTATTGATCTGGATCTTATATTGTATTCCTCCATTCAACAATAAACCTCCAAAGCTTGTTTTAGTAGCAGAGTTTGATTCATAGTATTTTACAGTATCACTCAAAAAAGCTAATTGGGTAATGTAATTTTTATTGCCAAACATATAACCCAAATTAAAACCTACGCTAAAATTTTTGATTGCTAACCCTGCCCCCAGATAAGCTTCATTTACGCCACCATTTCCTTCATAAAAAGTAACAATGCTATCAATACCTGGAAGTCTTTCGAACTTATTGATCTTATAATTGATTCGTGAGTTTGGTTTTAAACCAATGTTTACACCTAGAAATGTACCTTTTAAATTTGCTTTCTTCATTCTTATAGGAAATCCAAGTTGCATGTAAGAAAACAAAGCATTTGTAGCGGTATAATTTTTTGTGGTGTTTGATTCTTTTAATTTACGGGAATCTATCTCCACGCCAATATCAAAAATAGAATTTGATAATGCTGAGTATGTAGCAGGATTAGTAAAATTGATCGATTGCCCATTGGAATAACCTGCAGCAATGCCCCCCATTGCTCTTGTAACAATATTATGGTTAGGAACCATATCTCCTATTCCATATCTTGAATAAGGTGAGTTTTCCTGAGAAAAAGCTGAAAGCTGAAAGCTGAAAGCAATTAAAAGAAGAGAAAAATATTTAGCCATTGTTAGTTTCGCTGAGTGCATACAGCCCTTTGTATAAAAAATTTAAGTCTGCAAATATCTTGTTTTTAACCCGAGCAGCAAAATACCCTGCATCACCCCCGGTTAAAACCACGTTAAAGTTGCTATATTTTGAAGCATAATAGTCAATAAAACCGCCTATTTCAAAGGATATTCCTGCTAATACACCGCTTTGCAAATTAGTTTTTGTATCGTATGCAATTACAGGAAAATTCCAGTCTTTTTCAATTAAGGGAAGTTTTGCAGTATAGTCGCTCATGGATTTAAACCGCATTTGTGTGCCCGGAGAAATAGCTCCGCCAAGGAACTGATGATATTGATTGATGAAATTATACGTTATACAACTCCCTAATCCAATCACAAGATTGTTCACTCCAGGGAAAAAATGTACTGCAGCTGCTGAAAGAGCAAGTCTATCCGCACCAATCGTTTCCGGTTTTCCGACAGGAGTAGTAAAATTTAATTTAGTAAGATGTGAGAGTTTATGAAAACTAGTGGTTGCCGAAAGGATCTTTTCAATTTCAACATTATGATCAATAACAGAAGACAAAATTGTCTTTTGAGGTTTCGTGTCTTGCAATAATCCCTCTATAGTTTTATGGCTATCATCATTCAAAATTATTTCTTTGCTGAAAACATCATTTTCAAAAACGCCACATTTTAAACGGGAGTTACCAAAATCAAAGCAGAGGGTTTTAATGTTCATAATTCAAAGTTAATAGTTCATATGATGCATCAATGATGAACTAATTAAATATTAAATCCTGTAAGGTTTTTAAAATGACCATTTAATTTTATTCTATCCTTCAATGTTTCCATTTCTGACATTACAGGTAATACTTTTGTAAGATGCCGTTTCAAATATTCCTGGCGTTGGGCTTCCTCAAATAAACCAAGCAATTCATACTCTTCTTCCAATGAAAGGCCCAACTGGTGGGCCACTTCATAGCTTGTAAGTTTATCATCAGTCTTTTTAAATTCCTTTTCCACCTTTAAGAAATTATGCAGCGCTCTCATTCCTTCAATAACTTTTTGCATTATCTTTTTACTGCCACCCATTTTATTTTCCGGATAACTTACAATTGCACCGCTATATAATTTATCAGGCAACTCTTTTACAATTTCTAATGTCCTGAAAATTTTATGACCCTTTGTTTTTATATCCATCTCCCCATTATCATACACTTTTGTTATTTCAACAATGTCAACCAAAGTCCCTATTTCATTCATGTGATTATTGATCACGGAAGGAATTCCAAATGGTTTTTTATTCTCCCTACAATAATTGATAAGTTGTTTATACCTCGGTTCAAAAATATGTAGATTTAGTTCCTCGCCAGGATAAACAACTATAGCCAAAGGAAATATCGGAATGAAGTTGGTCATATTTATGCAAATAAAATAAAAATTATAAATAAGGTCAGATAATTTTACTTTGCATAAAGTTAAAAAATCAATTGATGGAGGCATCGTTAATTATCCCTTTTTATAAAGATATTTCTGCATTAGAATTAATACTTACTGCATTAAATAGCCAATCTGCCCTTGGTAGTTTTGAAGCAATTATTACTGAAGATGATAATGCTCCTGAAACAACTGCTTTTTTGGAAAAATTCACACCAACTGTCAATTTTCCTATTATTCATCTTACCCATGAAGACCTTGCTTTTAGAAAATGCAAAGCCATCAATGAAGCAATAAAAGTTGCCACGACTGATTACCTCATTTTTATTGATGGAGATTGTATTCCTCACCAACATTTTATCAGGCAGTATATAAAAGAAAAAGAAGAGAAAAAGATATTGTATGGCAGAAGAGTAAACCTGAGTGAATCGTTCACGAAAAAAATATTACAAACAAAAAAACTGGAAATGCTTAATTTGTTTGAAATGCTGATAAGCAAAAGCACCCGTGTAAAAGAAGCTCTTTATATCCCATTCATGCCGGGGATATTTAAAAGTAAGAGACAATTCTGGGGATGTAACTGGGCTATTTTAAAAAAGCATTTGCTTGAAATAAACGGGTACGATGAAGATTATACCGAATACGGCTTTGAAGACCTTGATATTTATAAAAGGCTGGACATGATGGGCAACCAATTGAAATCGGTAAAGTATCAATGTATTGTGTATCATTTATTTCATAAAACAAGGGCTTTCAACGAAGTGGTAAATCGTACAAAAGAAATGTATGAAAAGAAAATGCAGGAAGGAAAAGCAAAATGTTTAAACGGAATTGAAAAATTATAAAGCATGGTAATTGTACAACTTTGGGGAGGATTAGGAAACCAGATGTTTCAATATGCTTTGCATTTATCTTATTTACAAAAAAATATTTCTTCCAAATTAGATACTGCTCATTATAAAACAGACAATGGGTTCAATGGTTATGAGCTTGAAAGTATCTTCAATGTAAAAGGAAATTATACGTATAATCCTGAAAGGTTATTTGTAAAACTTACAGGAAAACTATTTCATAAAATTTTTAACGCCCCTTATAGAGAAAACAATGAAATATTTGGGTGTTACACTCCTAAAGTAGCTGACCTCAAGTTTGGTTTTATTAAAGGCTATTGGCAAACAGAAAAGTATTTTAAGCCGATAGAAAATATCATCAGAAAAAAATTTGTTTTCCCCGCTTTAAATGATCAAAGAAATATTGATCTTTTACATCAGATAAATACTACCAATGCTGTTAGTGTACATATTCGGCGTGGTGATTATTTGCTTAATAACCGTGACTGGGCAATGGGATTCAATTATTATCAAAAGGCCATTGATCTTATCAAAGAAAAAATTGATGACCCATATTTCTTTATTTTTTCAGATGATATTAATTGGGCTAAGGAAAACATACAAGAAAAAAATATCGCTTTTGTCGACTGGAACCAAAAAGAGCAAAGCTATATTGACATGCAACTAATGAGTAATTGCAAACATAATATTATTGCAAACAGTTCTTTTAGTTGGTGGGGAGCATGGTTAAATAATAATTCGAGTAAAATAGTAATTGCGCCGGATCAATGGTTGCCGATAATTAAAGGAACAAGAGAAATAATTCCTGAAAGATGGATAAAGATCAGTTTTTAGTGATGCCCTTTTTCAAATGAAACTGTTTCCCTATAAAAAGACAAAAGTTTTAAGAGTGCCCAATTCGGGTGGTTGGTTATTTTACTGCCGCTTCTTTTATGCTTGATCTTCCTTAAAGAAAAAATATCAGGATAGTTTTTTGCAAGGTAATTTCCATAAGTCTCAAATTCGCTAAATCCTGACTGGTATTGATTTTTATTTACAGCTCGTAATATTTTTTCTGTCCAATTATTTCCTTCGATCGGTGCATCTTCTATTTTACTAACGACCTCATTCATCACCGATGTTTTTATCATCATGTGCTCAGTAATAAATGAAAAATTTACTTGTCTGTCAATATTTAATATTCTTTTTAAAGTATTAAAATAAGGCTGATGAATTTTCTCTTCAAATGAAAGCAACATTTTTCCAGCATTATCAAAAAAATCAATAGACTTAAGAGGAATTGTGTCAGCATCCCACACCAAATAATATTCCCTGATTGAAGGATGTTGGCTAATACCCATTTTTAAAAATTGTTGGAAATACCATCCGCCTCTATCCGCATCATCAAATAATTTTTTGCAAATATCTTTTATCTCACTTAGCGTAATTCCGGGAATCAAGTCATCTTCATTAAGAAATATAATTCGTTCATTATTACCGGATAATTTTTTAAACGTCGATTCATTTGAAATAATAAATAATTTCCCGAATGAAAAATATTTAAAAATATATTTGATACTCATCAAAGCAATATCACTATCATTCGGCCCAATAGGCATTACAACATCATATAAATATTTTTGATTGCTATTTCTCATAAATATTTATCGATACCATTGGGGCACCAGGTTCTTTTTTGTTTGATTGATTCTTCGAGTAATCGATCGTTCAATGATAATTTATCCCTGGAGATCTCTTTATGCCATAAATGATAAGTTATAGCAGCAAATTTTATATTAAATCTTTTCACACCAGTGTTCAATAATCTTACATACAGATCAGAATCTTCTCTACCCCATCCTGTAAACGATTCATCAAAGCCATTCACTTTTACAAAATCACTTTTAAACACACCCATCAATCCGCCTCTGGCTCCTTTATAAGTCTGACTGCCTTTAATTAAATGATGTAGCCATGGTATCCTGTATGAGGCTATTTTATTTTTTTCTACAGTTTTATTATTTATAATTACTGACGCATTCTTATCTGAAAGCAATTCTTTCGTATATCCTTCAGATAAAAACACCCTGCTGGCTACCAATATAGAATTGGGTTTAATATTCTTTGAATAATCCTCTATAAAATTGCGATGTATTACAAGGTCGCCGTCAATAAATATTACATAATCTGATGTTGCTTTTGCAACAGCTTTATTCTTTATAACGGATAATCTGAATCCAGCATCCTCATGCCATACGTGTACCAATGGTAAAGGAAAAGAGGCTTTGTATTGCTCAATTAATTGTTGCGTTTCTTGCCTTGAACCATCATCTGCAATGATCACCTCATGAGGTAAAACAGTTTGTTTCAATACGCTTAATAATATCAACTCCAGCGCATCTGGTCGATTATAAGTTGATATTATTAATGAAATTGAATACCGCTTAGCCATAGGCGCAAAATTACAATTATTCCGTTGTCTTATTTTTTATGCGGTAAAATTCTATTCAACGTACCTTTGTGGCCTTATCGAAGAAAATACATGAAGAGTTTTTTTAAAGTATTAAGTCATATTCATTTACCAAAAGACAAACTGATCTTTTATGTTACGCTGACTTTCCTGGCAACTTTTTTTGGGTTGCTTTCCATCGGGATGCTGTCTCCATTTTTAAGCCTGATCTTTAATAGTGATGCTAAGAACCCTGTTATACAATCTAATGCTATAGGTGGTTTAAAAGATTTTTTTCAAGACCTTATCGACAACAATGGCAAAGTGTTTACGTTAGCAATTATGTGTTTGGTAATAGTTGCGTCCACCTTATTTAAAAATTTCTTTTTATACCTGTCTTATTATATTTCTACTCCTGTAAGAAATAATATTGCTGCAAGATTCAGGTTAAAATTATATGATAAGATACTTCGCCTGCCAATCAGTTTTTTTTCTGATCAGCGTAAAGGTGATATCATGAACAGGATGATAGGTGATATCAATGAAGTAAATGCCTCTATTATCGGATCATTAGAGAACCTGGTAAAAGATTTCTTTACCATCATCGCATATCTTTTTGGGATGATCTATTTAAGTCCACAACTTTCTTTGTTCTTACTGATATTATTACCTATTACCGCACTGATCATTGGACGTATCAGCAGAAAATTAAAAAAAGAATCGGGCATATATTCTGTTGCGGCAGGAAATAACCTTAGCCATGTTGAAGAAACTTTAGGCGGCATTAAAGTGATCAAAGCTTTTACAGCAGAAGATCAGATGATGGACAAATTCAAAGAAGGAAATAATAAACTTGTTGCCATTGCAAATGCGATGACAAGAAAAAGAGACCTTGCAAGTCCGCTGACAGAAGTGCTGAGTGTAACGGTATTGTGTGTTATTCTTTTTGTAGGGGGAAGACTTGTTTTCCAACCCGGCAATTCATTGGTGGGAAGTGACCTTATCACTTATATCTTAAGTTTCGCCATGCTGATCAATCCTGCAAAAGGGCTTGCAGGCACAATCGCAGGTATTCAAAAAGGTATGGGTGCTTTAGAAAGAGTTGAAGAAATTCTCGATGCTCCAATTACTGTTGAAGAAAAACCTAATGCCATAGAGCTAAAAAGTTTTGATCAAAAAATAGAATTCAGAAATGTAAGTTTTGCCTACGGCACAAAAACAATTCTGAAAAATATTAACCTCACAATTGAAAAAGGAAAAACAATTGCATTGGTTGGTTCATCAGGTGCAGGGAAAAGTACATTAGTAGATCTTATTCCAAGATTTCATGATGTTACAGGTGGGGAAATATTGATCGATGGAAAAAATATTGATCAATACACTATTCGATCGCTGCGTCAGCAGATGAGCTTTGTGACACAAGAGCCTATCTTGTTCAATGATACGATCAGTAATAATATTGCCTTAGGTAAAACACTGGCAAAACAAGATGAGATAATGCATGCGGCAATGGTTGCCAATGCTCATAAATTCATTGATCTTAAAGCTGAAAAATACGAAAGCAATATTGGTGACCGTGGCTCTAAATTGAGTGGTGGTGAAAGACAAAGATTGACAATTGCAAGAGCAGTTTTGCAAAATTCACCTATCTTAATATTGGATGAAGCCACTTCATCTTTAGATACAGAAAGCGAAAGATTGGTGCAGGAAGCGATCAATAATTTAATGAAGGACCGTACTTCAATTGTGATAGCGCACAGATTGAGTACGATCAGCAATGCTGATGAGATCATAGTTTTACAACATGGCGAGATCATAGAGCAAGGCAACCACCAGAGCCTGATAGCAAAAAATGGTTTTTATAAAAAGCTGGTTGAAATGCAGGAGATCAAGTAGATGGAACAGTGATGACACTGATCTCACTTATTAATACTGATAAATGAATTTAGCTGAATTACATATTGAAAAATTAAAAAGCGGTGATGTAAAAACATTAGCCCGTTGTATTTCATTAATTGAAAATGAAGCCGAAGGTTATGAAGATCTATTGCAGCTTTTACCTTCTGCTCATGTTCCCATCGTTGGCATTACGGGCCCTCCTGGTGCCGGGAAAAGCACACTGGTTGACGACTTGATAGGTTTGATGATCAATGATAATAAAAAAGTTGCAGTGCTTTGTGTGGATCCATCTTCTCCATTTAATTTAGGTGCATTGTTAGGCGACAGGATACGCATGAGTGAGTGGTACGATAATCCAAATGTATATATTCGTTCTTTAGCAACAAGAGGTTCACTTGGGGGCCTACATCCAAAGATCATAGAAATAACAGATCTTTTAAAAGCTGCTCATTTTGATTACATCATTATTGAAACTGTTGGTGTGGGTCAGAGTGAAATTGAAATTGCAGGTCTTGCAGATACTACCATTGTTGTTGTTGTGCCTGAAGCCGGAGATGAAATTCAAACCATGAAATCTGGACTGATGGAAATTGCAGATATGTTTGTCGTAAACAAATCAGACAGGCCCCAAGCAGATACGTTTGTAAAAAATTTAAGATTGATGCTGGCACCGGCATTCCATAAAAAAGAAACACCCATACCCGTTTTAAAAACTATTGCTTCGCAAAAAAAAGGTATTGAAGAATTATACGCAGCAATTAAAAACCCCATCCATCATAATACAGAAAGAAAAAGCTGGCTGCTGACAGAAAAAGTATATCAATTGATCCAGAAAAAAAGAATGTTGGGAATCGATAAGAATGATCTGAAAACTAAGATCGAAACAGCAGGAGATGATTTTAATTTATATCGCTTTGTAAAAGACTATTGACAACAAATCAAATTTAATTTTTCATTATTCACTTTTCACTCTCTCTGTTATTCTTCCACCATTTATACCCTATAATTCCAACAAGAATAAAAGGCATAAACATCAAATACAAGATCCCCTGATTTAAGCCAAGCGCAGGCTTTTCCCCCATTTGTTGAGCAGTTTTTGTACAAAGTGAACATTGCGCCAACACATTGGTTTGTAAAAAGACAACCAGGGTAAATAACAACAATATAATGCGGCTTATTTTCATTGATTTTGCAAAGTTACTGCAAAGCAGCTTTGGTTGAAGTTAATTTTGGTTCTAAAATTTAAGGCAAAAAAAATCCTCCGTTTTAGGGAGGATTTAAATATTATTTAAACAATTTATGCTTCCGCACCCATTGATTTAGATACACGTTTACGTTCATCTTCATTTAAAATAACCTTACGCATACGAATATTCTTAGGAGTTACTTCAATACACTCATCTTGCTGAATATATTCCATACACTCTTCTAGAGTCATCATGATCTTTGGTGCAGCTTTACTAGCATCATCGCTACCACTAGCACGGTGATTGGTTAATTTTTTAGGCTCTGTAGCATTTACATTCAGATCTCCTGGTTTGATATGCTCAGCAATAATTTGGCCTACATATACTTCATCTCCCGGATCAACGAAGAAACGTCCTCTATCCTGTAATTTATCAATTGAATAGCCTGTAGTTCTTTCTGTATTTTTAGATAATAACACCCCATTGCTACGACCTGGTATTACACCTTTCCATGGACGATACTCGATAAAACGATGAGCCATAACAGCTTCGCCTGCAGTACCTGTAAGCATCTGGCTACGTAAGCCTATCAAGCCGCGTGAAGGAATTTCAAATTCCAAATGTTGCATTTCACCTTTACTTTCCATGATAAGCATTTCACCTTTACGTTGTGTAACAAGATCAATTACTTTACCACTAAATTCAGATGGCACATCCACCACTAAATTTTCATAAGGTTCACATTTCTTACCATCAATTTCTTTTACCAAAACCTGAGGGTTACCAACAGTAAGTTCAAAACCTTCTCTACGCATAGTTTCTATTAAGATACCCAAATGCAGGATACCACGGCCATACACTAAAAAGCTATCAGCTCCATCAGTATCTTCCACACGAAGTGCAAGGTTTTTTTCTGTTTCTTTAAATAAACGATCTCTTAAGTGACGTGATGTTACAAATTTACCTTCACGGCCAAAGAATGGAGAGTTATTGATGCTGAACATCATACTCATCGTTGGCTCATCTACACTGATAACAGGTAATGCTTCAGGAAATTCTGCATCACAAATAGTATCACCAATATTGAAAGTTTCTAAACCAACTACCGCACAAATATCTCCTGCAAAAACTTCTGTTGCTTTCTTTTTACCCAAAGCTTCGAAAGTATATAATTCTTTTACTTTACTTTTTACTTGTTTACCGTCAGCCTGCACCATTACAATATTTTGCCCTTCTTTTACAGAGCCTCTTGCAACCTTGCCTACTGCAATTCTTCCTAAAAATGAAGAATAATCCAATGAGGTGATCTGCATTTGTGTAGTTCCTGCGTTTGCTTTTGGCTCCGGCACAAATTCTAAAATTGCATCCATTAAAGGCAGGATATTATCAGTTGGGGTAAGGCTTGTATTCATCCAGCCTTGTTTGCTACTTCCGTAAATAGTTGGGAAATCCAATTGTTCTTCTGTCGCATCAAGATTAAAGAACAATTCAAAAACTGCATCATGTACTTCATCAGGACGGCAGTTTTCTTTATCAACTTTATTAATAACTACAATTGGTTTTAAGCCTAATTGCAACGCTTTTTGCAATACAAAACGAGTTTGAGGCATTGGCCCTTCAAAAGCATCAACCAACAACAATACGCCATCAGCCATTTTTAAAACTCTCTCTACCTCACCACCAAAGTCACTATGGCCTGGAGTATCTATCACGTTAATTTTTACATCTTTATATGTAACTGATACGTTCTTACTAAAAATAGTGATCCCTCTTTCTCTTTCAAGATCATTACTATCCATTATCAAATCCCCTGTTTCCTGGTTTTCACGAAAGGTATTTGTACTGTGTAATATCTTGTCTACCAACGTTGTTTTACCATGATCTACGTGAGCAATAATGGCGATGTTTCTGATATTCATAATTTATTATGCTTGCGGTATAGAACCTAGATCCGGAAATTGTCTGGCGACCTTATTCCTTCAAAAAAGCCCTAAGCCTGTTTTTAAGGCGGCAAAGGTACGTCATTTTTACGGTCTTTCCTCATTAAATTAAGTTAATAAGTACTGTTGGGTATTTGTAGATTTTAAGATTTATTATATTTTTAAGGTTCTAACAAAACCTTCTATGAAATATACATTTATCAGTTTTCTGATGATACTTATTATTAATGCTACTTCAGCACAAAGCACTGCCAAAGAATGGTATGATAAAGGGAAAACATTGGGTAATTCCTCCAAATTTTCTGAAGCAATTATTGCATATGAAAAGGCCATCGGTTTAGATAAGGGATATCATGAAGCATATTATTCATTGGGATTCGTATATAACGAAAAAAAGGAATATGCAAAGGCAATAGAAAATTTAGAAAAGGTAATAGAATTAAAGCCACAGCATGCTCGAGCCTTTAATGAGCTTAGCTATGCAAATAGGAAATTGGGGAAATATACTGAAGCGCTTGAATATGTAAACAAAGCAATCGCCATCAGGCCTGACAATGCTGCAGCATATAAAGAACTTGGTGATGTTTATATTGAATTATACAGGGATGAAGATGCATTTACTGCGTACAAAAAAGCCTACAGCCTCGATAATAAAAATTCAGCTGCATGTTATGAATTAGGATATTGGAACAATAGTAAGGGAAATTATAAAGAAGCATTGATCTGGCTTAATCGAGGAGCGCTAGTTGAACAATCAACTAATATATATAATGAAATAGGGTTAGCTCATTCTTATCTAAAGGAAAATGATGCTGCGATTGCTGCGTACACAAAATCTATCCAAATAGACCCATATAATTCAACAGCATTTAGATCTATTGGAGATATATACCGGTTAAATTATAAACCAGCTAAAATTGATGACGCAATAGACTATTATAACAGAGCAATTTCGGCTAACTCAAAAAATGCAGAAGCATATTATGGAATTGGATGGTGCAATAATGAACTTTACAAGTATGATGACGCTATAACAAACTTAAAGAAGGCGACAGAAATAAATAGCTCTTTATCAAATGCATATACTGAGCTTGGCTATGCCCAATATATGAAAGGATATAATACTGATGCGTTAGCTAATTTGGATAAAGCAATTGCAAAAAATTCAAAAGATGATAATGCTGTTTATTATAAAGGCCTTGTGTATTGTTATATGAAGGATAAACCAAATGCACTTAAAGCACTTGAATTATTAAAAACACTTAACACAAAATCAGCAGATAAATTAACTACTAAAATAAACAGCTTGTAAAACAGAAAGACGTATTATTGTTAAAATATGTTTCGATGAAATCAAGCAGGAAATTGAGCACTCGAAAGACGATCGCTCTTGTAGCCCACGACAGTAAGAAAAAAGATCTAATAGAATGGGCAGTGCATAATAAAACAGCATTGGCAAGACATGAACTAGTTGCAACAGGTACTACTGGTAAACTATTAGAAGAAAATCTTGATCGTCCTGTTACAAAATTATTAAGCGGCCCATTGGGTGGCGATCAGCAGATCGGGTCAATGATTGCAGAAGGTAGAATTGATATCCTTGTATTCTTTTGGGATCCTATGCAGGCACAGCCGCATGACAGTGATGTAAAAGCATTGCTAAGAGTTGGTGTGGCATGGAATATTTTACTAGCCTGCGACAGGACCACCGCCGATTTTATTTTCACCTCTCCATTGATGAATACTGATTATAATGTCGACATTCCTGATTACAATGATTATCTAAACAGGAAGGTATAATTTTTGTAACTTGAAATCTCAATGCAATTCAATCTTCAATCACCATATTCTCCTGCAGGAGATCAACCATCAGCAATTGACCAATTAACACATGGCTTGCTGGAAGGAGAACAATATCAAACGCTATTAGGCGTAACCGGTAGTGGTAAAACTTATACCATTGCAAACGTTATACAAAATGTGCAGCGTCCTACACTTGTTATTACACATAATAAAACATTGGTTGCACAATTATATGGCGAGTTCAAACAATTCTTTCCTGATAATGCGGTTGGATATTTTGTAAGTTATTATGATTACTACCAACCAGAAGCATACTTACCTACCAGCAATACATACATCGAAAAAGACCTTAGCATTAATGAAGAATTAGATAAGTTGCGATTACAGGCTACTGCTCAATTACTAAGCGGAAGAAGAGATATTATTATTGTAGCAAGCGTAAGCTGTATCTATGGTATGGGGAACCCTGTTGATTTTGAAAATGGAATTGTTCGCATTCAAAAAGGGCAGATCATTTCCCGGCAGGGATTTTTACATGCATTGGTAAACAGTTTATACCATCGTACTGAAGGAGATTTTACAAGAGGTTCATTTAGAGTGAAGGGTGATACTGTTGATATCAATTTGCCTTATGTAGACTTTGGTTATCGTGTTACTTTTTTCGGCGATGAAATTGAAACGATAGAAACATTGGAACTTGCAAGCGGTAAGCGTATCGGGCTTGTTGACAATGCTGCAGTGTTTCCGGCTAATTTATATTTAGCCCCTAAAGATATTTTGCAACAGGTAATTTATGAGATACAGGATGAGACTGCTGCACAAACAGATTATTTTAAGAATAGCGGTAAATATATAGAGGCGCAAAGAATAAGTGAAAGAGTTAATTATGATCTTGAGATGATCCGTGAGTTGGGTTATTGCAATGGCATAGAAAACTATTCCCGCTTTTTTGACAGAAGAAAACCAGGTACAAGGCCCTTCTGTTTGTTAGATTATTTTCCGAAAGATTTTTTATGTGTGATAGATGAAAGTCATCAAACCATTCCGCAGGTAAGTGGAATGTATGGCGGCGATAGAAGTAGAAAATTAATATTAGTCGATTACGGTTTTCGTTTACCCAGTGCGTTAGATAACCGTCCATTAAATTTCCATGAGTTTGAAAACTTATTGAATCAAACAATTTTTGTTTCGGCTACGCCTGGAGATTTTGAACTAGAGAAGACAGGAGGTGTAGTGGTAGAGCAGGTTGTACGCCCTACTGGCCTACTAGACCCCCCAATTGAAGTCCGTCCTTCTATCAATCAGATCGATGATCTTTTGGATGAAATAGATAAACGTGTAACTAAAGGAGACAGAGTATTGGTAACAACACTTACCAAACGCATGGCCGAAGAAATGGATAAATATTTACACAGGATAAATATAAAAAGCAAATACATCCACAGTGAAGTAGATACATTGGAACGGGTTCAAATTTTAAGAGAGCTACGTTTAGGTGAGATAGATGTATTAGTAGGTGTAAATCTTTTAAGAGAAGGCCTGGATCTTCCTGAAGTATCATTGGTAGCGATTTTGGATGCAGATAAAGAAGGTTTTTTACGCAATGAAAAAAGTCTGACACAAACTGCAGGTAGGGCTGCCCGTAATGTTGATGGCCTGGTTATTTTTTATGCAGATAAAATGACCGACAGTATGCAAAAGACCATTGATGAAACACAACGTAGAAGAGAAAAGCAGATCGCTTATAATATTGAACATGGTATTACTCCCAAAACGATTATAAAAAGTACTGAGCAGGTTTTTGCACAAGGATCTGTATTGGATGTAAAGGGCTATGATCCATCAAACCCATATTCAATTGACGAAAACGGATTGACCGTAGCTGCTGAAGAACAAGTAACTTATTCCACCATACCACAGCTGGAAAAAGCTATTGCTAAAATTAAAAAGCAAATGGAAAAAGCTGCGAAGGATATGGATTTTATGGAAGCGGCTAAGCTCAGAGATGAAATGTTCAGGATGCAGAAAGATCTTGGAGAAATGAAAAAATAATTAACACAAGAATTTTAAGATGAACATTTTATTGATCGTATTACTTGTATTAGCGCTATTCACATTAATTATATGGCTTTACATAAAACAGGAAAAATTCGGCAGGCTTCCATCTGGAGAAAGATTAAAAAGAATAACTGCATCTTCAAATTATAAAGAAGGTCAATTTCAAAACCAAAGTTTTACCCCACAACTCACAGAGGGAGCAACATATACATCTTTGTTTAAAGAATTTTTTTTTACAAAAAAAGAAAGATCAAAACCCAGTACTATACTTCCTTCTATTAAGACTGATCTTTTACATTTACCAATACATGAAGATGTATTTATCTGGATGGGGCACTCATCTTATTTCATGCAAATAGATGGTAAAAGAATTTTAGTTGATCCGGTATTAAGCGGAGCCGCCTCTCCAATAAAAGCGACTACAAGAAGTTTTCCAGGCGCTGATATTTACACAGTAAATGATTTTCCCGAGATCGATATTTTATTTATTTCTCATGATCATTGGGATCACCTTGATCATACAACAATAAAAAAATTAAAGCCAAAAGTTAAAACTGTGGTCACAGGTTTAGGAACTGGAGAGCATTTGGAAAGATGGGGATACGACCCAAAAATGATCCATGAAAAAGATTGGAATGAAAACTTAGATCTCGGTGATGGATTTAAGGTTACAGTTTTACCTGCCAGACATTTTTCAGGGAGAACATTTCGAAGAAATAGAGCACTATGGGCTTCATTCGCTTTACAAACCCCCCATAAGAAAATTTATATTGGGGGTGATAGTGGTTATGATACACATTTTAAAAAGATCGGTGACGAGCATGGACCATTTGATATGGCTATGTTAGAATGTGGACAGTACGATAAGAACTGGAAATACATTCACATGATGCCTGAAGAAGTTGTAGATGCTGCAAAAGAGCTAAAAGCTCAAAAGTTCATCGCTGTTCATTGGGGTAAATTTCAATTAGGCAATCATAGCTGGGATGACCCTATCCGAAGAGTATATAAAACCGCACACCACAGAACTACCCCATTGCTTACTCCGATGATCGGTGAACAAGTGAATATTAATGATAATGCACAGCTTTTTTCAAATTGGTGGGAACAAATTAAATAAAATGAAGCGGCTCCAAAATGAAGCCGCTTCGGTAGATTTAGAATCTGTAAGGGATTCTATCTTTTGGTAGTGTTTATTTTTTTAAGTTTACTGTAATCGCTGTGTATGCAGTTGCTGATATTGTATTCCTGTTATATAACTGCAGATCAGTATTACTCACACTTTTAACCTCATATACTAATGGGGCATCTCCAGGATCAGGAGTGACTGTGATCGTATTACCTGAAACAGCATAAGAGGCAGTATCTACTGTCCCGTTTACGGAGCTATATATCTTATTATCCGTTCTAAAATCAATGTAATCTGAAGGTAGTCCCACATAATTCGATGAAGTGGTGGTACTTCCTGATACAGACGCACCTTCTATGTTTTGTATTTTCCAACGGGCAGTTATTTTTTCCTGAGTTGTTACCTCTTCCTTTTTGCAAGCATTTAAAATCAAAATAATCATCGTACTTAAAAACAAAATTCTTTTTTTCATAAATTCAATTTTATAGTTAAAAAATATATTTATTCTTTGCTTAATTAAGGGGGGATATCAATTACTGTTTCTATTAGTCGTTTTTTTAAAATATAAGGTTGCATAAGATGTTTAAACTTCCTGTTAAATCCATAAAAATCCTTATCGGCCTTAATAAAACCGACAGCCGCATTGAATAATTTATTATCTTAAAGTCTCATTACTCAAATAGATCTAACTAACATGACCACAATAGCTCTTTACAATCTAAAAGGTGGCGTTGGAAAAACAGCCAGCTGCGTAAATTTTGCATACCTAGCAGCAGCTGATGGATTTAAAACCTTATTATGGGATATAGATCCACAAGGTTCGTCTACATTTTATTATAAAGCAAAGCCAAAAACGCACCCCGGCATAAAAAAACTGATCACTAAAGATGCTCATTTGGAGAATGCTATTATGAGTACTGATTTTGAATTGCTTGATGTAATCCCTGCAGATAATTCCAGCAAAAGTTTTGATATCATGCTCGAAGAAATGAAAGGCAATAAGAATCGCTTGAAATCTGTTTTAAAACAATTAGATGGAGAATATGATTTTGTTTTCATCGATTGTCCTCCGGGATTTAGTGCATTAAGTGAAAATATTTTTAATGCGGCAGATATTGTTTTAATGCCGGTTATCCCTACTACTTTATCTATTCGTACTTATCATATGGTAAAAGAATATTTTAAAGAAAAATCTTTAGACCAGAGTAAGATGATGTGTTTTTTTACAATGACAGATCTGCGTAAAAACATGCACAATGAAATAATGGACGAATTATATAAAGACAAACGATTCTTTCAAAACTCCATACCCTATTTATCTGACGTAGAAAAAATGGGAGTTCATAAAGCGCCGATAATGGAATTTGCAAACAGCAGTCCTGCGGCTAAGGCTTACCGTGAGTTATGGACAGAAATTAAAGAAGGAGTATTATAAAATGCCGATAAGTCAGTAAGACGTCTTACCGACTTACCGGCAAATAAAACAACCAATATGAAAAGAGAGATCACAGGCTGGTTCAGCCCATCGCTACAAAAAGATATGCCGATAGTAACCTATGGTGATTTTGGCTTTGCATTATTACTCATACCAACTGCCGGCGCAGATTACCTGGAATACGAACGTTTTCAAATGATTGAATCATTATCATATTGGATCAACAGCGGAAAAGTAAAAGTGTTCTCAATCGATAGCATCAATACTGAAAGTTGGATGAACAAGGAAATGCTGGGAGAACATAAAGCCATTCGCCACAATCAATGGAATTCATATGTGATAGACGAAGTTGTGCCGTATATAAAAAATCATACTTCACCCGACACTCCCATTATTACTTGTGGTGCATCTTTCGGTGCATTGCACAGCATGAACCTGTTTTTAAAATATCCTGATTTTATCAATGGCGTCATTGCCATGAGTGGTGTTTACGACCTTGCATATTATACAAATGGATTTTGGGACGAGCAGGTCTATTACAATTCGCCAATGCAGTATGTGCCCAACATAACCGATCATTGGTATTTAGAAAGAATAAGAGAAAGCCGCCACATACATATTCTCAGTGGCCGTGGCGACCATGAAGATCCGAATGCCGCTGCAAACTTTGCCGCTGAATTGTATGATAAAGGCATTCATTACGAACTCGATATCTGGGGACATGATATGCGCCATGACTGGACAACCTGGAGAGATATGTTACCGCATTATCTGAATACAAGATTTTAATTTTTTGTTACCGGCATTTATTCCCTGATCGAACTTCAATGGCGACGCTCCGTTCAACATTGGTTTTCAATTTAACTTTTATAGAAGCGAATTAGCAATCCATTGCTTTTCTGCCTTCCCTTTTTATTATCTTTACAGATGCAAAAAAAACTATTCCTCTTAGATGCCTATGCACTCGTTTTCAGGGCATATTATGCATTGATACGCAACCCACGTGTTACAAGTAAAGGTCGCAATACCAATGCACAATTCGGTTTTACCAATACATTGATCGATCTGATCACCAATCAAAAACCAACTCACATGGCAGTTTGTTTTGATACAAGCGCCACCACTGAACGCCATACAGATTTTGCAGATTACAAAGCAAACAGACAAGAAACACCTGAAGATATTTCATCTGCTGTTCCTGATATAAAAAGGATCATTGAGGCATTGAACATTCCTGTAATTGCCATTGATGGATATGAAGCAGATGATGTGATCGGCGCTTTAGCAAAACAAGCGGAAAAAGCAGGTTATGAAGTTTTTATGGTTACGCCTGATAAAGATTACGGGCAATTGGTTTCTGAAAATATTAAAATATATAAACCACCCTACCAGGGAAGTACACACGAAATATTAGGTCCAAAAGAAGTTTGTGAAAAATGGGACATCGCTGATGTAAGCCAGGTAATTGATATTCTTGGTATGATGGGAGACGCTGTTGATAATATTCCTGGCATACCTGGCGTGGGAGAAAAAACTGCCGCCAAACTTTTAAAAGAATATAACACTTTAGATAATGTGTTAGCCAACGCTGCAAATATCAAAGGCAAACTCGGCGAAAAGATCCTTGCAGGAAAAGACCTTGCGATCCTGAGTAAAAAATTGGCAACAATTATTACCGATATTCCTGCAGCAGAGTTTCATGAAGAGAATTTCAGGATAAAAGAAAAAAATCCAGCAGCCTTAAAAGAGATATTTGAAGAATTAGAATTCAGAACATTAGGTAAAAGATTATTAGGAGAAGAGATCGCATTACCTACCGGAGGCAACGGCCAACGGACAGAAAAAGCCGCTGCCCCTACAGTGCAAATGGATCTTTTTGGAAATGTTATCGAATCTGCACCAACCCCAGTGTCGGAAACAAGTGAGGATAATGATGCAGAAAAAATAACAATGACGGCCGATAAGAATATTCATAATACACAACATGATTATGAATTAACTGATACCCCTGAAAAAATTTCAAGCCTCATTGCTTTACTTCAATCTGTAGAGGAAGTTTGTTTTGATACAGAAACCACCGGCATTGATGCCAATGACGCAGAATTGGTTGGATTAAGTTTTTCTATCAAACCTGGGGAAGGATATTATATTCCATGCCCAGCTGATCAAATTGAAACACAATATATTCTCAAACAATTTGAAGCAATTTTCAATGATGAAAATAAAACATGGCTCGGGCAAAACCTGAAATATGACATGCTCATTTTAAAATGGTATGGCTTCGAACTGAAAGGAAATATTTTCGACACAATGCTTGCCCATTATGTAATTGAACCAGAAGGCAAACGCAGCATGGACGATCTGAGTGAAAAATTTTTAGGTTACGTTCCTGTAAAAATTGATGAGCTTATCGGTAAGAAAGGAAAAGGCCAGGGAAATATGAGGGATGTGGAAATTGAAAAAGTAAAAGAATACGCCGCTGAAGATGCCGACATCACCTTACAATTAAAAAACATTTTTCTTCCAATGTTAAAAACAAAAGAAGTAGAAAAAGTTTTTTATGAAGTAGAGAACCCTTTGGTAAAAGTATTGACTGCAATGGAATTTGAGGGAATAAGAATTGATGAAAAATTTTTGCTGGATTACAGTAAAGAATTAGAGAAAGAAGCAAAGATCGCTGAAGAGAGTGTGTATGCACAAGCAGGGGTGCGTTTTAATTTAGCAAGTCCCAAGCAATTGGGTGAAGTGTTATTTGAAAAATTACAATTGGATCCTAAAGCAAAAAAAACAAAGACTGGCCAATATGCTACAGGTGAAGATGTATTATTGAAACTTGCAGCTCAAAATAAAATTGTAGATGATATTTTGATCTTCCGTGAATACACAAAATTAAAATCTACCTATGTTGATGCACTACCATTAATGATCAATAAAAAAACTGGTCGTGTACATACCTCCTATGCACAGGCAGTTGCTGTTACTGGCCGTCTTAGTAGTAACAATCCCAACCTGCAGAATATCCCTATCCGTACAGATAAAGGAAAAGAGATCAGAAAAGCATTTATTCCAAGAGATGAAAATCATGTTTTGATCAGTGCCGATTATTCTCAGATAGAATTACGTATTGTAGCAGCGATCAGTGGTGATGAAAATATGTGCAATGCTTTTAGAACAGGCATTGATATTCATACAGCAACTGCAGCTAAAGTATTCAATGTAGAAGTTGCAGATGTAACAAAAGAAATGCGTTACAAAGCAAAGAGTGTAAATTTCGGTATCATATACGGACAAGGTGCATTTGGTCTTGCAGAAAATTTAGGAATATCAAGAACTGAGGCAAGAGAGATCATTGATAATTATAAAACCCAATTCCCAAATATTCAAAAGTACATGGATGATACCATCAATTTTGCTAAAGAGACGGGGTATGTAGAAACGTTGATGGGACGTAAGCGCTGGTTAAAAGATATCAACTCTGCAAATTTCACTGTACGTGGTTTTGCTGAAAGAAATGCGATCAACAGTCCTATACAGGGAACGGCAGCCGATATGATCAAACTTGCAATGATCAAAATTCATCATGAATTCAAAAAACAAAACTTCAAAAGCAAAATGCTTTTACAGGTACATGATGAATTGGTGTTTGATGCACACAAAGATGAGATAGAAATTATCAAGCCTGTTATTCTTAATTGTATGCAAACAGCTTTAGCATTACCTAATGAAGTTCCTACAGATGCTGAAATTGGTGTAGGAGAAAACTGGTTGGTAGCACATTAATTTATTTAATAAGTTATATGAAACGAACAAAAGAATTTGACGCCTACATTGCAAAGTCGGCAGATTTTGCAAAACCAATTTTAAACCATTTAAGAAATTTAGTTCATGAAACTTGCCCGGATGTTGAAGAGAAATTAAAATGGAGCATGCCGCATTTCGATTACAAACAATCGCCGCTTTGTCATATGGCTTCATTCAAGCAACATGCTGCTTTCGGTTTTTGGAAAGCTTCTCTTATGAAAGATAAGACTTTACTAGAGGCTGCACAAAGTGAAACAGCAATGGGTCATTTAGGTAAAATAACTTCTTTAAAAGACCTGCCTTCAGACAAAAAGATCATTGGCTGGATCAAAGAAGCAATGAAATTAAATGATGCAGGAGTTAAAGTTTCAAAGAAGACCACTTCTGCAAAAGACGAAATAGAAACTCCCGATTATTTTACAAAAGCTTTAAAGAAAAATAAAAAAGCACTTGCCACATTTGAAGCATTCAGTCCCTCCGCAAAAAGAGAATATCTTGAATGGGTAACAAGTGCTAAAACAGACGAAACAAAAATAAGCCGACTTACACAAGCCATTGAATGGATGGCTGAAGGCAAGAAAAGAAACTGGAAATACGAGAGGAAATGAAAAGTGAAAAATTAAAAATGAAAAATATAAAAACATATCAGTTCCCTATTTTTCAACTCTTTCCTTCTTTTTTCATTATTCATTTTTCACTTTTAATTATTTATTTATGAATCCTATCCTTATATACTGCTACGACGCTTATTGTGGTTGGTGCTATGGTTTTAGTCCCGTAATGCTGAAGATCGCAGAAGACTATAAAGATGTTTTAGATATAGAAGTACTTAGTGGTGGTATGATGCTTGGTGAAAATAAAATGCCTATTGAAAAAATAGGGCCTTTCATTCAATCTGCTCATAAACGTGTAGAAGAATTAACAGGCATAAAATTCGGCGATGATTTTTTATGGCATGTGAACAATCCTGATAAAAGTGATTGGGTGATGAATTCTGAAAAACCTGCCATTGCTCTGTGTATTTTTAAAGAAATATTTCCTGACAATCAATTAGCATTCGCCAGTGATCTCCAATATGCCTTGAACTTTGAAGGGAGGGATCTTGATGACGATGAAGCATACAGACATCTCCTTGAAAAATACAAAATAGGTGCAGAAACATTTTACAGTAAATTAAAAAATGAGGAATATAAAGAGAAAGCCTATTATGAATTCGCTTTATGCAAACAATTACAAGCAGATGCATTTCCACAGGTATTGTTACAAATAAGTGATACAAAATTTTATCTTGTAGCCAAAGGTTTTACTTCATATGATGACATTCATTTAAGGATAGAAAATATTCTGAAAGAAAATAAGGCTGGATAACTTATCCTTGTAAAACAAAAAAATAATTACTATTTTTCTAAAAAATAAACACCATGAAAAATAGTATTTTAATGTTTAGCGCAATTGTGATCTCTTTGATCAGTTGCAATAATGCCACTAATAACTCAACAGCTTCTGCCGATTCAACTACAATTGAAAAAAAAGATACGGTAGCCGAAACTCATCCACCAATGGATTCAGCTGCCATGATGAAAGCATGGATGGATTTTGCAACCCCGGGACCAATGCACACATGGTTGTCTAAAATGAATGGCACATGGGATGCAGATGTTTCCCAATGGATGGACCCTGCCGCACCTCCTACAATTGTAAAATCTACTTCCACACAAACAATGGGATTAGGAGGCCGTTATGCAATAGGAAAATTTACTGGCAGCATGATGGGACAACCATTTGAAGGAATGAGTATCATGGGCTATGATAACAGTAAAAAGGTTTTTGTTAATTCATGGGTAGATAATATGGGTACCGGTATTGTTCAAATGTCGGGTACTTATGATGAATCTACTAAAACATTAAATTTAAAAGGTCATCAAACAGACCCCACCACCGGAAAAGATTGTGACATACGAGAAGAAATGAAGATCATTGATGATAATAATTATATTATGACAATGTATGGACCGGATCCCACAGGTAAAGAAATGAAATTCATGGAGGGTAAGTTCACAAAAAGAAAAGCATAAGTATCATAAATAAAAAGCCAGAAAATTTTTCTGGCTTTTTATTATTTCTTCCTCATTATTTTTTCTTCATACATTTTTATCCAATCCGCTACAGTCATTTTTGTAGCAAGCTCTCCGATGAGGTCATAGGGGATCTTATCAGCCTTTTTAAATCTCATGCAACTTTTTCCCATATCTAATTTCCCTAACCCTGTTTTTGCATGTTCTTTTGTGAACCAATCCAACAATTTTGCATCTGCATAAATGCCCATGTGATAAACTGCTATAAAATTTTTCTGAGATGCAACACCTAAAAATGGTAATGGTAATTCTGGTGTGCAATGGTACCCTGCAGGATAAATACTGTGCGGCACCACATATCCCATCATTCCATAACCCATCTCTTCTTTAAACCCTTTCGGGATGTTTTTCTTTATAGCAGCCCTGATTTTTTTAATGACTGTCTGTCGTTCTTCCGGCAATTCTTTTATATATTCCTCAACAGTTATAGCCTTTGATTGCATAACAATAAGTTTTAATAAATGTACTAAAAAATTTATAAGTTACCTTTGCGTCAGTAATGGAAAAGAATTTTATAGATTATATCAGAATATTTTGTCGCAGTGGGCATGGTGGCGCAGGCAGTAAGCATTTTATGCGTACTAAATACAATGCCATGGCAGGCCCGGATGGTGGCGATGGCGGACGTGGTGCACATATCATTTTACGTGGCAGTTCACAATTATGGACACTGCTCCATTTGCGTTATTATAAAAATGTATTAGCTGAGGATGGCCAGGGTGGAGATAAAAATAACTCAACAGGAAGGTTTGGAAAAGATATTATCATAGAAGTTCCTCTTGGAACTATTGCCCGTGATGAAGAGACCGGTGAACAGGAAGTAGAAATATTAGAGGATGGCCAGGAAGTGATCTGGGTAAAAGGAGGACGAGGTGGTCTTGGGAACTCCAATTTTAAAACTGCTACTAACCAGGCTCCTGATTATGCTCAACCAGGCGAACCAGGTAGCGAGGGATGGAAATTACTTGAATTAAAAGTATTGGCAGATGTAGGATTGGTAGGATTTCCTAATGCAGGTAAATCAACCTTACTGTCAAGCATAACCGCAGCTAAACCTAAAATTGCTAATTATGCTTTTACTACACTTACACCCCAATTAGGAATGGTCGAATACAGGGATGGAAAAAGTTTTTGTATTGCTGATTTGCCCGGTATTATTGAAGGAGCCGCTGAAGGCAAAGGACTGGGCCATCGTTTTTTACGTCATATAGAACGTAACTCTATTTTGCTTTTCCTGATCCCAGCAGATTGTGCAGACCATAAAAAAGAATTTGAGATCCTGGTAAATGAGTTAGAACAATACAACCCTGAAATGCTTCAGAAAGATTTTGTGATTGCTATAAGCAAAAGCGATATGCTTGATGAGGAATTGAAAACTGCTATTGAAAAAGAACTCCCGGAAAATATCCCACACATTTTTATTTCTTCCGTTGCAGGCAAGGGCTTGCAGGAACTGAAAGATCTTTTATGGAAAACTTTGAATGATTCAGAAAAACCAGCATAATATACCCACTTTTGGGTATTTTTAAAGTGACATTTTTTTCGTTAATTGCATCTTAAACCTTAGACAAATGAAACGGATCATCAGCATTTTTCTCACCCTATTTATTATTTCAATCCATGCATCGGCTCAACCTAAAGTAACACTTAAAAAAACTTTAGAATTAAAAATGCCTAAAACAGTAGATGACGCAGATTGCGGCACTCGTGGTGCTTCTGTTACCTGGCATCCAATACAAAAAAAATATTATGCTTCTTTTGCCGGTAATATGTCATATCCATTTGGTGTGTTTGATGTAAAAGGAAAAAGACTATCATCGGATGATCTGAATGCTATGATCGACCTTAGAGGCTTATGGTACAATACGTCTACAAAAAAAATATCTGGAAACGCTTATGATAATTTAGGTTGGTTCAGTTACACTTTAAATGACAAAGGCATTGTTGAGAAGAATACAATTGATCTTGAATATGATTATGATGAATACAATTTACCTGAGCCGCAAAACGTAGGCGCATATGATACAGCAGCAAAAAAAGTTGTTTTTTTATACAAATCCGGCGTAGATTATTATAATGAAGATGGTTACTATGCTTACAGTACGGATAACAAGCCAATCCATTTTGGCAAAAAAACTTTTACTACCTCTGACGTAGACAGCACTACTACTCCTTACGCTTATAATTACACAACTGTAATTTATACAGGAATAAAAAAAGCTGATGTTGGTTTTTTAAATGTAGATAATAAACAAATTGAATTGTATGATTCAAAGACAGGTCTTTTAACTAAAATACTTGTATTACCTAAGGATGCGGCTGTAGAAGCATCTTTTAATTTTGCGTATGCAAATGGTATTTATTGGTTGTTCAATATTGAAAAAAGAACCTGGATAGGATATAAATAGAGATCCGTTTCGTATATACATGTAACCTCTGTAGTTTTCTGCAGAGGTTTTTTATTAATGATATTTGCCTATACTTATCTTTATAAAAAATAGTATTGCAAGCCATCATAAAATATATTAAAGATTTTTATAGCAAGGAATTTAACTGGCTATATTTTATTATCATCTGCGGTATGCTTGGTGCAATCATTTATTTAAATTATTGGCATGGACTCGAAAAAAAATATGTAGCCACCGGAAGATCAAGATGGCAAAGTTTTTTGCTTTATTATTTATTATACTTTATTCCATTTGCACTTGCATTTACTTTGCAGGTATTAATTTATAAAGACACAAGCTATTTAAAGAATTACTGGTTCTGGGCAATTGTTTTTTTAGCACCTGCCTTCTTTTCATTCAGAGTAAATTTTGATTTTCAACAATCCTGGATAACAACAACATGGCCGGGACCAGACAAACTCTTTTATTTATATAGCCTCAACTGGATCATAAGGGTTTTCGTTTTATTGATACCGGTCTTCATCGTATGGTTTTTAAAAGACAGGACACAGCAACCTTTTTATGGAACCTGGGCATTAAAGGATATTTCTCCTTATATCACCATGTTGCTGATAATGGTACCGTTGATCGCCTTAGCAAGTACACAAAAAGATTTTTTACAGGTTTATCCAAAAGCAAAGATCTTAGACAGTATTCCTATAAATAACTGGACAGATAAATTGAAGTATCTTTTTTTTGAGCTTAGTTATGGATTTGATTTTGTGAGCATTGAATTTTTCTTCAGAGGTTTTTTAGTATTATCATTATTACAAATTTGTGGTACACATTGCATTATCCCTATTGCATGCTTCTATTGCACCATACATTTAGGCAAACCAATGGGTGAAGCCATTAGCAGCTTTTTTGGTGGTATGATATTGGCAATCATATCTTATAATACCGGCAGTATTTGGGGTGGATTGATCATTCATCTGGGTATAGCATGGCTGATGGAGGCCGGAGGCTGGATCGGATCCCTTTTTAGAAAATAGCCCCTTACAATAAAGGATTTCCACATACGTTATTAACTAGTGCTACCGGAGCTCTTACAAATCCGGATGCAATAGATTAATTTTACTTACACAATGAAAAGTATTAAATACTTATCGTTCCTCTTTACCCTGGCTATTATTCTATCAGCTTGCCCTTACTCGTCACCATATACCCTTGATACTGAACCACAACAAGCAATTAATGAATCATATTTAGGTAAATGGGCAACAATGGCCACCAAAATTATCAACGACAAAAAATCTGTTGTAGAGCCTGTAAAGATCATTCTTTCAAAAAAAGATGATATGACCTATGAAGTGGCTTTGATCGGTTATATCAATGAATTCAGGAAATACAGGATAGTGACAGATGATACGATAAAAGGCTCGGCATTTTTATCTACTGCAGTAAATAAAGAATTTTTAAATATAAATATTGCAGGCCGTTATTACTTAGCGGAAGTAAAAAACGAAGACGGTATTTTTTCAATTTATCCCTTGAGTGATTATTTTACTAATAAATTAATTAGAAGCAGCGCAAGCCTTCGGAATTCTTTAGAGTTTCATTACAAAACAAGATTGACTCCTTCGTATGATGAAGAGTTTATCCTTAAAGACCTAAAAAGGGTCAATTAATAATGAAGCGGAAAATCATTTACTTTATCAATCCTATTTCAGGCACTGAAAATAAACAGTTGCTACTAAAGAAAATAGAAGAACGAACTACCCATCAAAATATTCCTTTTGAGATACTCCACACAAATGCTGCAGGCAATTATTTTTTCCTAAAAGAAAAAATTGATGATGAAGGTATAACTGATATAGTGATCTGTGGCGGTGATGGCACCATCAATAAGATCGTTAATGCATTACTTGATGTCGATGTTAAGATCGGTATTATTCCATTGGGCTCAGGTAACGGGCTTGCATTGGCAGCTAAAATTCCTATGAATTTTGATAAAGCATTGGAAGTGATCTTTAAAGGAAAAGCTTCTTACATTGATGCATTTTTTATCAATGATGTTTTTAGCTGCATGATCTGCGGACTTGGATTTGATGCACAAGTCGCTCATGATTTTGCCGAGCAACATACAAGAGGATTATCAACTTACATCAAGCAAACATTTAATAATTTCTTATCAGCTGAACCTTATAATTTTGAAATTACTGACAGAGGGAGAACCTTTGCTGTTGATGCATATTTTGTGAATGTTGCCAACAGTAACCAGTATGGCAACAACTTTACAATAGCGCCACAGGCAAGGTTAAACGATGGTTTTCTTGATGTTGTGATTGCAAAAAAAATGAGCAAGTTCAGATTATTCTTAGCTGTACTAAAGCATATAAAAAGTGGAAAGCCTTTAGATTATAATGAAAGGATCTTTAAAAATAAAGATGTTATATATTTTCAAACAGATAAACTGATCATCAACAATCTTGGCAACGCTCCTTTGCATATTGACGGAGACCCTGCGGTCACAACAAGAAAGTTTTCTTTTGAAATAATTGCTGATGCATTTAAATTGATACAGCCTTAATGTTTATTTTAATGCTGCTTGTAAAACCCCAAGCAATTGTTGATTATAACTTTTTTTGAAAGACGCAATTACATCATGCTTTTCAACTGCTGTTAAATGAAAATTCAAAGCGGCACCTTTATCTTCTTTTTCTGGTACATACATAAATGTTAAACGTCTTACATTAGAAGTCGTATCCGTCAAATAACTATATTGATCGGCCTGAGAATAATCCTGAAGTTTATACCAATTGTGTTGCAGCATAGTGGCCGGCTTCACCAAAAGATCACTTACAGAACCTATCTCCAAAGGAAATTGCCAGTTGTCTGTTAACCGGTCTCTTATTTGAACAAGTATCACGCCACCGGTATTTGCATTTATCCAATCTTTAAAATTATCAATAAATCTTAATGCGGTTTCTTGTCCGTAATTATCTCTTAAGCCTGCATCCATCGCATCAATTACAGGTTCTGATGGCAACCATACATTTGGCAATACATAAGGGAATGTTGCATTCATTCTTAATGCCGTGAGTAAGCGAAGATTCAGTGGCTGTTGTTTTGCAAACAAAGCAGCAAAATCCACAGCATCTGGTCCATAAGAAGTATCGGCCGCATACAAAACAGGTTTCATCATAAAACTCAATGGTTGTGTACTTGCAATTAATTTACGGCCGTCCCTTGTAATAACAGAATTAAAAAAGATCAAAGGAATAGTTGCATTGGTCTCATCTTCTACATAAGAACTTAATTGTGTATCAAAAATATTTCCTGAATTTTCATTTAGTTTCTGTTCAAATGCATAGCCCCTGTCTTTTACATATTTATAAGGTCCGACAGAAAATTTTTCAACTGGTGCAAAAATATCACGACTGATCAATGAAGAGAATACCGGATTCAATAGATCCTGAGAAATAGCATCTGTATAAGCCGGGTCATGTAAATTGATATTTTGCCCTTTCAATTTTCTGCGATACAATTCCCTGTAATAAGCTGCAGATAAAATACCTCCGCTGGCTCCACTGATCAAAAATGTTTGTTTCATCAGTTTACCATTGGTGCTGCTATCGATCTGTTGCAACGTGTTCATTACAAATGCAGCACTCCGCAATCCACCTCCGCTTACATTTATAAAAAGCATTACCGGCTTTTCAGAAGTTTGTCTTTTTTTCCAATTCTCCAAAACTTTGACCATATTAGCTTTGTCGGAAGCGATCAGATCCGGAGTACATAATTTTGAAAGCGATTGCTTAGTATATTGAGGCCTTTCAGTTTTATTCAAATAATTTAATCCGTAAGCTTTGTTACGAGGATCTATCACTTCATTCTGATAAAGGACATTTAAAACAATTAAAAGGATAACAACAAATAACACACTCCAGCTTTGCAGAAAATATGTCAATGCTCCGATCACCGCAACCATCACAGCAAAAAATATAATTATACTTGTTGCCGCTGGTGCCTGAAAAAATTTGATATCTAAAAAGAACCCACAGACAATTAAAAAAATAAAGGCGAAAATGGTTCCGATCATTCCGGAAAAATGATGCCTTTTAAAAATGGCATCTAAAAAATCCTGGCTATAATGGCCAACATTCCTTGCTTTACGCAACTTAAAACGTGTACTAAAATAATAACCTACTTTCATTCCGAATGCATCACTTTGCGGATTTTTATCAGGACCATAACTTGCCATGAAATTCTTGGGGTCAGAAATTATTGGAGCGATCCCTTTTAAAATACGCCTGTCGGCACTAAAAAAAAGTGCAAAGGAAATAGAGATCAACACAAAAAAACCAGCTAAAAAACCTGCTGTTAAGATCAATGCATCTCCTACACTTAACAACTCTTTATCAATATTGAACTGAAGAGATCTTACTATATAAAAAATTAAAAATAGTACGGGAAATAAAGAATTGTTGATACAAAATTTTAAAAAAGGTTTAGATGCTGTTGCTAAAAATTTGAATCGACGTGTATGCAGAATAAATGTGGTGATATTCCAACTCATAAAAAAAACACCCACCGCAATACCTACAAAAGATGTACTCAATGCATTTACTTTTCCTAAATATTCCGGTACAAAAAATAAAGCATCTGCGCCAAAGCTGTGCATAAAGCCACTATTGACGGTACTTATCAATAAAAACCAAAACAATAATAAAACCTGGTATTTTCTAAAATGTAAAATGAATAGCTGAATAGGAAAAGAAAAAAAAATATCTTTCAGCAAATTCTTCATAAAATGGGCAATGTTGTTTCTATTGATTAAAAGATACAACTATATAATTAAATAACGCTTTTTACAGGTTTTAATTGTAATAAAACGTTTACGGTTTGTGTTATGGCTATTGTAGCCAGCAATAAATGTATTGGCTGGGCAATGGCAGGCATGTCAGCGTAATACAAAACTATCCCGGCTATCATATTAGCTATCACGATCGCTAATAAAAAAAATATCTTATTTCTTGTTGATGGTTTGTCTTTGAACAACCACATAATATAAAAAGCAAATGCTAACACCACCCATGAAAAAGTACGGTGAATGATAAAAGCAAAAGGGATCTTTGCAAGCCAGGCCTCTCGTTGCCCATAGTTCAACTGTTTGGATATATCATCTACGTATATACGCACCATGGTGCCTAATGCTGAATGTATGATCAGTACTAACAAAAATGCCAATAGCCATTTTTGTATTTTTTTATTAATAAGGATCCAGGAAATTTTGCCGGATAAGGAAAGCAATAAAGCCATTTGAATCTGTACTAATAACAACGCAAAAAACAAGTGCACTGATATACTTACATGAGCAAGATTTAATTTTACTACCATTGCCCCAAATAATCCTGTAAGAATTACAGTAACCAAAAACCAAATTGCTAATCTGTATGGCTTACGCTGCTGATCTCTTTTTTTGAAAAGCAATACTACCTGTATGATAGCAAAGAATCCAAGTAAAACTCCAAATAATCTGTTGAAATATTCTATCCATGTATGATATGGATTGAAAGTATGATCAATGTCTTGCTTGCGTAAATATTTTTCGAAGTCTGCCGGCAACTCACTTACATTGGTAGGTGGTATCCATTTGCCAAAACATTTGGGCCAATCGGGGCAACCCATTCCGCTTTGTGTGGTACGGACAATTCCTCCGGCAATGATCACTAAAAAGCAAAGAATAAAAGTGGCTTTGGCCCAAGTATGAATTTTCTTCATAAAATGCAATTGTACAAATTTACTACAGTAAAAGAGTTATTAACCAAACAAATAATTTTTAACTTTTTTGCGATATTTGCCGAACAAATGCTTTTACCGTTTTACCAGACCAAATATGTTGAAGCCGGACTTGATGAAGCCGGAAGAGGCTGTTATGCAGGCCCGGTCTTTGCTGCAGCGGTAATTCTTCCTAAAGATTTCCATCATCCTTTTCTGAATGACAGTAAAAAACTCACAGAAAAAGACAGAGATATTTTAAGGCCCATAATAGAAAAAGAAAGCATTGCTTTTTCTGTAAGCCGTGTAAGCAATGATGAAATAGATATTATTAATATTCTTCAAGCATCTTTTAAAGCTATGCATCAAAGCTTGGATATGCTGGCTGTTATTCCGGAGCTTTTATTAATTGATGGCAATCGTTTTAACCCATATAAAAAAATTGAACACCAATGTATTGTCCAAGGTGATGGAAAATACAACTCCATCGCTGCTGCAAGTATTCTTGCAAAAACTTACAGAGATGAATACATGAAGGAACTGCATGAAGAATTTCCTCATTATGGCTGGAATAGTAATAAAGGCTATGGCACTTTGTTTCATCGCAAAGCGATAGAAGAAAAAGGCTTATGCATTTACCATCGCAAAAGCTTTAATATCTTTTCAGAAATGACAGAAGAAGAATAATAATTTATTCTTCCCACTTACCCAAGCCTTGCCTTAATACAATCCATTCATCGCTAGTACAATCAACAACAGTAGATGGTACCATTCCTCCCATTCCCCCATCGATCACAAAATCTACCAGGTGCATAAATTTTTCATATATGATCTCGGGGTCAGTATATTCTTCTACCATTTCTCCCGGCAAAGAGGCACTTAATATTGGATTATTTAGTTCCGTTAAAATATGGTGACAAATAGTATTATCAGGTATTCTTAGGCCGACAGTATTTTTTTTGCTTTGCAGGATCTTAGGCACTTGTTTACTGGCAGGCAAAATAAAAGTATAAGGGCCGGGTAAATAATTTTTTAGCATTCTATATAATGGTGTGTCAATACTTTTTGTATAGTCACTCATATGGCTAAGGTCATTACATATAAAAGAAAGTTGTGCTTTTTGAGGATCAATATTTTTTATCTTACAAATTCTTTCAATGGCTTTATGATTTCCTATATCACATCCAAGCCCATAAATAGTATCTGTGGGATATATGATCACCCCTCCATCTTTAAGGCATTCCACGATCTGCTTAATTAATCTTGGCTGTGGATTTTGAGGATGAATTTGTATAAGCATATTCTGTTTTTATATTTAAGCCGCTCTGTTTTAAGTAAATGTAAAGCTGCTTAACCAATAAACATCAATTTTTATACCTGTTCATATCAAATAAACCATTGACAACTTAACAAAAAACCCTTGCAAACCATTACTTTTGCACGGTTAAAAAAAATCAGTATAAAAAAATAATATATGTCTTTAATTACAGTTGGCACTATGGCTTTTGATGCTATCGAAACTCCTTTTGGAAAAGTAGATAAAATTGTGGGAGGCTCTGCCACTTATGTAGCTTTAGCTGCAAGCAATTTTGTTACCCCTATCCAACAGATTTCTATTGTAGGGTACGATTTTCCACAGGAAGAAATGGATGAATTAAAAAAACGTGGTGTACAGCTGGAAGGAGTGGAAATTGTTCCTGGTAAAAAATCTTTTTTCTGGAGTGGTAAATATCATATTGATATGAATTCGAGAGATACATTGATCACAGATCTGAATGTATTAGCAGATTTCAATCCTGTAGTTCCTGAAAGTTACCAAAGTGCAGAATTTTTAATGCTTGGAAACCTTGATCCAAAGATCCAGTTAAGTGTTATCAATCAACTTAAGACAAAACCAAAATTGATTGTTTTGGATACAATGAATTTTTGGATGGACATTGCATTGGATGGATTGAAAGAAGTGTTGAAAAAAGTTGATGTACTTTTAGTAAATGATGGTGAAGCAAGACAATTGAGCGGAGAAGTATCATTGGTAAAAGCTGCTAAGATCATTATGGATATGGGACCTCAATTTTTGATCATCAAAAAAGGAGAACATGGTGCATTATTGTTTCATGAGAACCATGTATTCTTTGCACCTGCTTTACCATTGGAAGAAGTATTTGATCCGACCGGTGCAGGGGATACATTTGCCGGAGGCTTTATTGGGCATCTTGCTAAAACAAAAGATATCAGTTTTGAAAATATGAAGACTGCAATTATTGTAGGTAGTGCCTTAGCAAGCTTTTGTGTTGAAAAATTCGGACCTAACCGTTTAAAAGAAATTACAAAAGCAGATATTGCTGAAAGAATCGAAGAGTTTGTACAATTAGTGAACTTCGATATTGATCTTGTTTAATTTTTAGATCCATAATTAATTTATCCGGTAGCATCAGATCCTACCGGATTTTTATTTCCTTTAAATTTGTTTTACAAAAATCAATATGCACCTAATTGCCTCTACCATTTTATCGATCATTTCGTCTCCCGTTAATTGGATAATTATTTTGGTAATAACTTCTTTCATTTGGAAATCTCCTAAAAGAAAAAAAATATGTCGTATAGCTGCACTTTGTATCTATATCGTATTTGGGAATGTTTGGTTGTTGAACTGGTATGCTAACTGGTGGCAACCACAAAAAAAAGCAATTCCACAAAACACATCTTATAGTTGTGGAATTTTATTAGGCGGTTTTGGTAGTCCTGATCCAAGGGATAGTGGGTATTTTAATTCCACGGGAGATAGGTTTATACAAACCGTTAAGTTATATAAGTTGGGGAAAATTGATCATGTTCTCATCAGCGGCGGTAACGGAAGGATCACAAATGAAAAATTTAGCGAAGGTGCTTTTGTAAATAACGAGTTGAAAATAATGGGTATTCCTGATTCTGCGATCATTTTCGAAGACCTATCTGCGAATACAGCAGAAAATGCAGTAAACTCAAGAGCTCTTCTTGATTCGGCAAAATTGAAACCTCCTTATTTGTTGATCACATCAGCCCATCATTTACCAAGGGCAACTTTATTATTTAAAAAGGCTGGCCTTGCAACTGAAGGTTATCCATGCGCTTATATAGCGGGGCAGGAAAAGTTCAGTTGGTGGAGAATAATCCCCAGCATAGATGCACTAAATACCTGGGATAATTATTTAAAAGAATTGGCTGCTTATCTTTTATATAAAATAAAAGGATAGGAAATGATCCGTGAGATCATTTCCTAATATTTTCTTCTTCTTCATTTTCGCCTTCTTCCTTCGTGTCTTTTACTTCGTGTCTTTTAGCCAATCTTCTTCGGGCAAAGTATCACTATCCGCCGCTTTGTCCATTTCAGCAGTATTAAGCGCTGCTGCCTCATTTTGCCACTCATCTTCTAGTATATCAAGCTCTTCTGCGGTAATATCTTCTTCTTCATACTGCTCATCATCCATATCCAATTTGTCATCCCCGTCAGTATTGGCAGAAAACTCCATGGTATCATGTTTCAGGTCAGGCTTAACGTCCTTGATATCCTCAGCTGCTTTTTTCATACAAATGATTAAAAAGGAATTGAAATATGAGATAATACTTCATATTCATCTTCTATTTCATGTAATTCCTCTTCTGTAATTTCTATTTCATCTGCCTGGTCTGTATCGTTCAATTCTACATCTTCAGGAAATGAATTGTAATTGCTGTTGTTGGTGTTTTGTGTTTTCATATACGTTGTTTTATAAAGGCAATAGTAAAAAAAGCGTGCCAACTGTTGTTAAACCCTATTTGAGGAAATCTTAAACAAAAAGATCCGGCCTTCATAAAATTCATTAAATTGAAAAATAGAACTAACAATCACTTAATATTTTAGATCAATCAAAAATTATTGCTTTGACACGTTTACAACAATTTAAACAAGATGGATACCTTGTAATTGAAGGTTTTAATACTGCCTCGGAATGTGATTTACTAATAGAAAGAGCCCGGCAATTGGCAAATAATTTTAATTTTGATGGTCATCCGTCAGTGTTTCAGACATCAGATCAAGCCAAGACAAGTGACGATTATTTTATAAACTCAGGAGATAAAATATCTTTCTTTTTTGAGAAAGATGCTTTTGATGAATCGAAAAAATTAAAGAACGACCTGTTTCATTCTCTCAACAAAATAGGGCACGGATTACACGATCTGGATGAAGTGTTCAATTCATTTACAAGATCGCCGCAAATGAAAAAGCTTGCAGCAGACCTTCAATTAAATGATTATCTCATTATTCAAAGTATGATGATATTTAAACACGCCAAGATAGGAGGTGTGGTAGATATTCACCAGGATTCTACATTTTTATACACTGAGCCCGATAGCTGTATTGGTTTTTGGTTTGCATTAGAAGATGCAACAAAAGAAAATGGTTGTCTTTGGGCAAAGTCAGGTGGGCATAGTGAACCATTACGATCCTGGTTTAGAAAAAAAGAAGGTGGGGGAACAGAAATGGTCACATTGGATCCTACTCCGTATTCAATGGAAGAAATGACCCCTCTTGAAGTAAAAAAAGGGACATGTATTGTGTTGCATGGATTTCTTCCGCATTATAGTTTACCTAATACATCAGGAAAATCAAGACAGGCATATTCTATTCATACTATTAATAAAAATACGAATTATCCTAAAACCAATTGGTTGCAAAGAGATAAGAAGGAATTAAAAGGATTTTGATCTGTCATAGATATGTCCTTTTCTTTGGAAGGTTATGAATTACAATTTTATTTTTTTAGTTTTCATTTACTTAACACCCCTTATAATTTTATAGAAACCTCCCACTCCTTTGAGAAACTTTTTTCAAAAGCAATTTGATATTTGATCATACTTGTTATTATCCGGATATGAAGTTTATAAGTTTACAGTATAAGTAAAAAGGAAAGTTATCTGGAAATAACATCAGATGCTTCCATGAAAAACTGTTATAATCTAAGGGAGGCTCCCGTAGTCTCCTTTAGTTATATCTTAAAGGAAATTAAATTGATGCAGGCAATTCAATGAGTACACTTGTATTTTTATTTTCCACACTTCTTATTGTAATAGAACCCTTATTTTTCTCAACAAGCTTTTTGCAAATTTTAAGACCAAGGCCAATACCCGATTCATTGGTAGTACCATTTGCAGAAGTAATATGCATCGTAGAAAAAAGCCTTTGTAATCTTTGTGGATTTATTCCTTCTCCATTATTAGTAACACAAACCTGGCATTTACCTTTATCATTTGTAATGTTTACTTGAATGGTATCTTTTAACGGGCTGAATTTTATTGCATTGTTTAAAATGTTTTGAAAAATGATCAATACATGGTCAGAATCTGCATATACCTTTTGTGGCCCATTATATTCATATGATATTTGCAATTTTTTTTTCTCTACCATAGGCTGTACCTGCATAATGGTCTTCTGCATGATCTCATTTATTTCACATTCTAATAGAGTAGGCTGCATACTTTTTATACCATTTTTTTTCCAGAGCAGTAATCCATCTATAGTAGTTAAAGTATCACTTACCTTATGTTGAATCTTTTTTGACATTTCTTTAAACTCCTCATTTGTATACATTGAATAATCAACATATTGTGATAAGATATCTGAAAATGCAACTATAGGAGAACGCAATTGGTGATATACAATAGAAGAAAGTTCCTCGTTTTTATTTTTAAGATCTTCTATGTCTTTGTTTTTTAATTCTAAGGTAATAGCTTGTTTTACTAACAATGTATTGGAGTCGGCTAAATTTTGTTTTTCACTTAATATTTCTTCCAGGAATTTTATATACATTTTTTTTATGTCGAATAAAAAATAAACAAGGATTGAAACATTGACTATTATATTGACGATCTCAATAAATTCCGGAGCTTGTTCAACCGGCAAAACAATTTTTGAAATTATTTTTATTGCAACAAATACACAGGCATAAAAAATACTGAGGTATAGCAACAATTTTTTTAGATCATAAAAAAGAATAGATAACAATGCAGTTAAAAGTATATAATATTCTTGCCCATTATTAAATAACACACTCCCTACGGCCATTATCGCTACCGTTACAAGAATAGAAACGATCCTGTACAATTCACGTTTATTCTTATAATTGAAATACAACATTGCAAACAAAGGCAATGTAAGAATGATATAAAATCTTGCCAATAGGTAATGCTCTGAAGTGTAACTCCACAGCCAATAAACAAATATCACAGGAAGGCAAACAAAAATAATTGCGTTAAGTGTTCTGACCCTTTTTTGATCAACAAAACTTATTGAGTCATTGATACCAAGACTCAAAAGTTTGTCAATTATTTTATATAAAAAATTATGCCTTTTCATTCTATTTTTTTAGGGAAGGCAGTATATTAAAAAAATCCTTTCGGTATTTTCTTCCAATAGGAACTTCATGTTTTTCAATTAATAAATGTGTATTGGAAGCCTTGCTTATATTGTTTTTGTTTACGATAAAACTTTTATGTATCTGCATAAATCGTTCATCAAGTTCAGCATTTATTTTAGCCAGGCTCATTCTCAGCATGTAGTGATTCTTTGTACAATGAATATGACAAGAATTTCCGTCAGATTCAAGAAATAGAATTTCGTTATAGCTAAGTTTTACCTGGTTGTTTGTATAATCTTTTACAAAGAAATATTTATCGTCAGAAGTTACAGGTTTTACATTTGCTAACACCATATCAATGCAGGTTTGCAAAGTAAAATGATGAAATGGTTTTACGAGATAAGTAACCTTGTCATGTTGATTTGCTAAAGTAAATGTATCAAACCTTGTATCAGCTGTCATTAATATCAAGGGAATGTTACTGGACTTGCAAATATCGATCAACGCTAATCCCAAAGGTTTTTTATCATAATAAATATCAGAAATTACTAATTGAGGATTTTCATTTTTTAAGATCGCAGGTATATCAGCCTTTTGGTCGGCAACAAGAGGTTCTTCATATCCCAATTCTCTGATCTTTGCTTTTATTGAAATAAGATCGATAGGGTCATCTTCTACTACTAATATTTTCAATTTCATAACAATAGATTTAATTGTTACATTCTTAATAAATAGAAACAGTCTTCAAAAAAATCAAGTAACCACTTTTTTAACAAGATGCTGTTTACATACTTATATCCGTCATTCATAACGCTTATTAAATTGAAGTATTGTATTAAAATACAAATCATTTTACCTTCATAGTAGAAAATTATCACCATACTCCTTAGGTTCCCTTACCACCTACGATAGTGTTTAAAAAAATCGCAACTCAATTTTTAAAGTACACTTAGTACTCAATTTAATACAAGTTTTTAGGCGCCATAATAAAATTTAACAGTTAAAACCTACCATTATGAAAACTTTTTACTCTCTTCTTATGTTGATGATCTGTTGTTCATCAGCATTTTCACAAAAACAATCTATTGATAACACAAGTGACAATACCTGGCTTAATAAGGTGCAAAAAAACATTCAGGAGTCTGAATATTGTTTCAAGCAAGATAAACAACATCTACGTTTTAATATTGCTAATCAAAAGCAACATATAGGTGCTTCAATTACTTCTACCGGCTACACTGTATTTCCATTAAAATATTTTAATAATGTTAATAATAAAAATGATTGGCAACAAACATTCTATTTTAAAGAAATAAGAAAAGGAAATATGCATCTACTTGCATCAACGGGATTTAGTTATTCAAATAATAAATCAGATCTAAATTTTTCATATAAGAATTTCATTATTCAATACACTAATTCCGAAAAGGGATTAAGGCAGAATTTCATCGTATTAAATAAACCTGAAGGACAAGAGGATCTTGAAGTGATCCTGGATTTAAAAGGAGATCTTTTTCCCTCCTTAGTTAATAATGGAATACAGTTTAAGAATAAGGCAGGTGAAACAAAATTATTTTACCAGGACTTAAATGTATGGGATGCGGATAAAACACCGATCAAAGCAAGAATGGAATTACGTGAGAATGATCAGTTTGCAATTATTGTGAATGATCAAGATGCAAAATATCCACTTACTATTGACCCAATCAATCAAACACCAGAATGGATCGGCTCTGCAGAAGGAATTATTCCTGGCATTGTAGGAAGCCTTGCAATAGATGCAGCATACGGTTTTTCTGTTGCAGGTTTAGGAGATGTAAATGGAGATGGTTTTGATGATATTGCGGTTGGGTCTCCCACATGTGTTGATATCATTTCACCAACAGTATCCTTGGCTAATGTTGGTGCGGTGTTTATTTATTATGGAAGTATTTCAGGTTTAGCTACTACCCCATCTGTTGTACTGCGACCATCAACTCCTATTGCAGGAGCATTGTTTGGTTACAGTATTGCCGGGGGTGATATTAATGCAGATAATAAAAGCGATATAATTGTAGGAGCTCCAATGGATGTTGTAGAGATTTCCGCAGGCGGGCCTTCTACTGCTTCAGGTACTATCGGTAAAGTATATGTGTTTGATGGAGCAACACTAAGTACATCAACTGACACACTATTAACTCTCTCATTAAATGGAGATGGTATACTGGAGCATAATATTAATCTTTCTGTAAATGCATTGTTTGGATTTTCTGTTGCAGTTACAGAGGATCTTAATAATGATACCAAAAAAGATATTATAGTTGGTGCTCCAACTTATGCAGGTATTAAAACAATACTTGGAGTTCCATTTTTGGATGTTCAATCAGGTGGTGCATTTGTTTTTTTATCAAATGGAAATGATCCGCATGTGTTGGTTAAACTAAATCCTTTCAAAGCAAGCATTTTAGGCACAGGTATTTTAGCAAATAATATTGATGGATTATTATTTGGTTATTGTGTAGATGGATTAGGTGATTATAATAATGATGGAAAATATGATGTGATCGCATCTTCGCCTGCAGGCATTAACCTTAGTTCTGTAAGTGCATTATTAAATGGTAAATTATTACAAGGAAGTGCAACAATATATTATGGTAACGGTTCAGGCGTTAGTTCTACAGCTGGCGCTACACTTACTGCAACTTCAGGTGGTCTATTAAGTAATCTTTCCGGGTCAATTGCAAATATTGCCAATCTATTTGGGATATGCGTTAAAGGTGTGAGGAATTCAGCAGGTGTAAGAAACGGAAATGTGTTGGTAGGAGCTCCTTTAGGCGGTACAATTATAAATGTGTTAGGACTTGATCTAAAAACCGGAACTGTAAATGTTTTCAAAAAGAAAAACTCCTCACCTTCTTCAAGTGTTAGCCCAGACCAGGTTTTAAGTTCTCCACGAAACAACAATTCCATTCTTAGTATTATACAGGCCAATCTACTTTTTGGTTATTCTATTGACAATACATTAGATCTTAACTGTGATGGATTTGCAGATATTATAATTGGGGAACCGGCTTCTTCAGGACTTCAATTATTAAATACAAATGTGGCCGGAGGGTCTGCATATATTTATTTTGGGAAGGCTAATGGAATGTATCAAACAACAAATTCATGGGAGCTGGTTGTTACTGAAGATGCTTTTCTTGGCGTAAATGCAACCTCATTAATAGGATATAGTGTGGCAGGAGCCGGAAGAACAAGAGGCGTAGGATTTGAGAATCGGGTCTTAGTAGGTACGCCATCCAGAACGCTTGATTTCGGCAGTGGCCTTTTAAATCTAGGCGCTACATTTGGAAATTTATTCAGCCTAACATTAGGCCACAATGGTGTGGGTAAGGCTTATCTATTCAACTCTCAGCTATGTGGCATTGGTAGCCCGTTGCCGGTAACCTTATCTACTTTGAAAGGTTTATACGCAAATGGTACATCACGTTTAACCTGGAGTACTGCACAGGAAATTAATAGTAGTTATTTTGAAGTTGAACACAGTTTAGATGGAATAACATTTACTACTATCAATAAAATAAATGCAGCAGGCAACAGTAACATAAAGGTGAATTATGAGTTTACAAATAATACCGTTAGCCCCGGATCAAATTATTACAGGTTAAAAATGATTGACAAAAATGGCAGCTATGAGTATACTAATATTATTGTTTTGAATGTAATTGTATCCAATTCATTTATTACTACAGTTTATCCAAGCCCATTCATAAACAGTATATACATTAGCATGTATGCTGAAACTAACGGTCTAGCAAACACGAAATTATTTGATAACACGGGCAGATTGATCGCAAACAAAAGCTCACTAATTCAAAAAGGAGTTAATACTTTAATCCTTAATGATCTTGAAAAATTAAACGCTGGTGCTTATACTATACAAATACAGACAGGCAATGAGATCATCACAAAAAAATTATTAAAATAAAATTTTTGCACTTAGTAAAATTTTAAAAAAAATATTGCGGTAATTCTTAGGTAGGATAGGATTGTTTCTAACAGGGATTGGTTTCTACCAATCCCTTCATTTTTTTAAAAACCTCTCTTTTTTGTTTTGACAAATTGGTCATTATATTACAAATAGTTAAACAGATATAAAAATATTTTATTTATCATTTAATATATATAATACGTAATAATTTGAAAATCTATTTGTTATAAAATAATTTAAACTATTTTTTTAAAAATTGTATTTAAATACAAAATAATTAAAATTTCTTGGCGTTACAATTATAGCCAAAGCCAAATACCATGAAAAATCTACCATTCATCTCTTTGTCGCTATTACTTACTCTTCCATTAGTAATAGAAGTTTCTGCACAAAATATTGCCATTAATTCAACAGGGAATTTGCCTGATACAAGTGCAATGCTGGATATCAGCAGTACATCAAAAGGTTTACTAATTCCGAGAATGACGACCACACAAATAGCAAATATTCCAACCCCTGCAACCGGCCTAATTGCTTTCAGTACTACAGATAGTACTTTTAAATTTAATAATGGAACAACAATATCTGCAAACTGGGTATCATTTTTAAGTAACAATTCGGGATGGGGATTAACCGGTAATACTTGTCTAAATTCGGGAGCACAGTTTTTAGGAACGATCAATAATTCAAGTCTACGGCTCAGAACAAACAATACAGAAAAAATGGTGCTTGATAGTAATGGTAGAGTGGGAATTGGAATTGCATCACCAACAGCTTTACTGCATTTAAAAGCCGGTACAGCAGCTGCAAATACTGCTCCTATAAAATTTACCTCCGGAGTTGCTTCGCAAACTTCATTAGAAGCAGGAGCGCTTAATTATAATGGAACAGATCTTACATTAAGCGATGGCACTTATACATATATGTTAGACAGAGCATTATCCGGTTCTGCTACATTGGATTTTCCAAATACAGGATCCGGTTCTGTAGCCGATCTCGATATCACTGTTACAGGAGCAAGCTCAGGAGACGTGGTTGCATTAGGTATTCCCAATAGTGCTGTTTCAGGAACCGCAACCTATACAGCATGGGTAAGTAGCTCGAATACTGTGACCGTTAGGTTTTCACCAAAGAATATACTTGGGGAGAATCCTTCTTCAGGTCTTTTTAAAGTAAGGGTGATTAAATAAGATAATTAAGTATGCAAGCTTTGTAAATTCCCCAACAGACCGAATACTTTTAATAACCAGATCACTACTACAATCACTACTACAGCGTTCAGTATATTTTTTATTGTTCCTTGCATTGGTATATATCTATTGATAAGCCAAAGCACAACACCAACAACAATAAGTACCAGTATAACATTAAGAATAGGCATGATCGTAAAAAATTAACAGTTATAAAATATTTATACAATTAAAACGCATGGTTAAGCATCTAAAATATTCCATGGTGTTATATCAGCATTGTCCTTTTTTTCACCAGGTTTAACATCAGGATCCTCTTTTAATTTTTCTTTTATCTCTTCTTCTATTTCTGCATTGGTTTTTACTTCTCCTTCAGCATTATCCGTATTTGTATCAACAACTTCCGGCACTTCTGTTTTAGCATTTTGAATATCTTCTTCAGATATTACATCATTTTCATCGGCAAGGTGTTCATGAATACGTTGATTTGTTTGCTCATCAATATTTTTCCTTCTTTTAAGCCTTGGTTTTCTACCTGTTATTATTTTATGTTCCATAATGGGGGAATTTTATACAGTAGTAATACCAAATTCAAGCCATATTAGATTTTCGATGATTTTTTTATATAATTTAGGCCATGTGGGGATGGAATACCCCACATCGTAGTATATAAATGCATAAACGATAAAAAAGCAGGCAACAAAAATTCAAAAAACCACCTCATTAAATTTACATTTGCGGATTGCTAATGAAATATAAGACTGAACGTTATGAGAACCTTTCAATTTATCCCATATATAAAAATTAATTTTTTGCTGTGCATTGCCTTCTTGTTTTCATGTAATATCTATGCCCAGTTAACATACGTAACCTGCAATAGTACTTGTCCGTCTACTCGTGTTGGGCATGTTACATTTGCTAACAAAACAGGAACTACTACCGGTCGCTGGACAGTAGATGATCTTGCTTATGGAGGTTTAACCAACGAAAGTTTTTACATTAGAAATCCAGCATCTTACACCTTTACTAATGGAGATCTAACTTCAACAGGTGGGGGTACGTATACCATTGTTTCCGATCCGAGTACTGTAAATGGCCCAACTGGTACACCGCTTCAGAATAAAGCGACTGATGGTGTATTTCTTTATCGTCCGAATGACAATGCTAATGCCGCTGCTGTATATAAGATCGCCGGCTTAAAGCCCGGAGACAAATATTGTGTAAGGGTAAAAATGCGTAACGCTGCCAAATATGTAGATTGTAACCAGTCGCTTTATACAACGATACAATTCAAAAGTCTTACAGGGCTTAATATTTCCGGAGGAGGCGTAAGTGGCGGAACATGGACGAAGGTTGAAAATAATGCTGCATGTAATCAAACTGCATCAGGTTCCTGGGATGGTAATAATCAAACCTATGGTTTAATGTGGGATGAATATGCATCATGGTATGAATGTAATTTTCAATTAGGGCAAAATCCAAATAATACAGACGATGATGGTTTTACTTTAAATTTTCAAGCAAATGCCTGGGGCAACAATGATGTTTGGGGAATTGATGAAATAGAAGTGTATGGTTGTATCACTCAACAATTATTATCATCCGCCGGAACAAGTATTTGTGAAGGAACTCCTACTACATTAACCGCTCAGGGTATTGGATCAACTACCGATACTTACACCTGGGAACAAAGCATAAACGGTGGAGGCGCATGGACATCAATATCCAGTACCGCTAATACAATTGACGTAACTCCAACGGTAGCTACGATGTACAGGGCAACCGGTGCCAGAACAAACTTAACAGTAAACTCAACAATAACACCTGTTAATTGCTGTGGCCCTACGGGCTTGTTTACTATACCAAAAGTTTGTGAGCCAATTACGGTTGATGGATCCGGTAATGAACCGGTATGGTACGCCGCTCCATGGCAAACTGTGACCAAGTCGCTTGCTTTAGGTGGCAACCAGGATTGTATTGTAACTAATGCTTCATGTGCAGGTGTTCAGGAAAATCCTGCCGGACAATGGCGTGCTATATATACTGCTACAGATATATTTTTCAATGTTCGTATTGAGGACCCTGCTCCGCAAAATTCAGGAGTATATTATCAGGATGCTGTAGAAATATATATCGCAAATAATGCAAACCAGCCTTTACAATTCGGATATACTTATGCCAACGGCACTCCTGGATTTTATAATAGTAATGGAGCTGTAAACGGAATGGCAAGAGTTGTTAAAAATGCAACTTCATGGGATCTTGAGGTAAGGATACCGCTTGCTGCAAATAATATTAATTTATCATCAGGATATCTTCGAATGGAGCTTGGTATCAACCAGGCTAAAACAGGATGTAATAATTGCCGTGCGGCACAACTTTTTACCTGGACAGCAGCAAATCATTACTCATCAACTACACAATACCACACTGCACCTTTAAGTGATTGTGCAGGAGTAACATCAACCAATAAAACTGTTTGCAACGGAGGCTCCTCTGTTCTTTCCACACAACTTTCTACAATTAATGCAGGCTTACCATATGCCTGGGAACAAAGTATAAACGGAGGTGGTAGCTGGAGTTCTGTTTCAGGAACAACTAATACAATAACTGTTTCACCAACAGTTCAAACAATGTACAGAGCCATTTATGATAATGTAAGATCTTGTCCTGATACGATCTCAATTGGTACAATAAATTTAGTTGTCACAAATCCGCCAGCAGTTTGTTCTCCCACTACCATTGACCTAACAGCTTCATCAGTAACAACCGGTTCAGAAGCAGGGTTAACATACTCATATTTTACTGATGCTGGAGCTACTGCTGCATTAGCAAATCCGGCAGCAGTTTCAACTGGAGGTACATATTATATCAAGGGGCAAAGCGTAAGTTGCTTTGGAGTTAAACCTGTTACTGTAACTATCAATACAGGCACTACACCAACATTTGCAACAATTAACTCTATATGTCAGGGAAAAGTAGCGCCGACATTACCAACAGCATCTACCAATAACATACCAGGTACATGGAGTCCTTCTGCGATCTCAACAACTACGCCAGGAACTTCAACATATACTTTTACTCCGACTACAGGACAGTGTGCCACAACAAAAGATATATCGGTAACAATTGACCCTGCAGTAAATCCAGCTTTTGCAACAATTGGAGCATTGTGCCAGGGAGCACCAGCCCCAACACTGCCAACAACTTCTACCAATAATATATCTGGAACTTGGAATCCTTCGACTGTGAGTACAGCTACAGTTGGAACAACTAATTATACATTTACTCCAGCAACTTCACAATGCGCTAAGGATACAACGTTATCCATATCCGTTACTTCACCATCAACTGTGCCATTATTTGATCCCATTGACAATGTTTGCCAAGGAGCCCCGGTACCAACTTTGCCAACTATTTCAACCAATAATATTTCGGGAACTTGGAGCCCGGCGGTGAGTACCGCTACCACTGGAACTAAAACATATACTTTTAACCCATCTACAGGACAATGTGCAGCAGGTACAACCTTAGATATTACAGTTGACCCAGTAATTGCACCATTATTTGCTCCTGTTGCTGATATTTGTATCAATTCAACCCCACCAACATTACCAACTACTTCCAGTAACAATATTACCGGAACATGGAGCCCCGCAGTCAGTACGGCTACAGCTGGTACAACAACTTATACATTCGCTCCAGCATCAGGTCAATGTGCTTCATCAACAACATTGACTATAACAGTGGCTTCTTCAATAACTCCGGCTTTTGACCCGATTGCTGATGTATGTGTGGGAGCAACCCCTCCTGTTTTACCAACCACATCGATTAATAATATATCAGGAACATGGAATGCTCCGGTAAGTACTGCAACTGCCGGAACTACTACTTATACATTTACGCCTGCCGGCGGACAATGTGCAACTGCAACAACTAATTTATCAGTAATAGTAATTTCTCCGCCTACACCAACATTTGCACCGATCGCTAATGTATGTGTGGGAGCAACCCCTCCTGTTTTACCAACCACATCGATTAATAATATATCGGGAACATGGTCACCAGCGGTAAGTACAGCTATAGCTGGTACAACAAGTTATACCTTTACCCCGTCGACAGGGCAATGTGGTACAACAGGTAATTTATCAATAACAGTTGATCCTCCAACAGTCCCTACATTTGATCCTGTTCCATCTGTATGTGTAGGAGCAACGGCACCGCTATTACCAAATGCATCCAAAAATGGGTTTACTGGAACATGGGGTCCTGCAACTGTAAACACTGCTTCTGCAGGAACAACTAATTATACATTTACACCAGCTACAGGACAATGTGCAGCACAAACAACGTTACCCGTTACCGTTAATATTGCACCATCCGCACCAACGGTAGCAGCCAATCCTTTAAATATTTGTCAAAATGCTACACCTCTTCAACTTTCTGCCACAGGAAATAATCTTACATGGTATGATCTTGCAGGAGCTACATCAGTAGCCCCTACGCCTATAACTACTACACCAAGAACATTTACATACCAGGTTAGTGCTTCCAACGGAACTTGTGAGAGTGTTAAGACGCAATTAGTGGTAAATATAAATCCTATATCAGCATATGCCGGTGGTCCAATAATTAAAGTTGACGAAGGTGTTTCAACACAGATCAAAGGAAATGCAACAGGAAATGGAATGCAAATATTATGGACCCCTTCACAGTACTTAAGCAGCAATTCAATCGCTAATCCAAGAATAACTGCTTTAAACGATGCAACTTATACAATGAAAGTAACTACGATCGAGGGTTGTGTTGCAAGCGATAATTTGCAGGTTATTATATTGAGGAGTTTAAAGATACCAAACGTCTTCTCTCCTAATGGAGATGGTATTAATGATACATGGAATATTGAGTACATGGAAGATTATACAAATGCGAAAGTGAGTATTTTCAACCGTTATGGGCAGTTTATGTTTGAAGCGGCAGCAGGTTCTTATAATGGCAAACCATGGGACGGCACCAATAAAGGAAAGCCATTACCTGTGGGTACTTACTTCTACATTATTGATCTTGGTGAAGGAAAGGACCCAATAAGCGGATCAGTATCAATTATACGATAAACATCATATAGGAAAAAAATTATATTATTACTTCTATTAAATTATTATTTTTTGTGTGATACTATATACTAACAATCAGGAATAAGCGAAATTTCAGATAGAAAAAAACCAAAACAGTTTATTATTTTTTTAAATGTACAATCCTTTGTAGCCCTTTACCACCCTGCACTGTAGTATAATTACTAATTATAACAACATATGTAATACAAACATAAAAGTTAGCGTTTCAATTAAAACCTAACCAATATCTTATGTATCTTCCTGAATTCATATTTCGAAAGAAGTATAAGTTTGATTTTTTGTCGCATGGCATTAAAGTGATTCTGTTCACTTCATTTATTTTTCAATTACAGCCTGTTAAAGCCCAATGGGGTTCAAACAATAAATTGAATGCTATTGCAGGAATTAATGCTATCCCAGTTATTGGTGGAACAACACCAGCGCAAGCTGTAAATGATAATGCAACAGTATTTCCTTTTACATCCGTAACAGTGACCGATGCCGACTTAAGCCAGGTACAAACTGTGAGTGTCAGTTTAGATATAGCTGAAAAGGGAAGTTTCACAACACTCAATGGATTTGTAGATGCTGGCAATGGCGTTTATACTTTTTCTGGCAAAGCCTCAAGGGTTCAGTCAGCGATCAGGGGACTAGAGTTTACCCCTTCTGCAAACCGTGTATCTCCCAATGATACGGAAACAACAAACTTTACAATTTCAATGAATGATGGATTTGTTACTGTTATTGATAATAATACTTCGGTGGTATCAATATCTATTAACAACGCACCGCTTCTTTCAGGAGATGCATTTATTTTAAATGTCACCGGCTATACAGTACCTTCTTCAGGAACACTTATCAACAATATAATAAATGGATTTACATATATAGATGAAGATATAACTCCGCTACTAGGCATTGCCGTTATAGCAACAGCTGGAAATGGAATTTGGGAATATTCTACCAACGGCGTTGTTTGGAATAATATTGGTGTAGTTACAGAAAGAGAAGCTCTCTTGCTTGATGCCACAACTCAATTGAGATATTCTCCTGACGGAATAAATACAGAAGTTGCAGTATTAAATTTTAAAGCATGGGATCAAACTACGGATATAGCTTCAACAAATGAGATCAAACAAAGTGCCGATGCAACCATTAATGGAGAATCTACATCTTTTTCATCGGGTAGCGGCGCAGCTAATAATATAGTTATTGATCCTGTACCTACAGTTACTACTATTGAGATCACAGGAACAACTCCTACAAATGAAACTACAGTGGATTATAAAGTAACATTTTCTGAAAATGTAGCAGGTGTTGATATTAATGATTTTTCACTAGTAGCAAATGCCCCTTCAGGAAGACCTTTAGGAAGACCTGCTGGTGTAGCGGGAATAGTACCTGTAAATGGTGTTATTTCTGCGGTGATAGGTAGCGGAAATATCTACTATGTAACTGTAAGTAATATTACAGGCAGTGGTGATCTAGGATTAGAACTAATTAGCAGCGGAACAGGAATAATTGATGAAGCCGGCAATGAAGTAACCAACGGTTTTATCGGAGGCGGTATATACACTATTATTCAACTTTTACCTGTAACATGGCAAAATTTTGCTGCAAAAGAAGAACAGGATATTTATACCTGGACATGGACTTTATCAAATACAGAAAATGTAGGATGGTACGTACCGCAATATAGTTCGGATGGAATTAATTTTATTGATGCAGGAAAAGTAATGCCAGCTTACAATACAAATTCTTATAGCTTTAGTAAAAAACTACCGGTAACGGGTACATCCTTTTTAAGAGTACAGCAAATTGACAAAAGCGGAAAAATGGCTTATTCTGAAATCAGAAAAATAAATAATTCTGCAACAACCGGTTTATCATTTTATCCTAATCCGGCCAAGTCAACGATCTTTTTAAAATGTCGATTTTCAGACAGTGATATTATTACAACTATTATAACAAATTCTTCAGGGAGGATATTAAAGCAACAAAAAAATACAGCAGCTGCTTCCATAAAAGTTTCTTTAGTCGGTTTGCCAAGAGGAACTTACTATATTTATTGTACTGATGGGAAACAACATAAAACAGTAACTCAAAAATTATTGAAGATCGCTGAATAAAGAACTAATAACATGATGGAATTGTTAGAATAGGAATTAGATGTACTTTTAAAATAAAATGTCAAAGTATAATGTATTCTTAGTTCTCTTTATTGCCGGTACAATTTCTATGATCGTTTTCTTTGTATTTTATTTGCAGGCCATGGCAGGTTTCATGTTAAATATACAGGAGTTAACGAGCAATCGAGAGCATATTTCTCCATCAAGTATATTCAAAAGTATTTTCACCCCTGAGGTGATCATTTCCTTTATAATTATGGCATTAAGTAATTTAGCATTGAGAATAGCGGGGATTGTTCATGTTGCTCGTAACAAAACTGCTGCAAGTGGAGAAAAGGCTATCTGGATAGTAGGTTTTGTGCTTCTGGGATTTATAACATCCATTGTATTTTTAATAATGGCAAAGAGCAGTAAGTTTGTTTAATTACTTTCTGAGGATTTTTATACCCGTTAATTTAACTCTGGTTAAGTTAAAATTGTGGAACTTCAATTAACTCAAGATAATCATCCAGTATTTCAGAATCAGCACTGAAATAACGCATCATTCTAAGTACAAAATCTTTAGTGCTTACAATTTCAACGTAAAATTCATCTACCATAAATAACTCATAAAAGTATTGATGGTCTTTTAATTCGATCACCTTTTCTCCTATTCCCATTACTATGGTTAACTGAGCCTTCACATCCAACCTATCATATATATCCATTTTCATACACATTTCTTTACTTTTAATAAATTAAATAGTATGCCAAAATGGTTATATAATTTTAGGGTAACATCAGTATAATAGAAGGTTTGGATCCTATACATTATACAAAAAAAGAACGGGTTCAAAATTGAACCCGTTCTTACCGCTCCCCCTTCTGGACTTGAACCAGAGACCCTCTGATTAACAGTCAGATGCTCTAACCAACTGAGCTAAGGAGGAGTGTCCCATTAAAATGGAGTGCAAAAATAAGGGGTTTTTAGTTTTTTTAAGCAAAAAACTAAATGTTTTTAGTAATTTTTAATAAAAATATTCTGCTTTATAGGGGTAACGTATACGGTACATTTCCCTCACTTTATTAAGTATTGTTTGGCGTAAACCATCCATATTTGTCTTTTCCAAGGCAGAGACGAATACACAGTTATCCTTTGTTTCATTTTGCCAGCGTTGTTTAAGATCAGCCAAGATCTCTTTTTTTACATCCTCTTCAAGCCACTCATCAAAAGCCTCTGCCTCATATTTATCCATTTTATTAAAAATAGTAACTGTTGGCTTTTCTGCAGCACCTAATTCAGCCAATGTCTTATTAACTACTGCCTGCTGCTCTTCATGACGGGGATGAGAAATATCAACTACATGTAGTAAAATATCCGCTTCTCTTACCTCATCTAATGTACTTTTAAAACTTTCTACCAGGTGATGTGGTAATTTTCGGATGAACCCTACCGTATCACTCAATAAAAAAGGTGTTTGTTCAAACACTACTTTCCTGGTAGTAGTATCAAGTGTTGCAAATAATTTATTTTCTGCGAATACATCACTTTTGCTCAGCAGGTTCATAATGGTTGATTTGCCAACATTCGTATAACCTACCAATGACACCCTGATAAATTCTCCTCTTTCCTTTCTTTGGGTAAATGATTGTTTGTCAATTTCGAGTAGGCGTTTACGTAACAAGCTTATCTTATCCTTTACAATACGTCTATCTGTTTCGATCTCTGTTTCACCGGGACCTCTTGTACCAACACCACCTCCCTGTCTTTCCAAATGCTTCCACATACCTTTTAACCGTGGTAAAATATATTGGTATTGTGCAAGCTCTACCTGGGTTTTTGCTTGCGCTGTTTTTGCCCTGGCGGCAAATATGTCTAAAATAAGATCGCTTCGGTCAATTGTTTTTACGCCAAGCTCCTTTTCAATATGTTGAATTTGTGATCCTGTCAACTCATCATCGAAGATCACCAATTCAACCTCTCTGTGCATGCTGACATATTTCTTTATCTCTTCGAGTTTTCCTTTACCTACAAAAGTTTTACTGTCAGGGTGCGCCAATTTTTGCGTAAACCTTTTTACAGCAATGACACCTGCAGTTTCGGCCAGGAAAGTAAGTTCATCTAAATATTCATTCAGCTGCTGCTCTGTTTGTGTGCCTGTAACAATACCTACAAGCACTGTTTTATCTTCACGTTTTAGCTGTTGTTTTTTTTCTATCAATTTTTTATTCTTTTATTACACGAATTTAATACACTAATTACACGAATGGTGATTTTTTTATACCACGAATTTTAGGCATGAGTTACAGGAATTGAATTGATTAAGCTATATAACTAAAAACGTTCCGTTTATCGAACGGAACGTTATATAAATTCTTTTAATCATTAATTTTTTTGAGCTGTGTTCTCAGAAATTTCAGTCCACTTTGCCATTTCCGGACAAAGTTTATACTCATCATCTATCTTAATGAAATAGCCTGTTATTTTTTGAGAGAACCATTTATCCAATGCGTCATTCTTTTTTTCTTCCAATGCTCTTTCTGCGATCCTGTTGTAATCGTCTTTAATATTTTCTCTATGCGGTTCTGTTTTAGAGATGAGGTAAACAATACGAACACCTCTTTTTCCTCTTTCATCTGTAAATTCTGCCGGTGGCGAATATTGCCCTGGAGTTAAATTTTTGATCAATGGGATCATATCTTTATCCAGTTGATCTATTGTCATATAAGTACTTCCTTCTGCATTTTGTTTTCTGCCCCCCGTAAATTTACTCCCTTCATCATCGCTATATTTAGAAACAGCTTCTCCAAATTGTAATTTCCCTGAAACTAATTGTTGCCTTACAGAATCTAATTTTTGATTCACAGTTCTGATCTCAGCAGCGGTGATCTGTGGTGTTTTAAGAATGTGTCTGATCACTGCATCATCACCAGCACGGCTCACCATTTGAATAATGTGGTATCCGAATCTTGTTTTAAATGGCGCTGATATCTGTCCTTCTTTTAAAGTAAATGCTTTTGCAAGAAAAACCGGATCCCATTGTTTTTCACTTCTGTTCACTTCATATTCACCACATTTATCTTTACTACCCGGATCATCAGAGTAAATTGCTGCAAGCTTACAAAAATCTTTTTTTCCGCTTTCTATCTGTGCTTTGTAATCTTTCAATTCTGATACAGCATATTCTTCTGCGTCTCTACTTGCTTTTGGATATACAACAATTTGTCCTATCTCTAATTCACTTTCGTAAAATGCAAGACTATCTTTTGGTAATGCATCAAAATAAATTTTTACTTCATTAGGTGTGATACGAATTGGGTCAACAATTTTATTACGCATTGCTGCTGCTAATTTTCTATCTCTGAATCCTTCTTTAAAATCTTCTTTTAATTGATACACTGATTTGCCTGAAACTTTTTCTAATTCTTCTTTAGAACCGTATGCATTTATAAAGTAACGGATCTGGTTATCGATATCAGCTGCAACTTCTTCATCAGAAACAGGGATAGAATCTTTTTCTGCTTGCAATACCAACGCTTTTACACCCATCGCTTGTTCAAGCGTAAGGCATTTTGCATTTTCAGGCACTTCAACTCCCTGCCTTGTCATATCAAGAATAGTATTTTCTATTTCACTTTTTAAAATGATCTTATTACCAACAATGGCGATAATTTTATCTGCAACAACTTTTTGAGCAGATGAAGTAAAAAAAGTAAAACAAGTAAGAACGAATAATAGAAATTGCTTCATTATAAAAAAATGTTTTTCAAAAATAAAGAGCTATTTCTGCAATAGCTCTTTGTACTGTTTTATTTAACAAATGTTTTTACCTGTAAAGGCGATGAGTAAAGTGTTTTAGTACAAGTGAGTGACACAACGATGTTTATAGTAGCATAAAAGCTTGTGCCAAAATATTACAACGTACGTTTTACTTCAACTTCTTCAAATGCTTCTACAATATCACCAGGCTGAATATCATTGTAATTTTTGATGGTCAATCCGCACTCCATATTAGTAGTAACTTCTTTAGCATCATCTTTATAACGTTTCAAACTTCCCAATTCACCAGTGTATTTAACAATACCATCCCTGATCAAACGGATACGGTTGTTACGGGCAATCTTACCATCTAATACCATACAACCAGCAACTGTTGCTTTATCAAATTTGTATGTTTCTTTGATCTCAACATTCGCTAAGATTTTTTCTTCAACACCCGGCTCCATCATACCTTCCATCGCACTCTTAATTTCTTCAATTGCATTGTAGATGATAGAGTACAATTTGATCTGGATAGATTCGTTCTCTGCCAAACGTGCCGCTTGCATAGATGGACGAACGTTGAACCCGATAATAATTGCATCAGATGCATTCGCTAAAGTAACATCACTTTCTGTGATAGCACCTACCGCTTTATGAATTACTTTGATAACAATTTCTTCTGTACTTAATTTTTGTAATGAATCACTCAACGCTTCTACAGAACCATCCACGTCACCTTTGATGATCACATTCAATTCTTTAAAGTTACCTAGTGCCAAACGACGACCGATCTCATCAAGGGTGATATGTTTTTTAGCCCTCATACCTTGTTCTCTCAATATCTGACCACGTTGGTATGCTTTTTCTCTTGCTTCACTTTCATCATTATAAACCTTAAAGGTTTCACCTGCTTGCGGTGCACCATTCAAACCTAATATTAATACCGGTGTAGATGGAGGAGCAATTTCTGAACGCAAATTTCTTTCATTGTACATAGCCTTTACTTTACCGAAGTATTGACCACTAACGATCATATCTCCTGGTTTTAAAGTACCATTTTGTACTAAGATAGTAGCTACATAACCTCTACCCTTATCTAACGATGCCTCAATTACAGTTCCATTTCCTGGTTTATCGGGATTAGCTTTTAATTCAAGTACATCAGCTTCCAGAAGAATTTTTTCCATCAATAGATCGATGTTCAATCCTTGTCTGGCACTGATATCCTGACTTTGGAATTTACCACCCCAGCTTTCAACCAAAATATTCATTGAAGCTAATTGCTCTTTGATCTTTTCAGGATTAGCGCCGTCTTTATCTATTTTATTAAAAGCAAATATCATTGGAACGTTTGCTGCCTGTGCATGTGATATTGCTTCTTTTGTTTGAGGCATTACCGCATCATCCGCTGCAACTACGATCACTGCAATATCTGTTACTTTAGCACCACGTGCCCTCATCGCCGTAAAGGCTTCGTGACCCGGAGTATCTAAGAAAGTAATATTTCGTCCATCCTTTAACGTTACTTCGTAAGCGCCAATGTGCTGAGTGATACCACCTGCTTCACCGGCAATTACATTTGTGTTACGGATGTAATCCAACAAAGATGTTTTACCATGATCTACGTGACCCATGATGGTTACGATCGGTGCTCTTGGTTTTTGATCTTCTTCTGCATCATCTTCTTCATCTTCTTCTAGTTCTGCTGCATCTTCAACACCGATGAACTCTACATCATATCCAAATTCACTTGCCACTAATTCAATAACATCAGCTTCTAACCTTTGGTTGATAGAAACCATGATACCAAGGTTCATACATTTTCCAATGATATCTGCGAAGCTTACATCCATCAAACCTGCTAATTCACTTACAGAAATAAATTCAGTTACCTGCAACTTATTATCTTCAGCACCTTCTACGCCTCTTTGTTCTGCAAGCTCATCACGTTTTTGTTTACGATATTTCGCTTTAAGGCTTTTTCCACGACCACCGCCGCCAGAAAGTTTTGCCTGTGTTTCTTTTATCTTATCCTGAATTTCTTTTGCATCGATCTCTCTGTCTCTTGCCGGAGCTGCTGCTCCACCTCTGTTGTTGCTATTGAATTTTCCACCACCGCCGCCTGGTCTGTTACCACCTTGGTGCTGTCCCGGACCGCCTGGTCTGTTACCTTGGTATGGAGGCCTGTTTCCTTGTTGTTGTCCAGGACCTTGTTGTGGTGCGCCACCTGGTCCTTGTTGAGGAGGTGTTCCACCTTTTCTTTCAATAGGAATTCTTTTGCGCTTGCGTTGAGCTTCGCTTTCTCTTTTTGGTCTTGTATCACTATCAACAGGTAATTCAATTTTTCCTAAAATTTTAGGTCCTGTTAATTTTGCTGCCTGAATATTTTCGATTACAGCCGGAGCATCTGGTTCTGCCGGAGCAGGTGCAGGTGGCTGCGTTGGAGCTGCTTGTTGTTCAACAACAGGCTCTTCTGTTTTCTTTTTAGTTTTTTTAGCCTCTTCTTCTACCGCTGGTTTTTCCTCAACCTTTTTTGATTTTTTTGGACGGGTAGATGAATCTATCGCATCAAGATCTATCTTATCTATAATTTTGGGACCGTCAATTTCCGGTGCTTCTACTTTTGTAATTCCTGATGGGGCTGAAACCGGAGCCGGAGCTGGTGGAGGAGCAGGCTGCTCTTCAACTTTTTCTTCGACTACAGGGGCAGGTGGTGGAGGAGGTGCAACTTGTGCTTCTTTTTTCTTGAATGACAGATCTTCTTCATCTCTCTTCTTTTTGGGCTCAGTAGCTCCTGCGCCTTTAGGCAGATCTACCTGTTGAGCTTTTTGCTTTGCCGCTTTATCCTGCTGAAATTCTGATTGCAGCACACGGTACATTTCTTCAGTAAGTTTAGTCGTTGGACTAAGATGTTCACTTCCGAAACCTTTAGATACAAGGAAGTCTACCAAGGTATCTTTACCTATGTTAAACTCCTTGGCCGCCGCCATCAATCTGGGTGTATTTGTTGCTAATTCTGACATTTATAATTTTTAATTATGGGTCCACAGTCGACAGACCACAGACCACAGAAAATCCTTTTATATACTGACAGTCCGTGGACCATCGTCTTATTATTCTTTCGAAAATTCTTCTGATAACACTCTTCTTACATCTGCAATTGTTTCTTTTTCAAGATCCGTTCTGCGTTCTAATTCTTCAGCAGTAAGCGCTAATACAGATCTTCCTGTATCACAACCTACTCTTTTCAATTCATCAATGATCCATGGTTCGATCTCATCTGTAAATTCATCCAGATCAATATCAAACTCATCTACTTCTCCTTCTGTATCACGGAACACATCAATTTCATATCCTGTTAATTCACATGCTAATTTAATATTAACACCTCTTCTTCCGATAGCCAAAGAAACTTGGTCTGGTTTTAAATATACAGTAGCTCTCTTTGTTTCATCATCAAGATCAATACTGGTGATCTTAGCAGGTGTTAATGAACGTTGGATCAATAATTGAACATTGCTTGTCCAATTGATCACATCGATATTTTCATTTTTCAATTCTCTAACGATACCATGGATACGGCTACCCTTCATACCAACGCAGGCTCCAACCGGATCGATCCTGTCATCAAAACTTTCAACAGCAATTTTTGCTCTTTCTCCCGGATCTCTAACGATCTTCTTAACAACTATTAAGCCATCAAATATTTCAGGTACTTCTATTTCTAATAATTTTTCAAGGAAAGAAGGACTTGTTCTTGAAACAATGATCACCGCCTGGCTGTTCTTAAGTTCTACTTTTTTCACAACGCCTCTTACAGTTTCTCCTTTCTTAAAATAATCTGATGGTATTTGTTCAGATTTTGGCAAGATCATTTCATTACCTTCTTCATCCAGTAATAAAACTTCTTTTTTCCAAACCTGGTAAACTTCACCACTAACGATCTCACCTATACGGTCATCATATTTTTTGATCAATAAGTTTTTCTTAAGATCATTGATACGGCTTGCCAACGTTTGCTTTCCTGCAAGGATAGCACGTCTTCCAAACTCTTTTTGAATATCAACTTCTTCGTACAACTCTTCTCCTACCTGGTAATCCGGCTCAATTTTAATGGCGTCTTTATACTCGATCTCAGTTAAGGTATTATATAGATCGTCATTATCAACGATAGTACGGCGACGGAAAATTTCCAGATCCCCTTTCTGATCGTTTACAATTACGTCAAACTGTTCGTCACTGCCATATTTTTTACGGATCAATGTTTTAAAAACATCTTCCATAACTTTCATTAACGTTGGACGATCAATGTTTTCTGCATCTTTAAATTCCTGAAAGGAATCAATTAAATTAATACGTGCCATAAACCTTACCAGCCTCACTTTTGTCCCCGCCGGCAGGGGAGTTTTGTTGTTAAATTATTAAAATACTATTACTATTTTAGTTTGCTTTATATCATCAAAAGCAATTTGTTTTTGAACTGTTATTGCCTTTTTATTTTTTCCTGTTGTTTCCTCAATGGTTACATGCTGTTCATCTGCTTCAAGCAACTTTCCTTCTGTTTTTGTTTCATCTTTTAAAGTTACTTCAACTTTTCTGCCGATATTCTTTTTATACTGCCTTAACAATTTTAGCGGCTCGTCTATCCCCGGACTGGAAACTTCTAATGAAAAATTACCATCGGGATACCATGCATTTTCCTCAATGACCTTGTACATTTTCCGGTTTATTTTTACGCATTTTTCAATGCTTAAACCTGAGTCTGCATCTAAAAAGACCTTGATATTATTGGTAGGCTTGATCTTTACTGAAACTAGAAAAACATCTTCCATTTCAGATATGATCTGTTCTACCAATCCTTCTATTGCTGTTATTGAGGTTTCCTGAGTCATGATAAAAGAAGAAGGGAACGATACCGTTCCCTTCATTTGCTTCATTTTCCATTGCAAATATACGATCTAATCTTCAATCCTCAAAACTAAAAAAGCTTGCACCAGCTTTTTTGGATTTACAATTGTTAAAAAAAACAAATATTATCATTTTAAAGTGTGTATTTGACCATTATCTTAATCAGCTATTTGATCTTTGCATTACCTTTATTTAATAACCCCCCGGAAATGAACAAAATACTGCTTCTTGTAGTCTTTGGACTATCAACACTTACAGCTGACTGCCAAAAAACAAAAAAACCTGAAAAAAAATACCAAAGCCTTTTGTGGGAGATCACAGGAAATGGCATTAAAAAACCAAGCTACCTGTTTGGTACAATGCATATTAGTAATAAACTGGCTTTCCATCTTGCCGATTCATTTTTTACCGCTATTAAAAATGTAGATGTTGTTGCATTAGAGATCAACCCTGCAGAATGGCAGGATGATTACAGCAAACCAAATGCTTATTCAAAAAACTCCCTTTATGGTATGGATAATTACCGTAGTTTATTTGGAGTACCTGCCAGTTATATTCATAAAAACACTTTTGCCATTGATAAATATGAGAATAATATCAAATATGCATTGGCCATTGAGCCAGCAATGATCAATGGTATGCTTTATCGTACATATGAGTATGGTGCTGATTTTGAAGAAGATACATACCTTGATATGTATATTTTTCAACTCGGGTCAAAGCTTGGAAAAAGGCTTACCGGCGTTGAGAATTTTGAAGAAAGTGAAAAACTCATAGCTGAAGCGTATAAAGATGCTGCAAAAGATAAAAGCCGTAAAGATTATGATGATTATGTGAGCTATGACCCCGAAGAAACTCCATATACTTTAGAAGATGCTTACCGCAAAGGGGATCTGGACCATCTTGATAGTATAGAAAATAAACGCCTGGGCAACAAAGCCTTTCTTGAAAAATTCTTATTTAAAAGAAATGACATACAAGCTTTTTCTATAGATTCTATTATCAAAAACAAAAACAGTCTTTTTGTTGGGGTGGGTAGCGCACATTTGCCCGGCGAAAGAGGTGTGATAGAATTATTAAGAAAAATGGGATACAAATTGCGCCCTATCAAATGGGGTGAAAGAGACGGAACACAAAAAGAAGCCATTGATAAGATAAGAGTACCGGTAACCTTTACCACTATCCCTTCAGATGACAGTGCATTTACTGTTGCTATTCCGGGAAATAAATTTTACACTTTTGGTGCTGCCAATGACCTAAACATAAAACAGTATGCCGATATGGGCAATGGTGCTTATTATATGGTGAGCAGGATCAAAACAAATGCTTTATGGAGAGGAGATAATACAAACATTGTAAAGGAAAAAGTTGACAGCCTTTTATATGAGAATATACCAGGAAAAATATTATCGAAAACGATCATAACAAAAAACGGGTACAAAGGTTTTGACATAACAAATCGTACGAGACGTGGCAATGTTCAACGTTATAATATCTTTATTACGCCATTTGAAATATTGGTATTTAAAATAAGCGGCATTGGAGATTATGTTACAGAAGGAGAAGAGGCTAAACGCTTCTTCAATTCTATTACTTTCAAAGAAAGTGCAGGAGATAATAGTTGGGTAAATTTTGAACCGCAGACAGGAGGCTTTAAACTAACGGTTCCGAATACCCCTTTTTTACAAAAAGACATAGGCAATGATAGACTGGAGTATACTTCTTATGACAGCAAGGAGAACATCATTTATACATTGATGCAGACAACCATCCACAATTATGATTTTATTGAAGAAGATACTTTTGATCTTAACCTGATGGATGAAAGTTTTTCATCATCAGATATAATTGAAAAAACAATAAGCCGTCAACAGGGTAAATTGCAGGGTTACCCTATTTTGAATTGTAAATACCAACTAAAAGATGGCAGCTTAAGCACTGTGCGTTATTTATTGCAAGGCCCTATCTACTATGCATTGGCTGCACGTTATAAAACTGAAACAAAAAATGTAGCTAAATATTTTGATTCATTCCGTATTGTACCTTTTGCATACCCTGAAGTAAAACTAAGGACGGATACAGCCATGAAATTCACGGTTCAGTCTCCGCTTTTCCCGGATGAAAAAAAGCAAAATGATATGATGGAGGTCTTAAAGGGAATGATGAATAGTTATTCTGAAGATGCTGATGATATGCCTTCTTTTGCATTTAAAACTATTGGCACGGATACCGCTGGAGAAAAAGTATTTGTAGCATATGCCAAGATGCCAAAAAATACATTTTTCAAAGATTCTACTGAGATATTTAAAGATAAAGAATTTTCCATGTTCGGGCAATCGGGTGGTCAAAGTTATGTTTACATTAAAAAAGATAGCGGAGTAACTAAAGACAATATTATGTACCGGTCAGTACAGGTGGGTGATACAAACAGCAGCCGCACTATCCTTTCAAACGTATATTATAAGAATGGGCACTTTTTTGTAATTGTAACGTTGACGGATACACTAACTAAACAAAGCAGCCTGATCTCAAATTTCTTTTCCTCTTTTAAACCGGCAGACAGCCTTAAGGGAGAGTTTTCTTTTACAAAACCTAATAAAAAGTTTTTTACAGATTTTGCAAGTACTGATAGCGCTACACATGCTAAGGCAATGAAGAAATTTTATTCTATTGACTTTGATTCTTCGGATGTTCCTGCACTAAAAAAAGTGATTGATACACTTAGCTGGAATACCAAAGATTATCTTGGTTTAAAGCAAAGTTTTATATCCAAACTGGCATTTACTAAAGATAGTAGTGTTGTAGATTATTTGAAAGGCTTGTATGTTGCAGCCAAGGACACATCAGATCTACAAAACACAATTTTAGATGCGCTTTTAGATATGCAGACAAAAAAATCTTTCATTGCATTTAAAGACCTTATCATTACCGAGCCGCCGGTTGTAATCGACGAAACTTCTTCTTATGGTAATGATTATGCAACTGTTTCATCAACTATAACAAGAAGTTTTGGGCCAAGAAGTTATTACGATGATGAATCAGGTAGCTGGTCGTCTATGTATGATACTTTGTTGTTAGCGAAGGCCGTTTTTCCGGATATTATGCAATTGATCACTTTAGATGATTACAAAGGCCAGGTGATGAGTTTACTTGTAAGTATGGTAGATAGTGGCTTTGTGGAAACAAAAGATTATGACACATATTTCACCAAATTCTACACAGAGGCAAAGCATGAATTAAAAAAACAAAAAGCTGTTGAAAACCAAAAAGCTATTTCTAAAGCTGAGAAAGAAAACAAAGCGGAAGATGAGGAAGAATCTTATTATAATTATAACAACAACAATGATGAGGATAAGAACAATTATATGTTACAAAGTTATGCAATTCTGCTAATGCCTTTCTGGGATAAGAATCCAGGTGTTCCCACATTTTTTGACGACATGATGAAGCTTAACAATGAGCGTATTCGTTTTAATACGATGGTGTTATTATTAAAAAATAAAAAACTGGTTAAAGATTCACTTATCAATGCATTTGCTGAAAAAGAAAATTATCGCATAGAACTTTATCGCAAACTGAAAACAATAAAAATGCTTGATAAGTTCCCTGCTAAATATAATAACCAGCTAGATCTGATCAAGAGTGATCTTAAATACAATCCTTATAGTAGTACTAATTATGACACTCTTGTTTACCTTGATAAATTACCTGTCAATTATGATAACAAAAAAGGTGTGGTATATTTTTATAAATACAAAATGAAGAAAAAAGATACCAAGTGGAAAATAACCACTTATGGCCTACAGCCTGAAAATGCCAAAACATTTGATGACGATAATTATGAATTTGTAACCCGGCAATATTATAGTTACGGCGGCGATGATAATTCTAATGTTTTGGATGAAACGAAGCCTGTAAAAGATCAATTGAAAAAAATACTAAAAACACAACTAATCAAGAAACACAGGAGTGCGGATGAGTTTTACTCAAAACGTTATGGATACAATAGCGGCATGCTATCTGAGTCTATAATGGGCAGGTAAAAAATATTCGCCATTTTAACACAACAATTACAGTTTGGGTTTTACCTTTACAGTATGAATTTTTTTAGAATAACTATTGAGCTTTTTGCTTTTTATCTGCTCTACAAACTGATATTTGATTTTATCATTCCTGTATTTAAAACAACAAAGCAGGTGAAAAAGCAGTTTAGTGATATGCAAAATCAAATGCAGGAAAAAATGAATCAGTTCAATCAACAACAGACTCAAAAAACATCTGTACAAACCCCCTCGCCTAAAACATCAAACGAAGATTATATAGAATTCGAAGAAATAAAATAATAAAATTAAAAACTTTTAACCCACGTAATAACGTGGGTTTTTTATTATAGCAAAATAGGCCTACTTCAAGAGATCGATATCTCCTATCGTTTTACTTGGCAACAATAAATGTGTTTGCATCCCTGCAATTTTTGCTCCTTCGATATTTTGTATCGAATCATCGATGAATAATGTTTCGTGAGCTTCCATATTTCCATCTTGTAAAACATAATGATATGTATCAAGATAGGGCTTGCGGTAATGTATCAGATGAGAATAATATGCTCTGTCAAAATATTCATCAAGCGAAGGCATTCCTGTATCTCTTGTAAATATTTTTTTGAATGCTGTAATGTGAATGCTATTGGTATTACTTAATAAAAATACTTTATAATTTTTTCTGAGCGTTGTTATTATATCCAATGTTTCTGATCTATAAGTAAGCAGCATAGCATCCCATGCATAACAAACCTGTTCCCTGGTAGTGCCCGGTGCACAATAAGATATCATCTGATCATAAAATTCATCTTCTGATATTTTACCGGTCTCAAAATTTTCAAACAAGTCATTTGCTGTGTATTGTGAAAACAGATCATCAAAATGTTCCACTCCTAATTTACTGAATCCATCGGCGGTTTTATTGTAATCTATATTTAGCAATACACCACCAAGATCGAAAATGATATTTTTAATAGCTTCCATTATTTTTATAAAAATTGTCTGCAAAATATCTTATTTTACTTACTTTTGCCGTCCGTTATGTAAAAATAACAGGGCCTATAGCTCAGTTGGTTAGAGCACCTGACTCATAATCAGGTGGTCCCTGGTTCGAGCCCAGGTGGGCCCACAACAATTAGCCCGATTCATTTCGGGCAATTTTTTACCAGTTCATTTAACCTTTCATTAACCCAAGTGGCGGTTATTTTTGCCACTCAAGACTTAAACATGAAAAAGATTGTATTAGCTCTCTTAGTACTCGTTACCACTACTGCATTTGGACAAAAAAAGAAAGATTGGAGCAAGGTAAACCTTAATCAAGCCGGAGATCATTTTATGGTACAACTTAGTACGGATCGTTGGGCTGGAGCTCCAGACAGCATAAATAATCGCATAAAAGGTTTTTCAAGAGGGTTGAATGTATATTTAATGCTGAATAAACCATTTAAAACTGATCCACATTGGAGTGTTGCTTTTGGTGTAGGTATCGGAAGCAGCAATATTTCTTTTAAGAAAACCAAAATAGATCTTTTAGCATCAGGAGGTGTACTCCCTTTTATTAATTTAGATTCCGCTAATCATTTTAAGAAATACAAATTAACCACTGTGTTTTTGGAAGCTCCTATTGAAGTGAGGTACACTTTCAATCCCGAAAATGTAAAGAAAAGCTGGAAAATAGCTTTTGGAGCAAAAGTAGGTACGTTATTAAATGCTCATACTAAAGGAAAAACATTACAAAATAAATCAGATGTGACCTTAAACAGTTATACCGCTAAAGAAAGCAAAAAAGTATTTTTTAATAGCACAAGGATCGCTGGAACAGCAAGAGTTGGCATTGGTAACTTTTCATTATTTGGAGCATACCAGTTTACAGCTGTTTTAAAAGATGGTGCAGGAGCAACAATGCATCCTTACCAGATAGGACTTTGCTTAAGCGGACTTTAATTTCTTCCATAAAAAATTCGATCCCCCGGTATTATCGGGGGATTTTTATTTGAAGCTGTTTTAGAATGACATAACTTTGCACCTCACAACACCTCATGAGCGACGAAATCAAACACGAATGTGGCCTGGCTTTCATTCGGCTTCGTAAACCTTTTAGCTACTACCAGCAACAACATGGAACCGTTTTGTACGGCATTAATAAGTTGTACTTATTGATGGAAAAACAGCATAATCGTGGCCAGGATGGCGCCGGTGTTGCGGCAGTAAAACTCAATGTTGAGCCCGGATACCCTTTCTTACACCGTATCCGCAGCTGTGCTCAGCAACCTATTGCTGACCTCTTTCAACAAATAGGTAAAGAAATTGATGAGATCGAGAAATATCAACCTGAAATAAAAAGTCACCCCGGATTGATGAAAGGGCATATCAACTTTTTGGGAGAATTATTATTAGGGCATCTTCGTTATGGTACTCAAGGAAAAAACAATGTAGAATTTTGTCATCCTTTTATTAAACGGGATACTATTCCTGCAAGAAATCTTGCGTTGGCAGGAAATTTTAATCTTGTAAATACAGAGGAATTATTTGGATTGATAAATATTGATCCGGGAGTTTTTCAACGTCAAAGTGATCTTGCTGCTATGATGGAAGTATTTCATCATTTTTTGGTAAAAGCAGACGAAGCTTTTCCAGGGAAAATGGATATTGCCAAAGTGTTAAGGAAAGCTGTTCCTCTTTTTGACGGAGGATTCAATTTTGCCGGTATGATCGGTAATGGAAATGCATTTGTTACAAGAGATGCTCATGGAATACGTCCATCTTACTACTATATAAATGATGAGGTGATTGTAGCTGCAAGTGAAAGAGCAGCTATACGTACGGCATTCAATGTTGGAGAAAATGAAGTGCAGGAATTAATGCCGGGGCATGCATTGATCGTAGATTCAGAAGGAAATTATTCTATACAACAGATAGTTGAACCAAAAGAAAGACGGGCTTGCAGTTTTGAACGTATTTATTTTTCGAGGGGTAGTGATGAAAAGATTTATAACGAAAGAAAAGCTTTAGGGAGATATTTGAGTGAGCCTGTTTTAAAAGCGATCGATCATGATCTTAGAAATACTATTTTTTCTTTTATACCAAATACTGCAGAAACAGCATTCTATGGTTTGCTCCAGGGAGCAGATGATTACCTGAAAAAAATAAAGGTAGAACGTATATTAAGTTGGGGAAATGATTTTGATGAAGAGAAACTAACGGAGATGATCAATCGAAAGATCAGGTTTGAAAAAATAGCTATCAAAGATGTGAAGCTACGTACATTCATTACTGAAGATAGCAGTCGGAATGAAATGGTGCAACACGTTTATGACATAACATACGGAACTGTAAGAAAAGGGATTGACACATTGGTAGTGATAGATGACTCTATCGTTCGTGGAACAACTTTACGTGAGAGTATTGTACGTATGTTATCCAGACTGGAGCCTAAACGTATCATCATCGTTTCATCCGCACCACAAATACGTTATCCTGATTGCTATGGCATAGACATGAGTAAATTAGGAGACTTTATTGCATTCAGAGCAGCAATAGAACTGATACATGAAACAAAACAAGAAGATTTACTTGTTGACCTTTTGAACAGATGTAAGGAATTACAACGCAATAATCAGTTGCACACAGAAAATGTTGTAAGGCAGGTTTACAAACCATTTACACTTGAAGAAATATCCAATAAAATAGCAACACTTATTACTCCTCCTGAAATAACTATTCCGGTGGATATTATTTACCAAACCATTGAAACATTGCACATGGCTTGTCCCACAAATACCGGCGACTGGTATTTTACGGGCAACTACCCAACTCCTGGGGGCAACCGTGTTTGTAACAAAGCATTCATGAATTATATGGAAGGTAAAAATGTAAGGGGATATTAGGAATTTACGATTTGAGATGTACGATTTACGATTTTATTCTACTCAACCTAAACCTTCTAAACCACAAACTCTCTACGCAACTTTATTTTGAATTGCGGAATTTGAATTTTACTTTTATTGGGAATGAAAACGTTATTACTTATACGTCATGCAAAAAGTGATCAAAGCTTTTTTGGAAATGATTTTGAACGCCCTTTAAACGAGAGGGGAAAAACAGATGCTCCTGTAATGGCTCAGCGATTGTTGGATAAAAAAATAAAGATCGACCAGATCGTTGCCAGTCCTGCAAAACGAACGAAAAAAACTTCCGAAATATTTAGCGAAGTTTTAAAAATGAAGGAAAATGATATTCTTTTAGTATCTAAACTTTACCATGCTTCCCCAGAAATTTTTCATGAAGTGATCAATGAATTGGATGACAAGAATGATGTTGTTGCGATCATTTCACACAATCCCGGTATTACCTATTTTGTAAATGAAATTGCAGAAACATACATTACATCAAACATGCCTACTTGTGCTATTTATGGCGTAAAAATCCATTGTGATAAATGGTCGCAGTTTGCAAAAGCAAAAAAAGAATTTTTGCTATACGATTTTCCGAAAAATATTTAATCCTTCTTGAGTGATTGTACAAACTGTGTGATCACTTTTTTATATTGTTCCATATCTCTTTCAATAACAGAAAAATTAAAATCTTTTATTCTCTCAAGTATTTGTGATAACTCAAATTTCTCCTGTGTAGTGCAATAAAATAATTTTTGTTGCATTAAATGTTTGGCTAAATATTCCTGTTCTGTCTGCCCGGGAGTGGCTACCAGTATGGCTTTCTGTCCGAGTTTTATAAGATCCATTACAGTTGTATAGCCACTTCTGCTAATAACCATTTTAGATTGCTGGATACTTTTATTTAATTCTTTAGCGGAAAGATGATCTACTATTTTAACCCCGATATTAGAAGATTTTTTTTTATCATTTGCCTGGGGCATCCCTCTTACAAATAATACAACCCCAGAAAAAGATTTCAGTTGATCTAACAATATATTTTCAAAGATTGTTCTTTGAGGTTCAGGGCCGGATAATAAAACCAACAGATCATATTTTTTTTCTTCGTTATTCTTTTCAAATCTTGATAAAGCTCCAATATATTTTATGTTTTGAAGAAGTGTTGCAGGATGAGATAATTCGCCGGCAATTCCCTTTGATTCAAAATCAGGCACCCAACATGCTGCATATTTTTTTATAAATTGATAATTGATCTTTTGCGCTATTCTTTCAGAGATATTATTACCTGTCTTAATTAATAATTGATGTGTGATAAAAATACATGGCACCGATTTACAAAAAAGCCCAAAGCGATTATCAGAAATAACTGCATCAATATTATATATTTTTACAATTTCTTTTAGCCATTTGTGCTCTTTATAAATGACGGATAAAATTTTGGGCACCTGCCCAATTATTTTAAAGGGCAACAAAGCTTTACTACTGCTATACTGGACTGCATAACCATTCAATTCTATAATTTCTATCTCCGGGAATTCTGGTTGTAACAAGTTTGCGGTGGCGCCTTTTGCAGCTATAATTACATCGCAATTATTGTCGATTAAAGCCTTTATAATGGGGATACATCGGGTGGCGTGCCCAAGCCCCCAATCCAATGGAGCAACAAGGATTCTATGGTTTTTATATGTTTTGTTAAAATCCTGCAGTTCCATCTACATTAGCTATATTTATTTGTGAAAATAGTTTAATTTAGTCTCAGATTAAATATGAAAAAAATTCTAAAAATATCATTGTTGTTTTTAATAGCAGCATCTGTTACCTTTTCCAGTTGCAACTCGTCTAAAAAAAGTGGATGTGGTTGTCCAAGTAAAAAAGGATTATCCGGCTATTAAAACGGCAATTTAACCTCTTTCAAAATGAAAAATCTCAATAGAGATTTATTGGTACTGTTCAATCAGGAAATAATGAGCCCACAGGCTATTGAGCATGAGGTTGAATTATTACACGAATTATTATTTGAAGTAGAGAGGGTACACAATTTAATTACAGCCCACGAAATAATAGATCTTAACAAATACAAGATCATCAATAAACGCAGCACTCTTCGAATGGTATTTTTACAACCGGAACTAAAACCATTTGTTTTTCTGAACAATAAGAATTGATCTTATTTTTCTTCCTTTTCATTTTTCTCAAAATCTAATATAACGGAATTGATACAATAGCGCAAGCCTGTTGGTGGAGGTCCATCTTCGAATACATGTCCCAGATGTGCATCGCATCTCCCACACATAACTTCTGTCCGTCTCATTCCATAAGTATTGTCAGGCGAATAAATTATGCTCCCTTTAGTTATGGGCTCAAAAAAACTCGGCCATCCGCAACTACTTTCAAATTTTCCATCACTTTTGAACAAAGGGTTGCCACAAGCGGCACAATAATAAGTCCCTATCTCTTTTGCATCCCAATATTTTCCAGTAAAAGGCCTTTCAGTTCCTTTGGTACGGGCAATATGATAAACGTCACCAGGTAAGATCTTTTTCCATTCTTCATTACTGATAGCTACTTTATCTGCATTTGTTTTTGAATAAACCGGATTATCTTTTTTATTGTCTTCCATATATGATTAGTTTATAATGTTTGAAAAATCAGTCAAAATATCTTTTAAAATCTATCAAATTGGCAGCCAGATTAGTTAATTAATACGTACGAACTGCTTTTTTGTAAAGTTTCCTTTACTTGTTAAAGCATTTCTAAAGTTCGTATATTATCTTTGCCTTTCATTTTACAATCAGCAAGAAACATGTTCAATTTAATACTTTTTGGGCCTCCGGGTAGTGGTAAAGGAACGCAAAGTGAAAAATTAATAGCTAAATATGGTTTAAAGCACCTTAGCACAGGTGATTTGCTGCGTAGTGAAATAGCCAATTGCACAGCTTTGGGAATAGAAGCCAAAAATTTTATGGATAAAGGGCAGCTTGTTCCGGATGAAGTTGTTATTGGCATGATCAGTTCTGCATTGGAAAATAATCCTGAAGCCAAAGGTTTCTTATTTGACGGATTTCCAAGAACTCCTGCACAGGCAGAAGCACTTGATAAATTACTGGAGTTGAAAAATACTTCGATCAATGTTATGCTGGCACTTGAAGTAAGTGAAGAAGAATTGGTAAAACGTTTACTTAAACGTGGGGAAACCAGCGGAAGAAGCGATGATATCAACGAAAGCATTATCAGGGCAAGAATAACAGAGTATAAAAATAAAACTACCCCAGTTGCCGACTACTATGACAATTTTGATAAAGTTGTAATGGTAAAAGGAGAAGGATCGATCGATGATATTTTTGAGAGGCAATGCAGGGAGATCGACGAAAGAATTCAGGTTTCATTATAAAAAAATATTAAAAGCAAGTTATTACAACTTGCTTTTTTGTTTTACATTGTGGGTGTAAATTTTAATGTAAAATGATACACAAGATACAGGAAGGGCATGTTCAGACAGAAACGCACCAGGGAATCACAACGATAGAATTCTTTCATTCGAAAAGTAATTCTTTACCAAGAAAAATATTAGAAGAACTGGCAAAAGAAATTCATTTTGCCGGTACTCATCACGAAACAAAAGTCATTGTTCTTAAAAGCAGTGGTGATAAAACTTTTTGCTCAGGTGCAAGTTTTGATGAACTGATAAATATTAAGACTGAACATGAAGGTGTTTCTTTTTTCAGTGGTTTTGCAGATGTGATCAATGCAATGCGTAAATGCCCAAAGTTGATCATTGGCAGGATACAAGGTAAATGTGTTGGCGGTGGTGTAGGCCTTGCTTCCGCTGTTGACTATGCTATTGCTACAAATACAGCCGAAATAAAATTAAGTGAACTGAGTATTGGTTTCGGACCATTTGTAATAGGTCCGGCTGTTGAAAGAAAAATAGGTGTTGCTGCATTTAGCGCTTTAGCAATTGATGCTACTATGTGGCGCAATAGTGATTGGGCAAAACGTAAAGGTTTATTTGCCGAAGTGCATGAAACGATCGAAAATATGGACGAGTCCATTCATCGTTTAGCGAATGTTTTATCTCACTCATCTCCACAGGCAACGGCTGAAATGAAAAAAATGTTTTGGAAAGGAACAGAACATTGGGATACACTCTTAAAAGAAAGGGCAGCCATTAGCGGCAAGCTGGTGTTAACTGAGTTTACCAAAAAAGCAATCGAAAAATTAAGAATAAAAGACTAAAAATAAAGCCCCGGATATTGGGGCTTTATTTTTAAAGATTGTCGTATTCATACAAAGGATCAATGTTGGCACCGGGCAATAATTCCAGCACAGGTTTAATTAATCCATCATTCAACCCATATACCCAACCATGTAAATGTGGCCTCTCTTCGTTTTTCCATGCCCTTTGAATAATAGATGTTTGTGCCAAATGCATTACTTGTTCTTTCACATTTAATTCCACCAGTCTATCTGTTTTATGCTCTTCATCGTGTATTTCATTTAATTCATCTCTATAAAGATGATATACATCTTTAATATTCCTGAGCCACATGTTCAATACGGGCCTGTAATCCGTATTGGTCATTGCAGCTTTGATACCACCGCATCCATAATGGCCACAGACAATTACATGTTTTACTTTTAAATGATTGACAGCATAATCTAACACACTTAAAATATTTACATCTGTATGAACTACCATGTTGGCAATATTGCGATGCACAAATATTTCACCCGGCTGTGTACCAGTGATCTTATCTGCCGGCACACGGCTGTCACTACAACCGATCCATAAAAAATCCGGGGTCTGTAAAGTGGATAATCTTTTAAAAAACTCTGGGTCTTCTTTTACTTGTTGCAAGGCCCAGGCCTTATTCTTTAACAGCAACTTTTCGTATGTATGCATAAACTGATTAATTTATTTAACGAAGTTATTTCGAAAATTTGTAAGAAAATATGATTTGCCAATTTTACACGATTTGTAAAAAAATTGTAAAAAATCTTTTTTGATAGTATATAAGTCACTGAATCCCACCTTCTATATTTGGCTCGAACTATTAAATGAGGTATCTTGCAATCGATATCTATGAATAAAGGTAAGCGTCCATATAGTTTTTTTCACAAAGCATCTGCAGTATTTATGATACTTGCATTGATGTTTTTAACTGTAAGTGCCGCTTTTACAACTGCTCCACCAACTGTTGTAAAAAAAGACAAAATAGAGAACTCTCAATCTTCTGATACAAACAACAGCAGCGAAGAAGAATCAAATAACAATAACACTACCGAAGAAAAAGTCCCTACTGCTAATTCATTTTCTGAAGAGTACCTTCACTCTTCTCATCAAACACATTATTTCTTTACAATAATTTCTACATTCCACAAATGTGAGAATGCAGATACATACGTTGCTTATCACGGCGAATTGCTGGTTCCTCCACCTAATAATGCATAAGCATCTTCTCCATTTTACAATTCTTTTCTGTATCAATGCTTATTAAATAAGCTATAATTCTATGGATTAAACAGGAAGATTTTACCTGTTTCAGAAAAGAGTTCACGTTTACAAAAGTTTTTAAATCTATCAACAGTTTTCACTGCTGAAGTATTCTTATATAATATAAATTTTAATGATGAAATTGAATGCAAGTAATTTAAAGACAGATCTGCTGTCTGGTATGGTAGTATTTTTAGTGGCGTTACCACTATGTTTGGGCATAGCTGTTGCCAGTGGCGCTTCACCATTTGCTGGTATTATCACCGGTGTTATCGGAGGTATTTTAGTGGGAACATTAAGTAGTTCTAATGTAAGTGTATCAGGTCCGGCAGCCGGACTTATAGCAATTGTTCTTGCTGCAATTACCAATCTTGGTTATGAAACATTTTTGTTATCAGTTATGCTGGCCGGGCTTTTTCAATTTGTATTAGGTATAGCAAAAGCCGGTGGCATTTCCAGTTATTTTCCTTCAGGTGTGATAGAGGGTATGCTAACAGCAATAGGTATTATCATCATAAAAAAAGAATTACCACATGCAATAGGATATGATAAAGAACATGAAGGAGATTTTTTTTCTTATCAATTATTAGAAAATGATAAAGGTTTTTTTACTGAAATAATTCATTCTTTTAATTATGCCCATACAGGAATAATCATCGTAACTATTGTTTCGCTAGGCATTCTGATAGCATTTAATAAGATCGCATTTCTTAAGAAAATAAAAGCTATCCCAGGAGCGTTGGTGGTTGTAATTGTTGGTATACTTATCAATGAAGTATTTAAAGCAACCAGTCCTGCTTTAGCAATTACCGGAGAACATTTGGTAGAACTCCCTACAGCTTCTTCTTTTGGTGAATTTTTCGGGCAATTCAAGTTTCCGAATTTTTCGGGATTTACAAATCCTGCTGTTTGGATCACTGCTGCAACCATTGCTGCTGTTGCCAGTATTGAAACATTGCTTTGTTTGGAAGCTGGTGATAAAATGGATCCATTAAAAAGATATTCCAGTGCAAACACAGAGTTAAGAGCGCAAGGTATTGGTAATATGTGTGCAGGATTAATTGGGGGTTTACCAATGACATCTGTAATTGTAAGAACATCAGCTAATGTGAATGCAGGTGCAAAAACAAAGCTTTCTGCAATTGCACATGGTGTATTTCTTTTGATCGCAGTCATTGCTATTCCTAGCTTACTGAATAAAATCCCGATGGCCTGTTTAGCTGCTATCTTAATTATGATAGGTTTAAAATTAGCTAGTCCTAAAGTATTTGTACATATGTGGAAGGCAGGCAAATTTCAATTCATACCATTCATTGTAACTGTAATTGCTGTAGTAGGTATTGATCTTCTTAGAGGAGTTGGTATTGGTTTAGTAGTAAGCATCTTCTTCATTTTAAGAGGGAATATGAAACTTGCTTACTTCTTTAAAAAAGAAGAACATCATGAAGGTGAAACAGTACATATGGATCTTGCGCAAGAAGTGTCTTTTTTAAATAAGGCTGCTATCAAACAAACGCTGACAGATCTACCAAGAAACAGTAAGCTGATAATTGACGCTGCCAATACTGTTTATATTGATTACGATGTATTGGGCTTAATAAGAGACTTTGTAAACTATGGAGCAAAAGATAGAAACATTACTGTAACGCTGAAAAATTTCAAGCCGGCATATAAAATGGAAGATGCCATTCATGTGCATTCAGAACAAGACTAAAAAATTGAATTAAAAATTATTAATCTGTATAAAAAAATAAAAATGAATCAATCGTATCAAAAATTAATTAAAGGCAATAAAATTTATGCCGAGTCAAGATTATTTGACAACCCCGAATATTTTAGAGATCTTTCTAAAGGACAAACACCTGAATATTTATGGATAGGTTGTAGTGATAGCCGTGTGCCGGCAAACGAAATTACCAATACCAAAAGCGGAGAGATCTTTGTACACCGCAATATTGCTAATCTGGTTGTACATACTGATACCAATTTGCTAAGCGTATTAGAGTATGCTGTAAAATATTTAAAAGTAAAGCACATCATTGTATGCGGACATTATGGTTGCGGTGGTGTAATGGCTGCCATGGGTAATAATTATCATGGCTTTGTCGATAACTGGTTGAGGAATATTAAAGATGTGTATCATGAAAATGCAGAAGAGTTATTAAAAATTAAAGATGAAAAAGACAGAGCAAATCGCTTAGCTGAACTGAATGTAATTGAACAAGTGAGAAACTTAGCGAAAACAACTATTGTTCAGGAAGCATGGCAAGAAAGAGAGTTACATTTACATGGCTGGATATATGGATTGAGTAGTGGTTTGGTAAAAGACCTAAGTGTGATACACAATAGCCAGGAAGATATTGATTCGATCTATCGGTTTAAAATTGGTGATAATAAAAAGAAAAAGGTAGCTAAATCAGCCACGGTCATAAAGCTGCCAACAAAGAAAGCAACTTCTAAACCGGCTGTAAAAAAAGTAAAAAGGAGTTGATCTCTTAAAAAATAATTATGCAACAAACTCAAACCAATTTCGATGAGCACCATGTTTTGCATGAGCTAAAACATTTTTTGCCATCGCAACAGGCGCTTAAAGATTTTATCCATCATAATTCTTTACATGCTTTTCAGCACATGAAATTTTATGATGCCATTTTTAAAGCGTCGAAAATTTTTGGGTTCCAGGTGCATTTGCAATTACCTGAATACAGGGAAATGTACAAAAGCGGACGCATCAGGAAAGATATTCTGCTAAAACTGATTGCCGGCAAGTCCGGCAATCAGGCAGAATGGTTAGAGAGGTTAGTAAAAAAAGAATATGATACGATCAATGAACCCCGTATCGGGCAATTGCGTAAACGTTGGAAAGAAGTTTATCAATTAGATCTTGATAATAAAGTTCATCCATTATTGTTTCGTATTCTTTGTGGCTTTTTAGATCAGGGTATTGCCATTGAAGCTTTCCCATTTTCAAATAAAAATTTTACTGATAGTATTAAAGAATTAGAGAACAGTAGTGTTGTAAGTCTTTTTAAAACAAAAGCTGTAAGACAAAAATTTTTATCAGGTAATTATTCTATAACAGAATTATTAAAAACTATTGTTGGCAAAGAAGAATATTTTGAACAATATTTATTTGATCAGCATTTTGCTCATCATGGCTGGAGTGGATTTATTAATGCGTTAGAAGATAATCCGCAAACATTACTTGATAAAAAGCAGATAACTTTTAAAGAGTTGGTAGAATTTGAATTACTGATGGAGTTAGATGCATTGAATCATTCATTAGGAAATACCTGGCAACCATTAGCGACTCATAGCACAATACCACCTGTTGATCTATTAGCAGATGTCCCAAAAACAGAATTAGCGGAAGTAATTGAAATATGGCAGAACGCTTTTGAGTGGAGTTATTATGATTCAGTTTTAAAAGGTATGTTGATCGCAAATGAAAAAAGAGAATTAAAGATCAGTCAATCAACAGAAAATTCTCCTTCTAAAGCCGCAACATCTTTTCAGGCCATATTTTGTATTGATGAAAGAGAAGATTCTATTCGCCGCCACATTGAAGCTGTAGATAAAACTGCTGAAACGCTTGGTGCGCCAGGATTTTTCGGTGTTGAATTTTATTTTCAACAACAAGGCAGTAAATTTTATGACAAACTTTGTCCTGCCCCCGTAACACCAAAATACCTGATAAAAGAATCAGATGCCGAATCTCTTCATAGAGAAGAATTGATCTATACAAAATATACACATGGAATGGTATCGGGTTTTTTCTTAAGCATTGGTTTTGGATTTTGGGCTTTTGCAAAAAAATTACAAATGTTGTTCCGCCCTAAAATGAGCCCGGCAATTTCTAATGCATATGGCCATATGGATAAACAATCATCATTAACGATTGAAAATAAAGATCTTTCAGATATAGAAAACGGTTTACAGATCGGTTATACACTTGATGAAATGATAACAAGGGCCGAAGGATTTTTGAGAGGCATTGGCCTGGTCAAACACTTTGCTCCAATTGTCTACATTGTAGCACATGGCAGTAGTAGTGCAAACAATCCACATCACGGTGCACATGATTGTGGTGCATGTAGCGGAAGGCCCGGAGCTACCAATGCAAGGGTTCAGGCATTTATATTAAATCATCAAAAAGTCAGAGAAGCATTAGCTGCAAAAGGAATTGTAATTCCTTCAACCACACAATTTGTCGGCAGTATGCATGACACCGCTGCAGATGTAATGGCTTACTATGACGAAAAAATATTAACACTGGAGAATACAAAAGCACACATCATCAATATTCAAAATTTTGAAACAGCTTTAAATCTTAATGCAAAAGAACGCAGCAGAAGATTTGCATCTATTAATACCAAACAGGAATTAGAACAGGTGCGTAAAGCAATTCACAATCGTTCTGTTTCATTATTTGAACCAAGACCTGAATTGGGGCATGGCACAAATACATTAGCCATCATTGGGAGAAGACAAGTAACGAAAGGTTTGTTTTTAGACCGTCGTGCTTTTCTTAACAGTTATGATCATACTACTGATCCGGATGGCGCTATTCTATCAGCAGTTATGCGTCCTATTGGTTTGGTTTGCGGTGGGATAAACCTTGAATATTATTTTTCAAGAGTAGATAATATTAAAGTCGGTGCAGGAACAAAACTTCCACACAATGTGATGGGTTTGTTTGGTGTAGCCAACAGTAGTGATGGTGATCTTCGTGCAGGACTTCCATGGCAAATGATCGAAGTGCATGACCCGGTTCGTTTATTGGTAATTGTTGAACATAAACCGGAAATCGTTTTGAAAGCAATTCAATCTTCGCCGGAAGTTTTTGAATGGTATAAAAATGAATGGGTGCACATTATTGCATTAAACCCCGAAGAAAAACAATTTTATTATTTCAGGAATGGAGTATTTGAAAAATATGATCCGATTACCAGCAACGAAGAAATAAAAACTATTCATAACATGGAGGAATTTATTGAAGGGGCCAAGGAAATGGAAACAAATCATATTACACATGCAACGGAAGAAAATCTACCGGTGTATTTACTGGATTAATAAAATTGAATACTGTTTTAGTTAACTGCTAGAAAAATATATAATGAACCAACTACTTGTATTATTTATTGCAATTCCCTTCCTGGCATTTTTTGTCAGTCTTTTCTGGCAAAACAAAAGTGAAAAAGCTATCGGAAGAATTGTCCGGTTCACTAAAACTCTATATATTTTTATTGCAGTATCATTTGCAGGATGGTGGGTAGCCAATGGCCTTACGCCTATCACTTATCATCTTGCCACCCTTTATAAAACAGATCATTTTGTATTTGCGCTTGAATTGTATTACGATGAGATAACTGCTGTGTTCAGCATTATTGGAGCATTTTTATTTTTCCTGGTAGCAACTTTCAGCAAGTATTATATGCACCGGGACCAAGGGTACAAACGTTTCTTTAATACTATTTTACTATTTGCAGCAGGATATAACTTTATTATTTTGTCTGGTAATTTTGAAACAATGTTTATTGGATGGGAAATAAAAGGACTTTGTTCTTTTTTACTGATAGCATTCTACCGTAACCGTTATCTTCCTGTAAAAAACGCATTTAAAGCTATTTCTTATTATCGTATCAGCGATGTATCGTTGATGCTTGCTATGTGGATGATGCATCATCTTACTCAACAGAATATTACTTTTGATAAATTAGGAGAAGCAAAAAATTTAGCGATTGAAACTGCTAATACCGGCATGGCTATATTTATTGTTTGCATGCTAATTTTACCTGCAGCGATTAAATCAGCGCAATTCCCCTTTTCGTCATGGTTGCCAAGAGCCATGGAAGGACCGACTTCTTCTTCAGCAATATTTTACGGATCATTAAGTGTACATATCGGCGTGTTTTTATTATTGCGTACACATCCATTTTGGGAAGATATGCTATGGGCAAAAGTTGTTATTATTATCATTGGCACCTTAACAGCAATTGTTGCTACATTAATTGCAAGAGTGCAACCAACAGTTAAAACTCAAATTGCTTATTCATCTGCAGCACAAATAGGTTTGATGTTTATTGAAATTGCTATCGGATGGCATTGGCTGGTGTTGATACATTTTGCCGGTAATGCATTTTTAAGAACTTACCAATTGTTAGTTTCTCCTTCAGTATTGAATTACTTGGTACATCACCAGTATTTTCATTATACTCCACCCAATCAAAAACCAGTATCTAAAATAAAAGCATCATTGTATATGCTGGGCATCAAAGAATGGAATTTAGATAGTTTGATGTTTACTTATTTATGGAGCCCTTTTAAATGGATCGGAAAACAATTTAATTTTTTACAATCTAAAATTGTTATTGGCATACTGGCAATTGCAGCGATTGCTCTTTTGCTAATTGGATATATCGATCGAAATATTATTCCATCTTCAGGATCTGCTTTGCCTTTAATTTTAATGAGTATTGCTTTGGCAGTTATTCTCTTCGCATTTTCTTACAGGCAATCAGCATTAAAAGCTTGGTCTTATTTATTGATAGGTCATTTATTTATTATAACAGCTATTATATTTAATGCAACACATATCAATTCAATCGAGATCATTTTTTATCTAAGCGGTATTGTAATTGCTTTTCTTCTGGGATATTATTGTTTACAAAAAATTAAAGCCATCGACAATGATATTTCTCTCAATCAATTTCATGGATATGTTTACGAGCAGGAAACAACAGCTTTCTTATTTTTATTGGCAGCCGTTGGTTTACTCGGGTTCCCAATTACAGCGGCATTTATAGGCATCGATGTGTTTTTTACTTATATAGGTAGTGAACAAATGCCATTGATCATTTTATTAGGCTTGTGCCTAATATTTATTGAGCTTTCTGCCTTCCGTATTCTGCTCCGTATTTTCATGGGACCGCACAAAAAATTAGATCATCCTGTGGCATTCCGTAGTTCATAAAATAGATTTTAAAGCCCCGTTTAAGAATACCAATCTCCAATTGAAAGGCTTCACTAATAAAAAAATCATAAAAAAGTCCGGCAGTTAAATACTGCAGGACTTTTTTTATGATATAGTTTTTATTATTTGCCTAAAACAAACCCTACGGACAAATTTATTGTTGCATATTTATTGTTCTCGTCAGCAGAATTATTTTTTTCAGTAGAATTTATTTTTGTAAGGCCAGTGCTACTTCCTAATTTTAAAATGATCTTATCTAATTTAACACCCACACCAAAATTCAAACCAAAATCAAAACGCTTTAATTTATTGTATCCGGCATCTTCTTGCTCAGACGTAAAGGGATCATCATTGCTAAATTGAATGTCTTTGGTCACAGATGTCTCTATGATGCCAATCTTAGAATTTAATTTTGCTTTGCCTGCAATTGCCATAGCTGCATAAGGTCCAACGCTTACATATAGTCCTACCTTTTTTGCTGAAGGAATATATAAAAGAAGATTTAAAGGCACTTCAAGATAGTAAGGATTGAATGTGCTTTTCACATAATCTGTACCTCCATTAAAATATGTTTGTGCTTTGGATCCCTTTCCAATAAAAAGTAAACCCGTTTCCATCCCCACTGTTTCTGATAGTGCAAAACGGGACAAAACCCCTACATTAAAAGTTGCAAGAATTTTGTTCTTTTCTGTTTCAACCTCATTTGGTTTCGTAATATTAGATAGAGTCAATCCCCCTTGAATATAAACCTGTGCTTTTACAATACCAATTAAAATAAAAAAGGATACAACTAAGATTATTTTTTTCATAAAGTATTAAAAAAATTTAAAAATGGTTTTTTTGATAAAACAATTGGGATTATAAAAAAAGTCTGACATTTTGTTAATATCAGACAATTAAAAATGTTGTGAAAAATTTAAATATTTAATCCCCCGCAAGCACTGATCGTTTGACCAGTAACATAACTGCTTAGATCACTTGCTAAAAATAAAGTAACATTCGCAATATCTTCTGCAGTGGCAAATTTCCCTAAAGGGATTCCTGCTTTGTATTTATCAGCTGCATCGCCTTCTTTTAAATAGCTAGTCATATCTGTTTCTACAAAACCCGGAGCAATTGCATTGCAACGAATATTACGACTTCCTAATTCTTTTGCAACGCTTTTAGTAAAACCGATCACCCCCGCTTTACTTGCTGCATAACTGCTTTGACCTGCATTACCCATTTCGCCAATTACACTACTCATATTAATGATGCTGCCACTTTTAGCTTTCATCATCGGACGAATAACTTGTTTCGTCATATTGAAAACACTTTTTAAATTCACCGTCATCACTTCATCCCATTGCTCAGGTGTCATACGAAGCAGTAAATTATCTTTACTGATACCGGCATTGTTTACACAAATATCTAAGGCACCAAATTCTTTCAGAACATCGTTTACAAAAATTTCACTTGCACTAAAATCACCTGCATTGGTTTTATAACCTTTAGCTTTAACGCCAAGCCCAGTTAATTTTTCTTCTAATGCTTTTGCTTTTTCTGCACTGCCATCACTTACATACGTAAATGCAACATTACAACCGTGCTCTGCAAATTTTATTGCGATCGCTTCGCCAATACCACGGGCAGCTCCGGTAATAATGGCTGTTTTTCCTTCAAGAAGTTTCATCGTTAATTTTTATGTTCGTGGCAAAAATAATTCTAATCAAATAGTTGCAGTAATTTATTTTTTAGTGAGCGCCAATATTTCTTCAATTATTATTCTTTCGTTGCTTAGACGTGGGACTTTATGCTGGCCTCCAACTTTTCCTTTTGTTCTTAACCACTCTGTAAATGTTCCTTTCGGCAGAGAATGAACGACAGGTAATTGCAGAGCGATGTCTTTATATCTTTTTGCTTCATAATCACTATTGATCTCTTTCAATGCAATATCAAGTTCGTATACGAAGGCTGTTTTATTATTTGGTTCTCTATCAAATTCAATTAGCCATTCATGGCCACCATTATTTTTTTCAGAAAAATAAACAGGAGCTGCTGTATAATCGTTTACAATAGCATTTGTTTTTTTGGCAGCTACAGCAATTGCAGTATCACTGTTATCTACGATCAGCTCTTCACCAAAAGCATTTATGTAATGTTTAAGTCGGCCTGTAACTTTTATTTTATAAGGATTGATACTTGTAAACTGAACAGTATCACCAATAAGATAACGCCACAGCCCTCCTGTAGTGCTAATTATTAACGCATAATTTTCTCCGATCACAACATCTTTGAGTCCAACAGTTTTTGCATTCTTTTTCCCGTATTCACTAACAGGCATGAATTCATAAAAAATACCATGTTCTGTAAACAATAGTAACCCATCGTCATCTGGTTTTTCCTGTCCGGCAATAAATCCTTCACTTGCATTATAAATTTCCAGGTAATTGATCTTACCGCCGATGATCCTGTCAAACTGTTCTTTATATGGAACAAATGATACACCACCATTGATGTATAACTCTAAATTCGGCCAAACCTCTTTAATGGTTTCTTTTCCTTTTATTTCTAATATTCTTTTTAGTAATAATAATGTCCAAGTGGGTACACCAGCCAGTGAGGTAACATTTTCTTCCGCAGTTATTTGTGCTAATTTTTCAATTTTACTTTCCCATTCATCTAATAAGGCTACGCTTAGTTCTGGCGTTCTCAGCCATTGTCCCCAGAATGGTGAATTCTGCATTAATACAGCACTTAGATCTCCGTATTGAATATCATCATTCACTTTACTGATCTGATGACTTCCCCCTACAACAAGCCCCTTTCCTGTAAGCAGATCGCTTGAAGGAAAATTTTTATAGTAATTGCTTAATACATCTTTACTCGCCTGAAAGTGATTGTCCTTAAGACTTTCATCACTTATAGGAATGAATTTACTTTTGTCGCTGGTAGTCCCGGAAGATTTTGCAAACCATTTTACCGGTGTGTTCCATAAAATATTTTCTTCCCCATTCATCATTCTTTGTATGTACGGTTTAATGTCGTCATACTCATGAATAGGGATCGTCTTTTTAAAATCACGAATAGTAAAAAGCCGATGGAAATTATATTTTTTTCCAAACTCTGTATACTGTGCAGACGTGACCAAATGTTGTAACACTTCACGTTGTGCAGCCACAGGATGACTACTCCAGTTTTCAATACGCCAAAGGCGCATCCTGGCTAACTTAGATATGGTTGGAGATAAAAATTTCAAGCTACCGGTATAAATTGCACGAAGGCAAGATAGAAAAACAGTAGCAGAAATAAAAGTTTTAAATACCTAACCAGAACTTAAATAATGCAGTATATGAATGCCTGAGCAAACACATACTGCATAAGTTGCCGATTTTTGGTTTTAATGAATCTTTTTTGCAGACCAATTCTTATTGGTTAAGGTACTACAATCAATTTCATAAATTGAATACTCTCCCGTTTTAGTTCCTGTAACTTTAAAAGTTAATACAGCATCTTTAAGATCAAAAACATCTAATAAGAATTTTTTTGAAACGCTATTTCCTTGTACCACTTCGTTATACAACACGATATTGTGTTGATCATAAAGTTCTATTGTAAATTGGCTTTCTTCAGCATTGAACATACTGAGTTTAAAAGCAGGAAAATTCTTTTCCACGCCAATGTACTTAAGGGATAACGGTAACGGGCCATCGTAAAGAGTACCTGCATTTGCATTTGTTGTAAAACTTGTGCTGAAAATTACAGCGATAGCAAGTGATACTAATTTTGTTTTATATGATACTTTTTTCATTTTTTAAAAAATTAAAACATTAACAATGTTGTTTCCTTTTCACAGAGAGAGCAAACGATACTATTTTTTCAGGAGGAAAGCGATCATAGTGCGATTGCACTTGCTTCAGTTTTAGCTAAATTTTGAAGGCACGGTAGGTAATTGTTTTTTTACCTTGATAACACAAAGATAGAAGGCTTTATTGCGTGACTAAAACAAACATTAATTGTTTTTTGTTACGCCTATTATGCATATTTTTTGTTAAAACCTTTGACTGTAAGTGGTTTCAGTCTATTTGGGGCATTATGTCCAAAAGGCTTTTCACAATGTGTTAATAAAACATTAAGTAGTAAATTAGGAGGAAGCTCAACTCTTATTGAGTAAATAATCTTTTCTTTTTAATTCAAAATTTCTTCCGAGGTACAATCTTTTCACCTGCTCATCAACAGCAAGTTCTTCCGCAGTGCCATCACGAAAAATTTTTCCATCAATTAAAAGATAAGCTCTGTCACAAATTGAAAGTGTTTCATTTACGTTATGATCAGTAATAAGGATGCCTATATTTTTGAATTTCAATTTTGCAATGATCTCTTGAATATCTTCAACAGCAATAGGATCTACTCCTGCGAATGGCTCATCGAGTAAAACAAATTTTGGGCTAACAGCTAGAGCTCTTGCAATTTCCGTACGTCTCCTTTCCCCTCCACTTAATGTATCACCATTATTTTTTCTTACAAGCTGAAGATGAAATTCATCCAATAAAGATTCAAGTTTTTCTTTTTGTTCCTGCTTTGTTAGTTTGGTCATTTCCAATACTGCAGCAATATTATCTTCAACAGTAAGCTTTCTGAATACGCTTGCTTCCTGAGGTAAATACCCGATACCCATTTTTGCCCTTTTGTACATGGGCATTTTCGTTATGTTGATATCATTTAAAAATACTTCTCCTTCATCTGGTTTTACAAGGCCTACCACCTGGTAGAATGATGTCGTTTTCCCTGCACCGTTGGGGCCCAGCAAACCCACGATCTCTCCCTGTTCCACCGTAAATGAAACATGATCCACTACAGTCCTGCTGCCATATATTTTTACCAGATTATTTGTTCGTATTATTAAATTCAATTGCCAGATATTTTGACAAAAGTAATGCAAAGAAATCAGGATTATGACGGTGAGGCCTATCAGTTTAGCAGCTATTGACTACTTTTGTTGATATTTTTAATTTATGAAAGTTACTGACCATATAGCACAATCAAAAGACACATTGGTTTCTTTTGAAATTTTGCCGCCATTAAAAGGCAAGACAATCAATTCTATATATGAGCATTTAAATCCTTTGATGGAATTTAAGCCTTCGTTCATAAACGTTACGTACCACCGCAGTGAAACCATGTTCAAGAAAAAAGCTGATGGTACTTTCGAAAAAGTTGAGATACGTAAACGTCCCGGAACCGTTGCTATTTGTGCTGCAATAAAAAATCATTATAATGTAGATGCTGTTCCGCATTTGATCTGCGGAGGTTTCAGCAAAAGAGAAACAGAAGATGCCTTGATCGATCTTAATTTTTTGGGTATAGATAATGTATTGGCACTAAGGGGTGATGCCGCAAAAAATGAAGCCCATTTTGAACCACAGCATGATGGGCATGCATATGCGATTGATCTTATTAAGCAGGTACAGAATTTAAAAAATGGCATTTACCTCGAAGAAGATATTAAGAATGGGGGTAAACCTGATTTTTGCATAGGTGCAGCCGGTTATCCTGAAAAACATTTTGAAGCGCCGAACCTTGATACAGATCTAATAAGGTTAAAAGAAAAAGTTGATTCAGGTGCAGATTATATAATGACACAAATGTTTTTTAATAATCAAAAATTTTATGATTTTGTTGCTGCCTGCAGAAACATAGGAATAGATGTGCCGATCATTCCGGGATTAAAACCAATTACTAATAAAAAACAATTGAGTATTTTGCCAAAGGTGTTCCATGTAGATATTCCTGCTGAATTATCTAATGCAGTTGCTAAAGCTAAGAATGATGCAGAAGTTGAACAAATTGGTACTGAATGGCTTTTACAACAATCGAAAGAATTGAAGAGATTCGGTGTTCCGGTCTTACATTACTATACTTTGGGTAAACCAACGGTGATCTATAACGTAGTTAAGCAAATAAGATAATCTTATTGAAGTAAAGATTTAAAAACGGCGTCATTCACTTTTACAGGATATTTCTGTTTTAAAGTTTCTACCCATTTATCTTCAAGATAATTTTGATACTCATTGATCACCATCCCCCTTGCATCATCAAAAGTCCTTTGCTCGTTACCGGGATGTAAATTAATTATCTGCACAAAACTTACCGTACCGTCTGTATTCACTGTTGGAACTGTTGTCATCCCTTTTGTAACTTTAACTGTTACCGGTAATTGAGATATCTCATATCTACCTGAGTCAGCTTGTACCATCGCATTGCTTTCCTCTGCAATAAGCCTCCAGCTTTTGCCGACATTTATTTCTTTGATAGCTTGTTGGGCAGCCTCTATATCTCCTGCGTTGTAAATAACTGCATCAGCACTTTCTTCCCACATGTATTTTGTTTTGTTCTTGCTATAAAAAGTTTTCAATCCTATACTATCATTTGCTGCTTTACTCCATACTTTTCTTTCCATTATTTCAAAAAGCATATTGCCTTCTTTGAATTCCTGCATTTGATATTTGAAATCGCTATTATATTTTTCAAGATTCTTTTTATAATAATTCAAAGCAATTGCTGAAAGATATTTTTTAAACATATCCTTAGATGATTCTCCTGTAATTATCGAACCGCTTTGTGCCTGATCATTTATATATTTTAACCAAGCATTTCCTGTGTAGGTTTTGCCTTCTAAAGAAAAAACCGTTTTTGTATTAATGGTATATTTAGCAAGCTTTTTATTTTTGATCACACTATCCGCATATTTATACAGCTCTTCATCTTTTATTAATGCATTGCGTTTGTATTTCAATTTAGCCAACACATCATTCAGAAATTTTTCTTTTGCAACATTGATCCTTCCATCTTTTAAAACTTTTTGCTTCAGATCAAACATATAACTCTCATCAGTTTCATCTGCAACTATTGGAGTTTGTTTCAAACGCTTAATAATATGATATCCATACGCTGTTTGCAAAGGAGCAGAAATATCTCCATCATTTTTTAAGGCAAATACCGCAGCTTCAAAATCAGGAGCATATCTTCCGGTACTAAATTCCTGTAATTCCCCCCCAGTCATGTAAGTATTTTTATCCTGGCTATATTTTTTTGCCATTTCACCAAAATCAGCACCAGCCTTTAATAAGGCATAAACTGAATCAGCTCTTTTTTTAAGTTCATTTTGGATATCTGCTGTTACGTTAGGTGGAAAGGCAAATAAGATCTGAGCAACTCTCCATTTACCCATATTTCTTCTTTCATCTAAATTCTTAAAAACATGCCATGCTTTTTTTGTTCGGTATGGCACACTAACTGCTCCGGGTTTTAAACCATAAATAATATTTTCATAATCATAAGGTACTGAGAATACGGTGGTGTAACCAAGGTCTGCGGACTTCAAGACCATTTTATTTTTAGCGCTTAATTCTGCGGCAATATCATTATAATCAGATTTTCCTTTTACTAATTCATTGTAAGCCGCCTCAATTAATTTATATGCTTTCAAAGAATCTTCATTCGACATATCCGGGGTTACGGGTACATAAAAATGAATAGTGTGTATCTCTCTTTGCCCACGTAAAAAAGCTTCTTTCACCAGATCGTTCACTCCTTTATCGTCATTCATATAACCTTCTTCTACCTGGCTGCGAAAACCATCAATATCGGTTTGCAATTGCTGTAAAGTATCCAGGCGTAATTCTTTTGCTGCCTTTACTTTTAATTTAAATTTTGTATATAGATCGAGATAATCTTTAAGCGCTTGTTCCTTATCAACATTCTGCGGTTTATTTTTATTATAGGCTCTTAAGAATTCATCTTTTGTAACTACGTTCGTCCCATAGGTAAACAAGGTTTGAGAAAAAATATATGATGATGACAACAATAAAAAAGACAGAAAATATATTTTCTTCATAAACAGAATTTTAATATTCTTTAGTTAGCGTTAGTTGAAATTTTCACCTGTAGTAGATCATTGATCTGCTCAACCGTTAATTTTTTTCCTATGATGCGTTTTTCTTTATCCAGCAAATATATAGTAGGAGTAGTGGTAATATCAAATAATTGATGATAACCCCATTGACCAGCCTCTTCTTCAGCCTTCTTCATTTCAGGAGTTTGATAAACATTTACCCATTCATTTAGTGCATGTTCTGCAATATATTTTTTCCAGGTTTGTATGATGTCATCTTTTATTTCTGCTGATAATACGCTGTATATTTTGACATTATTTTTTTTCCAGATTGCGTTGTAAAATGAGTCGATCCGTGGTATCTCTTCTTTACAATGGCCACATGTTGGATCCCAAAAAACTACAACTGTATAATCAGATACCACATCATATAAAGGCCTTACTTTACCCGTAGTATCAACCATTTGCAGGTTTGCTGCCGGTTCACCAATAAGATTTGCCATTAGCATGAACGCCCTTTTACTGATCGTTTGTTGCTGTTTTTCATTCAGCCATGAAGTAAGCCCTTTACTATGGTATTTATTATAAAGATGTACAAATACCGCATCTTGTCCCATATATTTTGGAGCAATATATTCGTCTGTTAACCAGTTCAACAAAAACTTATACATTTCAGTGCTGCTACGTGCCAGTAATAATTGATAATCGGCTTCCTTGATAATACTATCGGGAGATTGCACAATTATTTCTCTATAATATTTTTCAAATCTTGGTAAAAAAAATGGCGTTCTGATCAGTCTTTCATCCATAAATGTTACCCCATCCCAATAATGGTCTTTATAATAATAATAATTATCCAGTGAATCCTGGTGAGTAACCGGCGCTTTATTTAAAACCTTGGGATCTCTCATTCCTTTCAATATCACACTCATCATTGAATTAGGAGAATTTTTCAATATCCCTTCCCTGTAATCATTCAATTGCTTATTATATTCATTGTATTTTTTCTCATGCAAGGCAGAATCTTCTTTTGTAACAGCATTATTATAAGCAACTTTTTCCTTATTGATCAAAGCGATCTTTGCCGCAGAAAATTTTTGATATTGCTGAAAGAGTAAATTTTCTTTGGAGCCAACAACAATTGTTTTATTGAGCAGGTCTGATGTGTCAGCGGTAATACCTATAACCTGCTCTTTGTCTACAAAAAAATCAAATGATTTTGTTTTTCCCGGAAAAACGATCGAATAAATACCTCCCGGCAATTTCCTTTTTCCTGAAAATACTGCTACGCCATTATTATTGATAGCAGCGGAATCCTCTACATTAAGGGAAGTCCCCCAATGGTAGGTCAGATAAGCTATGCCCTTTTTGTAATTAGGGGTTTTTAAAGTAACCTTAAAATTTTGTGCATGCAGGGCAGAAAAGCAATTGAATGCAAGAAAAACAACAAGTAATCTTTTCATTTTTTTATTATAGGATGAACAAAAGTATTTAAAATGTACGGTTTATAAGTACTTTATAGCCTCTGGTACGGGCAATAATTACATTTCATTAACATAATTTTTAGAGTATATATAGATTACTTTTGCAGCTGTGAAAAGAAAAAAATTTTTAATAGAAAAGATCGAAGTTACCGGGTATGCGGCAGAGGGCAAATCCTTTGCAAAGCAAGATGGCAAAGTGATCTTTATTGAAGGAGCAGTACCAGGTGATGTTGTTGATGTATTTGTCTCAAAAAACAAAAAGGATTGGGGAGAAGGTAAAGCAACCCGTATTCATGAATATTCAAAAGAAAGAGTAACGCCATTTTGTAAACATTTTGGAATATGCGGAGGATGTAAATGGCAAATGCTGCCTTATGAGAAACAACTTGAATATAAGCAGCAGGAAGTAGCTCAAAATTTTAGACGAATCGGTAAAGTTGATCTGCCGGAAATGTATCCTATTGTTGGTGCTGATGAAACAAAACATTATCGCAATAAACTTGAATTTACATTTAGCAATAAAAGATACCTTACTGAAAATGAGATCAAAACTACAGAAGTAGTCCCCCAAGAAAATGCCCTTGGTTTTCATGTGCCCCGGATATTTGACAAGATCATCGACATTGAAGAATGTTATTTAATGAATGATATTAATAATGGCATTCGTAATACAATAAGGGCATTTGCAAAAGAAAATAATTATTCTTTTTACGACATAAGACAACATACAGGATGGCTGCGTAATATCATTATTCGCTTATGCAGCACGGGAGAATTGATGGTGAACGTATGTATTGGTTATGAAGATGAAACAGAAACGAAAAAACTGTTAGACCATTTGCTGCAAAAATTTCCAGCAATCACCACATTGTTATATACGATAAATCCTAAATGGAACGACAGTATTTACGACCTTACTCCCACGGTATATTTTGGAAAAGGATATGTAACAGAAAAGCTGGGAGAGTATAGTTTTAAAATAGGCCCGAAATCTTTTTTTCAAACTAATACAAAACAGGCTGAAAAACTATATAGCATTACTAAGGATTTTGCAGGATTGTCAGGAACCGAAACAGTGTACGATCTTTATTGTGGTACAGGCAGCATTGGTATCTTTTTGAGTAAAAATGCTAAAAAGATCATTGGTGTAGAAGTGATCGAAGAAGCTATTACAGATGCAAAAGAGAATGCTGCGTTGAATAATATTGAGCACACACATTTTTTTGCTGGTGACGTCATCAAGATCTGCGATGACAACTTTTTTGCAGCACATGGACGACCTGATGTGATCATTACTGATCCGCCGAGAGCGGGCATGCATGAAAAACTTGTAACAAAACTATTAGAAATTGCTGCTCCAAAAATTGTGTATGTAAGTTGTAATACTGCAACACAGGCAAGAGACCTTAACCTTTTGAGCGAAAAATACCGGATAGAAAAAATTCAGCCGGTAGACATGTTTCCACACACTCATCACATTGAATGTGTGGTTTTACTTATTTTAAAATAAATTTTTAGACCTAATTCTTACCATATGAGCTTTAACAGACAAGGCAACTCTTTGCAAAGATCAGCACCCGTAGTTTTTAATCTTATTATCATAAATGCATTGGCATATTTTGCCCAGGTAATGATATCGGGTTTTGATGTAACAGAATGGGGAGCATTACATTATTATAAATCTTCTGCATTTCAGCCTCATCAATTTTTGACCAATATGTTTTTACATGGCAGCTTTGGGCATATCCTTTTTAATATGTTTGGTCTTTGGATGTTTGGATCTACTTTGGAAAGATATTTAGGGTCAAAGAAGTTCCTTTTGTTTTATTTGATTTGTGGTATTGGCGCAGGAATTTTTATTCAGTTAACAGTACCATTTAGTGCTGAACAATATGCTGCTTCAGTAAGCAAGGTAACTGATGGAATACCAACTGCACAACTTATTCAAATGTACAAAGAGCAATATGGTGCAATAGGTGCTTCGGGTGCCATAATGGGTGTTATGGCTGCATTCGCTTATCTATTTCCAAATACACCAATGTTTGTAATGTTTATTCCTGTTGCCGTAAAAGCCAAATATGTTATTCCGGTATTCATACTTCTTGATCTCTTCAGTGGCCTCAACCCTACTCCGGGTGATAACATTGGCCATTTTGCTCATTTGGGTGGCGCTATTGTTGGGTTTGTGGTGATATACATCTGGAATAAAACAAACAAAAAATCTTTTTACTAAATTGTAACAATCTTATTAAAGGGGTATTTGTAAATTTGTAGTGAAGAAAAAATATTATGGGGGAAGCAGACAGATACTCGAATTATAAAAGGAATAGACCAAGGCTAACTTTTGGTCAGGACGGCAATGCATTGGTGAGCCTTCTTACACTAAACATCATTTTCTTTTTATTATTACTTACTATAAAGGTTGTCTATTTTGTCTTTGAAACAAGCGAAGCAAGTTATTCAACACAAATAGTACAATACTTTGAAATGCCTGCCCACCTTACTCAATTAATTGAAAGGCCCTGGACAATTTTGACGTATATGTTTAGTCACATAGGTGTGTTGCACATTTTAAGTAACATGCTTTGGTTGTGGGCATTTGGTTATATCCTGCAGGAAATTACGGGCAATCAAAAATTAATTCCTATTTATATTTATGGAGGCTTATTCGGTGCAATTGTTTTTATTTTATCTTATTACCTCATTCCTCCATTAAAGCCTTTAATTGGAAATGCTGTTTTACTAGGCGCCAATTCTTCTGTAATGGCAATTGCTGTTGCTACAACTACATTGGTACCGGGCTATCGTTTTTTAAAAAATTTAAATGGCGGTATCCCTATCTGGGTACTTACTTTAGTGTACGTACTCATAGATCTTGCCGGTGTAGCTACTATGAGTGCAGCTCATAGCCTTGCTCATTTAAGCGGTGGCTTTGCCGGATTTATATTCATTTATTTTTTACGGAAAGGCAAAGATGGAAGTGTGTGGATGAATAATTTATATAACTGGTTCATGAATTTATTTAATCCGGACAAAAATAAAAGATCTGATAAAGAAAAGATCTTCTATAAAACCGATAACAGAACTCCATATAAAAAAACTTCTAATCTTACTCAGCAAAGGGTAGACGAAATTTTAGATAAAATAAATCAGAAAGGTTATCATTTTCTTACCGATGAGGAAAAAAATATTTTGAAAAGAGCCGCCGAAGAAGACCTTTGATCATCCTTTACTGACGGAATGATTGTTAGCGTTAAAGTTTTACCTTTACAATATGACCAAAAGTCTTTTCCGCAGACTCACAAAAAAAGGATTTATTATCTCCAACTTTATTGTGGCTATATTGTTTTTAGGAGCGGTCTGTTCTAAATGGCTTGATCCTGAAACATACTGGATATTCGGATTAATGAATATTGCCTCTTTCTATTTTCTTGCGGTACTCATTTTATTTATTTTTTTCTGGCTATTCATTAAACCACGATGGGCTCTTATTTCAATAATTACAATTGCCATTACATGGCGATCAGCAAATAATATAATAGCATTTAAATTACCGGGTAAATTCTCAAAGCAAAAAGCTGACAATGATATACGGATCATGAGTTGGAACGTGGCACAATTTGATGTGCTCAATTTTTCTAAAACTCATGAGAAGTTTTATAAAATGATGCAATTGATCAATGAGAATCAGCCTGACATTGCCTGTTTCCAGGAAGTAGTATGCAGCGATAGCATTGGCACCACTTATTTACATTTATCAACTATTTTAGATTCTTTAAAATTCCCTTATTATCATTATTCTTATGAAAATAATGAGAACTGGTTTGGGCTCAACATGCATTTTGGTACGATCATTTTTTCTAAGTATCCAATAGTAAATAAACAGTCTGTTTCTCATGCCCCATTCAATTACAATTCAACATTCCATTATGCTGACATTGTAAAGAATACGGATACGATACGTGTATTTAATATTCATTTGCAATCTTTAAAATTCAGCAAGGGAAATGTTACTTATATCCAGGATGAATCCTTAAAAGAAAAGGTGACAAATATTACCGAATCAAAAAGCATCATTAATAAAATGAAAAGCGGTTTGATCAACCGAAAAAAACAATCAGATTGGATACGTGAAGAGATGGATAAAAGTCCATATTTTTTAATTGTATGTGGCGATTTTAATGATGTCCCTAACTCCTATGCATATGAGACCCTTGGGAATGGCCTACAAAATACTTTTGTAGAAAAAGGAAGTGGTATAGGCAGAACGTTTAGTGGTATAGCTCCGCATTTACGTATTGACAATATTTTTGTAGATAAAAAATTTAAGGTAACTCAGTTTACACGGGTTGCCCGTAGACTTAGCGATCATTTCCCAATCATTGCAGACATAAACCTGAACAAACAATAAAACCTATTGTTTCATTTTCAATTTGTAATTTGCAACCTCTTTTAGTAACTAAAATAATTTATGCCGCTTAAAGTATACAATTCATATACAAGGAAAAAAGAAGAATTTATTTCGATCACTCCCGGACATGTAGGTATGTACGTTTGCGGCCCTACTGTAAGTGGAGAAAGCCATTTGGGGCATGCCCGTCCTTATATAACCTTTGATGTGGTTTACAGATATCTTACTCACAAAAAAAATAAAGTTAGATATGTCCGCAACATTACTGATGCAGGGCATTTTGAAGAAGAAGGAAGAGAAGCAGAAGATAAAGTAGGAAAGAAAGCAATTTTAGAAAAACTTGAACCGATGGAGTTGGTACAAAAATATACTAACCTTTTCCATTGGGCAATGAAAGAGTTCAATTGTATAGAACCAAGTATAGAACCTACAGCTACCGGGCATATTGTTGAGCAGATAAATATGATCGAGCAGATCATTGCTGCAGGATATGCCTATGAAATAAATGGATCTGTTTATTTTGATGTAAAAAAATATGCATCCAAATATGACTATGGCAAACTTAGCGGAAGGATCATTGAAGATCTTCTAGAAACAACTAGAGAGTTAGAAGGACAAGAAGAAAAAAGAGACAGAGCTGATTTTGCATTATGGAAAAATGCAGCTCCAGAACATATCATGCGTTGGAAAAGCCCATGGGGTGATGGTTTTCCGGGATGGCACATTGAGTGTTCTGCAATGGCAACAAAATATCTAGGAGCAGAATTTGATATTCATGGTGGAGGAATGGATCTTCAATTTCCTCATCATGAAAGTGAAATTGCACAGAGTACAATTTGCAATCATCATAGTCCTGCAAAATATTGGATGCACAATAATATGATCACCATCAATGGTAAAAAGATGGGGAAAAGCTACAATAACGTTATTAAACTAACAGAATTATTTAGCGGCAATCATCCTCTTTTATCACAAGCATTCAGTCCTATGACTGTAAGGTTTTTTATTTTACAAAGTCATTACAGAAGCACGTTAGATTTTAGCAGCACCGCTCTTGAAGGAAGTGAAAAAGCTTTTAAAAGATTATGGGAAGCTTATGAGGTATTGACCAAACTACAAATACCAAATAACACTCAACAAGCGGGAGATCCAGAACTTGATAGTAAGATAAAAAAAATAATCGAAGAGCTTGAAGAGTTTATGGACGATGACTTAAATACTGCAAAAGTTATTGCAAATCTTTTCGATCTTGCTCCTATCATTAATTCTATAAAAGACGGACATATTGCTGAGAATGCAATTTCTTCATCAACATTTGATCTGCTTAAAACTTCTTTTAAGACCTATTTAGAAGATATTCTTGGGTTACAAAATCCAGTTGCCGAAAAAAATGAAAAGTTAGATGGCATTATGCAATTACTCGCCGATATCAGGAAAGAGGCCAAACTAAAAAAAGATTATGCTACTTCTGATAAAATAAGAAATCAATTATCAGCTTTAGGTATTGATCTAAAAGATGAGAAAGATGGGGGTATAAGCTGGAATATAAGGTAGGTACAGGGTACAAAATAAATTCTGTTTTTATAATATGCAATTGGGCTCATTTATTAAATCAATACCTGATAAATATAAGAGAGTAGTTGTGTATAACACATATTCTCCCAAAGTTGATTCCATTCGTTTTATTGCTATTATTTCTGTTATACTTTGCCATGTATTTGTACATACTAATACATATGCAACTTATAAGATACACAATCATGAAATTGAAGATTATTGGATATTCAACCTGGTACAGGGTGTTTTTTTATTTTTTGTATTAAGCGGTTATTTGTTAGCTACTACCTTCTTCAGATCAGAAAAGGAAATATCTGCCCCTGTTCTCAAAAAATATTATTTAAGAAGACTTACACGCCTGGAGCCGCCGTATCTTTTAATATTGATCTTTTCCTTTTGTGTGCTGGTTTTTTTGAAACACAAGTATGAATTTTCTTTTTTATTTCCTCATTTTATTTCTTCTGTCTTTTATTCGAGCAATCTTGTTTATCCTGAAGTAGTAATGCCGCTGGTTTTACCCTTGGCGTGGACGCTTGAAATGGAAATGCAATTCTACATTATTTTACCATTCTTAATGTTTCTATATAAAAAGAATAAAACAATGTCTCGTATAATAGCTATTGCTATTATTATTATTTTACGAATCGTTTTAATAAAATATAAAGTATTCACTGTATCCAATATGGGATACTCTTTTTCTTATTTTGTTGCAGGAATTTTATTGGCAGATATTATTCAAAATACAGATGTTACAAAATTTAAAAAAAATAATTATAAAATATGGTATAGTTTACTTGGAATCATTTGCATTTTACTATTATGGAGAATTGATTGGCAAGAAAGATATTATGATCATAAGCCTGACTTTATGCCTTTCATTTGTATTTTATTTTTTTATTTAATATTATCAAAAAATATTTTTTCACCCTTTTTTACAAATAAGTGGGTTAGTTTTATTGGAGGCATGTGTTATAGTTTATACCTTACTCACTTTATCATCATTTCTTTTTTTGGGAAATTTACACTTCAAATAAAATTTACTGAATATTATCTTATTAATTATTGCATACAAGTCATATTATTATTGCCCTTGGTATTAATAGGGGGCTTTTTATTTTATAGGTTCATTGAATTACCTACAATGAATAAAGATTGGGTAAAAAAAATCTTTAAAAAAAATGATACATCTACAACACTTAAGGAAGGATAAAAAACTTAAGCAAATCATCGAATTGCAGGAGACATATATTCTTACCAAAAAAAAGTATGTATACCTGGCATTATGTGCCTCTATCATTAGTCAGCAATTAAGTACGAAAGTAGCTGCTGTTATTTATAAAAGATTTTTGGATCTCTACAGAGGAAAAAAGCCAACGCCACAACAGGTTATTGATACTCCTTTTGAAACACTTCGTGGAATTGGCTTAAGCAATGCTAAAACGAACTATGTTAAAAATGTTTGTCAGTTCTTTATTGATGAAAAAATCACTGATGCCAAATTAGATAAAATGAGCAATGAAGAATTGATCAAATATCTATCGCAAATTAAAGGTGTTGGGAAATGGACAGTGGAAATGATACTTATGTTCTCTTTAGGCAGAGAAGATGTTTTTGCTGTGGATGATCTCGGTATTCAACAAAGTATCATCAAATTATATAAGCTTGAGATCGACAATAAAAAATTACTAAAGGAAAAAATGTTGTTGATCTCTGCAAAATGGAGCCCATACAGAACTTATGCATGCAGGTATTTATGGGGCTGGAAAGATAATACTTCTAAAATATAATGGAGCCTATTAATTCTTCAAGATATTTTTTATCCGTTTCATCAAAGTAGTTGAGGTGTTCACTGTCAACGTCCAACACTCCTACAACTTTACCATTTCTTATTATAGGAATTACTATCTCAGATCTTGACAAGCTACTGCATGCAATATGTCCAGGAAATTTTTCTACATCCTCAACGATCAATGTTACTGCTTTTTGCCAGCTTGTGCCACATACACCTTTTCCATAACGTATACGTGTACATGCAATAGGGCCTTGAAATGGACCAAGTACTAACTCATCTTCTTTAACCAAATAAAACCCTACCCATAACCAGTTGAATTGTTGCTTTAAGCCAGCTGTAATGTTCGAAAGGTTGGCAATAAGATCAGGCTCTCCATTTATCAATGCCTTTATTTGTGGCAAAATAGAATTATATGCTTCTTTCTTATCTCCGGCATGTATGATCAAATCTTCTGACATAATGCAAAAATAACACCTTATTTTTTGTAGATTTACTATATAAAATATTTTGATTTGGACCTTACCATTACAACAATACAAACCGCCCTCTTTTGGGAAGATAAGCAGGCTAATCTTAAGATGCTGACTGAAAAAATATTGTCCATTCCTCAAAAAACAGAATTGGTGATATTGCCGGAAATGTTCAGCACAGGCTTCAGTATGCAGCCTAAATTGTTAGCTGAAAAAATGGATGGCGAAACTATTCAATGGATGAAAGATATCTGCAAGAAAAAAAATATCATTCTTACAGGCAGCTTGATCATTGAAGAAGATAAAAAATATTATAACCGGTTGATCTGGATGTTACCAAACGGACACTTTGGTTTTTATGACAAGCGCCATTTGTTTGGATATGCAAAAGAAAATGAACATTATTCCGCAGGAAATAAAAGATTGATCGCATCAGTGAAAGGATGGAAGGTCAATCTACTGATATGCTATGATCTGCGATTCCCAGTATGGTCACGCCAGGCCCCTAAAGAAGGTGATGATCATGAGTACGATCTTTTATTGTATGTAGCCAACTGGCCTGAAAAAAGAAGCAGTGCATGGAATACTTTGTTGCAGGCAAGAGCAATAGAAAATCAATGTTATGTTGTTGGTGTCAACAGAGTTGGGTATGATGGCCACAATATTAACCATACCGGTAATACTGGTGTAATAGATCCTCTTGGTGATATTTTATATCATAAAACTGATGATGAAGATATTTTTACGATCACTTTACAAAGAGTAGTTTTAGATGAAGTAAGAAAACGTTTTCCTTTTTTAAAAGACAGAGACAACTTTAATCTATTATAATTTTAACCCTTTTTAGTCCTGATCATTTCTTTAACGATCATCATTTTTCTATCGACAATATTTTTAACTGCATCTACAGTTGGCGGGACATACATTTCCGGAGGAATACCACTTCCATCTTTAGGAACATGGTTATATTGCACTAATCTAAACAAAGGAATTCTTAAACGAAGATGAGTATGCGGTAAAGTAATGTCTGGTATAAATATTCCTGAGTTTCCATGCCAGCCTCCGCCTGTCTCTTCGCCTGCAAGCACCACATTATCCTGTCCTTTTACAGCATTACAAAATAACGTTGACGCAGAAAATGTTGGTCCATTGATAAGCACATATAATTTTCCATTAAAATGATTTTTTGTTTTAGGATAAAAGAAATGTCTTTCCCAATATCCAAAATGATAATTACCGTCCTTTTTCTTTTTGGTTGAAATGAATAAACCAAGATTATTAATAAACCGCTGTTTGAAATATTTACTATAAGGCTTCAATGTTTTTGTAACGGCATAAGTGGAGTCGGCAACCTTAAAAGGAGTTTTTCGAAGATACTTCGTCAACAAGATATACATCCCAATATCTCCGCCTCCATTGCTCCTCAGGTCGAGGATAACATTTTTTACTTTTTCTTTTCTTATTTTTTTAAATGATTGCCTGAAAAAAGCCCTTAACCTTTTCCCTTCTCCTTTGCTGAAAGTTGAGAGATAAATGGTTGCAGTATTTTCTGTAGTGTCAATCGTTAAAGACCGAAAGCTTTCTCTTCGTTCCAACATTCGCTGCACTCTTGATTTCTTAGGCAGGACAATTTTTTTCTTCTTCTTTGTTGTATCTATTTCCTGAACATACATTGGCAGCAAAGTTGTTTTTTCAATACCAGTACTATCAATGTAGCCTACACGATAATTTTTATATATCCCAAAAATATTTCTGTGGAAGAAAGGAAAATTGCTACTCAACCTTACATAGCTAACATTATCTGCATAGCCGTCTAAGGGCATATACTTGAACATTTTGCTGATCAAATCTTTATTTTTTATACCATTAACCGATGTGATCAATGTTCCTCTTTTTATTAGAGAATCTTTCCGATTGAGGTTTACTGAAACAACCATTGTATCGCTCCATACTTTCATATACAATGGAAATGATGGTATACGTCTATCTTTAATAAACTCATTCCAACCCTTGCTCATACCAAAGCTCGTATGTCCGCAACGTATCCTACTTGTCAATGGCGCTAAAATATTCCAGCCAAATTGCAACTCGGTCATTGAATCCTTTATCGAAGTATATAAACTATCAAAACAAAGGTTCATGCTATCTTTTGGTGTATACCAATATAAAGAAGGGTGCTTTTTTTCAAGAATATTCCTTGCCAACGAAAGGTCTTCTTTTAATTCAAGCGGCGAGAATTTTTTATTGGGATTGTAATTACTCTTGCTTACAGAGCAGCTAGTAAAAAGAAATGCACTTATTATAAAAAAGAAAAAATACTTCATTGATTCGGATAAGAGAGATTCTCTTCAAGAATCAAATATAAATTTAATCCTTCATTAAAATTTGTTAAGGCTTGGGCCTTATTCATATTTTATTGATTGCCCAAATGATTCCAACCCTGGGCAATCAAAGCATGTTTGTTGCCACCTTTGGTCAATATATGCACGCCTTCATTTTCTTCTGTCATGTAGCCAATTACGCTTATCTGTTCATTCAAAACAATTTTATCGTAATCAGCTTGTGCGATGGTAAACAGTAATTCATAATCTTCTCCTCCGCTAAGTGCACATGCGGTAGGGTCTAATTCTAATTTATATGCAAACTGTCTTGCGTCTTCATGGATAGGTATTTTTTCTTCATACACGATACAGCCAAGATTACTTTGTTTACAGATATGTAATGTTTCGCTGCTAAGCCCATCACTGATATCCATCATAGATGTTGGCATTATATTACTTTCTGCAAAAAAGTCTACAATGTCTTTTCTTGCTTCAGGTTTTAATAATCTACCCACAATATACGCCTGGTTCTCAAGGTCAGGTTGAGAGCCTGTTTCAGCAAATATCTTTTTTTCTCTTTCTAAAATTGTAAGCCCTAAAAATGAACCGCCTAAAAAACCGCTTACGCAAAGCAGATCACCTTTTTGCGCTGTACTGCGTTTTACATATTTATCAGGAGCTACTTCGCCAATGGCAGTAACGGAGATCACAAATCCTTTTTGAGAAGAAGTAGTATCGCCTCCTATCAGATCAACGCCATATTTTTCACAAGCCGCATATACACCTTCATAAAATTCATCCAGCGCCTCTACACTAAAGCGATTGCTGAAAGCTATACTAAGTGTTATATGTGTAGGTATTGCATTCATTGCGTAAATATCACTCAGGTTCACTACCACACTTTTATAACCAAGATGCTTTAGCGGTGTATACATGAGATCGAAATGAATCCCTTCAATTAACATATCTGTACTTACTACAGTTTGTTTTCCAAAATTATCAATGATAGCGGCATCATCGCCAATACTTAAAATCGTAGATGCGTTTTTTGTTTCATTATTCTGAGTTAAATGATCTATCAACCCAAATTCACCAAGTGATGCTATTTCTGTTCTTTCCATTTTTATATGTCTGATGTACGAAGTACGATTTACGATATTATTTAGTTCGGGATGTTTTTATAGATGCTACAACAATTTTCAACAATTCTTCGCCTGATCTATATATTGGAACAATAATCTCTCTTTTATTTTTATTAAATTCTGCTATCATTTCTAAAAAGAAAAGCGATTCATCTAATTCTTCTTCCGTAATTTTTAATTTATTAATAAAGTCTGCTGTGGATTTAGCCCTCCGGGTAGCTCTGTAATTTGCTGCCGCTCCACTACTTGATCTTATCAATTGATTTCTATAAGCTTTATTTATATCCGATAAAGGTAAAGAAATTGTCAAGTAAGCACAATCAATTGCAAATTGTTTTGTACGGCTTAGCATTTCGATGGGACCCATATTTACTTTTACCATAAAGACGGTTAAATCTTTATTTAGGTTGCTAACATCGTACTTCTTACATCGTAAGTCGTAAATATTTAAAAGCTCCCTCCATTTACAACTCTTACTAATTCGTCATGAACTTTCCCGTTTGAAGCAATGATCTTTTTCTGGTAGGGAGAATAAGGATTGCCTTCCATATCAGTGACTTTACCGCCAGCTTCTTCCACCATTAAATATCCTGCTGCGCTATCCCATGGGCTCAGACTGTGTTCGAAAAATGCATCAAATCTACCTGCGGCTACCCAACAAAGATCTATTGCTGCACTTCCCAACCTTCTTACAGGCACGCCTTTACGGATAAATTTTTCAAACGTTTCTAACGGACCGTTTGGCATATCTAGGTAAGAATATGGGAAACCGGTCACCATACAGCATTTGATCAGTTCTGTTTTATTACTTACTGATATTTTTTTATCATTCAGCGTAGCGCCAAAACCTTTTTGTGCAAAGTAAAATTCATTCATCAATGGATTGTATACCGCACCCATCACCATCTTTCCATTGTGTTCCAGACCGATGCTTACACAACAAATAGGTATTCCGTTTGAAAAATTTACAGTGCCATCTATAGGATCAATGATCCATTTGTATTCACTATCTGTTACTATTTCTCCGGCTTCTTCACTTAATATAAAATGATCAGGATAATCATTCTTTATAATATCTATAATTGCTTTTTCAGCAGCATGATCAGCCTCAGTTACCAAATTATTAATGCCTTCTTTATTGGAAATTTTAAATTCGCCGTTAAAAAACCTTTTTAATTCTTTTGCGCCTTCTTCTGTAGCTTTTATTAATGTGGATTTAATCATGGCGCAAATATAACAAACTTGGTTTTGACCGATAGGTACTTATAAAGCTTAGTTTTAAGATTTCGATAAAAAAGCCGTAATTCGTGGCAAACAATTAATTTTTGCAACTGTCCGTCATCATAGTAAATTATAACGTAAAGGAGTTTTTAGAAAAATGCCTTATTTCTGTATTGCAGGCCTCTAAAAATATTCAGACAGAAATATTTGTTGTAGATAACAATTCAACTGATGGTAGTAAGGATTTTTTCTCCGGCAAATTTCGTGAAGTACAATTTGTCTGGAATAAAGAAAATGTTGGTTTTGCAAAGGCAAACAATATCGCCGTAACAAAAGCTGCCGGTAAATACATTTTATTTTTAAATCCTGATACAATTGTTTCTGAAGATTGTTTTGAAAAATGTCTATCACATATTGAAGACCAAATAATAACAGGAGCATTGGGTGTTAAGATGTTTGATGGAAACGGTAATTATTTAAAAGAAAGCAAAAGAGGTAAGCCAACATTGTGGAATACCTTTTGTAAAATGAGTGGATTGACTTCTATCTTTCCAAGGTCAAAAACGTTTGCAGGATACTACCTCGGCCATCTTGATGAAAATGAAAACAATGAAGTAGATGTTCTTTCTGGGGCATACATGCTTGTAAGAAAAGATGTTATTGATACTGTCGGTTCCTTTGATGAACAATTTTTTATGTATGGTGAGGATATTGATCTAAGCTACAGAATACAACAAGCCGGATTTAATAATTATTATTTTGCAGGGACATCTATCATTCATTTCAAAGGCGAGAGTACAAAAAAAGGCGACCTGAATTATGTGAAAAATTTCTATGGTGCTATGGGTATTTTCGTGAAGAAACATTATGGGGCAAGCGAACACAAAGTCTTTACTACTTTCATTCAATTGGCTATCTGGCTTAGGTCTATTCCTTTAACTATTGGTACCTTATTTAATAGGATCTTAAAAAAAAATAATTGATATAAAAAAGCCACTCCTTTCGAAGTGGCTCTATATAGTAGTTACTAACCCAACTATACTTTTATCTTATGCGGCAGCGATCTCTGCGATCTTAGCTCTGATCTTAGCTTCTATTTCTTTTGCCATTTCTGGGTTATCTAACAATAATTGTTTTACCGAATCTCTTCCTTGTCCAAGTTTATTAGCATCATAACTAAACCAGCTTCCGCTTTTTTGTACAATGCCTAATTCTACTCCCATATCAATGATCTCACCTGTTTTAGAAATACCTTCTCCAAAAATGATATCGAATTCGGCATTACGGAAAGGAGGAGCAACTTTATTTTTCACCACTTTCACTTTCACTCTGTTACCTATTGCTTCATCGCCATCTTTTATCTGCGCCATACGACGGATATCCAAACGTACAGAAGCATAGAATTTTAATGCATTACCGCCGGTAGTTGTTTCGGGATTACCGAACATTACACCGATCTTTTCTCTTAACTGGTTGATGAAAATGCAACAACAATTTGTTTTAGCAATGGTAGCAGTCAACTTACGCAATGCCTGGCTCATCAATCTTGCTTGTAAGCCCATTTTGCTATCTCCCATTTCTCCTTCTAATTCGCTTTTAGGAACCAATGCTGCTACTGAATCTATCACAACTACATCCAATGCACCTGATAAGATCAGCCTGTCTGCAATTTCCAAAGCCTGTTCGCCATAATCCGGTTGAGAGATCAACAAATTATCTATATCGACACCTAATTTTTTTGCATATGAACTATCAAAAGCATGTTCTGCATCTATAAACGCACACATGCCGCCTTTTTTCTGTGCTTCTGCGATCACATGTGTAGCAATGGTTGTTTTTCCACTACTTTCCGGGCCATATATTTCTACTACTCTTCCTTTTGGCAAACCGCCAATTCCCAATGCCACGTCTAATCCTAAAGAACCTGTTGAAATAACTTCCTGCTCTAAATGAGGTTTATCCCCCATCATCATTACCGATCCTTTTCCGAAATCCTTATCGATCTTATCGATGGTTAATTTCAGCGCCTTAAATTTTTCTGATTTCTCTAAATTTTCTGTGTTTGCCATGTGTTTTGTTTTTAAAGTGATGTATCTGGTTTTGCGTTGTAAAAGTAATAATGAGTACCAAAGATAATGGTTTTTTTTATATACACTAATTTTTTTAGTATTTTTTTAGTAAAATCTTTAGTTTTTACAAAACCCTTATCTGTAGGCAATTTTGTATTTATAGCCCTAATGAACTCATCTTAATAAAATCGATTTATGCACAATCGTTGTTATCTAATTATTACCAATGCAAAATGCTTGCATTTATGTAAAAATGTATTTTACTTTAGATACCTCAACTGCTTATTTATGAAATGGCTTTTAGTTAGTAATCCGGCTTCGGCCTTGCAGGAATACCATTTAACCGAAAATGGAGAACGCAAAGTGATCTTAAAATACAATCCGCTGCATCATTCTGCCCGTATCACCTGCGGTAAATATCACAAACTTGTATATGTTGAAACAATAGGATCACTGAAACAAAAAACCGTTTTTAAAAATGAGTACGGTTCAGAGATAGGATCGTTGGTACATGATAAATGGCTGAATAATCAAGGCAATGTGATCATTGAGGATAAAAAATATAATTACCGTTTGCAAAAAAATCCTTTCTCAGAAATGATCATTTTTAATAATGAGCTTTCTGAACCATTGGTCAGCTGCGGATTGAATACAGATGATAATGTAGCTCTATTTCACAATACAAATGATATTGATAATAGCTTTCTTCTTTTAGGATTATGCTGGTATTTATTTTTACCTGTAGTAAAAGAAACTGCTATTGAGTTTGCATAATTCTTATGGCGTAACAATTACAGTACCTATCATTCCCGACCCTGGCGACCCATGGAATATGCAATAATACGGATATGTGCCTGCAGTATTGAATGTATGCGTAAAAGTATCTCCTGACTCCATTGTTCCACTATCTAATTCTGAGCCTGTATCGGAAGTTACAGTATGCTCAGATGCTCCTAAATTTTTCCAGGTAACAGCTGTGCCTTTTGCAACGGTTAGTGATGAAGGAGAAAAAGAATCATCTAAAATATTTACAGTGTTAGGGGGAGTGTTACCTCCACTATCATCTTTACTACATGAAAAATTTAATACGCTAATTGTTGTAAGTAAAAATATCAGGGAAAGAAATGAATGTTTCATAAACAAGGTTTTATCTAAACAAGATAATAAATGTTTAAACATCCAATGTCATACAAAAATCATTTTACTGGATAATGAGGTCTTTGATTATCCGGAATTTAGCATCCGGTAAGATATTAATAGTAGCCCCTGCCGAGATGGTTTGCGTTTCATTTAAAACACACTCACCTGTGTCAATAGGATCAATTGTGATAACATATCCAGCAGGTAATGTCGGCGGAGGAATGGTTTTATTGCTCCAGTTATTTGCATCTTCCCAATTACCATTTCCATTAAAGATATAGTGTATGGCACCATTTGCTTTAATACGATAAACTGCATTTGCAGTTAATGAAACTGCATACAATTCCCCATCTTCTGTTTCACCAAAATCTGACATGTTTGAAGGAGATAATTTTTGTTTTTTTAATACAGTGTCTGTGCCTGTGGAATGTTTTATTATATAAAAAGTATCTGAATAAAAATCTGCACCTATATAATAACCATACATGTCTAAATAAGTTTGCCCCCTATATACAGTTCCCCCTGTTATAGCCCTAGGACTTAGTGTAGGATAAGTATACACCGGAAAAATATAATTTGATTTACCTGCACATCCTGCAAGATTAAATGAGTTATTCCCTTCATAACAACGCCATCCATAATTTGTTCCTCTTAAAGAATCTGCCCGACGAAAATTTATTTCTTCATAAGAGTTCTGTCCTACATCACCTATCCACATATCTCCGGTCAATGCATCAAAACTCCATCTGAAAGGGTTTCTTAACCCTAAAGAATATACTTCATTATTAAAAGGATTTTGTGCATTTACGCTAAGATCATAATACGGAGCAACATTCGATGTGTCGACTTTAAAACGTAATATTTTCCCTAAAAGCACTGTTGTGTTTTGTGCATTATTTGACTGGTCTCCACCTCCCCCACCATCTCCTGTTGATAAATACAAACAACTGTCTTTCCCAAAATGAAGTTCTCCACCATTGTGATTGGATTGGCCGGGATGTGGAATGGTTTTAAGTATAACCTTTGATGCAGCGTTGGCAACATTTGCGTTTGTGCTTACCCGGTACCTTGCCAATTCAAGATCCCCATTTCCATTGGTATAATAAACATAAAAAAAACCGTTGGTCTTGTATTCAGGATGAAAGGCCATGCTCAATAACCCTCTTTCTCCATTGCTTGTAATTCCTGTTACATTTAAAAATATCCCTATGGAATCATAGTTTTTACTATATACCTGTATCCTTCCACCTTTTTGTACAATGAATATTCTTCCGGAACCATCCCCGGTATTTACCAATTGCATGGGGCTGCTTAAATTTTTAATAACCTGTGTAAGTGAAAGTGTAGGCTGAGCTATTAAGTTTGTTGCTGCAAAAAAGAACAACACAAGTAGAATAGATTTCATCTTATTGATCCATTTTATTTTCAATTGATTGCTATTGTCTAAGGTCTATTCTGGTCTTTTAAAGTTAACTATTTATTTGATGAAACTAAAACCGATATTAATTTTTTAATGCGTTCTTAATTATAGGGGCAAGCCATTCGGCCCATTTTGCATATTCCTTACCGGAAGGATGTAGCCCGTCAAATGCAATGAGGCTTGCATCAGTAAGTGCCATTCTTGTAGAGGAGGTTATATCAATATAATGAACACCGGCAGTCATCGATATTTGTTTATTGATAAGATTGAACGCATCTATTTCTGCCCTTATACTTGCAGTGTCTGAGCTGGTAGCAAAAGGCGTAACACTATAATCAGGAATAGATAAAACAATTACACGATCAATTTTATTATTTGCAAAAGCTATTGCCTTATTCAACAACAAAGTAAATTCTGTTCTATATTGATCTTGACTTAAACCTTGATATTGATTATTAACACCTATCAATAATGATACGATATCATACTTATTTTTTGTTGGTGGTGTACTGTTTATTCTATTGATAAGATTTGCTGTTGTCCAGCCTGTTTGTGCAATTATTTCCGGTGCCGCAAAATGTATAGTGTCTTTCTCCAATATTGCTGCGGTTTGTACCGGGTATCTATCTGTTGTTGCCACCGATTGACCAATAGTGTACGAATCTCCCAAGGCAAGCCAGTAATAGGTAGTATCTTTTTTAGGAGACATTGTTGTACTATCTGTAATCACAGGAGTTGGTGAAACATTTTCTTTATCACATGAAAACAACGCATTTATCAATAGTAATGACAGTAATCTTATCATACAATAATTTACGACAATGAAGACAAAATAGTTTTGTCGGCTTACGGAGTTACAGTCACTGATGATTGCATTGATCCATGGAGTTCACAATGATAAGGAAATGACCCTGCAGCATCAAACTTATGAGAATAAGTTCCGCTCGGAGGAATATTTCCTGAGTCAAAACTTGTTCCATCATCCGATGTTACAGTATGTGTAGTAGCTCCTTTATTTGTCCAGGTTACAGTTGTTCCTGCAGCAACAGTTAACGATGCAGAAAAAGCAAAATCAGTGATATTAACAGTTTTTCCGCCTGAGCCTCCTGGAGGGGGTGTGCCTCCGCCGCTGGGTGTTGGGCTTGAATCATCTTTTGAACAGGAAACGTTTATAGTGATCAATACAGCAAATAAAAACAGTATTGATAAAAATTTATTTTTCATAATAGCGGTTTTTAAATTTGATGATACAATTTAAAAAAAAGAGTGCGTTTTTTTGTCATTGGCATGTAAGATTTAACGTTTGAACATTGACCGTATCGGGTATAGTAACATAAAATATTTCTTCACAGTCTTCAACCTCAATTCAGCTATTCGTAACTTCGCAAAATGCTGAACTATTTAGAGGAATTGAATGAGCCGCAAAGAGAAGCGGTAATGCACAAGGATGGCCCTATCATCATCATTGCCGGCGCCGGAAGTGGCAAAACAAAAGTATTGACTACCCGTATTGCTCATTTAATGGGGCATCATGGCATAGATGCATTTAATATTCTTGCGCTTACGTTTACAAATAAAGCGGCTAAAGAAATGAAGGAAAGAGTGGAAAAAGTATTGGGAAATTCTGAAGCCAGAAATTTATATATCGGAACTTTTCATAGCGTATTTGCAAGAATACTAAGGGCTGAAGCTACAAAGCTGGGATATCCAAGTAATTTCACCATTTATGATACGGATGATGCAAAAAGTGTTATTAAAACTGTTATAAATGAACTGGAACTTGATGATAAGCAATACAAGCCCAACACAGTTTACAACAGAATATCAGCTGCAAAGAATAGTTTAGTGGGACCGGCAGAATATGCCAACGATTGGGCAATACAACAGGAAGATGCAAGGGCCAATCGTCCTGCTACTGCACGTATTTTTGATGCTTACGCAAAACGTTGTTTTAAGAATGGTGCAATGGATTTTGATGATCTATTATTCAACATGTACATACTTCTTAAAAAATTTCCTGAAGCTTTATCTAAGTATCAGAAAAAATTCAAATACATCATGGTCGATGAGTACCAGGATACCAATACTTCTCAGTATGAGATCATGAAGTTACTCGGAGCCATGCATGAAAACATTTGTGTGGTAGGTGACGATGCTCAAAGTATTTATAGTTTTCGTGGAGCTACCATAGAAAATATTTTACAGTTTGAAAAGGATTATGAAGATGTAAAAGTGGTGAAGCTTGAACAGAATTACCGGAGCACAAAAAGTATTTTGAGTGTAGCCAATGAGATCATCGGCAACAATAAAAATCAATTGCCTAAAACATTATGGACAGATAAAGGTGAAGGTGATAAGATAAAACTTGTACGTACCGCTACCGATAATGAAGAAGGAAAATATGTTGCTGATTCTATTCAAGAAGAAAAATTACGCAATCATTATTTCAATAATGAGTTTGCTATTTTATACCGTACCAATGCTCAAAGCCGGGCTTATGAAGAAAGCCTAAGACGGATGAATATTCCTTATCGCATTTATGGCGGCTTATCTTTCTATCAAAGAAAAGAGGTAAAGGACCTGATAGCTTATTTACGTATCGTTGTTAATCCCAATGATGAAGAAGCATTAAAGCGTATTATCAATTATCCAACTCGTGGTATTGGTAAAACAACTATTGAAAAAGCGATCCTTATTGCAAACGATAATAATTACACACTTTGGCAGGTGCTTGAAAGTGCTGCCATGCATGGTTTCAAGGCTGGTACGCTTGAGGCGATCAATGATTTTGTAACAATGGTAAAAATGTTTCAAAGTGAACTGACAAAAAAGAATGCATATGATCTTGCTTTTATCGTCGGTAAAAATTCGGGAATTGTAAAAGAATTATTCAATGATAAAACTACAGAAGGTTTAGCAAGATATGAGAATACACAGGAGTTGTTGAACTCAATTAAAGAGTTCACTGAAACACCTATGAATGAAGAAGATGGAGAAGTAGGAGATAAAGGGCTGGGTGCATATTTACAACAAATCACTTTACTAACGGATTCTGATAACGATAAAGATGAAGCAGACAGTGTTAAGCTGATGACCATACATGCGGCAAAAGGATTAGAGTTCAGTTGTGTTTTTGTCGGTGGATTAGAAGAAACATTATTTCCTAATTCCATGAGCATTAACACAAGGGAAGAGTTAGAAGAAGAACGCCGTTTATTTTACGTGGCTATTACCAGGGCAAAGAAAAAATTATGGCTTACTTATGCAAATGCCCGTTATCGTTTTGGGCAGCTGCAACAAAATGAGCCAAGTCGTTTTATTGAAGAAATGCCTGAACAGTATATAGACAAAAGCTTTGCTGGTGGCGGCATTCGCAATCAATCAACAAATGGTGCAAGGCAATGGGGAAACAATGCAGCTAACAATTTCTGGGCAACACAAAAGCCTGCTCAAAAAACAGAAAGCAGCAGGCCAGCTTATTTAGTTCCTCCTAAACCTACTACTAAAGAACATACTCCTTCCGTAGATTTTGCCCCAAGTGATACAAGTAATTTGCAAGCAGGGCAAAAAGTAGAACACCAGAAATTTGGATTTGGCGAAGTAATGAAAATGGAAGGTGCTGCTCATAATCCAATAGCTACTGTTCAGTTTGAACTGAACGGAGAAAAAAAGATCATGCTGAATTATGCTAAGTTGAGGATAGTGGAATAAATTATTTTCCCTTTGTGAAATAAAAAAAGGATTGGCTTGGCCAATCCTTTTTAAATAATATTAATCCTCTTTACAAAGGTTTACAGAAATTCAACATCAATTCAACATTACCAAACACCAATTCCTTTCCGTCTGCTTTATAAATAGGCAGGTACCAACTGTAAGTGCCGGCAGTAAGTTGCATCCCTGTTTTATGAACTGTAATTGTACACGCCAGTTCTTCTGCTTTATCTTTCTGATAAATAGTTACAAAACCGGTAGCAGTATTTTCTCCAGTCTTATTTTTTATTTTAAGATATTTGATAAGCATGGCCGGGGTCTTTACTTCGCCGGGTTTAGCTTGTCTTTTATACACCAGCCAATCCCCCATTAAATTATTAATATCAACCTTTACCACTGTTTTAAATGTATCAATAGGAACAACTGTTCTTCCTACTTTTTCTAGCCAGAAGCTATCAGTTTTTTTAAATGTATGGACGAATTTGTCATTGTCATCTAATACAATTGTGGATGCATTTACCGATTTGATGGTATAAACATCTGCAGCAGCCAACAAAGAATTATCAACGTCAATTTCTGCAGCTCCATTTACATTTGGATTATTTCCCTGTCTTGTGTCTACTTTATCATTCTCGTAAAAATTTAAATAGATAGTGTCGGTAAAAGCAAGTGCTTTTCCTTTCCTTGTCTTCCTGCCAGTTTCCTGCCATTTTCCCTGGAATTGATCAATAGTAAAATTGGCTTGCTGTTGAGCCTGTTTGGCATTTTTCATTATTGGAGTAACACCTTTGCGTTTAACACGCTGTGCGTCTGCACTAAAAAAGAAGAAAGCCAGGGTTACTATACTTAATACGTATTTCATGATGATATTTTTTAAGACTTCTAAAATACAAATTATACAACCTATGGCAACTTTTTTTCATATAAAAATCAGTAAATCAATTGTTAACGTCGTTGATTTAAAATCCTGCCAGATTGTCTTTTCGTTTTTCGTAAACGTATTTGGTGCTATTATTGCTAATTTTGGGATATAAAACGTGAGATATGATAAAAACAGGAAATACCATTATCAGCATTTATACTGAAATGACCCCTAATCCGGAAACAATGAAATTTGTGGCTAACAAATTATTGTACCCTGGAAAAAGCATTGACTTTGCTGATGAAGCAAGTTCAGGACCTTCGCCTTTAGCTCAGGAGTTGTTTACTTTCCCTTTCATCAGATCTGTTTTTATAGCAAGTAATTTTATTACGCTTACTAAAACTAGTGAATCAGATAATTGGGATGATGTTATTCCTACCATCAAACAATTTTTGAAAGAATATTTGGAAGATGGTAAACCTGTGGTAAATGAAGAAGCTGTTGCAGCCATGAAAAGCGAAAGCAGCAATGAAGTAACTGCAGATGATGATGATGTGGTAAAACGTATCAAAGAGTTGTTAGAGAATTACGTAAAGCCTGCAGTTGAAATGGATGGTGGTGCAATACAATTCAAAAGCTATGAAGATGGAAAAGTGAATCTGATGTTACAAGGAAGTTGCAGCGGTTGTCCTTCTTCAATGATAACATTAAAAGCAGGTATTGAAGGTATGATGAAAAGAATGATACCTGAAGTGACGGAAGTTGTAGCTGAAGCAGAATAATTAATTTTATAAAATATCAAAACTTTAAAGCATTTCAATTGAGATGCTTTTTTTATTTAATTTAGTCAATGGTATACACTTCAAAATTTTAAATGACCATTACGGAAATATACAATCTATTTAGTGAGGGAATAAAAAATACCGCATTACTGGAATTTGTTGCAGTGGTGTTTGGTATAGTCAGTGTTGTATTTTCAAGAATGGAAAATATTTGGGTATACCCTACGGGGCTTATCAATACTATATTATATACATACATGTGTTATGCCTGGTGGAATTTAAAAGGTGAAGCAAGTCTCAATTTATATTACACCATTATGAGCATCTACGGTTGGTGGATGTGGAGCAGACACAAAAACAATTCAACTGAAAAAAAAATTCATATTACTGCTTCTACTAAAAGAGAATGGGTAATTGCCATATTGTTTTTTTCTGTGTGTTGGATAGTACTGCTTTTTATTCTTAAAAATTACACAACCAGTAATGTACCTGTAGCTGATTCATTTGCATCAGCATCAGCTTATACTGCTATGTGGCTAATGGCAAAAAAAAAATTAGAGAACTGGACATGGTGGATCATTACAAACGTAGCATCCATACCATTGTACTTTTATAAGCAAGCAGTATTTACTAGTTTTCAATACCTTGTTTTTTTGATACTTGCTGTAATGGGTTATATTACGTGGAGAAATAAAATTAAAATGAGCAACGCTCAATCAATCAATTTATGAGTTACTGCAATGCAATGAATTTTATGAAGCCGGAAGATCTGGCCGTTCACAAAATATACCATGATACACAATATGGTTTTCCTATAGAAGATGATAATGAATTATTCTGCAGGTTGATCCTTGAAATTAACCAGGCAGGATTAAGCTGGACAACTATTTTAAAAAAACAGGAAGGTTTTAGGAAAGCATATCACAATTTTGATATTAAAAAAGTGGCGGGGTATAAAGAAAAAGACATTGAACGTTTGTTGAATGATGCCGGCATCATCCGTAATAAATTAAAAGTGAATGCTGCGATAGAAAATGCTAAAACTATCCTGAGAATACAGAAAGAATCCGGGTCATTCAAAAATTGGTTGGCAGAGCAACATCCTAAAACAAAACAAGAGTGGACCGCTCTTTTTAAAAAAACTTTTAAATTTACCGGAGGAGAAATTGTAAATGAATTTTTAATGAGTGCAGGTTATCTTCCCGGAGCACATAGCGAAAATTGCAGTGTTTATAAAAAAGTGATCAAAGCAAAACCGCTTTGGAATAAAAAATAAATGGTAAAAAAAATAGTCATAATCGGCCCGGAAAGTACAGGGAAAAGTACACTATGTGAACAGCTTGCTGATCATTATGGTACAGTATGGGTAAAGGAATATGCAAGGGAATATTTATTGGCTAACGGCACTGATTATACGTTTGAAAATTTATTGGATGTTGCCAAAGGGCAGATAACAGGTGAAGAATTTACGATCAGTAATTGGCAGCAAACAATAATACATGAGGCTTCTACGCAAGATGACCAGCCTGTTTTTATTGATACAGATATGTATGTAATGAAAGTTTGGTGTGAATTTGTTTTTGAAAAATGTCATCATTGGATATTGAACCGGATCATTGAAAGAAAATATGATCTTTATCTGCTTTGTAATGTTGACCTTCCCTGGGTAAAAGACGAATTAAGAGAATATCCTGATCTTGAAAATAGATTGAAATTATATCATCATTACAAGGATATTATGATCAATCAAAATGTGCGGTGGGTAGATATTTCAGGCACTTATGAAGAAAGATTAGAAAAAGCTATTGATGCGGTGAATAAGATGATATAATGATAGAAGGATTTTCTTTATTATCAGTGTTCAATGATCAAAACCACCCTCTTCTCCGAAATTCTCTTATCATTATTAAAGGAACAAATAACATTAATGCTACTGAAATAAAAAAGCCCCATTTATTATGTAACAGCGGTATCTTATCAAAATTCATCCCAAAAATTCCTCCTATAACAGTAGCAGGAGCAAGTAAACAAGTCACCACCGCCATAACCTTCATCACTTCATTCATTTTAAGATTTACATTGTTCAGATAAAGATCATGTAAGTTCATCATCATATCACGGTAGTTTTCAGAAAGGTCATTTGCCTGAACAATATGATCATAAACATCTTTAAAATATTTTTCTGTTTTATCTTCTATCAATTCATTTTCACTTCGCAATACCCCACCTACCAATTCCCTAACCGGAGCTACACTTCGTTTAAGAATGATCATTTCTTTTCTTAACATATTTATTTTAGCAAGGCTCCTGGTATTAGCATTCCGTAAAATATCTTCTTCTAATAATTCTATTTTTTCGCCAAACTTTTCCATTACTACAAAATAATTATCTACAATAAGATCAATCAACATGTAAAAAAGAAAATCAACCTTATTGGTACGGACCTTACTGCCATACACTTTCAATCTTTCTCTTAAGGGATTAAAAACATCTCGGTGAGCATCTTCCTGGAAACTGATCACAAAATTTTTACCTAATACAATACTGATCTGTTCACTCTCAACAGAAGAATCTTTTTCATTAAAATACAGCATATTCAATACGCAAAAAACCATTCCTTCCATATCATCCATCTTAGGACGTTGGCCAATACTCAGGATATCTTCCATTATAAGATAATGAATGCCGTAATGATTACTGATCGCTTCCACATCTTTTTTGCGAAGACCATCAACATTTATCCATGTAGCTTTTGGGGAATCTATGAACGAGTAACAATCTGCAACATTATCAAGTTCTTTAACATCCAAACTTTCTGCATCATAATCATATACGAAGATCTTGATGGCCTCCGGCTCTTTCCTTACAGGGGGGATCGTAGGGTTTACCTGCAATACTTTTTTTGTACGCAGTAACTCAAACGGATTTAACAGGTATGAAAAATAATTTTTTGTCGGCATCATTTATTCAGCTAAAATGAAGCTTTAAGTTAAGCGTAAAATATGAAAAAGAGAGATAAATTTTCTATTGATAAATATTAACTGAATAGATATTCCACATCTGCTTTGCTCAAAGCTTTTACAAAACTTGTATCATCAGATATCAGCTCACTGGCAAGTTTTCGTTTGCGTTCCTGCAATTGTAAAATTTTATCTTCGATCGTGTCGATACATATCATGCGATAAGCAAAAATATTTTTTGTTTGCCCGATACGGTGGGTACGATCTATCGCTTGTTGTTCTACAGCAGGATTCCACCATGGATCAACAATGTAAACATAATCTGCCGCGGTAAGGTTAAGCCCTACACCACCCGCTTTCAATGAGATCAGGAATACACGACACTCATCATTGTTCTGGAAATTCTCAATAGCTTTTTGACGATCTGTACTGCTGGTACTTCCATCAAAATATTCAAATGGAATATTTTGTTCTTTTAATTTTTCTCTTATCAAGGAAAGCATTCCTAAAAACTGAGAGAAGATCAAAGCCTTGTGTTCACCTATATTTTCCGAAATTTCTCTTGCTAATTCATCAAGCTTGATCGAATGATTAGGATATTTATCTTCTTCATTCAAGATCGCAGGGCTATCACATATCTGACGAAGCTTCATCAAACCTTGCAAAATAGTAAGCTGTGATTTATCAATACCTTGTTCATCAATAGTTCCAAGAATTTTATCCCTGTAACTATTTCTATATGCATCATATATCTTGCGCTGTTCTTTTTCCATTTCACAAAACAGGATAGTTTCTGTTTTTTCCGGAAGATCTTTAGCCACCTGTTCTTTGGTTCTTCTTAAAATGAAAGGAAATAATAATTTACGTAAATGTTCTTTTTGTTCCTGCTCGCCAAACTTATCGATCGGTGTTGCAAATTCATTTCTGAAAAATTCCATGCTTCCCAATAATCCAGGGTTAAGGAAATTCATTTGAGCAAAAATATCAAACGTATTATTTTGTAACGGAGTACCGCTCATGCATAAACGATTTTTAGCAGTAAGCAAACAAGCCGCTTTAGTAACCTTTGATGCCGGGTTTTTAATTGCCTGGCTTTCATCAAGTACTACATAATCATATAATATCTTAAGTAAAACATGAATGTCGCTACGTAATGTACCATATGTTGTGATCACAATATTTACTTTTTGCAGTTCCTCAACATCCCTTGTACGCATGCTTCCATGATGGATCCTGTACGTAAGCATTGGTGCAAATTTCTTGATCTCATTTTCCCAGTTGTAAATAAGTGTGGTAGGACAAACGACGATGGCTTTTAATTCCCCTTCAACATGTTTATAATGCTGAAGCATGCTTAATGCCTGTATCGTTTTACCAAGCCCCATGTCATCTGCCAAAATACCACCCCAACCAACATCATTCAAATAATTCAACCATTGAAAACCTGAAGTTTGATATGGCCTTAAGATCGGTTGTAAATTAACAGGGGCGTCTATTTCAGGGATTTGCTTGAATTCTCTTAAGCGTTCAAACTTTTCATCTAAAGCAAAACTCAGTTCATTGGCATTCCTGTTCTCATACAACTCATCTATCACACTCATGTGATATTTTGATAAACGCAATTTATCACTTTTGCCGTCACCAACTTTGAATAGTAATGAATAACGTTGTAACCATTCATCAGGTAAGATCCCTAATGTACCATCACCTAACTGAACAAAAGATTGTTTGGCAGTGATTGCTTTTTTAATATCGGCAATACCTACACGTTGTCCTTCAAAATCAATTTCCACTTTTGCATCAAACCAATCCAATCCACTGCTAACGTGAATATGAGTAGAAGGTCTTGCTGTATTGAATTTAAAATTCTTCAATGCATCAAATCCAAATACCGGTATTTTCATTTCCTTCATTGCATCCACAAAAAGGAAGAACCAGTTATTTCGAAGAATATCTGCACCTTTCAATATCAATCCGTTTCCTTCAGGAGAAGAACTAAACTGAGAATGTAAGCCAGCTAATTTTTCAAGAAAGTGTTGTTCAGCAGGTTTGTTACGATGTACAATTAATATTTTATCGCCATCCGGTATTGTGATCGTTTCTTTATCTGATGCTTTTGTTTCAAATCCTTTGTAAGTAAATATTGGCTGAAACACAAGATAGTCACCCTTTTCTTGCAACATCAATTTTATTTCAGGCTCACCGCTCTTAATTTCTTTTACAAGTGATTTATCAAATTCAACTTTATAATCTTTCGTCAGCGGCATGATGATATTCTGCATCTGGTTGGTCCAGTTTTCTTTACTAAGCTTGATAGCTCCGTTCTTCAAAAACTTTTCTGCCTGCAAAACATCTTCAACCCTTTGCCATAAATAAAATGTATGGTTGTATAAAAACAATAGGCTGTTATTACATTCATTATCTGTAATAGGCTGTGAAGCTCCGTTAATATTGAAACGACCTAATAATTCAAAATGCCCATTCTTAGCGGCGATTTTAAAATGAGGTTCTATAAAATCTTCACTGATAGAAGTTTCAACAATATTATCAGTTGTAAAGTTTTTCTTTTCCGGCAAATAGAAAACAAACGGGTTTCTGCAATGCTCGGTAAATATCTTTTTTAATTTTGGATGAAGATATTCAGCGATCAATGATTTTGTTTCTTCCGGTAATTCATCTCCTTCAGTATGAATTATGTTTTCCCATATTCCGCTAAATGGAGAATTCCTGTTGAGGTATTTATTGACTTCTGAAGGTTGCAATTTTCTTACTTGCTGTAAAAGCATTTTATCATCCTCACTGTACTGCTCAGTGTCAACATATTTAGTGAGATCCAATTTCTCGATCTTTCCAACATAATTGTTATTAGCATCATTTGATACGCCTTGTATGGCATCAATTGTAAAATAGGGATAAACTGTAGAGTTGAAGTTAAATACCAATCCCAGCTTTTTTGAAGCAACAGCAACTTCAGGAGCTACAGTTGTAGTAACAGCCACAGGACTTTGCATATAAGCCGGTTTAGGTGGGGCCGGCGGAGCCACTGCCACTCTTTTGATAGAACTATCTAATACTTTCAAAAAGGGTTTACCTTCTTTATAAATAAATTCAAACTTTCCAGCAAGGTCATCCTCTAAACTATAACCATAGATCTGGAGTAATTTATTTTTCTCTTTATCCCAATTACGGATATTATCAAAATAATAAGGACCAGACAAATTTAATAGCTGTAAAAACAAAGCTGTTTTATGAATACAAAGAGGATGCTCTGTTTCATTACATTTACATGAGGTGTCAAAATTCCTTTCGTCGTTCTTTTGGATCACTAAGGGAAATACTTCGCCATCTATTTTTAATTCTGCTTCCACACGTTCATTCTCCGCAGATAAAATTGTTGCCTTTTCTGTTTCTAATAATTTTTCAGCGTCGTTGAATACAGCAATGGAAGCCAATAAACGCATTATCTTAACATCAATGAATTTCATTTTGGCAACGGTATGGCGTTGATTGTATTCAATGCGATTACCATTGAGCATATTTTTATCGATCAGTTCCTGCAATTGTAATAATGCAGCAACTTCATGACGACATATATCTCCTAAATTGTATGGACAGGTGCATCTTAGTGACAAAGATTTTGCGTCGTGGTACTTTTGAATATTTACTTTGTAATAAGTATTGTAAGTATCATCCTTTACCCTGAAAGCCACTGAATTCAACAGTTCATCATGATCTGCCATTTCCACATAACCAGAGCCTAAGATTTTTTTGCCCCTGCGGATCACTTCATCAGAGCCGGTGTTATATACGTATTTAATAAGGTGCGATAAAGCCAAGCTGTGTACGTTTTAAGAGTGACGATCTACGAAATTTTGCCCTTGCCATTTTAAAGGTTCCATTCTGAAAAAGGCAATTTGCAAAAGTAAAGGAAAATAACTGAGGGTTGAGCAATAAAAGGAAACTTTGTGGAAAAAGAAAGGTTAAAATAGGCTTTTAATACATTCGGAGAAATTACCTGGTAATAAGCTTGCCATCTTCATACAAAACAAGCACATCTGCAGAATCCGGTGTTAAACAAAATTCAATATCGTCGATCAAGCCGAACCTATCTACTAATCTATGATAATGAGTAAGTTTTGGTGCAAAACCCATGAGGTGGTTTTTATTTTGCTCATATAAAATCTGCGCCATCAAAGAGCTGTCGCAATGAATGGTAAAATTTTCTTTGATGCGGCTTATTACTGCGCCTGCAAACAAGGTATCTTCTATATTAAAACGATCTTTCCAACCGGCACAACCAAGTACAACATTTTTGTTTTGTTCTAATAAATAACTGCACACCGATGATAAATTTGGAAATGAACCCGTTATGATTGTATCAGCATTTCTATCCAATGCCATGTGTAATAATTTTGTTCCGTTGGTAGTAGTTAGTACCAACGTTTTACCGCCAATAAATTCAGGAGAATATTCCAAAGGAGAATTTCCATGTTGTAAGCCTTCTGCAATTTGTCCATCTCTTTCTCCAGCAGCAATACCGCCTATTTTTTTACTGATATCAATAGCTTTAGCAACTTCATCCACAGGTATAATACACTTGGCACCATTCTTTAAAACTGATGCTATAGTAGAAGTGGCTCTAAAAACATCGATGATCACCACAATGCTATGTGATAACTGGTATTGATCCAATAACGCTGGTGAAAGACAGGTATGTAGTGTAGGTTTCTGCAACATGTATTTTGTAAAAGTATTAATTATAATAATTTAAAAGTGCTTGCCATTTCTGGGTTTCCGCATAATCTTTAATGATCTTATTTCTTTTCAGCAGGAAAGCTTCAAGGTAATTTTTTAAATAGAACTGGTTAAATAATTTTCCGATCAATCCGTAAGGGCTTTCAAATTCAAGCACATCGATCATTATCGTACCATTGTCTACTTGCTTAAAATGATGCTCATGCCTGAATGATTTAAAATCTCCTTTCGTCATTTCATCACAAAAGAAACTGTTCAAATCCATTTTTGTGATCTTAGATGTAAAGAACCTGATCTTGAAAAGATGTTTTGCTTTCCAGGTAACTTTTTCTCCTTCGCATATTAATCCGGACAATTTTCCTGCAACAGCTTCTTCATTTGTATCAGCCGTAGAAATTTTATGCAGGTTAATACTTCTGCTGAGATCAAACACTCTTTCTACAGGAGCAGCAATAAATGTTGTTAGATGAATACTTGACATGATATTTCAGCACACAAATTTTATAAGAAAGGAGTTTTTACCACTTTTGCTGTTAATAAAGTATTGCGTACGCTGATAAATATCTCTTTATCAATTTCTGCATATTGTTTTTCTACATATCCCATCCCTATTGCTTTCCCCAGTGATGGAGATTGTGTTCCTGAAGTTACTTTACCAATTATCTCTCCGTCAAAATCCTTAATATCATAACCATGCCTTGCTATTCCTTTTTCCTGCATTTCAAAACCCACTAGTTTTTTTGTTACACCTTTTTCTTTTTGATTTTCAAGAAAAGCTTTATTGGTAAACTCTTTATTGAATTTTGTGATCCAGCCCAAACCTGCTTCTAAAGGGGAGGTTGTATCATCAATATCATTGCCATATAAGCAGAATCCTTTTTCCAAACGTAAAGTATCTCTTGCACCCAGGCCAATTGGTTTAATACCATCAGTTGCGCCAGCAGCAAAAATAGCGTCCCATATTTTTTCAGCTGCTCCATCTTTATCTTCAAAATAAATTTCAACGCCGCCTGCGCCTGTATAACCAGTTGCACTGATCAACACATTTTCAACACCGGCAAAAGTTCCTTTTATAAAAGTATAATAAGTTAAATTAAGTATATCCTTATCCGTTAGTTGTTGTAATATCTTACAAGCATTTGGACCTTGCACTGCCAATAAACAAGTTTTATCACTAATATTGTGCATTTCAACTTTCTGATCATTGTGTTTGCTTATCCAGTTCCAGTCCTTATCAATATTGCTTGCATTCACTACCAGCATGTATGCTTTGTTTTCTTCCAGGCAGTATACCAGGAGATCATCTACAATACCACCGGTGTCATTAGGCAAACAGCTGTACTGAATTTTTCCTGCAGTTAGTTTTGCAGCATCATTGCTTGTTACACGCTGAATAAGGTCCAGCGCATGCTCTCCTTTTAAAATAAACTCACCCATATGGCTTACATCAAACACGCCGGCATTGTTACGCACAGCTGCATGTTCATCGTTAATGCCGCTATAACTAATAGGCATGTTATACCCGGCAAATTCAGCCATTTTTGCCCCAAGGGCAATGTGTTTATTTGTAAAGGGAGTATTTTTCATTTACTTTATAATATTGGGCAAAAGTAAATTTAAAATCTGAGGTTTTGATGAGAGCAATGCAGATGCTTATAAAATATTATTTCTTGGTTCCTTGTGATAATAATTTTATATCCTTTATTTCGAGCACTTGTTTCTCATATCCTATTTTAACAGCATTGATCATTGCATCGCCTAACTGTTTCAAAGTGCAAAAGCCATTTGACCAGAATAATTTTATTATTGACAATAACCATCCGAAGTATTTATAGAATCCCAATGTATTTTTTAACCCTTTTGTTGGTTCAATTATACCCGGACGAAAATTATATACTTTTTTAAAAGGCAGCTTTATCAGGTCGTTCTCTGTTTTTCCCTTTACCCGTGCCCACATCAATTTTCCTTTCTCAGAACTATCTGTAGAAGCTCCTGAGATATAACAAAAGGTCATGCCGTCATTCAACCTCGAAAGTGTTTGAGCAACATTCATGGTTAAAGTATAGGTCATTTTAAAATACTCAGGTTCTTTCATTCCTACTGATGATACACCTAAACAAAAAAGACAACCATCGTAATTTGTCAATTCGTTTTCAATTGGAGAAAGATCAAAAAAATCTGCATGGATTATTTCTTTTAATTTAGGATGAGTTATCCCAGAAGGTTTTCTATTAATTATCAGCACCGCCACTACATCATCACGTAATAAGCATTCGTGTAATACTCCTTCGCCTACCATTCCTGTTGCGCCGGTTAAAATAAGTTTTAACCCTGAAGTATTTTCCATGACATTTACTCTTTAATGAATTTAAAACTTTTTATATTTTCTTCACTTTTAAACGTGGCAACATATATGCCTTTTGAAATTGATTGAAGAGGCATTGCAATATAATTATTCCCTTTTGTAAGTAATAATTTTTTAACAGTTATGGTCCGCCCACTCATATCTGTAATAGTAACAGCACCTGTAGTGTTTTTTCTTGTTTCCCATTGAATCCCTAAATGATCTTTAACCGGATTGTTATTTATAGTAATAAGATCATTTGTTGATCGGGTTACATGAATAATATCTGAATGCAATATTTTACCATCAGCAGAATATTGAACCAGCCTGTAATACCGTTTACCTGATAGCAATTCCTTATCGATATAATTATAAAAATTATTGTTTTTATTTTTTGCGCTGATCTTTTGTAATTGATAAAAATGAATGCCGTCATCGCTGCTTTCAATATAATAATGTGATACATTTATTTCGCTTAAAGTATTCCAGGATATTAATACGCCTACATCATTAATTATACCTGAAAAGCTTACAAGATGAATGGGAACAGGTGAACAAAAATCAAAACGTAAATATTTAGTTTTTGTATCTACGCAACCATTAATAGCACTGTAGACAATAAGTTTATAAACACCAGTATCACTATCTGTAACAGGAAATAAAGCAATAGAATCTTTTTGTGATATCGTGTTATTGGGCTTTAACCACACATAACTATAATAAGGATTTACCGGTGCCTGAAAAATTGCAGAGTCGCCTTTACATGTACTACCGATGGTAACTATATCAGGAAATATTAAAGTATCAATAGCGATACTACTTGAGTAACTATTGCCACAAAAATCTGATACTCTGAAAGTATATACACCTTTAGTCAAATTATTGAATATCGGACTTGATTGTTCTGAAGTGGTTATTGGTCCTTCAATGATCTGGTAAGTGTAAGGGAAAACACCTCGGCTACTATCGGGCAACAATGCAACATTTCCTGTTTCTCCACAAACCGCTATTGCTAACGGAGTTGTAAAAAGCGGCTGTGTATATTCAGGAACTACTGTAGTATATATGATAGAATCGCAGATGATATCTTCCATTCCTTTTGCAATAAGGATCGGCAATGAAGCCCGACGCCATGGATTATCATAATGATAATTCAAATGATAAATCCCGGGAGCAAGATTTACTGCAGAATCAGTGTAAGCATCCTGATTAATTAATTTTATATAGCCAGGTAATTCAGTGATGTCAACATATGCCGGAGTAGGGTCATTTCCAAAAAAAGCTCCTGTATTGGATGTTGTTTGCAAAACAATTTTATTGTTATCAAGACAGCCTCTTTCAATTTTTGTTGATATAGATGAATGACGCAGATCTGATGGCTGAACGGTAACATTCAAGGGAAATACTTGGCCGCAGGTATCAGTTATTACGAAGCTGTAACTTCCTGTAGTCAGATAATCAATTATTAAACCTCCTGTCGGATCTTTCGTAGCTAACGTATCTGGATAGACGTAATTTTTAACAGATCCGTCTGAAAAAGTAATTGAAGGGGGACCGGATACCAATACAACAGTAAGTGGTGCAATGAATGTATTTATATTAGCAAATAACCTTAATCCCGTAGTATTTTCTTTGCAGGTATATTGAGGGGATAGATCATATAGGATACTTAATTGTGGTGTTTCTTTCCAATCGAAAACAAGCGTATCCTTTCTGCAGCAGTCTTCCCTGATAACTTTATAACCAATCCCGGCAGGATAACCTGTAAAAAACGAGTTGTTTGTTTGCGTAAGTAAAGTGACGCCAGCCGGACTTATCAGCGTGTAAGTGATAGTAGCACAATGTGGCACTAATGAAGATTGTGGATTGCTGTTATCTTTCAGGTCATCTAATTTATATGCTATTTGTCTGCTACATCCGGAAATGTTGTAGGGGCTTTCATACATATCCAGGTAAGAATGAAGCTGATCATTATGCGTAAAAGTATTTCCGCAGACATCTGTTATTTTTATTGAAAAAGGATCATAAGCATTTGTAACATGTGCATACCTAAAAAAGAAAGTATCTAATCTGAGTATATTATCGATTCCTTTATTTAAAATATGGGTAACAGGTACATTAGTACCTACCGTAAATGTAGCCGTAATAGGGAAACGTAATTCAGTAAAATTAAAATTAGCAACGGTATACCCTAAGGCAAACGAATCGCAAGCTTGCCATTTGAATATTTGATTGCTCAAATAAATATTTTGTGTTTGTGCATCGATAATTGTAAAAGTTCTTGTTTGAAAATTATTACATGAATCTGTTATTTGACAAGTATAACTTCCTGCAACCAACCCTGTAAAAACATTTGAAACCTGCGGACCTGCAAGGATTGGTGATGGACTTATTAATGAATAGCTAATAGGCAAGCGTCCTTTTGTTACTTCTACAGTTACTTTTCCATTTGCTCCTCCTGGACATTCCGGCGATTCTAAAATGATATTAACTTCTGGTTCTTGATACGACCCGATGATCGTAAAATTTTTTGTTGTTGATTGATTACAATTGTCTGTTACCAATACTGTATAAGATCCCGGGCTAAGTGCCTGGAATAAATTACCTGCCTGCGGCGATGCTAATACAGGACCTGATATAATACTATAGGTAAATGGAGCAGCTCCATCCACTGCACTAACGGTAGCGGTACCCGAAGTATTACAACGGCTTTCAGTAGTTATAACTGTATCAATACTTATATGAATGGGTGCCGGGCATTGCGAAAAAACGGTTTGAGAAAGAGCGATAAGAATGATTATAAAAAAATGTCGTATAGAACAACTCATTAGATAAAATTTCTGCAAAATTATGATAATAAGTTCTGAATATATGAATAAAGATATTCATATTAATTATTTAATACTATGTGCAAAAAGATCCCATCGCAAGCGACAGGATCTTTTTTTGCTTCAACTTCAACTCAACTATTGAAACTTTTTACATCAGCGAATTAATTATTTGCAAACCAATAGGAGTTGAATAAGCGCTTGGTTCACTTCCTTGCTTTAATACCTTTTCTTTTTCTTTGTTCTTTTTTTCTTCAATTATTTTGTTCAATGAATCTTTTTCTCTTTCCATTTTGTTTTCAATAGAATCTATTCTTCTTTGTTTATTTTCTTCGATATTTTTTTCATTGATAATGATCTCGTCACCATTTATTATGATCCTTTTACCATTTTCATTGATATCTATTCGTCCCTTACCTATTGTGATCCTTTTTGCTTCAGTCGCTTTTTCTCCTTCCATTGTATAAAGGCCATCTGCCTTCATGATGTATTCCACATTAGTTGTCCATCCTCTTTCTTCATTTCCCCAGTAATCTGCCCAATCGCTATGACGATTGCCTTCTAAACTGATCATTGCATTTTCTGTTTTATCCCAAATAGCTTCGTTGATCTTTATTTTTTTATTTACTGGAACATATACATGTATTGTTACTCTTTGGTTCCTTAATTTATTTTTCCTGTTAATCGGAATTCCTAGTGGCATTCTTACAATACTATCAGTTTGAGTAATCATATAATCAAAAGATCCTGCTGTGCTTTCTGCTTCTTTGATCGTTCTTCCATCAGCCTGTTTACTAATTGATACATGAAAACTATCGTTTGGAGATTTAAGAATTCTAAAATGTACATTGTTTATATATAAAGTATCCTCGTCTGTAACATCGCTGAATGCATTGAACCTAAAAAAACGATTTTTATTGTTACGTAATACAATATCGTCCGGCGCAGTAAACTCTATGGCACTTACAGCAGGATTAGATAGAATGATTTCTTGACCAGTCGTATCATTATTTGTTTTTCTAAAATCTCTTGCTACAGAAACTCCTAAACCAATTAAAGATGCCCAGCCAATTATCCAAAGACTTACAAACGCAAATCTTATAATTTTGCTACTCCCTTTTACTTTTGCTAATCTGCGAATGATAAATGTAATTACTCCAATCACCGGCACTGCAATAAAAAATAATAGTGTGCCCCATGCAAAAGCATTTTGCCAGCCATCTCTAAGTAAATAATCTTTGAAAGGAAATATTCCGATTGCGAAAATTGCTAAAGCAAATAATCCGATAATAAGCGCAAATGCCACACATCCGATCACAAAATATGCGAAAGCTTTTACAAGAAAAACAATTACATCCCCAAATGAACGACCTCTTTTTTTAGCAACTGCACTCATTTCTGCACCTATCGCTCTACCTTTTTCTTCTGCACGGTTTTGAAGATCTTTCATTTCTCCTACAACAGAATTTTTAATACTATTCATATCTACTTTCTCCCCTTTCATTTCTAATTTTTCAGCAGTAGTATTTGCTTCAGGAATAACTAACCATAAAATAATATAAACGATCAATGCACCCGGGCTAAAGCTTAAGCTTAAAAATTGCGGAAAATCCATAAAGCCCCAATGGCCTAATCTAAAAGCAAAAGATAAGAATGGTAATAAGAAAAATACTCTTGGTACCCAGGCACTGATGCCGAAATAATTACCTATACCGCTACAAACACCGGCAATAAATTTATCATCAGTATCCCTGTATAATTTTTTTCGAACACCACCGATCTCATTTGACGCTGAGCTTGGTACTGCTAACCAAAGAATAAAATAAGCAACAATACCTGTGCCACCAGCAAATGCTAATATAACAAATATGACACGTACAATAATAGAGTCTATTCCAAAATAATTCGCTATTCCTGAAGCAACCCCACCAATCACTTTGCTATTCTCATTCCTATATAAGCGTTTATGCTTTACCGTTGTATCAGCACTAGCGTTTTGAGAAGATTCATATGAACCTGTCAATTGGCTGGCCAATGTTGCATCTTCTACATCTTCAAAATCTTCAGGACGGCCCATGCTATTGATGATCGCATTTACATCTTCATCAGTAATACAGGTTGCTCCTTTTTTTAGTCTTTCCTGGAACAATTCGCCAATACGGCTTTCTATATCATTGATGATCTCATCCTTTCCTTCTTCATTAGCAAAATATCTGCTCAGGCTATCCGTATATCTCTTAAGCATGTCAAATGCTGATACTTCTATCGGAACAACCTGCCCGTGAAAGTTTATATTTATTACTTGTTTCATGATTAAAAATTTATTGTTTCTTTAGTTGGCCCCACTTGCCTTTTTTTTATTGTGGATCGTTGAAGTTGTCATTTGTATGATCTTGTTCCGCTTGCGAAAGAGCTTGTACTGCATTTGCCAATTCGTTCCAGGTGGCTTCGAGTTCTTTATAAAATGCAGCACCTTTTTCTGTAAGCGAAAAATATTTTCGTGGCGGACCGCTATTACTTTCCACCCAACGGTAGGTAAGAAATTCTGCGTTTTTCAAACGGGTAAGTAACGGATATAATGTTCCTTCAAAAATATTCAGGTTAGCCGCTTTCATTTTATCTATAATATCTGAAGGGTAGGCTTCGCCTTGTTTGATCACTGAAAGGATACAAAACTCCAGAACTCCCTTCCTCATCTGGCTTGCTGTGTTATCAATATTCATGACGTTTTGTTTTTTAAATTTTTAGCAGATGATACATTTCCTGCCATTTGTTACACAAAGATATAAACTTTTCAGTACTATGCAACACAAAGTACCAATTATTTTTTAGTAGTGGGCAGTAAAATATATCCAAAATTGTATTAAACACACTACAGTAAAGGATTTAGGCAAATTTTTATTTTTAAAATATTTTTCTGAGATTTGATGAATGGCAAATTTGAAGAGCCAAATGGCTGTTTAAAATTGTCATAAAATACATCACAAGTAAAAAATGTATATTTAAATATGCAAAACCGCTCTTATTCCTTTGTAACAATATGGAAATTGAGGTCCTCACTTCAAGAGGTATGGCATATTATATATGAACAGGAAAAGTGGCCAGAATGGTGGAAAGGGGTTTTGAAGGTTGAGGTGCTGGAAGAAGGCGATGAAAATGATATTGGAAAAAGAATGCGGCTCACCTGGAGAAGCATTTTGCCTTATAACCTGGTATTTGATATAATATCTAGTAATATAGAAGAACCCTTTTTTATGGAAGGCGTTGCATATAGTGGTGAATTACAGGGAAAGGGGCTCTGGCATTTTAAAGAAGAAGATGGGATCACGACTGTCCAATATAACTGGGATGTAAAAACCACCAAGAAATGGATGAATATTTTTGCCCCATTACTAAGGCCCTTGTTTAAATGGAACCATGATGTTGTGATGAAATGGGGAGCCAAAGGATTAGCAAAGAAATTAAATGTAGAGTTGGTAGGATATTAGATTGCTTTTTTATTACACGGATTTTTACTAATTACACGAATTAAAAACAATTTTTAAATGAATATTCTATTTAGGAAGAAGCAATTCGTGTAATGGGTAAAAATTAGTGTAATCCCATTATTTAAATATCTCATACACCACCCAACTTAATAAATAAGCTAAACCGGTCATATAAAACAATTGGATCACAGGCCATTTCCAGCTTTTAGTTTCTCTTTTTACAATTGCTAAAGTACTCATGCACTGCATTGCCAAAGCATAAAATACTAAAAGTGATAAACCGGTGGCAAGTGTATATACTTTAGTTCCATCAGGTTTTACAGCTGCTTTCATTTTTTGTCGCAACGTGCTGCTGTTATCTTCAGCATTATCACCTACACTATATAATGTAGCCATTGTTCCAACAAAAACTTCTCTTGCAGCAAAAGAAGTAACTAATGCAATTCCTATTTTCCAATCATACCCTAAAGGTTTGATCACAGGCTCAATTGATCTTCCTAAAATGCCGGCGTAAGAATTTTGTAATAATTCAGTTTGTTTTTGTTTATTCAGTTCATCAATTTTATCAGGGTTGTTTTTTTGCAACAACACATACTTAGCGATAACAGCATCCATTTTTTTTCGAGGCCCGTATGTACTTAAGGTCCATAACAATAAACTGATCACCATAATTATTTTACCGGCATCAAAAACAAAGATCTTTGCTTTTTCGATCATTGTAGTTAAAGCATTTTTCCATCTCGGTGCTCTATAGACAGGTAATTCTAAAATGAAAAAGCTTTTTTCCTTGATATTAATGAACCACTTCATTATATAAGAAACGATCAATGCCAATACTGTACCCAATAAATACAATCCCATCATTACAAGTCCTTGAAGGCTTAGGAAACCAAAATATAATTTTGATGGAATTACCAATGCGATTAAAATGGTGTAAACCGGTAGCCTTGCACTGCAGCTCATTAATGGGGTAACCATTATCGTTAGTAGACGTTCTTTTCTGTTCTCAATATTTCTTGCGCTCATGATAGCAGGAACAGCACATGCAAACCCACTGATCATCGGCATTACACTCTTGCCATTCAATCCCACTTTACGCATGAGCTTATCAGTTAAAAAACTGATACGAGCCATGTATCCGGTATCTTCCAATAAAGTAATGATACCAAAGAGTATCATTATCTGCGGAATAAAAACAAGGATACCACTTAAGCCGGCAACAACTCCATTGATCAGCAGATCACTCCACCATATTTCAGGAAGTACTGTTGTCAACCAGCCGCTTAATTTTCCAAATGTCCATTCTATTCCATCCATTGGGTATTGCGCTATCCAGAAAACACTTTGAAACATGAGGAAGAGTACGCCTATTAAAATAATATAACCCCAACGCCTATGTAGGAATATATCATCCAATCTTTCAGATCGCAATGCTTTCTTAAGAGGGTCAGCTTCTACCACCGTTTGCTGCATAATATGTTTTATGCGGCCGTAACGTTCCATGATCTCTTCTGCCTGTGTCTTAGTGTGATTAAATTTATTGCTCTCTTCAATCGCTTCTATATTATTCTGATGCGTATTGCTTAATGCAAAATGTTCATGATTGATGAGGTAATGCAGAGCTGCATAATCACTTATTTCAGGAAGTAGATTTTTTACTTCTGTAACGGCAGTTTCAGCTAATGCTTTATTCCCAATAAAATCTTTTGTAGTATTCGGATGAAACAAAGCAGCCTGCTCCAATGCTTTTTTTAATTGAGGAACGCCTTTGTTTTTTCTTGGATTGATCGTTACAACGGGTACGCCTAACTCTCTTTCCAAACCATTGATATCGATCTGTGTACCCTTGCTATGAGCAAGATCCATCATAGATAATGCAACAACAACAGGTATCTTAAGATCAATTATCTGAGAACAAAATAATAAATTCCTTTTCAGATTACTTGCATCTGCTACCAATAAAACCATATCAGGTTTTATATCACTATCCTGGTTCAACAAAACTTTATACGACACCCATTCATCTGCACGCTTTGGGTAAAGGCTATAGGTCCCCGGTAGATCAATTAACGTAGCCGATAAATTCTCATTGATCGAGAATTTGCCCGTTTTTTTATCAACTGTCACACCCGGAAAATTGCCCACCTTTTGATTTAAGCCGGTTAAGACATTAAATAAAGAGCTCTTGCCGCTGTTAGGGTTGCCTACTAATGCTATGTTTATATTCTTTACCAAAATTTATGGCTGCAAATTTAGCCCTAATTAACTGTTTGCAATTACGATTTAGGAAACATGGTTATATATTTTAAGAATGAATCGTATTACCTTTACAGAGCAGCAATTTATTTAATGAAATTAAAAATAGACAACGACGCACTGGCAGAGGAATTCTTTGAAGAATCTGTATTATTAGGTATTGTAGCGCCTGTAAAGGATTATTTGCTTTGCTGGCACCTGAACAATATGCTGGGGTTTAATTTCAGGATAAATAATGAACTGGAAATTCAGCTTACTAAAAAAAAACGGACCTATTTTTTTTCAGTTTATGAATACAATCTTACTTCTGTAGCCCTTACACACTATTTATATAATAACCAGTTTGACGGTGAATACCTCCTGCCCGAATTCAAACACCTGGATTTTTTGTGGCTGATTAAGGGAGATTTTGATCATGGAGAGTTGGCACCTTTGTTGCAATCTATTAAGTCATTGCCTGGAGTACAACTCGTTGTAGAGATGACCAACGAGCAGATCAAACATAAACAACATTTAATTTTATAACGATGTGGACCGAAGAAAATAATACGCTTTACAGAAAGATCGAATTCAAAAATTTTTCTGAAGCATTTGCTTTTATGACAAGGGTGGCCATTGAAGCGGAAAAAGCTAATCATCATCCGTTATGGACGAACGTGTATAATAAAGTTGAGATATGGCTAAGTACGCATGATGCCGGAGATATTGTAACAGAAAAAGATCATGCACTTGCAAAAGCTATCGATAAGCTTTTATAAGTCAGATCAATTATTCTTCCTTCTTCTCAATATGATACCGGCATTGGTTTGCAGATCGGCGCTGAACCTTACTTCGTAAACATCATTACCATCATTCACTACGAGTAACCCAGTATTAGGAGGAATGCTACCAAGGTTCTCAGCAAACATCAATAATAATAAAGAGTCTGGTGTAGACTTATTGATATAGATCGTTTTTCGTGTAGGCTGTGTAGTTAGTGGTGCTTTTGCAAAAATAATTTCACCGTTTGCCAAAAGTGTTACCACATCTCCATCCACATCTCCGTTGTCATATAAGGTCAGCGTGAGACTATCGGATTTGTAGAACACTTCCTGCATAGTAACAATTTTTCTTTTAGCAATTTCATTTGCCGGAGGTATCACAACAGGCTTAACAGGCACTTCTACTTTTTTTTCTTTTACAGCAACTTCTTTTGCTTTCTTCTCTGGTTTAGGTTTTATAGTTGCAACTACAGGTGTGTCTCTCTTCTTTTCTTTTACAACAATTTCCTTTTCCTTTTTTTCTTTTTTAGGTTTTACAGCCGCAACTACCGGTGTATCTTTTATTTTTTCCTTTGCAACAGTTTCTCTTACTTTTTTCTCAGAAACAGTTTTCGATATCACTACCACATCTTCTTTCGGTGTAGCTTTTTCAGGTTTTGGTGTAAACGAAAGAGCGTTATCAAGTTTTAGCTCTTCCAGTTTTTTAAATAATTCTGTTGGCTTGTAATCGTATTTTTTTTGCACTTGTAATGTGCCCGAAAGTGGTAAATATTTTTTTGTCCGGTTAGAATGCCATTCGCCGGCTATAGTCATTAATGTATCCTGCACATTGATATTTACAATACTTATTTTACGAACACCTTTTGGTGGAGCTTCGGTGTAATCATTATAAATAAGCGCATCATCCTCAATTGTAAGTTGGTTCGCCTTTCTCTTAATTTTTATTTTTCTTACCCCTACTTCAGGTTTACCATCAATATCATATACTGTATAAGAATATCCGGAAAGCTTACCTCCATCTTCGCTTATTACGATCTGGTAAGGATAATGCTTTTGAGTAGTATCATTATAGATAGTTCCTTTCCATACTCCTGCGATATCTTTTACATCCTGTGCAAGCATTTTATGGAATGGAGCCAATAAAAAGAGGAAGACAATTATTAAGTATTTTTTCATATCAATGGTTAACTGGCGCAAATTTACCTAGATTTTTGGTGATGTTAAAAATTACTGCAATGTTTAATCTTGTGGTATTGTTAAAATAAAAAAAGCTGCTGAAACCTCAGCAGCTTAACGTTTTTAAAGATCAAATATTATCCATTCATAGAAGTAAGGAATTCAATATTATCCTTAGTTCCCTTCATATTTTTCAATAATGTATTGATAGCCTCTTCTGTATTCATATCGGCCATGTGCTTACGCAATACCCACATACGCTGGAAGGTATCCTTATCTAATAACAGGTCATCTCTACGTGTAGACGATGCAACAATATCAATTGCAGGATAGATACGACGGTTAGATAATTTTCTATCTAATTGTAATTCCATGTTACCGGTACCTTTAAATTCTTCAAAGATCACCTCATCCATTTTACTACCTGTATCTACCAACGCTGTAGCAATGATCGTAAGCGATCCGCCGTTTTCTATTTTACGAGCAGCGCCAAAGAATTGTTTTGGTTTTTGCATTGCATTTGCTTCTACACCACCAGATAATACTTTACCACTTGAAGGCGCAACAGTATTATGTGCTCTTGCCAAACGAGTTATACTATCTAATAAAATAACCACATCATGTCCGCATTCTACCAACCGTTTTGCTTTTTGTAGAGCAATGGTAGAAACTTTTACATGTTTTTCTGCAGGTTCATCAAACGTACTTGCAATAACTTCTGCTTTTACACTACGTTCCATATCTGTAACCTCTTCCGGTCTTTCGTCTACTAACACGATCATCAAATAACATTCAGGATGATTTTCTGCGATCGCATTCGCTAACTCTTTCAACAACATTGTCTTACCCGTCTTCGGTTGTGCTACTATCAATCCACGCTGCCCTTTACCAATTGGGGTAAACAGATCCATTATCCTTGTGCTGTAATTGCTTGAAGTGGTAGATAAATTTAATTTTTCGAAAGGGAATAACGGTGTCAGGTAATCGAAAGGAACTCTGTCTCTAACTTCATCCGGACTTTTACCATTGATCGTTTCTACTTTTAGTAAAGCAAAATATTTTTCACCTTCTTTCGGTGGACGAACACTTCCGTAAACAGTATCACCTGTCTTTAAACCGAATAATTTTATTTGAGATGGAGATACATAAATATCATCGGGAGAAGATAAATAATTGTAATCACTACTTCTTAAAAAGCCATACCCGTCAGGCATCATTTCTAACACACCTTCTCCTAAAATAATACCATCAAATTCTATATTGAAAACCTGTGGGTCTCTTCTTAGCTGGTTCGGCTTAGGTGTATATTGACGGCCATTATCATCAGTAGGAATTGCTTCAGGTTGCTGAATATCTTCTTCCTGTAAAAGAGAAGCTATGGCTGCCGGTACAATACTTTGCTCACTTGTTATTGGCTGAAGATCTTCTTCGTCCAATTCTTCTTCTTCGTCCTTTTTAACGGGCTTCTTTGCATGTTCTTTTTTAACCGGTTTAGGCTCAGGCTTAGCCTTTTCCTGCATTACTTCTGCCTCTTCAGAACTGTTGGCAGTTGTTGTTTTAATAATGCGTTTACGTTTTGGCTTATCGCCTTCGTCGTTTTTAATAGCTGCGTTCATAATAGCTTGTTTATCAAGTATCTTGTATACAAGATCTTGTTTATCTAATTTTTTAAAATTTGGAATGTTTAATTGCTCGGCAATGTCCAGCAATTCAGGAACAACCATGTCATTCAGTTGTAAAATATCGTACATAAAAAGTTGAAAATAATGTCTTCAAAAATCCGCTCTTAAAAATCTGAAAATTGTGTATTGAGAATTATATGTTGATGGAATGTGACTATCTGATGGCAGTAAAATGAATTGGATACTAGTTATCAGCCTTATTCCACTACAATATTACGATGTTTTGAGATAAATGCAAATTTTTTTATTTTTTATGGCAATGCTAATTAACACGGCTATACAACGGTATTTGTAAGGGGTTCTTTTGTTTCAAAAACATTTATATTGTTCAATGTAGTCTGTGCTATCTGTGTTAGCGCTTCTTCTGTAAAAAATCCTTGGTGAGAAGTGATCAGTACATTAGGAAAACTAAGTAAACGCATGATCAGGTCATCCTGTATCACATTCTCAGAAAGGTCATTAAAAAATAAGGTTTCTTCCTGCTCATAAACATCTAATCCCAAATACCCGATCTTACCTGTTTTCAAAGCCCCGATAGTATCAATCGCTTCTATCAATGCGCCGCGGCTGGTATTGATCAACATTACACCATCCTTCATCATTTCAATGGTTTGCTTATTAATGATGTGTTTGGTTTGTTCTGTAAGTGGGCAATGAAGTGAAATAATATCAGCTTGGGGTAGAATATCTAATAATGGTAAATAGGTAACCCCTTTTTCTTCTAATTGCCGGTTAGCGATCAGATCGAATGCTAATACTTTACAGCCAAAGCCTAACATGATCTGGCAAAAAACAGTGCCGATCTTACCGGTTCCTATCACTCCGATCGTCTTTCCAAACAAATCAAATCCTGTTAACCTATCTAAAGAAAAATTACCTTCTCTTACCCGGTTATATGCTTTATGTGTTTTTCGATTTAGCGTTAGAATAAGGGCTGCTGCATGCTCTGCCACTGCATGAGGAGAATAGGCTGGAACCCTTGCTACAACTATACCATTCGCCTTAGCAGCATTAAGATCCACATTATTAAAGCCTGCACATCTCAACGCAATTAATTGTACACCTTCCTTTTTTAATGCGTCAATTACTGCTTTATTTAATTTGTCATTCACAAATACGCAAACAGCATTACATCCTTTCGAAAGATTTACAGTCTGTTCATTTAGTGGTGCTTCAAAGTAAATAATTTCCTGTGTTGTATTAAACAAGTTAAAAAATTCTTTGTCGTAGGATTTAGCAGAAAAAAAAGCAATTTTCATAGTTAAAGATAGATTTTAAAGTGACAGTCCAAGCAAGTCATTAATGGTTCAATAATAAAGAAGCTTATTTTTGCAGACCTTCAGCAATACTTTTTCTATTGAGACCAATAAAATTACTTTATCAAAATATAATTCACTTTATAAGGATAAAATTAAGCCGGGTGCAATACATAATGCTTATTGCAACATTGACCGGCTTTGTTTCAGGGCTTGTGGCAGTACTTTTAAAAACCCTGGTACATAATCTCAAGAATTGGATCGAAGCAATGCCGCTTAATAATTTTGCGTATTTACTTTTCCCGACTATCGGTTTGATCATTACTGTCTTTATCATTAAACGATTTTACGGACAAACGCTTGAGAAAGGAATTGGAATGGTATTAAAATCTATCGCAGGCAAATCATCCTTTATTCCGTTAAAGCATACCTATGCTCATGTTATTACAAGTTCTTTTACTGTTGGTCTTGGCGGCTCTGGTGGATTAGAGGCCCCAATCGTTGCAACAGGTTCTGCTGTCGGATCTAATCTTGCAAGGATCAGTGATCTTAATTACCAGGAAAGAACTTTACTAATTGCATGCGGTGCAGCAACTGGTATTTCAGCTGTGTTTAATGCCCCTATCGCTGGTGTCATTTTTGCTATTGAAATATTACTAACGGAAACGATTGTGAGCTATTTTATTCCATTGATCATTTCATCTGTTGTTGGTGCATTGTGCTCTAAAATAATCTTACACGAATCTGTTCTTTTCAATTTTGTTTTGAAACAAAGTTTCGATTATACGAACGTCCCATTTTACATCTTACTTGGAATATTGGCCGGATTTGTTTCCCTTTATTATGCAAGAGCCTTTAAAAAAACAGAACACCGTATACATGGTTGGAAAATAAATGCTTATTTGAAAGCTTTTATCGGCGGGCTTTTGCTGTTATGCCTGTTTTTTGTTTTCCCTCCGCTTTTTGGTGAAGGGTATGATAGTGTTAAATCTATTGCCAATGAAACTTTTACTTCTTTCGATGATAATACTACATTGTTTTCAAAACTTGGAGACAACTATAGTATACTTGCATTCACTGCAATGATCATTTTATTTAAACCCATTGCTGCAGCGATAACAATTGGTAGCGGCGGTAACAGTGGAAACTTTGCTCCTTCATTATTTACCGGCTCATACCTTGGATTCTTATTTGCAAAACTCATCAATGCTATGCCATGGATAAAGATCCCCACCAGTAATTTTAGTCTAGTGGGTATGGCTGGTGTATTAAGTGGCGTAATGTATTGCCCATTAACAGCCATCTTTTTAATTGCTGAGATTACCAATGGCTATGAATTATTTATTCCGTTGATGATCGTTTCTTCTATTTCTTTTTTTATTGCCAAAACCTATAATCCATATTCTATGGAAATAAAACAATTGGCTTTAGATGGACAGATCTTTACTCATAAAAAGGAAAAAAACATTCTTACATCCATTCAGCTTGATAGTTTATTGCAGGACACTTATGAAAGTATTTCTTTTGATAAACAATTGAAAGATCTTATCGAAATAATAAAACGTAGTGAGAAAAATATTTTTGCAATAGAAGATGCAAAAGGCAAATTTATCGGCATTGTGGAATTGAATGATATCAAACAGAAAATTTTTCATCCTGAAAAATTTAGTAAGCTATCTGTTAGATCACTAATGAAAAAGCCATCAGCTATTTTACGTGAAGATGAAAATATGCACTCTGTCATGGAAAAATTTGACACTTCACAAAGCTGGTATTTACCGGTATTAAATAATGACAAAAAATTTGTAGGATTTATTTCTAAGACAAAACTTTTTGCCAAATACAGGGAAATCCTTGCTGCCCAGGGAGATATTTATGAAGAGCAGTAAAAAAGCAGCTAAAGACAATATTGTATATTTGCAGCCTCAAACAATGGTTTATGTTTAACAAAAGGATCAAGATCAAAGAATTATTGGCTAGCGATAATGCCAATTACGAAGCAACAGTAATGGGATGGGTACGAACTTTTCGTAACAATCAGTTCATTGCATTGAATGATGGCAGTACCAATAATAATATCCAGGTTGTGGCTGCACTTGGCAGTTTTGATGATTCAATTTTGAAACGCATCACTACCGGAGCATGTATCAAAGCTGTGGGTGAAGTAGTTCCTTCTTTGGGTAAAGGACAAAAAGTAGAATTGAAAGCCAGCTCTATTGAAATTTTAGGAGATAGCGACGCAGAAAAATTTCCATTGCAACCTAAAAAACATAGCCTTGAATTTTTAAGAGAGATTGCTCACTTACGTTTCAGGACAAATACTTTCAGTGCGGTTTTTCGTGTACGCCATGCGTTAGCATTTGCAGTACATCAATTTTTTAATGATAGAGGATTCGTTTATTTACATACGCCGATCATTACTGCAAGTGATGCTGAAGGAGCAGGAGAAATGTTCAGGGTAACTACTTTACCTATAGATGGTACTGCTCCAAAAAATGAAGATGGTTCAATAAATTTCAAAGAAGATTTTTTTGGAAAAAGCACCAACCTTACTGTTAGTGGGCAATTAGAAGGTGAACTAGCGGCAATGGCTTTCAGTGAAATTTATACATTCGGCCCAACCTTCAGAGCGGAAAATAGTAATACTACAAGGCATTTGGCAGAATTCTGGATGATAGAACCGGAAGTTGCTTTTAATGATCTTGAAGATAACATGAATCTTGCTGAAGATTTTATTAAGTATGTTATCAGCTATGCAATGAAAAACAATAAAGAAGATCTTGAGTTTTTAGCACAACGTTTAGAAGAAGAAGAAAAATCCAAACCACAGGCTGATAGAAGTGAAATGGGATTGATAGATAAACTAAATTTTGTTGTTAATAATAATTTTGAAAGATTAACCTACACAGAAGCATTTGAAATTTTAAAAAACAGCAATCATAATAAGAAAAAGAAATTTCAATATTTAATTGATGATTGGGGTATTGATCTTCAGAGTGAACATGAAAGATATCTTGTTGAAAAACATTTTCAAAAACCAGTGATACTTACAAATTATCCAAAGGACATCAAAGCATTTTACATGCGCCAGAATGAAGATGGAAAAACTGTAGCTGCAATGGACATTCTTGCACCCGGTATAGGCGAAATTGTTGGGGGCTCTCAGAGAGAAGAACGATTGGATAAGCTTATGGAACGTATGAATGAAATGCATATTCCAACAGAGGAAATGAGTTTTTATTTAGATACCCGTCGTTTTGGAGCTTGTCCGCATGCTGGTTTTGGGCTTGGCTTTGAAAGACTTGTACAATTTGTAACAGGTATGGGTAATATAAGAGATGTAATTCCTTTTCCGAGATACCCTAAGAGTGCCGAATTTTAATGATACTAATTGATTATAAGACCGATGTAGAACTTCTGCATCGGTTTTTTATTTATTAAGGCTGCTTAATTTACCCTCGGTAACTCTTAGAAAGTATAATTGGTATATTTTTACAGACCTAATAAAGTGTTGTTGAAAAAGTTTATTAAATGTTTCTTCCTGATTTGTACCGCTGTGGTTCTTCATATTTGTGCTAATGCACAATGTAGTAGCACTATATCAACTTTTCCCTTTACAGAAGATTTTGAAGCAACGAACGGAGGCTGGATCATACGTGGCAACAATAGTGATTGGGAATGGGGCAGACCAGAAAAGTCAATAATTAATTCAGCATATTCGGGTAATAACGCTTGGGTGGTTGGCGGATTAACGGGTGGATCTTACAATGGCAATGAAGCTTCTTGGATACAAAGCCCATGTTATGATCTTTCCTCTTTACAAAAGCCTCTCATAACATTTAATATAATCTGGGAGTCCGAATCAGGTTGGGATGGTACAGGTTTTCAATATTCTTTGGATAACGGGAGTTCGTGGAAAGATGTAGGTTCAATAGTTGATCCCAAAGATTGCTTAAATGAAAATTGGTTCAATACTTCATCGGTCAGATTTTTACAAGGATTAATGCAATCAGCAAATGGGTGGACCGGCAGTAGTGGAGGATGGGTAACGGCAAAAAAAGCAATACCTGCTCTTGTCGGGAAAACTAATGTCATTTTCCGTTTTGTTTTTGCATCAGGTTCCCAACAAAATAATTATGAGGGTGTCGCCATAGATGATTTTGGAGTAAGTGAAGCGCCGGCAGCAATGTCACTTACATCAACAATAATAACACCTATCAAATGCAATGGAAATAATAACGGCGAAGTAACTGTAAATGCAACAGGCGCTGCAGGACCTTTTTCATATAGTTGGAATACCAATCCTGTACAGACAGATGCTACTGCAACAAACCTTTCTGCAGGAACATACACAGTAACTGTGTCTGCGCCAAATGTATGTACAGAAAAATTGTCTGTAACTCTTTCAGCCCCTGCAGCTTTAGCACATACTGTAACATCTATTAATCCCGGTTGTGTAGCTACAACAGGTTCTATCAACATTACAGAAACGGGGGGCACTGGTCCATATACATTTAGCTGGTCGCCGAATGTAAGCAACACTTCGTCAGCTACCGGATTAACTGCAGGAACTTATAATATAACGGTAACGGATAACTCATTATGTACAGATATTTTTTTTGTTGAAATTATTAATGTAATTCCTCCCAATGTAATGATTGAAAGTAAAACCGATGTGATATGTAATGGAGAGCAAAATGGCACTGCAACAGCTGCTGTAACAGGCGGTGTAGATCCAATCACTTATAGTTGGAATACAAACCCTGTTCAAACAACAATAAACGCCATCAATTTAAAAGCAGGAAATTATATTTTTACAGTAAAAGATGGCAATGGTTGTACAAGTATAGCAGCGGTTACTATTAATGAACCTCCTAAAACAACTGTTACCTATTCCTCTAATAATACAACCTGTAATTTACCAAATGGTAGTATTAATTTATTTCCTTCCGGCAGCACATCTACCTATCAATATACATGGTCGCCATCTGTTAGCACAAATGCAATAGCCTCAAATATAAAAGCAGGCAGATATGCAATAGAACTAAAAGATAATGCAGGCTGTATAACCGCTATTCCTGAGATCAGGATCGTTAACACCGGTACTCCAACTAAAATATTTTTAGGAAAGGATACTACTATTTGCACAGGAGAAAAAGTTATTTTATCTCCCGCAGTACAAGGGAATTATGTGTGGCAGGATAATTCTACTGCAGCTACATTTAGTGCAGATCGAACAGGAAAATATTGGGTTCAACTCACAAACAATGACGCATGTATTTCTTCGGATACAATTTTAGTAAACGTTGTACAAAATTGTGTTGATATTTATTTCCCTTCTGTTTTTTCCCCAAACGGTGATGGGTTAAATGAACAATATGGCCCTGTCGGAAATTTGAATGCCGTAAGTAATTATACTTTATCTATTTATAATCGTTGGGGAGAGTTGATGTTCACTACCAATGACCCAAGAAAAAGATGGAATGGAAACCTGAACGGAAAACTAACTGCAAACGCTTCCTTCACATGGTTTGCGTCTTACATATTTGGAGCCAGTGGTCAAAAATTAAAAAAAGGAGTGTTGGTTATTATAAGATAACGACATAAAAATTTCTTATTTACTTGATATCCTTTAATTTCAATAAATGACAGATGAACTTAAGCCCGATAGCGAACTGTTATTACAGCTTGTAAAAATGCGTATGCCTTTTGGAAAATATAAGGAGAGACTTCTTTGCGATCTGCCGGTAACTTATTTAGAGTGGTTTCAAAGAAAAGGTTTTCCAGCCGGTAAACTTGGCATGTTATTACAAACGATGTACGAAATAAAAATAAATGGATTGGAAGAATTATTGATCCCTTTAAAAAATAAAAGATGATGACTGCAGAAGAATTAATACAAAAGTATGAATTGCTTCCTCATCCAGAAGGAGGCTGGTACAAAGAAACTTATAGAAGTAAAGAAATGACATTGCAAAAAGCATTGCCGGGAAGATTTAGTGGAGACAGGGCTTTTGCTACAGCTATTTATTTTTTACTTGAGCAAGGGAATTTTTCAGCATTCCATAAAATTAAAAGTGATGAATCCTGGCATTTTTATGCCGGGCAAACACTACAGATATTAATAATTCAACAAAGTGGTGAACTTGAAACTGTCAATTTAGGAAACGATCTTGATAACGGAGATGTATTTCAATTTGTTGTTCCGGCTAATTGCTGGTTTGCAAGCAGGCCAGCAGCCGACACAAAATTTAGTTTTGTAGGATGCACCGTTTCTCCTGGATTTGATTTTAAAGATTTTGAATTGGCGCATGCCACAACGCTCTCTCTTTTGTATCCCCAACATAAAAATACCATCATCCAGTTATGTCGTAAATAGTAGGGTATCAAATTTATCAGTTCGGGCAATTTTTTCCCAAAACGTTTGATCTGCACTTGTTCTTTATCAATACAATATAGTTTTTTCATTAGGCATGACTATTGTTTTATTCTATTTATTTATAATTAAAAATATTTGATTTTATGACACAAGTAAATAATTTGACCCAATCAAATGCTGATTGGAATCAGGAAAATCCGAATCATCCACACACAGCAGTTAACGGAGTTGATGAAAACATTGTTAATGAAGAAGAACAAACTGATATAGTTAATCCAGGTGATGCTGAAGAATATGATAAAGATACTGATGAAGGAAAAGAAAAAGGATTTGACGAAGGCAATAGAGATGATTCAGGAACTGACGATGATGAAGATACTGATGATGACGAAGATGATGAAGATGATGATGATGACATGGACGAAGCTGAAGATGTATTGCCCGGAGAAGATGATGATTCCGAAAAAACAATTCGTGAAACTCCAAAAATGTAAAAATTAAAAAAGAAAAGGCGCTATATAAATAAATGTATAGCGTTTTTCTTTTACTAAAGATCCTCATCAATATTAATAAGGGAAGATCCAGGTATGTATAGCATTGATAATATTGAGTCGATAAAAAATTTCATGATAGCACATAAGCAAACCATTGCTGTTGCAGAAAGTGTTACCAGTGGCCACCTACAAGTCGCTTTCTCGCTGGCAGATGAAGCTTCAGCTTTTTTCCAGGGAGGAATTACTACTTATAATATATTCCAGAAATATACTCACCTGCATATAAATCCTACAAAGGCAATTGGATGCAATTGTGTTTCTGAAGGTATTGCTGAAGAAATGGCTAAGAACGTTTGCACACTTTTTTCATCAGTGTGGGGTATTGGCATAACAGGCTATGCCACTCTCCTGCCTAATCACAAATCCACCGGACTATACGCTTGTTATTCTATAGCTTTTAGGAAACAAAAAATAAAGAACGTAACAATTACAGCTCCTGAAAATAAAGCATTGGATGTTCAGCTTTTTTATACAAATGCCGTATTAGAAGATCTTGCCAAAATGCTCAAAAATTTTAAAGAAGAAAATTTTTTAAAGAGTGTAAAAGATCAAAGTTATTTTTTGTAGATAAAAATCCACATTATATCATCATTACTGAACTTATTAATTCTGTTACGATCCAATGTAGCTATAAAAAATGAAGTCTTTATCATTTTTACTGTGGCACAATTTTTTTAACAAGAGAATTATAATATTCAGATTATGGAAAGAGATGGTGCTAATAAAAGCCTCTGGCAAAAAAACGTTGACAACTATGTTTCAATAGGAAATGTGGATCATAATTTTATTTATGATGTGATCATTGTTGGTGGGGGAATAACCGGGCTAACAACAGCTTTATTGCTTCAACATGCAGGAAAAAAATGTTTACTTGCAGAATCACATAGTATAGGATTTGGTACAACAGGTGGCACTACTGCTCATTTGAATACTTTTTTTGATACTCCTTATAATAAAGTAATAAAAGATTTTGGGCTTGAAAAAGCAAAACTTTTATCTAAAGGAGCGGCTGCTGCTATTGCACTTATCAAACAAAATATACATCAATATGATATTGATTGTGAATTTTCCGAACTCGAAGGATATCTTTTTTCAACCAATGAAAAACAAGATAAAGAGTTAGATGAAATAGTGGACGCTGCCAAAACATTACGTGTTGATGTGGAGTATTGCAACAATTTACCTGTAGATATTCCATACTTAAAATGTGCTACGTTTGCCCACCAGGCACAATTCAATCCTATTAAATACATTTTTGCGTTAGCCAAAGCTTTTGAAGATCTGGGAGGATGTATTTGCCAGCAACATAAAGTAACAAACATTACAAATGAAAAAGATGCTTTACGCATTGAAACTTCCAGAGGTGTTTTTCGTGCTAACAATGTAATATATGCCACACATATTCCCCCGGGAGTTAACCTATTGCATTTCAGGTGTGCCCCTTATAGAAGTTATGCAATGGCTGTTAAATTAAAAGATGATAAATATCCTCAAGCTTTAGCGTATGACATGTTTGATCCTTATCATTATTACAGAACTCAAAAAGTAGATGATGAATATTATTTGATAGTAGGTGGCGAAGATCACAAAACAGGTCATGAAGAAAATACCGATGCATGTTTTAGAAGATTAGAAAGTCATGCAAAAAGTTATTTCAATGTAAAAGAAGTTGCATACAAATGGTCATCTCAATATTTTGAACCTGCTGATGGATTGCCATACATCGGAAAACTTCCCGGTACCAGTGATAACATTTATGTTGCAACAGGCTTTGGTGGTAATGGAATGATATACGGAACTTTGTCTGCTATTATTTTCAGTAACATTCTTGTAAATGGAGAAAGTGTATATCAAAATCTTTTTGATCCAAGCAGGTTAAAACCTATAGCAGGATTTAGCAATTTTGTAAAAGAAGCTGCAGATGTAGTAGCCAATTTAATCGGAGGAAAATTTTCTTCTGCAAAAATTAAACAACTTACAGATTTAGCCGCAGGAGAAGCAAAGGTTGTAAAGTTTGAAGGGCATACATTGGCTTTGTACAAAGATGAGAACCATGTATTACATGCATTGAATTCCGCCTGTACACATATCAATTGCACAGTTAGCTGGAATGCCACCGAAAGATCGTGGGATTGTCCTTGCCATGGTTCCAGATTTTCAATTGATGGCAGAGTGTTGACAGCACCTGCAAGAAAAGATCTTGAAAAAATAGATCTAGAGGAGAAAATGAAAGAATAAATTTTTGATTCTATTATAACTAATCTATTTAAAATCATCATGGCAAAGTATTCAAAAAAAGCGCAGGACAAAGTTGAAAAAGTAATGCATGAAAAAAAAGCAGGTACATTAAAAAGTGGCAGTGGTAAAAAAGTTACCAGCAGAAAGCAAGCAATTGCAATAGCATTATCAGAAGCAAGAAAAGAAGGAGCTAAAGTTCCTAAAAAGAAACCTGCAGCAAAGAAAGTATCAGCAAAAAAAACTCCGGCTAAAAAAACAGCTAAGAAAGCTTATAAATAATTATTTGTATAATAGTTGGCACTTATTGCAAAAAAAAGTTCTTCGCTTAGTAGTTCCACAATACTTTTTTATTAATGGGAGATCACATCGAAGACATGTCTTTTTTGTGTGTGCCAACCAATGCTTTTTCAAAACGAATTCTTTTTTCCATTTTAAAAAGTCAAAGCTATAATTACGAGCTTCCTTAATAATAAGATTTAATTGACGAGTTGGAATTTTCGAAGCAATGCTTTCAGGGTGGATCTTTACTCTGTACAATACCTCGTTTTTAATAATATTTCCAACGCCTGCAAATATTTCCTGGTTAAGTAACACATCGCAAATGTATTCGTTGTCTAATTCTTTTATTTTTTTCAATGCTTTTTTTGCATCCCAATCGTCATTCATTATATCTGATGACCAATCATATGTATCGTTGATATTTCCTTCTATCAACTTAACAGAACAGGTATAAAAATATATCTTGTGTTTTGCAAAATTTAAGCACAAGCGAATGCTTCTTTGCTGCTTTGTGTTTTCATCAATGCTATATGAACCAAACATTAAAAAATGAATCCTAATAGTTAAGGCAGGAAGGCAGATCAATAGGTGTTTTCCCCAGGATCTGATTGAGATGATCTTTTGATTGGCCAGGATATCCATATTTATTTTGGCATTCCCAGTGGCACTTATAATTTTTTTTCTTTTAAACTTTTGTAGCAATTCCTTTGCAATAACAATGGAGGGACCTTCAGGCATTATTAAATTTTTCTAATTTAAAACAAACTCTAAGCCATTAAATACGGAGTTGTTTTTGCTTACTATCAATAGAAATATTTTATATGAAAATTTTTATCGGTTGTTCTGTATTCAGTAATAAAGAATGGAAAAATAATTTTATTCTGAAAAATTGACACAAGGAAAAGAGTTTGAAAAAATAAGGGTTTTAGCGTAATGCCAAAACCCCTTTGTATTCTCTATTGTGTTTTCCTCTTTGAAGTTATTCAGATCGGAAACACAGATCGTTCTTTGAATATGCTATGATTACTTATCTAACTAAAGTTAAATATTTCCTCGAAGCTGTTTCGCTGAACTTTCTTTATCGAGAATTTGAATTAAATAAAATACAAAATATGTGCCATCGCATAATTAATTGATAATTTAACTCAGAATTAAAAATGATGGGATTTTTTTTCTCAATGTTTTAGCATCACAACAGTTCAATGGGTATTATATTCATCAAAAAGGGAGAACCAATTATTGATCCTCCCTTTAAATTGCTGGAAAAACTTCTTTAAGATGATGTTGATCTACTGATATCTCTATATCTTTTGATCATATCATGTGATTCTTTTAAAAATGTTTTTTGAGAAGTGATCAATTGACGGGTTTCTGCATCCATTTCCGCATCAGATGAAAGTGCATCGTTGTAAGCTTTTTGAGCAGCATCTTCTCCATATTCACATAACTCCAATACACCAGTTCTGTCTTTACCTGTAAAGGTTGTTTTAACATCCATCCATGCCCTGTAAATTTTACCAAGGCCGGTTGTGCCCTTTGCAGTTTCGCCTCCATGAGATTGAATGTGTTGTGTTAATTCGCCAACGTAGCGTCTGCTATCATCAGCCATTTTTCCAAATATGCCTTGCAGATCTACATCTCTGTCCCTGATCTCATCTCTTGCTTTTTCATATCCTTCAATACGATCATTATTGATCTTGATAAGGTCATTTAAAACCTCAATCAATTCTTCTGTTACGGTAGTATTCATAAAATAATTTTTTTCTATTTAATTAAGAATTTCCTATTCTACTAAGAATACTATGCCAAAACGTACTCGGTTTAAAACGTATTGTTTATGAAAAAATGCTTGTGTAATATTTTGTACAATGTAGAAGCATTTTCTCCTTTAATGATATTATCAGTATAAAAAAGTCGGCATAATACTTTCATATATAATAACTGAACAACAAACTTATTTATTATGAGAGCAATATGGACCGGTTCAATCGCTTTTGGTTTGGTGAATATCCCGGTAAAACTTTTTAGCGCTACAGAAGAGAGCAACCTTGACCTTGATATGTTGGATAAAAAAGATCATTCACATATTCGTTTTATGAGGGTAAATGAAAAAACAGGAAAAGAAGTAGCCTGGGAAAATATTGTTAAAGGGTATCGCCTTAAGGATAAATATGTTATACTGGAAGATAAAGATTTTGAAGCCGCAAACGCTATCAAAACCAAGCAAATTGATATTACCGAATTTGTAAATGAAAGTGATATTGATAGCGTTTTTTTTGAAGCCCCTTATTATTTAGCCCCTGACAAATCCGGCTCAAGAGCATATGCATTGTTAAGGGAATCTTTGTTAAAAACAGGTAAGGTGGGTATTGCCACGTTTGTAATGCGTAACAAAGAAATACTTGCAATTTTAAGAGCTACAAAAGATGTTATTATTTTAAACAGGATACGTTTTGCACAAGAGATCAGAGATACAAAAGATCTTGATTTACCTGGTAAAACAGCTATAAAGCCTGCCGAATTAAAAATGGCCGTCTCATTGATCAATCAACTTGCTGGAAAATTTAATATCAATCAATACAAAGACACATATACTGATCAGCTTTTAAAGATCATTAAGTCAAAAGCGAAAGGGGCAAAACCTGTTGCTACACATTTAAGAGTAGTGCATAGCAAAGGAACTGATCTGATGGCACAATTAAAAGCAAGTTTGAGTACAAAAAATAAAAAAGCATCTTAATATGCAAAAAGCAAATCCTAAAAAAATTATACGCAAGCCACAGCATCAATCAAGACCGGGGCTGGAGTATAAAATGTCTCCCGTACCTGTAACTGAGGTGCAGCAAGCAACAGCGGGAAAACTCACAGGAAAAATTGCAATGATCACGGGAGGAGACAGTGGTATCGGCAAAGCCGTTGCTATATTATTTGCAAAAGAAGGTGCAGATATAGTAATTGTTTATTTAAATGAACATTCAGATGCCAAGGCGACACAGCAAATAATTGAGGATACTTATAAAAGACAATGTATTATCATACCAGGTGATCTATCAAAAGAATCATTTTGCAAAAAAGCTGTTGCAAAAACAATTAATAAATTTAAACGAATTGATATTTTGATTAATAATGCTGCAGTGCATTATCAAAGTGACGGACTCCAATCAATAGATACAAAACAATTAACGACAACTTTTGCTGTCAATATTTTTTCAATGTTCTGGTTAACAAAAGCAGCATTGGTTTATATGGAAAAAGGATCATGTATTATTAATACCAGTTCGGTTACCGCATATCGTGGTAGCGCAGGGCTCATAGATTATGCATCAACAAAAGGAGCCATCATTTCTTTTACAAGAAGCCTTTCATCTAATTTAATTGATAAGGGGATAAGGGTAAATGCAGTAGCTCCGGGACCTATCTGGACACCGTTGATAGCATCCAGTTTTAAAGCTTCAAAAGTTGCACAACACGGAAGTGATTCACCTATGAAAAGAGCAGGAGAACCAGCAGAAGTTGCCCCATCTTATTTGTTTTTAGCGTCTGATGATTCTTCTTACATGACGGGGCAAGTATTGCATCCAAACGGAGGAGAAATTGTAAATGGATAAATCTTAAACCAATTATTATGACAACATTAAAATTTGATGCTCCTTGGGAAGAAGTAAAAGAAAAGCTTAAAGAAGCTAATCCTGATCTTTCTGACGAAGACCTTCAATACATTCCCGGCCAAGAAGATGAATTACTGGAGAGATTGGCTAAAAAAATGAACCGTGATGTAGAACATATAAGGGGTTGGGTAGAAAGTGTAGCTTATAATGAAGGGAAAGCATCATAAAAATTAGAACTTCATTAGTCATTGATGGAATATTATTTGCATTATTTAAAAAAACGAAATAATGAAAAATATAATCTATAGTGTAATTGTAGCTTTGCTTTTAACAGCCTGCGCCAGTTCAGTACATGTACAAAAAGACAATTCTGTAAATCTTTCTAATTACCATACTTATATGTGGATAGATACAAAGTCAAGTGAAAATGACAGTCTTCAACGGCCTGCCATGTATGCAGATATTCCGGTAAGAAATGCAGCGAATGAAGAATTGTCGAAAGCTGGGTTTAGAGAAGTTAAGGACAATCCTGATCTGCTGATAAGTTATGATGTACTTGTAGAACGCCAAAGGATCCAACGTTCTGATCCTGTTTATTCTCAACCTTTTACAAGAATGTATTACAGTAGGCGTACAGGTTCATGGAATACAATTTATTATCCTTCACAATTTTTAGGCTATGATAATTATGATGTAGCCATCAAAGAAGGAACAATAACCATTACAATGATCGATGCGTCCACTGACAAAAATGTGTGGCAGGGATGGACAACCAATGAATTGAATTACACACGCCTGACGGAAGGTGAAATACAGGCGAGTGTAAAAAGTATTATGGGTAAATTGAATGTTAAAAGATAATTATTGAGCTTTTACTTTTCTGTTTGGAACATTCAGGTCAAGGCTTTCTGTTCTATCTTTTCGTTGATCTTTTTTACCGGCATATGCAACAACTACAGAAATAAATGCTCCTACACCAAAGTTGGCAATAATAGCATTTAATAACAGCATCAGTAAGAGTTCACCAGGTCTTTTTGCCTGAATTGTTTCCGGAGCATTTTCAATTACTTTATTTTGAGCAACTGCACTAAATAGATCTGGAAAGAAAAACAACATACTTATAAGGATAAGTATACAGGATAATACAATACCTGTTAATGTGGCCATAATTCCCGCTATCATCATTGTACCAGCACTTTTGCCATCATATGGACGATTTAATAAACGCACCACATAAAGAAGAATACCGAACATAAATAGGAGGTTACCAAGATATACGTAATAAAAATTTTCATACTTGTTATTGTATAAAAAATAATCAACCACTATTATATATGCGAATGAACTTAATAGTCCATATATGATATATTCAGTTACATGTTTTTTGTTGTAGATAGGATTTCGCATAAAATTTGTTTTATTAATAATCAATAAAAATATTATGCCAATAATTCTTATAGCTGATAAGGCTTATTTATTAATATTTAGATAGTTATATAGCTTTTTAAAATCCTTATTTTTTAAAGATTTGGTTTACAATCACCCCACACTGTGTAAGCAATTACCCAATAATTTTGTAAGAACGATCTTCATAAGAATTTGACATTTAAGTATTTCTGTTTAAACCAACTTTATATAGCACCCCTAAAATAATCTACATGGCTTTACTCGAAAAATGGTTATTTATAAAAAGATCTTCTTTGCCAAAGGCTGGTCTCGGTTTATATACTAAGAAATTTATTCCCAAAGGAGCATTCATAGCAGAATATAAAGGAAAGATAAGAACCTGGAAAGAGGTCAATTTTTTGCATTGTGACAATCGCTACATTTTTTATGTAAACCGAAATAAAGTGATTGATGCATTGGGTTATAAAAAAAGCTTTGCCAGATATACGAACGATGCTGAAGGATTAAAAAAAATTAAGGGGATTACCAATAATGCTGATTTTATTGATGATAATGGAAGGATCTACATTGAAGCAACAAAAGATATATTACCGGGACAGGAAATATTTGTTAGCTATGGAAAAGAGTACTGGAAGACCATTAAACAAAACGGAGAATTATAAGCTTTTGGATAATAATTATATAATTTTTAATCAAAATCGTGTAACAATTAACTGTTTAATTTATATCAAATTTGTAATGGTTTTTGGGATAGGCGAAGGGGGCTGATTTGTAAAAGTTCAGCCCCTTTTGTATTTAATTAATCTCTGGTCTTGCAAATATTATGAATGAATCTCTACTCCATTTAAATCAATTTATTAAAGACTTTAATTTAAAATTACCTAACGGTTCCGTTTTATTTAATGCAAAAGTGTACTTCAAGGAAGGAAGTAAAACTAATTCACAAACCAGTGATGTTGAAATAATAAGAGAAGAGAATGCAGCAACTGTATATTTTATGAATACATCAATAGCCTCTGAAAAACTTCCGGACACGTTCAGTTTAAAAAGTTCAAACTTTGCTTATATTCAAAAGCAGTATCTAAAAATACAATCCAATTCTAATGAGCTAATAATTTCCGTTTTCCCTACTTTACGATCTTAATTATACCCTAATTTTTTTTTCTTCAGTATCTTCTTCGTCTTCATCCCTCAGTTTTTTGAAATGGGTAGGAGTTATGCCTGTTACTTTTTTAAATTGAGCAGATAAATGTGCAACACTACTATAATGCAACTTATCGGCAATTTCTGTAAGCGTGAGATCTCCTTGTAATATATAATCTTTTACTTTTTCTATTTTTAGTTTTATCAGGTATTGCTCAATAGTTGTAGCCTGGAATTCAGAAAAGAAACTTGTTAAATATGCGTAATCATAAGGGAGTTCTTTTACCAGGTAATCAGAAAAATTTATTTGAGGCTTTTCTTTAAAATCATTTACATATTGTGAGATTATCACTTTTATTTTTTCTAATAGTATTGCTCTCTTACTTTCTATAATTTCAAGGCCAGCCTTTTGAATAGCCCTTTTCAATTTTTCATGTTGCCCTTCTGATACTTCGCCTTTGATCTCTGCTTCTCCAAAACCTATCTTACCGGCCTTTAATCCTAATTTTTCTATTTCTTCTTTTACCAATACAGTGCAACATTCGCAACCCATATTCTTAATATACAATTTCATAGTCTTACGTTTTAGTATAAATCACTCTCTATTATATAATTTTCAAAAACAGTACCATCTGTAATAAGCCTGAAAATTGTATTATAAGGCTATTTTTGTGTAGAAAAAGTGAAAAAAATTCCACAACTATTTAATAATTAAGGAATAAGACGTAGAGAATTATGCTAAATAAAAATCTTTAAATATTATTGATGCATGAAAACAGCAGGAATCAGTGAGATCAAACAGGAGATGCAACATTTATCCGCTAAGGAAATAGCAGTCTTATGCTTACGCCTTGCGAAATTTAAAAAAGAGAACAAAGAATTATTGAACTATTTATTATTTAAGTCACACGATCTGCAGAGTTATACCGAAAATATTAAAAATGTTGTAGAAGAAGAGTTTAAAGAAGTGAATAAAACCAATCTCTATTTTGCTAAAAAAAATCTGAGGAGAATATTAAGGTATTTAAATAAGCATATAAAGTACGTTGCTGATAAACAATTTGAAGCCTCGCTACTTATTCATTTTTGTAAGTTGGTAAAAGCATCGGGCATTCAATTGAAAAAAAGCACTGCTTTACAAAATTTGTATGCACAACAATTAAAAAAGATCAAAGCTGCTATTTCATCCTTACATGAAGATCTGCAATATGATATGTTGAAAGAATTTGAAATTCTGGAGTAAAATTATTTAACTGCAAGTTTAACTGCATCTATAAATTCATACAAAGTGTCTGTTGTCTTATCAATTAACTCAGGGGAAAGTGCTTCATAAATATCAATGGATTTTCCAGCATGCGCTTCTGCTATTGCATCCAAAAACTCGGGCATCGTTATCTCCTTTAATCTTTGAATTATATAGGCTTGTTCCATTTGTATAAAATTTGATGCTTAACGTTGAAAATATTTGGAGGAGTAGAATTTTGATCAATTCTGCTTATAGGTATAAGTATTTATAGTGCCCAGTAAATGAGATAATTCGAAAGGCTTAGCAATAAAGCTTTCTGCATGACAATCATGAACAAACGAACTCATATTGGCGTTAGCAGAAAAAAGGATCACCGGTATATGTTTTGTATTGTCAGTCTCTTTTATTTTTCTGCAAATATCACGACCATCGGCTCCATTAAGGGAAACATCCAGTAAAACAAGATCAGGCCCAAAGTTGATCAAACTATTATTTACCTCTTCCCATCTTGAGATCGCTTCCACAGTAAACCCATTCATTGTAAGCGCCAATTTTACAAGCGTTAAAATATCCAGGTCATCATCAACAACTAAAATCTTTTTCATTAATTCTTAGAATATAAATTTTAAACGTTTTTTTATACTTTTTGTTGTAACACAGGCTCCTTTGTTTTTAGAGGTAAAGTAAAATAAAAAGAAGACCCTTTTCCTTGTGTTTCAACCCATATTTTCCCATTATGCCTTTTAATTATATCTCTGCAAATATATAACCCCAACCCAAATCCTGAAATGTGAACAGATATATCTTTTGTACGATAAAATCTTTCAAAAATATTCAATCGCTCTTCTTCCGCTATTCCTATGCCAAAATCTGTTATTTTAATGATCATGTCCGTATCATTTTTTTCGTAGCTGATGATCACCTCTTTTTCTCCCGGAGAATATTTTATAGCATTTGATAATAGATTGATCAACACCTGTTCAATCCTTTGTTTATCAGCGTATACAAATGCTTCTCCGCTTGTATTTTTTAAAATAAGATGATGGGTTGGTGATAACATTTGAAATGCTGCAATAGTCTCTTTGATCAATTCATCAATATTAAACCTTTGCATGTTCAACTCCAGTTGTCCACTCTGAATTTTTGAAACATCTAGCAGATCTTTTATCAATACTTCCAGTTTGTTCACATTCCGTTGCGCCTTGCCTACTAATTGTTTTTTTCCCTCATCATTTTCCATCAGGTCAAGCAGATCCAAATATCCTTTAATACTTGTTAATGGCGTCTTAAATTCATGGCTTGCAATACCAATGAATTCGTCTTTTTTCTGTTGATTTTTCCTTACCTGTAACATCAGGTTATTATATACTTTTATTAGAACGCTTATCTCATCCTTACCATCATCGGAAATTTTTTTACTATAGTCGCCACTTTCCGTTACTTCATTCATTGTTTTCAAAAGTCGTAATAAACGTTTTGAAATATAAGGTTGAACAGCTGCTCCTATTAAAAATGAAAAACCCAGCGCCACTATCAATAAGACAGCAGTAATTTCATACTTCGATTTTTTTATCTGCTGTAATTCATTTAACTCTACATTTAAAAATACATTTCCAATGATTTCATTCTCATTTACAATGGGATTATTTACTAATAAACTATGATCATGGAATGTGGAACTTCCTACATTTTTATTTGAAGGGATTATAAAAGTGTCTGACCCCGGCCTGTTATAGCTTGCAAATAAATTTCCATTTTTATCTAATATTGCAGCATTAATAATTTCAGGAGCAACATTATGAAGCTCAGATAAGATTTCTTTTGCTGCATCTTCATCCTGAAATTGTAAAGTAGAGATGCTATTAGTACCCACAACCTGTGCAATACTTTTAACGCTTTTTACTTTACGTTCTTTATAAGAGTTGATATCCGTAATAACAAAAACCGCAAACACAATGCTTAATACCAAAACGCTGGTAAACATTTGCATTAGCACAAGTTTATTCCTTATCGATATGTCACTTAATTTAACCAACATATTAATTTAGCGCTGTTAATCAACAATGATTCCGAGTTTAAGTAATTGTGAGCCCGCTTTCAGGTCTGCCAGATATAAAGCTTTTAAGTTTGCTTCAAATTTTAATTTGTTATTTACAATTACAAAATTGAATGCGGTTCCTTTTTTTGCATACCCGTTTTCTTCACTTACTGTAAGGGTACCCTTGCCTGTTTTTTCTAAAATTGATGATAAAGAGAAACTGTTCTTTGGAATAAAAAGAATATTGCAATACTCAATATCCTCAGGTTTGTTAAAGACCTTTATGACAATTTTTTTATTTTTAACAGTATTGTTTCTTGCAATTATATTTAGTGCGGAAGTAACAGAAGACTGGCCAATAACTCCAATAACGAAATCGCCATTGTTTGTATCCCATTCTACGTATTTGGTAAAATTGTAAATGAACACTGCTTTAAGATTGGCCTCTGCCTCAATATTTTGTGCCGATGCGGTTCCGCTAAGAAACGCTATCATTACAAAAAATAAAAATCTTTTTAACAACATATTATAAGGTTTAGCATTGGCCAAGGGTAAGACTAAAGCTTAATGCCTATTTTAAATAATCCATTTATACCTGGTTGTTCTAATACGGTTGAATATAAAAGCCCATCTGCTGTTCTGAAGCCAGGGTCAAGCCATTTTGTATCAAACAAATTACGTACGCTTAAACTTACTGTAACTCCTTTGTTAAATAATTCAGCTGTGCTCAATGTACAGTTCGTAAGATAATATCCTTTCACTGGTCCGTAAGGGTTTGTTCTTGGAGATCCTCTTTTCCCAATATGATTTTCTAAGATGCTGAACGTAAACAGATCAGCAACTTGAACAGAAATACCTGCATTTGCTTTTATTCTTGCAACACCGGGTAGTTGGCCACTATTTCCGCTAACAAGATTTTTTCCCCATGGATACTGATAAGTAAAATTAAAAAAGCCGGTCAGGTTTTTCTTAATTTCCATGTCCAAATTAGTCTCCACTCCAGTAATTTTAAAGATGCCCGGGTTTTTATCGGGATTAAATCCTGAAAGATTACCAAGAATGATAACATCTGTCAATATATTTCTAAAACCATTTAGCTGAAGGCGAACAGCTTTTGAAAAAGCATAGATGGCATTCACCTCATATGTCTTTATTTTTTCCGTAGTAAGCTTAAAATTTAATCCTGTTTGATGTATCTCGAGGTTAGTAGGGGCTCTGAACGCCATACCAAATTGCAGCTTTAATGTTAGTTTATCATTTGGATTGTTTACAATTACTATTCTTGGACTAACCGCACTTTTAAAATAACTGTTGTAATCATAGCGGATACCTGCAGTAAAACTTGTTTTCGTCAACAATTTTGTATTTAAGATATATTGTAAATAGCTGCCAAAATTATTTCTGATATCATATTTTCTTGTTAGAAAAGTTGCACCCAAATTAAGCAATGTATCTTTGCCATCGAGCAGATGAACTGTAGGATCAAAAGTAGCCATACGAGATCCTTGTTCTACATTATCTTGATAGAACTGCATTCCTGCGGTCAATCGTTGATCTTCGTTTATTGTATAGTTTGCAGAAACTTCTCCTGATATACGATTTGAAAAAGAAGCTACGATAGCCCTGTATAATTTTGTTGAATCAAGCGTAATATATACGTAAGAATCATCTCCTGTACCAGTTTGACGATAAACAATGCGGCTGAAGATGTTCAATTTTTTATTTACCGCAAATTCATTTTGAAGAAATACTGTGCGTAAATAAGAATCTATCAACCCCGACCTTTCCCCACGAATATCTCTTTGTAAAACACCAACAAGACCTACATTGCCATTGCCCTGTGGAGGAAGGCCTAGATAAGCTGTGGGGCTATTTGCATAAGTTCCCCAACCAGAAGGGGTTTTGTATGTACGGAAACCTAATGTTGTTTTTGCTCTCTTTCCATAATAACTCAATGAAGTATTCAAAGAATATGCTTTATCAAAATAAGATGCCGAATATTGCGGGTCTCTATTAGTGAATTTTGGACCATCAGTACTATATAAAGAAGCTCCTGCAGTAAACTCGAAGTTTGATTTTTTTACTCCAAGTAATAAATTACCGAAGGAAGTATTGAAGCTCCCAAATCCTCGTTTAACCTGTACTCCATTAATATCTGCACCTTTTTTGGTAATGATATTGATCACGCCACCAAAAGCATTAGCGCCATATAAAGCAGATGCCGGGCCCCAAATAATTTCAATACGCTCAACATTATGCAAGCTATATGCAGGACCAGCCATATCATTACTTCCAATGATATTGTTTTCGCCAATTCCATCGATCATTAATAATGCCCGTTGATTTTCAGCACCATACATCCCTCTGAAATAAACCAATGTAGGAGCATAACCGTTAATATGTATCATGTCAATACCCGGCACATCTCTTAAGGCATCTTCTAATTGTTCATAGCCTCGTTCTGCAATTTTTTGTTCAGTAATAAGAGTAATGGTAGATGGGGCTTCTGCAGTTGTTTGTAAATATCCTGAGGCTGTTACTACTTGTATATTCATCAATTCCTCCAGAGACAATTGTAAAAGATTATTAACGCCAGGAACAGTATCTGTTTGAGCGATTACTGAAAACGATGAAAGCAAAAGAGTTAAGGAAAAAAATATCCTTCGCATAAGCTTTGGTTTAAAATAAAATTTTATCTACTAAAAATATTCTATTATTATTGAAAATACAAAATTCTGCTTTGCAAAAATGGGTACTGATAGCCTGGGTTTAACAGAGAGAAGTATTTATTTGCAGAAGTTTTATAAACGCACAACAAATATGCCAACCCAAAAGATAGAACCAGCGTAATTCTGTGAAATACAAACGTATAAGAGTGTGGAATAAAATCTACAGTAGACTGGTTAAAATTATTTTAATTTTTTCTCTTTTCTTTTCACAAACAAATACAAACTCTCTACTTTCGCTCTTGCCCAAGGTGTCTTTCTCAAAAAGGTGAGACTTGATTTTATAGAAGGACTTTTTTTAAAACAATTTATATTGATCTGCTCTCCCAAATAATCCCATCCATAATTTTCAACCAGATAGTTCATGATCTGTTCAAGAGTAATATTATGTAACGGGTTATTTTTTTGTTCTTCCATAAGGGTAAAGATGCTATTATTTCTTGAAAAACGAAAAGGCATAATTATTGATTTTTTTCTATAAATCTAAATTTCTAATGCCCTCTACAGTAATATCAAAAATGATCTATAATATAGATAAAAAAATATTGAGGATCATTTTTCTTTCGGGAGCTATATATGACTACTTAAATGTTCCTGAAAATATTTATAAAGAAATGCAGTCGGCTTTTTCAAAAGGCGAATTCCTAAACAAGTTCATTAAAAATAATTTTCCTTTTAAAAAAATACAATAGAAATGGTTTGGCGCATTAATTGTTTTACTACTCATAAAATATAATGTTATGAGCGACAATTTAAAAGAAATCAAACCACAGGATGCAAAAAGGGTTAATATTCATGAAGATTGGGAATTAGATTATTGGTGTACTCATTTTAATGTAAGCAAAGAAAAGTTAATTGATGCTGTGGTTGTGGCAGGAACTTCGGTGGATGATGTAAGCGCTTATCTGAACAAAGAGTAAGTTATTTTTCCATATCAGCAATGATCTTTTTTAGATTAACCCCTTTTCCAAGTACAGGTTTAAAAATATCTCCTTCAGACTTTATTCTTTCAATAGCATTATGAATTGTAAAGTCGGACATTTTTAAACCTTTTTTTACTTCGCTCCAATCAAGGGGCATTGATACAGTTGCGCCGGGTTTGGGTCTTACAGAATATGGCGCCGAAACAGTTGCTTGTGCCCTATTCTGCAAAAAATCAATATACATTTTTCCTTTGCGATCTTTTACAGTCCGTTCAATACTTGTAAATTTTGGTAAGGCTTCATGTACTAATCTTGCTATTACTCTTGCAAACTCTTTTGATTGCTCATAAGTATATTTTGCCCCCAAAGGAATATATACATGCATACCTGTAGAGCCGCTTGTTTTTGGATAACAATCAATGCCCATGCTTTTTAATATCTCATGCGTTACTTGTGCCGCTTCAATTACCTGGTCAAAAGTATTTTTTGCCGGATCAAGATCTATAATGCACCAATCGGGAAAGTCTTCTGTTTTAACCTTGCTATGCCATGGATTCATTTCTATGCATCCAAGATTTGCCATATATAATAAACTTGCGTCGTCTTTAGCTACCAGGTAATTTCTATCTCTGTCGTCCGCTTCGCTATGATAAAGAAATGTGTCTAACCAACCAGGCGCCTTGCCGGTAATATCTTTAAAGAAAAAACTTTCGCCATTAATACCGTTAGGATGACGCAACATAGATTGTGGCCGCTCTTTAAGATATGGTAAAATGTAAGGAGCTGCCTGGTAATAATAATTCAACAGATCTCTTTTCGTAATTTTTTCTTTAGGCCAATATATTTTACTAAGATTGGTAAACTTTAATTCGTGTCCATTTATTTTTCTTACCTGCGTTTCATCAGTAGGATTTAAAAATGTTTTTCTTTCACTTTTTGCTGTAGGGGTGATCGCCTTTTTTTTACTAAGCATATCGGCTTCCTTAACTGTTTTTTTTACCGGCTTAACTTTTTCCATGATAACATCTTTTGCATTTTTATCTATTCGCATTCCTTCAAATGAAGGATGACGCATAATACCATCTGTGGTCATTTCTGTGAAACTTACTTCGCATACCAATACAGGTTTAAGCCATGTAGCAGTGGCACGAGGGGGATTAGGCCTGAACCGTGATGGTTTATTAATATCAGGTAACTCAGTAAATGGGGGATGTTTAATAACAAGTTTTTTGAACTTTGCCATCATCTCTTTTTGCATTTTATCATTAAACCCTGTCCCAATTTTTCCTGTATAAATTAATTTACCATCATCATATACCCCGGCAAGTAAAGCACTGAAAAGTTTACTGGTGTCATCATTTTTTGTATAACCGCCAATCACCATTTCCTGTCTCTTATTCGCTTTTATTTTAAGCCATTCTTTTGAACGGTTACCTATTATATATTGACTATTGGCATTTTTAGCAATAATTCCCTCCAAGCCATTTTTTTTTGCAGCTTCAAAAAAATCAATGCCTGATGTTTCAAATGTTTGACTAAGTTTAATAATGCCGTTACCAGGAATTTGTTCTTCCAGAATTTTTCTCCGATCTTTTAAAGGAACCTGTGTAAGGTCTTTACCATCGAGCCACATAATATCAAATACATAATAAAACAATTCCCCATCTGCTTCGCTTCTCCAGTTTTGTAACGCACCAAAATCCGATACACCATTCTCATTTAACACAACTACCTCTCCATCAACAATTGCATTGATACCCCAATCTTTCAACGCCTTTGTTACAGGATAAAATTTTTCATTGAATGATTTATCATTACGTGATTTTAATTCAATCTTTCCTTTATTGATAAATCCTACAGCCCTATAACCATCCCATTTTACTTCATACAGCCAGCCTTCTTCGGAAAAAGGTTTATCAACTAAAGTAGCCAGCATAGGCTGAAGGTTTGTAATAAATTTTGAGGTAGGTGCAGACTTCAATAGATCTTCAGAATCAGTAATTTTTTTTTTAACCTCAACTGATTTTTTCTTTACTGGTTCTTTTTTTACTGGTTCTTTTTTTTTGGAAGAGCTATCTGCTTTTATTTTTTTTGATCCGTAAATATTGCTGGGATTTTTTTCTATTTGTGCCAATGTCTTTTTAGAGATCACCGATTTTTCTTTTTTTGTAATATCATCTGAAGATGCATATTTATCATTCACTTTAAATAACAGCCATCCATTTTCTCCTCGTCCGTGAGCTTTCACCAACGCATATTCTCCTTTTAGTTTTTTTCCTTTTAATACGATCTTTAATTTACCCGAATGTAATTGTCTTCTTAGATCTTTATCCTGCATCTTTTTATCGTCTGATGTTTTTTCTGCAGGTTCATAAAAACCTTCGTCCCAAACGATGACAGTACCAGCACCATAACCGCTTGGTATAACTCCTTCAAAATTTCTGTAATCAAATGGATGATCTTCCACCATCATTGCAAGACGCTTAACGGTGGGATCAGTTGATGGCCCTTTAGGCACAGCCCAACTTTTTAAAACACCTTCCATTTCCAGCCTAAAATCATAATGCAAATGGGAGGCATCATGCTTTTGAATGACAAACCTAAGTTTATCACTATCTGCTTTGCCTCCCATTGGCTCGGGGGATTCGTTGAAATTTCTTTTGCTTTTATATTTAGCTAATCCCATAATCAATTAACCAGCTAATGTTGCAGGTTTTGGAAAGTTACCAACGTGCCTGTTCTTTTTTGCACGTTCCATTTTCATATCTCCTTCGCCTTCACTTTGTTGGTTGCTATTACTTTTTCTCCATTTTGAATAGAGTAGGTATCCCAATCCTGTAGATAGGATGGCAGATGCCAAGAGCATTTTTTTTGTCATAAATAATAATTTTAATTAAAAAAAATATATCAATTGGCGTGCCTTAATAAATGGAATTAAAATCTTGTAAAAAATTGAGGGATTTTTTTTCAAAAAATTAGTGATAATGGCTCTTTTCAATTTGATGCTCAACAACATTTAATAAATGATTTACCCTAAAAGGTTTTTCAATATAATCATTTGCGCCTGCTAATTTTGAAAGAACACCAATATCCGGCGAAGCCGAAACCATAATAACTGGAATATGTTGAGTAGTGGGGGAATGTTTTAATTGATCGCATAAAACGAGACCATCTGCTCCTGCTAATTGACGATCTAACAAATATATATCAGGTAAGTCTTTATATCCTTTCAAAACATCTTCAGGGTCAGATTCAGAAATAACTTCATAACCGGCTCTTTCGAATATCATCCTCAAAAGGTCTTGTATTGAATCGTCATCGTCTAAAACTACTATTCTCTTTTTCATCTCCTCTATTCTTAAAAATTACAAATAATTACTTTATCAATAAAATACAATGATGGTGCCACAAACAGTAAGTTGTGGATAGAATACACTTAATTATTTCTTTAACAGATTTTGGATAAAGAATTGAAGGTGTAGGGGGATGAAACAACAAAAATATTTAACAATCCCCGTCTTATTTTTTACTCTTTTAATTGGCTGCAGCAAAAAACATCAACCCCAAACTGTGGAAAATGTGCCAGAAAAATCAGCAGTAATTATCAAAACTAAGAAAACACCTGTACCTAAATTCATTATTGTAAATGATGCCGTAGCTAAAAAAACACCTGATGGCAGATTGTATTATGACCTTGAAGGAAAACGTTATTGGAAAAACTATGATGACGGTAAATATTACCTATATAACAAAGCTATGTTTGAAAATAAATCGTTTAAGCCTCATTAATATAATACAACCATTAAATAAATTATTTAGTGGCTTAAGAATAAAAATAAAAGGGGCCAAGATAGAAATCTAGCCCCGCTTTAAAATCCAATATCCTATGAAAAACCACTCTTAAAACGATGGTTCGAATAATATATTGCATTTTAATGCATGTAGTTTTAAAAATCTTAAAACGCTATAAATATAACGTACTCAGGATCTGATCTATAGAAAACCGCCTCCCCATTTTAAAAATCACTTCCTCATTTTGGGTAGCGTACTCCTCAGCAATGAAAAAAATTGTCTATAAAACCTTTAATTGCTTTTATAAATGTGCAAGGCACAACATTTGTATTCGCAACAACATGAAATACAAAATATTAATAGTGGCTATTACTCTAGCCTTTTACGCATGTGATAGTAGTAATTCCGAAAAAGGAAAAAATAAATCTTCAGGGAATACGGAGGAATCAAATAAAAAAGTAACTAAACGGAATTATTACATCAACAAACAAAATTCTTACAGTGAATTTTTCTTTGACAGTTCTGAACTGGTTAAATATATAACCAGCAATTCTTTAAACGATTCTCTTAGCAGAAGAATGATCAGTTTTTACAATAATAGAAATTATCAGTATGCCTGGTTTACAGGAACAGGACCTACAGAACAGGCAAGAGGATTTTGGAATATGTATGAATATTATCTTAGTTCTGAACCAAATAAAGTGGTTGCAGATAAGGCAATGATGGAGACGATGGATAGATTTATTGCAAGTGATGATACATCATGGACAGGTAAGGAAAAAGATCTTCTATCTACAGAATTAAAAATGACAGATCATTTCATTAGGTTTTATTTAAGTAATATAGATAAGGGTTATATCAAGCGTAAAGAAATGGAGAAGTTTGTGCCTTATGTAAAATCTGATGCTATACAATTAGCAGATTCTTTGTTGCAAAAAAAACATAAAGACGATAAGTATTATGAAGATGTAAATAAAACTTATGGAGCATTGAAAGATTATCTTGGAAAATATATGGCTGTGCAAAAAGGAGGAGGATGGCCTATTGTAAATGCAACAGCAAAACAGTTGAATGTAAAAACAGCTTCGCCCCTTGTAAGTTTACTTAAAAAACGACTTTACCTCAGCGGAGATCTTGCTATTTCAGATACTACCACTATGTGGAATGATACATTGGCAAGCGCAATAAAAAATTTTCAAGTACGTCACGGCTATACTCCTACAGGTCAACTTACAGAACAACAATTAAAGGATATGAATGTTCCGGTTGATATAAGAATTCAGCAATTGCTTATTAATATGGGGCGTACACAATGGGTCATTGATCAGCCTAAAGGAAAATTTATTGTTGTAAATATTCCTGAATTTATTTTTCATCTTACTGAAAGAGGTCAAAAAGTTTTTGACATGCCGGTGGTAGTAGGTAAAGAAGGACACAATACAATGATGTTTACGGGAAACCTGAACCAGATTGTGTTTTCACCTTATTGGAATGTGCCTTACAGTATTGTTCAAAAAGAAATTTTACCTGCCGTAGATAAAGATCCTAATTATCTGGCAAAAAATAATATGGAAATAAACGGCACATTAGGTAATGGTATCCCTGCAGTAAGGCAACTGCCAGGTGAAAAAAATTCTTTGGGAAAAGTAAAATTCTTATTCCCTAATAGTTTTGATATTTATTTTCATGATACGCCTGCCAAATCATTATTTGAAAAAGATAAACGGGCTTACAGTCATGGATGTATTCGTTTAAGCGAGCCTACAAAGCTTGCAGAATATCTTTTAAAAGATTCTCCTGAATGGACCCCGGAAAAGATCAATGCCGCAATGAACGCTGGAGAAGAAAAATATGTAAAATTAAAAGAGCCTGTTCCCGTACTCATATCTTACTATACAGCATGGGTAGATGAAAATGGCTTTTTGCATTTTGCAGAAGATATTTACGGCCATGATAAATTACAGGCAGGAAAAATATTTACAAATGCATTTTAAAATTTAGTTCTTACTTAAATATATAATAGGTAATAGTTGTATAATACCCCCCCCCAATAGATGGACCACCAAGGAAAGAATAGTAATATCTATTTAAAACATTTGTAGCACCCAGTTTTATATTTATCTGCGGATTCTTAATTTGATAATTAACTTGTACATCCAGGCTTCCGTAAGCAGGGACAGTTCCGGTTACAAGAAATGTTTGTGAATAATAACTGCTCTGCCATTTGTAAGTAATTCCAGCGCCAAGTGCTTTATAAATATTTTCATTTGCCACTAAAATATTTATTATCCATTTTGGAGTATTGAAACCATCCTCCAATCCATCATTCCCTGATTTTCTATCTAGCTTTGCATATGAAACATTTGCTCTTATTATGTAATTTTTGGGAAGGGTATATTTCAATCCAAGACTTCCTCCATAATTATATACAGTGGTTTTTGAGTTTGTCCAAAGACGATACCTATCCTGTAGTTTATTATCATTCAAATAAAATGCAATAGAATCCGGCTTAGTTGTTTTAGGAATACTCGCCTCTACCTGTGCAATAAATTCCCTGTATTTATTGTAATAAAAATCTATGTCAACAAATAATCTTGAATGTAAAAACAACCCTTTGTAACCTACCTCTACAGAATTTACATGCTCTGGTTTTATATAAGTATAATTGTTATTTTTTAAGATGGCTGCATTTTTTTTGATCGCAGAATCCTTGCTGATCGCTAATGTATTTACATCTTTAGTAACAGCAGATTTAAATACATCAATTGATGACTTTAAGTACGAGTTCTCAAAAACTGCGTCGGACATAACTTTCAGTCCACCCACTCTTTTTACTCCTCCACTATTTACATTGGAAAACCCTTCAAACAAACTTGGAAAACGATTGCCGCTTTGATAAGCTATCCTAAAATTATTTTTTAAAGATGGTGAATAAACCGCAGTAAATCTTGGGTTCCAAAGTAAAGAGAAGTGATCATTTTTATCAGCCCTGAGAATTGCTCCCAGCTTTAATTTTTCTTTCAGCATTTTTCTAGTAGCAGAAATAAAGCCTCCGGTTTTACTATAAATAAGATCATTATATTTATTTGTAGTAGTTGGATTGATAAAATAATTGCCATCAGGAATAACAACATACGTTCTGTAATCAAACCCCGCCAACAATTCTACTTTTGTATTTTTTTTGAATGTGCTTAATACTGTTTCGGTTAAATTAAATTGTGCATCAATATTTATAAGATTTGCTCTTACTCTTAATGCAGCACCCGAATCCCAGTTATTTATATTTTTTAATTTATCAAAAATTGGTTGATAAGCAACTGTGCCTGTTTGCAATCTTGCTGAATCTGCAAAGGAACGGGCAGCCTGCAAAGATTGAAGTGCTGTTCCTCCTACAGTATAAACAGTGTTGAACCTATTTGTAAAATCAGTGAACCATTTATCATCTCCTTTAAAAGCCTTGTCGGTATTTTCTGCCATCGAACGCAGGTTGTAAGAGTCCCCGGTATTCTCCACATTCCAGTAAGCATGAGCAGTAATGGACTTCGATTTAAAATTGATGCCATGTTGCTGTACCAAATAATTTTCTAAACGAAACCTATTAGAGCGTTGGTAAATATTATCCAGCAAAGCAAATTTGTATGCATAAGAAATTTCAGCATTGTTGTTTAATTTATAAAATAAACCTGCATCTCCTTTAATATTCTGCAATGCATAATCAGCGATCTGTTTTTCGTAATAACCTGTTCTTGCTATTACATAACTTTTACCTTTTAAAGTAAGCGCTCTTCTGTTGGAAGATTCATTGCCATAACCATTCACTGCATCATAGCCGGGATTATCCAAACCAGTTAGTCCGAGTGTTGCATTACCACTTGCGTTAAGATCTGTATGATCATCAGCGATCCAATCATATCCTTTAGTAAATGTTGCATTCACTTTAAATGCAAATTTTGAATTGAGAGCATGAGCAATGCGTAAGTTTGTTTCTGAAAATATTTTTACACTGCTGTTAGAATTACTTAAATGATTGATGCCTGTTTTTTGTTGAATGCTGATACCTTCTGTTGTAAAAGGGTCTTTAGTAATAATATTTGCCAAACCATTGATAGTATTCATCCCATACAACGCAGAAGCTACACCCGGTATGATCTCTGCACTCTCAACGTCCATATCATTAGGACCTATCGCATTGGCGATGGGTGCGCCAATATGTGGCGCCTGAATATCCATTCCATCTACGAGTTGAGCAAAACGAACATTGGTGGTATTTGCAAAACCTCTTGTATTAATAACTTTAAAGCCTAAACTGGGTGTAATGATCTGCACACCTTTTACATTTTCCAATGCATCGAAAAAAGAAGGTGCAGCAGTATTTTTAAAATACTCAGCACCCACTTTTTCAATACTCACAGGGGATTGCAATATTTTTTCTGGCACTCTCGACGCTGATACAACTACTTCATCTAAAACAGAAGTGTAAGAAGAGTCTGACATTTTTTTAGTAGATGAAGACGCATTCTGTGCATTTACATGGATAAGGAAAAAATAACAGCTAAGTGTAAGTGTAAAAAATTTCATTATGTTAGTAAAGGTTAAAATTTTTCGTTATTCCTTAAAATGAATAACGATGGCAAAAATAAAAGAAGCTTATAAAACTAAAAATTAAATTTTTCTGCCTCTTTTGCTAAAAATTTCTGGAACCTATTGTTTAAGGCTTTGTAGAGTGCAATTACCTCATGTCCTTTTTCTGTAACTATGGCTTGTCCACCTCCTTTGCCGCCACGCTGAGAAATAACCATTGGTGTTTTTCCTCTTGTATTTACTTCATCGATTAATTGCCATGCTTGTCTATAAGACATTTTCATTGCAGCAGCGGCTTGGCGTATAGAGCCAAACTCATTTATCTTTTCCATCAACTCAATTCTTCCTTTGCCTACTAATTTACCTTCGCTTGTTTCGATCCATATCCTTCCCTCTGCTTTAATAGCTGTTGGCATTTTCTTTAATGACTTAGGTGATTTATTGGTTGTTGATTTTAGTGACATAATTGAACCGTTTCGTTTACAATAATAGCAAAAGAAGTTTTGAAATTCTCTTTCATTTCCATAAAAAAACCTCAACATTTCTGTCGAGGTTTTCGTGGTGCGAGCCGGGGTTGAACCGGCGACACATGGATTTTCAGTCCATTGCTCTACCAACTGAGCTATCACACCTTTCCTTATTCTATTTGAATTTGGGCTGCAAAAATAAGGGAATATTGCCCAATTATTCAATTTTTTAGAGAAAATATTCGTTTAATTGCCGTAAACACACAAGAATTTGATCCGCATGATCTTTAATTGTTCCCAATTAAAGCCGCTGTCTGCCAGTTCTTCCTGAGCTAATTGCAGGCTGCTGGTTTCACATCCTTTGAAATAATCCAATATCTCATCTTGCTCATATTCATCCACCAATTCGTCGATGGCATAATCCAGATTTAGCTTGGTACCGCTTGCAACAATCGTTTCCATTTCTTCCAATAACTCATCTATTCTAAGGTCTTTCGTTTTGGCAATGGTTTCCAATGGTATCTTTTTATCTACATTCTGTATGATGAAGATCTTATTGTTATTCCTGTTCACTACACCCTTCATCACAAAATCATCCGGACGTTCAATCTCATTTTCTTCTACAAATGCAGCAACAACGTCTACAAATTTTTTACCGTAACGAATTGCTTTTCCTTTACTTACTCCCTGGCATTTTTCCAGCTCTTCAATTGTGGTAGGATATAGCGTAGCCATATCTTCCAGGCTTCCTTCAAGGAATATGACAAACGGTGGCAGGTTCTTTTCTTTTGCAACTTTTTTACGAAGCTCTTTCAACATTTCAAGCAACTTAGGGTCTGCAGCTCCACCACCACTTGCTGATGGACTTCCCTCTTCATCATCTTCATTTGCTTCTTCAAATAAATTATTCAAAGCAATTTTAAAGGAAGCTGGCTTCTTTAAGAACGCTTCTCCTTTAGCAGTGAATTTCAACACGCCGTAATCTTCAATATCTTTTTGTATCAAACGTTCAAGTAACATCTGACGCATCAGTGAGTTCCAGAAATGTTCATCCTTATCTTTTCCTGCACCAAAAAAATCTCTTTCCTCGTGCCTGAACATTTTCACCTGAGGATTTGGTTTACCTTTTAAAATATGCATCAGGTATTCCATGGTGAACTGCTCATCTAGACCTTTTACTATTTTTAAAACAATATGCGTTTCAGCTTTTGCTTCTATAAGTTCTTTGGGGTTGTTACAGTTGTCGCATTTTTTATCGCAATGTTTTGTATCATAATCTTCACCAAAATAATTGAGTAAAATTTTTCTGCGGCAAACAGAGCTTTCTGAATACGCTACAGTTTCATTGATCAACTGAGCACCAACTTCTCTTTCACTTAATGGTTTGTCTCTCATCAAATGTTCCAGCTTGGCTACATCTTTATGAGAATAATATAGAATACATTTCCCTTCCATACCATCTCTTCCGGCACGGCCAGTTTCCTGGTAATAATTCTCTATAGACTTGGGTATATTATAATGTATCACAAAACGGATATCCGGTTTATCTATACCCATTCCAAATGCAATGGTAGCAACGATCACCTGCACATCTTCATTCAAAAAAAGATCCTGACGATTTGCCCTTAATTTTGCATCAAGGCCTGCATGATAAGCAACTGCTTTAACGCCATTTGCCATCAGCATATCTGCCAACTCTTCAGTTGTTTTTCTATTTAATGTATAAATGATCCCACTCTTTCCTTTGTTCTGAGATATAAAACGAACAATGCTTTTAACTGTCTGCTCTTTCTTTATTTTTGGTTGTATCTCATAATAAAGATTAGGGCGGTTAAAAGATGATATGAAAACTTTAGGATCTCTTAATCCAAGATTTCTTAAAATATCACTTTGTACTTTTGGAGTAGCTGTAGCCGTTAGTGCTATCATCGGAGCATCTTTACTGATCAACTCCATCATCTCTCTAAGTCTTCTGTATTCCGGACGGAAATCATGTCCCCACTCACTGATACAATGTGCTTCATCCACCGCAAAGAAGGAAACATTCAGGTCCCTGAAAAATTCAATATTTTCTTCTTTGGTCAATGTTTCCGGTGCTACATAAAGCATTTTTGTTTTACCGGAGGTAAGATCATCTTTTACTATTTTTTGCTGGCCTTTATTTAAAGTACTGTTCAAAAAATGGGCAACATCATCTTTACTGCTATAGCTTCTTACTAGGTCCACCTGGTTTTTCATCAACGCTATTAATGGGGAAACAATGATGGCACAACCTTCGCTGATAATAGCCGGTAATTGATAACATAGGCTTTTACCACCACCCGTGGGCATGATCACAAAAGTGTCATTTCCCGCTAATAAATGTTTGATAATATCTTCCTGCGGCTCTTTAAAAGCATTAAAGCCAAAATAATCTTGTAATTGGGCAGTTAAATTGAGGTTTTTAATATCGCTGATCGCTTTTATATGGCTCTCGCCTGCTTTCTTTGTGGCAGCTTTTTTTTCAGATATTGGTTTGGTTTGGGGTTTAACAGTGGCCATAACTTTCTTTTTCCTTCACACTGAGTTTTAAGTGACAATATTGGTTTTGGGTTTGATCCGAAGTCATTTGAACTCACACAAACTACTCAGGGCTTGCGAAGTTAATCGAACTAAGGCTTACTTTTCCATTTGGTTATATTTTAACCATGCTTTAAGATAATCTAAAAATATTTATTCTCCAATTGATTTTAATTGATACTTACAGTCTTTGTGTTATCGGGGATTTAAAGTAGGTTTGCGCCGTGAAAATGAATAACACAGCCATTCTAAATACAGCATTAGCTACAATTGAGTTAGAGGCAGCGTCAATACAAGAGTTAAAAGCTTTTATAAATAAAGATTTTGAAAATGTATTGTCTGCTATCTTTTCTTCAAGGGGTAGAATTGTAGTGAGTGGTGTGGGAAAAAGTGCCATCATTGCACAAAAGATCGCTGCTACTTTCAATAGCACCGGCACTCCCTCTATTTTCATGCATGGTGCCGATGCTATTCATGGCGACCTGGGAATGGTATTGCCGGATGATATTGTGATATTGATCAGTAAAAGTGGTAACAGTCCTGAAATAAAAGTATTGGTGCCGCTGATAAAAAGCTTTGGCAATTTATTGATAGGCATGGTAGGAAATACAACTTCGTTTTTAGCAGCACAATGTGATATCATTTTAAATACTACCGTACAACAAGAAGCTTGTCCTAATAATTTAGCGCCAACAACAAGCACCACTGCACAAATGGTAATGGGTGATACGCTGGCAGTATGCCTGATGGAAATGAGGGCTTTCAATTCTGTAGATTTTGCAAAATTCCACCCGGGTGGTGCGTTGGGCAAAAAATTATATTTACGTGTGAGTGATATCAGCTCACAAAACGAAAGGCCTGCGGTGCAAGAAGATGCTTCTATCCATGATGTAATTATGGAGATCACTCAAAAGCGTTTAGGCGCTGCAGTTGTTTTACATACTGATGAAACTATTGCTGGTATTGTTACCGATGGCGATCTTAGAAGAATGTTATCTAAAACATCTGACCTTAATTCATTGAAAGCAAAAGATATCATGAGTGCAAAACCATTGTCGGTAGACGGTGATACACTTGCCAGTGACGCAATGGACACAATGAAAGAAAAAGGGATCAATCAATTGATCGTAATAGAAAACAATAAATATTCAGGTATCATTCATTTACAGGATCTTGTAAGAGAAGGTATCTTTTAACTTATAAGTATGAACAAGAATAATTACGTAGCGATAATGGCAGGTGGTATTGGCAGCAGGTTCTGGCCAATGAGCCGTACTAATTTTCCAAAACAGTTTTTGGATATTTTAAACACCGGGAGAACGCTGATCCAAGGTACTTATGATCGTTTTGCACTATTTATCCCGAAGGAAAATATCTATGTGGTTACCTCAGAGCAATACAGGGATATTGTTGCAAAGCAATTACCCGAATTGCCGCTGGAAAATATTTTGTGTGAACCATCAAGAAAAAATACAGCTCCTTGTATTGCATATATTTCTTACAAATTACAAATACTAAACCCGGCAGCTAATTTAATTTGTGCTCCTGCAGATCATATTATTTTAGAGCCTGAGAATTTTAAAAAAATATGCCTGGATGCACTTCAATTTACTGCTCATATAAAAGGGTTGGTAACTTTAGGTATCAATCCTACCCATCCTAACACAGGGTATGGCTACATTCAATACGAACAGCAATCAGTAAGTGATAATGTATATAAAGTGAAAGCCTTTACTGAAAAGCCCGATAAGCAACTTGCTGAAACCTTTATTGCCAGCGGTGATTTTTTATGGAACGCAGGTATTTTTGTTTGGCAGGTAAAAAATATCATCATTGCTTTTGAAAAATTCTTACCAGAAATGCATGAGGTATTTGATGCAGAAAAAAACAACTTTAGTACGCCTGAAGAAAAAGCGGCTATTGAAAGGATCTATCCCCAATGCGTAAATATATCCATTGACTATGGTGTAATGGAAAAGGCTGATAATGTTTATATCATCCCTTCATCTTTCGGATGGAGCGATCTTGGAACATGGGCAAGCGCATATGATAACCTTGAGAAAGATTATCTTGACAACGCTGTTGCCGGTCATAATGTTATGATAATTGACGCTACCAAAAATATGGTTCATGCAGATAACAAAAAGCTTGTATTATTACAAGGCCTCGATGATTTTATTGTAGTTGATACCAAAGATGTATTGTTGATCTGCAAAAAAGACAAAGAGCAGGAGATAAAAGAATATGTGGCTGAGGTAAAAAGAAATAAAGGAGATAAATACCTTTAATCTTCTCAAGTCTTCTTGATCTTGTAGAAAAAACTCTAGAAATACTGCTGTATACACTATTTGCTTGCGTATACCGTTTGGTTGTTATATTTTGTGCATGCATCTAACGATAATGAAATACTTTTTTAAATTAGTCAACTGTTGTACAGTTCCTTTTCTGCTGATCATTGCTATAATTTTGTTCATGGTAGATAATTACCAAACAATTCCTTCTGGCATTCCTGAAAAAATATGATATTCGATTTATCAAAATTGTATTTTTGATACTCATTATCTATTTTGAATCCACATATACAAAGCAAACTTCCTGAAGTAGGTACTACTATTTTTACACTAATGAGTTCATTGGCTGTAAAGCACAATGCCATTAATCTTGGCCAGGGTTTTCCTGATTTTATGATGAATGAAGAATTGATAGCCCTTGTTAACCAGGCTATGCAAAAAGGAAATAACCAGTATGTACACATGAATGGTTTGCCTTTATTACGTGAACGTATAGCCGAAAAAGTGGAAACCTTGTATTCAACTAAACTCGACCCTGATTCCACTATCACAATTACTCCGGGAGGGACTTACGCTATTTACACAGCACTCACAACCATCTTACAACCGGGAGATGAAGCCATTGTTTTTGAACCTGCTTATGATAGTTATATTCCCACAATAGAATTAAGTGGTGCAGTACCTGTTTTAATACCATTGCGTTTTCCTGATTACAGTATTGATTGGGAAATGGTAAAACAAAAAATATCATCTAAAACAAAAGTGATATTACTAAATTCGCCACACAATCCTACAGGCAGCGTATTATCTAAAAATGATATTGAACAACTGCATTCAATTGTGAAAGGAACCAATATTTTTATTTTAAGTGATGAAGTGTATGAACATTTGATCTTTGATGGCCTGCAACATGAAAGCATGCTGCTCTATCCAGATCTGTTTGAAAGAAGCTTTATATGTTTTTCTTTTGGTAAGGTATACAGCTGCACCGGTTGGAAGATCGGCTACTGTATTGCTCCTGCACCATTGATGAATGAGTTCAGAAAAATTCACCAGTTCAATTGCTTTAGCTGCAATAGTCCTGTTCAATTTGCATTAGCAGAATTTTTGCAAAAGAAAGATCAATATATGCAATTAGGAAAAACCATGCAGGAAAAAAGAGATCACTTGCAATCCTTGATGCAGCAAACAAAGTTCACTCCACTAACATCTCACGGAAGTTATTTTCAATTGTATGATTATAGCAATATAAGTGAGGAATCAGAAAAAGATTTTGCCATTCGTTTAACTAAAGAGTATGGTGTTGCAACAATACCAACATCAGTATTTTATAAAACTGAAACAGATAATAAAGTATTGCGTTTTTGCTTTGCAAAAAAAGAAAGCACTTTAGAAGAAGCCGTGAACAGGATTATTAATCTGTAATTATATAAACACACCTCAATTTTTTAGAAAATTTTCGACGCTAGGGCTTGATTATTATTTAGTATCTTCACCCAAGTATCTTACCATTCAATATTTTAACCCTTAAAACCTTTTCTGTGAAAAAAATCAACCTTACGTTGTTTTCAATCTTTTTATTGATCTCAATATGTACCAAAGCCCAGGTTATTGATACCCTTGCGATCCAGGATTTTGAAACATCTCCAGCCACACCAACTTTAACGTACACTGTATTAGCAGGCTCAGCTACTTATCATACTGGCAACTCAGGCGCATCTAATGCACCCGCTAATAGCCCTTTAGGAGTAGACGGATCAAGAGCATGGGGCGTTACAACTAGTGCTGCAAGTACTCAATTTGAGTTTGCAAATGTTACGATCCCTCCTGGCTATGACAGTGTTAGAATAAGAGTTCGTATTGCAGCAATGAACCTTGTTTCAATAGGTGGTGGTCCAGATGCTTTAGATACTATCGGTATTCAAATAAGCACCAATGGCGGTAGCAATTACTACAACAAATTAAAAATAACTGGCCCAAGTGGTGATAATGGCCACTGGCCATATTCCGCAACAGGCATTGCAAAAACAACTTACCTGCCGCCAGCTGTTTTGTTTATGAATACAGGCACAGGTTTGCAGGCACAAGGATACAGTACTGCAGAAATTTCATTACCGGGCACAGAAACACAGATACGTGTTAAAATTGCAATAAGATCTTCATCAGGAACAGATACATGGCTAGTAGATAATGTTGCAGTGATCGGTGAAAAACCGGTGATCTTACCTGTTACCTTAAAACAATTTACAGGAGTAAGGTCAAGCAGCGAAAAAGTAAATTTAGCATGGACCGTTGCGTCTCAGATGAATATCAAACAATACGAAATTGAGTATGCTGAAAATGGTGTTACATTTAATAAAGTAGCCACGGTTGATCCTATTGCTTCTTCAGTAAATGACCTGCAGTATAATTATGAGATCAATAACAATAAGAGCCTTAGCTATTACCGCATAAAAATGATAGACAAGGATGGTAAGTTTACTTATAGTCCTGTCATTACTATTAAAGGAAATACTGCTGATAAATTAATGACTGTATTTCCTAACCCTGCAAAGAATAATTTGCAGATTAACTATAGCGGAAGTTCTTCTAAAATTAAGATCATCGTTACAGATGCATCCGGAAAAAAAGTTTTAGTTCAGGAAGGGGTTTTAATAAACAAACTAAATATTTCAAAATTAAAACCGGGTCAGTACTTTATCAAGCTTACAGACAATGATAAAATATTGTACAGTAAATTCATAAAAGAATAATAACCTTGTTCTAAATAAAAAAGCACCGCATAAAAACGGTGCTTTTTTATTTGTTTAAACTTTTTCAATACCCATACTTCTCCTTCCACAGCATTTTTAGATGCTTCCTCAACTCTTCTTCCCTTACATTTTTTCCGGGATCATAAAAAACTGTACCACTCAATTCATCGGGTAAATATTCCTGCGGTGAAAAATTATCATCATAGCTATGTGAATATTCATAGCCTTTACCATAATCTAAATTCTTCATCAGCTTGGTTGGAGCATTACGTATATGTAAAGGAACCGAAAGGTCACCATGCTTGCTAACAGCTGCCAAAGCCCCACCAATAGCCATGTACGCCGCATTACTTTTTGCAGAAGCCGCTAAGTATGTAGCACATTGCGATAAAATGATCCTTGATTCAGGATAACCAATTTTATTAACTGCATCAAATGTGGCATTAGCCAATAATAATGCATTTGGGTTTGCATTACCAATATCCTCACTTGCCAATATCAACATTCGTCGTGCAATGAATTTTACATCTTCGCCACCTTCTATCATTCTTGCAAGCCAGTACACGGCACCGTTAGGGTCACTACCACGAATGGATTTTATGAAAGCAGAAATAATATCATAATGCTGCTCACCACTCTTATCATAAATAGCAATACGCTGCTGTGCAATCTCCATTACTTTTTCATCAGTAATGATCGCATTATCACCAAGTGTTTCTGTAACCAGTTCCAAAAGGTTCAATAACTTTCTTGCATCACCACCCGATATATTGATCAGTGCTGCAGTTTCTTTCAGCTCAATATTTTTTGTTTGCAAAATTTTATCTTCTTTGATAGCGTGTGTCAATAATGCCACAAGGTCATTTTCATCCAACGCTTTCAATACATATACCTGGCACCTGCTCAGCAACGCACTGTTCACTTCAAAAGAAGGATTCTCTGTTGTAGCACCTATCAATGTAATAATTCCTTTTTCAACAGCTCCTAACAATGCATCCTGCTGCCCTTTATTGAAACGATGAATTTCATCAATGAACAAAATGACATTCGCTTGTTTTTTTGCAAGGTCTATTACTTGTCGCACTTCTTTTACTCCGCTGCTGATAGCGCTCAATGTATAAAAAGGTGCATTCAAAGTATTGGCAATAATATTTGCAATGGTTGTTTTACCCGTACCAGGCGGTCCCCACAGGATCATACTTGGCACTTTATTGTGTTCAATTGCAGTACGCAATATGCTACCCTTGCCGGTAAGATGCTGCTGGCCTACCAGTTCATTTAATGACGAAGGCCTGAGCCTTTCTGCTAATGGTGTTGATGAAGACATTTATGATTTAAAGTTACAAAGAAAGAGGGATGAGTAAAATTATGTAACGGGCATTTATTTTTCATGGCAACATCGTTGTGTCACTCACTTGTACTGCATACCATTGTGGAACTTTTATTATAAACTTTCCCATATATTTGAGTTGATAGCATTTTATGACAGTTTCTAAATATATGATAGCCTTTCTTGTTGGACACTTACTTTTTAGTTGTAACGAAACTACACAAGTAAAAGTTGAAGAGGTAAAATTGACAGAAGTAAAAAAAGAAATTGAAGTTCCTTTACCGCCTGCACCGGAAGGACTAAAGGTTTCTGCATATTTAATTTTCAAGGATAGCGCCATTTCGACATTTGATGTTTTAAACGACAAAACAATTGCCCTTTGGAATACAATTATCGGATCAGGCGATGCATTAAAACCTTCTGAAAAAACAAGAGTTAGATTGACTGGAAAACTTGACGGGCTCAAAGTGACAATCTATAATGGAAACCTGAAAGTAATAAACCAAAGACTTCCAAACTTTAGTGGCGACTATGAATTTGTTATTAATGACACAGGTTGTGAAGAAGTAAAAGTTATTGTCACAAAACTTGATAAAGTAGTTTATCAAGACAAAATTCCGTTTAGATGCGGAGAATAAAGTGTCACACTTATGATAAGCCAATAGCACCACCCTCCACATTCATGGCAAGCAATTTGAAAGCTAAAAATGGGCTAAATCCCACTTTCTATCTATGGCCAAACAAATTTCTTCCGGCAAAGCAGTATGGACATCTTTTTTCGTTGATCTCGGAGACATTATCCTGAATGTGATCGTAATGATAGCCACCGGCAGTGTGGTGATGCTTGCAGAAGCCTTCGAAGGACTCTCAGATCTGGTTGCATCTGGCCTCCTGCTTATCGGACTCCGTATCTCAAAAAGAAGATCCAACAAAAAGCATCCTTTCGGCTTTGGTAAATCGCTTTTTTTCTGGACCCTTATTTCCGCAATTGTCATGTTTATTTCCGGAGGAGGCTTATCCATTTATTTTGGTGTGCAGCGATTCCTCCACCCTCAGGAAGTAGAAAAAATATATTTTGCTTATGGCGCACTTTTTATTTCTATCGTCACAAACGGTTACGCTTTATCTTTAAGCACACGCCGGCTTCTTGAAAAAGAAAAGCTTACAAAGATCTTCCGCATATTTTTTAAAACAACCCATGTTGAAACCAAGAATACATTTATTCTTGATCTTACCGGAACCGCATCTGCGATCATAGGAGTTATTTCTTTGATGCTGTACCAATTTGCAAACATCAAATATTTTGATGCCGTTGGTGCAATACTTATTGGAATTCTAATTGCTGTGTCGTCAGTCATGCTTATTTTGGGAGTAAAGGATTACCTGATCGGCAAAACTGCTCCCCCCGAAATAGAAAAAAATATCAGAAAGGCAGTTTTAGAAGTAAATGGCGTTGCTTCTATTATGGAACTTGATACGATGTACATTGGTAGTGAAAAACTATTGGTTCATCTTGATATTAAGTTACAGCAGGCAAATCCAAAAGATATAGGAAAGACTGTCGAAAAAGTGAAGGAACATCTTCAGAAAGAAGTGCCCATAGTATATTCTATGCAGATTGAAACCAGATGATAAACTATTTTTTTATTGATTTTCAATATGTTATAAATATTTCCCTATAAAGAAATCGATCCTGTCGGTATGGAAATCGGTTTTGTCAAGGTGGAAATTGACTTTGTCGGCAAAGAAATAGATTCTGTCGGGGCAGAAATCAACTTTGTCTGCGTGGAAATCGGTTTTGTCAGAGAAGAAATTGACTTTGTCAGCAAAGAAATCAATTCTGTCGGAACAGAAATTAACATTGTCTGGGCAGAAATCGGTTTTGTCAGCAAAGAAATCGCCACTTTCAACAAAGAAATTAACTTTGCCGTCATGAAATATAATCTTGTAAAACAAAAAGCCTTGGTTGAGGATAATGAAATTGAATGGGAAAATACCGGCAACGGTGTTTGGAGAAAGATCATGAGTTATGATGATAATATTATGCTTGTAAAAGTAAAATTTATAGCTGGCGCAGTAGGCGCATTACACCATCACCCACATTTACAAATAAGTTATATCGCCGAAGGCGAGTTTGAAGTTACAATGGGCAGCCAGGTTAAAACGCTAAAAGCTGGTGATGTATATTTTGCCGCTCCAGATATTGAGCATGGAGTTGTTTGTTTAAAAGATGGCTTATTGATAGATGTATTCTCTCCTATGAGAGAAGATTTTTTATAGATCAATTCGCAATAGATAAACTTCCTGTTATCCTGAATTTTTTTCCTGTATTTACGATCACCACATTTTTATTACGTACATGTTGTTCAATGTTTAAAACACATTCTCCATCAACAACAGGATCAATAAAAATATATCCACCCGAAAGGTCTGTCGGAGGTTTGTTATTGTTCAACCAGTTCGAAGCAACATCCCAATTACCATTGCCATTAAAAGTATACACAGCATCATTTGCTTCATAAATAGAAATATCGTCTACATATCCCCGAAAGTCACCTGTCTCTTGCGGATGATCATAAGCAATGCATATCCTGCTGATGGTTTTTCCACTCAACCACAAGCCAATGTAAGAGGTGGTTTTATTCCATGTATTGATCGTACCTCTTCCTGCATTGGGATGCATAGAAATTCCGGTAGTATCTAAAGCGCCGCTATTATGTAATGTTGTTCCATCACTCATGATAAGATCTACAGACACATATCTTGACAATGCAAATTGCGGATAGGTCCAGAAACTCAGTTTTGTTTTTGCGGTAACAGGAATATCCACAGGTATCACTCTAAAATAAATTCTTGATGAATCTGCAGAATTATCTCTTGCTGCATAACGGATGGCATGTGTACCGATATGAGCTGTCTCGGCTACAGCACTACATTCCGGGTTACCGGTACCTCCGGTATATCTTCCCACATTTATTGTTGGTATTGTTGGTTCCGGAGAATCGGTCCATGCCGGCATCGCATCATACTTATTTTCAAATCCACTACGAAACCACATTGGTGCATTTGAATATGGTATCGTAACACTTGTGGTCAATGCATCAATTCCTTTTATAACTTTTGTTGCTTTTCCTGATAATCGTAAATAAAAATCTTTAGAAAGATAAGTTCCATCTGCACTCGTAGTTAAAAAATATTGATTGTTAGGAATACTGTAATAACTGTCTGCTTGTTTGGTAATATTTGTTCCTTCATCATACTCATCAAACATAGCTATGTACCCATTTGAAATACCTGCCTGTTTAATATTATACACCTGTCTCCACATAAACTCCCCTTTGTTTCTTGATATTTGATTTTGTGCACCACCATTCCAATTGCTCCAGGCAAAGCCTGGAAAAATTACAGGCTGGTACAATTTATTATTTGTGTTACAGTAAGCAAGATCAGGCACCAAGTAATTGTTTTTAAAATTATCTACTTCCGTATTGTTACCAAATCTTCCAACACTCCATGGTGATATCATATCATAAGCCAGGTACACATTAGTAAATCCTGGTTTTGAATCTCCATTAGAATTTCTCCAGTTAGTAGGCACACCACCGATCACAAAACAACCATTTGTTTTAAACCAGTTGATCACATCAAGGCACTGAGCTGCATCACCCGGCCTGTCTGTAAAACCAAAGCCCCACAGGCATACAACAGGTTTATTGTTTTGGTGAACATAATATGGCGATGAAGTAATATTCAATTTGGCCACCATATTATTTTGCCAATCTGTTTTTATGGAATCGAATTTTGCAACATCCAATCCACTTATATCATACATCAAATAAAATATTCTCTGATGTGCTTCGGCGGAGCGTTTAAGCCTTGCTGTTATACTATCTCTGTTTAATTTAAATACACCGTCAAAAGTTTCGCCGATAAATCTTTGCAATGCAACGCCATCAATTTCATTTTGTTCCATCCATTCAAAATGTTTATCGATCACATCTGCTTTATAAGACGAAAATAATTTTGAAGTATTTCCTTCACTTGTATTTCCTAATGCTGTTTGAAATAAGGAAGCATTGTTATATTCATCTACTGCAGGGTATGCTTCAAACTTTAAAGCACCTGGTGCAGGAGATCCTGCATTGCTTTGATAAGTACCATTAGACCAATGGAACCATCTGGCAACAGGTGATCCGTCCCCATATGCACTGAACCATCCCTGGTATCCGCAAATTACTTTACCTGTTACAGATTGTGCTACTGCGGCAGTTTGTGCATTGGCAACAACAGATATCAAAATAAAAAAAACAAAAAAGGAAAGTATTTTTTTGAGCATGGCAAAGTATTATCCTATAAAAATAACTACTTTTTATTTCATGCAAACTAATTGGAAATGGAATTAATCCCTGAATTCCTGCACTAACATCAATCCTTTATCAGCGCCGTCTAAAATACTGATGCCTACTCTTCCATAAGCCGGGTTAAGAATATTTGCTTTATGTCCCGGAGATGCCATTAATCCTTGGTGAGCTAATAATAATGTTGAGGAGTGAGCAAGATTTTCTCCGGCGGCTAAATATTTTATACCGTTCTCTTTCATGCGTTGAAATGGATCTATACCTTCAGGTGTGTTGTGAGAGAAATAGCCTCTATCAAACATATCAGCGCCATGTAACAAAGCTACTTCATACATTTGTTTATCTTGTTTTAAAGGTTTTATTCCCCTGCTTATTCTTTCTGTATTTACTAATTCCAGCATTTTTATCTCAAGATCTTTTCTTGAATAATATTTTTCACTTTTAAATTCTTCTGATTCATAAATACCCTCGCCTATTTCATAAGCGCCGGAAATTTGTTGTTCAAAAACATTTGCTAATTGTGGCATTAGCCAGCTTGTTGAATTATTAAAAGAAGCAGATAAAAAACTATTATTAGTCTCCGTAATAGCAGGTTCCCACAATGAAGCACTTAATAATTTTGTTATCATAAATGCAGTGACGATGCCCGTAAAAAATCCCGGAACAGTTCCTGCAATCCTATTTGGCAATGCCTTATGATCGATAGACCTGATCAGTTTTTTAAACACTAAACCAATCAATGATAAAAGTAAAAGTGAAGAAAATAAAAGCGTAAAAAATGAAACAGGATAAAGCCATCTTTTTTCTATTTTAAAATTTGCATCTATTACGCCGGAAATATCCTGGTAAAAAAACAATGCAATAAAAAAAGCGCCTCCCCATTTTAAAAGATCAATTATGGATCTTACGAATCCTCTTTGAAAACCTATCCAGATGTTTAAGATTAAGACCCCCAATAAGAGTACATCAATATAATTCACGGTATTGAATTTTTAAGAGTAAAGCAAAACGGAATTTTAAATTATAAAACTCCGTTTTGCTTATTTTAATATTTAGTTTTTAAGATATTGTTTTTAGTAACGGCCATCTCTTTTATCCTGTGATCTACCTATACCATATCCCACCCCGGCTCCAAGAATACCACCTACTACCGCCCCAGCACCACGGTTTCTTTTATTGATGATAGCACCTGCTACTGCACCTGTACCGGCACCAATAGCTGTTCCTTTAGCTGCTTTACTCCATCCTTTTTTAGCTGTTGTGGTTGATGTTGCAGGAGCGGCAGCTACTGTTCTATCAACATATACAGGTTTTTCAACTACCACAGGTTTTTCAATAACTACGGTTTTAGTTTTGTCGGCTTCTTCTTTAGCGGCTTTTTCTTCTTTCCACTTTAAGAATTCATCATATTCAGCTTGTTGGGTTGCGGATAATACTTTCGTATCATCTGCTTTTTTAGTATTACATGATGTTACTGTAATAGCGCTTATTCCTAAAACAATTAATAACTTTTTCATAGTACTAGTTTTATCAGATGATTAAATAATTTTAATTTCTGTACTACATGTTAAAGAACCGTGCCAGTTTTTTGTAAAATCTGTTAAGGTGATGTTAGCCGATGTATACCATTGAAAAACAATAGTTTAGAATATGCTATTTTTTACAATCCATATTGTTTACTTATTTCAAGCATTCTTTCAATAGGTTTTTTTGCTGCTATTCTCAATTGTTCATCCATAATGATCTCAGGTAATTCAAATTCCATACACAAGTATAATTTTTCAAGTGTATTCAATTTCATGTATGGACAATCATTACAAGCGCAACTATTATTCGGCGGAGCAGGTATAAAAGTTTTAGTTGGATTACTTTTTTGCATCTGATGCAAGATACCAGTCTCTGTTACCACAATAAATTCCTGTGCATCACTTTGCTGAGAATATTTTAATAAGCCGGTTGTACTGCCTATATAATCTGCTAATCTTAAAACTGGTTCCTCACATTCAGGGTGAGCTATTACTTTAGCTTGCGGATGACGAATTTTTAGTTTGGTTATCTTTTCAACACTGAAAATTTCATGTACCATACAGGCGCCGTTCCACAAAACCATATTCCTGCCTGTTTTCTTGTTTAGATAAGCTCCTAGGTTTTTATCCGGCGCAAAAATTATTTTCTGTTCCTTAGGTAAACTTTCAATTATTTTTTCTGCATTACTGCTTGTGCAGATAATATCACTTAATGCCTTCATACCAGCTGAGCAGTTGATGTAAGTGATCACCAGGTGATCTGGATGACTCTCCTTGAACTTTCTGAACAGTTCGGGAGGTGCACTATCACTTAGGGAACAACCTGCCTTTAAATCGGGTAATAAGACCTTTTTAGTGGGATTGAGTATTTTAGCGGTTTCGGCCATAAAGTGAACACCGGCAAAAACAATGATATCTGCCTGTGTCTTTTCAGCCTGCTGAGCAAGGCCCAGACTATCTCCTATGTAATCCGCTACATCCTGAATATCCGGTTCTTGGTAATAATGCGCCAATACAATCGCATTTTTTTCTTTTTTTAATCTTTCAATTTCTGCAAACAGATCTAAATTCACATCTATGTCAATATCCAAAAATCCGGTGCTTTCTAATTTCGATTTTGCGGTGTTAATATCTACCATAATAACTATTAATACTTATATTATTTAAATAAACCTATTACTATTAGGGGTGTTAATTTGTGGAAAGAGAATTTTTTAATTATTTGTAAAATTAAATGAATCGATTTATACACGCTCATCCACAGATAATTAACATTATGATTTTTTATTGACTGTGATTGTTTATTATATAATTTTTACCTTTTTTAATAATTTCTAACAACTGTTAGCAAAAAATGGTGGGAGTAATTTTTTTCACGAATTGATAATTTTCGATGTTAGCCCGATACCTAATAAACTATCATCTTCTAACAGGTGAAATTGTTTTTTTGAGCAGGCTGCTAATTTTACCCCAAGTTCCCACGAAATAAAAGTAACATTTTATGGGTTATACACAAGAATTGTACCTTATAAACAAACCTATGTTAACACTTGAAAAACAAGCATATCTCTTTTATGAGCCAATCTATTATAAAAACCTTACCTGTATTGAAGTTTAAAATTTTTATATACCTATAAATTTGAGTAAAATAACATATTTACCCTATTTTTGCCGTCCATTATAATAATATAGTATAGTTTATGCAAATTATTCAGAGTATTCGAGATAAAGGAGCTGCCATTGTGATTGGTGTAATTGCCCTTAGTTTAATTGGTTTTATTTTGATGGATGCCCAACAAGGAGGTGCCCGTTTATTTGGATCTAATTCAAATGATATAGGTAAAATTAATGGCGTTGCTGTTAGTAATGCTGAGTACAATGACAGGGTTAAGAAAATAGAGGCTCAGTATGGTGGTAATGTTAGTGGAACTATGACCTACCAGGTTCGTCAACAAGCATGGGATCAATTAGTAGGACAAAGAGTATTGGAAGCTGAATTTGAAAAATTAGGCCTTGATTTCACATCTAATGAATTGACGAGTATCATGTTCAGTGACGATGCACCGGAATCTTTGAAAAGAGAATTTGTTGACGCTAACGGACAGTATGATATTGCCAAGGTCCGTCAGTGGTGGACGTCTGAAGCAAAAAAAGCTAAAGATGAGAAAAGAAAGAATATAGAAGATCAACTTATTGATCCTTTAAGATTACAAACACTTTATACTAAATATAGTTCTTTGATCAGTGCAGCTTCTTATTATCCTACATGGATGAAAGAAAAAGAAACCGCTGAGAATAAATCATTCGCTACAATTTCTTACGTATCAATTCCTTATAATGTTATCAGTGATAGCGCAATAAAAGTTACTGATGAAGATATCATAGCATATGTAAAAAAATATCCAAAATTGTACAAGCAAGATGCAGGAAGAATGGTATCATATGTATCATTTGACGCAAACCCAACTGCTACTGATACTTCAAATGTATATAAAGTGGTATCAGAATTGAAACCTCAATTAACAGCTGATACAAATACTAAAGCTTTTGTAGGAAGAAACATGAGTACTATTAAATTCAATGATGATTATGTTTCAAAGAATGGTCTTACTATGTCTCAAAAAGATTCAATTATTTCATTGCCTGTAAATGGCGTATTTGGTCCTTATTTAGATGGAAAAAATATCGTACTTGCAAAAATGATCGGTCAAAAATTAATGCCGGATTCTATTAAATGCCGTCACATTTTAATTGCTACAAATGATAGAAGTGGTAAAGAAGTAATGAATGACAGTGTTGCAAAACAAAAAATTGATAGCGTGGAAATGGCAATTAGATCAGGAGCAAATTTTGATGCATTAGAAGCTCAATATTCTACAGACGAGGCGGCACATAAAGATAAAGGTGTTATGACATTTGGTATTGAAACTATTAAAAATAAAGAACAATTTGCACCAGAATTCGGAGACTTTTTGTTGAATGATAGTGGTCAAACAAAAAAAGTTGTTAGAACTAATTTCGGTTGGCATTACATAGAAATTCTTGAAAAGAAGAATTTATCTCCGGCGTTTAAAATTGCTTACATGGCTAAAGAGATTGTGCCAAGTAACGAAACGATCAATACTGCAAGTGCAAAAGCAACTAAACTTTCTGGTGAGGCAAGAGATATTAAAGCATTAGATGCATACGTTGCAAAAAATGGTTTAAAGAAAGTAGACGTACCAACATTGATCAAAGAAAATGATTACCAGGTTGGTGGATTGCAAGATGGAAGACAATTGGTAAAATGGGCATTTGATGCTAAAGAAGGAGAAGTGAGTGAGCCTTTCAGTATCAACGATCAGTTTGTTGCAGGAGTTGTTACTAAAATTCAACCAGAAGGATTGCCGGATGCAAAAGTTGCAAGACCATTGGTAGAAGGTACAGTTCGTAATTTGAAGAAAGCTGACGAGATCATTAAAAAATTAGGAAGTGCTCCAACTTTACAATCCGCATCTACAGCTTATGGTAAAGAAATAGCTATTGCGGGTGCTGATTCTACTTTAACTTTTGGTGCACAGATCATCAACGGTATTGGTCAGGAACCCAAATTAATTGGCGCATCTTTCAATAAAGCAAATCAAACAAAAGAATCTGCTCCGATCATTGGCGCCAATGGGGTTTATGTAATAAAAGTAAATAGCATAGGTTCAAAACCTGCTGATGCTCCTGAAATTCTTGTTGAGCAATCCAAAAACAGGCAACAAGCGATCCGTCAGCAAATTTCTTATGGTTGGTTTGAAGGATTGAAGAAAGTGGCAGATATTAAAGACGAAAGAAGCAAGTTCAATTAATTATAGCAAAAAGTGGTAATACACTCTTGAACCGGGCCTTTTGGTCCGGTTTTTTATTTCCAGTTATCGAAAATGCTGAAAGTTATCTTGATATTTTATTGTCGTAATTTTGCAGTATGGAAGGAACAATAATTAATAAGGTTAGTGAGAGTGCTTTAACTACCATTGATCTGGAGACTTTTTATCCTCAGGAAGAAATTGCAGTGTTTGATCTGAAAGATTATTTATTCATGGGTTTGATCTTGAAAGAAAAAGATTTTAGAGAGGCTTTAAAAAATATTGATCTTGCTCCCTTTACAAATAAACTTGTAACCGTTACCTGTAGTGCAGATGCGATCATTCCAATGTGGGCATATATGCTGGCCACTTCATATCTTCAGCCTGTGGCTAAAGAAGTTTATTACGGTAGCGCTGAAGAAATAAAAAGCAAGATCTTACTAAAAAATATCTCAGAGTTAAATATTCAGGATTATACAGACAAAAGAGTAGTGATAAAAGGTTGCGGAGATCTACCTATAGGTGAAAGCGCTTATCTTGAAGCAACTAAACTTTTATTACCTGTTGTAAAAAGTATAATGTACGGCGAACCCTGCAGTACAGTACCTATTTATAAAAAAAAATCATAGCCTGATTTTATTGACATCTTTATTATAATTAACTTCACCCCTAATCAAAAATTTCCGTGAATGATTGAAGCTTTATGGAAAGGAATTTTATTGGGATTACCATTGGTAATTTCTGTTGGCCCCGTAATATTCACTATTATAAAATTGAGTGTCAATTACGGCAAACCTGCAGGCTTTAGTTTTGTAAGCGGTGTGTGGGCCAGTGATATCTTTTGGGTTATACTTGCCAATCTTTTTTTAAGCCTTATCCAGGAATTGAATAATGAATACAAAGTACCGATTGGTATTGTAGGTGGACTTTTTCTTTTAGGGATGGGATTTTTTAATATATTTTTCAAAAAAGTTCATATAAAAGAAGACCAGGAAAAAGTGAAAATTTCTTCTTCAAAACATTTAAGAATGTTCAGCTCAGGTTTTTTGATCAATACATTAAACCCTGCTGTAATTGCGTTTTGGGCATTGACTGCTCCAACCTTTGCCGGAACTCTATCAGGCAAACACAGGTTTATTTTATTTACCACTTGTTTATTGATCAATATGTCAGCAGATGTTTTGAAAGTAATGCTAGCAGGAAAATTGGGAAAGAAATTGAATGAAAAAACAGTTCATAAAGTAGATCAGATATCTGGTTTATTATTGATCGCTTTTGGTATCGTATTAATTTTTGGAATTATTTACCAGGGATTCAAACAATAGCATATTTAAAACCTCTTATAACCAATGAAACGAGCCTGGCGCATTTTCAAGAAAGTTTTTCTTTGGCTTTTTATATTTCAGTTGGTTTATATTTTCTTTTGTAAATGGATCGATCCTCCAATCACCATCACACAATTATGGTCCTTTGTTACAGGCAATGGCCTTAAGAGAGATTATGTTGATTATGACGAAATGAGTCCGAATATAAAGTTAGCTGTAATGGCAAGCGAAGATCAATTATTTCCTGATCATAATGGCTTCGATATAAAATCAATTAAGCTAGCCCAAAAATATAATAAGAAACATCCGAATAAAATTAGAGGCGCCAGTACGATCAGTCAACAGGTTGCAAAAAATGTTTTTCTTTGGCAAGGTGGTGGTTATTTCAGAAAGGGACTCGAAGTTTATTTTACCTTTATGATCGAAACATTCTGGAGCAAGAAAAGAATATTGGAGGCGTATTTGAATATAGCAGAAACAGGTAAAGGAATTTTCGGTGTTCAAGCTGCAGCAAAATACTATTTTAAAAAGAATGCAAAAGATCTTAATAGAAGTGAAGCTGCGATGATCGCCGCTTGTTTACCAAATCCAAAAAAATATTCTGTTGTTCCTTTAAGTAGATATGTTGCTGTACGATATGGAAATATTACAAGGCAAATAGGTAACCTTGAAGGAGATCCAGATATACAGCAATTAATAAAATAAAAATGTATGAATTTTAAAAATTTGAAACTTGTTGACTACGTTGTTTATGGACGTGGCTCCTTTAATCAATTGGATCAAATATTACAACCTAATAGAATTAGTGATGCACCAATGATATTTTTGGTTGATCATTTTTTTGAAGGAAAGGAGTTAGCGAATCGTGTTCCAGCTAAAGGAAAAGATAAAATTATTTATGTTGATGTTACATATGAACCAAAGACAACTTATGTTGATACTTTAGCGAAACAGTTGAAGGATGAATTTGGTGAAGTAAGTGGTATTATTGGAATCGGGGGTGGCTCTGCAATGGACCTTGCTAAAGCCGTTTCATTAATGATGACAAATGTTGGAAGTAGTGCAGACTATCAAGGGTGGGATCTCGTAAAAGTTCCAGGTGTTTACAAAGTTGGTATCCCTACTTTAAGTGGAACAGGTGCAGAAGTAAGCAGAACAACTGTGCTGACCGGGCCTACAAGAAAACTTGGAATGAATTCTGATTTCACTCCTTTCGATCAGATCGTTTTGGATCCTGAGCTTTGTGCAAATGCTCCTGCCAATCAAAGATTTTATACAGGTATGGATTGCTATATACATTGTATTGAAAGTTTGACAGGAACATACTTAAATGAGTTCAGTAAAAGTTATGGCGAAAAGGCTTTGGAGTTGTGTAGAGAAGTTTATGTAAACAGATCTGTTTGGGATGAAGAATGCGATGATAAATTAATGATGGCCTCTTACGCAGGCGGTATGAGTATTGCTTATTCACAAGTTGGGGTAGCCCATGCCGTTAGTTACGGGCTGAGTTATTTGCTGGGCACAAAACATGGCATTGGTAATTGTATAGTTTTTGATAAACTTGAAGAATATTATCCTGATGGTGTAAATGAATTCAAATACATGGTTGAGAAAAATAACATTGATATTCCAAAAAATATTTGTGCAAATTTATCTGACGAACAGTTTGATAAAATGATAGACGTATCATTGGGCATGAAGCCGCTTTGGGAAAATGCTTTAGGAAAAGATTGGGAGAAAAAAATGAACAGAGAAAAATTACGTGCTTTATACGAACAGCTATAAACATTTATTTTTTCCAAAAAGCATTGATCCTTGTTCTTACATTCTGCCTGATATTGTTATAAAATAAATTGATATCACCTATGTGATAATTTTTATTTCTAAGAAATATATTTCCAAAAAATTTAGGCTTTGAGGCCCACAATATATTATTATGGATTGTAGCATTTACAACCCCGGGCTTTAGTTTGTTGAAATTTTTTAAAATACCACCGGTGTTAAGGCATCTTCCTGCTATACAATTATCTGTTGACCAGGTCAAAGGATTTACAACAATGCATTTAAATTTTTCATTGGCAATATAATGTGGTTCAATATATCCATTTTTAAATGTGCGCCAACTTACATAACAGCCTGTTGAACTTGAATCTGTGCACACAGGCATCTCTGTAAAATAATTTTCCTTTATTGGCATGCCGATCAAATAAGTACAAACTAATTTATTTTTTAAATTACTGCCTTCAAAAAATTCTTTAATTAATCTTGCTGCATGAACTGTACCCTGGCTATGTGCTGCAATAATAATGGGCCTTCCATTATTCCAATTTTTTAAATATAATTGAAAAGCATTTTTAACATCTGCATACGCAAGATCAAATGCATTAGCTGAAAGCGAATCATTCATAAAGAAAGCCCTGTAATGCGCTTGCCTATATCTTGGAGCAAATACACGACAATTTTCATTGAATACACTTGCCTGGTATAATATTGCAGAATAATCTGTCTTTGCATTTAATGCTGCATCATCAATTGTGGCGTTCAATCTTTGATCACCATTACTTATTAATGTTGTGGGATGTAAAAAAAATACATCTACAGTAGAATCCTGAAAATAATTTTTTGCTAATGATTTTGAAATACTATCAGATGGATCCCATTTCCATGGGTGAGCTGCCCAATAGGATAGATTGTTGTAATCCGGTTTTCCATCACTTGATACAAATTTATATGCTGGCAGATTAGTGTAATTTTTTTTACTGCAAGATGTGAAAACTAACGTTAAAGAATATACGATAATGATCAATAAAATGGACTTTGTAATTTTAATAGTAAAATTCATATAATTTGTATCTTTATTTATTGCCACTGTAAATCTAAACGTAAAAGCCTGAATTTACTTAGACACATACCTTTTTTAAAATCTGTTTTCCTTCATAGCGTTACAGCTTTTGGCGGGCCTCAGGGGCATTTGGGTATGATGATGAAAACATTTGTTGAGAAGCGCAGAGATGTTACGAACGAGGAATTAATGGAGTATATTTCTTTTTGTCAACTTTTACCCGGTGCCTCTTCTACACAAACGCTGACTTTGATAGGTTTTAAGAGAGGTGGAGTAGTATTAGCGGTATTAACGCTTATCATTTGGATACTGCCTGCCTGTATTTTGATGGGGGCCCTTTCTTTTTTAGTTGCTAGTATAGGTTCTGCCAATTTGAATACAAGTGTATTTCAATTTATTCAGCCTATGGCTATTGGTTTTCTTATTTATGCCGCTGTCAAAGCATTCAAAATTTCGGTAAATAATCTTATTACTCAGATCATCATGATCTTATCAATGACGGTTACTTATTTTCTTTTTAAAGCACCATGGGTTTTTCCTTTATTGATCGTATTAGGAGGAATAGCTACCAATTTTAGTAAAAAGCGTATCATTGAAAAAGAAAAAGTGAAGCCCAAACAGGTTCGCTGGACAAATATCTGGTTGTTTGTTCTAATATTTGCTTTAGCCGGATCATTAAGTGAAACTGCACGTAAGCAAGACTGGCCAGATAGAAAAGCTTATAATCTATTTGAGAACTTTTATCGTTTCGGAAGCCTTGTGTTTGGCGGTGGTGACGTGTTGATACCCATGATGTTAGATCAATATGTAGCCAGGCCAACCGCTCCTAAATTTTCAGATAGTAGTCATAATATAATAAAGATAGACAAACAAGAATTATTGACCGGTGCAGGAATTGTACGGGCTATACCTGGACCCGTTTTTTCGATAGCATCTTATACAGGAGGCATTGCTTTAAAAAATGATGGAAAAGATATGCAATTGCTCGGCTGTATAATAGGTTCGATTGCTATTTTTTTACCCAGTGCGTTGTTGGTTTTATTTTTCTTTCCCGTTTGGCAATACCTTAAAAAATTTGTTGTAGTCAATCGGGCATTAGAGGGTATCAATGCTGTAGTGGTTGGATTGATGTGGGCTGCATCCTTGTATTTACTTAAAGATATTTCTATTTCGTCTTTTAATTTGGTATCCTTATTTAATATTGGAATTATTGCAGGAACCTTTGCCACACTGCATTTTACTAAAATACCAGCACCTATAATTGTGATCTTTTGTTTGCTGGTGGGATGGCTTTTCTGATCTGATTATTTATAATATCCATTTTGCAGGATTGCTTCATTCACTACCTCTGGCACCAAAAACCGGATAGACTTTCCATTTTTAATTAACTCACGTATATGGGTACTTGAAATTTCTAAAAGCGGGGCATCTACAATTTCAATAGTAGCACCCATTGTATTATTAACATCAAATCCCGGCCTCTTGTAAATATAAATGAGGTGGTTTTTTATGATCTGTTCATAGTTCTTCCATTTAGGTAAATTATTAAAACTGTCGCTACCCATGATGATCGAAAACTCATGTTCGGGATATTGTTCCTGTAAATAGGTAAGTGTATCTATTGTAAACGAAGGTTTTGGTAATTTAAACTCTATGCTTGAAGCCTTTAATTTTGTTTCTCCCTCAATTGAAGCCTGTATGAAGTGTAATCTATGGTACTCATTTAAAAGAGTTGAAGACTTTTTAAAGGGATTTTGAGGTGAAACAACCATCCAAAGTTGTTGAATGGGATAATTAGAAACCAAGTGATTTGCGATTATTAAATGACCAGTGTGTACAGGATTGAAAGAACCAAAATATAGCCCTATTTTCATAAATTAATGATAATCAATTAATTATATCTTCTACCAAAATATTTTCAGCTTCACTAAGCCTAAGGCTTAAATTATAACCTGCTACCAATATTGAGATTGGATCTCCCAAGGGGGCAATTTGATCTACTGTTACAGTTTCTCCAGGAACACATCCCATTTCCATAAGCTTAAGAAATATATCATCCTTTTCAAACGATGTAATTCTTACAGTTTTTCCTATCCCAATATCTGATAAACGCATATCCATCCACTTTTAAATATCAGCAAAGGTATTTATTCAATTTTGATTGATAATTTCGATTTTAGAAATTATGAAAATGAATGTCCAATTCTTTTTTTTGAAAAAAAATTTAACGCTCAAGTGCAGGGCAGAGCTGAAAGCTTTTGTGTCTACTATTTTTTCTAAGGAGAAAAAGAAATTACAGCACTTGTCTTATATCTTTTGTTCGGACGACTACCTTTTAGAGGTAAACAAGAATTTCTTAAAGCATGATTACTATACAGATATCATAACTTTTGACCTGAGCGAATCTCCCAAAGCAATTACAGGTGATATATATATAAGCATTGATCGGGTACGGGATAACGCCAAACAAGAGGGTGTGTCTATTAACCATGAACTTCACCGTGTTATTTTTCATGGCGCCTTGCATTTGTGCGGCTACAAGGATAAGAAACCCACCGAGCAAAAACTAATGAGGTCTAAAGAGGATCTTTATCTGAAATCCTATTTTAAGTAATGTTTCACGTGGAGCACCTACTTCAACTCATTTCTTGGAATGTTCCACGTGGAGCATCTAATTCAAATCTTTCGTGGCTAAGAATGTTACACGTGGAACATTCTTACTTTAACTAAACATCAATTTGCTATTTTGTATCTTTGCGCCCATGTTTTTGGAATACGATATTATAGTAGTTGGGGCCGGTCATGCTGGCTGTGAAGCGGCCGCGGCAGCCGCTAATATGGGTAGTAAGGTCTTACTTATTACTATGAATATGCAAACTATTGGTCAAATGAGTTGTAATCCTGCTATGGGTGGAATAGCAAAAGGCCAGATCGTAAGGGAAATAGATGCAATGGGTGGATATAGTGGAATAGTAAGTGATATCAGTATGATCCAATTCAGAATGCTTAACAGGAGTAAAGGCCCGGCAATGTGGAGTCCGAGAGTGCAGAGCGACAGGCACATTTTTGCTAGTAAGTGGAGGGAAATGCTTGAAAACACCCCAAATGTTGATTTTTACCAGGATATGGTGAAGGAATTGATCATTAAAGATGGCAAATCTAAAGGAGTGGTAACCAGTTTAGGACATAATATAAAAGCCAAGTCGGTAGTTCTAACTAATGGTACCTTCTTGAATGGCATTATACATATAGGCGAAAAACAATTAGGCGGAGGTAGAATGGCAGAAAAGGCTGCAACAGGTATAACTGAGCAGTTAGTGAGCCTTGGGTTTGAGAGTAACCGTTTAAAAACAGGAACTCCTCCAAGAATAGACGGAAGAAGTCTTGATTATAGCAAAATGGAGGAGCAGAAGGGTGATGAAGAGATCGTAGGGTTCAGTTATAAAGAAATTGAAAGGATGCAGCCATCTCAACAGAGAAGTTGCTGGATTACTTACACAAGTCCTGAAGTTCATGATATCCTTAAAACGGGTTTTGAAAAGAGCCCTATGTTCCAGGGAAGGATACAAGGAACTGGTCCAAGATATTGTCCGAGTATAGAAGATAAGATCAACAGGTTTGCGGAAAGAGAAAGACATCAATTATTCGTTGAGCCCGAAGGCTTCAACACGATTGAAGTATATGTGAATGGATTTTCCTCTTCTTTGCCAGAAACTGTTCAATATCAAGCACTTACAAAAGTGCCAGGCTTTGAAAAATGTAAAATGTTTCGTCCGGGCTATGCAATTGAGTATGATTATTTCCCACCTACACAGCTAAAGTTCAGTCTTGAAACAAAACTGATTGAAAATTTATTCTTCGCAGGCCAGATCAATGGGACTACCGGTTATGAAGAAGCGGCTTGTCAGGGTTTAATGGCAGGGATAAATGCAAATCAAAAAGCTAGAAATCTTGAGCCAGTTGTTTTAAAACGCAGTGAAGCTTATATCGGAGTATTGATAGACGATCTTATCAATAAAGGAACTGACGAACCATACAGAATGTTTACGAGTCGTGCTGAATTCAGGACCTTGCTTCGTCAGGACAATGCTGATCTGAGATTAACCGAATTGAGTTATAAATTGGGGTTAGCTGATCAGGAAAGAATGGATAAGGTAAGAGCGAAAAAAGAAAACGTAGAAAAGATCAAGGGAATATTACAGCAGACAAGTTTAGAGCCGGAAGAAATAAATGGATTATTAGAAAGCGTTTATTCGTCACCGTTAGATAAAAGACAGAAAGCTGCACAAATATTATTGCGTCCTAATCTTAGTTTACTAGCAATGATAAAGGCAGTCCCAAAATTATCTGAAGCCTTAGAGGGTTATAGTAATGAAACATTGGAACAGGCAGAGATCCAGATAAAATATGATACCTATATTGATAAAGAAAAAGAATTGGTAACAAAGATGAGCCAATTGGAAGATCTTATTATTCCGGATAATTTTGACTACGAAAAATTAGTTTCCTTAGGTACCGAAGCAAAACAAAAATTTAAAAAAATTCGCCCCCATACACTTGGCCAGGCTTCCCGTATATCTGGCGTTAATCCAAGTGACGTTCAAATATTAATGGTTTTCATGGGTAGATGATCTATAAATTTTTTTCTTATTTTTATAAAAATAAATACCAGTGAAATTTTCTGAAAATTCAACTAAAGAAATAGTATTTGCTACGATAGCTAAATATCTAGCTGACCTTAATATTAGTGTTGACAAAACAGACACAACAAGACCATGGGGTGGTTTTTTTGTGATCGATGAATCAGAGGCAGATAAATTTATTCAACTTTATTTTTCACATCTTACAAAAGATGAACTTTCCATCAGTGGAAAATTAAGCCCTAAAATTTTAGTAGTTGCTCCCAATAAAAAATTGAGCTGGCAATACCATCATCGTCGTGCAGAAATATGGAAACTGATAGCCGGAAAAGCAGCCGTAGCAACAAGTGATGATGATACAGAAAAAGAAACGACTTATTTAAATATCGGAGATATCATACAATTAAAACAAGGAGAGCGCCATCGTTTAATTGGATTAGACGAATGGGGAATTGTTGCTGAGATTTGGAGACATACAGATGTTGAAAATCCAAGTGATGAAAATGATATTGTAAGAGTGCAGGATGATTTTGGAAGATAGTATTATTTATTCTCTGCAGCTAATACCATCTTGATTTCATTATAAGAAATACCATCCGGTAAATTTTCTATCAAAATTTTTTGACCAACGTCTCCCAATTTTGTAACAGCACTTTTTATTTGTTCCTGTTTTTCTTTACTAACCAGATCATTCAATTCAATCTCTCCTGTACTGATGTAGTGTGTTAAATGCCCTTCAATAGTGCCTTTGGTAAGATTTCGGATCGAAGCAATTTCATTAATAGTTTTACCTTCTTTAAAAAGTTCAAACGAAATTGTTTTAGTATCAACTTTCGGTTCTTTGCTTTTTTCCTTTTTTTCTTTTTTTGGATTCTCTTCTTTCGCAAACATATTTGTTTCTATGCCATGCCTGTGACAATAACTTTCAACTACTTCAATAATATCATCACCATATTTTTCAACCTTTGCTTTTCCAAAACCATTTATTTGCATCAGATCTTTTTTGCTAAGCGGCAAGTAAGTAGCAATCTCTCTTAATGTAGCTTGATTAGCTACCATATAGATCGGTTGTTTACTATCTTCTACAACCATGTCCCGCCAGCGTTTCAGCGTATTGTACAATTCAAGATTTGGTGTATCTGTAGAAATAATTTCTTTTTTCCCACTTGCATAACAGGTAATTGAAATTCTCGGTAGCGCATAATTTAATTTCTGCTTTAAAAAAGTTGTTATAGCAAATGGCTGTTTGCAATATTGTAAATAGTATAATAAACCGTGAAGAGATAAAGCAGTCTGCAACAGATATTCATTTATTTCTGTAGCAGCATCTTTATGTTCTGTTATAATTGGATGATTTTGTAATGATTGTTGTAGCGATGAAAATTTAGGAATAAAATGATTTGCTGCATCTGTTATCCTTTGTTGTAATAAAGCATTTTTTTCGATCACAGCTTCCGCTTTCATTAATTCACCTGTTCGGCTTATAAATTTTAAGCCAATTGCTTTTTCTGAATCAACAATATTTTTGAGATCATTGATCCATGTTTCACTTTCAGGATTTAATTTGTCCAAATGTTTCTTAACGTGAAATTGTAATTGCGTTACTGCAATATTTAATTCTTCAAAAGAAAAAAGTTCTTCTAATAATTGTTGTGTATACACTTGTCTTGCTCCGGCAAACCTTTCAGCTAAAGATCCCTTATGTGTTAATGATTGCAAACCCTTTACAACGTTATCATTATTTTGAATGGCAGATGTAGGAATTTTTGATAACAATACAATACCCTCTAAACTGGTACACCTGCTTAATGCAACATACACTTGTCCGCTGCTAAATGCTGAGCCGGCATCGATCATTACTTTTTCAAAAGTTAACCCTTGGCTTTTATGAATTGTGATTGCCCAAGCCAATCTTAATGGATATTGAGAAAACGAACCAACGGTTTCCTGTTCTAATTTACCATCGGTTCTGTTTAAAGTATAACGGGTATTTTCCCATACCTCTTTTGAAACATCAATATCAAATCCATCTGCCTCAACTATGATCCTTTCTTTTTCCAAAGATTTTATTACGCCAATTTTTCCATTGAAATATCTTTTTTGAATGGCATCGTTTTTAAGGAACATAACCTGTGCTCCAACTTTTAAAACCAGCTCCACTTCGGCTGGATAAGCTTTCTCAGAAAACTCACCATCAATAGATGCTATATATTTAAACTCAGGAGTAAATAATTTTTGTACCTGGATCAGGTTTATTTGATCTGATTGTCTGTTGTGTGAAGTAAGCGTAATGTATTTTTCATTTACCGGTGGAATGAAATGTTGATCAAATCTAAAATGCAGATCTTCAAAATCATCTTTATCCATTTGGTTATTACGAACCTTATTTAGAAGTCGAACGAATGATTCATCTTTTTGCCGGTAGATCTTATTTAATTCGATCAATAAAGGCATTTGCTCTTTTATAGCATGGCTATCAAAAAAGAAAGGTGTCGAATAATATTCCTGTAAAATATTCCATTCCTGATTTTGTGCTACAGGCGCTAATTGATGCAGATCACCAATGCATAATAATTGCACGCCACCAAAAGGAGTATTGTAATTTCTGCGAATACTTTTTAAAATGGTATCTATTGCATCCATCACATCCGAACGAACCATACTGATCTCATCTATGATCAATAATTCCATCTTGCGAAGCAATTGGTTACGTTGCTTATTGTATCGGATCTTTGCAAGTAATTCATTCTTATTAGTTGTTGTGGGCAAAAAAGGTTCAAACGGCAATTGAAATAAACTATGGAGCGTAACCCCTCCGGCATTGATAGCTGCTACACCTGTAGGAGCAGCTATCACCACATTTTTTGTGCAATTATCTTTCAGGTATTTTAGAAAAGTAGTTTTGCCTGTACCAGCCTTACCGGTAAGAAAAATATTTTCATTCGTTTCTGTTACAAAACGAAAGGCAAGATCAAAAACCTCGTTATGGTCGATATTTTGTAAAGTGGCCAAGAAATAATTTTAAAATTGTTTTACCCTAATATATGTATCGAATTCTTTGAAAAAAGTTGCATGATAGCAATAATTTTCTTCTCAAACTTTTATTTGTTATATAGTTTTCAAGTGATCCCTTATTAAATCGCTTTCAAAACCTTTTTGCAACATATAGTCCTGCAATTTTCTTTTTTTGATATAAATTTTCTTTTCGCTTTTAAGTGTTGCCAGTTTTTTCTCAAACAGATTTTCAAGGGTTTTCAAATAATCATCATAGTCTATTTGACCAAGCGCCTTTTTAATACAATAATCACTTATTTGTTTTTTCTTTAATTCAAACCTGATCTTTGTTTTACCCCAGCCCTTTGTTCTGAATTTTCCTCCTGCAAAAAGCGAGGCAAAACGCTCTTCATTAAGGTAATTCTCACTGATCAGTTTGCTAACAATATCTTCTGTATCATTTTTAGATAAGCCATAGCCATACAGCTTTTCCTTTACCTCAGAATGACACCTCTCCTGGTATGCACAATACTGCTTTATTTTTTGAAAAGCCTGCTGAGGGGTTAAATTTTGTTTGGAAACCATTATGAACAAAGTTCTGTTGAAAACACGGTAATTATAAGCAAAATTATTTCATTATCTTGAGCCGGTTAATCTTAATATTTTATCTTTGATCTTTTAATAAAACCATATTATGAAGTTTATTGTTTCCTCGGCGGCTTTACTTAAACAATTGCAGCAGATCAGTGGAGTTATCAATTCCAATACTGTGTTACCTATATTAGAAGACTTTTTATTTGAAGTTGAAAAGAATAAATTAACTGTGGTTGCTACTGACCTTGAAACAGTAATGAAAGTTCATTTGGATATTGAAGCAAAAGACAGCGGGAAAGTTTGTATACCGGCAAAAATTTTGATGGACTCATTGAAAAATATTGCTGAACAACCTTTGACATTTACTATCGACAAAAATTTTGGCGTAGAAATCACTACCGACAATGGTAAGTATAAAGTTATGGGTGAAAATCCGGATAATTTTCCAAAAGAACCAGCTGCAGATGATGCTAATTCTTTTACAATAACTTCTTCAGCTTTGGTAACTGCTATCAACAAAAGTTTGTTTGCGGTAAGCAATGATGATCTTCGTCCGGCGATGACGGGTGTGTTTTTTGAATTAGATAAAAAAGGCCTTACCTGCGTAGCAACAGATGCTCATCGTTTGGTAAAATATAAAAGATCAGATGTAAGTTGCCCTAAAACAGATACTTTTATTGCACCTAAAAAACCATTGAACCTTTTAAAAACAGCATTGCCTGATAACGACGATGAACTAACGGTATCGTATAATAGTAATCATCTTTTTGTAAAACATGGCGGAACAGAATTGGTTTGTAGATTGATCGATGCCCGTTTCCCCGATTATAAAGTAGTTATTCCTTCTGATAATCCTTATAAATTAACTATCAATAAAGGAGACTTCCAAAGTGCATTGCGCCGTGTAAGTGTATTTAGTAATAAAAGCACTAACCAGGTTGCGCTAAGCATTAGTGGCAGCGAATTACAGCTTGCTGCACAAGATGTGGATTTCAGCAATGAAGGTAATGAGCGCATGTCTTGCCAATATGATGGAGAAGATCTGCAAATAGCATTTAATGCAAAATTTTTAATAGAAATGTTGGGTGCTGCTGATACAGATGAAATTGTAATGGAATTAAGTACACCTACAAAAGCTGGTATCATTAAACCTACAGAAGTAGATGCAAATGAAGAGTTGTTGATGTTGGTTATGCCGTTGATGTTGAATAATTAATAAATACATTTTATAGAAAAGGCCTCTGTTTTTTGAAACAGAGGCCTTTGTATTTTAAGTGATCATATTATGCAACACTTAATTTCAATGCCTTTTTTTTCTTCCTCAGATTATAAATAATAATTTCAGCGATCAGTAAGTTTAGCCCCCAACCTAACCAGGCAATAATTCTATATCGATCCATTGGTGCTATATCAGTGAATTCGGCAAACAAAACTTTTTCTGCTCTGAGCGAAATAGCAGATAGTGTCAATGCAAAACTTCTGATCATAAACATCCTGTGACCAATAAAATCTTTGTTGATCGCTTTGTACAACGCAATACCTGTTGTGCTCATCCATAAAATAGAAAGAATTATAAATCCAATAATACTGAGTATTCCCCCATTGGCATAAAAACTCATGATCAATCCAGAAGGACCGGTTATCAATAAAATATTCCCTACATAGATATACCCCAGGCGACGATGCAGTTTTGGTTTATTTTTTAATAATTTTTTTGAGAATTGGGTAAAACCTGCAAACAAAACTAAAGTGCTGGTAAACACATGAATAAAAAAGGAAATGCGCCACACATCTATATGAATGAATGCTTGTTTTAACTGTAAAAAAGCAATATCAGTTTCTAAAGTACGGTAAGGGATGACGATCCTTAACATAAGAAAAGTAAAAAAAGCCAAAACAGCTAGAGCGGTAATAACGGAGATATTTTTGAATGTTGGTGTCAATGTATTATATTAGTAAAAAACAAAGCTATATGAAACTGCTGAACCTTCTTCCCTTGATCCTACTTTTCTCTTTGAGTGCATGTAACAATAACGAATCACGAGTGCCGGGGGATAATTCATTAAACCCCTCGAGTTTAAAGGGCACCGCAAAAACAAATGCAGACCTGTTAGGATCTTTTGTTGGTGATTTCGGCACCAATAAAATTACAGTTTTAATTACAAAAATTATAAATGATACTGTTGAAGGCCGTTCTGTGGTTGGCGGAAACGACAGGCCGTTTGTAGGCACATACATAAAAAGAGATAGCATATATAATATTGCTGCAAAAGAACCAGGTGATGAAAAACATGATGGAACATTCAATTTGGCACTTAATGAAAACAATAAGAACATGCTCACAGGGTCATGGTCGCCCTTTAAAGAAACGAAAGAAATTACAACGAAAGATTTTTCATTGAGCCGAAAATCATTTGTCTATTCAAAAGAAGTTGGCATTTATCCTCAGGCATCTCAAAGAGAACTTAAAGACGAAGATGTAAACAACCTTACAAAATGGGAATTAGAGGTAATGCGAAATGAAATTTTTGCACGACATGGTTATTGTTTTAAAAAAAAGAATTTAAGAGAATCTTTTGAAGATAAAGATTGGTATGTGCCTAACACCACGGATGTAAAATCCTTGCTGACTGATGTTGAAAGAAAAAATCTAGCACTTATTAAAAGATATGAAAAGTATGTTGAAGAGTATGGAGATGAATTCGGCAGATAAAAAAAGGGATGATCTTGTCATCCCTTTTTTATTTATTGCTGTTGTTGTTGTTGTTGCTCTTTCATCATATCTGCATATCTTCTGAAAGAATTATTAGTACCATCGGTTTCAATAACCGGTTTGATGTATTGTGGTTCCAATATGGCATTTATTTCCTTAGAAACTGCGCCATCTTCATAACTAACGGAAACGCCTACCTCTAATGATTGCTTGGCTGATCCCTTGTATGTTCCTTTCACCGGAGAGCAATCGGTAAAATTTCTTCCTATGGCCAAGCGAACATGCAGATCATTTACCACACAATTATTTGTGGGGTCTAAGCCTATCCAGCCATAATAGGGCACATAAGCTTCTACCCAAGCATGGGTAGCGCCTTCGCCACGTAGGTTTTTATCTTTAGGACAAACATATCCACTAACATATCTTGCAGGAATATTTATTAACCGTAACATTATTAAAAGTATATGTGCAAAATCCTGGCATACACCAGCTTTTAGTTTCCAAACCTCATCAATAGTTGTTTGAGTATTGGTGATACCTTTTATATATTGAAAATTTTTGTAGACGTAATCATTTAATTTTTGTGCCGCATCAAACACACTCATAGATCTATAAAGATCCGGATTGGTAATTTTTTTTACCTCATCAATGGCGGTAAAAAATTCAGGCAATAAAAAATCAATAAATGGTACCACATTCCTTATCTGGTGAAGATGATTCCATTGTTCATCTATTGGTTCTGTGTTTGCAGGTAAAAGCCTTTCTTTTGTTACAATTGTTTTTGTTGAATCAATTCTTAATTCTTTATGCAATCCACTATTCATAAATGTTCCAACCTCATTACCATAATAATCCCTGTATTTTTCTACAGTAGGTTCACCTGTAATGATCAATTGATGACTCAGTACATCTTGGTATTCATCCCTTATAGGAAATAAAATTATTTGATTAGCACTATCACGTACAGGCTCGGGGTAAGTATACTTTGTAACGTGATGAATTATAAAACGAGGCATAATGTTTTTATTTTTAAGGAAAGCTGATTTACTTATCATCAGTGATAAATCAATTATCACTTTGATCAGTGTTTAATTTTTATGAATAGCCGAAATAATTTTTACCTAATGCGGTACCAATATCATATAGTCCCGTTTTAGATTCATTTAAAAAATTATGAAGGCCTTCCTGAAATATGGAATTAGAAGTACTGAACTGTACTTTACTTTTAAATTTTCCGATCATAAAATCGATCTGATTAAAATCTGCAGCGTTCCTTTCACTTTTTAATCTTTCAAAATAACGATGTACCCTATTGATTGAATAAACCAATGAACGAGGGAATTTATCATTCAACACAACTTGCTCTACAACGTTTTTTGCTTCAAAGCCACCACGATATGTTTTAAGGTATAATTCCAAACCTGAAATTGACATCAATAAATATTTCCAGTAAGTAGTATCTGTTGCTTTATTGACATCATAATAAACGTCATTGAATTTTACATCTAAAATATCGGAGCTTTGAATGGCACGTTCTAGATATTTGCCAATATTGATAAACGAATTTCCTTCACCACGGGCCATCGTTACATCTGTGGTGCCACAGTACAATAGACCGAACCTAAGCAGGTTATCCAATAAAGTGATCGGATCATCTTTTTGTAATTGTTCTGCAAGCTTTTCATCTCTTACTGCATGATAAAAATCATTGAGACATTGCCACATTTCTTTGGTGATATGATCCTGAACACTCCTTCCATTTTCTCTTGCCTGCGTAACCATATTTAAAACAGAATTTGGATTATCTTTTCCCAATACCATATACTCTAATACTCCTCTTGAATTGTGAGCAAGTGCATTGGCCTCTTCTGCATTTAAAAAAGTAAATATCTGTAACACGGATTTCCAGCTAAATTCCTGGACATCATCCTGACTGGACGCATAATTGATCTTCAGTGTTCTTAAGATACCATCTGTCCGTTCCATGTAACGACTCATCCAGTATAAACTTTCAGCAACTCTACTTAGCATGTGTTTCCAACTATTATTTTAATTAAGAATTTTATTTTGTTGATCATTGATCGTTGAATATTGAGCATTGAACATTTGTATTAAAATACTCAACGATCAATGATCAATTTACAATGTTCAAGTTTTTTTACGCCAACACCCATGTGTCTTTACTTCCTCCACCCTGTGAAGAGTTTACGATCATTGAACCTTCTTTCAATGCAACACGTGTTAATCCCCCCGGTACAATTTCAATTCCATCGGGTCCACACAATGCATACGGTCGAAGATCCACCCTACGAGGTTGTAGTTTGCCGTTCATATAACATGGAACAGTTGATAAACTGATAATTGGCTGTGCAATAAATTCTCTGGGATTTTTTAAAACCTCAGCTTTATATTCTTCGATTTCCTTTTCAGTGCAAGCGCTTCCCATCAACATACCATATCCCCCACTGGCATTGGTTTTTTTGATAACCATATTGGTAATATCGTTAAAAACATGCTCTCTTTCATCATCTCTTTCCAAATGATAAGTCGGTACGTTTTTAAGTATTGGCTCCTCGTTTAAATAATACCTGATCATTGATGGTACGTAAGTATAAATAGCTTTATCATCTGCAACGCCATTTCCTACAGCATTTACAATAGCTACATTTCCTTTTCTGTAAGCACTCATTAATCCGGCAACTCCTAGTAAACTGTTTGGATCAAAAGCTAGCGGATCTAAATATTCATCATCCACCCTGCGATAGATAACGTCCACCTGTTGCAAGCCTGAAGTGGTTTTCATAAATACTTTATGGTTGTCAACTACAAGATCTTTTCCTTCAACCAACTCTACTCCCATTAATCTTGCTAATGTCGTATGTTCAAAATACGCAGAGTTATAAATACCCGGCGTAAGTAAAACAATTGTAGGATTGTATATCTGTCTTGGAGAAAGTGATACAAGATTTCTATGCAAAATCGTCGGGTAGTCTGTTACACTCCTTACATTGTTTTGTGGTAGCAGATCAGGAAACAATCTTTTGGTGATCTCTCTGTTTTCCAGCATATAACTAACACCACTGGGTGTACGCAGGTTATCTTCTAAAATATAAAATGTGCCATCGTTATTTCTGATAAGATCAATACCTGAAATATGTACATAAATATCATAAGGCACAGGAAAATTGTGCATTTCTCTTAAATAGTGCGGACAGCTATAGATCATCTCTGCCGGAACAACTCCATCTTTAATAATGAATTGTGTACTGTAAATATCTTTCAGGAAAAGGTTAAGTGCTCTAAGTCTTTGCTTGATGCCCTTTTCAATATAATCCCATTCTGATGCAGTAATGATACGGGGGATAATATCGAAAGGAAATATTTTTTCTATGCCTTCACCGCTACTGTAAACAGTAAAAGTAATACCCTGGCTCATGAACAGACGTTTGGCCAGTTCTTCTTTTTTATTTAATTCTTCAACAGAAAGTTGTTGTAAAAAGCCTACGGCTTTTTTGTATTGCTCCCTTACGGAAGCATCTTTATACATTTCGTCCCAGGTGTTATTGTCCACCAAATAAGATTGCAGCAGTTCGCTTGTTTGCATAAATTCACTGTTTTGGATATTAAAATGGCTGGCAATCGGTATAAATCAAATATTCTCAAATATAACAAATCAAACTTGTATTTGAACATCTTGACTAACTTTGAACCTAAATTTCTTAGATGAAAAAAATCGCTATGATTCCCGCCCGTTATGCAGCGACAAGATTTCCTGCTAAACTTATGCAACGTTTGGGAGACAAAACTGTTATTCAACATACTTATGATAATACTGTTGCTACAGCTTTATTTGATGATGTAATTGTTGTGACAGATAGCGATATAATATATAACGAGATAACGATCAACGGCGGCAAAGCTGTAATGAGTAAAAGAGAACACGAAAGCGGTAGCGACCGTATTGCCGAAGCTGTAATGGATATGGAAGTAGATATTGTTGTGAATGTTCAGGGAGACGAACCTTTTGTACAAAAGGAACCGTTACAAAAATTATTAGATGTTTTTACAAATGATGCTGTACAGGTGGCATCATTGATGCAGGTATTAAAAGAACAGAAATTCATTGAAGATCCTAATTATGTAAAAGTGGCTGTAGATAAAAATATGAATTCATTGATGTTCAGTCGCAGCCCGATACCATATCATAGAGATAAAAATATTACACCAATATATTATGAACATATTGGTGTGTATGCTTTCAGGAAGCAAGCGTTGCTAAATTTCACTAACTGGGAAGTGACTCCATTGGAAGCCGCAGAAAAAATAGAATGCCTACGTTATTTAGAAAACGGGATACCGTTGAAAATGGTGGTAACAGAATATATGGGTGTTGAGATTGATACTCCTGAAGATCTGGAGAGGGCTGCAGGATTACTATAAATATTTATTTAACTAACTCTCCCTGCAAAAATTTCTTCCATTCTTCCAGCATCTTACCTTTTAATACACGAGGAAATTTATGTTGTCCGCCCATTTTACCTTTTGATTTCATGAAATCCATAAAGGTTTGTTCGGGCAGTACATTAACAAAAACTTCTTGCAGCGCATGTTTTCTTTCTACTTCGTAATCGTCATTCAAATCTTTCAATTTTCCATCAATAAGATCACGTAATACATTGCTGTCAATATGATCGTTGGAAGCAATATACCATTGATGAGCAAAAAATGATCCGTGCGGCACTCCGGCAACAGTAAATTCTGGAATGGAAATATTCAACTCTTCACTTACCATTTCAATGGCCTTATTCATATTATCTACACTCAAATGTTCTCCTACAAGACTGAGGAAATGTTTGGTACGGCCTGTAATAATGATCTCACTTTTTTCTTTATCAACAAGCCTAACGGTATCGCCTATAGCATAACGCCAAGTACCGGCGTTTGTGCTGATCAAAATAGAATAATCTTTATTTTCTTCTATTTCATGTATCATGTAAGCCTCAGGATTTTCAACCATGTTTCCATCGGCATCAAAATTATTATCATCAAAAGGAACAAACTCAAAGAAGATATTGTTATTCAATGCAAGGTGCATTCCTGTTGCATCCTGCCTGTTTTGATAAGCTAAGAAACCTTCACTGGCTAAATAAGTTTCGATGTATGTGATAGGCTTACCTAATAATTTTTCAAATCCTTTTTTATATGGCTCCATCGCTACACCGCCATGCACATAAAAAGAGAGATTGGGCCACATCTCATGGATATTATTCAATTGATAACGATCAATGATCTTTTCTACGCATATCTGCAACCATGCAGGTACACCTACAATAAAGCCAATATCCCAACTAGGGGCATTGTCAACTATCTCTTCAATTTTTTTACTCCAGTCTTTTTCTTTGGCAATTTTTTTACCTGGCTTGTACAGACCTAACCCCTGGAACCAGAACGGGATATTTTTTTGTTGAATACCGCTAAGATCACCGGCATAATAAGTAGCCCCTTTTTGTAATTGTGTACTTCCTCCCAGAAGCATCCACCCTTTACCCATTGCCCTACGTGGCACATCTTCATATTTTGCAAGGGTAAGTAACTGTTTAAAGCTGGTAATGGTATTGCTGCGAATCAATTCTTTAGTGATGGGAATAAATTTACTTGCCGCTTCACTTGTTCCGCTGCTTAACGCAAAGTATTTTATAACCCCGGGCCAACAAACATCAGGCACGCCATCTTTGGCTTTGTGCCACCATTCGGCAAACATTTTGCTATAATCAAAGGTTGGAACTAGCTGTTGAAATTTTTTTCCGGCATGCCGGCTTAATAATATTTCATCAAATTTATATTGTTGTCCAAATTCTGTGAACCGGGCTTTGCGTAAAAGCTTTTTCAGCACTTTTAATTGCTGACGCCTTGGATCACTAATTGGAATATTTAGTGCCCTTGCAATGCTTTTAGGAAGTTTGATATCAATATAGCCCATTCGTAGGTTGTAGGTCCTTAAGAGCAACAAAGGTAGTATTTTATGAATGGTAAAAGAAATGTAAGCCCATTCGTTATTTTGCGATAATTAGGGGCTAATTTATTAACTTGTTATTTTAAAATTTGATTATATGAAGAAGATTATTATTTCGTTTGTATTTGCACTTTCTCTATTTAAAGCAAGCGCAGATGAAGGCATGTGGCTGCCCATGCTTTTAGGCCAGCAAGTGTATAATGACATGGTTAAAAAAGGCTTGAAACTAACAAAAGAGCAACTTTATTCCATCAATAGATCGTCTTTAAAAGATGCCATTGTGATCTTTGGACGTGGCTGCACCGGTGAAATTGTAAGCAATCAAGGCTTGCTATTTACCAATCATCACTGTGGTTATGAAGCGATTACGAACGCAAGTTCAGTTGATCACAATTATTTAAAAGATGGTTTTTATGCCTACAACAAAGACCAGGAGATACAAAGTGAATTAACAGTGCAGTTTCTCGAAAAAATTGTAGATGTGACAAAAGAAGTAGAGGCGGGTGTAAAAGGATTGAGTTGGGATGAGAGAGTAAAAAAAATGCCTGATGTTTTTAAGGCGATCACAGATAAAGTAGCAGATAAGGAAAATGGAATAGCGGGTAGGATCTATAGTATGTTCAAAGGAAATCAATATATCATGTATGTATATAAAACATATAATGATATCCGTTTGGTAGGCACTCCTCCAGAAAGCGTGGGTAAATTTGGTGGTGATACTGATAACTGGGAATGGCCCAGGCATACAGGAGATTTTTCAGTATTCAGAGTATATACAGCAAAAAATGGCAAACCTGCTCCCTATAGTTTAGAAAATGTGCCATTAAAACCTAAATACTTTTTACCCGTAAGTATAAAAGGAATAAAGGACGGAGATTTCACTATGATCTATGGTTATCCTGGTGGAACAAACCGCTATGAAACAAGTTATGGGATCAAACTAAAAAATGAGATTGAAAATCCTTCGTTGGTCAATCTTCGTGATATACGTTTGAAACTGATGCATGAACAAATGATCAAAGATCCGGCTATCAAATTAAAGCTGGCGGATCATTATGCAACTGTTGCTAATTATTGGAAATTTTTTGATGGAGAAACAAAACAATTAAAAAAATTCCACACGTACGAACAGAAACAAAAGTTTGAAAATGATTTTACAAAATGGGCAAAAGGTAAACCTGAGTATGAAAATATTTTTGCAGAATATGCTAAAAATTATGAGGCATGGACTCCTTACAGTAAGCAACGTCAATACCTGAATGAAGGCATACTTGGGTCACCATTGACAGCATACGCATCTACTTTGATCGCTTTGGAATCGGTCCTTACAAAAGAAGGCGCTACAAAAGAAGAAATAACAAAAGCAATTGCTGCTGCTAACACAGCTCGAGGAAATTATTTGAAAGATGCAGATAAACCTAGCGATGAAAAAATAATTGCTGCAGTGAGTATGATGTATTACAATGACATTGATAAAAGCCAGCATCCTGTTGATTTTTATGAAAAACTACAGACAAGTTTTGGTGACCTCTCAGAAGAAAATACTTTCAAAAAATTCTCCAAAGACCTGTTTGGAAAAACAATGATATTGGATGATAGTAAATGGAATGCTTTTGTTGCGGCGCCTGAAGCAAGCGCATTACAAGCTGATCCGGTTTTTGCTTATGCATCAGCATTTGTAAAAAATTACAATGATAAATATTCATCGCTTTACACAATATTTACAAATAAAAATGCAGCCTTGGGAAGAAGTTATTTAAAAGGCGTAATGGAAAGAAACCCTGCTGGTGCAAAAAAAATGTATCCCGATGCAAATTTCAGCATGAGGGTAACTTACGGGAATGTAAAAAGTTATAATCCCCGTGATGCAATACATTGTGATTATGTTTGTACCGGTAAGGGAGTCTTAGAAAAGTATGTAGCAGGTGATTATGAATTTGATCTGCCGGCAAAGCAAATAGAATTAATGAAAAAAAGAGATTATGGGCAATACATTGATAAAGGTAGGAATGACCTTGTTGTAAATTTTATTACAACCAATGATATCACGGGAGGGAATAGTGGTAGCCCGGTTATTGATGGCAATGGTAATTTAATTGGATTGGCTTTTGATCATAATTACGAAGGGCTAAGTCATAAGATTGCTTTTGATAAAGATCTGAACAGAATTATTTGTGTGGATGTGAGATATGTGCTTTGGTGTATTGATAAATTAGGAGGTGCAAAAAATATTATCAATGAATTGAAATTAGTAAGGTAATCCTTCCTTTAAAAATTATTTTTTGTAGGGATTGATTGCAAATCAATCCCTATTTTTATATATGCTTCAAACGATTGCCCCCTACTTTGGATACCTGGCATCCTTGCTATTGGTAATTGCCTTACTCGTAAACCACGATCTTAAATTCAGATGGTTCAATACAGCAGGGAATGTTGTTTTTATTATTTATGCTATTGTGATCGGGGCTTTTCCGGTTTTACTTACCAATGTAATTTTATTAACGATCAATCTTTATTATTTAATTAAAGTTTATACTAAAAAAGAAAATTTTGATCTACTTGAATTTAAAGGAGATGAAAAACTAACTTCTAAGTTTCTTGATTTTTATAAAAAAGATATAGATGTATATTTTCCTGGCATAAAAGCAGAAGACCTTCAGGGCAAATTTAATTTTGTTGTGATAAGAGACCTGGTAATTGCAAATATTTTCAGTGCAACACTTCACTCTAACGGTGACGCAGAAGTGATCATCAATTATACTTTATTAAAATACCGGGATTATAAAGTAGGCCGTTTTATTTTCGAAAAAGAAAAACAATACCTTATATCAAAAGGTGTAAAACGAATTGTTTACACTCAACCTCAAAATAAAAAGCATGAAGCTTTTTTACTTGTAATGGGATTTAGAAAAGAAGTCGTAGAAAATCACGAACACCTTGTTAAGATCCTGTAACATTAATAATCAATCACCTGCTCTTCCATTACTTCAGGCATTTTTCTGAATTCATATTGTTGATTACGCAGTTGAGGTTCAAATCCTGCTTCACGAATGGCTTCCTGTATACCCTTGCTGGTAAAGCGATGTGGAGCTCCGGCTGCACTTACAACATTTTCTTCAATCATGATGCTTCCAAAATCATTGGCACCTGCATTCAAACAAAGTTGTGCAGTTTTTTTACCAACTGTCAACCAGCTAGCCTGAATATTTTTTACATTCGGTAACATGATCCTGCTCATTGCGATCATGCGGATATATTCTTCAGCAGTAGTTAGATTATGAACACCACGAATTTTTGCAAGCAAAGTATCTACATCCTGGAACGTCCATGGAATAAATGCAATAAACCCTTTTGCATGTTCAGGCTTGCGGCTTTGCACTTCTCTTAATTTTACCAAGTGCTCAAAACGTTCAGTAATTGTTTCTACGTGTCCAAACATCATTGTTGCAGATGTAGTGATATCTAACTTATGCGCTTCATGCATTACGTCTAACCATTCCTGGCTACCGCATTTTCCTTTACTGATCAAACGGCGGACTCTATCCACTAAAATTTCAGCACCTGGTCCGGGTAAACTATCTAAGCCTGCTTCTTTCAATGCTATTAATACTTCTCTATGTGTGCTTTTTTCAAGCTTAGTAATATGTGCTACTTCAGGGGGCCCAAGTGTGTGCAATTTAATATTTGGATAAAGTGACTTTAATTCTTTAAAAAGATTTACATAAAAACTCAATCCAAGATCGGGATGATGCCCACCCTGTAATAACAATTGTTCGCCACCATAACGTATGGTCTCATCAATTTTCTTTTTGTAAGTTTCAATATCCGTAATATATGCTTCAGGGTGGCCAGGGATACGATAGAAATTACAAAATTTACAATTTGCAATACACACATTAGTAGTGTTTAAATTTCTATCAATGATCCACGTAACTTTTCCGTGAGGCACTTGTTTAATCCTTAATTCGTTTGCTACAAACATTAATTCCGCTAATGGCGCATGTTCAAAAAGATAAACGCCTTCCTCAATTGATAAAAATTCAAAACTCAAAGCCCGTTGATATAAATTATTTAGTTCCATAAATTCCGCTTATAAAAATTAGTGCAAAAATACACCCATTCCGTTGTATATTTATCTAACTGCCTTAAATGAAAAAACTTTCCTGCATATTACTTATCCAGTTACTTGCGCTTATCCCTGTATTTGGTTTTGGACAAGAAATATTAAGCCCCTTGCCGCAGGCAAAATTGGTTACCCGATTCCCTTTCAAACAGTATAGCGGTGGAGTAATGACAATAAAGGCAAAACTGAATGATGGGAATGATAGCCTTAATTTTATTTTAGACACAGGAAGTGGGGGAATATCTCTTGACTCTACGACCTGTTCAAATGTGGGTTTAGTATTGAGGGCTTCCGATACTACGATTACTGGCATGGGAGGAACACACAAGGTTTCATTTGCATACAATCAAAAATTACATTTACCTGGCCTTACTTTAGATAGATTAAATTTTCATGTGAATAATTATGAAATCTTATCAGCTGTTTACGGAGAAAAAATTGATGGAATTATTGGTTATAGCTTTTTTAGCCGTTACATAATAAAGATCAATTTTAATAATAAAATGATCGAAGTGTATACACCCGGTGAAATTGAATATCCAAAAGGAGGAACGATACTACGGCCAGCATTTACCACATTACCAATTGTCCCTATTAATTTTAGAGATGCAAAAAAAGAAACGTTTAATTTCTATTTTGACACAGGGGGTGGCCTTTGCTTTTTATTAAGTGAAAAATTTGCAAGTGATAGCGGAATTCTTCTGTCTCGTAGAAAACCAGTAATAACGCAAGCTGAAGGAATGGGCGGCAGGTTACAAATGAAATTGACAGTAATTAATCAATTGCAAATAGGAAGTTTTAAATTTAAAAGGGTACCCACCTATATTTACGATGATATTTACAATGTTACATCCTATCCATTTGTGGGGGGGCTGGTTGGCAATGATCTCCTTCGTAGATTTAATATGATACTGAATTATCCAAAAAGAGAAATTCACCTGGTTCCAAATAATTATTTTAGTGATCCGTTTGATTATGCTTACACAGGACTTGCAATTTATTTATTTGATGAAAAGATAATTGTGGATGAGGTTAATGAAAAATCGCCGGCAGAAAAAGCGGGATTCCAAAAAGGAGATATTATTATTGGGGTAAATGATAATTTTAATAATAATATCCAGGATTATAAAAACCAGCTGCAGGTGACAGGTCAAAAAGTTAAAGTTGTGATTATCCGTAATGGACAACTTGATGAACTCTACATCAAGCCTAAAAATATCTTAAAATAGTTTTTCTTTTAAAAATTTCCTGCCACATACATCTCAATTTGTAACTTTGTAATATGATTCAATTCGAAAGATTTACGATTAGTAATGGATTAAAAGTTTTAGTGCACGTGGACAAAAGCACACCAATGGCTGTTGTGAATGTCATCTATGATGTGGGTGCAAGGGATGAGAATCCTGAAAAGACAGGCTTTGCACATTTGTTTGAACATTTGATGTTTGGGGGAAGTGTAAATGTGCCAGAATATGATGAGCCGCTTCAACTAGCTGGTGGAGATAACAACGCTTTTACGACAAACGATCTTACCAATTATTATTGCCAGTTGCCTACAGAAAATATTGAAACAGCTTTTTGGTTGGAAAGTGACAGAATGTTAAGATTAGCTTTTGATAAAAAAAGCTTAGAAGTTCAACGCAAAGTTGTTTGCGAAGAATTTAAAGAACATTATATCAATAAGCCTTATGGAGATGTGTGGACCAAAATGAGAGATCTTGCTTATACCACTCATCCTTATAAATGGCAAACGATCGGCAAAGAATTAAAACACATTGAAGACGCTACTTTAGAAGATGTAAAATCTTTTTTTGAAAAGCATTACAATCCTTCAAATGCAATTTTGGTTGTGGCAGGTAATGTTACAGTTGAACAAGTAAAAGAACTTGCAGAAAAATGGTTCGGTCCCATTCCTGCAGGAGAAAAATACCAACGAAATTTACCTGCAGAGCCTAAACAGCAAGCACCAAGAACAATGGAGGTAAAAGCAAATGTGCCACTCGATGCATTTTATAAATGCTGGCATATTTATCCAAGATTGGATAAACGTTATTATACAGTAGACCTGATCACAGAAATTTTAAGTGGGGGTGGCTCTTCAAGATTATATCAATCTTTAGTAAAAGAAAAACAATTGTTCAGTAATATAGAATGTTATCATCACGGAACAACAGACGCAGGCTTGCTTACAATTGAAGGCAAACTTGTAAAAGGGGTAAGCATGAAAGATGCTGAAGCTGCAGTTGCTGAAGAAATAAAAAAATTGCAGGACGAAGGCATCAGTGATAAAGAATTGCAAAAAGTAAAGAATAAAACAGAGAGCATGATGTCTTTTGAAGACATGAGTGTTATGAACCGAGCTACGAATCTTGCTATGTACGAATTATTAGGCGATGGAGACCTGATCAATACTGAATTAGAAAAATACCATGCGGTAACTGCTGAGGAGTTGATCAATGAAAGCAAAATAATTTTTGACGAGAACAACAGCAATACGTTGTATTATTATTCTAACAATTAATTGCTGTTCAATATTACCAACCAGGCTTCTCTTATTTTATTTTCTGCCAGCATTTCTTTAATAAGATAAGTGCAGCCTTTTTTAAAATTGGTAACTATTTCTTTTAGCGCAAGTTCATCTTCAATTTCTTCTTTTGCAGGAATGGTTGATATACTGGCAAGTTTGCCAAGCTCATTTCCTTCCAGTGCGCCGCTATCTTTTATCCATTGTGGTATTGCATCAACGCCAACACCATATGCATTCAATGGTTTGGGGGTTTCAAAAATATCATTGGCAGATATTCTTGAATAGTAATTGTATCCAAGCCTTGCGATAGGATCTAATTTTTCAGGAATGATATTTCCATTTGCATCAGCAAGTTCTTCATTATGATGGATCATTATTATTTCGCAGATGATCAGATTACCTGCGCCACCATTTTCTCCTAATTCAATTATTTGTTTTACACTACATTCAAATGCAATTGGCGCTTCTTTAATTCTTGGAGGCCTAACCAACGTTGATTTTTCTTCTGTAAAACCCCCTTTTAAAAATTCATTTACTCCTGATGGATATAAGCCGCTTGTAACTGAAAGTTGCTCCACCATTGCATAATTGGCAATATGGATCACACATTCCGGAATAGCTTTTACATTGTGATAAGTGTCTTTTAAATTTCCGGTAAGTGCACTTTTTGCCGGTGAAAAAACGAGTATTGGCGGTACATTACTGAAGGCATTGAAAAATGAGAACGGACTTAAATTCGGAACTCCGTCTTTATCGATCGTACTTACAAAAGCAATTGGCCTTGGCACAATAGCTGATGTAAGAAAATTTGCAATTTCCCTCGTACTTAAATTTTTAGGGTCTATCGATTTCATTTTTGCCGGTTTTATAAACTAAAATCTAAAGGTGTTGCATAAATATTTTTTTCATGAGGGATTTTCTTTACTGCTGACTCGATCATTCTGTCTATTTCCGGAATAGCATCAAACAATTCTTTATAAGAATGGATCACATAATACCGATCCTGAAAATGATCTTTATAATAATGCTTCTCTAAGATCTCTTTTACATTAAAAGGTTGCCTGTTGGCTTTATCACTTAAACAAAATATACTTTCTCCGCTGGATGATAAAATTCCGGCCCCATAGATCCGCATGCCGTCTGTTTCTTTGATCAATCCAAATTCCACAGTGAACCAATAAATCCTTCCGATCAATTCAATGGCCAAAGCATCATCAATGTGTTTTAAAGCAAGTTTAGATAAGGCTTGTAAATAATCTACAAAAAATTGTTCGGTCAATAACGGCATGTGTGCAAAGCAATCATGAAACATGTCGGGTTCTTCCAGATAATCTAAATTCTCTAACTTTCTTAACCAGGTAGATGATGGGAATTTTTTGTGCGCCAGTAATTCAAAAAAATCTTTATCAGGTATCAGGCCCGGAACAACTTCTATTTTCCATCCTGTTGTTTGTGCCAGCACTTTATTTACAAAATTAAAATCAGCGATCTTGTCATCACTAAAATTCATCAGGTCCAATCCTGTGAAAAATTCTTTCGACGCCATATTCTTCAACAAAACTTTTTGACGTTGATATAATAATTTCCAAACTAAAAAATCTTCTTCAGTATACTTGTTGTACTCTTGCTCCAGGTTAAACATAATAGTAAAGATTAAATGATATAATTATTCTGTTATTAAATTTGATAATTCCCCAAACCCTAAATGCTTATTATCTTTTTTACAAAATGCTGTTAATATAGTTGTCTCACCATTCTCTAAAAAGGTCTGTTCATTATTGCCAATATTTATTTTTTCTTTTCCATTCCAGGTTATTTCTAAAAGACTCCCAAAGCTGTTTTTTTCTTTTCCTGAAATAGTACCTGTTCCTAAAAGATCACCTATTCTTAAGTTGCAGCCATTCACTGTATGATGTGCAATCTGCTGCTCAGCTGTCCAGTATAAATATTTTGAATTGGTGATAGCAATATTTTTTTTATCTGTTTTGGTTTTAATATCAAAATGAATTTCGATATCAAAATTCTTTCTATCCTTTTCTTTTAAATAGGATAATACTTCTGGAGTTTGTTGCGGTGCTTCAGTTAAAAATTCTTTCAATGCTTCGTAAGGAATGATCCATGGTGAAATAGAGGTTGCAAAATTCTTACCCAGGAAAGGGCCTAAAGGTTGGTACTCCCAACGTTGAATATCTCTTGCAGAAAAATCATTTAATAATACACAACCAAAAATATATTCGGTAGCATTGTTGATATCTATCGGCTCACCCAATTTATTTTCTTTGCCCATGATAAATCCCAACTCAATTTCGATATCCAACGTTTGCGAAGCAGAAAAAACAACTTCTTCTCCTTTTAATATTTGTCCGTGAGGCCTTTTAACCGGAGTATCAGTTGTAATGATAGAAGAGCTTCTGCCGTGATAAGCAATAGGCATGTGTTTCCAATTAGGTAGTAATGGGTCCATTGTTGGCCGGAACATTTTTCCAACATTAGATGCATGTTCTTCTGAAGAATAAAAATCTGTATAATCACCAACCCTGACAGGCACATGCATTGTAGCATCTGATTGTTTATCAATGATCATACTTTCATTTTCCTTGATAAAAAATTTATTATCTGTGATCAGCTCATATATTCTCTTTCTTGTTGCAGACCATGTTTTATTTCCTAAAGCAATGAACTTGTTCAGACATTTTTTATTGAAAACATTTTCTGTAATGAGACTGCCAAAAAATCCAAGATCATATAAAGATGCAAGGTCAAGGATATAATCACCAACAGCAACACCTACCCTTTTGGATTTTGCTGCAGTTGAATAGACCCCATAAGGTAAATTATGAATGGTAAAATGCCGATGATTTTGTATAGATGTTAGTAAGTCCATTTATTCAGTTTCTACTGTTAAGTTTTTTGATATTTTGTTTGCGATTCTTTTAAGGTGTTGAACATCTTTTTCATTCAGATCATTCCAACCCTGGTTACGGAATTCATTTACTATTGGTAATAATTTTTGGATCAATGCTTTTCCTTTTTTATTCAAAGAAATATCAAAGCGTCGCTTATCCTCCTTGCTTGCTTCACGGGTGATCAATTCTTTTTTTATTAGTAACCGCATGATATGCGTAAGCGTGGGTGCATCCTTACTACAATTCTCACATAATTCTACCTGGCTCAATGTGCCGTGATTGTGCAACTCAAGCAAGATCACCCATTGATCAACAGTGATATCAACCTTATGTTCATTGAATGTTCTTTGAAGCGACTGCTTGATCTTTTTTGCAGTTGTCTCAAAAATAAATCCGTAATAAAAATTCATTATTCAGTTTTTATTAAATTATAGTGTTCCTCTTTTCGCCTGTTCTCTTTCGATTGATTCAAACAAGGCTTTAAAATTTCCTGTACCGAATCCCTGGGCTCCCATTCTTTGAATGATCTCAAAAAAAACTGTTGGCCTGTCTTCTACCGGCTTTGTAAACACCTGTAATAAATATCCTTCTTCATCTGCATCTGCTAAAATGCCCAATTGCTCAAGTATATTAAGATCCTCTTTCATTTTTTCTTTATGCTTGCCTAAACGACCCGGTACCTCTTCATAATAAGTATGAGGCGGCACACTTAAAAATTCTACACCCCTTGCTTGCAGTGCTGTTACTGTTTTAATGATATCGTCTGTTGCAACAGCAATATGTTGCACCCCCGGGCCTTCATAAAAATCAAGGTATTCTTCTATTTGTGATCGCTTTTTTCCTTTAGCCGGTTCATTGATGGGGAATTTTATCCTGCCATTACCATTGCTCATTACTTTACTCATCAATGCAGAATATTCTGTGTGTATCTGTTTGTCATCGAAAGATAAAAAGTTTGCAAAGCCCATTACATCTTCATACCATTTTACCCATTTATTCATTTCTCCCCAACCAACATTGCCCACCATGTGATCAATGAATTTTAATCCAGTTGGTTCTGGTTGATAAGTAGAATCCCATGCTTGATATCCCGGCAGAAAAACACCGGTGTAATTTTTTCTTTCGACAAACACATGTACCGTTTCACCATAAGTATAAATGCCTGAACGCACTGTTTCACCAAACTCATCTTTTTCAACAGTAGGCTCCATGAAAGGAATCGCTCCACGTTTGGTCGTTTCTTCAAAAGACTTTCTTGCATCATCTACCCATAGAGCAATCACTTTCACGCCATCACCATGTTTTGCTAAATGTTCATTGATGGGAGAATCAGATGTTAAAGGAGAAGTAAGTACCAGTCGTATTTTATCTTGCGCTAATACATAAGAAGCCCTGTCTTTAACACCGGTCTCCAATCCTGCATACGCAAGCGACTGAAACCCAAAAGCTGTTTTGTAATAATGGGCAGATTGTTTAGCGTTGCCAACATACAACTCTATATAATCGGTACCAAGCAAGGGTAAAAAATCTTGTGCTTGTTCAAATATTTTTTTAGGCTCTTCAATATGTTGTTCCATAATTTTTTTATTAATAGATTATTCTAACCAACTCTTATAATATTTTCCATCATCAATTTTTATAGCATCTTCCGTAACCATCAATGGATGGAAAGTGTCGATCATTACAGCAAGCTCTTGTGTTTCTTTTTGTCCAATGCTGCGTTCCATTGCTCCAGGTGCAGGGCCATGCGGAATACCTTTTGGATGTAAAGTGATATACCCTTGTTCAATATCATTTCTGCTCATAAAATCACCGTCAACATAATAGATCATTTCATCACTATCAATGTTGCTATGGTTATATGGAGACGGTACAGATTTTGGGTGGTAATCATACATACGTGGACAGAAAGAGCAAACCACCAATGCATTTGTTTCAAAGGTTTGATGAACAGGCGGCGGTTGATGCACCCTTCCGGTTATCGGTTCAAAATTGTGAATGCTGAAACCGAAAGGAAAATTATAACCATCCCATCCGACAACATCGAATGGATGCGTTGCATAAACAAACTCATGCAACATATTTTGTTTTTTAATCTTGATGGAGAAATCGCCTTTCTCATCATGTGTTTCTAAGACACTTGGTAATTTGAAATCACGTTCGCAGTAAGGAGAATGTTCTAATAGTTGACCCGAAAAATTTTTATAACGCTTAGGTGTATAAATAGGAGAATGAGATTCAAGGTACAATAAACGGTTATCAGTTGTATCAAATTCTATTTGATAAATGACACCACGAGGAATAATAAGATAATCTCCATATTCAAAAGGAATATTACCCATCAATGTTTTTAATGTACCGCTTCCTTTATGAATGAAAAGCATTTCATCCGAATCTGCATTTTTATAAAAATAATCATCCATTGATTCTTTTGGAGCAGCAAGACCGATGATGCAATCATTGTTTACCAGCATTGGTTTACGGCTTTCTAAAAAATCATCTTCAGGTTTCAAGGTGAAACCGTGTAATAAAAGTGCTTTGATATTTTTATCGATTGCAATTTTTGGTGTAATATCTTTTGTACCTAAAATTTCTTTTACCTGCGTAGGCCTGTGTACATGATATAATAAAGATGAATGGCCGTGAAATCCTTCTGTACCAAATAATTGCTCATAGTAATATTTATCCTTATCAGATTTAAATATGGTGTGTCTCTTGGGTGGGATCTTTCCGAGATGATGATAAATTGGCATAGTTTGTATTTTTATTTTGATGACACTAATTTTACTGATGACACGAATTAAGGGTCAGAGAATTCGTGTAATTCGTTTCAATCAGTGGAATAAATTTTTAACTCAATTCCTCAATAGCAATCTGTAATGCATTCCTTGTGATCAATCTGTTACGATTATCTTTTTGAAATATTTTATCCAATGCATTGTATATCGTTTTTGAAACATCCTGGAAAATTGCTTCATCAGTTATCTTCACATTTTTATGCATCAGGTAAGCAAACACTCTTGCCATACCACAATTGGCAATAAAATCAGGAATCACCGCAAGATTCTCATCAGCCTTATTCAAAATATTTCCATAAAAAATTTCAGCATCATTAAAAGGTACGTTGGCTCCCGAAGCAATTACTTCCACTCCCGATTGAATCATTTCTTCAAGATCATGTTCACTTACAAATCTTGAGCCTGCGGCAGGAATAAAAATATCTGCCTTGGTTTTCCAGAATTCTTTATTGGCCTGTTCAAAAGAAATAAGCTCGGGATGATACAATTTGTTGTTCTGTCTTGTTAAGAATAATTTTTTGATGAATTCAAAATCAAATCCTTTTTCATTGATCAGAGCACCGGTGATATCTATGATGCCTGTTATTTTTACTCCATGCTGCGCTAAAAAATAAGCAGCCGATGCACCAACATTTCCAAAACCCTGGATGATGGCTGTTTTATCCTGTACATGTTTATTCCTGAATATTTTATAATAATGTTTTACAGATTGTGCCACACCATAACCGGTGATCATATCTGCAACCATATATCCGTGCTTTTTAGAAGGTGTATAATCTTCGTCTTCAATCAATTTTGATACACCCACACGTAGCTGCCCTATCTTATTTATCTTATCTTTTTCTTTTGGATGATAATGGCCATTCACAATTCCTTCCTGCGGATGCCAGATGCCGTATTCTTCAGTGATAGGAATAACTTCATCTATTTCATCCACATTCATATCGCCGCCGGTACCATAGTAACTTTTTAATAAAGGCGTAACAACTTTAAACCAGCGTTGAAGGACTCCTGATTTTCGTGGATCATTAGGATCGAAGTTGATGCCTGATTTAGCACCTCCAATAGCAGGTCCCGAAACTGAGAATTTTATTTCCATTGTTTTAGCAAGGGAAACAACTTCATTTTTGGTGAGGCCCTTACGCATACGGGTTCCTCCACCCGCCGCTCCGCCACGTAATGAATTAATTACCAGCCATCCCTGTGCACCGGTAACAGCATCTATCCACTCGAATGTGATCTCTGTGGGCTTATCTTCAAATTTTCTTATAAAATCCGACATTCAAATTAGTTGTTATAATAACTAATTTACAATTATAATGCCTGATTTGCAAGGAATTTTGCCCTTATTTTTACTGAGATATGTTAAAGCTCATTTCTTCTTTGTGTATAATTTTCTACTATCAGCATTTTTTGACTGCAAATAATTATTTTTACAGTTCGTACAATTAAGAAATCCCTGACATGCTCAACAGAACGATAGCTCCGGTAATTAAAGATGCAATAGAATTTGATCTCAAATTAAAACCCTACCAAAAATTTGTATTAAACAATGGTGTTCCCGTATATGCAGTAGATGCAGGCGCACAAAGCGTATTGCAGATAGAGCTGGTGTTTTTTGCAGGCAATGTATTTGAAGAAAAGAACGGTGTGGCAGCAGCCACCAACTTTATGTTGAAGAACGGAACAAGCAAATTGAGTGCATTTGAGATAAACGAAAACTTTGAGTTTTACGGGGCACATTGCAGCAGGGCTACTTATAATGAAACAGCTGTTGTTTCATTGCATACATTGACCAAACACCTTTCTAAATTATTGCCTGTAATAAAAGAAATGATCACCGATTCGATCTTTTCTGAGCAGGAATTAGAAATATACAAGCAAAATTCTAAACAACGCCTTGCAGTCAATTTACAAAAATGTGATTTTGTTGCAAACAGGCTGATCGATGAATACATCTATGGTACAGATCATCCTTATGGAAAATATTCATTGCCGGAAAATATTGATGCTTTAACTGTCACTGATCTAAAAAATTACTTTCAGCAATTTTATTTGAATGGAAATTGTAAAATATTCGTTGGTGGAAAATTACCGGAAGATATTGAACAACAACTGAATGAAAATTTTGGGTCATTAGTAATTACTGATAAGACTGAACCTATTGCAAAAATTCCATTGCATGCGGCAACAGAAAAAAAATACCGTGTCATAAATGACCCTACCGGAGTGCAAGGCGCTATACGCATAGGCCAGAAATTCCCTAACAGGCATGATCCTGATTTTATGAAAGCAATGGTTTTGAATACCGTATTTGGTGGTTTCTTCGGATCAAGATTAATGACAAATATCCGTGAAGACAAAGGTTATACCTATGGTATCCATAGTTTCCTTCAAAACAATATACAGCAAAGTGCCTGGGTGGTGAGTACCGAAGCTGGCAGGGATGTTTGTGAAGCTGCTATTACAGAGATATATAAAGAAATGCAGGTATTGAGAGAAGAGTTGATCGATGAAGAAGAATTATTACTTGTAAGAAACTACCTCATAGGAACATTACTGGGAGACCTTGATGGCCCTTTCCAGATCATTGCACGTTGGAAAAATTTAATATTGAACGGATTGGACGATAGTTATTTTTATGAATCAATCCGTGTTATAAAAACGATCAGTGCAGAAGAGTTGAGAGAGCTTGCTAAAAAATATTTTGTACCGGAACAATTCTATGAATTGGTGGTAGTGTAATATATCTTTATCTCCATAATTTTTATATGAAAAATTGGTTACTTAGAGTCTTGGTTTGTTCAGTGAACGTATTCATTCTTGCCGCCATTCTTCCCGGCATAGAAACAAATAATATGTTTACTGCATTTATAGTTGCAATCGTTCTTTCCGTTTTAGACGTGCTTATAAAACCATTACTTATATTATTAACACTTCCTGCAACAATTGTTACCCTCGGCTTATTTTTATTTGTCATTAACGCCCTTGTTATTTTATTAGGTGCTTATATAGTTGATGGGTTTAAAGTTGATTCTTTCTGGTATGCAATGCTGTTCAGCGTTTTGCTTTCTTTCTTTAATGGGCTTGTTAATGGGAGAGTGAAAGTATCTGTTGGTAAGCATGATAATAACTCTCAAGACTAGAACTATTTGTCTGGGCTTGTCGAAACAGTCTATAAAAATCCTGTTAATCTTTTAATCCTGAAAATCCTGATTCAGACAATTTTCGCTACACCTCATTTACTTTTTTTTCTTGATAAAAAAAAGTAACAAAAAAAATCAAGGCTGCATAAAAATGTGCTAAAAATTTGTCTGTCTTGCTAAAATGAAATTAAGTTCCATCTTCAGAATATATCCTGGCTTTTGTCGACTTACCGACTAAAAATATTTCCAAACTTCAGTAACATCAATTTCATTTCTTAACGCAATCCATCCAAATTTTCTTAACGCCATTTTTATGAGGCCTTAGGAACAGCCCACAATTTTAAAGCGCTTCAAAAAAAAGTATACTCTTCAATTCTAAGAATAAAGAACTAATGTCGAAGCCACAGTAGTACTAAAGATGCACATAGCTGCAACCGATAAACGGGATGTAATCGTTTAGCGGGGTCTTTTTTTGTTTCTTTTTTGGACAAGCAAAAAAGAAAATAACAAATTAAAAGAGCTTACAAGCTCATAACAGATAATTATCTCAATACAAACAACAAATCTTCTTAAATTTATCCATCGCTAACGCAAAGCCAAATGATCTTCAATAAAAAAGACCTTACAAACACAGAACTGATAACACTCTACAAAGATCTCCTCCTCCCGAGAATGATCGAAGAAAAAATGTTGGTACTATTAAGACAAGGAAAGATATCCAAATGGTTCAGCGGCATCGGACAAGAAGCTATCGCCGTAGGCGTAACAGCAGCATTAGAAAATGATGAATGGATCTTCCCCATGCACCGCAACCTCGGCGTATTCACCGGAAGAAAAATGCCCCTCAATAAATTATTCAAACAATGGCAAGGCAATAAAGACGGCTACAGCAAAGGCAGAGAAAGAAGTTTTCATTTCGGCAGTAAAGAGCATGCTGTTTGTGGAATGATATCACACCTCGGTCCGCAGTTAGCCATTGCGGATGGAGTAGCATTGGCATATAAATTAAAAAATCAAAAAAAAGTCTCAGTAGCTTTCACTGGCGAAGGTGCCACCAGCGAAGGCGATTTTCATGAAGCACTCAATGTCGCCGCCGTGTGGGATCTCCCTGTAATATTCATCATAGAAAATAATGGCTACGGATTAAGCACACCTATCAGCGAACAGTTCCGTTGTTTCAGCCTGGCAGACAAAGCCAGAGGCTACGGTATGGAAGGCATTCGCATTGATGGTAATAATATTTTAGAAGTATACGACACCATCAAAGGGGTAAGAGACTATTGCATCAAAGAACAAAAACCATATTTAATAGAATGCATGACCTTCCGCATGCGTGGGCATGAAGAAGCCAGCGGCGTAAAATATGTACCACCCGAATTATTTGAGCTCTGGGAAAAGAAAGATCCCATCAAAAACTTCGAAGCATATTTAATAAATGAAGGTGTACTAACGGAACGAACGGTCACCGATATACGCAATGAAATAAAAGAACATATTGAAGCAGAATTAAAAATTGGTAGCGAAGCTAGCTCCATCATGCCTAATACTCCAGAAGAAACTAATGATGTGTATGCTCCTTTAGAAATAAGAAATAAGGAATTAGAAATAAGGAATAAGAAAGTGGGGCGCTTTGAAAGGATGACAGACGACAGACAACAGACCACAAATGCTCCAACTGTCGTCCATGGTCCGTCGTCCGTCGTCGCCGAAAAACGTTTTGTCGATGCAATAAGCGACGGCCTCCGCCAGAGCATGCAACACCACTCCAACCTCATCCTCATGGGCCAGGATATTGCAGAGTATGGTGGTGCATTTAAAATAACTGAAGGTTTTGTGCAGCAGTTCGGAAAAGAAAGAGTACGCAACACACCCATTTGTGAAAGTGCTATTGTAGGTGCCGCACTTGGCTTAAGCCTCGAAGGATATAAATCTGTAATGGAAATGCAGTTTGCAGATTTTGTCACCGTAGGCTTCAATCAGATCATAAATAATTTGGCAAAAATATATTACCGCTGGCAGCAAAATGCTGATGTGGTCATACGCATGCCAACAGGCGGCGGCGTAGGCGCAGGACCTTTTCACAGCCAGAGCAACGAAGCATGGTTTGTGCATACACCCGGATTAAAAGTGGTGTATCCCAGCACACCCGAAGATGCAAAAGGATTATTGATAGCCGCCATCAACGACCCCAACCCTGTGTTGTACTTTGAGCACAAAGCTTTGTACCGCAGCATCATCGGCAATGTGCCCGACGATTATTACGAAACGGAAATTGGCAAAGCCCGTACAGTAGACGAAGGCGACGACATCACCATCATCACCTATGGCGCCGGAGTGCATTGGGCAATGGATTATTCTGCCAAGCATAGCAACACCAGCATAGAGATACTCGACCTCCGCACTTTATTACCACTCGATTACGATGCCATCAAAAAAGCAGTACTCAAAACCGGCAAAGTACTCATCCTCCACGAAGACACCCTCATCGGCGGCATCGGCGGAGAAATAGCCGCATGGATCTCCGAAAATTGTTTTGCTCACCTCGACGCACCCGTTATGCGTTGCGCCTCTCTCGATACACCCATCCCTTTTAATATCGAACTCGAAAAGAATTTTATGGCCTATAGCCGTCTCGAAGAAACCATTGAGCGCTTGTTGAATTATTGACACATGAAACGCTGCATTAAAAATATGGTTTGCAGTCGTCGCAAAAAAATTTCCTGCATGGGGTTTTATTTACCCCTTCGTTGAATTGTCGTTAGGACTAACCTATGCCCTTAACTTTCATCATCAATAATTTGGGAACGTTTATTGTGATGACAGTAAGTATCATCGGCGTGATGCAACACAAAATGAACGTTATGAAAAAATTTATAATATTAGCCACCATCTTTTCCTTTGTTGCCATCGCCACAAATGCACAGCATGATCACCACAACATGCCTAAAAAAGATACAGTCAAACCTGTTGCAAAAGCTCCCGTAAAAACAAAAAAGCAAACAGTAAAACCAGTTACTAACGTTAACACAAAAACGAAAACAGATACCACCATACAACACGACCATAGCACCATGAATCATGATAATATGGACATGGGTAACATGAGCCATGCATTTTCGCTCAACCTGCCTATGAACAGAAATGGTTCCGGTACAGGCTGGTTGCCCGATGCATCACCGATGTATGGAAGTATGTATCATTCAAAAAAATGGATGTACATGTTGCATTACAATCTTTTTCTTCGGTACAACAAACAGGATGTTGCAGACAAAGGCACCAGAGGCGATGAAAAATTTGATGCACCCAACTGGCTCATGTTTATGGGACAAAGAAAAGTAGGCACCAAAGGATTGTTTCATTTCAATACCATGTTTTCATTAGATGCTGTAACAATGGGTGGTGAAGGTTATCCATTATTATTTCAAAGTGGCGAAGCGTATAAAGGCCAGCCCATTGTCGACAGGCAACATCCGCATGATCTCTTCTCCGAATTATCGGTGAGCTATGCACATGCGTTCTCAAAAAAAACCGATGTGTTTGCTTACCTGGCTTATCCCGGTGAGCCCGCCATTGGTCCCGTTGCTTTCATGCACCGTCCCTCGGCGTTGTACAATCCCGATGCACCGTTGTCGCATCACTGGGCCGATGCTACACATGTAACCTTCGGCGTGGCAACCCTTGGTGTTCGTTTGGGAGATATTAAAATAGAAGGTTCATCTTTTACAGGCCGTGAGCCCAACGATCAACGCTACGATTTTGACAAGCCACGCTTTGATAGCTGGAGCGGCAGGCTCTCTTACAATCCCACAAAAAATTGGGCATTGCAGGTATCGCATGGTTTTATAAAAAGCCCCGAAGAGTTGCATGCCGGTGAAGATGTGAACCGCACCACCGCATCAGCCATTTACAGTATGCCCTTATCAAATAACGGATGGCTCAATGCAACAGCGCTGTGGGGACAAAACAAGATCAACCATCATGATCCCGAAAATGCTATTTTGTTAGAAGCCTCCCTGCGTAAAAATAAACTCGCCATTCATGGCAGGTATGAGTATGTACAAAAATCTGTTGAAGAATTGAACCTCGATGAAGCCGTGTACGGACATGATGCCCTCTTTCCCGTAAATGCTTTTACACTTGGTTTCAATTACGATCTGTTGAACATTGGCAAAGCCAGGTTAGCCGCAGGCAGCCAGTTCACTTTATATAGTGCCGATAAAAAACTCAATACCCTCTACGGCAAAAACCCCATGGCGTTTGAAGTGTACCTGCGTTTGTATCCTTCGTTGATGAAGATGTAATTGCATACCACTATTAATGTATAACCTCTAGCCGCTCGAAGAACATTTGAGCGGCGACCGAAAAATAAATTTCAACTTTGTTTAAGTAGTTATAAAATTGAGCTTATACTAGTTATAAATGGATAAGTTTGCTAAAATCTTTTTTGATGAGCTCAATTACCGAAACTAAAAATGTTGGAACTACCACAGAACAAATTGCAAAACTTGAATACGAAAAGGCTATCTCCTTAAGAAATTTCGAAATTGATCTTTTCTGGAAAAGGAGTTGGTTTTTTGGAGTTTTACTTCTTTCTATAATAGCTGGATTCTATACTCTAAAAATTTCTCCTAAGCCAATATTTGCCCCCATCTTTTTGTCATTTATCGGTTTGTTAACTGCGTTTTTTCAATGTCTAATGAATCGTGGAAGTAAATATTGGCATGAACGATGGGAATTTGTGACAATGAATAGAGAATCTGCTTTAGGATTGGCAATTAATAAAACCAAAATGTTTTCAAAAACAGAGCGATATTACATAGATGCATGCATCTTAGCAAAAGATGAAAATATATTAACACAAAGCCATCGATTTTCTGTTTCAAAATTAACCTTCCTCGTTTGGGATATAGTTTGTATTTGTTGTCTATTAGTTTGGATAAATGAAAGTATTCAAATTTTCAGTTTGAAACCCAATTGGGACTTTACAATTACCCTAATAGTATTTTATACAACGATTGTTACTTATATATACATCTTTTTCAAAAAAGGAAAAGTATTTGAAGGGTTTATGAGAAAAGAATTACAAGGGAAAAATTTAAAAGAGGAAAGTGAAAATTATGTTCAAAATAGAACTCTTCAAATACTTGAATAAATATTTCAATATTATTCCGACAAAAAATATTGTTAAGAATTGAAAAGCGAAATAATATTTGACAAATTAAATTATTTTATGTTTAATGAAATACTATTAAAAGAAATTTCAAAAAGGCTGACAGATATCATTGTTAAGTCAATGAAAAATACCAAGATAAAGTCTTATACAAAAGAAAAAGATATTCAGGATTCTTTAAATCAACATTTAATTTTTGTAGACAATTGGTCATCAGAGGTTAATTTTTCTGATTTAAAACAATCAAAGTCTACCCAAAAAGTCTTTGTACAGCTTGATTTATATTTTCAACCTTTAAGAGTAAGAATAAGCGAAAGTGAAAATATTGAAAAATTTGAACTTACTCGGATTTTTGATTATAGCAAAAAACACATTGCTCTATTGGGGCAAGTGGGTTCTGGTAAGACAACATCACTAAAATTCTTTTGCCAATCGCTTCTTTATAATGAAGGGTTTTTCTCTAGTAATCCATGTTATCCAATTGTAATTAAACTTAATGATTTTAATAGTTTAAGTAAAGAAAATGAGTATAACAAAAGTATAATTTTTAATGAATTAATAAAAGTACTAGGAATTAAATTTGATTTTCAAAATCTTGACGAAAAAACTATTGATAACTTTAAAGAGATAGTTTTAATTGGTTTTTTAAATGAGAATAGTATATTGCTTTTATTAGATGGGTTTGATGAAATTACTTTTAAAAATAGAAGAGACATTGTATTATATGAGTTTGAAAAACTTATAAATAATGTAGAAAGCTCAAGAATTGTACTAACTTCTAGAACTAGCGATTTTAAGTATTCATTTCCAAATTTAAAACTTTATGAGATTTGTCCTTTAACTGACAAACAAATAATGCTTTTTGCAAGTAGATGGTTGGAAAATGAAGAACATGCCAACGATTTTATCAATAAAATCAAAAACTCTCCTTTTTATGATACGACCATTCGACCATTGACTATTGCTCATCTATGTGCTTTATATGAACGGAATAAAAATATCCCTGAAAAGCCTAAGACAGTTTATAAAAAAATTGTAATGCTCTTATTAGAGGAATGGAACCAACAAAGAAATGTTCATAGAATATCAAAATATGCAAAATTTGAAAATGATAGAAAATTCGAATTCTTGTGTAGTCTTGCTTATAACTTGACCCTTTCTAATAATACAAATACCTTTCACAAAACAGATTTACAGCAAGTCTATTCTAAAATTTATCAAGATTTTGACTTGGTAAGAGAAGAAATGATAACGGTTGTCGAAGAAATTGAATCTCATAATGGATTAATTATTCAATCAGGATTTCAAAAATTTGAATTTGCTCACAAATCCATTCAAGAATACCTTTCAGCTGAATATATTGTGAAACTGCCAACTATTCCAAATAACCGTCAAGCAGTATTAAAATTACCCAATGAGTTTGCAATAGCTATATCAATATCATCTAAGCCAAGTGAATATTTCATAGAATTTGTTCAGCAGCGAATAGTGCAAATGGGAATAGGTAGTCAGTTTATTAAGCCATTTATTAATAGACTACTTTTAGAAAAAGTAGATTTTAATAAACAAATGCATGTCGCAGTCTCTGCTTTAGAACTATATTCCATATATATAAAAACAGTAAAAGAAGAGAATAAACAAATGACGTTGTTTTATTTCGATGAATTAATTAATGAATTTGAAAATTTTATTGAGCAAATATTTAAAAGAAATGATAAGAAAGATTTTTTTGATAATTATGTTGTCACTGATATTCTTCCATCTGCAGAAAGCCAGTCAATTTGTGTCCTAGAATTAAAACAATATGGAAGAAAGGGGCTACCTAAAACACTCTATTGTAGGAAAACTTTTATAACTAAATAATGCCATCGCTTCCGTGGCACACGAAACGACATACATTTAAGCATAAAACAATAACAAAAATGTTGAACATTCTGTCGATATTAAGCTCTGTATTAGGAATCACTACTGCATTAGTTTCACTTTACTCATTTTTTGAGGGATCAAACTCAAGACGTAAAACAATATTGTTTCTATCAGTTCTGCTATTTACATCTCTTGCAATATTTTTTTGGATTAGACTTGATAACCAAAAAGAAAAAGCCAAAATTGAAACATTATTAAAGGAAGATGCACATTCTATTGCTGAAAGTATAAGTATAACTGGTTGGGAGAATACCGGAGAATATGTAGGATATCTTACACAACTGTCAAGTTTTTATGCAAGACATAAAGATAAATTCCCAACAGAAAATGAAATTTATAAAATACAGCTTGATAATTGGGTACAGTTTTTAAAAGAACAGCGAGAAAAAGGAAAATATCCTCAAGCTTATACATCTGACTTAGCTGAATTAAAGGGTCTTGTTTTGTCAGGGGAAAGACATATGTCGCAAATAGAAAAGTAATTTCCCTCAGCTATCCGTAGTATTCCATCAAATTTAAAAGCTTCGCTGTCCTGAGTTTCCAAACTCAGGACTTCTCATTTAAACTTATCCAATCTAAAAAAAGTAAACCCTTCAATCCTAACAGTAAAGAACTAATGCCGAAGCCACAGTAGTACAAAAGTTCCACATAGCTGCAACCGACAAAAAGGATGTAATTTTTTGCCCCCCTGGCGCAGATATGCAGCACAGCCAAAGCAGCGTTAGCGTATCTGTGCCTAGCATAAATAACAAACTGTAATACTCCAATTCTTTTATTCAAAAAGTATTCGATAGCACAGATACGCTAACACACAAATCCCATCGCTGCATATCTGCGCTAGTGATGAGTTTAATTTCCGCTTCAATAAAAGCTCAACACAGATATTCCGTACAAGTGAGTGACACAACGATGCCGCTATGAAAAACAAATGCCGGTAACAAAAAAATTTCCCTTGCAACCCTTTCAGCCATTTTTAAGTCATATAAAAATTCAACTATTTATTAAAAATGAAAACTTAAAACATGCCTCAGAAAAACATGATGTCCGTAGAGTTTACTCCGGAACAGATCCTAAAAATGGATACCGCTATTTAATCGATAGTAGATGTAATGAAGCCTTCACATTTTTATCTGTAATAACAGCATTCTGTAGTAGCGAAAAATTAAAATAACAAATTGAATACTCTGTCAGTGGTTATTTTATTTCAATGAAACAAATCATCGACATTGTAGTAAGCTAAGGAAAAATTTATAGACTATATTTGCGCAAATTTTGAAAATTACCGATAGAAAACTAGCATGTTAAATAAAATACCCTATGCCATAATAGTACGCAGTACTATAACTATTGCTTTATTATTTATAGTTGTTGCAAACAGCTTTGCCCAAACCACACGTTATGTAAAACCTGTGGCAACAGGTACGGGAGATGGCAGCAGCTGGGCCAATGCTTCGGCTAACCTGCAAGCTGTTATAACAGCCAGTGTTGGCAATGATAGTGTATTTGTAATGAAGGGTACTTATAAACCTGCTTCTACTGTGTCTTTCAGTATGAAATCAGGTGTAAAAATATATGGCAGCTTTTCCGGGACTGAAACTAAGTTAGCAGAAAGAGTATTTGGTAGCGGCAATACAGATACCACGGTATTAAAAAGTAACGGCGGGCCAGTTATCAACTGTAGTTTTGTATCCTTAAGCGCTGTTTTAGATGGATTTTGTTTAAAAGATGGATATAGTCTTAGCAGTGATGGCGGCGGAGGGATCAGCATCGCTTTCGCCTCGCCTACTATTAGAAACTGCAGGTTCATTGGTAATTATTCTACTTCTTATGGTGGTGGAGGAATATCCAATACATCTTCTTCACCCAGTATTACTGACTGTATTTTTATCAGTAACTCTGCTAATATGGGTGGGGCTATCTACAATACATCTTCTTCACCCACTATTATTGACTGTATTTTTATCAGCAATTCTGGTAATACGGGAGGGGCTATACATAATGCTTCATCATCCAAGCCGTTTATTTATAATTGCACTTTCATTAATAATTCTGCCAAGGTAGGCGGTGGTACATATAATACTTCATCATCTCAACCCTATATTGAGAGTTGCATTTTTACAAGTAATGCAGCCACTAACGGAAATGGTGGTGGTATTTATAACATTAACACACGTTCGTCTAACGAGGATTGTACTATCATCTATTGCGTCTTTACAAATAATACGGCTAACAATGCCGGCTTTGGTGGTGGCGGAGGAGGTATTTCTAATAGATTCACTTCTTCACCTGCGATCAGCAATTGTAGTTTTACAGGTAATTCCGCTACTAACGGGGGTGGTATTCTAAATGATGACCGATGTTCACCTGCAATCAGTAATTGTTTATTTGTGAATAATTCCGGAACTAAGGGTGGCGGTATTTATAACCTCTACTTATGTGTACCGTTGATCAGTAATTGTACCTTCACGAATAATAGTATTAATAATGCAGGTGGTACTATTCATAATGTTTCTACCGCTAACCCATCAATAAAAAACTGTATCATATCAGGTAACAGTACCAGTATAGTGAATGTAGAAAGCACACCGGTTATTACTTATAGCCTGGTGCAAGGATTGGCTGCAGATGTTATAAATCATAATGTAGATGGCAATACTGATCCAATGTTTGTAGATGCTGTTGCAGGTAATTATAAGTTACTGGCTTGTAGTCCTGCTGTGAATGCAGGAAATAATACAGGTATAAGTCAATACCTTGGCACTGAAGATCTGGCAACTAACAATCGCTACGTTGGTACCATTGATATGGGTGCTTTTGAATATCAGAATACAGGTTCACCAACGGTTGGCAATAATATAATCAGTGCATCACAATCCATACCTGCTAATACGGTGCCGGCTACACTAACAGGGTCTACACCAACAGGCGGCACAGGAAATTATTCATATACTTGGCAAAGCAGTACTACCAATGATTCAACTGGGTTTACCAACATCAGCAATAGTAATACAAGCAGCTATAGCCCTCCTGCACTTTCTGTCACCACATGGTTTCGGAGAGTAGTATCTTCTCCCAATACTTGCCCAAGTATTTCTGCAGCGGTGAAAATAGCGTTGCCATTTGTACGATTTTATGTAAAAACAATTTCCGCAGGAGGTAGTGATGCAAATAATGGAAAAACATGGGCTACTGCTTTTGCTACTATAGAATATGCAATCAACATAGCATCTGCTGGTGATACTGTTTTTGTAAGAAAAGGTATTTATCAACCGGCAGCCGACACATCTTTTATATTGAAAGATGGCGTAAAAATATATGGAAGTTTTGCAGGAAATGAAACAACACTTGCACAACGGCTGTTTGGTAATACAGCTGCTGACAGCAGTAGTTTAACAGGTAATAATAGAACTGTCGTTAATAATAGTAAAAATAATTTATCTCTTGCGACTTTATTAGATGGCTTCATTATAACAGGAGGTAAAGCATATAGCGGAGCCGGCATGACCAATGTCTCTTCTTCACCAACTATCAGCAACTGTATCTTTACAGCAAATGCTGCAACCTGGACTGGCGGTGGCATATCTAACGATCACTCCTCTCCAATAATTTCTAATTGTAGATTTAGTAAGAATACAACAGATTACGTGGGTGCAGGTATATATAATACTGCTTCTTCTCCCAATATTACCAATTGTAGTTTTATAGCTAATGCATCGGGATATCATGGAGGAGGTATATTTAACACTTCAGCTTCCAGTTCTCCTGTTATAACTAATTGCAGCTTTACAGGAAATATGGTTACTTACAATGGTGCCGGTATATATAATTCAAGTATATCTTCGGCCATTATCAGCAACTGTAGCTTTACAGCAAATGCAACTGGAGATAATTCCCAAGGTGGGGGTATATATAATGAATTCTGCAATGCCACTATCAGTAATTGTAGTTTTACAGAAAATATAACCGGCATTGGTGGGGGTATATGTAATCGTAATACTCCCTCACTTACTATTAGCAACTGTAGCTTTTTTAAAAATAAAACAATGGCAGGCGGTGGAATTTTTAATAGTAACGGATCGCCTGTTATCAGCAATTGTAGTTTTTATGGAAATACAGCATCTTATGGTGAGGGCTTCGGCGGCGGAGTTTTTAACTATGGCGCATTTCCACAAATTAAAAATTGTATTGTTTATGGTAATATGGGGGGGGTAGCAGACAGTGGTACCAGTGTATCTAATATTTCTTACAGCTTAATACAAGGTATGGCGGCAGATGCACTAAAGTATAATTTAAATGGCAACACCGATCCGCTGTTTATAGATACTACTAACAATGATCTGCGTTTATTATTCGCTAGCCCTTGTATCAATGCAGGCGATAGTGCAGGCGTCAGGCAATACTTAGGTACTACTGACCTTGCAGGAAATTTCCGCTATATAAGCATAATAGATATGGGTGCTTATGAAGCTGCCGCATCAGTTAATACTATTTATAAATTTATTGGTAACGGAAATTGGACGAATGCTGCTAATTGGCAGAACAGTAGTAAGCCTCCTGCCCAATTACCTTCAGGTGCACAGATCATTGTTGCAGGAAATGCTGTATTGGATACGCCTCAAACTATTTTGCATGGTGCAAGTATTACGGTTCAGTCAGGATATAAATTATCGATACCACTTAATCTTACGATCCAATAACTGAGCTGGAATTTTTATCCAAGCCATCAGTAGTGTTCAACAAAACAAAAACTTTACTGTCCTGAGTTTCTAAACTCAGGACTTTTCATTTCTAACTATCCAACCGACAAAAAGGATGTAATTTTTTGTTGGGGTCTTTTTTTGTTTCTTTTTTGGATCACGTGTCCCGATTCATCGGGAAGCAAAAAAGCAAAAATAACAAATTGAATACTCTTTGTATAAGGATCGTCTTCGACAAGCTCAGACTGACAGCTTTTATAATTGCAAGAGTAACATTCTACAAAAGCAAAAAAGAAAACCATATTGGCATTACAATTGATATTTATTAAGTATGAAAAAAGCAATAAAAACAAAACCAATAGGCGAAGAATTAGATAGTACTAAACGAGGCTACAATGAAAAAAATCCGGCCCAGCCGCAAGGTCCTTTCAAGCCTGATTCTTCTCAACAACCAATACCAGCATCAAATCCGAAGAAAGAAAAAGGGCTTAAAAGAAAATAAAAAGATAGGCTACACATTTATTCCACAAAATATCTATTTGGTAACTTTAAGTATGCGCTACCAGGTTTACGTTGTAGAATTATCAAAACGTGTCTTTACAGAAAATATAAAATTCCGTAATGCAAATCCACAATTTAATGGAGTGCTTCAATGCCTGTATGTCGGTATGTCAAGTAAGTCTCCAAAGGAAAGATTCATGCAACATAAGACTTGTTATATAAATAAAAAAGGACACAACCTATCTGCTGCTATTGTTCATAAATACGGAACATATTTACGACCAAGCCTCTACGATCATATTAATGTAAATGTCATGACCAGGCAACAAGCTTTGATAATGGAAGAAAAACTTGCGTTGGAGCTGAGGAGGAAAGGATATGCTGTTTGGTTCAATTAAAAAACTTTTCACTTCCCCTCTTTTGTAACACACGACACGAACTTTGATTTACATTTGAAAAAAATCAACATTCTTAAAATAAAAAAGATGGAAAATATTTTAGATGAATATGATCAACAAAAAATCAAGTCCCCCAGATTTTATTATTCTATTATAATTATATACAGCGTATTTCTGTGCTTTTCACTTTTAAGCCTGGTTGTAGATATGGAAACTTTAACGTGGAGAGGTTATAATAACCATGGAGAATTTTTGATAAGCTCATTATTGCCAGCCATTGGCTTTTCATTTTTATTAGTAAAAAGTAAAATAGGATGGTTTATTTCTACCACATATTTTTCTTTCATGGCACTATTGATAATTGTGTCTATAATAAATATTTTAATTAGTTCTAAAGGCAATTTATCAATCATAACATTTAATGTCAACCATTCCTTCTTAGCACTAATTTCATTTTCGTTGAGTTTTTTATTGCAAACAAAAATTATTAGGTCTTATTACAAAGTGAGCAACGTTCTATGGATAATAGTCGGCGCAATTGCACTTGTTTTGTTACTCTGTATTATTTTTGCTGATAATTAGTATGATATATTTTAATGATTTAAACTATGGACTTTTATTTTATATCATTTAAATAAAAAAGAAAATTATAAATATCATCATCATTTATTACACCTTTGTTGCTAAAAATAGAAATCAAAAATGACCCCCAAAGTAAAGATCCTGCAGACAGAAGTATTATCAGATAATTGGTACACACTAAGAAAAATAACCTTCGACTATTTAAAAAACAACGGCACTATAGAAACACAAAACAGGGAAGCTTATGACAGAGGAAATGGTGCTGTGATATTACTCTACAACAAAGAACAACATACAGTTATCCTTACCCGCCAGTTTCGTTTACCAACTTTTATTAATGGCAATGAAAATGGAATGTTGATAGAAGCATGTGCTGGCTTACTCGACAAAGACAATCCCGAAGATTGCATCAGAAGAGAAACAGAAGAAGAAACGGGTTATAGAATTACTGATGTTAGAAAAATATTCGAGGCATATATGTCTCCCGGTTCTGTTACAGAAATTCTGCACTTTTTTGTAGCAGAATATTCCACCTCAATGAAAGTGCATGAAGGCGGTGGCATTGAGCATGAGCAGGAAGATATTGAAGTATTGGAATTACCCATTGATCAAGCGATGGCTATGATCAGTACCGGAGAAATAAAAGATGCGAAGACAATAATATTATTGCAATACATTCAACTCAATAATATTTTATAAGAATGCTGGGGTTGTCATGCAAAAAATAAATCTTAATCTTTGATACAACGTACACTAAGCCCGGTAGCTTTACTTACACTGTTTTCGTAGTATGCCTTGTCATGGGCATATACCGCATCAGTAGTATTAGTTTCAGTAGCGGTCCAGTAAATACTGATTTCTCCAATAGCTGTGAATTTACCAATATAACGTTCACCTCCCTTAGTTCCAAACCCGTATGATTGTATTTCAGTGCCAATCTTTTTGAATTCTGCCTGCGTTGGAATATGATAACCTTTAGGAGCAAGGCCACGTGAATCATTTACAGCATACCAGTTATATAATTTGCCGTGTATCCTTCCATTTTTTGTCTCGTTATCATAATAACACCATGCCGCCTTTTGTTGATCTGCTGCATCCTGCCATTCTTTCACTGTTTTGGCTTCGGGAATTATATCACCATTTCTAAAAACATCAGTATTTAAATTTGATGCCGACCACGTTTGCCCATGAATAATTATCGGTTGTGCACCCAATATTTTACCTGTTCTGTCAATCGTTACTTCGTTTCCATCTTTTACAGTAAGCATTGAATTAGCAGGTCCTTGTAATGGTGCTTCAAATTCTATAGGAGTGATAATTGTTCCGTACTCATTTATCAGACCCCATTTATTATTTTGCTTTACGGTAAAAGTGAGATCATTGTTTTCACGTATTTCATCATAAACAAGTGGTACATTATCATATGCTAATTCACCCATCCATTGTATAATTCCCCATTTGCCATCTTTACTCACTATTTTATATCCGCCTGGTCCCCCAGGTTTATAAATAAATACCCCTACTTGATCAAAGCTCTTCATTTTCTTTTTTGATTCGGCATAACGTTTTTTGTTATCAGCTTTAACATTACGTACTTCTTTCCTGAATTCTTTGCTGGTGCCACCACCAGATATATTACCTCCTGAAGAAGTTGAAGTGGTAGCATTTTTTTTGTTAGCTGCTTCATCTGCCTTTATTTCGCCAGAAGTTTTTATATTTCCTTTATCATCATAGATGGAGACACGCTGTGCTTGCGTTATTGTATTTGCCAATAACAATAAAAGTAAAATGTTTGCAGATTTGATAATGTAAGTATAGAAGCTAGTCATGAGGTAAGGTTTATAGTTAAAAGTAAACTTAATTAATGGAGATCAAGGAACTATTAATTATTAAACCGCCTACACCAAAAAAGAAAATAAAAAACTATCGACCCCTCAGATCGACATATCTAATTCAAAATATTCAGTTGATGACCTTCCGTTATTGTAAGTGATGCATTAGGGTTTATATATAAACTTCTTACAGATCTGTCAGAATCTAAAATAACTGAGCCGCTGTTTATTATTACATCAGTATTTGCATCGGGAACAGTTCCGCATTCCCAGTTTCCAGGATTTTCCCAGGATGAATCTATTGACCCTTCCCATTTATTTGGCCTTAGTGATAAATTAAGTGTTGCCGTGGAATCGCAACCGTAATAATTAAAAAGATTTGCCTTATACGTTCCCGGTTGTGTACAGGAAATTCCGTTCCACAGATATGGAAATGACGAAGCACAAATACTTAGACTAGTACTACTAGCGCTTGTTGAAGCTACACTCAAATTTAAAGTTGCAAGTGAATCACAACCATAATAATTGATCAGTTTTTTTGTATAAGTACCTGCTGCGGAATACGCTGTTCCGTTCCATAAAAAAGGTAACAAAGATGAACAAGTAACATAACTCGAATTACTGGTGCTGCTAGGTTTAATATGTAAAGTCAGCGTAGTTAAAGAATCGCATCCTACAGCGTTAATAAAATGAGCAGTTTGTGAACCTGTACCATTAAAAACTAAACCGTTCCAAGTGTAAGGAAGATCGAAATTACAAACAGAAACTTGAGTATTACTGCTGCTGCTGTGTTTGACATTTAAATTCAAGATGTCTATAGAATCGCAACCTGCAGCATTTGTAAGACGATAAATATATGTTCCTGGTGATACATAAGCAACATTATGCCAGATGTAAGGAAGATAGCTATCACAAATACTAATGTGAGTACTGTGTTGTGTTGTTTGGCACTGAGAAAAAGTGTGCTTACTAAAAAGGCTACATAAAAAAATAAAAAATATTGTTATTCTCATTACCAAATGTTGACTAATGTAATAAAGATATTGAAATCCAGATTAACCCTACACACAAACTAAAGACCTCTTTAAGAATTATGAAGTATCAATTCTAAGAATTATCTTCAAGTTCACAAACCTTTTATTCCCATTTTGCAGAACCAGCAGATCCGACGGGGCATAAAAACTAACAGCTTTTTACAATTCATTAAACCTTATACAATGAACCGATCTTCTTTGGTAAAAGCAGGGATACTAACACTAGTACTTGTCACCTTCTCTTTAGTAAGCTGGGAATTTTATTTACGAAGTACGGGTGTAGGTATTTCTTACGATGATGATGAAAGCCTTTGGGCAACAGCAAGAGACAGGGTGTACGAGCCTTCAGACAAGGCAACCGTTTTTATCGGCTCATCAAGAAATAAATATGATATCGACATCCCCACCTGGGAAAAATTAACAGGAGAAGAGGTAATACAATTATCCTGCGTAGGCAGCTCTCCGTTACCGATAATGGATGAGCTAGCCAAGGATAAAAAATTTAAAGGCAAACTGATCGTCGATGTTACAGAGATATTATTTTTTTCAACCGCACCACCCAATACCGAAGCACCTGTAAAAAGAATTGAATGGTATGATAAAATAACACCGGCGCAACGGGCAAGTATCAAGGTCAATCATTTGATGGAATCAAACTTAGTTTTCTTAGACAAAGATTATTTCTCACTGAATGCATTGATCAATCGATATAAACTGCCCAACAGAAAAGATGTTTTCGTTTTTCCCGATTTTCCAAGAGACTTTGAAAGAGTGACCTACGACAGGCAATGTTTTATGACGGATAAATTTGTTGCAGACACCAACCAGCATAAACAGGTAACAGCCATCTGGGAGTTCTTCAGAAAAATAAGTAAAGAACAGCCTGCAACGGGAAAGAAATTGGATTCTATTTTAAACACAGTAAAAGTTAATGTAGATAAGATCAAAGCAAGAGGCGGACAGGTATTGTTTATCCGCACACCATCGAGTGGTCCGTTTTTAATGGGAGAAAGAATGGGTTACCCACGGGAACAGTATTGGGACAGGATATTGACAACCACTAATTGCCCGGGTGTTCATTTTGAAGATTACCCAGCTACTGCAAATTTTATTTGTCCTGAGTGGTCGCATTTAAAACCAAGCGATGCTATCATCTATACAACATCGTTAGTAGATGTTTTACAAAAAGAAAAAGGCTGGGTGTTTCCACATAAGAAATAGGCCATTGATAATGGGCAATAGGCAACAGGTCGCTAATAACTAACAACTAAAAAGTACTCATCATGGTTTTCAACTCATATACTTTTATCGTTTTCTTTATAATAATGCTGGTGTTGCACAACCTGCCATTTTCGTGGAAAACAAAAAAGATAAACCTCTTATTAGCTAGTTATGTTTTTTATGCAGCATGGAACCCTCCATTTATTTTGTTGCTATGGCTTTCTACTGTTGTAGATTATTTTGTTGGTAAAGCATTGTACCACCAGGAAAATAGACAAAAAAGAAAATTATTGTTGGTTGTTAGTCTGATCGGCAACCTGGGTATGCTTTGCTTTTTTAAATACGGCGGATTTTTATTAGAGAATTTCACACACCTTGTAAATGCATTGGGCATGGATTATCATCCTGCAGAACCGAATATCATTTTACCTGCTGGTATTTCTTTCTATACATTCACCACATTGTGTTATACCATTGATATGTATAAAAAAGAAAGTAAGCCTGTAAAATCTTTGCTGGATTTTTCTTTGTTCGTTACTTTCTTTCCTCACCTGGTGGCAGGTCCTATCGTACGTCCGCCACAGTTAGTACCCCAATTTGAAACAGAAAGAAAAGCTACGCAGCAACAAATGATGCAGGGATTATTGCTGGTAACACTTGGCTTGTTCATGAAAGTTGTGCTGGCTGATAGTATGTTGGCGAGTCCGGCCAATACAGTTTTCAATTCACACGAAGCAGTGAGTACGTTGGATGCATGGACAGGCGTGTTGGCTTTTTCCGGACAAATATTTTTTGATTTCGCAGGTTACTCAACCTGTGCTGTTGGTGTGGCATTGTGTTTAGGATTTATTCTGCCACAAAATTTTTTATATCCTTATGCTGCTGTTGGCTTTTCAGATTTCTGGCGAAGATGGCATATCACTTTGTCTGCATGGTTAAGAGATTATTTGTACATACCATTAGGTGGCAACAGAAACGGAAAGTTTAGAACATATGTGAACCTGATGCTTACGATGTTGATCGGTGGCCTATGGCATGGTGCCAACTGGACATTTGTGGTATGGGGCGGCTTGCATGGTTTATATCTGTGGGGAGAAAAGTTTATTCAAGATCTTAAAAAGAAGCCTTTGGAATTTCAACCGTCTGGAGAAATGGTAGTGCAGACAGCAGGAATAAGCGGTAGTATAAAAAATAAAACAGTCAGCAATTTTATGTTGGCACTGTTTACATTTTTCCTCATCAATGTTACATGGGTGTTCTTCCGTTCCCCGGATTTTCATTCTGCATGGATGATGCTTACATCTATGTTCTCGAGCGTGCCTAAAGGCGCCGTATTGTTACAAACCATGACTATCATAAAAGTGATGGTGATCATCTTTTTTGTTGTGATCTTTCATTGGTTGATGCGTAATACACGGGTGTTGATCGTAGCAGAAAAAATGCCTTGGTGGTTGTTAGGGATTATATGGTCTGTGATGTTATTATTGTTGATATTAAGCCAGGAGAGCAGTAGTTCGTTTATATATTTTCAATTTTAGAAATTGAAAAATGAACTTCAATTTTTTAGTATTTCAATAATGATAGACTGAAAATTCTGTTCATTCTTTAATTCTGTAAATTCTGATTCAGACAATTTTCACAACACTTCATTTACTTTTTGCTTCCCGATTCATAGGGTAGCAAAAAGTAAATAAAAATCATTAAAACTATTTCAAAAGTGTCAGCGCATCTTTATACTCCAGCTTCTGTGCATCCGCAACAGCCTTATAAGTAACATACCCATTCAATGTATTGATACCTTTTAATAGCGCTTCATTTTCAAGACAAGCTTTTTTATAACCCTTGTTCGCAATTTCTACTGCATACGGCACCGTTACATTCGTAAGTGCCAGCGTAGATGTACGGGGAACAGCACCTGGCATATTTGCCACTGCATAATGCAACACACCATGTTTTATATAAACAGGATTATCATGTGTGGTAATTCGGTCAGTAGTTTCAATGATACCGCCTTGATCAATAGCAATGTCAACCACAACAGATCCCGGTTCCATTGACTTGATCATTTCTTCCGTAATTAATTTTGGCGCTTTGGCACCAGGTATTAATACCGCACCAATAACAAGATCGGATTCTTTTACTGTACGTGCAATATTGTGTGGGTTAGACATTAATGTAGTGATCATGCTGCCAAAAATATCATCTAATTGTCCCAGCCTTTGATGACTCAGGTCCAAAATAGTTACTTCGGCACCAATGCCTGTTGCAATTTTAGCCGCATTAACACCAGCCACTCCACCACCAATAATGGTTACTTTTCCTCTTTTAACACCGGGTGTACCACCTAATAAAATTCCTTTTCCACCATGAGGTTTTTCTAAGAATTGTGCACCTATTTGTGTGGCCATCCTTCCAGCAACTTCACTCATAGGAGTTAGTAAAGGAAGAGAACCATTTTTTAATTGCACAGTTTCGTACGCAATGCCCACAACTTTTTTTCGTATAAGCTCCTGCGTTAGCTCATGCTCAGGAGCTAGGTGTAGGTATGTAAATAATATCAATCCCTTACGGAAATACTGGTATTCCGATGCGATGGGTTCTTTTACTTTCATTACCATTTCTTTTGACCAGGCTTCTGCTGCCGTGTTTACAATAGTTGCGCCTGCTGTTACATATTCTTCATCAGTAAAGCCTGAGCCCATACCTGCATCGTGTTGCATAAATACTTCATGTCCTGAACGTACAAGGTGAACAACTCCGGAAGGTGTCATGGCTACACGGTCTTCGTTATTTTTTATTTCTTTTGGAACGCCTACTTGCATATCGTTAAATTTTAGTGTATTAAAGATGGTGCTTTTTTGTGTGATAAAGTAGCTTATTATTCGCTATAAAGTATAGCACATAAAATCCTGAAAATCTTTTAATCCTGAAAATCCTGATTCAGACAATATATCACTCCTCATCTTTCTGCACATTTTCCGTAGCACCAAAAGCACCGGCTGATCCATCAGACAGCCCTTCATCTGTTTCTTTTTTTGTAGGCGGATGTATTAAAACAGGCTTGGCTTTTTTATTACCGCCCTTATTTGCTTTCTCTAGATTCTTATTAAGAAAATATTGTTTTGTTCTAGCTGTTTTTTTAGCCATGACTATTTGTTTCTATTAATACAATAAATGTTGTGCCAAAAAAGCTTTTCATATAGTTATATAGTTTTCACATTGTTATATAAATCAAAGCATTGAGGTCTAATAACCAAAAAAGTAGCTTCATTTTATGATTTTTATGAGTAACTTTTCATAAACAAGCTAACAATAAAATGAAAAATATATCAATAGTATTAGTCTTTATGATCACTTTTATAAGTGGTTGTACAGAAAAGAGATCTGTAAAAAACGATCTTCAATTAGATGAATTAAAAGGTAAGGTGAGATCTGTAAAGACAGTATACCACAATGCCGCTGAAAAGTTTGGTGAGATCACCGCAACAGATCTGAAAGAGCGTGGCATTGAGTTTACATATTACAATGAAAAAGGTTTTAGAACCGCATTGAATTCTTACGATGCTGAGGGTAATGCCGAAGAAAAGATCTTTTATAAATATGACGAGAAAAATAATCTAATTGAAAAGATCACCTCTAACGCAGAAGGCGGTTTAGAAAATAAAGTAGTTTATAAGTATGATGAGAATGGAAACTTATCAGAACAGAATATTTATGGTCCGGATGGAAAGCTTGACAAAAAGATCATAGCTAAAAATGATAAAAAAGGAAATGCATTAGAAGAAGCTTTTTACAAAGAAAACGGGAGCGTTGATAAAAAGATCATTTATAAAAATGATAATAATGGCAATCCTTTAGATCATATAGCTTATAAGCCCAGTGGTGCTGTTGATTACGCTTACAGATCAAAATACAATGGCAAAGGCCAAGTTACAGAAACAATAGATTCAACACAAGAGTCAGTTTATAAAGTTCAGCATAAGTATGATGAAGCCGGCCTTGTCACTGAAACGAATACTTTTTCAAATGGCGAGAAAGATGTCTTTTATAAGTTTAAATATGAGTTTGATAAAAATAAGAACTGGAAAAAAGCAATAGTTTTTGAAAACGAAATTCCTAGTGGGATTACAGAAAGGATAATTGAATATTATTGATCAGGTCTCTTTTAAACTTTTTTAGTTACACCTCATTTACTTTTTTTTCTTGATAAAAAAAGTAACAAAAAAATCAAGGCTGCATAAAAATTGCAAAAAATTTGCCTGTCTTGCTAAAATGAATTAAGTTCCATCTGCAGCATATATCCGGCTTTTGGGCCGTAGAAATATTCCAATTATTGAATGATATTTCCAATTTAATACTTCCTTCTTCGAGTTTTCACTAGTAACTGCGTTAAGCGCCTCTTTTGGTTCGGTACACCAGAGGTGAATTCAAAATCAATATATGAAATTCAAACAAATACTTAAATAGGCAATGGCTCGTTTATTGTACTATATTTTCAAAAGTATTTTATGAAAAATGTATTTGCAGGCATTATTATAATTTTATTATTTGGCGCATGCAATTCCTCCAAACAGGCAATGGGTTCTGCTACTACAGCAGAGATCACAGCATCAATAGATAGTGGCAATTGGGTATTTAAACCAATAAGGATGATGCCACAGTCTGGTATTTCAAGAGATGTGTTTGGCGGTTATTTTGCAACTTATAATACAGCAGAACTAAGTGTCTATTTACCTTATTATGGAACAGCATATAGTGGTGCAGATGTTATGTCAACAAAAGGACCAACAGATTTTGTTTCAAAAGATTTTACAATAAATAAAAAACTTGCAAAAGAAGGTAAATGGGAGATCAGGATAGATCCTAAAGATATTAAAGAGGTGCAGTTTTTGATCTTTAGTTTTTACAGTAACGGTAGCGCAGACCTGAGCGTCTCATTATATAATAGAAGCCCAATACGATATACCGGAACTATTGAACCAATAAAAAATTAAACATTTAAATTAAATAATATGATACAATTGATGACAGGCCTTCCTGAAAATATTGTAGGCTTTAAAGCAAAAGACAATGTGACAAAAGAAGATTTTGACAATGTGGTTTTCCCTGCGGTAGATGAATTGATAAAGCGTACCGGAGAATTAAATTATATGATGGTATTGGATACGGATATTTCAAATTTTACCATCGGCGCCTGGTGGAAAGACGCAGTACTTGGATTAAAGAATCTTTCGAAATTTCATCATGTAGCCATCGTTTCTGAATCTAAAGCTATCAATAAATTCACAGACATGTTCAGTGTATTAGTGCCGGGTGAATATAAGGGCTACACTCATGCAGAAATGGACCAGGCTATCAGTTGGGTAGCAGAAAACAAGTAGAAGTAGCTATAAAGAAAAAGCTACTCTAAAAGAGTAGCTCACTTTTTGCTAATGTTGACTTTATTAAGGTAAATGGAATTTATTGCTAAGGGTAAATGTTTTAGAGATACAGATCCGTTGACAAAATTGTCAGAAAAACGAGTGAATAAAACAGTACCCCACTATTTTCAGGGATAAGTTTTTGGTGTTTTGGTATTGAATTTTAAAACGGGAAATTGCAGTTGCAGGAAACAATAAAATGATCATATCATTCAATTATTTTGGCGGCAGTTAGCAATTGTGAAGGTAAAATAGACAATTTTTAAAATTCTGGTTAGTAAACGGCCGTATTTTTTAATGCAATCGTTCCCAAAGCGCCGGTAACATGTCATTTAATGCAACATTGTTATTCATCTTTGCCGCTCTTATCTCCAACAAACCAATGCTCTTTGTCTTTGAATAAAACATTAAAAGTTGTAAGTGAACCATAGCATCTTGTTATATATTGTTGGATATTAACCTTTTCTTCATCACCTAATTTTTTACTGCTATTTATATTTTGTTCCAACACCCTCAGCCTGTCTCTCAGCATTACTATCTTATGAAAAAAATCATCAACCGGGATCTCTTTAGGCTTTAAATTTTTATCTGCAGGCTGTAAAAGCATTTTGCCTCCGATCCATTTTTCTCCTAATGGAACCACTTCGCTAACACCATTCCATAAACGCAATATTTTTAATAAAGACCTTTCTACTTCGCTGGTAGTTTCAATTTCAGCGGTTACATTTTCTGCAATGATCTCGTCAAGTGCGGTATCTGTTTTATCTATTTCTTTAATGCCATGATTTATAAATGAAATTATATAGGTGGCATATTTTATTGCAACGATCACACCGGGTCCATACTGTGTGTGTTGTAATCTTGTGCCGATGCCTAAAGTAGTTTGCTCCATAAAAAAATATTTTGTCAAAAATAGAGTTAATTTGGAGATTTGAAGATGACACTTCCAAAAGGAAAATCTTTTTCTTCGAAATCACTGCCCTCATTTTCAAATCTTAAATTTCCAAATCAATTTAGTATTTTTAAATCTAAACCCTTCCAAATTGAAACAACTCGTTTTCCTTATATCTTTTTGTTTATTAAGTATTGTAAGCATATCTCAAGTAGATACCGTCTTGCTCAAACAAGCAACAGAGCTATTAAACACAGGCGATTATGAGCAATCATTATCCATTTTTCAAACAACACTTAAACAAGCTTTGCAAAGCGATAATAAATCAAGAGCTGTCCGTATTTATTTTAACATCGGTAAAATTTATGGACAATTAGGTAAACCGTTAGAATCTTTACAAAGTTACCAGGCATCTGAAAAACTTGCCGAAGAAATAAACGATCAGTCTTCTAAAGCAAAGGCATTGAATAATATTGGTGCTTTATACAGAGAACAGAAGAATTTTTCTCAAGCATTGGCATATCATGCAAAAGCTGAAGCTATTGCATGGGAATTAAAAGACTCTCTGACTATTGCAGATTGCGCTAATAACAAAGGAATTGTTTTTGAGATGCAAAAACATTTTGATACGGCTGCAGCCTATTATCAAAAGGCGCTTGATATTTATAAAAAAATAAATAATACGCAAAGAGTTTCTATTGCCCTGAACAATTTAGGAGTGATGTATAAACAAATGGATAAATATCCTGAAGCGATCAATTTTTATAAAGAAGCGTTGAAAATTGCAGAAGCATCAGGAGATAAATTTGTGATAGCAGCCAACAACGTAAACATTGCAAGTGCAATGAACAAAACAAAAGCATTTACTGAAGCATTGGCTTACAATTCAACCGGAATTAAAATAGCGGAACAGATCGGAGCGTTAGATATTTTAGTTGCAGCAGCAGATAATATGGCTGTTGAATATGCCGGGCTTAATGATTATACAAAAGCGTATGAATGGCAGCAAAAGCTTGCTGTATATAATGATAGCCTCATCAATATTGAACGCAACAAACAGATTGCAGATGCTGAAGGAAAATACCAGGCTACAAAAAAAGAAAAATTGATACAGGAGCAAAAGTTTGAGATCACTAAAAAAAATTATTGGTTGTATGGCACAGGTGGAGCTTTTGTTTTGATTGGATTATTGGGTTATACAAACTATCGCAGAGCAAAGTTGAGACAGGAAACGAGGTTGCAGGAAATGATCATTAAGCAACAGGATATATCCACCAAAGCTGTACTAGAAGCTGAAGAAAACGAAAGAAAACGCATAGCGCAGGAATTGCATGACGGTGTTGGACAAATGATGAGTGCTGCTAAAATGAATTTGTCCGCTTTCGTTAGCGATATTGAATTGAAAAATGAAGATCAGAAAAATGCATATGAAAAAATTGTAAACCTCGTTGATGAAAGTTGCAAAGAAGTAAGAAGTGTTAGCCATCAGATGATGCCGAATGCATTATTAAAACAAGGGCTTGCAAAAGCAACAAGAGAATTTATTGATAAAATTGATAGCCGTGTTTTGAAAGTTGATCTTTACAGTGAAGGATTAAATGAACGTATCGATAATAATGTGGAAGCTATTTTGTACAGGGTTATTCAGGAGTGTGTGAACAATGTTATCAAACATAGCGGAGCAAACAGCTTGGATATTTCTTTGATAAAAGATAGCGACGGTATCAGTGTAACAATAGAAGACAATGGTAAAGGATTTGATCTTGATAAAAAAGAAAATACAGATGGAATAGGTTTGAAAAATATGCGTACAAGAATTGAATATTTAAAAGGAACGATTGAATTTGATAGCACTCCACAAAAGGGAACATTGGTAGCTATTCATGTACCTGTTTAGTTTCAGGTACTTGAACTTTTCTTGCTGCCAATTGCTTTTTAAATTCGTAAGATGAATTGAGAATGTATTGATAAAAATCAGGAAGAGAACTGTTCATTGTAAAATAATAATCAGGCCTGTATAGTTTAACAAATTCATCCAACTCCTCACCTTCCAATCTTGTTATTCTCCCAACAGTATGTTTGCTAAAACGGTAATCAATATATTTATCCTCCTCTTCTTTCATAAGCCGCTCCTGCATTTTACGGGTCTGGCGGTTCTTCTTGAATTTAAAAATATTGATGAACTCATCAAGGTCCATACCCGGAACACCTGAATAAGTAGAGGTAGTTGTACTGATCCCCGGCCTTGTGTAATCAAAGATCTTTGCATAACGCTCCCTGTTCTCAATTGAATCCTGCTTAAAACTTTTGGCAAAAACTTTTACCTCTTTTAATGATCGGTATTTCTCGTACATACGTATACGTAAGGATATATCAAATCTGCTATAATCTTCAATTTGTTTTACAGAAAATTTAATAGTGGGCTTATCATTATAAACAAAACTTAATGAATCGTTTTCACTTGTGCTGATGGAATAACGCCCCAGAGAATCAGTAGTGGCAATTTGACCACCATTACTTTTTACAATTACACCCTTAACAGGAATAATTTTAGAAGAATCAAAAACAGTTCCACTCACAGTTATCTGCGCCACACAATATTGTGCCGTAAAAAATAAGAACGCAAAGACAATAAATTTTTTTAAAAGTTGATACACAAACAGATAATATACTACAATATTACTTGAACTGCTATAGTTTTCAGTACTTAATAATTTCTTTTAACGCTGCTTTTGCATTTGTTGTATTGCCTGTTCAATCGTTTCAGGAAAGTGTTGATGTTCCAAAGCGTGGATCTTTTGAGCAAGCGTATCCGCAGTATCATCTTCACATATTTCACATTTAGCCTGAAAAATAATATTACCATGATCATATAATTCATCAACATAATGTATGCTGATGCCGCTTTCTTTTTCTTTCGCAGCAATGACCGCTTCGTGTACCCTGCTGCCATACATCCCCTTTCCCCCATAGTTAGGTAATAAGGCAGGGTGTATATTAATGATCTTGTTGGGATATGCTCCAATAAGTTTAGCAGGGATCTTCCATAAGAATCCTGCAAGAACAATAAAGTCTATTTTATGACCTTTCAATATTTCCAGGTAGGTATCTTCCTTAAAAAATCGTTCTTTTTCAATTAATAAGGTAGGAATATGGTGTTCTGCCGCAATTTTTAAGACACCGGCTTCAGGCTTATTACAAACGATAAGGGCAATATTATAGGAAGGGTTCGATAAAATGATCTTTTGGGCATTGCTTCCTGCCCCGCTGGCAAATATGGCAACATTTATCTTTTTGCCTTCTTTTTTACCGCTGATCCTCCCCCATATTTTCATAAGATATCTTTTAAAAAATCCAAATTGTCCCAAAGGGATGCTTATTATAAGTACACACAATGGCCATAAAATTGTGATCAATATAATATATAGTATCACCCAAAGCACCCCTTTCTCAATATCAAACAAATTCATTATCCTCCTTCCTGCGTACCCACAAAGGCTTCCACCCACCGCAAAAGTGCAGATGATCAACAACAGATTTAATGCGTTTACCCGCCAACGTTGTTTAAGCTTTTCAAACATTTGGCAAAAGTCAATTAAAAAATTGTGAAATACTAACCAATTTTATGAAATCGGGAGAACTAAAATCTGGTTACAAAAATATGACAATGACTTTCGCCAAAATGATTCAATCGCCTGAAACCAACGTCCAACGGGCAAAAATATTTTTTTAAAATGTTGATATTATGTCAATATCCTGACTTATTTTTGCAGCCAAAAGAAGGAAATTTTTCCACACCAAGACATCCGCTATATACTGTATGAGTCGTTATAGAAAACCTTTTTACAAAATCTTCGCAAGTTTACTCTTCGTTGCACTTGTTTTTTCTAATAATTCAATTTTTGCCCAGGATGGCGAAGCCCTTTTCAAGGCAAATTGCGCCAACTGTCACCATCCTTTAGAGGAAAGGACCGGTCCTGCTCTTAAAGATGCAAGAAAGAGAGCTCCAAGCCCTGAATGGGTAATGAAATGGGTTTATAATACCAATGAAATGGTTGAAACTGATCCTTATGCAAAAAAGCTTAAGGAAAAGTATAAATCTGTAATGACCAAGCAGGATAAATCTCAGGTTAGCGAAGCAGATATTACGGCTATCCTTGATTATGCTGATAAATATGCTCCTCCACCTCCACCTCCGGAAAAGCCAGGTGGCGGATCTTCAGAAGATAACTCTCTACTTTACGGCATCCTTACATTAATATTAGCTGTAATCGCTCTTATATTATTACAGGTAAACAGCAGCTTACGCAAATTATCAGACGAAAAAGAAGGTGTTCTGCGTTCTGAACCTGTTCCATTCTACAGAAACAAAAGCTATTTATTATTAGGTGTGATTGTATTATTCTTTGTAGCGGGTTACTTCATCATAAATGGAGCAATTGGCTTAGGTAGAATGAAAGATTATCAACCGGAACAACCTATATATTATTCTCATAAAGTACATGCCGGCACAAACCAGATCAGCTGTTTGTATTGCCATGGTGGTGCACAGGATAGCAAACAGGCAAGCATCCCTTCGGTAAATGTTTGTATGAACTGTCACAAAGGAATTAAAGAATATAAAGGGGATCCAATATTTAAAGAAAATGGATTACAGGTAAATGGTACTGCAGAAATCCAGAAATTATACGATTATGCAGGCTGGAACCCTAATACACAGACTTACGATAAACCAGGCAAACCAATTCAATGGGTTAAAATTCACAATCTGCCTGACCACGTTTATTTCAATCACAGCCAGCACGTAACAGTTGGTAAGCAACAATGTCAAAGTTGCCATGGTAATATCCAGGACATGCCTGAGGTTAAACAAGTTTCGGACCTTAGCATGGGATGGTGTATCAATTGCCACAGAGAATCTAAAGTTGATTTTTATAACAAGGAAACAGGCGAAGGCAATAAATTTTACAGCATTTACGAAAAGCTACATACCGATCTAAAAGCAGGGAAAATAGACAGCGTAACAGTTGAAAAGATAGGCGGAACAGAATGTCAAAAATGTCACTATTAATTAATTAGCACATTGCATCCCGATAGTTATCGGGACAAATTATCACATCAGCACATTATGAGTAATAAAAAGTATTGGCAAAATTTTGGGGAACTAAACCAAACAGAAGCTTTTGAACAATCGGCAAAAAACGAATTCAAAGAAGAATTGTTGCCGGTAGAGGAGTTGGATAATGGTATGTTGAACGCTAAAACTCCCCGTAGGGATTTTCTTAAATATTTAGGATTCAGCACTGCTGCTGCTACTTTGGCTGCAAGTTGCGAAGTTCCTGTACGTAAGGCGGTACCTTATTTGCAAAGACCCGATAATCTTATTCCTGGTGTTGCAAATTATTATGCATCAACTTATGTGAATGAAGGCGATGTTATTCCGGTGATTGTTAAACAAAGAGACGGAAGGCCAATTAAGATCGAAGGAAATAGTTTATCTAAAATAACAAACGGTGGTACAAGTGCACAGGCACAAGCTTCTGTTTTAGATCTATATGATACAACACGTTTGCGTTACCCAATGCAAAACGATGGTAAAGCTTTTAAAGAAGTAACAACTTTCGAAGCTTTGGATAAAATGGTTGCAGATGCAATGACAACTCAAGCTGGTAAGCCGGTTGTTTTATTGTCTTCTACCATCACTTCTCCATCTACTTTACAAGCGATCACAGAATTTTTAGCTAAGCAACCAGCAGGTAGCCGTCACGTACAATATGATGCGATCAGCTACAGTGGTATGATATTAGCAAACGAAGCAAGTTATGGTAAAAAAGCATTGCCTTCTTATCATTTCGATGCGGCAAAAGTGATCGTTAGCCTTGCGGCAGATTTCTTAGGCACATGGTTAAATCCGGTAGAATTTACTTATCAATACACTAAAGGCAGAAAAATTTCAAGTGATAAACCTGAAATGAGCCGTCACATACAATTTGAAAGTGCATTAAGCTTAACAGGTAGTAATGCTGACGATCGTTTTGTACACAAACCATCAGAAAAAGCTGCTGTTGCTTTAGCGTTATTAGCAAAATTGACCGGTACTGCTGGTCCTGCAATTTCAAATGCTGCTTTAGCAAAAGGAATTGATACTGCTGCTGCTGCATTAGCCGCTAACAAAGGAGCTGCATTGGTAGTTTGCGGAAGCAACGATGTATATCTTCAAACAATTGTAAATGCTATCAATGATGCGATCGGTGCTAATGGTAAAACGATCAACTTTACAGAAACAGCTAACTATCGTAAAGGTGTAGACGCTGATATCGTTAAATTGGTAGATGAAATGAACGCTGGTGCTATCGGATCTTTATTGATCTACGAAAGCAACCCTGTTTATACATATTTCGAAAGCAAAAAATTTGCTGACGCACTTAAAAAAGTTCCAGTTACCGTTTCTTTCAACGGAACGATGGATGAAACAACTGAGCTTTGCAAATATGTAATTCCTTCTCACCATTGGTTAGAAAGCTGGGGAGATGCAGAACCTAAAGCAGGTTACTACAGTTTCCAACAACCGGTTATCAATCCTTTATTTAAAACAAGAGCGTTTCAAACTTCATTATTAAAATGGAGTGGTAATGCTTCTGATTATACTGCATACTTTAAAGCATATTGGGTAGCTAAATTAGCCGGTGAAGATGCTTACAATAAAGCATTGCAAAATGGTGTGATCGAACCTGAAACTGCTACAATTGCTGGTGGTACTTATAGCGGTGCTACATTAGCTGATGCTACTACGAAAGTATCTGGTGCAAAAGCAGGAAAATTTGAATTAGTTATTTATCAAAAAGTATCTATCGGTAGTGGTAAACAAGCAAACAATCCATGGTTGCAGGAATTACCTGATCCTATTTCTAAAGTAACTTGGGATAACTACGCAATGATCAGCCCGGCATTGGCCAACACTTTGTTTGGTTTCAATGTATTAGATACGAAACAACAAAAGAAAGCTGACGATTACGAAGTAAACCCAGAAAAACCAACTGTAAAAATTACCTTAAATGGTAAAAGTATGGAGTTACCGGTATTAATTATTCCGGGAGTTGAACCAAATACAGTAGCAGTTGCATTAGGTTACGGTCGTCAAAGTATCAATAAAGATCACACAGCAATAAATATAGGTCGTTCTGCAAACGGAGCCGGCGTTAACGCTTATCCTTTTGTATGGCATGATGGAACAAGTTTCAGATATTCTGCTCCGGTAGAATTAGCTAAAACAGGTAATACTTACGCTGTGGCACAAACGCAGGTGCATGGTTCTTCAGAAAGCCGTCCGGTTATTTATGAAACCAGCCTTGCAAAATTTATTGAAGATCCTAAACAAGTTTTAGCTGAACCACGTCACGAAAGAGCAATGCTTCTTCCTTACGGCGGTACAGATTTTAGAAGAGATGCTACCATTTACCCGGACCTGATGGAGGAAAATAAAAAAGGTATCAAATGGGGGATGAGTATCGACTTGAATACATGTACTGGTTGTAGTGCTTGTGTTGTTGCTTGTACTGCTGAAAATAACGTTTCAGTTGTTGGTAAAACGCAGGTATTAAGAGCACATGAAATGCATTGGTTACGTATCGACCGTTATTTCACGGGAGATATGAATAACCCTGATGTTGTTTTCCAACCAATGCTTTGTCAGCATTGTGACAATGCTCCTTGTGAGAACGTTTGTCCGGTTGCTGCAACAAACCATAGTAGTGAGGGTTTGAACCAAATGACTTACAACAGATGTATCGGTACAAGATATTGTGCAAACAACTGTCCTTTTAAAGTACGTCGTTTTAACTGGTTAGATTATACAGGTTCTGATAGTTTTGCTGATAACCAAACACCATTGATCGGTGTAGATATGGATGAATCTGTAATGCAGATGAACGATGATCTTACAAGAATGGTATTAAATCCAGATGTTACTGTTCGTGCAAGAGGTGTGATCGAAAAATGTTCTTTCTGTGTACAACGTTTACAAGACAGCAAATTAGCTGCTAAGAAAGAAGGCGATGCATCTTTGATCCGTAATGTAAAAGTTGCTTGTGCTCAGGCTTGTCCGGGTGGTTGTATTGAATTCGGTAATGTGAATGATCCTGAAAGTGAAGTAGCTAAATTAAGAAAAGACGACAATCGTACTTTCTATGTATTGGAACAATTGCACGTTTTACCGAATGTTAGTTATCAGGTAAAAATTAAAAATACAGACAGGCACGTAACAAACGAAAAAGAAGAAGAAGGGCATGTTGCAGCGCACGGTGAAGTAAAGAAAGAAGCACCAGCTCATCACTAATTGATTTGAAGATTTGGAGATTTGAAGATGGACGGTAGTTCGTAGAATAAACAACAATAGTTCGTAATAAAAAAAAGTAAAAATTTAAAAATATAAAAGAGGAAGGGACAAAGTTTTCGCTTTTCACTTTTCGCTTTTCACTTTAAAAGATATGTCATTATTAAAGTACGAATCACAGATCAGGGAACCACTTGTTGATGGTAATAAAGATTATCACCAGGTTACCGAAGATATTATACGCCCCATTGAAATGAAGCCAAGCCGTCTTTGGTACATTGGTTTTTGGATCAGTGTTGCTTTATTATTATTCGGTGTGTACAGTGTATACCGTGAGGTTACTTATGGTATCGGTCAGTGGAACCTTAACAAGACCATCGGTTGGGGTTGGGATATTACCAACTTCGTTTGGTGGGTTGGTATTGGTCACGCCGGAACGTTGATCTCTGCGATCTTATTACTTTTCCGCCAAGGTTGGAGAACAGGTGTGAACAGAGCTGCAGAAGCAATGACGATCTTTGCGGTAATGTGCGCCGGTCAGTTCCCTATCTGGCATATGGGTAGAGTTTGGATGGCATTCTTCGTTTTACCTTATCCGAATACACGTGGTCCTCTATGGGTTAACTTTAACTCTCCATTGCTTTGGGACGTATTTGCGATATCAACTTATTTTACTGTATCATTATTGTTCTGGTACTCTGGTCTATTACCGGATCTTGCAACTGTAAGAGATAGAGCAAAAACTAAATTGCGTAAATTATTATATGGTGTTGCATCGTTCGGTTGGAGCGGTAGTACTAAACACTGGCAACGTCACGAAAGTTTATCATTGGTATTAGCAGGTTTGAGTACACCACTTGTACTTTCAGTACATACCATCGTATCTTTTGACTTTGCTACTTCAGTAGTTCCAGGATGGCATACTACCATCTTCCCTCCTTACTTCGTGGCAGGTGCGATCTTCTCTGGTTTTGCAATGGTGCAAACGTTGATGATCATTTTACGTAAAGTATTTGCATTAGAAGATTATATCACATTAGGTCACATCGAAGCAATGAATAAAGTAATTGTATTGACGGGTTCTATTGTGGGTATTGCTTATATCACTGAGTTGTTCATCGCTTGGTACGGACAAAACCCTTACGAGTGGTATGCGTTCAAAGAAAACAGGGCAAACCTTTTCAGTCCTTATGGCTGGAGCTATTGGTTGATGATGTTCTGTAACGTGGTTTCTCCTCAAATGTTCTGGGTAAAAAAATTAAGAAGAAATATTGCATTCACTTTCTTCATGAGCATTATCGTAAACATCGGTATGTGGTATGAAAGGTTTGTAATTATCGTTACATCTACTTACAGAGATTATTTACCATCAAGCTGGAGTACTTATTATAGCCCTTCTGTTTATGAGATCGGATTTTACTTAGGTACATTCGGATTGTTCTTTACATGTTTCTTCTTATTTGCTAAATATTTCCCTGTAATTGCTGTTGCTGAGATCAAGAGTGTTTTGAAAACATCAGGCGAAAGTTATAAGAGAAAAATGACAGATATAGAAAAAGCAGATTCTGATAAGTTTTATATCGAGGAAGTTGAGCATGCTCATTAATAGAGTTCAAAAGGATTAATAAGTTAAAGAAATCGTAAATCAAAAATCGTAATTCGTAAATAAATTACTATGGCTGGAGGAATTAAAAAATTTGTAGTTGGTAGTTTCGATGATGAAGCTGTACTGTTCCCTGCGGTAAAAAACGTACGCAAGGCTGGGTACAAAATTCATGATGTGTATACACCATTCCCTGTTCATGGATTAGACCATGCAATGGGCCTTAGAGAAACAAGTTTACACACTGCAGGTTTTATTTATGCTATTACAGGTACCACTACTGCGTTGTCATGCATTAGCTGGATACTTACAAAAGATTGGCCTTTGAACATTGGTGGTAAGCCCCACTTTGCTTTACCTGCATGGATACCTATCACTTTCGAGTTGACAGTATTATTTTCTGCAGTTGGTATGGTGCTTACTTTCTGTTATTTGTGTCAGCTATCTCCTTTTGTAAAAAAACATGTATTCCATCCAAGAGCTACAGATGATCTTTTTGTAATGGCAATTGAATGTAACGACAGAACGAACGATTCAGAAGTACAAGCGTTCTTACAAAATGCAGGAGCAAAAGAAGTGAATGTACAAAATGCGGAAACAGGATGGTGGATAGGAAGATATGACAGAGACCAAAAATTATATAGAGACGACGAGAAAGGATATTAATTGATAATTGTTTAATTGATAATAGATAAATGAAACAAGTTACTTATTTAACAACCATTGTATTTGCTGTAATTGCTGTAACAATGATCGGTTGCGATGGCAAACGTGATCCAGGAAAAGTGTATATGCCCGACATGGCTTATGGCCGTGCAGTAGAAACATATGCAATGTTGAACGACACTGTTTTTACCGAAAATCCAAATGATCCAAAGCATAGGATATACTATAACCGTATGCCGGTAAATGGTACAGTAGCAATTGGTGAATTACCAGCGTATAATTTAACAAACGATTCTACAGGATATAAATTAAGCAGTGCTGTTGTAAATCCATTAGCCGCTACTCCATTGAGTGGAGCTGATAGTGTTGAAGCAGGAAGATTATACAATATCAATTGTGGTATTTGTCATGGTGCCGATGCAAAAGCAAGCGGACCTTTGGCAGTATCAGGAAAAATTGGTGGTGTTGCAAACCTAACTTCTGGTGTGTATCTTTCAATGACAGATGGTACTATGTTCCATTCAATTACTTATGGAAAGGGATTGATGGGAAGTTATGCATCACAATTAAACAGAAAGCAACGTTGGCAGGTTATTCAATATGTAAGAACATTACAACCGAAAGCAGTTGCAACAGCAGCGGCTCCGGCAGGAACAGCAAAACCAACAGCAGCGGTAGCGGACACAACAAAAAAAATATAATAAAAGCATTCATTCAAAATATAATTTAGATGACGACCACGACGAACACATTCGAATTACCGGGCAGCTATAAAAAGTGGACAATAGGACTTATTGCCGCAGGTATCATTGCATTGCTATACGGAGTATTTATGTTTCATCCATGGGAAGTAGGCCACGAAGGTGAGCACATCCAAAGCACTCGTTTTTGGTCAGTATTATTACAAAACAGTGTTTTCTGGTTATTGGTTGTAAATGCAAGTATGTTCTTTATTGGTATCACTACATTGGCAATGGGTGGATGGCAGGTTGCTTTACGCAGGGTGCCTGAAGCAATTTCAAGCGTTGTTCCGGTACTTGGTTTGATCACTTTCGCAATTTTAATGGCAATAGTTTGGGGCGGACGTCATGATATTTATCATTGGGTTGACCCACAATTATATGATAAGAACTCATCATTGTTTGATAAGATCCTGAATGGTAAAAAAGGATTTTTAAATCCTGGATTTTTTAGCATCTGGAGTGGAATTACGGTATTGGTTTGGTGGTTCCTTGGTAAGAAAATGCGTCAATTAAGTTTGCAGAGTGATAAAGGTGGAACAATGGATTATGAAACTGGTAAAAGATGGGTTGATAAAAATTTCCTTTATGCATCTTTATTCATTGTGTTCTTTGGTTTAACAGTTGGTTCTACAATTCCATGGCTTTGGTTAATGAGTATCGATGCTCATTGGTATAGTACAATGTATAGCTGGTATACTTTTGCAAGTTCATTTGTTTCAGGTTTATCATTGATCGCAATTTTTGTTGTATACTTAAAGAACAGAGGTCAATTAGAATATGTAACTGAAGAGCATTTACATGACGTCGGTAAATTCATGTTTGCATTTTCTGTATTCTGGGCTTACTTATGGTTCTCTCAATACATGTTGATATGGTATGCAAATATTCCTGAAGAAACCGGCTACTTTAAAATAAGAGTGCAAGGTCCTTTCCGTGGAATATTCTTCCTTAACCTGATATTGAACTTCATTGCGCCTTTATTGATATTGATGAAAAAAGGAGCAAAAAGAAACTGGACCTTATTGACAGTAATGGCAGTATTGATAATTTTTGGACACTGGATAGATTTCTGGCAAATGGTAATGCCTGGAACATTGAAAGAGCATGCAGAATTAATGCCTTTTGAATTTGGTATAGCTGCATTATTTATTGGTATTATTATGTGGAGAGTAGGCGCTTACTTTACAAAGCATCCGCTTACTGCAAAAAATCATCCTTTCCTAAAAGAAAGTATGATACATCATACCTAGGAAATTATAAATTTTGAATTATGAATTTTGAATGAATTCAGATTTATGACTCAAAATTTTAGAACAATTTTTAAATGACGCCATTTAAAATTTAAAATTTAGAATTTAAAATAATTTTTATAAGCATGACACCGATTTTGTTGATAGCGATAATAGTAATGATATTCGTAATCATTTTTCAGATTGCGAAGGCAAGCGAATACGTTAGTGTATTAAAGGGAGAAGAAAAATCCCGTAAACAAAATAATAAGATCAATGCATTCTTGTTGATTTCATTTTTGATCCTTGGATTGATCGGATGCTGGTGGTGTAATGATATGTTTTATAATAAAACATTATTTCCACAAGGAGCTGCATCTGAAATAGGAGAAAAAATTGACCTTATGCTTTACATCACCATAGCTGTAACGGGTGTTGTATTTGTAATTACACAGGTATTATTATTTTGGTTCTCATTTAAATACCAGGAAAGTGATGATAGAAAAGCATTTTATTTTCCTCACAACAACAAATTAGAATTATTGTGGACAACAGTTCCAGCGATCTTCTTAACAGTGTTAGTTGTATTTGGTTTGAAATATTGGTTTAAAATGACAGGTGAAGCAGAAGTAAAACCAGGAGAAAAACTTACACTTGTTGAAGTAACAGGTCATCAGTTTGGTTGGGAATTCCGTTATCCGGGAACAGATGGTATTTTAGGAAAAAAAGATTTTAAATTGACAAAAGGAGCTAATAGCCTTGGTGTTGATTTCAATGATAAAGCAAGTCTTGATGATATACACGTTGCAGGAACAATGCATATGCCTGTAAATCAACCGGTAAAATTTGTTATCAATGCTCAGGATGTAATTCATGATGTAGGGCTATCACATTTCAGGTTGAAAATGGATGCGGTACCAGGTATTCCAACTACAATGTGGTTCAAACCATTATACACAACTGAACAAATGAAAGTTCGTACGGGTAATCCAAACTTTGTGTACGAGATAAGTTGCGATCAGATGTGCGGAACAGGTCACTATTCCATGAGAGGTGTGATAATAGTAGAAAGTCAGGAAGATTACAACAAATGGTTATCAACTCAGAAATCAGAATACCTTACTTTATTTCCGCCTGCAGCAGCAGATACTGCAGCCAACAAAGTTGATACTTTAATTAAACAACAGGTGGCACAACAATTGAAACCTTAAGAAAATATTATTACCAGGTTATTGAAAAATAATTTTTAGAAAAATGAGTAACACAGCAGAATTACACGGAGCACATATTCACCATGAAGGACATAGTGCCCATCACGAGCATCATCATCATGAAACGTTCATTACCAAATACGTTTTTAGCCAGGATCATAAAATGATCGCTAAGCAATTCCTTATTACAGGGATGATCTGGGCAATTATCGGCGGTTTATTTTCTGTGTTATTCCGTTTGCAATTAGGTTATCCTGAATCTACATTCCCTTGGTTGGAAGATATTTTAGGACATTGGGCAAAGGGTGGAAAAATTCAACCTGATTTCTATTATGCTTTGGTTACCATGCATGGTACTATCCTTGTATTCTTTGTATTGACAGCAGGATTAAGCGGAACATTTGCAAACTTCTTAATTCCATTACAAGTTGGTGCAAGAGATATGGCATCTCCAATGCTTAACATGTTGAGCTATTGGTTCTTCTTTCTTGCTTCTATAATAATGATGTCTTCATTATTTGTTCAAACAGGTCCTGCAAGTGGTGGTTGGACGATCTATCCACCATTGAGTGCTTTAGGTGATGCATCAGACGGATCTAAAATTGGTATGGATCTTTGGTTGGTGAGTATGGCAATGTTTATTGTAAGTTCTCTATTAGGGGGTCTGAATTATATATCTACTATCCTTAACCTTCGTACAAAAGGTATGAGTATGACAAGGTTACCACTTACAATCTGGGCTTTATTCTTTACAGCTGTACTTGGTGTATTATCTTTCCCTGTATTATTATCAGGTGCAATCTTATTATTATTTGATAGAAATTTAGGAACAAGTTTTTACTTAAGTGATATTGTTATCAATGGTAAAATTTTACCAAATGAAGGTGGTAGTGCTATTTTGTTCCAGCATTTATTCTGGTTCCTTGGTCACCCCGAAGTATATATCATCTTATTACCTGCAATGGGTATGAGTTCTGAGATATTATCGGTGAACAGCCGTAAACCGATCTTTGGTTATATGGCGATGGTTGGTTCGTTATTCGCAATTGCAATTTTAGCATTCCTTGTTTGGGCGCACCATATGTTTGTAACAGGATTGAACCCATTCCTTGGAGCATTCTTTGTATTACTTACATTATTGATCGCTGTTCCATCAGCAATTAAAGTATTTAACTGGCTTACAACTTTATGGCGTGCAAACATCAGGTTCACTCCCGCTATGTTGTTCGCTATTGGTTTTGTAAGTTTATTTATCAGTGGAGGTTTAACAGGTATTTTCCTTGGAAACTCTGCTTTGGATATTCACTTACATGATACCATGTTTGTGGTGGCTCATTTCCATATTGTAATGGGTGTGGCATCATTCTTTGGAATGTTTGCCGGGGTATACCATTGGTTCCCTAAAATGTATGGCAGATATTTGAACAACACTTTAGGATATATTCATTTCTGGGTAACAATGATCGGAGCTTACTTGATCTTCTGGCCAATGCATTACGAAGGTTTAGCAGGTATGCCTCGTCGTTACTATGACTACAGTGGATGGGAATCTTTCAAAATGTTTGGTGGGTTGAATGAGTTCATCAGCTTTGTTGCGATGATCGTTTTTGCAACGCAGCTATTATTTGTATTCAACTTTTTCTATAGCATTTTTAAAGGAAGAAAAGTTACGACCACAAATCCATGGGGAGCAAATACTTTGGAATGGACTACACCGATCAATCCGGGACATGGTAACTGGCCTGGTGAAATACCTGCAGTTCATCGTGGAGCATACGATTACGGAAAAGACGGAAGAGAGTTTATTCCTCAAACAGAACCGATCGGAGAAAACGAAAGTAAAGACCATTAATTTGATTTGAAGATTTGGAAATTTGAGGATGAGAGAAATAGAATTAAGTTTTTTGAAAATAAAGATTTGTGTTTTTGGATGGTGGGATAACCATTGACCATTAACCATTAACAAAATGCAGGAGGATAAAACTACCATAGACAATTCAACATCGTTTGGATTGGCAAGTAAAGTGAAGGATTACTTTTTGTTGATCAAGTTCACTTTAAGTTTTATGGTGGTGTTCAGTACTGTAGTTAGTTTTTTAATTGCACCGAATGAGGAACATTACAGTCGGTCAAAAATAATATCAGTTCTTTTACTTTTCGTTGGGGGTATGTTGATCACGGGTTCAGCAAACGCAATTAACCAGGTTTTAGAAAAAAAATCTGATGCATTAATGAAGCGTACTGCTAAAAGACCGGTGGCCAGCGGCAGAATGAGTTCAACTGAAGCTTCAGTATTTGCCATCATTGCCGGTATTGCTGGAATTTATATACTGTGGTATTGGTTCAATATGGAAAGTGCATTGGTAGGGCTTTTCAGTTTGTTTTTATATGGCTTCATTTATACGCCATTAAAAAAAGTGAATTCTGTTTCTGTGTTAGTTGGTGCCGTTCCCGGAGCGTTACCTTGCCTGATAGGTTGGGTAGCTGCAACAGGTAGTTTTGATATTGGCGGATGGGTGCTTTTTGCGATACAGTTCTTATGGCAGTTCCCACATTTTTGGGCAATTGCATGGCTGGCACATAAAGATTATACCGCTGCAGGATTTAAACTGTTACCGAGTGATGAAGGCCCGACAAAATTCACTGCATTGCAAACTATTATTTATAGTGCAATGATGATACCCGTTGGATTGTTACCTTATTTCGTAGGGATAACAGATCTTGGAACAAGAGGTATTATAACAATGGTCATTTTGTTTCTTTGCAATTTGTGGATGGTATATGTAAGTGTGTTGTTGTTTAAAAAGATGGATGTTGGAAGTGCAAAAAAAGTAATGTTCAGTTCTTATTTTTATTTGATGATCGTGTTGTTGGCATTGTTTGTAGGGAGAGCATAAAACGTTTAATGGTTTAAATCGTTTAACGTTCGCTGAGATAAAAGTTGAATAATGGTATGCGGCACAAGAGAGTGACACAACGATGATGCTATGAAAATATGAAGCTGGTAACACACAAAAAATAACACAATAGAAAATTCGTGTTATAAAAAATAAAATTCGGAATTAGAATAAAATAAAAGGAATGAATACTGTGGCGATGGAACAAAAAAAAAGAATACATCCACATAAGTTTACGTTGTGGGTTGGTATTGCAAGTATAGTGATGATGTTTGCGGGGTTAACCAGCGCATACATTGTAAAAAAGAGCCAGGCGAATTGGACTACGTTTGATCTGCCAAAAATATTTTGGTACTCAACAGTGGTGATCATTGTAAGTAGCATTACACTTTGGCTGGCACAAAAAGCATTCGGACAAAGAGAAATGCAGAAGTACAGAAACTTAGTTATTTGTACGTTGGTTTTAGGAGTTCTTTTTATAGTATTACAGATAATTGGATTCAATCAATTATGGCAAAATGGATTTACGCTTACAAAAAATGTATCGTTCTCTTTTTTATACGTAATTGTTGGATTGCATGGATTACATGTGGTGGGAGGAATAGTTGCTTTGGTGGTTTTATTTATAAAAGCATTCAGCAAAAAAGTAAGAAACTATGATATAGTGCCTGTAGAAGTAATGAGTACGTATTGGCATTTTGTAGATTTTTTATGGATCTATTTATTGATCTTTTTAATAATGATAAAATAGAAAGTTACAAGTAGTAAGTAATAAGTTATAAGTCACTGGCTCAAACTTAAAACTGTAATACTTAGAACTTAGAACTTAAAACTTAGAACTTAAAAGTTATGTCAGTAACAGCACAACAAGGAACAAAATGGTGGAGTGGTGGAAGAAGCCCCTTCAATGCCAGTTATGGTAAAGTGATGATGTGGTACTTTTTGATGAGTGATGCATTTACATTTGGTGCATTTCTTATTAGCTATGGTACTATCAGATTTAGTGTGAACCATTGGGCAGATCCTAACCAGGTATTTAATGCGTTTCCTTTAGCCGGTCATGCAAACTTACCGTTGGCATTTGTAAGTTTAATGACATTCATTTTGATTGCAAGTTCTGTAACAATGGTGTTAGCTGTGCATGAAGGGCATAAAATGAACAAGAAGGGTGTAGAAAAATATATGTTGTGGACTATTTTAGGAGGTATAGCTTTCTTGAGTTGTCAAGCTTGGGAATGGACACACATGATAACAGGTGACCATGCTGTATTGGTTGACGGACAAATTCAAAGCTGGGGAACTACAGTTACTCATAATCCCTGGGGACCTGCAGCATCACATGAGGAATTAGCGAAATTAGGCGTAGCAGCGGGACAACATGTGACTACTCCGGGACCGATAGCTTTTGGTGGTTATTTCTTTGGGATCACCGGTTTCCACGGATTCCATGTATTCAGTGGTGTGATCATTAACTTGGTAATGTATATCAAAACTAAATTGGGGCATTTTGATCAGCGTGGACATTATGAAATGATTGAAAAAGCAGGTTTATACTGGCACTTTGTAGATCTTGTTTGGGTATTTGTATTCTTGTGTTTCTATCTGATCTAATCAATAAAAAATTATTTAAATAATAAACGATTTTAATTATGTCTTCTTCTCCACACGATTTATCAAATGAGGTCACTTTTCACCCGGAGCATGCATCAGGAACGGGAAAAATATGGAAAACATTTTGGCTTCTCTCTATTCTTACAATTGTAGAACTTGGGTTAGGTTATTTTCTATATTTCAAGCAGGGACAGATATCACCGGGTCTTGTATTGCTTACAAAAGTTGTAATTGGTATTTTGACTTTAGCAAAAGCATACTATATCGTTTCTATTTTTATGCATCTTGGTGATGAAATAAGAAACTTGATCATGACAATCGTTGTTCCTCTATGTTTATTCATTTGGTTCATCGCCGCTTTCTTATGGGATGGCAATAGCTGGAAAACATTGCGTAACAGATACAATCGCATTGAACCAAAAACTGAACAGGTAGCACCTGCTGTTAAAGCCCCAGAACATCATTAAAAAATATTGAATTAATATAATTATTGTAAAAAAACCATTGCAACTTTGCAGTGGTTTTTTTTTAAACAAATAAGAATGAATAAGAGAGCAATACTGGGTGTGCTTTTGGCAATTGTTTTACCTTTTACAGGATATTATCTTGTGAAATATTATAGTGAGGCATCTGTAGATATGCCTCGGAGATATTTTTATGACAGTGTTGTTGTAAACAATGAGAATGGAAAAAAAAGCAGTGATACGCTTTGGCATAAAATAAAAAATATTTCATTTACCAATCAGTTGGGAGATAAAGTTGACCTTGATTCTTTGAAAGGAAAGATTTTAGTATTTGATTTTTTCTTTACAAAATGCCCAACCATTTGCCCCGGACTTGCAAAGAGCATGAAGCGTTTGCAAAATTCCTTTGGCGCTGGGAAAGATAGCATTGTACAATTTATTTCTATCAGCATTGATCCTGAAGATTCTGTAACTCAATTGCGAAACTTCGCAAACCGCTATACAAGTAATCATGATAGCTGGTGGTTTGTTACGGGAGATAAAAAAGAGATATACGATTTTGCATTCGATGAATTAAAAGCAAGTGTCGCTGACTCAGGAATAGATAAAGCTTTTATTCATACTGAAAAATTTTTTCTTGTAGACAAGAATAGAGTAGTTCGTGGATGGTATAATGGCTTTGATTCTGTAGAGCAAGCCAAATTAGTAAAGGATATACCTTTGCTGATGCTTGAAAAAAACAAGAAAAGATCTTTTGGGGAATTTTTAAATGAATTGTTCGGAAGAAGTTAAATGAACCTTTAGGCTGCTAAAATTGTTTTAGTAGTATCATAAAATAAAACCTAAACTAATGCTTGAGCCATCAATGGTCAAAAATGATAAAAAAGCTAAGACTATTATCTGGATAGTTTCAGTATTAGTATTTGTTGCTGTAGCTTTTTTGTCAAAATTTCAATTGCATGTCGATCTTGGATTTAATGTTCACGTATTTGCACAGGCCAATGCCATCATCAATTCTATCGTAGCATTTTTATTGATTGCAGGAATAATTGCCGTTAAACAAAAAAGCTATCTGGTTCATAAAAGAATTATGATCACAGCAATTGTTCTATCAGTTTTATTTCTTGTTTCATATATATGCCATCATTTATTAGCAGGAGATACAAGGTTTGGTGATATTAATCATGATGGATTAGTAAGTGCAGATGAAAAATTGAAGGCGGGCAGTTTGCGTATGTTATACTATGTTATTTTAATCACTCATATTCCGTTAGCAGCAATTATATTACCCTTTGTTTTATTCACCGCATACAGAGCATTGATAGGAGAATATGATAAACACAAAAAATTAGTAAGGATCACTTGGCCGGTTTGGTTTTATGTAGCTGTTTCAGGAGTTGTTGTATATTTAATGATCAGCCCATACTATACTTAACTTACTCTTTCCACAACAATTTTTGCATGCCCCAGGTAAGTGATGATAACTTTTATTACGTCACCAATTTTTGCATCTGAAGAACTGTTTTTTTCTACAGGAATTTTTGCCTGAATTTTTTTACCGACAACATCTACAAAAATACCATGTGGCGTTACTTTATTAACGACAGCATCAATAGGTGTTTTGTTTTTATGTGATTTTAAAGCACTCATGTATTCAGGAGTGTAAGTGCTTCTGAATAACAATGCTGTTGCCTTGCCTGGCTTATCAGTATTTTCTAATTTAAAAAACACTGGTTCATTTAGATCAGCGTCATTCGGTGGCATTTCCCATGGGGATAAGTGTAATGGGAATGGAATGTAGCTTGCTGTTTCTTTTACAAAATATTGATCGTCTACTTTTTTTAAATAGCCTACAAAACGATTTTCAACTTCGGCTTTGTTCAATATATTATCGAGGGCATTATTAAATAAGAATTGTATTTGCGTAGCCATCATTTTGTCACCTCTCGGCGTTGGAACAATAATGAAATTTACTTCATCACCAATATGAAAATGATGTATCTTTTTTATAACCTTTTCCTGCTTTAATTTTTCCTGTTCTTTCTCTCCAATATTTCCGTTGATCGATTTTATTTTACCATTGACAGTATATTCAATAGTAGCATAATCTTTATCATGATGGATAAAAGTAATTTTTCCTGTTAGTGTATTTTTATCCATAATTAATTATGGTCGAACCGAAGGTCAGACCTGAAAATTTAATATTATAATCCTAGTTCTTCAGATGGGTTCCAGAATTTTTTTTCAAAGTCAACAATTTTTTCTTCTTTAACTCTTATCTTTTCCTTTTTTAATAATTCTTCCATCAATGTAGGTGTTTTAAAATGATGCTTACCGCTTAACATCCCATTCCTGTTTACTACCCTGTGTGCAGGAACTTTTGGTTTGGCAGTATGAGCTGTATTCATGGCCCATCCTACCATACGAGCAGATAATTTTGTGCCTAAATATGTGGCTATTGCTCCATAAGAAGTTACCCTTCCTTTTGGTATTTGTCTGACTACATCATACACATCTGCAAAAAAGGAATATTCTTTAACAGTACTCTTTGGAGTTTCTGTTACAGCAATTTTCTTTGCCACCTTATTTTTCATGATTGAAAAGATACAATAAATATTTTGGTCTAAAGCCCCATTACGGTTTGAGGTTAAGTAATTTACTGCGTTTTGGCTCAGGAACATTTTTATATTCATAAGGACAATTTCTACATCCATTGCCGCAACAATAACCTCTATCTAAAAGATACTCCGCCGTAAACACAATTAAATTATCTTCTGCTGAATATCTTTCCTCTTCGGTAAACTCTGTTTCTTTGATCATGTTCTGTAATTGTTCATCTAGATCTGTAATGATTTCCGGAAGCTGAAACTTAAGATAAAAGATCCTATTGCTTTGAGCAATGTCCAGACTTTCGTAATGTGTTTTTATTTTTAACGCTTCACTGTTGTTTTTTGAACGGACATCATCGCAGTCTTCGAGTAAAGTTAACTTGTAAAGATCAATGACAGTTTTTGTAAACTTATATAGATCAGGAGAGTCCGTTTTTAAATGGATGCATCCGTTAGCAGAAAGTACTTGTTGATACAACCTTAAAAACCGTGGATGCGTCAATCTTTTTTTTGCTCTCGAAGTTCTTAATTGCGGATCAGGAAAAGTTAACCAGATCTCATCAACTTCAGATTTATTAAAATATTCCGGCAGCATTTCGATTTGCGTCCGTAAAAATGCAGCGTTTTGTAAATTTTCTTCCAGAGACCTTTTAGCGCCTATATATATTCTATTGCCTTTTATATCAACACCTATAAAATTTTTCTCAGGAAATAATTTCGAAAGCCCCACTGTGTACTCTCCTCTGCCACAAGCCAACTCTAAAACAATTGGATGATCATTTTTAAAGAATGTATTCCATTTGCCTTGCATATCTTTTGGATATTCATAAACGTTCGGAAAATTTTTTATAGCCGCAAAGCGAAATAATTTTTTTTGCCCCATTGAGCGGCAAAGATATTGAAGACTGTGTATTTTATTCTACAAAACCACATCAAGTGATAGTAACTAATAAATTATGATTCTTTTTATAATATGAAACCACTACATTTACAATGTCTTATGTCAGGTAATTTAGATAAATATACGTGGCAAAAGAATTGCGATAAATATATGCTTCCATAAAGGTTGAATGTTAAGTAGTTAAGTTGTAAGGTTGTAAATATGAAAAAGTGCAAATAGCTATCCTCTTCATTCAAAACAATGTAAAGGCAACGAAATAAGAATCCTATAACGAGGGGTATTAGTAAATTTTAAAGGCCTAACGTATGCTACATGCAAATGAAAAGCGATTGTATTTATTACTAAAACAAGGAAAGCTATTTTCTATTATCATTTCTATAGCCTGCCTGTTTTTTTCACAAACCATATGTGCAACATCTCCAAACATAATTGTTACAGGAAAAGTAACTGATGAATCAGGAGTTGGCTTAGTTGGTGCAAGTGTAAAGATCCAGGGTAGTTCTGAAGGTACTTCAACCAATACTTCAGGAGAATATTCTATCAGCGTTGCTGAAAATGGAATATTGATATTTAGTTATATCGGATATGAAACAAAAGAAATTTCAGTAGAGGGAAGAAGTGTTATTAATGTATCATTAAATAGCATTACTAAAACAGCTGAAGAGGTAGTAGTGGTTGGTTATGGTACGCAGCGTAAAAAAGATCTCACCGGTGCTGCAACAACAATTAAAGGAAGTGATATTGTAAATACAGTGGGACTTACTGCAACGCAGGCTATACAAGGTAAAGCTTCCGGTGTTCAGATCATTAACTCTGGTCAACCTGGGGGTACACCAAAAGTAAGGATAAGAGGTACAGGTTCAATATTAGGAGGAGCTGATCCACTTTATATTGTTGATGGAATTATCACAGATGATATTAAGAATATCAACTCAGCAGATATTTTAACCATAGATATTTTAAAGGATGCTGCTTCAACAGCAATTTATGGAGCACGTGCGGCTAACGGAGTAATACTTATTACAACAAAAAGCGGGAAAGTTGGTAAATTATCCGTGAGTTACAATATGTTCAGTGGTGTAAGGTTATTGACTCATAAAGTAGAAATGTCTAAGCCTAACTTATTTGCTAATTATGCAAACGAAGCTGCTAATGCACCAGCAGTTTTATCTACAGATATTACAGGTGCTACAGACTGGTATGATGCAATTACCCGTCCTGCTTTCTTTACAAACAATAGCTTATCATTATCCGGAGGAAAAAATACGTATAAATTCTTTGTATCGTTGGGGTATCTTAAAGATGAAGGGATCTTGGAAGGAACGGATTATCAAAGGGCAACGGTCAGGTTAAATCATGATCTAGGGATCACCAAAAAATTTAAAATAGGTAACACTATTTCTTTTTCTCATTTTACATCTAATAACCAGGATGCTGGAGCATTCACAAGAGCTTATATTGCTGCGCCTATTTTTAATGTATATAATGCTGATGGCAGTTTTGGAAATACCGGTAAAAGTGATGTAGGCAATATTATCGCAACTATAAAAAACAATTTCGACAGAAGCTTTGGTAGCAGACTTGGTGGTACACTATGGGGAGATTACGAAATAGTGAAAGGATTAAATTTCAGGACTGCATTTGGTATTGATATGGAAAGCACCAATGGGTGGGTAAATGCAAAAAAATATACAACTACTAATGGGGATGGCTCTCCTGGCCCTCAGAATAATGCCAATAGTCGGCTCAAATATACTAGGGACAGCGCTTATCATTGGACATGGGATAATTATTTTACTTATTCAAAAGTTATACAACAACATTCTTTTAAGCTAACGGTAGGGCATACCGCAGAAAGAAGGGATGGCTGGAAAAACGAAGCCAATATAAATGACGGTAGTATAATTGATATATCTGGTCCATCAAATTTCATCTTTACAAATAACAGCAATTTGTGGAAAATGAATTTTACTGACACTGCTCACTTTCAACAAAACACAAGAACCCCAATTGCTAACTATTACAAAAGGGAGTCATATTTTGCCAGGCTTAATTATATATTATCAGATAAATATCTGCTAAGTGCAACTTTTAGAAGAGATGGCAATAGTAATTTTTCTCCCAATAATCGATGGGCCAATTTTCCTTCCATTGGATTAGGATGGATAATTACTAAAGAGAAATTCATGGATAACCAAACTCTTTTTAATAATTTAAAATTAAGGGCAAGTTATGGAGAAGTAGGTAACGATGTTGTTGATTCCCGCTCTTTCCAATTTACTCCTGCAGAACTTTTGTATGCTTATTTTGGACCTACCAGAATAAATGGAACAACTATTATTCAACTGAAAGATCCCAACCTCCAATGGGAAGTTGTAAAAGAATTAAATTTTGGTGTTGATTTTTCTTTGTTGAAAAACAAACTGAGCGGAGAAATAGATTATTACGATAAACAAACAAGTGGAGGATTATATAGAATAAATATTCTTGATCTTGGATTTGGTACAGACTTTATAACCAATGCTGCAGATGTATCTAATAAAGGTGTTGAGTTAGCACTAACATGGGCAGATAGATTAAACAAAAATACTGACTATACACTTCGGGGAAATATTACATTCAATAAAAATAAAGTTGAAAACATTGGTTTAGGACAAAATCTATCTAGTGGCGATGTTGGGTATGCCAGACTGGCTACCAGAACTTCGGAAGGCCGTGAGATAGGAGAATTTTTTGTTTATCAAACAAATGGAATATATCAAAATTTTGACGAGATAAATAGTACGCCTCATTTAGATAATACCCAGGTTGGAGATTTTAAAATTGTGGATAGAAACAATGATAAAGCAATTGATGAATCAGATAAATATTATGCAGGCTCTTATCAACCTAAATTCTTTTATGGATTTAATGCCGGGTTAAACTGGAAACGATTTGATTTTGGATTAGATATTTTCGGCACGTATGGTGGTAAAGTGTACAATGCAAAAAAAGGAATCCGTGGTGGAGGTAACTATAATGTTGAAGCAGAAGTAGCGAGAAACCATTGGATACCGGGATCTGGTATTAATGATATTCCAAGAGCATTTAATGGCACCACTGCTGTAACGGATTATTACATTGAGTCAGGGTCCTTTTTAAGGATAAACAATATTACCGTAGGGTATAAATTTAATCTTACAGAAACAAATAGGCTTTTTAGATCAGTTCGTCTATTTGCCAGCGCACAAAATCCGTACATATTTACAAAATACACCGGCTTTACACCGGAATTGGCAGGAGATCAATTGTCTGCAGGTATTGAAAATAATATTTATCCGATTGCAGCAAGCTATATGATAGGATTAAATGTACAGTTCAAATAAAATTGCACCAATGAAAAGATTCTATAAAATAACATTCATATTCACAGCTCTTTTAGTTACTTCTATTATCTCATGTAAAAAAAGTTTTTTAGAAGAAGCTCCAAGAACTGTTACTATAGCTGATCTATTGAATAGCCCAGAAGATGGGGCTCAAAAATTTATTGGGGCTGTATATAATAAACTCTATACATGGCATGTTCATTCTTTTCCATGGATAGGGATATCAAGCATTACATCTGATGATGCAGATAAAGGTAGCCTATTGGGTGATGTAGGAACAGATAAAGATCTATTGGATCACTGGACCTTTGATGAAAACACTTTTTCATTTAATGAAGTTTGGCGGGGAAACTATGAAGGTATTGGGAGAGCATGTTATGCGCTTCAATACATTCCCATAATGGATCTTCCTCAACAAGAAAAAGATAGATACATTGGGGAGGCAAAATTACTACGGGCATATTTTTATTGGAACCTTGTACGAGTGTTTGGTGGGGTGCCAAAAATAGACCATGTATTAGAATCACTTGATGAAATAATTGCTGCCACCAATAGAGCATCTGTTGCAGAGATCTATGCATTCATGGAAGAAGATCTGAATGATGCTATTGCAAAATTACCTCCTACAATTCCTGCCAGCGAAAATGGTCGTGTAAGTAAATATGCTGCTGAAGCGTTGCTTGCAAAAGTATCACTCTATCAGCAAAAATGGATACAGGCCAATTCAATGTGTGATAATATTATTGCGAACACACAATTTCAATTATTGGATGACTATTCCATGATCTGGCGTGAAGCGGGAGAATTTTCTTCAGAATCAATATGGGAAGTAAATGCCATTGGTACACAACCTAACCTTGGTGTAGAAGGTTGGGCTGGTACCCAATATCCAAGAGGGCCTATAGGTTGGGGATTTAATACACCATCTCAAGATCTTGTAGATACTTATGCTGCTGCAGATAAAAGAAAGGCAGGTACTATCATTGTCACAGGACAAACTATGTGGGATGGCAAATTTATAGATCCTGTTACTGCTATTAATCCATACTACAACTTTAAAGCATACTTCAGTACAACTCAGGAAACATATGATGGCGATAACTGGCAATGCAATAAAAATTATAGAATTTTTCGATTAGGAGAGATCTATTTAATAAAAGCAGAAGCCGAAAATGCATTAAACAATAATGAAGAAGCAAAAAAATATTTGAACAAAATAAGAACCAGGGCTGGTCTACCAAATACATTGGCTACAGACGAACAATTAAAAGATTCAATTTATGCTGAAAGACGTTTAGAAATGGCTTTTGAACATGACCGCACTTTTGATCTTATACGCACCGGAAGAGCTGAAGCAGTATTAGGGCCACTTGGTTTCAAACCCGATAGGCATAACGTATTTCCTATACCACAAATACAAATTGATAAAAGCGGTAATAAACTGCAACAAAATCCTAACTATTAAAAACATATTATTTTTTTAACAATTAAAAATTACAACGATGATGACAAACAAAAAAATGGGATTAACAGCTTTTTCATTGGTAGTTAGTTCCGCCCTGCTATTTACTGCCTGTAAAAAAGATGATGATGTAGCATTAAATCCAATCGATGGGTATAATAATTCTAATGAAGTAGCTGCAACCAACTTGAAAGCTCATTGGTCTTTTGAAGGAGTTACTAAAGAAGATATTTCTGGAGTAGATGTAAATGCTAGTTTAAGAAACAGCTTTGTAACTGGTCCTAAAGGAAGTGCTTTACATTTGGATAGTGGTTATTTGAAATACCCAGCCATTCCAAATATAAAATCAGGAACAAGTTTAAATAGTTTTACAGTTAGCTGTTGGGTAAATATGAAGAACAAAGGAAACTCCTTTACACAATTATTTTCATTAGCGCCAAGCGTTGCTAATGCAGGTGATATTTGGGGTAACATTAATCTTGGTGCTGAAACAGGCTGGTTTCCCGCTACTAGTGATACTTTAGTTCCAAAATTTTTGATGGTAACTACAAGCAATGGTAATCAGGATAACCGTCCTGATCCTAATGGAACTCCTCCAATTGGTGTTTTCCACGGGGCCAATAAATGGTCACACATAGTAACAACCTGGAATGCTGCTACATCTAAATTACAAATGTATGGTGATACAGTTCATATTTCTGCATACGATACTAGAGGCGGTGTTACAAATGTTACATTTAAAGATAATGATGCATTTATAATCGGATCTATTTTGAACTCAGAATTAGGCTATACAGCTCAAGGGCCAAATCCAGATTGGGCTAAATGGTTTACTGGTTCAATTGATGAAATAAGAGTTTATAACAAAGCTCTTTCTACAGACGAAATTCAAGCTTTGTGGAAGTTGGAAAAAGTGGGAAGATAATTGTTATCTGCCTCAAAATATACAATCAGGCTGTTATTGAAATAACAGCCTGACTTTGTAAATTTCAATATAGAAGGAGCTGTAAACAGCTCCTTTTTAAAAAATTATGAAAAATTATCTTATTATTTTATTAATATTTTTTCTTTTTTCCTGTAAAAAAGACACTGATCCAATAGTAGAAACGTTTACAGTAAATTCTACAAAAATAAATGATGAAGCCGGTATAAGATATAACATAAACTATACCCCCTCAATAAAAGTTTCATTTACTGCTCCCGTAAATAAAAGCTCCGTTGCTTCCGGCATTATAATAAATGAAACTGGTGTTGGAGTTATACCGGTAAATTATTCATATCAAAATAATGACAGTATTGTGTTGGTACAACCATCTACAACATTAAAACCACTTACAAAATATACAGTGTCTATAAACATGGCACTCAAAACACAAAATAATACAACTCTCCAATACGCTACCTCAACGGAATTCATCACACAAATAGATTCCACTAATAAATTTCCGTTACTAACGGATAACCAGTTATTAGATACTGTTCAAAGAAGGACATTTCGTTTCTTTTGGGAATTTGGACATCCGGTAAGTGGTATGGCAAGAGAAAGAAATACATCAGGAGATCTTGTAACTACCGGAGGCACTGGATTCGGGATAATGGCTATCATTGCAGCTATTGAACGTGGCTTTATTACCAAAAATGAAGGGAAAGAAAGAATTTTAAAGATCACTAATTTTTTGATCAATAATTGTACAAGATATCATGGCGCTTTTGCTCATTGGGTAAATGGAGCCACCGGCGCAACACTTCCATTTAGTGCAAATGATAATGGAGCTGATCTTGTTGAAACATCATACTTGATGAATGGCCTTATTACAGCCAGACAATATTTTAACACAGTTGATCCTATTGAGGTTGAACTCAGAACAAAAATTAATTTACTCTGGAATGGGGTAGAATGGAATTGGTTTAGACAAAACGATCAGAATGTATTGTATTGGCACTGGAGTGCCGATAAGAACTGGATAATAAACGCACAAATAAAAGGGTGGAATGAAGCTTTGATCACATATATATTGGCAACCTCATCTACAACATATACAATTCCTAAAACCGTTTATGATAATGGCTGGGCTTCGAATGGAGGTATGAAAAATGGAAATATTTTTTTCAATTATGTACTGCCGTTAGGCCCATCGAATGGTGGCCCGTTGTTTTTTGAACATTACTCTTTCTTAGGTGTAAACCCCGATGGCCTTCAGGATATATATGCTAATTATAAAACACAAACTACAAATCATACACTCATTAATTATGAATATTGCAAAGCTAACCCCAGGGGCTATTATGGCTACAGTGCAGATTGCTGGGGATTAACTGCCAGCGATGTACCCAACGGCTACAATGCCAGTGAACCAAATAATGATGTTGGTGTCATTGCTCCTACAGCTGCATTATCATCAATGCCTTATACCCCCGTGGAATCAATGAGAGCATTAAAGTTTTTTTATTATAAACTTGGAGATAAGATATGGGGTGAATATGGATTTAAAGACGCATTCAAATTGCAAGATCTATGGTTTGCAAATTCATACCTAGCCATTGATCAGGGCCCAATAATTGTAATGATAGAAAATTATAGAAGCGGATTATTATGGGATCTATTTACAAGCGCCCCGGAGATCAAAGCAGGAATGACAAAACTTGGTTTTACAGCACCTTACTTATGATTTTAATATTTAACTAACGTTAATGATTAGATGTAAAAAATATATAACATTATTTGCCAGTGTATTCGTTATCCAGTTTTCAGGTATTTCCCAGGTTGTCAATAAGCAATCTTCTTCAACAAATGTCTATAAAGCAACAAGGGTTTCAAATCTTTCTGATACGGCTCTGCTTGAAATAGTACAAAAACAGACATTCAAATACTTTTGGGACTTTGCTCACCCTGTAAGTGGCATGGCAAGAGAGAGAAGTAATATTACTTCTGCGTATGGGTTAGAAACTGTCACCACAGGCGGAACAGGTTTTGGCGTGATGTCTATCATTGTCGCCGCTGAAAGAAAATGGATAACCAGGGATACCGCTGTGGGAAGGCTGCTGCGAATGATAAAATTTTTAAGTAAGGCTGATAGTTATCATGGGTTATTTCCCCATTGGTTAAATGGAGGCACAGGAAAAACAATTCCTTTCAGTCGTAAAGATGATGGCGCAGATGTAGTTGAAACATCCTATTTATTTGAGGGCTTATTATGTGCAAGGGAATATTTTAATAAAGAAAATAAAAAAGAAAATGAATTACGAAACCGTATCAACTGGCTTTGGAATGAGGTTGAATGGAATTTTCAAACACAGGATAAGGAAGAATTGTTTTGGCACTGGAGCCCCAATAATGGATGGAGTATGAATTTGTCGATACATGGTTGGAATGAATGCTTTGTTACTTTTTTAATGGCTGCATCTTCTCCACGGTATTCAATTGATTCAACCGTATACCATAGTGGATGGACAAACGGAAAAGATTTTAAAAACGGCAAAAAGTTTTACGATATAGAACTACCTCTTGGACCAGACTATGGCGGACCGTTATTTTTTTCTCAGTATTCTTTTATGGCAATTGATCCACATGGATTAAAAGATAGATATGCAGATTATTGGCACCAAAATCTTAATCACACTTTGATCAATTATAATTATTGTGTAGACAATCCCAAAGATTTTAAAGGGTATGGAGAAAATTGTTGGGGGCTTACTTCAAGCGATAGTTATAATGGCTATGATGGGCACTCTCCTACCAATGATCTTGGAGTTATTTCTCCCACTGCGGCGCTATCCGCATTTCCCTATACCCCTGATAAATCAATGAAGGCATTGAAACATTTTTATTATGATCACGGTGATAAGATATGGGGACAATATGGCTTTGTAGATGCCTTTAATGAAACAAAGAACTGGACAGCCAGATCTTACCTGGCTATCGATCAGGGACCCATCATTGTGATGATAGAAAATTACAGAACGGGTTTATTATGGAAATTGTTTATGAATTGTAAAGAGATACAAACAGGATTAAAAAAACTTAACATCGAATCACCTTACTTAAAAGAAGTAAAATGAAATTGATCATAACAATATTGTTTTTTTTATTTATTGCTATTGATGGTAATGCTCAACAAAAAACTTATTGTAACCCTGTAAATATTGATTACGGATATGTACGTATTCCAAATTTTTTTACATGGGGTAAACATCGAACTACCGCCGATCCCGTTATTGTAAATTATAAAAATGATTTTTATTTATTCAGCACCAACCAAACAGGATATTGGTGGAGTAGCGACATGCTGAACTGGAATTTTGTTGAACGTAAATTTTTACGGACATGGAATGACACGTATGATGATCTTTGTGCACCAGCAGTTGGTATCATCGGAGATACTATGATGGTATTTGGATCTACTTACACACAAACTTTTACTATCTGGATGAGTACTGATCCCAAGGCTAATGTCTGGAAACCTCTTGTGGATTCATTTGATATCGGCGGTTGGGATCCTGCATTTTTTACAAATGATGACGGACGATTATATATGTATAATGGAAGCAGCAATAAATTTCCGTTGTATGGTTTAGAATTAAATAGAAAAACAATGCAGCCCATCGGCACAAGAAAGGAAATGTATTTGCTGGAGCCTGAGAAATATGGATGGCAACGTTTTGGCGAATACATGGACAATACCTTTTTAGATCCATTCATTGAAGGAGCATGGATGACAAAACACAACAACAAATATTATCTGCAATATGGAGCCCCGGGAACAGAATTCAGTGGTTATGCAGATGGAGTTATTGTGGGTAGTACTCCTCTCGGTCCCTTCACACCACAATCCGATCCCTTGAGTTATAAACCCGGAGGGTTTGCAAGAGGCGCCGGACATGGAAGCACATTTGCAGATAAATGGAATAACTGGTGGCATGTTTCAACAATAGCGATCTCAGTAAAAAATAATTTTGAAAGAAGGATCGGTATATGGCCTGCAGGATTTGATAAAGATGATGTAATGTATTGCAATACTACTTTTGGAGATTACCCACATTACCTGCCTGATGGAAAAGAATATAAAAATGGGTTTACAGGTTGGATGTTATTGAATTATAAAAAACCAGTTACAGTTTCGTCTACACTTGGTAGTTATAATGCCAATAATGCTGTGGACGAAGACATAAAAACATATTGGTCTGCTGTTTCCGATGGTAAAAACGAATGGATACAAACTGATCTTGGAAATATATCAACTGTAAATGCGGTGCAGATCAATTATGCAGATCAGGATGCAACATTCACGGGCAAGCAATCAGGTACTTATCATCAATATAAATTACTATATTCAACTGATGGTAAACAGTGGAATTTAATGATGGATAAGAGTGACAATAAAAAAGATATTCCGCATGATTATGTAGAATTGAAAACTCCTGTAAAAGCAAGGTATATCAAGCTTGAAAATATTCATATGCCTACAGGTAAATTTGCTATTAGCGGATTAAGAGTGTTTGGTAAAGGCGATGGAGCAAAACCTCAAATGGTTAAAGACCTTATAGTATTACGTACTGAAAAAGATAAACGCAGTGCCTGGTTAAAATGGAAACCCAGTGACGATGCTTATGCATATAATATTTACACCGGCCTGGCTCCTGATAAATTATACAATTGTATCATGGTGCATAATGCAAATGAATATTATTATAAAGCGATGGATAAGGATAAGGCATATTATTTTTGTATAGAGGCCATCAATGAAAATGGAATTTCCGAACGAACCAAGATCGTTAAAGTCGATTAATTAAAAATGTTTTTATGACTATCATTAAAAAAATAACTTTAATAGTTATACTGTTCTACAGTGGAGCAGTTTCTGCTCAAACAACAACTGCGTCTAAAATGAAATTGTTCATTGACGTACTGATGAAAAAAATGACATTGGAAGAAAAGATAGGCCAATTGAATTTATTAACTCCCGGCGGTGGAGTTGCAACAGGAGCTGTGGTAAGTAGTGATGTGGAATCTAAAATTGCTAAAGGAAATGTTGGTGGCTTATTTGGTGTAATAGGATATAATAAGATCAGGCAGGCGCAGGAATTAGCAGTTACCAAAAGCCGCCTAAAGATCCCATTACTATTTGGTTCTGATGTTATCCATGGATACAAAACCACTTTCCCAATTCCTCTAGGTATTTCATGTAGTTGGGATACAGCCTTGATCCGGAAAAGTGCCAGGGTAGCGGCCACTGAAGCCAGTGCAGATGGATTATGCTGGGTGTTCTCACCAATGGTAGATATAGCCCGTGACCCACGCTGGGGACGTATTGCAGAAGGATCGGGTGAAGATCCTTTTCTTGGATCTCAAATTGCTAAAGTAATGGTTCAAGGTTACCAGGGAAATAATTTAGCAGATGAAAATACGGTAATGGCATGTGTAAAACATTTTGCTTTATATGGTGCAGCCGAAGGTGGCCGTGATTACAATACCACCGACATGAGCCGCATTAGAATGTACAATGAATATTTACCTCCTTATAAAGCTGCGGTGGATGCCGGTGTAGGAAGTGTTATGAGTTCTTTCAATGAAGTTGATGGTATTCCTGCTACGGGAAATAAATGGCTGCTTACAGATCTCTTGCGTAAACAATGGGGATTCAAAGGTATGGTTGTATCAGATTATACATCTGTAAATGAAATGATCGATCATGGAATGGGAGATTTGCAAACAGTATCTGCCCTTGCATTGAATGCAGGATTAGATATGGATATGGTAGGCGAAGGTTATTTAACTACCATTCAAAAGTCATTAAAAGAAAAAAAAGTAACCGTAAAACAAATTGATGATGCCTGCAGAAGAATATTAGAAGCAAAATATAAACTTGGTTTGTTTGATGACCCTTATCGATACTGTGATTCATTAAGAGCAACGAAAGAAGTTTTATCTATTGATAAAAGAAAGTTTACTAGAGAAGTAGCTGCACATTCATTTGTGTTATTAAAAAATGATAATAATAATTTACCATTAAAAAGATCAGGAACAATTGCATTGATAGGTCCGCTTGCTAATAATAAAACTAATATGTTAGGAACATGGGCAGTTTCCGGAGATATTCAAACATCCATTCCGGTTTTAGAAGGATTAAAAAATGTTGCAGGAAATGATCTTCAAATATTATATGCTAAAGGCGCTAACATTAGTGACGATACAATATTTTCAAAAAAAATAAATGTATTTGGAGAAAGAATAGATATTGATATACGTTCAGGAGATTCAATGATCACAGAAGCATTGATGATAGCACAACGATCTGATGTGATAGTTGCCATTGTTGGTGAAGCATCAGAGATGAGTGGAGAATCTTCCAGCCGTACAGATATTTCTATTCCACAAAGTCAAAAAAAGTTAATAGCAGCTTTATCTAAAACAGGAAAGCCCTTGATATTAGTTGTGATGAGTGGACGGCCATTGGTTTTAACTGAAGAAGTTCAAATGGCAAATTCTCTTTTGCAAGTATGGCATGCAGGCCACGAGGCAGGGAATGCAATTGCCGATGTGCTTTTTGGAAATTACAATCCATCGGGAAAACTTACTACATCTTTTCCAAGAGCATTGGGACAAATTCCTATCTACTATAATTATAAAAATACCGGCCGGCCATTGCCTGGTGAAAATTTTGAAAAGTTCAGATCCGATTATCTTGATGAAAGCAATAAACCACTTTTTGCATTTGGGTATGGGTTGAGCTATACAAAATTTGAGTATGGTAATATTAAATTAAACAGATCTAATGTTACAGTGTCCTCTCCTATTGAAGCAACAATAACGGTAAAGAACACAGGAAATTATGACGGCGAAGAAGTTGTGCAATTGTATATACGTGATATGGTAGGTTCTGTTACACGGCCTGTAAAAGAATTAAAAGGCTTCAAAAAGATATTCCTAAAAAAAGGGGAATCCCAAAATGTGAAGTTCACTATTTCTGTAAATGACCTTAAATTTTATAACAGCAATTTGCAGTATGTTGCCGAGCCGGGTGATTTTAAGTTATTTATTGGCGGTAGTTCCGATAATGTAAAAGAGGCGGCTTTTAAATTGGTTAAATAAAAAGCCTCCGAGTATGTTTTTTTATCAAATTAAATTTCTGTTCATTTGGAATGTTCCAGCCTTTTGTTAAATAGTCTGGAACATGGTTAGGCATTAGAACTAAAAATAAAAGTCATGGAAAATTTAACCAACAACAATATCGAAGCAAATAGTTTCAGTCGTCGAGATCTTATTAAAACAGGATTGGTATTAGCAAGTGGTGCTTTTTTACCAGCGGCATGTAAATCAACAGCAAATACTACATCACAAAGTGTATCATCCAATAATCAAACTATAACTGGAAGACGTAAATTAGGAGGAACACTTGAAGTTTCGAGTGTTGGTATAGGGGTGCAGAATATGAGTAGGACGTATCAAACAACTATTCCCACCAGAACTGAAATGCATAATATTATTCGAACTGCTTATGATAAAGGGCTTACTTTCTATGATGCGGCAGAGGCCTATGGACCTCATGAAGTAGAAAGAATTTTAGGAGAAGGCATAAAACCATTTCGAAATAAAGTGGTGATAGCATCTAAGTTTGGATGGAATATCGATCTTGAAACAGGCAAGCGTTTACCAGGGCAAAATAGTCAACCAGACCATATAAAGCTGGTAGTAGATGGAATGTTGAAAAGGCTTCAGACGGATCGTATCGATCTATTGTATCAGCATCGTGTAGATCCTAATGTTCCAATTGAAGATGTAGTTGGGGCGATAAAAGATTTAATGCACCAAGGAAAGGTATTGCATTATGGACTATCAGAGCCTGGTGTACAAACCGTAAGAAGAGCACACGCCATTCATCCTATAACTGCTATTCAAAATGAATATTCATTGCTATGGCGTGGTCCTGAAAAAGCTATCATTCCACTCTGTCAGGAATTGGGAATTGGATTTGTTCCGTGGAGCCCTCTTGGAGTTGGCTTTCTAACGGGTACTATAGACGCAAATACAAAGTTTGCCGTCGGTGATATCAGAGGTATTGAATCTCGGTTCTCTCCGGAAAATTTGCCTAATAATCTTGCACTGGTTGACCTATTAAAAACTTGGGCTACAAAAAAGCAGGCTACACCTGGCCAAATTTCATTGGCATGGTTGCTTGCACAAAAACCTTGGATAGTACCCATTCCTGGAACAACACAAATGCCACACATGCTCGAAAATATTGCAGCGGATAATGTTAAATTTACCGCAGATGAATTACAGGAATTTAATAACCAATTAAACGTAATACAAATTAAAGGCGAAAGGTTACCTGCTGCCGTTCAGGTCTTCTCGGATGTAGAGGCGCCAACAAAAACAAAATAATAGAAAGTACCTAAGCTAAGATTAAAATCTCCCCTTCGCCTTAGTTCGTATTATCACGAACCATTCGCTCAAATCAAAGCTCCCAATGATATTCCGATGAAAGGATTGCGATCCTTCGTTCCTCATGATAAACTCCACGATGCCGCCATGAAAAACCAAAGCTGGTATCAAAAAAATAATATCTTAAGAAGAAAGTATATTTAACCTATTAATTTTCAAAGTTTCTTATATAATTGTCTTATAAATTACATTTATAAGACTTTAAATGTATATTCGCTTCTCTCTCTAATATCCTCCTCAAATCAAAAGATCCATTTTTCAGCCAAACCACTAGTTAGATAGTTTCTAACAGCTATTATTACTAAATATTATACTAATAGAACTTTTTGCATCAATACTATTATTCTTGATGCTTTTCGTTGTATTTGTAAATGTTAGAATCAAAATTGGATTAATCATTAGTACACCCTTACCCTTATAAATTAACTGTCAAATGAAACAAAGCTCCACCAGAACATCCAAATTTAGGTTGGTTTTTACCGCCCTTTTATTGTTAAGTATATCCAGTGTATACGCACAGCGATCTGAATATCCGGCGTTTATTAAATATGCGGTAAACAATTATTCCACTCTTACAAAGGCTTCATGTGATACCTGCGTTCCCGTTATAGGTGAGCCATTACAACGGTTCAGACCTATTCCGTTTCCGGAAGCTGGACTTATTAAATTGGCAACAAAGATTGATGTATCAGATGTTCCCGGAATAATGGCTCCCAATTTTTGGGGTGGAGGTTCTCCTGAAATAAAAGGTTACGTTAAATGTATTGCGGGGATGATGGATGTAACTGCCGAAAACGTAAGAAGAGGAGAGTTGCTTTATTTTAAAGGAGCTAGAGGTGTTGCCATTTCTAAACAATCCAAAACTATTTATACCAGTGCCCCTACTATTACACCAAACGATCCTCCGCTAAACGCTAATGGATTTTTTACATTTAAATCGGAAGCTCATTTAATGCCGCTATTCAATACTGTTGCAGATGATACAAAGACATTTGAGAAAAGTCCGACTACGGTTAAGAAGAAATTCCATGGTGAAGATTTAACAGAAGAACCTAACACATGTGTTAAAACGATCTATTTTGCTATCGATCCGAATAATGAAAAGATCACTTATGCAAGTATGTTAAATACGACAGATTCGAGCAGAGCGCTGCTCAGGAAAGATGAAGATGGAGATTGGTATTTAATAGATTGGAAGATCGGAGAAGTATTGACAGAACCAGTATGGGGAGCATTGGCGGTGGACGATGATGGTAATTTATACATAGCTGATCCCAATAAAAATATAATTGTAAAAGGTACATTTGATGGTGATGGCGATGCCAGCAGTTGGGAAATTATTGCAGGATCAGGTACAGCAGGATATAAGAATGGGAATGGCGTGGAAGCTGAATTTTTTCACCCCAGCGGTATTTGTTTTGATAATGATAACGACGATATTTACGTAGGGGATGCAGGAAACAATAGGGTGAGAAAGATTGACGACGATGGCGATGTAACTACCTATGCCGGTAATGGCGAAAAAGGGTTTAGAGATAACGACGATGCAAATGTTGCAAAGTTCGATGGTCCTACAGCCGTGGCTTACAATGAAAATACTAAAGCATTATATGTTATCGATTACAATAACAAAACCATTCGGGAGATCGATAGAAACCAGCATGTTACTACATTGGCCGGACATGCCGGATCTTTTAATCCCTTAAACCCGGCAGAGTTTGCCATGCGGTTTTATTTTTTACTTGCAAAGATGAACATGGATCCTGATGAATCAATACTTCAGAGTCCAACTGGTATTGCGATCGACCCTGAGGGACATGGTTTGTATGTGAGTGATTATAACTATATCAGGTATATAAGTACTTTTCCGGCACAATTTCTTTTAACATCTGCTATCAGAGAAGGTGATGAAGAACCGTTGCGCTTTCCTGTATTACCTTTAGGCCTTAATTTCAACACTAGCAATGGCTCCTTTTATGGTATTCCTTTAATGGCGTGGCCAGCCACAACGTATACCGTTTCGGTATTCAACAGTCGTGGCTATAGTATAGGTCTTGCAAATGGATTTGTTACGATTGAAGTGGCGGCTTGTCCAAAAGTTCCTGATACGGCTTATGAAAATATAACCATCAACACCAATCAACTGCCTTATACATGGAATGGACAGACATTGAACAATGGTGGAAGGGCTACTGCTAAGCTCCAAAATTCTTATGGGTGCGATAGTATAGTGGTGCTAACTTTGAATGCTAGGCCGGATTTCAATTATAACAGCGAACCTTATTTGCTTAGCCAGGGAAAGGAAATAACGCCTATTGTTCCTGATGTTAAAGGCTCACAGGTTGATGCATTTACCATTACCCCTCCACTTTCGGATGGCCTTATCTTAAATAACCATACGGGAATAATTACGGGTACCCCGACTACCACTACCAACCAGTTTTTACCTTCAATAGGGCCCCGTACGCCGCCGCAATATGCTGCTCCGTGGACGCTTATAGCAGAGGATGGTGCAGATCTTACCGAGTTTAGAATATCGGATGGTAATAAAAAAACCATTTTTGAAAATAACACCCCCTTTCAAAGTTTATGGGGCAGTGCTGGTCCAGCCTCGGGTACGGCAGGTGCTTATAGCGATTTTAGTCATTTGGCCCCGATCAAACTGTATAGCAACAGCCCTTATTCTGTGCGGTTGGCCAATGCCCTCTATGCACCAGGGCTGTATTACAATAACTTGAATTACACAAGGTTCGCCAGAGAAACCTGGAATTTTATGAACTCCTTTGGCGTGTATATCGATTACAACAGGGACGGAGATTTTGCTGATGCAGATGAAAGGGCATATATTTCTGGAGGCCCCCAAAGCTATGCACATGCCGAAACCTTTGATTTAAACATACCGCTTACGGCAAAACCGGGTGTAACCAAAATGCGTATCTACGCTGTAGAAGCTAAGACAACTCCTTTTGGCTACTGGTTTGGTAATGATTTAATATATAGAACGACAGAGCAGGCATTACCTTTTTATCCATTTTTTAATAATATAACCACTAATAATCCGGAATTTTACTTTGGACTTAGTATGAACTATGGTGAATTTGAAGACTATAGTGTTGACATTGTCACTCCGGCAACCCAATCGTACACTGTGAAAGGCAGCAATATGTATGGTTCTGATTCATCTACTTTAACGCTGGCTATTAACATACCTACCACATCTACCACCAATATCACCCTATGTTCAACTGATCTACCTTTTGCCTGGAATGAATTATACTTTACATCGGCTCGTACAGACACGGCTCACCTGGTAAATCAGTATGGTGCAGATAGCGCAGCTATTATAAACCTTACTGTTAAACAAGCAACTACATCTGTAGTAGACACAGCCTACTGTGGTCCGATTAGCTACCGAGGGGTGGTATATAACGCTTCAGGCAATTACATAGTTCATGCTATCAATGCTGTAGGTTGTGACAGTGCCATTACTTTTAGATTACGTCAGAAGGCCACTTCTTCAACAACAATCGTTGAACGAATACCGAGCGCACTTCCATATCATTGGAACAATTTAGATTTTTCACCCGCTGGTACCTATCCTGTTCACTTTGTGAATGCAGAAGGGTGCGATAGTATTGCCTATTTGGTGCTTAAGGTGCAATTCAATGTTAATTATCCGCCTGTTAATACTTTAGCAATTAATCAGGCTATTCAGCCTATCATTCCGCAGTTTGAAGGTGGTTATGTACCGGGTCCTAACAATCCTAATGCAGGATGTACTATAACGCCAAACTTGCCTTGGGGATTAGGATTTGATGTAAATACGGGGACTATATATGGAACGCCTGCACAATTAAGTCCATATAAAACCTATACTGTCACAAGAGATCAGGAAGGTGCAATACCATCAATTTTTACACTATCTGTAGGTGAACCAACATCATCTACAACTACTGTAGATAATTGTGGACCTTTTACATGGAATGATAGTACTTACACCACACCAGGAACTAAAACAGCTATTTTAAAAAATCAATATGGTTTTGACAGCACAGCAACTTTGTTACTGTCCATAAGAAACCTATCTGCTACAACTGTTCCTTTATTTTTAAACCAGTCTGTGATCCCTTATGCCTGGAATGGAATTTACATAACACAAGAGGGTACTGAAACCGTTCACTTCTTAAATGCTGTAGGTTGCGATAGTGCTGTTACAGCAGTTGTAACTATCAGCCCTAAAATATCATATTCATCGCCTAATATTTTGGCGCCAAATGTACTTATAGTACCAATTGAACCGCAACAATCAGCAGGAGCGGTCATCAATTATACTATTCGACCTTCATTGGTAAATGGGTTGGTGTTTGATCAGGCAACGGGTATTATCAGCGGTACGCCTGCAGATACGTTGTTAAAACCTGTTACACATACGATTCATGCATTTAATAATGCAGGAGCAGACAGTATCGACGTCATAGTTGCTGTTTGTAATCCGATGGCTACTTCATTTATACAAGATGAATGTGACCAATTTATATGGAATGATAGCACTTATACTACCAGCACAACGCATATCCGTACTTTAAAAAATCAGGGAGGTTGTGATAGTGTTGTTACTATGTATCTTACTATTAGATACAGTACTATAGGCTATACCGACACCATTACAGCTTGTGGAAGTTATATATGGTATGGAGAAACTTATGATGAAACTGGTTTATACGATAAGCATTACACGAATGCGGTTGGTTGCGATAGTGCTATTTATCTGAACCTGACCATTAAGAAGCTATCTTATCATAGCCAATATGTAAACCTCAATCAATCAGATTTGCCATATACATGGAGAGGATTAACCTTTAATGTGCCAGGTACTCAATCAATTATTTTGGTAAATAGTGTTGGATGTGACAGTGTGCTTTCGATGGTAGTGAGCATATCGGATCTGTTACCGGATATTAGCTATGCTTTAGCCGATACTATCTTGCATTGGGAGAAAACCATTGCTCCGCCTATTGGCATGAGCAATACCGGTACTCCTTTACCCGTAATGAAATTGGGAGAAAGAGATACTTTAATTAAATTCTCAAATGGTCCCGGTGATCATATTAAAACTATAAAAGGCCTCGATGGGGCATACTACGCCAGGGTATTTGACAATGATAATATTTTTAAATTAGATAACTCAGGGGTGTGGTCTGTTTTTGTTCATTTTGACGGACCCGTTAAGGGCATGGTTATGGATAAGTCCGGAAACCTGTTTGTAAGCATTGGAGAAACACGTAGTGTAGTGAGAAAAGTAACTCCTGATGCGGTAGTAAGCGAAGTGCCAGGATTTGTAACTTTCTCAGGTATAAATGCTTTGGCACTTGACCCTGATGATAATTTAATTATTCATTCTCAGATGTCTACAAATCAAATTAGAATTAGCAGGCTCAACCTTTCTACTAATGAGGTTGTTCAACAGGATCTGGACAATTCTCCTTATTTTGATTTTTATCCTGAAGACTTCAAGAGCGATTCTCGAGGAAACATTTATATGTACCGCAATGTGGGTAATAATGTTGTAAAAATTAAACCAAACGGACACATGTCAGGTATTGGGAAGAATACTGTAATTACTGATACGTATAATCCTGGAAACGGAGTAGATGCGACGATACCTACGATAACCAGTTTAGCAATTGATCCTTCTAATGATAATGTGTATGTGATGGCTAATGGTAATCTGCATAGGATCGATACAGCCGAAAACGTGACTGTACTTACCGGCCCCCGCCGTACTTTTGATCAATTCAAAGACCAGATCTTCAGAGTGGAAGATGGTAAACTGTCTATCGTAAATAGTTCAACCGGTAATCTCTATACAGTAAATGTTCATGGCGTTGGGTCGATTCCGTTCATGGATAATTATGGTGTAAACGGTGTCAATAATGGAACAGTAAACTTTAGGGATCTTGATAAAAGAATACGCCTGGATAGTAGTGGTGCCATTGTGGGTACACCTAGAGCAATTTATTCTTCATCAGGTACTATTTATGCAAACAATACTACCACTGCATATTCTATTATAGGAGCTAACCAATATGGTGTGAGTAAAGCTCCAATGACAGTAACCACCAAAGGCCTTTCTTATAAAACAGAAAGCTTCTTAACTAATACATTACCTTTTGTATGGAGAAGCAAATCGTTTAATGCAGCAACGGACACTGCTACGGCTTTGGTTACTAACGCAACACAGTCAAACGATACTTTGTACACGTTACATTTAGTATATGAGGGAGCTCCTGAACCTGTCATTACGAAAGGCAATTGTGCAGATGGGCAAGTTACGCTTACTGCAAGTGCTGCTAAAAATGCCATTAGCTTTGATGGTACAAATTTCGGTCTTATTAAAAATATAAGTAAGAGTTACGGCCCAGGTGCCCTGGGGATTTATAATGCTTTACCTATTGCTGGTAGTAGCAGGTTAAATTTTGTTTCATCATTTGAGGTTTGGATAAAGCCAACTACAGTGGCGGATACACAATATATAGTAACAAGGGACAGTGTTAAGACGAACGGCACTTTCATAGCATTGTCTATTCAAGACCATAAGTTGGTGTATGAGTTGACGAAAGGTTACACCTTACCATTTACAGACTATAAACTTAGTTCTGCTGTTGACATACTTCCGAATGTATGGACGCATGTGGCTGCCTCTTATTACGATTCTACAATGCATGTTTATGTTAATGGCCAATTGCAGGGAACGAAGCAAACAAACGAAAACATTCTTAATGTCTTATACAGCGAACCTGGTACGGGTGTGGGAATATTCCCTGACTTATGCCTGGGCGGATTAGGTACTCAATATGGATTTAAGGGTGAGATGGATGAGTTCCGAGCCTGGGGTGCAAAAAGAGATGAGGCAGCAATATTGAAAACTAGGGATTCAATTGTTGATCCTTGGACTACAGGATTGGGCTTATACTATAGGTTCGACGAGGACCTTAGTGATGGTGCCAGTGATATTTCTAAATCAGCCAGGACTGCAACGTTCATGAAGCCAGCTACTAGTGTGGCTCCTTCAACAGCACCTATCAATTTTAAAACTTATCAATGGATGCCAGGCGGACAGACAACTAAATCTATTGTGATCAATAACGCAACCAGCCAGCTTTATACTGTAACGGTAACAGACTATAAAGGATCTACAGGATCTGCTAGTTTGCCATGGGAAAGTGCTGTTCTTTATGTAGATGCTGATAATGATGGATATACTGTTGGTTCTCCAATACCTGTTTGTTTTGGAACTACTATTCCTTCAGGTTATAAAGCTACTTCGCTTGGGTTAGATTGTAACGACGCAGATGATACGAAATGGCAAAGTGTTGCTTTGTATGTAGATACTGATGGTGATGGATATACGGTTGGTTCACCAGTACCTGTTTGTTCTGGAACTACTATTCCTACAGGCTATAAAGCGACTTCACTTGGAACAGATTGCAATGACGCAGATAATACAAAATGGCAAAGTGCTATGTTGTATGTAGATGCTGATAATGATGGATATACTGTTGGTTCACCAGTACCTGTTTGTTCTGGAACTACTATTCCTTCAGGTTATAAAGCGACTTCCCTTGGAACAGATTGTAACGATGCAGATATTACGAAATGGCGTAATCCGCTTCTTTACGTAGATGCTGATGGAGATGGATATACTGTTGGTTCTGCAATAGCTGTTTGTTATGGTACAACTATTCCTTCAGGCTATAAAGCAACTACACTTGGAGCAGATTGCAACGACGCAGATATTACAAAATGGCGTAGTGGTTTGCTTTATGTAGATATTGATGGCGATGGATATACTGCTGGTTCAGCCACTATTTGTTATGGAGCGTCTATTCCTACAGGTTATAAAGCAACTTCATTAGGAACAGATTGTAATGATGCCAATGCGGCTATCAGTCCGGGAGCAACAGAAGTATGTGACCTCATAGATAATAACTGCGATGGTCGTGTAGACGAAGGTTGTTTCCCTAACACTCTTTCCATAAAAGATGTTTCAGTGAGAGAAGGTGATAAGAATAAAACAAATGTGACGTTTGAAGTGACGTTAAATAAATCGTTGAATAAAGCAATAACGGTTAATTATACAACACAAAACATCACAGCAACAGCAGGTAGTGATTATGAAACTGCATCTGGAACGTTAACGTTCAAGGCAGGTGTTACCAAAGTGAACATCAATCTAATGGTTCTCGGAGATAAGGTTGCTGAGGCTACTGAAACTTTTAGGATCAACTTAAGCAATGCTACAAATGCAAGTATTGTAAAACCACAGGGCACCTGTACAATAGTAAATGATGATGGAATATTAAGTAGACCGGTTCCGACTGATGAAGATGCGATTACATTAATGAAAATTTCGCCGAACCCGGCAGTAAATTTAATAACTGTCGAATTGCATCAATACAAAGGGAAAGTGGTGGTACAATTAATGGATCTGCAAGGTAAAGTGCTTATGCAGAAAAATGTAAATATCACGGGAATGAAGGTTGCAAAATGTCCTTTGAATGTTAGCACATTGCCTGGTGGTGCTTATACTGTTATCGTATCTGATGAGAAAGGTGAAAAAAGAAAGGAAACTGTGATCATTGCCAGATAAAAGATTGACGCTTTTATTGGCAGTATACACACTATGTGAATTTCTGTTTTGAGAGGTTCTTGTTAAATAGGTTATTTTCAGTTTTGGAATACTAGTTTTTTGTAAAAAGCCTCCCGTTAGAAACGGGAGGCTTTTTTATTATGTGGTATTGTATGATAGTAAACCCTTAGGGGGAACTATGAAAAACAAAAAAGCCTTTAAATAATTGATTAAATCAATTATTTAAAGGCTTTTAAAAGCTGTAGGGGGAGGGATCGAACCTCCACGAAGCAGTTAGTTGTAGCACAAAGTTGAGTGGTCGACCCTGGTCGATTTAATATTGCTATCAAACCGGCTCTATGCTATATTTATCCTGTTATCTTCACCCCCGAGACAAGAGGGCATGTCTGCCAAAAATTTCATCACCCCACAATCTTAAAGAACTTGATAATGCAAATTTAAGTAAAATGCCATTATGTTAGTAGATTTTTATAAAATATTTTAAATTTATAGATAATATTCAATAATTGTTGTATATTGTTGAAAAATTACGAATTAAACTTAACGATATGGCTTCTAAATTGAATCTTGACAAACTCGACTTACAGATCATCCAGGAGATGATGGAAACCGCTGAGATATCTTATGCCGACCTAGGTAAAAAACTTTTTGTAAGTGGTGGCACTATCCATGTCCGTATCAAGAAGTTACAGGAATATGGTATTGTCAAAGGTACAAAACTTAATGTTGATATAAAAAAGATCGGGTACGATATTACCGCTTTTGTTGGAGTTTATCTTGAAAAAAGCAGTTTATATGATAATGTAGCGGAAGAATTAAAAAAGATCCCCGAAATAGTGCGACTAAATTACACTACGGGTAATTACAGCATGTTCATAGAAATAGTTTGTAAAGACATCTCAGGTTTGCGACATGTTTTACATGATGAGCTACAAAAAATAAAAGGAATAGAAAGAACTGAAACACTGATCTCTTTGGAAGAAGGCTTTAATAGAAATGTGCAGGTGATAGATGAAGAAACTAATTCTTAACATCAGCTGCATCTCTCAATCCGTTTCCTAATAAATTAACTGCCAATACCAGCAGGATGATCGCTAATCCGGGTATCAATGCCAGCATTGGATTATGGGTTATAATAAAATTATAATTCTCTTTGATCATTAATCCCCAACTTGGTTGAGGAGGCTGTACACCTATCCCTAAAAAGCTTAAGCCTGCTTCAATAATAATAGCGCTTGCAAAATTACCGGCAGCAATCACCAATATAGGGCCGATGATATTTGGAAGAAGATGTTTTACAATTATTCTTGCATCGGTATAACCTAATGCCCGTGCGGCTTGTACGAATTCTAATTCTTTTATGGCTAATATCTGGCCTCGTACAAGGCGGGCAACATTTACCCACATGGTTAAACCTACCGCAATAAAAATTTGCCAGAAGCCTTTACCAAGTACAAGGGTAATTGCAAATACCAGTAATAATGTAGGGATACTCCATACAACATTGATCAGCCACATTACAATGGCGTCTACCCATTTGCGATAGTACCCTGCCAATGTTCCTAAAATGATACCAATGGTCAATGAAATAAGCACAGCAATCAAACCCACAGCCAGGCTTACTCTTGCACCAATTATCAACCGGCTTAAAATATCCCTGCCGAATCTATCAGTACCTAACCAGTATTTTTTTGTAATGATATTTTCTTTTAATAATTTTTCTGGTTGATTATTCGTCAACTGATTGATCGAATAATATTGAACAACAGTAGTGTCTTCATCAATAAATTTATTGACCATCAATGTATCCTTTCTTACCCGGTAATTTTTGATAGGAACAAATTTGTGATCGCTTGGTTTTCCACTGAATGATCTTTCAAGCCAATTAACATCATTGTTTTTATTATTCGGAATTTTTAAAAAGAGTTGTGTGTATCCCGGTTTCTTCGCCTGTATTTCTACTGTTTGCAGATCTGCATTGGGACTTGCATCAGGAGCAATATAATAACCAAGTACGGCTATAAGGAATGTCGCAACAAGTATGATCAGACCAGACATGGCTGCAGGCTTCTTTTTCAAGCGCCGCCAGGTTGTATACATGTATGAATCTTGCTGCATAAGTGTAAGATAAAAAAACTTGCGCTATTTTACTTTTCTATCCTTCCAGTGGTAAGAACCAAATTTACCCAGCCATCCTGCAATGACTGTGTATACAATATGAAATGGCTGTGAAATAATGAACCACAACAATAAATTTTTTCGATTAAAGAAAGCGGCAACAGGATAAAGAAAAAATAGCTCTACTGATATTTTTAAAGCCAATAATAATAACCAGGACTGTAAAAATGAAAAATGAAAAATGAAAAATGAAAAATCAGCGTTACAGCATAACGCAATAAATGGCATAATAAGTAACAATACATTTAAAAAATAAACTATCATCAAAACAGGCAACAAGCTTTTATCCGTGTATTTATCTGCCTTGCTTGCCCAACGAATTCGCTGGTTAATAAATTCTTTTACATTTTCAACGGGGTTAGTTTTTACAATCACATCTTTAGATTTTAAAAACTTTACTTTATCCGGATAACGTAATGCAATTTTATGCATCAACAACATATCATCTCCACTAGCAATGTTATCAATATTTTTAAATCCATCTACTTCAATAAAAGCTTGTTTAGTATAAGCAAGATTAGCACCATTGCACATGCTGTGAAATTTTTTATTGACCGCTGCTCCGGTTATTCCTTGCAGCGTCATAAAATCCAGCGCCTGAAATATTTCAATGAATTTATTACCGCTATCAATTAAAACAGGCATTGCTATAAATGCTGGTTGATGTTCTTCATAAAATGCAGCAATTGTTTTCAGCCAATTTTGAGGAACGATACAATCAGCATCTGTTGTAACGATCAGTTCACCTGTAGCATGTTGTATTGCAATTTCGATCGCTTTCTTTTTGTAAGAATTTATTTTATCAGGAACAAAATTTTGCAATTGAAGTAGTTGTACGTTTTGATATTGTAAAATGATCTTTGCGGTATCATCTGTTGAAAAATCATCCACCACTATTATTTCAAATAAGGCTGCCGGGTAAGATTGAGCACTTATAGAATCAAGGCAAACTTTAATATTCTGTTGCTCATTACGTGCAGGGATGATTACAGAAATTTTTGTTCTGTAATTATTGTCTGTGGTCCGTTGTTTGTAATCGGGAATGCTCAACCAGTTTTGTCGGTAATAGATGATCAACAGGGCATACACCACAAATAAAACCAATGAAATAACAATAAGAATGAGTTGCATATAGGTATGCCGTACAAGTGAGTGACACAACGATGTTGCTATGAAAAACTACCGACGGAGCACAAAAATAAATTTTTAGAATTCAAAAATAGCATTAACTTTATATGGTTGCTTAAACAACTATATGCCAAACAACCAATTTAAGAAAGGGGAATTATACAGCTTTATCACGGGTAAAGCCAGCACAGCGATTGCCAGAAGACTGCAGAAAAATTTTAAATCAGCAAATGTTGACATCACCATTGAACAATGGAGTGTATTGTATCATTTGTGGAAGGAAGACGGTATGAGCCAGCAACAATTGTGTGATGCAACATTCAGAGACAAGCCAAGCATTACAAGACTGGTAGATAACCTGGAAAAATTAAAATTGGTAAAACGTGTTGCTTCTAAAGATGACCGCAGGATCAATCTTATTTATTTGACAAAGGAGGCAGAGATATTGCAACAACAAACAATGGATGTGGCAACGCAAACATTGAATGAAGCGTTAGAAGGAGTAACAAACGGGCAGATAGAAATTGCAAAAGAGGTACTTCAAAAAGTATATGACAATTTAAAATAAAAATATGAGCACAGCAACTTCAACCGCAGTAGCGCTTAAAGGCGGCGAATGGTTAATTAAAGAAAGTAATGCAGCGGACACTTTTACGCCTGAAGATTTTAATGAGGAGCAGGTAATGGTAAAAGAAATGTGTATTCAGTTCTTGCAGACTGAAGTTTTGCCGATCATTGATAGGATCGATAAACAGGAACAAGGGTTGATGACGGCATTGATGGATAAAGCCGGGGAGCAAGGATTATTAGGAACAGCTGTACCGGAAGAATTCGGTGGTTTGGGAAAAGATTTTGTCACAGCAACTTTAGTGAATGAAGGGCTTGGTGGCGGATTTTCTTTCAGCGTTGCCATTGCTGCACATACAGGTATTGGTACCTTGCCCATTTTATATTTTGGAACAGAAGATCAGAAGAAAAAATATATTCCTAAATTATCGAGCGGTGAATGGAAAGGATCATACGGACTAACGGAGCCGAATAGTGGTAGTGATGCCTTGAGTGCAAAAACATCTGCGGTATTATCTGCGGATGGCAAAAATTATATTTTAAACGGCCAAAAATGCTGGATCACCAATGGTGGTTTTGCAGATATTTATACTGTGTTTGCAAAGATTGATGGAGATAAATTCAGTTGCTTTATTGTTGAGCGTGGCATGGAAGGATTCACACATGGTCCGGAAGAACATAAGATGGGTATCAAAGGATCATCAACGGTTCAACTGTATTTCCAGGATTGTAAAGTGCCTGTTGAAAATTTATTAGGAGAGATAGGCAAAGGGCATATCATCGCTTTCAATATTTTAAATATCGGTCGCTTGAAATTATGTGCTGCTACAGTGGGTGCAGCTAAAATGGCGTTGACAGATACCATTCAATATGCAAAAACAAGAGAACAATTTAAAACAGCGATTGCAAACTTTGGTGCCATAAAATACAAGCTTGCAGAGGCTGCTATCAAAATATTTACAACAGAATGTGCTTTGTATCGTACGAGTAAATGGATAGATGACAAAGAGCTTGAAATGCAAAATGCAGGCAAGCCATTCAACGAAGCTTTGTTGGGTGCCGCAGAAGAATATGCTGTTGAATGCGCCATCTTAAAAGTAATAGGCAGTGAAACATTGGACTATGTAGTAGATGAAGGGGTGCAAGTGCATGGAGGTAATGGGTTCAGCGATGAGTACATGATCACGAGAGCATACAGAGATAGCCGTATCAACAGGATATTTGAAGGAACAAATGAGATCAACAGGTTATTGACAGTTGATATGATATTAAAAAGAGCAATGAAAGGAAAGCTTGACTTAATGGGACCTGCAATGGCGGTATCAAAAGAGTTAATGAGTATTCCTGAATTTGGTAATGATGATGAAACACCATTTGCAGCAGAGAAGAAGATGGTCGTTAATATGAAAAAAAGTATTCTGATGGTGGCCGGAGCTGCGGTGCAAAAATTAATGATGAAGCTTTCTGATGAGCAGGAAATTCTGATGAATATTGCGGATATGGCGAATGAAACATTTGTTGCAGAAAGTACATTATTAAGAATTATAAAATTAACAGCGCAACAAGGCGAAGCTGCAGTGCAGGTACAAACTGATATGTTGCATTGTTATCTGAACGATGCATTGGATAAAGTAAATAAATCAGGCAAGGAAGCTATCAATGCTTTTGCAGGAGGCGATGAACAAAGAATGATGTTGTTAGGATTGAAACGTTTTACAAAAGCAGCACCGTACAATGCTAAAGATGCACGGAGAAGAATTGCGGATAAATTGATCGCCGAGAGTAAATATTATTTGTAACATTTTTTTGTGAAGGTTGATCTAAAGCCATCGTTTTAAACGGTGGCTTTTTGTTTTATCTTTATACTATGAAAAGCATATTTTTCTTTTTTGTGTTGATGATCTCGATCAGAGGGTTTTCTCAAACTAGCCCTGTTGTTAATTTAATTCAGCCTTACAAAACAAATAATCCCATCACCTCTTCCAAGCAATTTATCATTGGCAACACTTGTAAACAATGCAATATTACAATAAATGATAAACCAGTGAAAGTGTACAGTACTGGTGCTTTTGTTCATGAAATATTTATTTCACCTGGGGATACAACTTTTACAATCACAGGGAGCAACGGTGATAGATCAGTTTCAAAAAAAATAAATTACTCTTACACATTACCTACACCATCTGAGCCGGTAAAAACTTTAGACATAGCAAGCATTCAAACTTTCCCCGAAGGAGATCTGATTTTAATGCCCGGCGACAAAATAAAATTTAAAGTAAAAGCATTGCCAAATTCGGTAGTGAAGACAGCACAGGGAGCTATCTTATATGAAATGCCTTCTAAAACAATGCCCGGCATTTACCAGGGAGAATACATTGTAAAAGAGACAGACAATTTTTCTAACACAAAAATTCAGATCACTATTACAGATTCAGCAGGAAATAAAATATCAAAAGCAAGTGGCACTAATTTCTCCATGTTATCTCCTTTAGCATCAACCATTGCAATAACAAAAGGAAGATTAGCACATTTGGAATATGGGTTAGGAGATGATAGATTGGGTGGTGCTAAAGTCGGTTATCTTGATAGTAACATCGTATTAAATATCGTTGGGAAAGTAGGTTCACACTATAAAGTACAGTTGTCTAAAACCCGTACAGCTTATATTCCTGATGACTTGGTCACACTATTACCTAAAGGAACTTTTACACCAGAATCTTTAACGGCTAAATGGAATGTTTATGGAACTAACGGATATGACTATGTTAAAATACCTTTGTTTGCAAAGTTGCCGTACCAATCTTTTCAATTAATAAATCCATCTAAAATTGTAGTAGATGTTTTTGGTGCAACCAATAACACCAATTGGATAACACAGTTGCTAACAACTAAAGAAATTAAAAATATAGACTACCAACAAATTGAAGATGATATTTTTCGAATTACAATCGAATTAAACCATCAACAACATTGGGGACATCAAATTTATTATGACGGCAATAGTTTGATGATAAAAGTAAAATGGCAACCTGAAAATTTATCACTCAAAAATTTAACTATTGCTGTGGATGCCGGTCATGGTGGTAGCAACAATGGTGCAGTAGGCGCCACAGGTACTTATGAAAAGGAAATCACTTTAGCATTGTCATTAAAATTGCAGAAAGCTTTACAAAAAGAAGGAGCCAAAGTGATCATGACAAGAACCAAAGAAGAATTTTTCGACAATAAGGAAAGAATACTTTTTTACAGAGACAGTCTACCCGATCTTTTATTAAGTATTCATCTCAACTCATCAGAAGATCCGTTGAAGACCGGAGGAACAAGTACTTACTACAGATATATTGGTTTTAAGAATTTAAGCCTTGATATTTATAAACGAATGTTAGAATTAGGCTTGAGAGAATATGGCAATACCGGCTCATTCAATTTTATGTTGAATAGTCCGATCGAATATCCGAATGCATTAGTTGAAACATTGTTTCTCAGCAATCTCGATGAAGAAGCTAAGATCCTTGATGAAAAATTTCAGCAACAGATGGTTGATAAGATAGTGTTAGGGGTGAAAGACTTTTTAGAAGGCTGCAAAGAAAAATAATTGTCTGAATCAGAGTTCTCAAAATTACAGAATGAACAGAATTTTTTATAGGTTCAAGCTGTTTCAAATCTAAGAGTAGAATTACAAATGCTGAAGCCACAGTAGTACAAAAGATGCACATAGCTGCTTGGCAGAAAGGGGATGTAATCCTTTCTGCCTTGACTTTTTTGTTACTTTTTGCGTCAAGGCAAAAAGTAAATAAAGAAATTACCTTAAAAACAGGTCCCAATGGCAACGTTTGCATAAGTTTTAACACTAAATCACCCCATCTATCTCACTCAAAAACACCAAAATATTGCATAGTTGGCGTAACTTTGCGTTCTCTAATAATAAGCCATATGAGTGCAACAGAAACATTAGCACCGGAAGCTCCGGTAAAAGCCCCGTTAACAGCGAAAGATTTTGCAACCGATCAAGAGGTGCGTTGGTGCCCTGGTTGTGGTGATTATTCTATTTTGGCGCAAGTGCAAAAGATAATGCCGACAATTGGTGTTCCTAAAGAAAATATTGCAATCATTTCTGGTATCGGTTGTAGCAGCCGTTTCCCGTATTATATGAATACGTATGGTATGCATAGCATCCATGGTAGAGCAACGGCGGTAGCAAGTGGTTTGAAAGCTGCTCGTCCGGAGTTGAGTGTTTGGATCGTTAGTGGCGATGGTGATAGCATGAGTATTGGTGGTAACCACACGATACATTTATTGCGTAGAAATTTTGATGTAAACTTTTTGATCTTCAACAACCAGATCTACGGTCTTACAAAAGGACAATACTCTCCAACTTCAGAAGAAAATAAAGTGACGAAAAGTACGCCTTACGGAAGTATCGATCATCCGTTCAATCCTGCTGCATTAGCAATGGGTGCTGATGGAACTTTTGTTGCAAGAAGTATGGATAGAGATCCAAAACATTTGCAAGCAATGTTGTTGAGAGCAAATGCACATAAAGGAACTTCTTTCTTAGAAATATATCAAAACTGTAACATCTTCAATGATGGTGCGTTTGAAGTGTTCACTGAAAAAGGTAGCAAAGCTGAAGAAGTGTTATTCCTTGAACAAGGTAAACCATTGATCTTCGGTGCTACACAACATAAAGGAATTAAATTAGATGGCTTCCGTCCGATCGTTGTAGAAATTGGGAAAGATGCAAGCATCGATGACCTTTGGGTGCATGACGAAAGAGATTTTTACAAAGCTCAGATCCTTACACGTATGCATGACAACCCTTCAAACCCTGTACATTTACCACGTCCGTTCGGTGTGTTCTACGAAACCGACAGACCTTGCTACGAAGATGTAATGGCAATGCAGATCGAAGAAGTGATCGCTAAAAAAGGTAAAGGTGATTTGGATAAATTGTTGAGAGGAAATGAGACTTGGGAGATTAATTAAACTGAATACAGTATAATATTCGTTGCCGCTCAATTAGTTGAGCGGCAATTTTTTTGTACTAGCATTTAATCTTTGGTCATCATCGTTGTGTCACTCACTTGTGCTACATACCAATTTTCAACTTTTATTGAAGCGTAGTTTGTCTGAATCAGAATTTTCAGAATTAAAGAATGAACAGAATTTCGAGATTTTTAATTTGAAGCAACTTTATTATTAGTTTATTCGACTAATTGATATGATTGAAGATGCTTTAGCATATAAAATAATTGGTTGTGCCATGAAGGTTCATAACACATTGGGAAATGGCTTTCAGGAAGTTATTTACCAACGATGCCTTGAAATAGAATTGATCAGCGCAGGCTTAAGTTATATCCGAGAAAGAGAGCAAACTATTTTTTATAACGGTCATAATGTTGGATCAAGGAGAGCTGATTTTATTGTTGAAGAAAAAATGACTGTAGAATTAAAAGCACTTATCAGGCTAGAAGATGTTCATCTTGCTCAAGCAAAAAACTATACCGTTGCGTACGATTTTGAAAAAGGCTTACTAATAAATTTCGGTGCAAAAAGTTTAGAATACAAATTGATCTTCAACCCTAAATACAATAAAACAACATAAAAAAACCGTTATCAAATCATGATAACGGTTTACATTTCTATTTCATCTATTTCAGAAAAGAACCCCATTTATTAGGCCCTAATTCTGTTAATTCTTTAATTCTGAAAATTCTGATTCAGACAAATTACAACAACCCCTTCCCATTCAAATACTCCGCAATCTGCACCGCATTAGTAGCAGCACCTTTACGTAAGTTATCACTCACCACCCAACAGTTAAGTGTATTCGCTTGTGATTCATCACGACGGATACGGCCCACAAAAGTGTCATCTTTTTCATGAGCTGTTAATGGCATCGGATAAATTGCATTAGCAATATCATCTTGCAATACCAATCCAGGAGCAGCAGCCAATAAAGCTTTCACTTCTTCAACATCAAAATCATTTTCAAACTCAATGTTCAAGCTTTCGCTATGTCCACCAATTACAGGAATACGAACAGTAGTAGCAGTTACTTTAATGCTATCGTCACCAATGATCTTATTAGTTTCTTTGATCATTTTCATTTCCTCTTTAGTATATCCATTATCAGTGAACACATCAATTTGAGGAATAACATTTAGATCGATCGGGTATTTATAAGCCATTTCGCCTTCAACACCTTTTCTTTCGTTGAACAATTGATCAACCGCTTTAACACCAGTACCTGTAACACTTTGATAAGTAGATACTACTACTCTTTTGATTTTATATTTTTCATGTAATGGTTTTAATACCAATACCATTTGAATAGTAGAACAGTTAGGGTTTGCAATGATCTTGTCATCAGCAGTTAATACATCAGCATTCACTTCAGGCACTACTAATTTTTTAGTAGGGTCCATACGCCATGCGCTTGAGTTGTCAATTACTGTAATACCGGCAGCTGCAAATTCAGGAGCGATTTCAAGAGACGTTCCTCCACCAGCAGAAAATATCGCAACATTTGGTTTAGCAGCGATCGCATCTTTATAACCAACGATCTTGTATTTCTTGCCTTTAAATTCTATTTCTTTACCAATAGATCTTTCCGATGCTACCGGGATCAATTCCGTCACCGGAAAATTTCTTTCAGCTAATACTTGCAACATTTTGCTGCCAACCAGGCCAGTGGCCCCTACTACAGCTACTTTCATTTTTTTGTTTTTTGTTTTGGTTAATGAATAAAAAATAAGCCTTCCGTTTTACTGGAAGGCTTGTGAATATTTTGAAAACAAACAAAACACTATTAACCCTCCTGCTGAGCAGAACGTTTCTTCGTTGTTGTTGTGTGTTTATAACTCAATTTCATGGCGCAAAAGTAGTGACAAATACTTTATCAGCCAAAATAATGAACAAAAATTATTCATTGTTAAACTCATTTCCTATGCAATAAAACATTTATCTTTAAAGACTAAGTTTAACTGTTATGATGAAAAAATTGCTTCTTTTAATACCTGTTTTTGCAATATCTGCATTAGGTTCATTTGCACAGGTTACAGAAAATTTTACTGATGGGGATTTTACGGCTAATCCTGTTTGGACTGGTTCTGCCGGAAAATGGATTGTAAATAGTTCTAATCAATTACAAAGTAATGATAATGTTGGAGGTACTACCTATTATATTAGTACGTCTAGTACATTAGCAAGTTCTGCTCAATGGGAATTTTGGATGAATTTAAAATTTTCTGTTTCTAACCTTAATTACGTAGATGTTTTTTTAACAGCATCAGCAAATGATTTAACGTCTTCTGCTACTACAGGATATTTTGTACGTGTTGGATTGGCAACAAGAGAAATAAGTTTATACAGAAAAGATGGAGCTGTAAGTGTAAAAATTATCGATGGTGCGGATAATATTGTTGCTTCTAGTAATAGTTCAAACAGGATTAAGGTAGTCAGGAATGCCTCTGATCAATGGGTATTATCAAGGGATAATACCGGAGGTACAAATTATGCTGTGGAAGGTACAGTATCTGATAATACTTACTTAACCTCTTCTTTCTTTGGTTTTTCAGTAACACAAAGTACAGCAACTACACCTCGTCTGAATCATTTCTTTGATGATATAGTTGTACAAGCTTATGTTCCCGATGTTACAGCGCCAACAATCACTTCTTCAACAGTCACCTCTTCCTCTACATTAGATGTATTGTTCAATGAACCATTGGATGCAACAAGTGCAGGCGTTGTAACTAATTATACAGTAAACAACAGTATTGGTAATCCATCTTCTATAATTGTAGATGGAAGCAATTCGGCTTTGGTGCATCTAACCTTTACCGGTAGTTTTGCCGACGCTACAGCTAATCAGTTAACAGTAACTGGCGTAAAAGATATTTCTGGAAATGCGATCAGTGGCGGAACAACTTCGTTCACTTATTTTGCACCGTTTGTTGCAAACCAATACGATGTAGTTATTGATGAAATAATGGCTGATGAAACACCACCTGTTGGTTTACCGGAAAGAGAATGGATCGAATTAAAGAACACTACAACATCTGCTATTAATATAACAGGCTGGAGAATAAAAGATGGATCAGGTATAAGCGGAGCATTCCCTACATTCACATTAGCACCGGGAGCATATGTAATTCTTTGTTCAAGTACAGCTGCACCTGATCTTGCAACGTATGGGGCAACACTTTCCCCTGCAAGTTTTCCGGGGCTAACAAATACCGGAGAGCCATTAACATTGGTAAATGAGAATGGATTAGTAATACATTCAGTGAATTATAATTTAAGTTGGTATCATGATGCTGCTAAAGAAGACGGAGGTTGGACAATGGAAATGATCAACACAAAAAGCCCTTGCTCAGGAATATCAAACTGGAAAGCAAGCACTGATGTAAAAGGCGGCACACCTGGTGCTGTAAATTCTGTTGACGGAGGTACTGCCGATGCAATTGGTCCTAAACTTTTAAATGTATCGGTTACTGACCCTACACATGTTACAATATTTTTTGACGAAACATTGGATAGCCTGAAAGCTGCTACTATTGCCAATTATACCCTTACAGGTGGAGTTACTATTGTTTCAGCAACCACAATTGCTCCGTTGTTTGATGCAGTATCACTTGAATTGTCAACACCTTTAGTTACTGGTACAAGCTATACCATTACAGCAATAGCTGCTACAGGAATAACCGATTGTTTAGGTAATGCAGTGAGCACAAATAATACTGCTAACATCTTATTGCCATCACCCCCGGCACATTATGATCTTGTAGTGAATGAAATCTTTTTTGACCCTATATCATCAATCAATGCAGAGCCCCCTGGAGAGGATTATGTAGAGATATATAATCGCAGTAATAAAGTAATTGATCTGAGTAAGATTTATTTAGCCAATAGAAGTAGTTCAACAGGAAGAGTGGGCACACTTTATCAGATTAGTTCTACTGGAAGATTGATGCAACCAGGTACTTATATTGTGGTAACAAGAGATCCGGCAATTGTACAAAGAGATTTTATTGTGCAGGACCCTAATGCGTTAATTCAGATATCAAGTCTACCTACAACAGGATTATACGCTAATGATAAAGGTTATGTGATTCTTTGTACTGTAGACACAATGATTATTGACGAGATAGCATATTCTGATAAATGGCATTTCAAACTGATCGATAATAAAGAAGGCGTTGCTTTGGAAAGGATCAATTATGATGATACAACACGGGATAATCCTGCAACGCTGGAAAATGAACAATCACTTAACTGGCATTCTGCCGCATCTACAGTAGGATTTGGTACACCAACCTATAAAAATTCTCAATACAGGCTTGATGCTCAGGCAGAAGGCGAAGTGACAACAAATTTGAAAATATTTTCTCCTGACAACGATGGCATAGATGATGAACTTGTTATTAATTATAAATTTCCTGATGCAGGATATGTAACGAAGTTTACCATTTTTGATGCTTCGGGAAGAACGGTTGTCTTTACAACTCAATTAATAGCAGGCGTAGATGGAAAGATCAAATGGGATGGTTTGAGTGCTAAAGGGCAAAAATTACCTGTAGGTATTTATATTATTTATACTGAAATATTTAATTTACAAGGCAAGAAAAAAACATTTAAAAATCCTGTTGTTTTAGCAAGAAGGATTTAAATTTCATAATGGATATTACAATTTATTTTGAAGAAGCAGCACAGGTTTCTGTGGCATTCATCATTGGCGGTATTATTGGTTTAGAAAGGGAATTCAGAAGCAAACCTGCAGGGTTTCGAACCATGATCCTTATCTGCGTAGGCTCATGTCTTTATACTATTTTATCTAAAGAAAGTGGAGGCGAAAGTACTGACAGGATCGCAAGTAATATTGTGACTGGTATTGGTTTTATTGGAGCCGGAGTTATCTTTAAAGAAGGCATTTCTGTTAATGGTCTAACTACTGCGGCCCTGATCTGGATCACAGCAGCAATAGGCATGGCAATAGGCTACCACAATTATCCTTTGACCATTGTGGTGTCTATAATGGTATTGATAGCATTATTCATTTTAGAACCTGTACAAAGATTTTTTAATCGCTTACACAAAGTTAAAGATTACAGGATCAATACTACCATTCAGGCGGCACCTGACTTTAGGATTCAATTGGAGAAATTCTTTTCACAACATGATATGACCTTCAGGTGTATGAAAGTGCTGAAGGAAGACAACACTGCTATCTACCTTTATCGAATAGGCTCACCCGATAGAAATTATGATGCCGTCAATCAATTTTTATTGAATAATATTGATGTAAAAAGCTTTGATACATAATTTTTTATACATCTTTTAGTTTTTTACTTTAACACATTTTTTTCACAGTGTCGTTTGTAATGTAGTACAGACAAGGTTTTTTTTGTAAATTTACAGCTAAATCACCCGTATAATGTTGCGTAAGTTTGTGAAAATTCTTTGCCTTTCCTTTTTTATTTTCTCCATAAGCTCCACCGACTCCTATTCTCAAACAAGCCTGAAATTAAAATTTAAAAAATCAAGCGTATATGCAGGAATTGAAGTGGGGTCTAAAGGCGTGAAAATGAGCTTTATAGAGATAAGCAATAAAAGCGTTACGAATGGCGAATACAATTTGGTAAAAGATACTTCAGCAAATACCGACTTCATCAGTTTTTCTCAATCATCATTTTCTGCTACTCTAAAAGAGCTGACAAACTTTTTTACAATTGCGAATAAAAAATATGATATTCCTTCCAATAAAATTTTTACAGTTATCAGCAGTGGGGTAAAAGTTCAATCAGAAAAGGAAAATAAAACCTCATTTGTAAAAAATCTGATTGATTCTTTTAAAGTTAAGATCAATGAACCTCAGCGTAAAGTAGAGGTAATTGATGTGATCGATGAAGCAAGACTTTCGCATTTAGGGATAGTTCCTGCATCAAAACGTTATACAACTTTCCTGGTTGATATAGGAAGTGGTAATACAAAAGGTGGTTATTTCCCGAATGAAAATACACAGGATCTTAAATTGTTTCAGCTTACCTGGGGAACAAAAAGTATTGCTAATGCAGCTGAAAAAAGATCTGAGGGAGATCTAAGTACTTCAAATTACAATAAGCAATTATACAGGGTACTTGCAGGCACACCAAATACAGAAATTACATACGCAGTAAATGTTAGTGGCGCATATGCAATGAGTGATAACATCGCTTTTAGCGGTGGTATTGCATGGTCTGTTGCTACTTTGCTTTTCCCTGATATGATAGACAATAGTGTAGTGCCTGTTACTTATGATGATGTACTAAAATTCAGTGAGAAGCTGGCAAAAAATGCCGGAGATTTTTCTGCTGATGCGATCGTAAAAAAAATAACCGACAAAACTTTAGATAAACAACAAATAGGAAATGAGGTTAAAAAAGTAAATAATGTTTTTGACCAAAGATCTTTAATGGCCGGTACAGGATTGTTGTTAAAGATCATGCGCCAGTTTGAAGGCATCTACGAAAAGAAACAATTCTTCCTGGTAAAAAATGGACAGGTTGGCTGGATATCTGCATATGTAGATGAAAGTATCATCGGACGATAACCCTTATATCATTTATGAAGGATACTAAATTTTATCCCTTACTTGCTATCTCGATAGTATTATTGCTGGCTTCCTTTATTTTGCTGTGCATCTTAGGATATAATTTTTATAAGGCAAAAGAAGAAAGGAAAATAGCGGCAACTACATTTAAAACTTCTACTCGTTCAGCATCCAATACCAGAGACTCTTTACAAAAAGTATATAGTGCGGCTATCGGCCAATTTCAATCTGATCATAAAGATGATTCAGGATCTACAAGAACTGATTCTGTAAAATATAATAATCTAGATTCTAAGCTTACAGATTTTTTTAAACTAAGAAATGATATTGCCGGTTTATTAAAAGATAACAGTTCTATTGAAGACCTGAATCTTGCGAAGCAAAAAATAGATGAGTTGCAAATGAAAGTAGCGGAGCTAAGCACAAAAAATGTTGATATAGAAAAAGAGAATAAGCGATTGAATGATATGCTGGCGCAATTGATGAAAAATGCAAGCCCTGCTACACAAAACACCAAGCAGGTAAATACTATTGAAAGGACTACTACAAATAATGCTGATCCCTTTTTTACAGCATCGGATCTTAGGCTTACTGCCAATAACGAAAATAATAATGAAGTGTCTTCAGCTGATGATGCAGAAAAATTTTCAGGAACATTTGCATTAAAGAACAATGCTAATTTGAACAATGCAGAAGTAATGGTGGTTATTGTTCAGCCCGATGGAAGAGTGCTTAAGAATGCATGGGAGTCTGGTAGTTTTGAAACAACAGACGGTAAGAAAGTATATACCCGAAAATTAAAATTCGATTACACAAAAGGGGAAATTAAAAAATTGAATTTTTCGCTTGATGCTGATAATATTCAGAAAGGTAATTACACAATGCAAATTTATAATAAAGGCAAACTGATCGGCAAAGCAACTAAAACAGTTTCTTAATGGCAAGGATAAATCCCGATGTAGATATTATAATGGATATCCTTAAAGCTACCCTGGAAGCCAATCCCACATCAACATTTGTAAGCAGTTTACTGTATCAATACCAGGAAAGAGGCGGCTTGAGTAAAAAACAATTGGAAGGCTTACAACACAAAGCATTAAAAGTATCCACTATTCCTCCGGGTAAAATGGCAACACTTGAAGCCATCATTTTAAAGAAGCCTACTAAAGAAAGAGCTCCGGCTGCAAATTTTACTGCGCCTATATTTACAAGAGATACTGCATTAGAAAAATTGCTGACAGATATTTTAGAAAAATATCCGCAACATAAAAGAGTATTGTTTTTAAAAACCAAGTTTGATAATAATGAAGCAATTACTGCAACGGAGAAAGCAGAAGTAGAGAAGTTTCATAAATTGTTGATCAAATAATTTACCATCCCATAAACACCATTCCCGTTCCGCAAATAAATAATGTTAATCCGCCAATGGCATGGATATAACGTTCCATCTTTTCTGTTTTGACAAAAGCAATTCCGTAGTAGCCTAATAATACCATTGTAAGCATGGTGAGCAAAGTAAAGAAAGTATAAATAAAAATTAACAGCAGCATACCCGCCCAACTATTTTGTGCAGCAGGGAAATAAAGCAATGGAATCATGGGTTCACATGGTCCCAATAAAAAAATAATGAACATTACCCAAGGCGTTACTTTGTGTCTCTCTTTGGGAGCAACAGCTTCACCATGCCTATGTTCATACACGTAAATATCTCCATCATCTTCGAGATCAAAATGTTTATGAGGTTTATTTTTATATGCCCTGAACAATCCCCAGATACCGTAAAAAAGCCCAAAGAATAGCATTATCCATCCTGCAATACCGCCACGTACATTTTCTATCCAATTTACTTTTGATAATCCCCAACCTATTGCAGCTCCGCCAAGTCCTAATAATACTGAACTCCACACATGCCCACAACCGCAGGCAATTGTCCATCCGATTGTTTTCGCTAAACTCCATCCTCTTGATCTTGATAATGCAATGAAAGGCAAATAATGATCAGGTCCTGTAGCTGTATGTAAACATGCTACAGATATAGCGCCAACGATCAATATGCCCATTTCAGACTGCATCGGCAATAAGTTGTGATGAAGAAATATTTGCAGTAATATGTTTTAGACAATCATGCAATTGTTCTGCTTTTTGTCCCATAATCCTTACGATCAAACCTTTGATGGGTAAAACAGAAATACCAAACTCTATATTTTTTTGTTGAGACAAATGATCAGTGATCAGATCATTCGTTGTATTCAGATCAATATTATCATTTATCAATATAAAACTTGCCTGGTGAGTAAATCCTTCCAATTGTCCTATAGCATTTGTATTGATCGTTGATGGCTTAATCAACAAATTTTCTTTTACAACTAATTTATTGTTGAGATAGATTTGTGTATGATTATGATATTTAGAAAATAAAAAAACCTCACCATTCAATTTTCTGCCACAGGTAAGTATTTCACCAAATATTAAATTACAATTATCTGATAAATAAATTTTATTTATTGCTGTAAAGTTTGATTGTTCTTGTGGAACAGCTGGGTGTGGTAAGAAACAAAAAGCCGCATTCTCTGCAAGATGAATATCAGTCTTTTGTATTGCTCCTGTTCTCATATTGAACAAACGCTGATACGATTGCGTAAACAATTGTAACGATGCATTTTCTTCCAAGGAAATTTTAATATCGTATTCATCTCCATCCAATATTCCCGGAGATGAACTCATCAACATTAAGTGTAATTGTTGTTGAGTTTTGTCTTCGGTAATATTCATCACTTTGAATGGTGGTGAAAAAAAACATCTCCCCAAATGACTGATACCATTTTTGGAAACAACTTGTATGTTTAGGTCTGCTTTCAATTTTTTATTACAAGAATTATTTATCTTACTAATTGTGGTTCATTTATTTCTTCAAGCAATGCATATTTTTTTATCCAGTCAATTACTACATCCAATCCTTGAAGGCTCATTAAGTTTGTAAAAATAAACGGTGTTCCATTACGCATTTTCCTGGCATCTCTTTCCATTACACCAAGGTCTGCGTTTACATAAGGAGCCAGATCAATTTTATTAATGACCAAAAGATCACTTCGAGTAATTCCGGGCCCTCCTTTACGAGGGATCTTGTCACCTTCTGCAACATCAATTACAAAGATGGTAAGGTCTGCAAGGTCAGGACTGAAAGTTGCAGATAAATTATCACCACCACTTTCAATAAAAATAATTTGTATGTCATCAAAACGACCAGCCATTTCTTCCACAGCTTCTAAATTCATGCTTGCATCTTCACGTATGGCTGTGTGTGGGCAGCCGCCTGTTTCTACACCAATGATTCTTTCCGCAGGAAGTAAACTATTCTTTGTTAAGAACTCTGCATCTTCCTTTGTATAAATATCATTTGTAATTACGCCAATGCTGTAATCTTTTGACATAGCTCTTGATAAACGCTCTATCAATGCTGTTTTGCCTGAACCAACCGGGCCGGCTACGCCAATCTTTATATAATTTCTTTCCATAATTTTTATTCTCTGGCATGAATGCCAGAGCTATTCATATTTTGTTTCTAACATTTGTAATTCTATTCAACTTCATTGGCGTCGCACTCTTGTACTGCATCTCAATATTGACCACCTTCAATTTGTAGTAACTCATAATTCTTAATTCATAACTCTTAACTCATATAAAGTCTTGAATACAATTTTTCATGTTGCATACACCTGATATCAAACCCCGTGCAACATAAACCGATCAGATCTTTATCAGGTTGTAATGTATTCTTTACTAATTCTTGTATCAATGATTGTAAGGAAAACAAGATTTGTTGTCCATCTTGCTGTCCAAGCGGAATTAACTTTACACTGTTTGTAACAAATCCAACTGCCGCATTATAATAAAATCCATACAATGCATCTTCTTTACTAATGCCTAATGCTTGTGCATAGATGCCAAACACAATGCAATAATGGCCCATTGCAATATTTGTTTGAATAGCTTCTTTATATCTGTCTGCTATCTCACTTTTATAGATCGGTTGAAATATTTTCATTAAGCGAATGCCCAACTTGTTGCTTGCCTGTCTCATTTCTGATGGAAGCTTTACGGCAGTACATTCATTATCCAATTCAATTAATTTATTAAAATCATTCACTGATGCTGCGTCATAAGCAAGAGACACAAGAGCTGCATCCGTATATTGTAAATTCCTGATAAGCATTTCTGTTATGAATTCCTTTGCAGTAGTAGCATTATTTACAAGCCCATTTTGCACATAGGTTTCTAAACCTGCGGAATGAGAAAATCCTCCAATGGGTAGCGTTGGATCTGTTAAATGCAATAAACTGAGTAAAGCGCTATTCATTGGTCGTTGTCAATTTCATTATTTTAGAAAACAAAGATTCGTTGCCGCTACTATGTGGCGCCACGGTCGTTTTCAATGGTTGTAATAATTTTCTTTTGCCTACCTGTATAGTATAGCCCTGTGCAGTCAATAACTTATAGATAGGTTGTTCAAACGGAATTAATAATTCATCGTTTTCATAAAACAGCGGTAAATGTTTGTTGCCAATTTCGTAACAAATACTTGCCATCTCAAACATATTTTTTGGATTGATGATCAGTACATCACATTCCAATATATCGACGGCAATGATTGTTGCTTCATCAGCAAAAAGAATATCACCTTGTGTTAGTTGTTGATTTTCTTGCAAAAATTTTAATATAACCTCAACTCCTGTTTTTGTTTTTTTATGAAGGATTCGTTTGTTGACTTCAAACCATTCAAGTATTACCCAGTCAACTTGTTTATCATTGATTGAGTAGCTTTTTATATTCCCTATTTTCTTTTGTATAAGCATATAGTATTGTTTGCCGGTAAGGCGGAAAGACGTCTTTCCGCCTTACCGGCAAAAACTAGAATAAAAAATATCGTTGTGCCAATGGTAATACTTTCATTGGTTCACAGGTAATTACTTCTCCATCTACTTTCACTTCATAATTTTCAGGATTCACATCTATTTGAGGAGTAGCATCATTGTGTATCAGATCTTTCTTAGAAATATTGCGGCAGTTCTTTACAGGCAATATCATTTTTTGCAGATCATATCCCTGGACAACATTTTTTTCTATGGATAATTTTGATACAAATGTTGCACAGGTCTTGTGCAATGCTTTTCCATAAGCGCCAAACATATGACGATACATAACAGGCTGTGGTGTTGGAATTGAAGCATTCGGGTCTCCCATTCTGCCGGCAACGATCATTCCGCCTTTAATGATCAATTCGGGTTTTACACCAAACATAGATGGCTTCCACAAAACCATGTCCGCCATTTTGCCGGGTTCTATTGAGCCAACATATTCAGAAATACCATGAGAGATTGCCGGGTTGATGGTATATTTTGCTACATATCTTTTTGCCCTGAAATTATCATTGTCCTTTCCTGCATCTTCGGGTAGGCTTCCACGTTGAACTTTCATTTTATGAGCAGTTTGCCAAGTACGTGTAATTACTTCAGATACTCTTCCCATTGCCTGCGAATCGGAGCTCATCATGCTGAACACTCCCATATCATGCAAAATATCTTCTGCAGCAATGGTTTCAGGACGAATGCGACTATCTGCGAATGAAATATCTTCCGGAACATTTTTATCTAAATGATGACAAACCATCAACATGTCTAAATGTTCATCAATCGTATTTACGGTATAAGGTCTTGTAGGATTTGTAGAAGACGGTAATACATTTGGATACATGGCTGCTTTTATGATATCAGGGGCATGTCCGCCACCAGCACCCTCTGTATGGAATGTATGTATCACTCTTCCATTGATTGCATTGATGGTGTCTTCTAAAAATCCGCCTTCATTCAATGTATCAGTATGTATTGCGATCTGTACGTCATGTTTATCTGCAATTTTTAAGGAAGCGTCAATAACCGCTGTTGTACTTCCCCAATCTTCATGAATTTTTAAACCCAAAGCACCTGCTTCAATTTGTTCTTCCAACGGATCTAAATTTGCACAATTTCCTTTTCCAAAAAAACCAAGGTTCATAGGAAATGCTTCCGCTGCTTCCAACATTTTTTGAATGTTCCATGCACCGGGTGTAACTGTTGTTGCATTTGTCCCGTCTGCAGGGCCGGTGCCTCCACCAATCATTGTTGTAATACCACTGAACAATGCATGGTCGATCTGTTGCGGACAAATAAAATGAATATGTGTATCAATACCGCCGGCAGTCGCTATCAATCCTGCTCCTCCATGTACTTCTGTACTTGCACCTATGATCATATTGGGAAAAATGCCATCCATTGTATCAGGATTTCCGGCTTTGCCAATACCAACAATTTTTCCGTCTTTAATACCGATATCAGCTTTTACAATTCCCCAATGATCAATGATCATCACACTGGTGATCACGAAATCAAGTACACCATCTTTTCGTGTAGCCGTTGCCGATTGTGCCATACCATCACGAATGGTTTTACCCCCGCCAAATTTTGCTTCATCTCCATAAACAGTATAATCTTTTTCTATTTCAATAAACAATTCTGTATCGCCAAGTCTTACCTTATCACCTGTAGTTGGGCCATACATGTTTGCGTACTTAATGCGGTTGATCGAAAAACTCATATTATAAGTCAGTAATTAAAAATGAATAATTGAAATTCCTTGGGAATTATCTTTCTAAATTAAAATTGCGCTCTAATGCCGGTTTGACATTTGCGTTAGCAACTTTCCATCCTGTCCTGTACATCCATTGCGTCATCTTTAATAATTTTTTGTAATCAATATGAGAGGCTTCGTCCATGGGTGTATGATATTCAGGGTGTAACATTGTTGTATAAAATATTGAAGGAATTCCTTCACGGGCATAAGGCAAATGATCACTTCTGAAATAAAATGTTTCAGGATGTTCCGGCTTATCCCAAAGCGTATCTAATTTAAATTTTGGTCCTTCATTATTTGCCTCCATTGCCATTTTTACCAATGCTTTTGAATTAAGATGAGGAGGCTGTGATCCTAAAAGTGCTGCGCTATCAGGATGATTTCTTGCGATCATATCAGCATTTAATACAGCAACAATAGAAGATTTTGGAACAGTAGGACGTAATGCAAACCATTTAGAACCAAGCAGGCCACGTTCTTCAGAGCCATGCCATACAAATAATGCAGAACGTTTGCCCGGAAGTTTTTTAAAGGCTCTTCCTATTGCTAATAAAGCTACACAGGCACTTGCATTGTCATCAGCGCCATTGTAAATTGAGTCCCCGCCTTCCGCCATTCTTATTCCGTCGTGATCAATGTGACCGGAAAAAAGAACATTTTCTTTTTTCAGTTTTGGATCTGTTCCAAGGATCTTGCCCACTACATTCACAGATGGATATTCAAAAGTTTCAACATTCAGGTTTGCAGTTAAAACCAATCCGGATGTTTTAATAAATTCAAGTTCATCCTTATGCAACCAAATGTATGGAGGTTTCGCTTGTACGTTTGCGCTAGGACCGCCTTCTATATCATATAAACCACGGGTTATATAAGGAATATTTTCTGCCCAGCTGTCATCTGCAATTTCATCCGAAATAAAAATAATTGCAGCAGCTCCTTTAGCAACTAAGTTAACAGCATACTTACGGGAAACGTATCCAAGATATCTCCTGTTTGGCAATGAAATATCCAGGCTTATATCATCTTTTGAAACCTCGATAGCAACAGCTTTTCCTTTAATATCAATATTGCCGGGGTCATCATATTTCCCTTTACCAATAAACACTACAGGTGCAGAAATATTTGCCGGAGCAATTTGAGAGATCAATACATTTTGCCATAAATCAAATGAGCGGTCACCTATTTTAATAGTGCTGTTAGGCATTATCCTACTCCGTATTAATGGGAAGAATTGGAAGAAAGTACCATCATCGCCTGCCGGCAAAAAACCTGCAGCCTTTGCTTTTTCTGCAAGCCATGTTGCCGCTTTTAGTTCATCTAATGTTCCTGCCTCTCTTCCTCTGAAATGATCTGATGCCATTTCGTAGAGATCTTTTTTAATATCTCCTTCACGAATGGCAGTTATAGCACTTGGCTTGGTTTGAGAAAAACTATTTAAAAAAAAGCATGAAGCAAGTAGAATAAAACCCGGTCTCAAATATCTCATACAGCAAATTTTGTAGGTTACCCTTTGTTTTTAAAACCCTTTTCAGCTGAACGGTCTACAGCAGCTTTAAGGCTTGCATTATTTATTTCACCATCTGTCAGATTATTAAAGCCAACTATTTTTTTATTGCCCCCAAATTCCACCAACTCCACATCCTTTTCCTCTCCGGGTTCAAAACGCACAGCAGTTCCTGCAGCAATATTCAAACGCATCCCAAAAGCTTTTGCTCTCTCGAATTGCATTAATTTATTTACTTCAAAAAAATGAAAATGTGAACCAACCTGCACCGGACGATCACCGGTATTGACAACACCAAGTTTTAAGGTCTTTCTTCCAACGTTGCATTGAATATCTCCTTTGCCTAAAATATATTCTCCGGGAATCATGTCTATTTACGATTTTAGAATTACGATTTACGATGCTTTAATATTAAATCTGCATTCGTTTTTAAAATTATCTTATCGGATTGTGTACTGTTACAAGCTTCGTTCCATCGGGGAATGTGGCTTCTATCTGCACATCATGGATCATTTCTGCAATGCCTTCCATTACATCATCTTTTGTTAGAATGGTAGCGCCGTATTGCATTAGGTCGGCTACAGATCTTCCGTCCCGTGCAGCTTCCAATAAATGACTGCTGATCAGGGCTATGGCTTCAGGGTAATTAAGTTTTAGTCCTCTTTTTTTTCTTTTTTCAGCCAACTCGCCTGCTAAAAAAAGCAATAGCTTTTCCGTTTCTCTCGGTGATAAATGCATTCAATAAAATATTAAAAGTTATACTAACAGGCAGGCAATTGTTCGGTAATGTTAAGATAGGAAAAAAAACTTATAAATTAATTGCGGCACCAATAAACTGGGAAATTAAACCTACAATTAGGCCAACATAAATTTCTTTTTGGGTGTGATTGCTGATCAATAATCTGGATGTACAAACAATTCCGCAGATCAATAAGGCAATGCTTAAGGGAATGGTCATCAGCATTGAGTTCTGATTCATGATTACAATAAAAAGACCAACAACTCCACCCATCCCGATGGCATGCATGCTTATCTTGTAATAAATATTTGCGATGAGTGCCGCTGCCGAAGAGATAAATACACCGAACATAAAAGCCACCAATATTCTTGGGATATAATGCTGCTCTCTGAGCATATACTGCGTCCAGAAGAAAAAGGTCATTGATGCGATGTAGGGAATGATGCGATCCTTTTGTGTACGTAAATAAATGGATTCAATAAATCCTAATCCTTTTAGTAGCAATACCGTGATTGCAGGAAAAAAAACTGCATTCAAGACAATTGAAAGCATCAATTTCTTTTTAGCAAGATCACCAAAACCTGAAAAATAGGTAGGATGTATAAATGCAAGGAACCAATAAATGTAAAGGGGAATGAATAGCGGATGGAAAATGTAAGAGAAAAAGTGAGCAAAGAATTTTATGACAACGGACGACGGACGACTGTCCACAGAAAATGAACTACTATCTAAAGTTTGCTTTCCGTTGTCCGTTGTCTGTTGTCTGTCGTCCATTATAATACTTTTCTTAATCTTGCCACAGGTACATTTAGTTGTTCCCTGTATTTGGCAACTGTACGTCGTGCAATATTATATCCTTTTTCCTGTAATAATTCAGTTAATCTTTCATCACTTAAAGGATGTTTTTTACTCTCGCCTTCTATAAGGTCGCTCAATATTTTTTTAACCTCTCTTGTACTCACTTCTTCTCCGCTGTCTGTTTGTAAACTTTCACTAAAGAAAAATTTAAGCCTGTAAGTTCCAAATTCTGTCTGTACAAATTTACTGTTGGCTACACGGCTTACAGTACTGATGTCCAATTCCGTTTTTTCAGCAATATCTTTCAAGATCATTGGCCTCAATTCTGTTTCATCACCGGTCAAAAAGAATTCATATTGATAATTCATGATGGCTTCCATTGTACTCAATAAAGTATGCTGGCGCTGCTTGATAGCATCAATGAACCATTTGGCTGAATCTATTTTTTGTTTGATAAAGAGTACAGCTTCTTTTTGGCGTTTGTCTTTTTTGCTTCCTCTTTCGTAATCTTTCAACATATCCCTGTATCCCTCACTGATACGGAGGTCCGGAGCATTTCTGCTGTTTAATGTGATCTCTAATTTCCCAACATTGTTTACAATAAAAAAATCAGGAATTACATATCCTTCATTTTTTCCGCTATCACCAATATTGCCACCTGGTTTAGGATTTAATTTTACGATCTGGGCAATGATGTCTCTTAATTGATCATCAGTTATATTTAATCCTCGCTGAATTTTTTCGTAATGTTTTTTGGTAAACTCTTCAAAGTATTTTTCAAGCACCTTAATAGCTAACTCAATATGCGGCCCATCATTTATCTTTCTTTCAAGTTGGATCAGCAGGCATTCCTGTAAGTTTCTTGCAGCCACACCTGGAGGGTCGAACTGTTGTATCTCAAGGATCAGTTCAGCAAGCTCTTCCTCAGTGGTTTGTATATTTTGCCTGAAGGCAAGATCATCCATAATAGCTGTAATATCCCTGCGTAAATAACCATCATCATCAAGGTTACCAATGATCTGTTCAGCCACTTTATGACGATGTTCATCCAGGTTGAGCATACCCAATTGTTCCAGCATAAGTTCATTGAACCCCGTTTCCACTTTATGAGGAATAGTTTTACCATCATCAGCTTCAGGATAATTCTCATCTTTCATCCTGTAGTCCGCTATGTCATCATCTCCATCCTGTACGTAATCGCTGATATCTATATTTTCGTATTCATCTGTACTGCCATCAAGGTCATATTCATCAGTTGGTTCTGCATCTTCTGTAGTGTTATCATTCTCAAACTCTTCTGTTTCCTCTTCTTCACCTGTTTCCAATGCCGGATTTTCTTCCAATTCCTCTTTGATCCTTTCTTCAAGCTGTTGTGTGGGCACCTGCAACAGTTTCATTAATTGAATCTGCTGTGGAGATAATTTCTGTAATTGTTTTTGATATAGTCCTTGACTTAAAGCCATAATTTCAATAGTTAAGATAGGTTAGGTAATAAAACTATTCACGGATTTCTGTCGTAAATTTACATACAAATGCACCTTTGCTATGACTAAAGTAGTTAAAATTTTTATTTTTTGCACGATTTTTGTGGTAAATGTTAGTGTAGCCCAAAAATTAGTGTTGTTTTCGCAGCCCAAATTCCTGCTTAATTATAGCTATAGTCCACGTCCAATAAGCGTTTCATTTAGTCCCACTTTTTCAAAATATCGGGGAATTTTGTCACCGGTTCCATCAAATTTTTATTTCTCAAATCTTGGTTTTTTCTGCAAACAGGAAATAAAAATAGAAAAATTTACAAATTTTCCAATAAAATTTCGACTGGGTTCTGTGGAGGGGTGCGACAGGCTGGAAGGAAAGTTTAAATACCATTAATTTCCTCTTGGTTAAAGTTACCTTTGCGCCATGAAAAGTATTGTTCTTAATAAGAATATCAGTCGCAGGGTAGAATTGGGCCATCCATGGATATTTTCCAATGAAGTAAATACGGGCAAAGAAAGAGATGCTTCTCCTCAACCAGGGGAAATAGTGAATGTGTTCACTTTTGATAAGAACTTTATCGGCAAGGGATATTACAATCCAAAATCGCAGATATCTGTTCGTTTACTGACGAGAGATAAGAATGTAAATATTGATGATGCTTTTTTCTACAATAAAATAAAAGAAGCCTGGGAATACCGTCAAAAAATAGGGTATGTAGAAAACTGCCGGCTCATTTTTGGCGAAGCGGATGATATACCACAATTGATCATCGATAAATTCAATGATTATTTTGTGATACAAACTTTGGCATTGGGCATTGATGTCTGGAAACCATCTATCGTAAAAGCGTTAAATGAATTGTTTTCTCCCAAAGGAATTTACGAACGTAATGATGTGCCCATTCGTGAGTTGGAAGGATTGGAACAACAGAAAGGATTTTTATCCGAACAATTTGACACCAATATCATCATCAATGAAAATGGCATCAAGTTCAATGTAGATATTGCCAACGGACAAAAGACTGGTTACTTTTTAGATCAGCAGGATAACCGCCGAGTCATCCAGCATATTGTAAAAGATGCTGATGTGTTAGGTGCATTTTGTTACACCGGTTCTTTCGAAATTAGTGCAGGATTTTATGGCGCTAAGTCTGTTTTAGGTTTAGATATTTCACAAGGTGCTGTTGATATGTGCAACAAAAATGCAGCATTGAACGGGCTTGAAAACATTTGCAAATTTGAATGTGTAAATGCTTTTGATGTTTTGAAAAACTGGACCAAAGAAGAAAAACGTTGGGATGTTGTAATGCTGGACCCTCCATCATTCACCAAAAGCCGTAGCAGTATTGACAAAGCAAAAGCCGGCTATAAAGAAATTAATTTACGTGGAATAAAGCTTGTTAAGCCCGGAGGGTTTTTAGTTACGTCCAGTTGTACCAATCTTGTACAACCAGAATTATTTTTAGATATTATTGCCGCCGCTGCAAAAGATGCGAAGAGAAAAATTCGACAGGTTGTTTTTAATGCTCAATCCGCCGATCATCCAATTATAAGAGGATGGGAGAATACACACTATTTGAAATTTTTGATAGTGCAGGTATTGTAAGTACAAAATATGAATATGCTACTTGCAGATATAGAAAAAGAGTTTTTAATGCAGATAAAAAATACTATCATATCAATAGTATTGAAAATTTTATCTTAAACCTTCATCTTATAAAGCCTGAGAGCAAAGAACTTGTTATAAATTCATTAGAGTCTTGCATAAAGTATTATAAAGAAAATTCTATAACTGATGTTCGTCACAGTTTAAAAATATTCAATCTGCATTTAAAATCTATAGGGAAAATTTACGAAGAGCAGGCGAGCTTTTTTATTTTAATTAAACCTTGGATATTGACTACTTTAGTATTGCTTCCCAATCTTCTAATTTATTTTCTTAATGTAAATATGATTTTTACAATCATGTTTAATTTTAGTATTTTAGGGATAATAATTTATTTAGCCATAAAGTACCAAAAACATAAACTATATGCTTTTTTGTGGTAAAAGAAAATAAACCTTACCCAATCACCTTCCTCACAATCGCTAAAATCTGCTCACCCTTAGTCTTCACTTGCTCTTCCGTCCAAAGTAAACCAATAGCAGTAGAGATACAACGGCTCATAATAGCATCGCTTGGAGCAAAGTCTTTGTTAGTATGGTGTATTACGGCAGCCTTATTTTCAGGGCTTAACGCATTGAGTGTAATGCTGTTTTTAAGATGGTCCCATTTGCGTACATAATGCCAGTTATTATCAAACCAATAAAAATTACCGGCAAGAATGCCTTGTGCTTTTAATTCAGCAACAACAGCCTGTGTCATTTCAGCAGTTGGTAAAAACCAACTTAAAAAAGTTTTGCTATCACCAGCTTCATCAGGAATTCTTCTGAAACTAATTTCAGGAACTGTAGATAAAATATTTTTTAACGCAGTATGATTTTTATTTTGCACAGATAAGAACATATCCAGTTTTTGTATCTGTGCTAATCCAACCGCAGCATGTAATTCACTGATACGGAAATTGTATCCAACAAAAGGATGAAGGTCTGCGCCACGGTCAACACCTAAATGGTCGTGACCATGATCAGTATATCCATCACATTTCGTGTGTACATCAGCGTTATTGGTCATCACTACACCGCCTTCAGCACAGGTAATTGTTTTTACAAAGTCAAAACTAAAAGTACCGGCGTCACCAATAGTGCCTAATTTCTTTCCTTTATAAGATCCGCCAATACTCTGACAGGCATCTTCCAATAATAATAAATTATGCTCTTTACAAATTGCTTGTAACGCATCAAGGTCAGCCATGCTGCCGCACATGTGTACGGGCATGATACATTTTGTTTTCGGTGTGATCGCTTTTCTAACAGCTGCAGGATCTAATGTCAATGTATCATCCACATCAACAAAAACAGGAATAGCACCAACGCTTAACACTGCTTCAAAACTTGCCACAAATGTAAAAGAAGGTAAAATGATCTCATCGCCATAACCAATACCCAGTGCCGCCATTGCTGTCGTTAATGCAGCTGTTCCACTACTCAATAAATGTGCATGCTTGCTGCCAAATGTTTTGCAGATAGCCGCTTCCATTTCTTTTGCTTTCCAGATACCCTTACGAGGGCCATCAAAACCATAACGCATTAAGATACCTGTTTCTAAAACGTCATTTACTTCTTTACGTTCTTCGGCTCCAAAAAATTCTAAACCTGGCATGTTGAGGAATTATGAGTTATGAATTAAAAATTATGAGTTGCAAAGGTAGAGAAAATAGAAATCGCCTCCGCTTCAAAGACTGTCAGGTGAGTTATAGAGTCGAGCTAGTAGCACTTAACTTATGTTACAAATAACCCCTGCTGATCAGCCAAAGGGCGGTTGTTTTTACATTTTGGAATTTATCGCTATACATATCGCCTTTTAGTTCTTTTAATGTAACAAGATTATTGTTTTTAAAAGTAACCAAGTTATTGTTGCTAACATCTTTATTTTCTACGTCAAGCTTAGCAGCTTTGGTTCCATTGATAAGATAAAATGTTATAACTGATTTTAAAGTGCCATCTGGTGTTTCTTCATCAGAAGTCATGAAGGTTGCAATCGAAACCCCATCCTGATCAATACTATTTTCATAGATCTGTATAGGGACACTGGTATTTCTTTCAACTACATTATAAGTTCCATTCGCACTGGTTTGAGCAATTTCACGATCTTCAACACTAGCTTCATCTATTTTTTCAAGAAAAAATTCTCTATTAGTAACATTGATCTCATCATTTTCAAGCAAGTTTGAATTGTACATTGTTTTTATAAAATGCTTTTGTCCGGACAATGAAGCTATTGGTTTTCTGATGTTCATTTTTGCACCATCTTCCATAAATACAAGGTGATAATTGCCGGGCTCCTTTTTTACCTGGATCAATTCTTTTCCTTCAAGGGATGTAATAGAAAAGCCTTCGGAGTTGAATGCTGCTCCAATACCGGTTTTGCCAATGATCTTACAATAAGGCGAGTCATTTACAAAGACCTCGTTTTTTTTGATCTTTATATTTTGTGCTATGCCTATCAGGGGTAAAAAAAAGAAAATTATTAAGATGTACTTTTTCATTTGCTATTCGTTTTTCGAGATATTAAACAGGGTTTTAAGTTATGCAAAGTATCACAAATATTTTTACATATCAGTTCAGGCGTTTTCCCCATAGTGTTATTATAGTAAAAGCCGGCTTTTGAAGCCGGCTTTTTTAAAAATATCTGCTAATGTTAATACACCACTATTCTCGAGTGAGATCTTTGTACAGGCCCCTTGGTTTTGGGCATATGAATATGCAATATCCCCTCTTTATATTCAGCGCTTACAAACTCTGTATCCACATTTGCCGGCAGGTGAATTTTACGATCAAAACATTCGTAATGAAATTGACATGCCTCTACACCAGGCTGACTATATGTTTCGTGTTCACTATGTATAACACTCACAGATAGAACATTATCATCAGTATTCAATAAAAATTCTTCTCTTTTTACGCCAGGAATGACCACATCAATAATTAATTCATGCTGTGTTTCCTTGAAATTTATTTTAGGGTGCGTTACACCGTTAGTATGAAGCGATTGAAAGGTGTTCCTTATCTCTTCTTCATTTAAAATTGGAACAAATGCACCTGGATAAACAGCATATCCGTTGTTGCCTAAGGAGGTATTCTGCATGGCTTTGATCGTTTAAAAAGTGAGGAAATCTGATGAATGAACTGACTCTTTTAAAGATAAAAACAAAAGCAGAAAAATGCAAGAGAGGGGATGGTATTTAGTTATCCACCTTATTAAGGATGGGTGGGGCTTAAAACAACTTTATTTAATCAGTCTTCCTGATCTTATCCAATAATTTATTCAATTGTTTTGCTTCTGTTTCGGTAAGGCCATCAATTATATTGTCCATCTTCTCTTCTATTTTATCGATCTTTGTCAATACTTTTTTACCACTTTCTGTAATGCTGATATCTACCAGGCGTTTATCTTCCTTACAAATATTTTTTTTGGCGTGCCCCTTAATGATCAACCGGTCAACAATACGGCTCGTATCACTCATCTTGTCAAGCATTCTCTCCCTTATTTGCAAAGTAGATAAAGGTGCTTGGCTCCCTCGTAAAATTCGGAGTATATTGAACTGTTGTAAGGTTAATCCTTCTTTTTCAAAAAATGGCTTTACCTGCTCTACCAGCCAGTTGTGGGTATATATCAGGTTGATGGTAGCTTTCTGGTATTCACTTTTAAACTTTGTCTGATTAATGGCTTTTTCTAAACTCATGATGATAAGGTTTACGTAACTGATTTTGCTTTTTCGGTGCCAAATTCGTTAATATAAATTTTTACAAGTATAATAAAATAACTTATTAATAATGGCCCAAAAATCACGCCCCAAAAACCAAAAAGACCAATCCCAACGATCACGCCAAAAATAGTTATCAGTGGATGTACGTTGATCAACCTTTTAAGGATCGTTAATCTTGCTACATAATCTATATTAGTGAGTATAACTGCAGAAAATACCAATAATCCTATTCCGGATGTTATATTGTTTACCGCAAAAAAATATGCAACTAATGGCACCCAGATGATACCCGTTCCTACAATCGGGATCATAGAACAAATACCTGTAAGAAATCCCCACAATACAATGTCGTTCACTCCAAATATCCAATAACCTATCATAGCAATTACCCCTTGTATAACAGCAAGAATAGGAATACCAATTGCATTTGCTTTGATCATACTTTTTGTTTCATTGCTCAGTAAATGAACATTTTCTTCTTTTAAAGGAATGAATTTGTCAAGAAAGGTTTCCATCTTTCTTCCATTAACCAATAAAAAATAAAGCAAGAAAAACATAACAGCAAGATTGCTTAAAATATTTAAGGAGCTGTTCAATACCTTAGGTAAAAAAGTTGTGATCTTTCTTTGCAATGAAGCAATGTTCTCATCTGTTAATAATGGGATACCGATCAATCCTTCCAGTCGTTTTCCTACAAGCTTTGCATCTCCTAAGAGATCTGCAGAATTGTTTACGTAGGCCAATACCTTATTGGTTAAAAGTTGGATGGAAAAGAAAATAGGTATGGCGAATACTACCAGTGATATAATAATGAAACCTGTTGCCACCAGTGATTTGTTCCATTGTTTTTTTATGGTAAGATTGAAAAAATATTCTCTTAATAAAATGTACATGGTGATAGCACCAAGACAGCCCGGCAAAAAAACATACATCTGTTTTAACAGGACAAGCGCCAATAAAAAAATGATGATCAGTAAGATGATTTGCCGAAGACGATTATTGAAAGTTATAGGCATATGCAAAAATTAGTCTTTCCAAACTGAAACTCCTTCACTGCAGTTAGCACAAATATCAATGTTTTTGCGGCTTTTTTTCAATTCAGACCGGAATTGTTTGTAATTATCATTGTGCCAGATCTCTTTGAAGGATTGATTTTTCAAATTACCCAATTGATGCGTAGCATCTTTATCAAAACAACAGGGCACTACTAATCCGTCCCAGGTAATTACATTGGCGTGCTGTAGTTTCCAGCACCTGTTGGATAATTTATTTTTAGCAGTATAAGTGCCATCAGTATTTTTTTTATACCTGCTGAATTTATCTATAGAAGTGATCAGCTTATTTGGGTCAGTTTCATAATCGTAAACCTGTGCAGTTTTAAAACGCACTTCATCAACGCCAACTTCCTTTGCCAGTTTTTTTATTTCTTCAATTTGATGCTCATTGGGTTTTACAACCAGGAATTGAAAGAAGATAAAAGGCGTATTGCTTTTCAATTCTTTTTTCCATTTCACAACATTTCTTGCGCCTTCGAGTACTTTATTGATATTACCACCTATCCGGTATTGCTGGTAAACATCTTGTGTAGTACCATCAATGGAAATGATCAGTCTGTCTAAACCACTTTCAATAGTTTTTTTAGCTACTTCATCCGTTAAATAATGTGCATTGGTACTGGTAGCTGTGTAAATGCCTTTTGACGAAGCATATTTTACCATCTCCAAAAAAGCCGGATTTAAAAATGGCTCTCCCTGGAAATAAAAGATCAGGTATAAAAGTTCTTTATGGATCTCATCAATGGTCCGGGTAAAAAAGTCTTTTTGCAACATTCCTGTAGGACGTGTAAATGCTCTTAAACCACTTGGACATTCGGGGCAACGAAGGTTGCAACTGGTAGTTGGTTCAAATGAAATAGAAACAGGATAGCCCCATTGAACAGGCTTGTTCAACATCCGTGACGCATAAAAACTGCTGAGCACTTTTACGCCGTTCCAAAACCGTCGTGGGGTTAGTTTGCTTAATAAATTTGTAGTATCCTTCCAGTTCACTTGCGGCATAGCACAAAGGTAACTCCTAATTACAACAGATGAATGGGAGAAAAGAGATTTCTTACTTATCCAACTCAGTATTCATATGCTGCTCAAAATTATCAACCATGATCTTTTCCGGAGCAAATGTGAGTGTCTTTTTGGTGAACTTATCGTAATTATGAAAAATTACATTCATTGCTATAAAGTTCATTACGTAGTTACGAGTTTCTAAAGGTAAAAAGTTTTTAATGTCCCAGAATGTTGGATTTGCTTTACCACTTTGTTTCATAGCACTCCAAACATTTCCTACGCCACAGTTATAGCTTGCAACAATTAAAAGCCAGTTATTACCTAAATTTTTCACCCTATCCTTTAAATATTTTGCAGCTGTTGTAGTAGCAATATTAAAATTCTTACGGTCATCCTTTTGTTTGGCCATAGCTTTAAAAATGCTATCAGCTTTTTTAGGATTTTCTTTCATTATTTTTTTCTTTTCCTCTTTGCTAAGCTGTTTTACATGCTTAATTCCGTATTCACCTGCCACAGCATCCATTATTTGCCAGTAACCAACAGCGCCGGCACAAGAAACTGCATTTGCATTGAAGGCTGACTCAAGGGCTAATAACACTTTAAATTCCTGGGGAACATTATGTTTCTTTAAAATAGTAGAAGCTTTAGGAAATAGTTTTTTTCCTTTATTGTACATTCTTATAATATAGTCTCTGCGATTGGTGCTGAATTTTTCTACATAGCTTAAAGCTTCTTCTTCATTTCCTTTTAAAATTTCAGGGAAAACTATATTGGCAGGTTTTGTAATATATAGGGGCTCGATCTTTTTATCCAATTCAGCCAACAATATCTTTTTGGTAGTATCTCCATAGTTACCTGCATAAGCATTAACTGAGGCAAAAATTACGCATCCTAACAAAAGTTTAGGTAAAAATTTCTGGATATTGGTTAACATGAATCTATATTTAATATAACAATGAAATGAAAAAATTACAATTGGTTAAATATCAATATTTTATACTAACGTTAGCTTGGTAAAAAATATTGCCTTATTTAGCAAAAAATATGCCAATTAATGGGTGTAGAATAATTACTATAGCATGATAAGCAATAAGTTAAGTGGAAAATGGGTATTATTTTTTTGGTTATTCTTAACAGGTTTAGCTGCCTTGGCATATTACTTATATAACAAGCCAAGATTTGTACGTTACCCGGGATTTGGTATCGAAATACCGGTCAATTATTCGATTCACGGAATAGATGTTAGTCATTATCAAAAAAGGGTAGATTGGGAAGAGGTAAGGGCAATGCAAATTAAAAATATTAATATTGGATTCTGTTTTATGAAAGCAACCGAGGGGACAGACCGAACAGACGATATGTTCAAAAGGAATTGGGGTGGGGCAAAAGCAAATTATATTCCCCGGGGCGCTTACCATTTTTTTAATCCTGCAAAAAGTGGGATTTTGCAGGCTAAGCATTTTATTCGGCAGGTACGTTTAGAAAAGGGAGACCTTCCGCCTGTTTTAGATATTGAACAGATCAATGGCGAAAATGTTACAGACTTACAGCAACGTTTAAGTGATTGGCTGATAGAAGTCGAAAAGAAATACGGTGTTAAACCGATCATTTATACCAATGTAGGATTTTATAAAAGTTATTTGTCGGGCAAATTTGATGACTATCCATTATGGGTAGCTCATTATCTTATAAAAAATAAACCACGAATAAAAAGGGATTGGATCTTCTGGCAACATAATGAATCAGGAAATGTAAATGGCATAGATGCGTATGTGGATTTTAATGTTTTTAGTGGAAGCGCCGAAGAGTTTGAACAGCTACGTTTAAAATAGTTATATGAGTGTTGAACCGGATGTGAAAGATTTTTTAGTGAGGGTATTACAATCACTTTCCATGGCGATGTTATGGTTACTCGTTAATATGACGCTGGGTATCTATTTTAATTTTGCTTTTTTTGAAGATGAACCATCATTAGGCAATTATATATTTTATGCATGGTTTCTTATAAGCCTTGGACTGCTTATTTTTTATTATGTAAAAAAATGGCGGGAAAGATTAAGTAAATAATACCCACCAACACTTATTAGGTATATATTGATAATTATGTAAATTACGCCTGATAATTAAACCTTATGCCTGCAAAAGTATTCTGCAAACTTTCAGTTGTTGTTGGAACTATATTTATCTGGATCATCAAATGGGGGCTCCGTCCTTATTTTGATTTTCATCAACCATTAAAATATGTTCTTGGTATAGCACCTAATCTTATTGGCGCTCTGCTGTTGCCAATGGGCTGCTTTTGGTTGTTATCAAAATACATTGATCTTACAAATACTTATTCGCTTAAGATGTTCTGCCTTACTGCCTTTGGGCTACTTGTTCTGAATGAATTATTTCAATTGATACCTCTATTTGGTAGAACCTTTGACTATGGTGATATAGCTGCATCAGCAATAGGATTGTATCTATCTTATTTGTTCTGCACAAAATATGTTTTCAGAAAATTGGCTACTTATCCTTAACTACTGTGATCTGCAACGATCACCCATTTGTTTTTTACTTTTTTAAAAATTAAAGTAAAAGCACCACCGATATCACCAATGCTTCTTGACAGATGCCATTTGCCTACAACAAAAAAATACAACACAGATAATCTTTTTACTTCCAGTATATCAAAAGTTAATTTACCCATTGAAGCAGTATCAGGGTATCCTTTTTTATAGCTTTCTAAAGTTTTTTGCCAGCCATAAGTAATACCTTCTTTACCGATGAACATTAGAGAATCATTTTTCCAATAGCCTGACATAAATGCCTCAATGTCGCCCTTGTTCCAACTGGCAGTTTGTTCTTTTAAAATATTACGTACAGTGATCTCATCTTTTGATTGAGCAGATAATAATAATGTTTGAAAGAGAAAGTATAGCGATAGAAAAATAATTTTACGCATTGTATAAAGTTTTATACAAGGTAATAATTTTTTAAAGTATTAATGAACGTGATGCGCTGATGTGCATTTGCTGCGATGGCAAAGCTTGTAGTTGTAGTAATGTGCAGAAATAATAAATACAACTGCAATGATCAGAAAAGGAATTTCTAATGAGGTGTAAACTTCTTTAAACACAAGGAACAAAAATCCAAAAGTAAAAATAAAAACGGGTGCTAATGAACGATGATGCTTGATGTAACCATGAAACAGCGAGTAAGTTCCCACAATAAAAGCAATAGAGATCATGGTCCATTCAAAGAAAACATTGTGAATCAATTCAATACCAAAAACAGGCAGGCTCGATGCAATGATCGGCAATACTGCACAATGTATTGCACAGGCTACCGAAGTACCTATTCCGAATGCGTCCCAATTAATTTTTACTGCCATTTTGAGGAAGGCAAAGATATGATATTTGCAATAATGTTGCAAGTTTTAATTAGTACCTTTGCAAAAAATATCGAAATGAGTAGAAAGTGGTTACCGTATATAATTTTTTTTGTGATACTGCTGGCAGTATATTTTCTTTTTGTTTTTAAAGACAATGATTTTTCTCAGTCTAATCTTCCGGTGATCAATAATAATATCCCTACTTATTCATTTACCAATCAGGATAATAAGGTCATTACTAACAGAGAAGTTGAGGGTAAAGTATATGTTGCTGAATATTTTTTTACAACTTGTAAGGGCATTTGCCCACGGATGAATGCTAATATGCGTCGGGTGTATGATGAATATAAAAATGAAAAGGATTTTATGATCTTATCCCATACCTGCATGCCGGAAGTGGATAGTGTGCCTGTTTTGAAAATGTATGAAGCTCAAATGCTGAATGGCATATTGAAGAAAGTTGATGAAAAGTATACTATCTATTATGATAGCACAATGAATAAAAATGTTCAAAATAGTAATTGGAATTTTTTAACAGGAGATAAAACATCCTTATATAATTTAGCAAGGCATGGTTATATGATCGATAATAATAAGCCTGATTCTGCTCAAAATATTGCTGATCAATTCATCCATACTCAGTTTTTTGCTTTAGTAGATAAGCGTTCAAAAGTAAGAGGCATTTATGATGGGTTGAAAGAGGATGAAGTACAAAAATTATTGAAAGATATAAATGGCTTGTTAGGGGAGAAATACCAAACGAGGAGTTTGTAAGGATGGAACACTGATTGAACTGATCTGACTGATTTTCACAGATCAAATTATAAGGGGTCATAAGTTCAATAAGTGAAATCAGTGTTCTATTTTATTAGTAATTTTATAGGAGAAAAAAATAATGGTACTAGAAATTTTAAAGAAAAATAATCTCAGCGTAACTGATGGACGCAAAAAGATACTGGAGCTTTTTTTAAAAAGCGAAGGTGCCTTGGAGCATGCTGATATTGAGAAAAGTACCGGAGAGATCTTCGACAGGGTAACCGTATACCGTACGCTACAAACATTTGTTGATAAAGGAATAATACATTTAATACCCACCACAGATAATTCCATTTTATACGCATTGTGCAAAGACAATTGCGAAGCAGGACATCATCATGACAATCATGTTCATTTTGTTTGTGATAGTTGTAATAAAACTATTTGCCTTGAAGAGGTAACTGTACCTACTGTTAAATTGCCAAAAGACTTTACACCCGCCCAGGCCGAAATGGTTGTGCATGGTATTTGTGCTGATTGTAAATGATGCAAGAACAAGAAATACATCCCTGGAAATGGTTTGCTCCTCCAAACAGTAAAGTGCTGATCGTTGGTACTTTTCCAACGGCAAAGCGTAATTGGAAATACGAATTCTTTTACCCCAATACGGCAAATTTATTTTGGAGAATAATGGCAGCTATCTTGAAAACAGAATTAAAATATTTTTCAGGATTGGATGCGGTGAATGAACGAAAAGAAATTTTACGAAAATTGCCGATAGCGATTACAGATATGGGGCATACCATCATCCGCAATGATAATAGTTCATTAGACGAAAACCTGATAGTCATTGAATACATGGATATTTTTCAAATATTGGAGGAGAATCCATCGATCAATAAAATATTATTTACCAGTAGTAGTGGCATAGTAAGTGCGGTTGGTTGGTTCAATAAATTTTTGAAAGCAAAAAATATTGAGCATAAATTTCCTAAAGGAATTAAACCCATAAAAAGCAAAATGGAATTTAAAGGAAGAACAATTGAACTGGTGATCTTGTATTCTCCTTCTCCCAGAGCTAGTAATAGAATTTCCTTTGATAAATTAGTTGAGATGTATCAAAACGAAATATTGGGAACTAATTAAATGCCTAAAACTTCTTTCAATTTAGTATAACCTGCTTTGCTCACAGGTACTTTCGTACCTGATCTTAATATTGCAAGAAAATTTTCTTTCTCATGAGGAACGATCTTTGTTATCTCCTGAACATTGATCATATAGGACCTATGTGAGCGAACAAATAATTGTGCATCCAATATTTTTTCAAAAGAGCTCAGGGTTTTGTTCTTTAGAAATGCTCCTTCAGCTGTATGGATTTTTACATAATCATCATCTGCTTCTAAGTATAAAATATCTCCCACAGGAATGATCTTTATCTTACCCGCCGTTTTTACAACAACTCTGTTTTGCTGTGTAGACTGTGCAGCATCTTCTAACAGTTGTTCTTGCTGACCAATGGCTGTTGTATGTTGCAGCCATTTTTGGATTGCCTTATCAAATCTTTCTTTGCTGAATGGTTTTAATAAATAATCGATGGCGTTATTATCAAAAGCTTTTAAAGCGTATTCATCAAATGCTGTTGTAAAAATTACGGATACTTTTTCTTCAACTAATTCCAGCATTTCAAAGCCCGTGATTTTCGGCATTTGAATATCTAAAAAAACAAGATCCGGTTGATGTTGATGAATTGCCTTTAATCCATCGAATCCATTTTCACATTGTTCAACAATAGTAATGTTAGGATATGCCTGCAAATATTCCACTACAATATTTCTTGCTAAAAATTCATCATCTATAATTATTGCTTTATACATTTTGTGGAATAATGATTGTTGTTGTAAAAATATTTCCTTCGGTTGATGTTTGCAAAAGATCTGTTCGGTTAAAAATTAATTGCAATCTTCTGCCTACAGCGGAGAGTCCAAAGCCTGTCCCTTTATGAGCATTAGATGTAACAGCATCAAAAGGGTTTTGTATTTGTATAAATAAATTATTGTCATTGATAAATGCTTTTATGTAAATCGTTACATTATCAGTTGTGTCATACAAACCAAACTTGATGGCGTTTTCCAATAATGGTTGCAATAATAACGACGGAGTTTTCATTTGCTCAGCTTCATCACTTATTTCAATATTGGTAAATAATCTTTTACCGAATCTTACTTTTTCAATATCGAGATATAATTGCAGGTGCTGAATTTCTTCCGGTAATGGCACCCATTCGTTCTCTTCTTTCTTTAATGTGCTTCGCAAAAAATCAGATAATTGCTGCACCATCTTTCTTGCTTCATCAGGTTTAAAGCCTATCAATGCATTGATCGAATTCAAGCTGTTAAATAAAAAGTGTGGATGCAATTGTTGTCTTAGTTTGAATAATTCTGCATCTTTTGCTAATTGTAATGTCTCAGATTTTCGCTGTACTTGTTTTTTTTGCTCCTGTGAATTATACCAAACATGGCAGATCATTGTGACCCAACCTAAAATAAGTAATGCAATTACAAAACGTATCGTCAAAGAATTTTGTAAAAAAACTGCATAATTATTATCACCGATAAAATATAAAACATGCTTTGATATAAATACCCAAACTAATGATAGTACAATGTTCCATATAATAATGTTCACCAGGTTACTTGCCTGCGGAAGATAAAATCTCAGAATACTAATGATCAACAAACAAGGGAACAGCAATAAAGCATTTGATATTACTGCATCAAAAGAAGCCGTCATCCAATCAAGTCCTGAAAGATGAAGAATAATTATTGACGCACCTATCCATATACCCCAGCAAAGCAGGAATATCCGAAAAAACCGAGAACTGTAAAAAACGGATCTTGCCATTTCTATTTATGAAATATGTATAACTCCTTCTGTGGTTTCTCTTACTAAATCAGATGCTTTTTTTCGAATGATGTCGGTATATATATCGCCATCTTCGTATTCGATGATACGAGAGTATAACTGAGAGCCATCAGATAAGTTTGTAAGTTGACAAATTTCTGTTGTATCAATGAACTTCCATTGCACCAATTCGTTACTACTATTATAAAAACTTTCTTCTTCAGCATATCCTATCGAACGGGATTTTTCAATGGCCATTGTATAACTCTCTGCATATACAAAACGTAATTGTTCTTCAAACTGTGCTGTATGATTTCCATCGCCGCTGATGATCTGGAAAATGATCTTGGTTAGATACTTGTTCATAGCTAAATAAGGTTGTTTAAATATTTAGTACTAAAAATTGGTTATATCCACACCGCCAAATACCACAGAACCCTTGATAATTAATAATTTATTCGGATCCATTGTTACATTGGTCAAGTCCCTGCTATCGCTGATACCGCCAAAGATTGCAGAGGCATCGATCCTTACCTGCCAGTGTGCAGGAATGAGTAATTTAACGCCACCAAAAATTTCACTGATATCTATTGTAGCTGTGCCATTGAAATCAGTTTGTAATAAATTTATTTCGGCTCCGCCAAAAACATTGGTGATATTTCCTCCCTGGAAATTTTTACTGATATTAGTCTTCTTTACGCCGCCGAATACTGAAGTGGAGTCTATAAAATCTTCTGAAGAAACGGTTACATTTTCATCAGCTAACACTGTTGTTGCCTCCCCAGGCACAATATTTTTTTTTTCATCGGTATGAAAAAAATGCCGTTTTGGTTTGAAGATGAATGCCAATCCAATGGTGATGATAACGATCGGCCAGATGTATTGTCTTAGACCCAGGCCAGGATAAATTTCCTGTAATAAGAACCCGGCACCGATCAATGTCGGAAATAACCATCCTATATTTTTAAAATTATGACTGATCCCTGAAAACAGACCAACTGCTATCAAGATCATTGGCCATGTAAATACCCAGCCTGGTATTGGGAAATGGGCAGTGCGTAATAATAACCCTGCACCAATGATCACAAAGAACACACCAATCAAAGTGCGCTTGCGTTTGTGATACTGTTGATATTGTGGATTGTTCTGTTGCATTTGCATGTAAAATTCACGACGATTTTTAAAATGTGACATTGTTTATAAATTTTACACAAATCTATATTGCGTAAAATCCGTTAGCAATAGCCTTTAGGCATATTGCATCAAAAACTCGGTAAACTACAGGGAAAGGTCGGTGAAAATTTTTATAGTTGCAATAGTCCGGCTTTGTACAACGTATTTACCGGTTTATTATCCCAGAATAATTCAAAATCATTTAAGCCTGCAGTTTCATATTGTTCTTTCACTTCTTGTAAAGTGTAAGTTTTAATATTATCCACTGATAATTTTTCCAGCATAGCAGCCAGCCATATACCTTCTTCTTTATCTACCTTAATTTCAAATGTTTCTTTTTTTGTTTCAAAAGATAAAGAACACATTTCCCACTGATTGCCTTTTTTTGATTTGGTAAATATTTCGATAGTGGGCTTATTTCCGAGCCATACAACTTTTGTGTTGGGTTTTGTAGAAAGATATTCTTCTTCTGATAAAAGGTTTGCTATGTAATCTGGAGCAATGGTTGTTTTAGGAGTTTTAAAATCAAACCATTCTCGTAACGGTGTATCGAAGCAAGCACCATGCATATAATTCAATAAAGATTTTTTCAACCCAAAACCAAAACTCTCATGATCAGCGCCGGTTGCGTCAATATGATCAATATCGTTGTTTGCAAAAGTTCCAACAAGCTCTGATACTTTTTCCACTTTATATTTTGCAGGATCCAAGCCAACAGGACTATGGGCAGTCATCGTAAACAAATGCCAAAAGGCAGATTGTAAAACACCTGTTTGAAATAATTGACGAACCATTTCTAATGAATCAATTGTTTCCTGTGCAGTTTGTGTAGGGAAGCCATACATTAGGTATGCATGCACCATGATACCAGCTTCTGTGAAGTGCTTATTCACTTTTGCAACTTGTGCAACAGTGATTCCTTTATCTATCAGTTGCAACAATCTATCTGATGCAACTTCCAGTCCTCCTGAAATAGCAATACAACCAGCCGCTTTTAATAATAAACAAAGATCACGAGTGAAACTTTTTTCAAAGCGAACATTTGCCCACCAGCTCACTACTAATTTTCTTTTTATTATTTCCAGAGATAAGGCTCTCATCAAAGCTGGTGGTGCCGCTTCATCAACAAAATGAAAACCATTTTGCCCGGTTTGTGCAATGATCTCTTCCATTCTGTTGCAGAGTAATTCTGCAGTGATGGGTTCGTATAATTTTATATAATCTAAGCTGATATCACAGAAAGTGCATTTGCCCCAATAGCAACCATGCGCCATCGTTAGTTTGTTCCATCTGCCATCACTCCATAAGCTGTGCATGGGGTTTACAACTTCAATAGCCGAAATATATTGGTCCAGTAAAAAATCACTGTAATCCGGAGTGCCGACCTGGCCTTGCTTATAATCAGTACAGGCGGTATTGTTGATATATTTTAATTCGCCATCAACTAAAGTGAAAGTGCGTTTTAGCTCATCAATACTCTTTTTACCATTAATAAAATGAATCAAATTTTCTATTGGAGCTTCGCCATCATCCAAAGTAATAAAATCATAAAATTCAAAAACCCTTTTATCACTCAATGAACGTAATTCGGTATTGGCAAAACCGCCACCCATGCAAACCTTTACATAAGGGTGATTTTTTTTGATCCATTGCCCACATCTTAATGAAGTATATAAATTACCGGGGAATGGAACAGAGATACAAACCAGTTTGGGTTGCACTAACTCCATTTTGGCTTTTAAAATATCAATCAGGATGTTGTCGAGATAAGTGTATTCTTTTTGCAGTTCATTATATAATTCATCAAAACTATTTGCGCTGCGGCCAAGTTTCTCTGCATACCTGCTGAAGCCAAAATGTTCATCAATACATTCTTTGATCAGATCTGAAAGGTCTTCTAAATAAAGCGTGGCTAAATGTTTTGCTTTATCCTGTGCACCCATACTGCCGAAAGCCCATACCAAATCATCGGTTTGTGCAAAGCGGCTTGCTTCCGGTAAAAAATTTCTTTTGCAAAGTAATGGAGCTAATGACGGATTTTGTCCTTGCAGAAAAAATATGACGGCATCAATGGTATTGATGTAATCATTTTTTAAAGCAATGATGCGTTTCGAATTAGTAGAGATCGCTTTGCTTGTATCAATGGATGCAAATAATTTTCGGAGCCCATCTTTACAAAATAATGCAATGGTAACTTCAATGCCTAGATCAGATTGAAAAGCCTTGATGCCTTTCGTATTTAAAAAGCCCTTTAAATATGCTGTAGCAGGGTACGGCGTATTTAATTGTGTGAATGGAGGCGTTATTAAATATACAGGGGCGCTCAAATGGAAATGTTTAGAGCAAAAATACGGTAATTACTTACTCACCTTTGCCAATTCTCCTTCAACAAACTCCATCAACACTTTAATTTTTTCAGGACTGAAATCAAATTCTAATCCGGCTGTTTTGTATAAATCAGGTAGAGTTTTTGTGCCACCTAAAGAAAGCGCATTGCAATAATTATCTATTGCCTGCTCTTTATTCTTTTTGTATTGCATCCACATACCGATTGCGCCTAATTGTGCAATACCGTATTCGATGTAGTAAAAAGGTACTTCAAACAAATGCAACTGACGTTGCCAAGCATTGCTGCGGTATTCATCTAAGCCACTATAATCGATCACATCATCTTTGAATTCATTGATGATAGAGGTCCACATTGCAGTTCTTTCTTCGTTTGTATGTTGTGGGTTTTCGTAAACCCAATGTTGAAATTTATCAATTACTGCGATCCATGGAAAAATAGTGATCACTCTTTCCAATTGATGTTCTTTCGCTCTTTGCAGATCTTCAGCACTATCAAAAAAAGTTTCCCAATGATCCATACTAAAAAGCTCCATAGACATGCTGGCTACTTCAGCAATTTCCATCGGGTATTCTTTAAAGCCATTCAATTCTAAATGATGTGCTAAGAAAGAATGTACAGCATGTCCGCCTTCATGCACCATAGTAGTAACATCATGCATTTGTCCGGCAGCATTCATGAATATAAACGGAGCACCACTTTCTGCTAAAGGACAATTGTATCCTCCCGGGGCTTTGCCTTTCCTGCTCTCAAGATCAAGATGCTTCATCTCCTGCATCTTTCTTAAGCAATCACCAAAGAAAGGACGCATTTGAGTAAAACATTCAATTGATTTATTGATCAGCTCATCACTTGTTTTAAAAGGATGTAATGGCTCAGTGCCTTCCGGCTGTGCTTCAATATCCCATGGACGTAAAGTATCTAAGCCTAATTTTTCTTTTCTCCTTTTGTAAATAATATTTACAAGAGGAAGTACATATTTTTTTACTGCTTCATGAAAATTAGTACAGTCTTGTTTTGTATAATCAAATCTTCCTAATTCTTTGAAACGGAACTCACCATAATTAGCAAAACCTGCATTAATGGCTAACTGATTCCTTTTTTGAACAAGCTCATTATACAATTCATTCAGAGCTTCTTTGTCCTGTGATCTTCTTTCGTTTATTTTACGATAAACTTCTTCTCTTAATTTTCTGTCGTGGCTTTCTAAAAATTTAGTTGCCTGTTGAAGCGTATACTCCTGGCCGTTTACCGTTACGGTCATCTTGCCTGAAATAACACCAAACTGTTGTTGCATAACAGCAAGCTCGGCTTGAAGATTAATATTTTCCTCCTTAAATAATTCAATATTCTTCTTTATGGTCCTCAGATAAGTGAAATATTTTTCCTTATTCAATTCATTACCAAAAGGATGATTGATCAATTTTTTATTCAATGCATCGGAATAGGGCTCGATCTTAGGCTGAATTTCCATACAGAAATATGTAAATGCATCTTCCAAACCCTTATTCTCAGTATCACAGGTCATTTTTATCTGACGCCAGCAGGCATCTTCATTTACTACAGCCTCCAATTCACTTTGATCTTTCAACCATTGCTCAAGATTTGCTTTAGTATCAATATTTCTATTCAACAGATCTTTGAAAAAAGGCTCTAAATGTTGCCAATCTGTGATAGTAAAATTTTTGGGAACGAAATGACGGGGGAGTTTTTTGATATCTGCGGTGTACATAGTAATATCGAAATTAAAAGTGAAAAGTGAAAAATGAAAAACACCTCGGGTTGAGATTATTATTCATTTTTCACTTTTCGTTTTTCATTGTTTTAAGCCATTTTACGTGGCGAATTGATCTTTTTTGGAGGAGCTGCTTTAGCAGTAGCCGCTTTAGGACTAGCTGCAGGCTTAGCTTTCGCTGTAATAGCTTCAGGAGCTGCTGCAACTTCTTCGCCTTCTGTATGCTCAGATAATTTTATCTCTATTTTGTTATCAATTAATACCTGGTACCATTTGATCATTTTCTTCATGTCGCTATTATATACACGAACAAAATCCATATCCGGATAAACTTTTTCAAAATATGCTTTTACTGCTTTTGCATCTCCAGCATCAGGTAATTTTTCTTTACTGTTTTGCATTGCTGTAAAAATTTCAACAAGATTAACATTATCTTTTGTTGTATAAATTTCAATGCTTTCAAGGTGAGAAAAACTGTGAACCCTTGTACTTACAAATTTTGTGCTCTTATCTTCTAAAGAACGTACTACACCACCATCTGCTTTTGATGATAATAATTCAAACAAACCACTTAAGCCTGTTACCGAAACTAATTTATTGTATTCCATATAGTGTTTTTTCTGTCGCAAATATACTCTTATGGAATCATTTGTCAGATGATTAAATGAAAAAATAAATTGTAAATTTGCACCCTTAACTATTTGTTATGCAATTACAAGCTGTAGACAGGGTTGAAAATATTAGCCCCGAGGATTTTAAAAAGAATTATTATAATAAAATGAAACCACTGGTTATTACCGGAATGGCTAAACAATGGCCAGGGTATGATAAGTGGAATTGGGATTATTTCATTGATATTGTTGGAGATAAAGAAGTTGGCGTTTATAATAATATAAAAAGCGATGCTTATACGCCTATAAATACCGCTGATGATTACATGAAATTCGGCGATTATTTAAAGCAAGTAAAACAAGGTCCGCTTGGACTTAGAATATTTTTATTCAATATTTTTCAACATGCGCCACAATTGGTGAAAGATTTTACCTGGCCTGATGCATATGCAAAAGGGTTTGTAAAAAAATATCCAATGTTATTTGTTGGGGGCGAAGGTTCTATCACTCACATACATTTTGATATTGATATGAGTCATATTTTTCATACTCAGTTCATGGGTAAGAAAAGAGTATTGCTTTTCCCTTTTGAAGAGCAACATAAATTATATCGCAAGCCTTGGGAAGTATTGAGTGTGGCTGATTTTACCAATTACTACGATAAGTTTGATTATGAAAATTTCCCTGCTACAAAATTGGCAAAAGGATATGAAGTGATCTTAGAACACGGCGATACTTTGTTTATGCCTGCAGGCTACTGGCACCACATGGAGTATATCCAAAGCGGATTTGCAATGAGTTTGAGGGCAATGCAAAGTGATCTTGGAGGAAAATTAAATGGGGTTTGGAATTTATTCGGCATGCGTGGGATCGATACGTTGATGAAAAAGACATTTCCAAAATGGTGGTACAACCGCAAAAAGAAAGCAGTTTATGCCAATGCTGAAGAGGCATTAAAAAAAGGATAGTCTCACGCAAAGCGACAAAGAAAAACAAAGAGCGCTAAGATAAAATCTTAGCGCTCTTTGTTTTTTATCTTTTGCGGCTTGGCGTGAAGCCTTATTCTTTCGCCTTATTCAAAAAATCTGTCAATGGTTTTATAGCTTCAAGAATTTTAATAAGCTCTTTCACACTATTCTTGTCTAATAACATCTCATCGCTAATATCACTGGTAACAAAGAAACCTTTCATTTTCAAAAATTCAATTGCCGGGTTTGTTTCGTCGTAACCCTTTGGCGGACGAACCAGTGTTTCTGTGCCTTCTATACCGTTAGGAAAATATTTTTTAAAAGTCTTGTTGTTGATTATTTTTTTCCATTCGTCAAAATTGTAATCAATTTCCTGACGAATCTTATTCAGATCTTCAGGCAAGGGCATATAGCATCCTCCACCAATAAAACTTTGTCCTGGCTCCACATGAAAATAATATCCGGCATCACTCATTTTTTTACCATCTTTTTTAAATGAAGCGGCCAGGTGGGTTTTATAAGGAGTTTTATCTTTACTAAATCTTATATCCCTGTTTATTCTAAATATGCAACTCTTCCCTGAAAGTTCTCCAACTGTAGGATCAAATTTGGAAATGGCTGGTATCATTTCATCAATCAATGCAATAAAATCTTCCTTTGCATTATCATAAGTAGGTCGGTTTTTATCAAACCAAGGTTTATTATTATTTTTCTTAAGATCTTTTAAATATTTTAAGGTGGAAGGTTGTAGCATTATTTTTTCTTTTATCAAAATTAAACAATAAAAAAAGAGAAAAAAGGAAATGGCTTTTTTCTCTTTTATTTAAAATTTGACCAAAGAATTTTACAAAGCCTCTATTGAAAGTCTTGTATATTTCTCTTTTTGATTATATTCTGAAACTAAAATATGTCCTTCTTTAGCTGGGTAAACATTTGTCCTTATTTTGCCATCTTTATGTGGAATGGTACGAGTAACTTGTCTTTTATTAATATTGTAAAGAGTGATATTTTTTGTATCATCAATAATTAAGTAATTGGATTTGGTATTTGAGTTGGTAACATGATAAAATGTTTTATTATTTACAAATCCTTCAAATGGAGCCCTGCCTACCACAACGTGTGGATGTGAACTTGCCACAAAATTATCAATTGACAATACACCTTTTGGTGTTTGTTTCAATATTACAGCATCTTTTCCGTAACACTTGTTGTATCCTAACCCAGCTAAAAGTATAGGAGGTGCTAATAAAGGTAAAAAAACAACACTCGCCACAATAGCGCCAATTTTAGGCCTTTTAGTAAACGAGGTTCCTGCAAAATAAGTATTACCATTAAAATCTCTTGAGCAATGATAGTATTTAGCAAAATGTTTATTTTCCATAAGCCTACCCCTGGTAGATATTTCAGGTTTAAGGTCACCTCCAGACCAGTATGTAAAAACTTCTTTGATATCTCCCTTATTATGGCCATTAAAACTTATTGTAAATACTCCATCATATGGGCCATTTGCAACGTCTTTAGCTGTGTAATAAGAATTGCCTTTATTTGGATTAATTATATTTCCAGCTGCATAAAGATTGCCTGTGGTTAGATCATTATCAAAGGATAATATTTTTAATGAACGTCCTTCTTTATCTTTCATTTCATAATTAGGATATTGTTTACCATCGGCGGTAGCATAACTCCATGCCTCATAACCACCCTCATCCATTTTATCCTTCTTTTTTACCACCATATAAATATCATTGGGAGTAGTAAATAATGAATAGTATTTTGCCACATCTATATTTTTCTTCCACAAAACTTCTCCCGTTGAAGTATACGTTACTAATTGTTGAATGTCTTTATCACCATAAAATAAAGCGAACCCTTTTTGATTAATATTTCTCAATTGAATTCCATGATCTAAACTACCTGTACCAACAAAAAAACCTTCATTGTTTTTGAAAGTTGAAGTCTTGATATCTACAGCGATCTGATTGGTTTTAAGGATTTTACCTTCAAGGTTTAAAAATTGCGTTACGATTGAGTTATTTGCAGTAGGCGCCGCACTTTTATAACCTTTTAGTTTTTTAAATTTTTGACCTATCACATTACTTTTTAAATAAGCCAGGCACAATACATCTTGCTCAAAAGCAACAGATTGTAATGAGATTTTTTCTTCTCTGAAATTAACGACACCTATATCATTCAAATTTTCATCCATGATACTTATTTTATAACTGAAAGAATCTTCGCTAACCTTTTCAAGTTGGGTAAACATAAGGTATCCTACTAAGGCTCCATCCTGCATTATTGCATTTACCTGAGACGATATTTCATCACTTACTTCTTTAAATACTTTTGATTGAGCGTTTGAATTAAATAAAATTAAAAAACTGCATACAGCTAGTAAAAGGTTTTTTTTCATTTGTTTAGTTTTGGTAATTATAGTGGTGTGTTATTTCTTTTTAAAATGGTCGGCAAATTCACAATACATGCTATTAGGGAAATTGGCTATAAATTCTTTGGCTGCATTGTTCTCAATTTTGTCAGAACTTTCCTCAGCAAAAGCTATAGTATTCATTAAAGTTTTTAATGCCTTTGCGTCGCTAGGCATACCTTGCCAAAAAGAACCTTCTTTTAATTTTTTGGCAAATTGCTCTAAATTTTCCTTTGGCATTTGCTCAAGCATGTTTTGCAATTCATAATAATCTTTTGAAATGTATTCCTTCGGCTTTACATTAATAGCGTTAAACCTGTTGAGTTGTTTATCAGAATAATAAAGCCCGTTAAAAATATTATGGAACATAAAATCGTACCATACATCTGTATTTCCTTTATCTTTTTCCAGCAGTATTTCATATAAACAAGCTGTAAGATTTTGGTTGTCGAACATATTCCAAATTATTATTTTTTTTGTTTTATCTTTTATAATTTGAGGTATAGGAGTTGTTTTTCCTCCGTCTGACAAGAGTAAATTCTTAATATACCTTTCTTTACACTCCGGGTGTGTTTTAAGAGAATCCTGAATGGAAGCGGTATCTTTAAAATTGTAACTTTTAGTAGAAAGTCCTTTCGACTTTTTTTGCGTCCACCAATCTTCAACCGAAAGGGAATATTTTTCAAAATAAGTTTTAACGGGATTTTTTAAAGTCTTTTTATATTGAATGTCTGCACTATCTAATCTTAAAAAATATTTAGCGTCAAAAGATATTTTACTATTTTTTAGCAATACCACTGCAAGTGAATCAGCATCTGCTTCATGATAACGGTTATGTTTACTTCTGCTAAATGAATAACCTTGCAAAGCTTTTTTTAAACGTGTTAGACGTTCATATTTTGAATCGAGGACAGAATTGAGTGTTGCTTTATATTCATCTGATGTTAGTAATTCTGCTCTTTCTTTTATTGAATTATCAGCATGATTTAAAATATTATGTGATAACTCATGAGCAATGACCAATGCTAACTCTTCCCGTGTGGAGGCAAATTCCACCAGTCCCAGATTAACTGCTAATATATTGCCTCCTATTGCATATGCATTTACTGAGGAACTTCTGTCGAGTAGTATTAATGGTGCTTTTGTAATTGTATTTGGATTGGCAGTGATTATATCAGTTACAATTTGTGAAAGATAATTGTATATATCTTTTTCATAAACAAAATCTTTAGTGTTAATAGCATTTGAAATAAACGATAATCTGTCTTGCCATATTTCGCTATATTTTTTTTGAGTTTCTTTTTCTTTGTAAAGTTTTGGACAAATCCAATTTTTCTTTATTGAATCATTTTGCTTTGCGTAATACAAATGTGATAATTCCTGATAGGTATATAATCCTGGCGTTTGTGATTTTACGTCAGAGAAAATAATAGTAAAAATAAATAGGGGAACTATGTGTTGAAGATATTTAAAGAAGTACATATTAATTTGCACAAGTCCCCCCATTATAAATGGAGGGACAATCATTTTAAAAGTAATTAAGATCAAAATTAAGTGTCAAAAATTGGTGAAGCAGATCAGCTTATTTCACTTTACTCCAGTTCTCTCCACTTTTAATTCTATATAATGTCATTTCACTTACACCATATTTAGCCGCCAATTGTTTGTAGGTAAGTTTTCTTTTTGGATTAGCGATCGTGTCTTTGATCGTTTTAACCTGAGTGGCAGTAAGTTTCAAGCCTTTTGTTTTACTTGCCTGTACTTTTTTGTAAGCTATTTTAGAAGGGCTTTTTTGCTGATGGCTACTTACTTCTTCTAAGCCTGCCCACTTCAAATTTTTATAATTGTTATCAGCCTTTTTGTGGTTGATATGAATTACATATTTATGTTTTGGAGATGCTTTTTTGCAAAATAATCTTGCAACTTCTCGATGGATATAAATTGTGCCGTTCCCATTATCAACATGGAGATTAAGCGTTCTATAACCTGAGGTTAAGGAGCCGTTCAATAATTTACCATCTTCGGTAATGCTGTCATTATAACTAGCAGTTCTGCCTAATGAGGAAATAGCATACTTTTTACGGAGATTTTTATATCCGCTAAAAGTTAATTGCTTCCAAGTTTCGCCGGCGATTTTTTTGATCATTGCAATTTGTTTTGGATGAATGCATTTGTAATAATAATTAAATTATCACTACACTTATTTATTAAGAATAAGGTTAGACTATAAATATAGAAACTTTTTTTGCTATTTAGGTAGCATTTTTAAAAAATCTTCTTCGGAGATGATAGATACGCTTGGAATTTTCTTCGCTTTCTCTAATTTACTACCTGCATCTGCCCCTACAACAAGATAATTTAATTTGCTGCTAACGCCTCCTAAAATACTTCCACCGTTAGTTTCTACTATATCTTCTGCATCGCTTCTTTTAAACTGTGTAAGTGTTCCCGTAAATAAAAAACTTTTGCCTGCAAAAGCATCCGACAGTGATACCTGCTTTTTATCGTTCTTTAATGAAAGGCCTATCTGTTCAAGCTTTTCAAGCATTTTAATATTGTCTTCATTTTTAAAAAAACGAATAATGCTTGATGTTACTTTTACACCAACATCATCTAATTGAAGTAATTGTTCTTCTGTGTAGTTGACAAGATCTGTAAGTTCGTTTACAGCATTCGCTAAGGTTTTGGCAGTCGTTTCTCCCACATACCGGATACCAAGGCCAAAGATCAATCGATGTAATGGCTGTGATTTAGACTTCTCAATTGCCAGTTGTAAGTTATCAATTGATTTTTTGCCAAAGCCTTCTAATTTACCTATCTCTTCATAATTTAATTGATAGATGCCGGGAATGTCTTTAAGCAAGCCTAACTCATAAAATTTACGAACATTGGCCTCGCCAAAACTTCGTATATCCATTGCATCTTTGCTTACAAAATGTATGATCCTTTCAACTACCTGTGCTTCGCAATTGATATTGACACATCTCCATACCGCTTCATCTTGGGGTTTATACAATTCATCCTTACACACCGGGCAATTTTTGGGAAATATGATCTCCTGCTCACTTCCATCACGTAATTCACCTAATGGCTTTACAATATATGGGATAACATCACCAGCTCTTTCTACTAAAACGGTGTCGCCTATCCGAAGATCTTTTTCCCTTACCACATCTTCATTAAAAAGTGAAATAGAAGAAACTGTTACTCCTCCAATAGGCACAGGAGAAATTTTGGCCACAGGAGTAATACTCCCTGTCCGCCCAACCTGAAACTCTACTTTTAATAACTTGCTTGTTCCTTGCCTTGCTTTAAACTTATAAGCAATTGCCCAACGTGGGTGATGAGTGGTCATGCCTAATTTGTCCTGCAATACCAATTCATTTACTTTGATCACCATTCCATCAATCTCGTAAGGAAGTTCATCACGTTTCGATTCAAATTGTTGAACATATTCAATAATGCCGTGAATACCTTTTACAACTTTCATTTCCTTAACAGGACTTCTAAATCCAAGCTGCCAAAGCATTTCAAGCATCTCGAAATGGGTTTTGGGTTGTTTTTCAGAGACCTGTCGCCCTTGTCCTGAAATGGCATAGCTCACATGGTATAAAAATGCTTCAAGATTTCGTTTGCTTACATCTTTTGGATCTTTCATCCTTAAAGATCCTGACGCAGCATTACGTGGATTGGCCAACGGCGGAAGATTTTGTTCTGCCAGCTGCTCATTGTATTTTTTGAAATTATTTTTATTGATCAAAACTTCTCCACGAACTTCTATCTGGGAAATACCATAATCAGAGAATTGTGCAGATAATGGGACAGAACGGATCTGCTTTATATTAGTAGTTATTTCTTCCCCGGCAACACCATCACCCCTTGTAGCTCCCCGGTTCAAAAGATTATTTTCATAAATAAGTGAGATGCTGGCCCCATCAAACTTGGGCTCAACACAATATTCTACAACATCCAATCCGGATAATTCTCTTGCTTTTCTATCCCAATCCAAAAGGTCCTCCGCATCATAGCTATTCTCGAGGCTTAGCATTGGAACTATGTGTTGAACAGTTGTAAAAGCATTGTTTAAACTGCTACCTACACGTTGTGTGGGAGAATCGCTTGCGATCAGAGAGGGGTCTTCATTTTCAAGTTTTTCTAATTGTTTATATAATATATCATATTCAGCATCGCTTACCAAGGGGTCATTTAATATATAATATCGGTGTTCATGAAACCTTAAAATATTTTTTAATTCCTCGATGGCTATTTTATCGAGGGCTTGAAGTGCAGCTGTTGTTAACCCTTGTAATGCCTTAGTTTGTTGTGCCGTATACATAAAAAATTATGAAAACAAAGTTAGCCCATAAGCAGTTTTAAATTCCTGATTTATTTTAAAAAACAATTTTGTCCAAAAAATACACAATAATTTTTGTGTCATCAATAAAATGTGTGTATTTTACATATTAAGTATTGAACAAACAATAAGGTTAGTATTCACAATTAGCAAAACCAAGCCAACTCATAATTAAAACGAAAAGCTGTATGAAACCGTCAATAGTAAGACACACGGGTTTTGTCCTTTTTCGATAACAATAAACAAACCTTAACTTGAATCATATGGAAACAATGCAAAAAAAGCTTGCAGGTAAGAATCCAAAAACACTCCAAATAATTCAATCCGAATTTGAAAGTAGCAATCGCATAGCGCTTTCAGTGGACTGTGTAATTTTTGGATTTGACGAGAATAAACTTAAAGTACTTCTTATCAGGAGTGATCTCACTAACTATAAGGATAGATGGTCATTACTTGGCGATTTGGTAGGCACTAATGAAGATCTAAGAAACGCAGCTTACAGAATTTTGAAAGAACGTACCGGTCTTAATGATCTTTATCTTGAACAGGTAAAAACATTTGGGACGGTAAGCCGTCATCCTGCAGGACGTGTTGTTACTGTTGCTTATTGTTCTTTGATCAATATACAGCATCATAAGTTAAACATACTTGATAACGAATTGCATTGGCACGATATAAAAAATGTAACGGACTTGGCTTTTGATCACCAGGAGATATTTGAGACATGTTTAAATAATTTACAAAAAAGAGTGCAGGAACATCCTTTAGGATTTAGTTTATTACCTAAAAAATTCTCCCTTAGAGAATTGCAAAATCTTTATGAAGCTATCTTGGATATAAAAATGGACAGGCGAAACTTCCGTAAAAAATTTTTTGCAATGGATTTTTTAATTGATACAGGAGAAATGGAACAAGATGTTCCTCATCGTCCAGGTAAACTATACAAGTTCAATTACGAAAAATATGAAAAGAAAAAGAAAAAATGGAGTGGTATTGATTTTTAATACATATTTTATTTAAAAAGCAGCATTCTTATTGCACAAAGTGTCATTAAGTACCTCTTGACTTTTACCTTTTCATTTTTAATAAAAATTTTTTAACAAATAATTGGTTTTCTAAAAAAGTTCTTATATTGTGTAAAATTTACACTTTGTACTTAGTGTAGATTCTACACATCATAATTCAAACAAATTTAAAAACGATAATGTTTGCTTATGAAATGACGACACAAGCTATATGAAAAAAAGGAAAAGCGATAATTACGCAATTCCACTCCCCACTAAGCTTTCGTACGTATTTCATCAATCATTTAAAAGACAAAAAACTATGCAAATGAGAAAAAGCATGAAGAAGTTTACCGCACTTTTTTCGGGAACGATTGCGTTTTTGTTTCTATCCTTAACAGCGATGGCTCAACATCCTGTATCAGGAAAGTTAACAGACAAAGATGGCAATCCTGCCATAGGTGTAACCGTACAGGTAAAGGGAACAACAATTGCTACTAAAACAGCTAATGATGGTACGTACAAGATCAATGCACCATCAGCCAATGGTCAATTAATTTTTACCTCCGCAGAATTTGGGCAATCTCAGGAATCAATTAATGGGAGAGCTGTAGTAGATGTAACAGGATTAATAAAGAAAACCGAGGAATTAGCTGTAGTTGTAGCTTATGGTACACGTAAAAAAAGCGATTTAACCGGTGCAGTAACTGCTGTTTCGGCAAAAGATTTTCAAAAAGGTAATATAGCTTCATCAGAACAATTATTACAAGGTAAAGTTCCCGGATTACAAATAGTAAGTGGAGGTGGTTTTGCAGGCGGCGGTAGTAAAATAAGAATCAGGGGTGGTACATCTTTAACGGCAAGTAATGATCCATTAATTGTAATTGATGGTATACCTGTTGAAGGTAACGGGATCGGTAAAGCTGAAAATGTATTAAATACAATTAATCCTGATGATATTGAATCAATGAGTATTTTGAAAGATGCATCTGCTACAGCATTGTATGGTTCAAGAGCTGCTAATGGTGTGATCATTGTTACTACAAAAAAAGGTGCAAGAGGGAAAGTGAAATTGAATTTCAATACTAAAGTATCAGTAGGTACAGTACCAAAATATGTTGATGTTTTAACAGGGGACGAGGTGAGAGAAATTGTAAACGCTAATGCAGTTGCTACAGGAGATAATAAATTTAAAGCCTTATTAGGGGAAGAAAATACTAATTGGCAGAAATTAATTTATCAAAGTGCAATGGGGTATGATAATAATTTAAGTGCGTCAGGAACAATAGAAAAAGTGTTGCCGTTTAGAGCTTCAGTAGGGTATTTAAATCAGGAGGGTGTTTTGAAAACTGATAAGTTTAAAAGATTTACAAGTTCATTAAACCTGAATCCTAAATTGTTAGATGATCATTTATCTATCAATGTAGCATTAAAATATGCTAATACCAATACTCGTAAAGCCAATGATGGAGCAGTAGGAACATCTATTTCTTTTGACCCAACTCAATCTGTTACTTCATCAAGTACTAAATATGGAGGTTACTACGAATGGTTAAATACTGACGGAACTCCTAAATCTGTGGGAAGAAATCCTTTAGCTATGCTAAACTATGTTAATAATACTTTTGATGTAAACAGGTTTATAGGTAATGCTCAATTAGATTATAAATTACATTTTTTTCCTGATCTGCATGTATTGTTCAATGTAGGTGTAGACGCTACACATGTAACAGGGAACGACAGAACGGACTCAACTTTCGCAGGTAGTTATATAGATAAAGGGTACTTTAAAGAAAATCAGGAAAAGAAGCGTAATACATTAACAGATATTCAATTGTTTTATGCCAAAGACATTCCTTCAATTAAAACGAGAGTAGATGTTTTGGTGGGACATGGTTATCAGGAATTTATTACAAATACTTTTAACTATTATGCTTTTAATCAAAAAGGAGACACTTTAGATAAAGCTAATAAACCAAAACCGAATGATAAGCCTCAATTCAATATGGAGTCTTATTTAGGTAGGATCAATTTAACGGTTAATAATAAATATTTACTAACAGCTTCTTTAAGAAGAGATGCAAGCTCTAAATTTTCTAAAGAAAACAGGGTAGGTTATTTCCCGGCACTTGCAGTAGCATGGAAATTAAGAGATGAATTTTTCAGAAATACTCCAGCAGTTTCGGATCTGAAACTTCGTTTCGGATGGGGTATAACTGGTCAGCAAGATGGTATTGGTAATTATGAATACCTGGCAAGATATGTTAATGCACCAAGAGTGTATTATCAATTTGGCGATGAGTATGTAGCAAACGTTCGTCCTGCACGTTATGATCCAAACCTAACTTGGGAAACTACTACAACAACCAACTTAGGATTAGATTTTAATTTTTTACGAAATAGAATATCAGGGTCTATAGATTTTTATACTAAAAAGACAAAAGATCTATTATTTGAAGTGGATGTAGCAGCAGGTTCTAATTTCAGTAATAGGTTATTAACCAACATTGCAAAATTGGAAAATAAAGGGTTGGAATTTATATTAAATACAATACCGGTTCAAACAGATAATTTCAGTTGGAACTTAGGTGGTAACATTTCTTATAACAAAGCAAAGGTTATTACATTAAACAATCTACCGGGTGATACAAAACCTGTACTTATTGGTGGAATAGGTATTGGCGGTGGATTTATAGGCGTTTTGAAACCAGAGTATGCACCTAATTCATACAACGTATTCCAACAAGTTTATGATCCTGCTACAGGAAAACCTCTTGAAGGAGTTTTAGATGATGGAGATAGAAGTGGGAACCTTGGCGAAGAAGATAAAAAAATATATAAAAAACCTGCACCTGATGTATTGCTTGGATTTAATACAAGTGTAGATTATAAAAAATGGAGTCTTGGATTTGCAGGACATGGTTCCATAGGCAACTATTTGTATAACCAATATAGAGCAGATAATTCTTCAATAGTTTCTTTGCTAAATACACAATACACTACCATTGGAAATACTTATGCAAAATATCGTGATGCTGATTTTTTAAATCCAACACGTGACCAGAAATTGTCAGACTATTTCATTGAAAATGCATCTTTCTTCAGACTGGATAATATAAACCTTGGTTATAATGTAGGCAAAATAAATAATGGAAAAGCTACTCTGAGAACAATGTTTAGCGTACAGAATGTATTTGTGATTACAAAATACAAAGGTCTAGATCCGGAAATTTCAAGTAATGAAGGAATTGATAATAATATATATCCTCGTCCGAGAGTATATACACTGGGTCTTAGTTTAGATTTTTAAAAAAATAATTAATGCAAATTTTTAACGATATGAAAAAATACATAAATATAAAAACAGGCTTATTCGCAGTAATGGTTTTGACGCTGGCATCCTGTGCAAAAAAATTGGACCTGTTTCCAATAAATGATTTTACATCAGAAAATGCTTATGCAACTGCAGCAGGCTACAAAGGTGTGTTATCAAAAGTATATGGCGGTTTATCCGTAACAGGTCTTGGTGGAGATGATGATACACGTAATATCGGAGCTGCCGGCAATCCCGATATTGTAGGATTGAACGAAGGTTATCAAACTCCATTCTTACGTCAGTTATTCAATTTTGAAGAATTGCCAACAGATGAAGCAATTGAAGCCTGGAATGATCAAGGAGTTTTGAATGATTTTCACAATCTGAATTGGACTCCTTCAAATACTTTCAATGAAGGTCTGTATGCTCGTTTAGTATATAATGTGACTATAGCAAATGAATATATCAGGGAAGCGGCTGATGATAAAGTAGCAGGAAGAGGCATAACAGGTGCTGATGCAGAAGATATAAAAAAGTCGAGAGCAGAAGCAAGATTTTTGAGAGCATTGAATTATTGGGCATTAATAGATCTTTATGGTAAATCAACTTTTATCACAGAAGCTGATGGCGTTGGAGCTTTTTTGCCAAAAGAAATAAGCAGAACAGACCTATTTACTTACGTAGAAAAAGATCTTAAAGAAATTGAAGACTTGGTATATCCAGCAAGAACCGCTCCTTATGGTAGAGCAGATCAAGGTGCAGTTTGGTCTTTATTGGCAAGATTGTATTTGAATGCAAAAGTATATACAGGAGTAGAGAAAAATACTGAAGCAATTACTTATGCAAAAAAAGTGATAGATGCAGGATATACATTGCATGGTAAGTATGCAGAATTATTCATGGCTGATAATGATAAATGTACTGACGAGATTATATTCCCTATAGTTTGTGATGGAGCAAAAGTAAGATCGTTCGGAAATACCACATTTTTTATTCATGCTCCATGCGGAGATGATTATGCAGAATATGGTTCAGCAGAAGGATGGTATGGTTACAGAGCTACTTCAGCTTTAGGCGATCTTTTTCCTAAAAAAGATGACATGCTTGATAGCAGTTTAGATAAAAGAGCAGCACATTTTTTTACTTCTGTATTTAAACCTACAGAAACTCAAATGGAAATAGCCACTAATGCTCCGGGAAATTTCGGAAATGGTTTGCATATAAAAAAATATGTAAATGTTCGTACCGATGGTTTACCAGTTGCTGATGCTGCAAGAAATGGCCTGATCGCAGATATCGATTTTCCTATGTTCAGATTAGCAGAAATATATTTTATATATGCTGAAGCTGTACTAAGAGGTGGTGCTGGAGGTAACTCTGGTGAGGCATTAGACTATTTGAACAATATTCGTAGAAGAGCTTATGGTGGTACTTATGGTCCCTCAGATATAGGAAAAATTAAATCAACAGATCTAAACTTGCAATTCATTTTGGATGAAAGAGCAAGGGAATTATATTGGGAAGCACATCGCCGTACAGATCTTGTTAGATATAATTTATTAACTACAAGCACTTATCTATGGCCTTGGAAAGGTGGTGTTGCAGATGGTACAGCTGTAGAAAGTAAATACAATATTTATCCAATTCCATCCGCCAATTTGAGTGCGAATAAAAATTTAACACAAAATGACGGCTACACAAACTAATATACTTACAACAAAAAAATTCGATATGAAGAATTTCGCAAAAAATTGTTTAGTATTCTTTTTAGCTCTAACAACATTGATAGGGTGTAAAAAAGATGAAAATAAAATATTTTATCAAGGTGCAGACAATAGTACATTGGCACTGACATCTTCTTTATCAGGAACTACACCTACAGTGCCTCTTAGTTTTGCAACTAAAGGAGACAGAGCACTAAGGCTGATCTGGACTAATCCTGAATATCAATTTTCAACAGGAGTAAGTTCACAAGATGTGACTTATTTAGTAGAAATTGATACCGCTGGCGCAGACTTTAAAAGCACATTAAAGAAACAGCTTCAGGTAAGTAAAGAAATTATATACGACCTTACTCAGAATGATCTGAATGATTATTTGCTGAATAGGTTGAAACTTGCAGCAGGTGAAGAACATGAAATTGAAGTACATGTAATTGCAACATTAAATGGTAACCAGCTTACTAAAGTAACCTCCAATGTTCTTACTTTGAAAGTTACACCATTTGTTACGCCACCTAAAATTACACCACCAGCAAATTTATATGTTACAGGGAGTGCAACCCCAGCAGGATGGCAAACCGGTAATAGTGACCCCGAGCCAACACCTACTCAAAAGTTTACTAAACTAAGTGAAACATTGTTTGAACTAACGGTGCAGCTTAGTGGCGGAAATTCATATTTATTACTTCCTCAATATGGCAGTTGGAATGCTAAATATGGTGTTACTGGCGACAATAATTCAAACGATCCTGCCGGCGGAGATTTTAAGGCAGGCGGTGGAGATATACTGGCACCTGCAAATAGCGGTATGTATAAAATAACAGTAGATTTTCAATCAGGCACATTCACCGTAGTAGCCATTTAATTATTTTAAAAAAATACACAATGAAAAATATATTTCAAATTTTTATTGCAGGGCTTGTATCGATCATTGCATTTATTTCTTGCGATAAAGTTGATGAATTGCCATTTTATAAAAATGGTACCGCACCTGTACTCACCAGTTCTAAAACAACAATTGCAGCGCCGGCTTCCGATTCAAACAATGCTGTAATTAAATTTTCATGGACAAATCCTGAGTATTCAGCAGACTCTGCTAACTCAAAATATGTAATACAAATAGATAAGACCGGTAATAATTTTGCCAATCCGTATGAAAAAGTTATTTACGGACAGCTTGATACTACTTATACAGGCAGAGAGCTTAATGATATTTTACTTGCCAACGGATTTAATTTTGGTGTAAGTTATGATATGGATGTAAGGGTGTTGTCTTCTTATAAAAATAATAACGAACAATACATCAGTAATACTTTGGTGATTAAAATGACACCTTATAAAATACCTCCTAAAGTTGCATTGCCGCCAACAGATGCTTTATATATTATTGGAGGTGCTACAGACGGCGGTTGGACAGGAGGAACTGTTCCTGTACCGTCTCAGCAATTAGCAAGAATTAATGAAACTACATATGCAGGTGTATTTAAATTAAAACCTAATGATGAATTTTTGATATTAGTAGAAAACGGTACATATAATTACAAATTTGCTGTAGAAGACAATACTGTTGCAGGAATAGCTCAAGGAGGAAAATTTGGGTATTATGCTGATACGCTTCGTACTGTTTATAATTCCAATTTTAAAACACCATCAACTGGTGGTTGGTATAGAATTGTCCTTGATTTCCAATCAGGTAATTTCAAAATAGAACCATTCAATGGAGAGTTGCCAAATAATATATATATAATTGGTAGTGCAACACCGAGAGGCCCTGGAGACGAAGGTTGGGGAAATCCAGTACCTGTACCGTCTCATCAATTTACAAGGTTAAATTCATCGGTTTTTGAACTTACAATACCATTGCATGGTGGTAAAGAGTATTTATTATTACCTGAAAATGGCAGTTGGGATCATAAATATGCTATAAATGATAATAGCCTTGCCGGTGCTGAATTTTCAGGAGATTTTGGATACGATTTAGGACAAAATTTTAAAAGCCAATCGGAAACTGCCACCTATAAAATTACGGTAAACTTTGCTGAGACTCCATTGACAGGAAACAATAATTCAGGACGTTACACAGTAGTTAAACAATAATGAATTTTTATTAATAAAAACCGGCTTGCATAAGTATTATGTAAGCTGGTTTTTACTTTTATGTAGTTTAAATAAAAATATTCAAGCAAGCAGGTGTTACTAGAATTGGTTTGTTAAAGATTTTAGTTGCGTACAAAATACACATATATTTGTTAACTCAATTTTAAAAAATAAATAAGAATTTGTTTTAAACAGATTTATTGTCAATCATGAAAATACTTTACACAATTGCACTTTTGTTGGGGTCAATTTTTAGCATCAATGCTCAAGTAATTACCTGGTCTCCACAATTTCCTACTGATGCGTCTTCAATAACAATTACAATGGATCCTACCAAAGGTAATGCAGGACTTTCTGGCTTTAGCGGAACAGTATATATGCACTGGGGAGTTATAACAAGTGCAAGTACAAGTGCCGGAGATTGGAGGTATGTAAATACCACGTGGGCATCTACTACTGCACCTACTGCCACTTTTATTGGTAGTAAATGGCTAAGAACATTAACTAATCCTCGGGCATATTTTGGGGTACCTGCTAATGAAACAATATTGGCTGTTGCCCTTTTATTTAGAAATGCAGATGGATCAAAAGTGCAAAAGAATGCTGATGGTAGTGATATGTATATTCCCATATATCCTGCAGGAAGTACCAACATAATTATTAATAATCCTCCAGTCATTCCAAGTTTTCCTGTTTCTAATGAAGCAATAACTGCTGCAGCTGGCCAAACAATTACAATAGGTGCTAAAGCCTCTTCAAATACAGGCACATTGAATTTATATTTCAATGGTAATAAGTTTGCAGGTCCTGTTACAGGTACCGATGTTATTTCGGGTTCAGTAACAGCAACTACGGGTGAACATGTTTTTATTGCAGAAACGGTTGAAGGAGGTATAAGTTATTACGATACGCTTTATCATTATAATCCCATTGCAAATAATATTGCTGAACTACCTGCTGGTGTGGATGAAGGAATAAATTATAGCGCCGATTGCACTTCGGCAACACTGGTTTTATATGCTCCGAATAAATCTAATGCAATGGTAATAGGCGACTTTTCAGGAAGTGAGTGGCGGCCAAAACCTGCGTTTCAAATGAACAGGACATCGAACGGCATCTATTACTGGAAAACAATTACTGGATTAACACCAGGAGTTGAATATGCATACCAATATATAGTTGATAATTCAATTTATATTGCAGATCCATTTAGTCAAAAAGTTTTAGATCCATGGAATGATAAATATATTCCATCTAATATTTATCCTAATTTAAAAGCTTACCCTACAAATTCAAGTGTAACTGCAGGGAAGAATGGATATGTAAGTGTCTTACAAAGCTGTGAAACAGGGTATAACTGGCAAAAGACAGATTTTGTAAGACCTCCTAAAACAAATTTAATTATTTATGAAACACTTATAAGAGATTGGGCTGATTCAGCAAATAACAGGTCCTATCAAAATTTAATAGACAGTTTCGAATATTTTAAAAAATTAGGGATCAATGCTATAGAATTAATGCCTATCGGTGAGTTTTCAGGAAATGAAAGTTGGGGATATAATCCAACATTTTATTGTGCTGTTGATAAAGCATATGGCACAAAAAATAAATTAAAAGAATTTATTGATAAATGCCACCAGAATGGAATGGCTGTAATATTAGATGTTGTATACAATCAAATGGATGCCGGCGCCATCCCACAGGGAAAATTATATTGGGATGCTGTTAATAACAGAACTGCGGCAAATAGTCCTTGGTTTAATCCCGTTGCTACCCATCCTTATAATGTATTCAATGATTTAAATCACCTTTCTACAGCTACCCAATATTTAGTAAAGCGCTCAATAAATTATTTCCTTACGGAAATGAAGTTTGATGGTTTTAGATTTGATCTTGCAAAAGGTTTCAGCCAAAATGTAACAAATGAAGGAACTGTAGAAAATTATGATCAGCAAAGAGTAGACAACCTGAACAGGTATTATGATTATGTTCAAACAGTTTCTCCAGGAGCTTATGTGATCCTTGAATTTTTAGGACAGCAAAGGGCAGAAGAACAAGCGTATGCAAACAAAGGCTATTTGTTGTGGGCTAAAAATAATTATAATGCAAATCAGGCCACACAAGGTTGGAGTGGTGCAGGTGCTAATACATCTGGCTTAGCGTGGAACAGTAGCGAAGCTGCATTTAGTGTGCCGGCTGCTGTAGGATATATGGAAAGTCATGATGAAGAAAGATTGATGGCAAGAAATCTTGCAACAGGTAATACTGCCGGAAGTAACCCCAAATCATTTACCCAGGCGGTAAAACAAATGGGAGCAGCAGCGGCAGTTTTTTTAACTGTTCCAGGACCTAAAATGATCTGGCAATTTGGAGAAAGAGCTTACGATGTTTCAATAACATTTGGAGGAAGCAATGTGGCAAACAAGCCTGCAAGATGGTCTTATATGAACGATCCTGCAAGATTGAACCTGTACAACACTTATTCCAAACTTTGTAGTTTGCGTACAGAAAATACAGCTTTATTCAGCAACACTACATTTAGTTATGATCTTTGGGATAACGGAACAGGAATGTATAAGCAAGTAAAGATCGAGGATCCTAATTCATTAGGTAAAAAAATGGTTGCTATTGCAAACTTTGACCCTTTCCCACAAACTAGAACTATAAACTTTCAAACTACAGGTGCATGGTATAACTATGTAAGTAATGGAACCGGTTCAGGAATAAATGGTGCTACAGATGCCGCATTTAATTTAGCAGGTACAAGTCAAAGTATTACTTTACAGCCTGGAGAATTCCATGTATATCTCAATCAGCAGCCTAAATATATATTTACAGGAAACGGGAATTGGACAACTGCAACCAACTGGACTAACAATGTTGTTCCCCCTAATCCTCTACCGTACGGTTCAGAAATTATTATCAATCCAACTAATAATGCTGATGAATGTATATTAAACTTAGGCGTACAACAGGTAATATCTCAAGGGGCTAAAATAACAGTTGAGAAGAATAAAAAATTCAGATTACCCACAAATCTTATTATTCAATAAAATTCAGTGAGAAGAATAAAAAAAGCTGCCTAACAGGCAGCTTTTTTTATTTGTCTTTAAAAATTCGTCAAAAATTTTACTGAAAATCAGTAGTTTATAAAGGTTCGATTAAAAAACTTCACAATTTCGTAGGAAATTAATTTACAACCACCTACCTTCGCACTCCCAAAAAAAGATAAGGCATTTTTTGCTGAAACCTTTCAGGGGAGCGCCTTTGGGATAGCAAAGGCACTTATTTTCTAAAATCGCTTCTTTATCGGGGCAAAAAACAAAACAATGAGTAAACTACATTTCACCACCAAACATGCAAACGAGGCTACCGTTACACACAATTGGTATGTAATAGATGGTACTAATCAAACCGTTGGACGTATGTGTTCAAAAATTGCAGCTGTATTGCGTGGCAAGAACAAAGCTTATTACACTCCTCACGTTGATTGTGGAGATTACGTAATTGTGATCAATTGCGAAAAAGTAAAATTGACAGGTAACAAAATGGACGAAAAAATTTACGATCACTTTACAGGATACCCTGGTGGACGTAAAGAAGCTGTTGCAAAAGATGTTTTAAGACGCAGACCTGAAGTATTGGTCGAAAGAGCAGTAAAAGGTATGTTGCCTAAAAACAGATTAGGCCGTAAGATGTACAAAAAATTATTTGTATATGCTGGTCCTAATCATGAGCATGCAGCACAACAACCAAAAGAATTCAAATACTAAATTAAAAAATTCTAAATCTAAATAAATAGATGGAAAAGCAAAAAAACGCAGTTGGTCGCCGTAAAGAAGCCGTAACAAGGGTTTTCTTAAGCAAAGGTGATGGCAAAATAACTGTAAACGGAAAAGATTATAAAAATTATTTCCAATTGATATATCTGCAAAACCAGGTAGAAGCACCTTTAAAAACTACTGAATCAGTTGATAAATTTGATATAGTTATCAATGCAACAGGTGGTGGTATCAAAGGACAGGCAGAAGCAGCTAAATTAGGTATTGCCAGAGCATTACTTGAAGTAAGTGCTGATTATCGTCCTGTTTTGAAAGCAGCCGGTATGTTGAAAAGAGATCCACGTTCTGTTGAGCGTAAAAAACCAGGTCGCAAAAAAGCAAGAAGAAGCTTCCAGTTCAGCAAACGTTAATATTATTAGTTTTTGGTTTTTAGTTCATAGTTTCTGTGAACTAAAAACTGCTAACTAAGAACAATTTTTTAAAAACTACTTCAATAATAAACAATGGAAAATAATACTTCCTTACAACAACAGCTTTTAGAAGCAGGCGTACACTTTGGTCACTTAAAGAAAAAGTGGAATCCAAAAATGTTACCATACATTTTTGCAGAAAAGAAAGGTATCCACATTATCGATCTTAACAAAACTGTAGAAGGTTTACAAGAAACTGCAGCTGCGTTAAAATCTATCGCAAAAAGCGGTAAAAAAATCATGTTTGTTGCTACTAAAAAACAAGCGAAAGAGATCGTTTCTGATTGTGCTAAACGTATCAACATGCCTTACGTTACTGAACGTTGGTTAGGTGGTATGCTTACAAACTTTAATACTGTTCGTAAGAGTGTTAAAAAAATGCAGAGCATCGAAAAAATGTTGAACGACGGAAGTATTGATAATCTTACTAAAAAAGAAAGATTAACATTAACCCGTGATAAAGATAAAATGGAAAAGGTATTAGGTGGTATCGCTCAGATCAGCCGTGTACCTGCTGCAATTTTCTTAGTAGATATCGGTCATGAACACATCGCTTTAGCAGAAGCAAAACGTTTGAACGTTACAACTTTTGGTATGGTTGATACAAACTGCGATCCTAATAAAGTTGAATTTGCAATTCCTGCAAATGATGATGCTACTAAATCAATCGCTATAATCGTTAATTATCTTACTGCAGCCATCGCTGAAGGTTTATCTGAACGCCAGGCTGAAAAAGATGAAGAAGATAGCAGTGCTGATGCTGAAGAAACAGCAGAAGCAAAAGCAGCACGTTTTGAACAAAAACAAGATGCACAAGGTGACGACAGAAACAGACGTGGTGGTGGAAGAGGCGTAGCTTCTCAACCAAAACGTAGAGTTCCGGGTCCTGCAGCAGGTGGTAGAAGACCAGCAGGAAAATAAGAGAAGACGATCAATGTTGTTTTTTATTGAACAAGCAATAGTGCTACTATTAAACATCGTTGTGTCACTCACTTTTACTTTTTCAGCTTTATTCGACGCCTTAAATTCAAAGCATAACTGTAATGAATTTAATATCTTAAAAACATTCTAAACTTAAGCAATTAACAGTATTAACTTTTAATTCTTAATTCTTAATTTTTAATTCCATGAGTGCAACAATAACAGCAGCAGATATAAATAAATTACGTCAAACTACCGGTGCCGGTATGTTAGACTGCCGTAAAGCTTTAACAGAAAGCAATGGTGATTTTGAAGCGGCAATAGATTGGTTACGTAAGCAAGGCCAGAAAGTGGCTGCAAAACGTAGCGACAGAGAAGCAAAAGAAGGTGTGGTTTTAGCTAAAACTACAGCAGATAATAAAGCAGGTATCGTACTTTGTATCAGTTGCGAAACTGATTTCGTAAGTAAAAATGCAGAATTCATCGCTTTCGCTCAAAGCATTGCTGACGCAGCAATTGCAAACAATGTAAAAACAGCGGAAGAATTAAATGAAGTATCTGTTAACGGTTCAAAAGTATCAGATCAGATAAATGATAAATTAGCAGCTATCGGTGAAAAAATTGCCGTATCTCGTTTTGAAAGAATTGATGCTGATTACGTAGCAAGTTATATCCATGGTGCAAACCGTATGGGTGTTTTAGTTGGCTTTAATAAAGATGCTGGCGAAGCTGGTAAAGATGTTGCAATGCAAATTGCTGCAATGAATCCTTTAGCAGTTGACGAAACATCTATTTCTCCTGAAACAATTGCAAGAGAAAAAGATATCGCTATCGAACAAATTAAAGCTGAAGGTAAACCAGCAGAAATGGCTGAAAAAATTGCTATCGGTAAAGTAAATAAATTCTTTAAAGACAATACTTTATTAGCGATGCCTTTTGTAAAAGATAATGCAAAATCAGTGGCAGATTATTTAAAATCTGTTGATGCTGATCTTAAAGTTATTGAATTCAAAAGAGTAGCGTTAGGATAATATTTCTAAACAATATTTATAAAAAAAGCTGTTCATTTGAACAGCTTTTTTATTTTCCAAGTGATTGAAATTATTTTTTCTGGAAAGTAATGAAACCTAATTGCTGTTTGATCTTAGCATCACTTCTGCTTCCTACCCCAAACTCAATTCCTTCTTTTGTTTTTATCGGAACATTGTAATACAATTCCATTGTGTTTCCATTAGATGCTTCATATATATCAGTGTCATATGAAGATGTTTCAATGTACTTTGTTTTTATAAATGTTTTTTTCTGCGTTCTGTTGAATTTAAAGGAAGAAAGTTGTGGTATAGAAATGTCTCCACCGTAATAAGTATGATCGCTATGTGTCATTGCCAATGGATAATAAATAATATCTGTTACAGTATCATTGTGCGCTTTGACCCATAATCCTTCAATATGAGAAAAATATTCCTGGTGTATATCAGGCCCGCTGTACACGCCTACATTTGTAAGATCCTGAATAGTTGTAACTGAACTTTTATTCAGTTTATCCCATAAGGGTTTTGCTTCAGTAATTTTTTTATCAATAAATGAAGAAAGATCTATTTTAGATTTATTAGCTGGCACTATTGTATTTAATTTAATAGTCCAGCCAATGTTCATCTTTAGAATTAAAGGATTTGCAGTATCTTTTAAGATGACGATATCATTTCCGTTTGCATCAGATAAATAAAAGGCATCTACTATTTTTTCTTCTCCGTTGATCGTAAAATAAAAATCCGTTTCATCTGGATTTTCAAAAAGGAATTTTTTCTCCCCATCCCATAAGGTTACTTTTTTGTTTTTAATTATTTCTTTATAAGCAGCCTTACTTATCATAACCGAAGTAGCATCAGTTAATTTTTTTGTACCTCTACTGAAGTAGTTAAACATTTTTTTTGAAGTGGCCATTGCGGTTGGGCTAACTTGTATGCTGCCGTAGTTTCCATCTTCGTTTGTCATTTGCCACGCAAAATTAAATCCGGGCTTGAGTGATTTTATTTTTAATGTAAAAGTATAATCGGCTCCTCCTGCACTCACATCATAGATCAGTTTGTCATTTACTTTCAGATCTAAAGAGAACTGAGCATTAGTAATAGTTATAGTTAGACTCAATATTATTAACGAAATTATTTTTTTCATCATGATTTAGTTTAAGCGATTTATTCAATATTAAATTTATAAGTGTTGTAGAGAATCCGTGCCGTATCTTTTTGTAATGTATCTGAGAGTATTTTATTACCATAATAATTACGTTTATAAAATCTTACCTCAGTATATCCTTTCTTAATAGCTTTTTGTATCTCTAATGTCGTAGCAGATCCTCCATTCTCATCAGGGTTGCTGAATTCTTTGCTTGTAACATACTCGAAATAATTTTTGTCGATTTCTTTCCAGTAGTCAAACTCTTTATAGCGCTCATGGTCTATTCCTTGTACTTCACTGCTCTCCAGTACAAAAGTTTTTCCCAATTCAAGTTTATTAATAATATTATCCTTAGGCTGTAAATGATTTTTTAATTCTTTAGCAACTCTTTCACTAGCAGTTTGATGACATGCCGCAATTGATGATAAAATAAAGAAGAATAAATATTTCATAAATGATCGTTACTTAAGTTTCCCATTTCTTCATGTCAATTATTTTTATTATTTATCTGGCATATACCCCATTAGGTGATACGACACTTGCTGGCCCGCCGGTGATACCAACAGGAGGAATAATAATATTGATCACTTCGCCATTTACTTTTAAAACTGTTTTGCCACAACTCATTTCTACACCTTGCTGATGAAAGGGCGGCATTGCTGAAGGCTGACGATTAATAAGGTATGGGGCAGAAAAATCTGACATTTCTACTTCAAAAGTATATTCGCCAACAATGCATTTAGAATAAGCAGTAGTGTCGGTAATTTTTATTTCTATTTGAGCATCCAAAACAGGAGCTTGCTCAAACGGAGTTCCTGCAAAAATGTTCGGGCCAAAATATCCCCCAACGTTCGCATCATTACTCACAAATCCCATTACAGCAGGCATACCGTTAGGGTCGGGGTGCCAAAGGATCATTCCGCTTGGAGCATTTCCGGCTGGGGTGTTTACCATGCGTCCTAAGTGTACAATTACATTTGGCATTTGCAGATCTGCACTTGTTACGGCTACAAGATCGATACCGCCTTCCCAACTCATCCATTTTGTTACGTTGCTCATAATAAAAGTTTAATGATTTATAATTTGTTTAAAAGTAAATGATTAGTTTTTAGTTGGTATACCCGATACAGGGTATTTCAGAACGAATTATGGAATTACTTACCTGAAAATTTTTTATCATTCATTTAGATTGACTAAAAGAAATGCATTTTGATTGACTGTTGGATTAATTAATTATGATTATAGGATTTTTTAGCAGAGAAACTTATTCAAGCAGCATAAAACCTATATCTTCGCACAACTGTTTTTCATGTTTAAACTTTAACTCCAAAATGCTTCCTAAATACAAACGGGTACTTCTAAAACTTTCAGGCGAATCTTTAATGGGTGATAAAAATTTTGGACTAGACAGCGATGTGATAGCTCAATATGCTCAGGATATTAAATCAATTACAGAATTAGGGGTGCAAGTGGCAATTGTTATCGGTGGTGGTAATATTTACAGAGGAATGAATGAGGCTGAAACAGGTATTGAAAGAGCTCAAGGTGATTATATGGGGATGTTGGCCACTGTGATCAATGGTATGGCATTACAAAGCGGCCTTGAAAAGGCTGGTGTTTATACACGTTTGCAAAGCGCCATAAAAATGGAACAAATTGCAGAGCCGTACATAAGAAGACGTGCTATGAGGCATTTGGAAAAAGGCAGAGTAGTAATATTTGGGGCTGGTACAGGTAATCCATATTTTACAACAGATACAGCCGGCTCTCTTAGAGCGATCGAAATAAAAGCTGATATTATTTTAAAAGGAACCAGGGTGGATGGAATTTACACAGCAGACCCTGAGAAAGAACCTGATGCAACAAAGTTTGGCCATATAACATTTGCTGATTGTATCAGTAAAAATTTAAAAGTAATGGATATGACTGCCTTTACTTTATGCATGGAAAACGAACTGCCTATCATAGTTTTCGATATGAATAAACCCGGCAATTTAATGCGTGTAGTAACGGGTGAAAAAGTTGGCACTTTAGTAAGAGATTAATCAAAATATCATAATAATAAATTAAGTGAAAAAAAGTTTTTTTCTATTTTTCTCTTTTCTGTTAATATCCGCAATTGCATTTTCTGCCAGTCCCGTGTTATCTGCTTCGGCAACACAACCTGTATACCCCGGCACTTCAAAACCTTATTTGAATATAACCTCCGGTAGTGGTAAAACATCTTATGTTAGCAGTAGTTTAAATGATCCTACTGACCCAGCTGTTGTTTATGGAATATATTTTACGATCACCAATTCTCCTACATCAATAACATTTACCAGTAATAAAACTTCTGTTTTACCTAATGCGAATATTAGTTTTGTTGAGTCGGGGGGTGTTTATATTTTAAAGATCACTCCAATAGCAGTTGGTTATGCAACTGTATCGATTGTTGCCACAAATGGCGACGGAAGTTCATCTACTTATAAAGTAGCTTATGCTGTTTCTGCATCATCCGCTTATCCTTATAATACTATCTGGTCTGCTAACATGGCGGACGCTTCCGGAGCAACATCTATAGATGATAATTATATGTTTGCTTGTGATGATGAAACAAACATATTAAGATTGTACAGTAGAAAAAATTCAGGAATAGATCTTTATAATGTTAATATTCAATCTGCTGTAGGTGCATCTGAAGAATGTGATTTAGAAGGTTCTTCTTTAAATGTGAAATACAATACAGAGAAAAGAATTTACTGGGTCGGGTCACTTGGGAATAGTAAAAGTGGAAACTTAAAACCTAATAGAGATAGGGTTATTGCAACTGATGTTAGTGGCACAGGAGCTAATAGTGTACTTTCGGTAAGAAGTTATTCTACAAAATTCAGGGCTGCATTGATCACTTGGGGTCAATCACAAAACTGGAATTTCTCAGCTTCTGCAGCTGAAGGAAAAATTCCAAAACTCTTAGATGGTTTTAATGTTGAAGGGCTAACGGTTACGCATGGGGGAGATACAGGTTATATTGGTTTCAGGGCACCTTGTGTTCCGATAAAAGGAACGGCTCCTACTGCCTCAAACAGAAAATATGCTATTGTAGCGCCAGTTACAAATTTTGAAACTATCATGAATGCAACAGGCCCATTAGTAACTGGTACACCTTCTATTTCAGAACCAATTTTGTTTGACCTCGATGGATTTGGAATAAGAAGTATTGAAAGAGTTGGTACAAATTTGTATTTGATCGTAGCAGGGTTGTTTACAGGCGGAGGTACTCCTGTAGTATATTTATGGGATGGTAAAACACATGCAACACCTGGAACAAATCCTATTACAATTACAAGCTCTTTTTCTAAATTAACTAAACTTAATTTACCGGGATTAGATCAACTGGCACAGGTTTCTGCCAATGGTGATGCAGATGGGCATCCCGAAGCTTTGGTTGCTGAACAGGTTGGAGAGATTATATATATTCATTTAATATGCGATAATGGAACTGTAAATTATTATGCAGATGCTGATGGAACGGAAGCAAAAGGGTTGTCTAATCTTCCATATAGAAAATTTAGGTATGATAATTTTGTGTACGATCAAACAAATTACACAACAAACTGTCCTAACAATATTATTAAATTCTCAGCAAACAATACCCCAGGAAACACTTATCAATGGCAGATCAATACCGGTAACGGATATACGGATTTAAGCAATAGCTCAATTTATGCAGGCACAACTACTGATACACTTAGGTTGATCAATGCTCCAACATCAATGACCGGTTATTTATACAGATGTGAAATTACTAATGGAGGAACAGTGACCTACAGTAATGAAAATACTTTAAGATTTAAAGCATACTGGGTTGGAGGCATTAGCAATGCGTGGGAAATTTCCGGAAATTGGGGTTGTGGTATTTTACCTGATCAGAATACCGATGTTATAATAAATGCAGGCATGCCCGTTTTAAGTTCTAATGCAACCATAAGAAGTGTATCCGCTAATCCTTATACATCAGTAAAGATCAATAGTTCTTATAAACTTACAATTCTTCATTAATTACAACTTAATAAGATTGAGATATATCGAGGTTAATGAAATCGTAAATCGTACATTAAGATTATCTTACTAGCACAACAGCCCCTTTCATAAACACTTCCTTGCCTTCTATATTTTTACCTTTAATAATCCATATATAAGTGTCTTCTGGTTGTTCAATGTTTTTGTAGATACCATTCCATCCTTTCATCCATGCATTGCTTTCAAATACTAGTTCGCCCCATCTGTTAAACACTCTGAACCATTCCGTTGAAACTATACCTACGGGTACAGGCCTGAATACATCATTTAATCCGTCACCATTTGGAGAGAATGCTGATGGCACATAATATGTTGGTCCTTCATAAACTTTAATGAAAACAGTATCCCAGGCTTTACAACCCAAAGCATCAGTTACTTCTAGATCAAATCTTGTATCAGCTGATAAAGTAGTTATAGGGTTTGGAATATTGCGATTGTTTAATAATGATCCGGGACTCCATAAATAATTTACCCCGCCACTTGCCATTAATTGATAAGGCTTATTGATCAAAACACTCGTATCATTTCCTGCAAAGGCTAAAACCTCAGGATTGATAGAAATAGTGATTGTTTGAGGAACTCCTGCAGGACAATTTCCTGTTAGGGAAATTGGTATGACATTATATAAAACTGTTTGAGTTAGAGAAGAATTATTAATTATAGTATTTGATAAAACTCCGCTTGTTTGTAAAGAAAGACTTTCTCCTGTTGTGCTTGGATTATTGATTGCTTGCCATGTGAATAACGAAGGAATATTACTTGTTAAAGGAATATTTATTGCAGCTCCACTGCAGATATTGGCACTTGTGCTGCTCGTCATAACCGGTATTGGTATAACCGTTATCGTTAGTGTGGCAGTATTAGCACATTGTCCTGTGGTAGGGGTAAATGTGTAGATTGTTGTTGCTGTGTTATTTAATGCAGGACTCCATGTTCCTGTAATACTATTTGTTGATGTGTTTGGTAAATCGTTTAATAATGCTCCCGAACAGATTGGATCTGGTTGATTAAATATTGGTGTAATTGGATTAATGATGGTTAAATTTAAATTAGCTGTAGAATCACACCCTTTACTATTGCCTCCAACAAATAATTTGGAATAGATTCCTGAAGTGGTGTATGTAACACCATTCCATGTGTAAGTATTACAAACGGTGATCGGTTGATTACTAGCCGTAGGCATATTTATGGTCAGATGTAAAGTATCCACCGCCGGACATCCTGCACCGGTTGAATAACTGTAGGTATAGTCACCGCTTACAGTATATGGAGTTCCATTCCAGCTATAAGTTTCACAGGCAGTTTCAGTGAATGCATTATGTGTTCCGTAATTGATGGTCAGATGTAAAGTATCCACAGAAGGACATCCTGCAGCATTGGTATAGCTGTAAGTATAATTCCCTGAAGAAGTGTAAGGAGTACCATTCCATGTGTAGGTATCACATTGCACTTCCGTAAATGCGTTGTGTGTACCGTAATTGATGGTCAGGTGTAAAGTATCAACTGACGGACATCCCACGCCGTTAGTATAGTTATAAGTATAGTCACCGCTTGCAGTATAAGGAGTGCCGTTCCATGTGTAGGTATCACATTGCACTTCCGTAAATGCATTGTATGTTCCGTAATTTATGGTAAGATGTAAAGTATCAACAGCCGGACACCCTGCGCCAGTTGAATAGCTGTAAGTATAATCACCGCTAACAGTATAAGGAGTGCCATTCCATGTGTAGGTTTCACATCGAACCTCGGTAAAGGAATTATGTGTACCATAATTAATTGTTAAATGCAATGTATCTACCGAAGGACATCCCACACCATTGATATAGCTGTATGTATAAGTGCCTGAAGAAGTATAAGGAGTGCCATTCCATGTGTAGGTATCACATTGAACTTCGGTAAATACATTGTGTGTACCGTAATTGATGGTCAGGTGTAAAGTATCAACTGATGGACATCCCACACCGTTAGTATAGCTGTATGTATAATCGCCACTTACCGTATAAGGAGTACCATGCCATGTAAATGTTTCACATTGCACTTCAGTAAATGCATTGTGTGTTCCGTAATTAATAGTAAGATGTAAAGTATCAACAGCAGGACATCCTGCACCGGTTGAATAACTGTAGGTATAGTCACCGCTTACAGTATATGGCGTTCCATTCCAGCTATAAGTTTCACAGGCAGTTTCTATAAATGAATTATGTGTACCATAATTTATTGTCAAGTGTAAAGTATCCACCGACGGACATCCCACGCCATTAATGTAGTTGTAGGTATAGGTGCCTGATGTCGTATAATCATTACTATTCCATGTATAAGTATCACATTGAACCTCGGTAAATGCGTTGTGTGTGCCGTAATTGATGGTCAGGTGTAAAGTGTCAACTGACGGACATCCCACCCCGTTAGTATAGTTATAAGTATAGTCACCGCTTGCAGTGTAAGGAGTTCCGTTCCATGTGTAGGTCTCACATTGCACTTCCGTAAATGCATTGTGTGTTCCGTAATTAATAGTAAGATGTAAAGTATCAACAGCAGGACATCCTGCACCGGTTGAATAACTGTAGGTATAGTCACCGCTTACAGTATATGGAGTTCCATTCCAGCTATAAGTTTCACAGGCAGTTTCAGTGAATGAATTATGTGTACCATAATTTACTGTCAAGTGTAAAGTATCAACTGATGGACATCCTACACCATTGATATAGCTGTAAGTATAATTCCCTGAAGAAGTGTAAGGCGTTCCATTCCATGTGTAGGTATCACATTGCACTTCAGTAAATGCATTGTGTGTGCCGTAATTGATGGTCAGGTGTAAAGTATCAACTGACGGACATCCCACCCCGTTAGTATAGTTATAAGTATAGTCACCGCTTGCAGTGTAAGGAGTGCCGTTCCATGTGTAGGTATCACATTGCACTTCAGTAAATGCGTTGTGTGTGCTGGAATTTATGTTAACAACGATCGCCGCTCTCGGTCCTTCACAACCTGCAACAGTCTGTGATACATAATAAGTTGTTGACCCTGCAGCAGCGGTGGAAGGCGTTGGAGCCGTAGCGCTCCCCACGCCAAGTGTAGCAGTAGTATACCAAAGTAAAGTGGTCCCTGTAGCACTAAGTGTGGAAGCGATAGCCCCCTGACAATAGGGAACAGGAGTTGTAACACCCGGTGCAGCGGGTGCTGCATTTATGTTAACGACAATCGCCGCTCTCGGGCTCTCACATCCTGTAACGGTCTGTGATACATAATAAGTTGTTGATCCCACTGATGCGGTAGAAGGTGTAGGAGCCGTAGCGCTCCCCACGCCAAGTGTAGCAGTGGTGTACCAGAGTAAAGAGGTACCTGTGGCCGTTAGTGCCGAAGCAGTAACCCCCTGGCAATACGGAACCGGAGTTGTAACCCCGGGTGCTGGAGGAACAGTATTTACTGTAACAACGATAGCCGCCCTTGCCCCTTCACATCCTGCAACGGTCTGTGATACATAATAAGTTGTTGACCCGGTTGAAGCGGTGGAAGGCGTAGGAGCCGTAGAGCTTCCCACGCCAAGTGTAGCAGTTGTGTACCAGAGCAAAGTGGTGCCCGTCGCCGTTAGTGCCGAAGCAGTGACCCCCTGGCAATAAATAACGGGAGTTGTAACAGCCGGTGCAGCGGGGGTAGCATTTATGTTAACAACGATCGCCGCTCTCGGTCCTTCACAACCTGCAACAGTTTGTGATACATAATAAGTTGTTGACCCTGCAGCAGCGGTGGAAGGCGTTGGAGCCGTAGCGCTCCCCACGCCAAGTGTAGCAGTAGTATACCAAAGTAAAGTGGTCCCTGTAGCACTAAGTGTGGAAGCGATAGCCCCCTGACAATAGGGAACAGGAGTTGTAACACCCGGTGCAGCGGGTGCTGCATTTATGTTAACGACAATCGCCGCTCTCGGGCTCTCACATCCTGTAACGGTCTGTGATACATAATAAGTTGTTGATCCCACTGATGCGGTAGAAGGTGTAGGAGCCGTAGCGCTCCCCACGCCAAGTGTAGCAGTGGTGTACCAGAGTAAAGAGGTACCTGTGGCCGTTAGTGCCGAAGCAGTACCCCCCTGGCAATACGGAACCGGAGTTGTAACAGCAGGAGCCGCAGGAGTAGCATTCACTATCACATCAATTTGTGCTCTTGGACTTTCACAACCGGCTATTGTCTGGCTTACATAATAACTTGTAGTACCAGTACTTGCTGTAGAAGGTGTAGGAGCTGTTGAACTACCAGTTCCTAAGGTTGCAGTGGTATACCAAAGTAATGATGTACCTGTTGCTGTTAATGGAACAGCAATTGCATTTTGACAATAAGTTTCTGGGGTAGTTATTGTAGGTAAAGGGGTGGATACGATATTTATTATTTGAGAATAAGTATCAGTGCAGCCTAATGCATCTGTTACCAATAATGATATAGTAAAATTGCCAAAGGTTGTATAAGTATGTGAAGGGTTTTGAGAGTTTGAAGTTGCGCCATCTCCAAATTGCCATAAAAATGTCGAATTGGTTGTTTGACAAACTTTAGTAAAATTATAAGTTCCGCAGGTGCCGACAGTATATGTAAAATCTGCTTTTGGACCAAGTACAGCTGTTCCAGTTCCACAAGCACCACCAAAGTCTAAAGTGAAACCGCTATTTATAGAAGTATAATTATCGACAAGAAGTGCATAGGATTTCCCAGCTGTTACTGTCAACGTATTACTCAAACAAGCGCTAATATAAGGAGCCCCCCAATTATACCATGATCTGGGTCTGTTGGGACCAGTACAAGGGTCTCCAGTAAATCCGGGTCCACCAAAAATAAGTGCCCCATTTTCACTTGTCGGACATGAACTTAATCCTGTTGAGCCATTATTTCCTCCAACCACACCAGCCCAATTACAAGCAAGTGAACTACCCTTAGTTGTGCATCCAGTTGGATCGGATGAAATATCCCAAATTGCCCAATCATAATCATGTGTAATAACAGTTGGATTAATATTAAATTCTAATCTTCCAGTGCAACCAGCAGTAAATTTAAACCACTTCGATTGTCTTTCACCTCCACCAAAACATGAGTTTGATGGCGTAACTTCTTGTGTACCAAATCCTAAATTACTGGTAGATTGTGTAAAAGTATTTGAATTACATAAAATAGCGGCAGTATTACAATCCTGACCGGGCAGTACTGGAGGAGGTGTAGGAGTTGCAGTAGTTACGCAAGTATTAAAAGTACCTTGTGTATTATTAGTCGAAATTGTATAAAAATAAGTAGTGCCGACAGTTAAGCCTGTTATCGAGCCGGTTAAAGGAGAACTGCCACAGAATGATCCTTCAAGAGCAAAAGAAGCAGCACCACAAGTTCCTGAAACTAATATAAATTCAATATTTCCTGTTAGAGTTCCTGCAGTTATTGTAGCCCTTAAAGAGTCGCCTGTGGCAACAAAACTATACCAAACATCCCTATGATTAGAATTATTATTGCCCGATTGACAGGCAACTACGTTATTCCAGCTATCGTCCGCCCCAACTGTTGTTCCTGAATTACAGGAGCCATTGGGTAAAATAGTTTGAGCTGTACTACAATTATCATTTGCCGGTTGAGCAAATACAGTTGATATACAAATAAATAAAAATAAAAACGCTAGGTAGCATTTTCTCATACACACAATTAATTTTATATTTTTATGGTTACCCTCAAACGAATAAATACCTAAAACTGAATTTTTTTCAGAAAAGCGAGCTTAAAATAGCAATATGTTAATTTTCACGGAGAATGGATAAAATAGCTATAGCGATGAAGTTACTACTTTTCTGCCTTTTTTAGACATAAACAGGCAGAAATCTCCCGAATTTTCAAGGAATTCGAAAAATTACTAATCTTTTAAAAATTTTGGGAAAGTTTTGAAAGACAAAGATTTAGCCTTTGCAAATTAGTAGTCCCGACAAGAATCGAACTTGTATCTAAAGTTTAGGAAACTTCTATTCTATCCATTGAACTACGGGACCATTATTATAAAGGAGTGCAAAAATAATGTTTTCTATCAATCCACCATCTTATTTGAAGTACTTAGGCTATTAAAATCTCAAATTGTAGTTATCTTCGCAATCCTAATTTTTTATAAGTATGAAGTGGTTGAATGTTTTTATTAAATATCGTTTGTTGATAGGCATTGTGTTATTGGCACTGGCAATTTTTACTAATATACAGGCAGGATTTTGGCCGGCATTTGTATTATATTTACTGGCAGTTATTTTAATAGTAGGCCATTTTATTTTTGGCCCAATGCGTCTGATACAATCTTATATGGAAGAAGGTGATCTTGAAGGATCAAAAAAAGTGTTGGCTTCTATCTGGTTTCCAGGGCTATTAATAAAGCCTATCCGTTCTGTATATTATACTATCAAAGGTAATCTTGATATGGCTGCACAAAATTTTGAAGGCGCTGAAATAAACCTTAAAAAAAGCCAGGAGTTAATGGGTAGCAGTAGCTTAATGGGTGCCCAGATGAAGCAGGCAGAAGGTGCTAACAAATTGCAATTGGGAATGCTGGCTATACAGAAAGGAAGCATGAAAGAAGCCGAGGCTTATATCCGTGGTGCTATCCGTAGCGGCTTACCTGATAAAGAAAATGAAGCGGCTGCTTATTTACAATTGTCTTCTATCATGATCAATAAAAGAGAATTTAGAGCAGGTAAAGAATACTATAAAAAAGCTAAAGCTTTGAAACCTACTACACCACAAATTGCTGATCAGATAAAACAAATGGAAAAATATATCAGTAGAATGCCGGGGTAATTACATGGTTCCAAATAATTCTTCTACCTTTTTATATCGGTAATCAAATATTTTTTTTAGTTGATGTTTCACTAAAATGGTATTGCCAATATCTCCTAAAAACCCAAAGGGAAGTTTGTAATGTACAATGTCTGTCATCTCCACACCTCCTTCTATTTCTTTAAAATGATGTTGATGATGCCATAAACTGTATGGCCCGTAACGTTGTTCATCTATAAAATGTTTTTTATTTTCTACATGCGTAATTTCTGTCATCCAGTAAAGTGGAATACCTAAGATGGGCCTCACTTTATATTCTATTATCTGTCCAGGATACATTTTTTCACCGTGATACTTTGAAATAATGTTGAAGCCAATATTTTTTGGTGTAATAGCTTTTAAATTATCCGGGCTACTAAAAAAAATCCAAGCCTCATCAAGACTGATCGGAATTTTTTGAACTGTTTTAATACTATATATTTTACTCATGGTTTATTATGAATGATCAACAAATAAACAGGCTGATTGTTGCAAAATAAATTAACTTATCCATTAACTATGTGTGACTAACATTTAACTTTGATATATGCACAGCTATCGGGACATTTTACAAAATAAATTTACACAAGAATACGAGAGGCTTAATCCGCAACAACGAAAAGCTGTTGATACAATTGAAGGTCCAGTGATGGTTATTGCAGGACCTGGTACTGGTAAAACACAAATTCTTGCAGCACGTATTGGTAAAATTTTGTTAGATACTGATGCACTTCCAGAAAACATGCTTTGTCTTACATACACAGACGCTGGTACTATTGCCATGCGTAAAAGATTAGTGCAATTCATTGGTGCCGATGCCTACAAAGTAAATATTTACACCTTCCATGCCTTTTGCAATGATGTGATACAGGATAATTTATCACTGTTTGAAAAAAATAGTTTAGATGCAATATCTGAATTAGAAAGCATTGAATTGTTTAAAGCACTCATAGATAATTTCCCTAAAAATCATTTATTAAAAAGATATAGAGGGGATGTTTATTTTGAAGTAAATAATTTGAAGAGTTTGTTTTCTTCTATGAAAAGAGAAGGCTGGACACCGGCGTATATCAATCAAAAGATAGATGAATATATTACAGACTTGCCTAACAGAGATGAGTATGTTGCCAAACGTGCAGTAAAAGAATTTAAGAAAGGAGATATTCGTACAGATAAGATAGCAGAGGAAAAAGAAAAGATGGAAAAGCTTAGAACTGCAGTGAATGAATTTGAAAATTATCAGCAATTAATGCGTAAACGCAATCGTTACGATTTTGATGATATGATCAATTGGGTGATACGTGTATTTGAAGAAAATAAATTGGTGCTGGCCAATTACCAGGAAAAATTCCAATACATATTAGTGGATGAATACCAGGATACAAGCGGCACACAGAATAAATTAGTGCAGCTATTGATCAGCTATTGGGATAAGCCAAATGTATTTGTTGTGGGGGATGATGATCAAAGCATCTATCGTTTCCAAGGTGCGAATGTAGAAAATATGCTGGAGTTTGCCAACTCATATATCAATGACCTGATAACTGTGGTACTCACCAACAATTACAGAAGCACTCAGCCAATTTTAGATATTTCGAGATCTGTTATCAACAGAAATGAAGAAAGATTAATTCGAAAAATAGATGGCCTAACAAAAGATCTTATTGCAGCAAATATCAAAATAAATGAATTAACACATTTGCCAGCTATTTGCGAATACAATTCTGTAAGAGATGAAATGGCGGGAATTACTTTCAGCGTTGAAGAATTATTAAAACAGGAAATTGCTCCGGGTAGAATAGCTGTTATTTATAAAGAAAATAAATATGGGGAAGCGTTAGCAAAATATTTTAGACTAAAAGGCATTCCTGTTTACAGCAAACGTAGCATCAATATTCTAGAACACCCTTTTATAAAAAAAATACTCAGTATTCTTTCTTATTTAAATGCCGAACATGATATCCCTTACGGTGGCGATGAAATGTTGTTTGAAATATTGCATTATGATTTCTACAGTATCCCACCAATTGATATAGCTAAACTTACTGTAGAAGTTAATCAGAAAAAATACAATGGTGAATTAACGTCGATAAGAAAATTGCTGTTTGATAAAGCCAATAATCCGCCTAAAGATCTATTTGATACTGGATTGAATCAACGTTTAAAAAATGTTTCTGCATTATTAGAAAAATTAATTGCAGATGTATCAAACATTACATTGCAGCAATTGTTTGAAAACATCATTCAGTACGCAGGCGTATTGCCTTACATAATGAAAAGCAATGATAAAATTGAATTAATGCAACTGCTTACTGCATTATTTAATTTTATTAAAGAAGAAACTGCAAGAAATCCATCCTTGAATCTTGCCGGACTAATTGCTATCATCGATCTGATGGAAAAGGAAAATTTACCATTACCATTGGTGCAAGTTGCTGGGAGTGATAAAGGTGTGAACCTATTGACAGCACACGGTTCTAAAGGATTAGAGTTTGACCATGTTTTCTTTGCAGGATGTAATGCAACCAGCTGGGAAAAGAAACGTAAACCTGGTGGCGGATATAAGTTTCCTGATACCATGTTCTCTTCTCAACCCAACTCAAGCGATGAAGAGGAGTTACGTAGATTATTCTATGTGGCCTTGACAAGAGCAGAAACAAATTTGTCAATCTCATATGCAAAGTTTAAAGATGATGGTAAAGAAATTGAGCCATCTATGTTCATTGCAGAAATTTTAGAACAGCATTTGATTCCGGTTGAAAAAATAATTTTACCGATTGAACAAAAAACAGAATTTGAATTATTGCATTTTACTGCACAAGCGCCGGAGATTGAACAAGCCGAAGAAGATTTTATCGAAAATCTTTTAAGCAAATTTGTAATGAATGTTACAGCGTTGAACAGTTATCTCGATTGTCCGCTTGGTTTCTATTATAAAAACCTCATCCGCATTCCGGCAGGGAAAAGTGAGTCATTGGTTTTTGGTAGTGCCATACATTATGGTGTAGAGCAACTCTTTAAAAAAATGCAGGATCGTAAGGAAGATAAATTTGCTCCAGTAGAAGAAGTGATCGCTGATTTTAATTGGTACATGAATCGCCATAGAGAAAATTTCACCAAAGAAGCATTCGACAGAAGAATGGAATACGGCGATGAAGTGCTGAGAAATTATTACAATAAATACATCAACAGTTGGAATAAGGTAGTGGCTGTCGAAAGGAATATTCGAGGTGTAGTGATAAATGGTGTGCCAATAAAAGGTAAACTGGACAAACTTGAATTCAATGGTAAGGAAGTAAATGTAGTGGATTATAAAAGTGGTGACATTGATAAAGCAATACCTAAATTAAAAGCACCACATGAAAAAGATCCCAATGGTGGTGATTACTGGAGGCAGGCAGTCTTCTACAAAATATTAATTGATAATTACGAACAAAAAGATTGGAAAGTTATCAGTACAGAATTTGATTTTGTAGAGCCGGATAAAAAGAAAGAATACAGAAAAGAAAAGGTTATCATCAATCCGCAGGATGTAGAAACAGTTAAACAACAATTAACAGAAGTATGGGCAAAAATTCAGAACAGGGATTTTTACACTGGTTGCGGCAAAGAAGAATGTCATTGGTGCAATTTTGTAAAAGACAATAAATTAGCAGTAGCATTACATGATCTGGAGGAAGAAGAACTAGCTGAATAGTTAAATTTATTTATTCCTATTCACAAACAAATTGAAACAAACTAAATTTGCCATTCAAAATATTTAATGAAGCTAACCTTAAACATTTTTCATTTTTCACTTTTCATTTTTCATTTCTTTGCGATCATTGTATTGGCAACTGGCTGTGCTCAAATAGGGGCGCCTACCGGAGGTGCCAAAGATTCTATTCCGCCGGTATTGATCAAAGCAACTCCTGAAAACGGTAGCATAAATATTAGTAATAATAAGATCACACTTACATTCGATGAATATATAGATGTAAGAGATGCTCAAACAAATGTATTGGTATCACCTTATCCTAAAGCAAACCCTATTATAGATTACAGGTTAAAGACTGTAACGATAAGATTAAAAGATACGTTGCTACCCAATACAACTTATTCAATAGATTTTGGTAATGCTATCAGGGATAACAATGAAGGGAATCCTTTTAAAAATTTCACCTATGTTTTTTCTACGGGGAGTACTATCGATTCATTACAATTAACCGGCAAAGTTATTCTTGCAGAAAATGGCAAAATAGATACTACCATGACAGCCATGTTGTATAAGATCGGAGATGATTCTATGGTACAAAAAAGAAAACCTGATTACATAGCAAGATTGAATAACGAAGGGGAATTTGTCTTTAAAAACCTTGCAGCAGGTTCTTATAATGTTTATGCTTTAAAAGACGGCGATGGTGGAAAGACGTATAATTCTCCAATTGAATCATTTGCTTTTTTGAATGAGCCTATAATCTTACCCCAAGGCGATAGTGTTCCTGTAATGTACGCATATACCGAAGAAAAAGATACAAAAAAGAGCACGTCATCTCCGTCTTCGGCTGCTAATGACAAAAGATTAAGATACACAACCTCAATAAATACAAGCTTTCAAGATCTTCTGAGTGATCTTGAAATAAATTTTTCAAAACCACTCAAAGATCTTGATAAGGCCAAGATAATTTTGACAGATACGAACTATAAATCTGTAAACTATACCCTTGTGCCAGACAGTATACAAAAAAATATTACACTTAAAACTAAGTGGGTTCCTGATACAGATTACAAACTGATCATCAGTAAAGATGCCGCTACAGATTCTGCCGGCAATCAAATATTTAAAACAGATACGCTTAGTTTTAAAACAAAAGGAATAGCAGATTACGGAGGATTGACCATTCGTTTCACAAACCTTGGCAAGTCTCACCAGGTGCTGCAATTTTTTCAGAATGACGAACTCAAAAAAAGCGTGCCTATTGTCAATGCACAATGGAGTGACAAGCTTTTTCCTCCCGGAGATTATGAGTTAAGAATATTGTATGATACAAATAACGATGGGAAATGGACGCCAGGTAATTATTCGAAAAAAAAACAGCCTGAAAAAGTCGTAACCCTAGATAAGCGATTAGCAATCAAAGCAAATTGGGATAATGAAAGAGAGATACAATTAATTGATAACTAACTGTATTCATTTTTCTCTTTTCACTTTTCATTTTTCATTCTCTATTCAATTAACTTTGCATATGGTTTTTTCTTCCACACTTTTAGAAAATGCAGTCAACGAATTTGCCAGGCTCCCGGGCATCGGCAAAAAAACAGCATTGCGTTTGGTGCTTCATTTAATTAAGCAGGACTCTAATGATGTTTTGCAATTCAGCGAAGCTGTAAATCAAATGCGGAAAGAAATAAAATTTTGCAGCAAGTGCCATAATATTTCTGATACGATGTTGTGTAATATCTGCAGCAATCATTCACGTAAACAACAATTGCTTTGTGTGGTTGAAAATATCAGGGATGTTATCGCCATAGAAAGCACCCAGCAATTCAATGGCGTCTATCATGTATTGGGGGGTATTATTTCTCCACTTGATGGTATTGGCCCCGAACAATTAAATATAGATTCGCTGGTGCATCGCATCGAAAAGGAAGGAATCGAAGAGATCATTTTTGCCCTTAGCCCTAATATTCAGGGAGACACCACCATTTATTATATTAATAAGAAGTTAAAGACTGTACCTGTAAAGATCACTACTATTGCCCGTGGAATAGCCTTTGGTGGCGAGTTAGAGTATGCCGATGAAATGACATTGGCCAAAAGTATCAGCAATAGAATTTCTATAGAAAATTACATTACTACTCAAAGCTGATTAACTTTATGCTATGAGCAATCTCAATAAAATATTACTGTTAACGCTGTTGTTAATAGCTGTTATCGCCATAATAGGCCTGGTTATGTGGAACAAGCCACATAGTGATGTAGAAGGTGCAGGTACTATCAAAGTTTCACCCGATGATCTTTACAATGCATTTGTAAAAGATTCCGCTGCTGCAAAAAATATGTACATCAATAAGGTGGTGGAAGTTTCCGGAGAAGTATCAGAGACATTTACCAACGAGCAATTTCAAACAGTTGTTTTACTTAAGACAGCAACAGAAAGGGTTTCTATCAATTGCACGTTCGAAGAGAAAGAAGTGCAGGTTAAAAAAGGTACAAATATTGCTATAAAAGGAATTTGTGATGGCTACAACAGTGGGGATGCGGATATGGATATTCCTGGAGATGTGGTTTTGGTTAGATGCTATCTTTCAAAATAAAAGAAAATGAAAAAAGTATTTTTTTGTTTACTGGTAGTTTTAATAACTAACGTAAACGCATATGCTCAAAAATATTTTACCAAGAACGGGTATATATCTTTTTTTTCAAAGGCTAAATTGGAAAATATCAAGGCCGATCATAACCAGGTATTAAGTACATTGGATATTGGTACAGGAGATATGCAATTCTCTTTATTGATCAAAGGCTTTCATTTCCCAAAAGCTACCATGGAAGAGCATTTCAATGAAGATTACATGGAAAGCGATAAATATCCTAAAGCTACTTTCAAAGGAAAGATCACTAACCTTGCACAAATAGATTTCACCAAGGATGGCACCTACAATGCAACGGTAAGCGGTGATCTGACAATGCATGGCGTTACAAAGAAAAATTTTTCGACGTCTGGAACTATTACGATCAAAGACGGAAAGATATCGGCCAATTCTAAATTCAATGTACTTTTAAAGGATCATAATATCAAGATACCAAAAGTAATGGCTTCAAATATTGCCGAAACAATTGAGATAACTGTTACCTGCAGTTATCCAAATAAAACTTAAGCTTATGCCAATAAAAAACTACTGCTTTATCCTTATTACCTCTTTACTAACTACCAATCTTTTTGCTCAGGACTCTACAGATGTAATGAGCAGCCTTGAAAAAGAAACTACCAAAGATGAAACTGTTTACACCAATGCAACATTCAAAACTACAAGAGTAGTAAGTGGTCATTCAACAGAAAACACAGCACCCGGAGTATTGGATTTCAGGATCAATCACCGGTTCGGACAACTCAATACTGGTATTTATAATTGGTTCGGATTAGACGAAGCAACCATGCGTATGGGTTTCGATTATGGCATTTCTGAAAACTTTATGGTAGGAATAGGGCATAGCACTTTTCAAAAGAGCTATGATGCATTTGTCAAAATAAGATTATTACGACAATCGACAGGAAAGAAAAATATGCCGATAACATTGTCTTATGTGCCGGTGATCGCCATCAATACTTTAAGACCTGATCCACCAACATTGCCCAAACCCGACTTTGCAGACAGGGTAAGTTTTACCAATCAGTTGATCATCGGGAGAAAATTTTCCGAATCATCTTCCTTGCAATTAATGCCTACCTATATCCGCAGGGATACTATCTCTTTTCCTTATACCAAAAGAAATGCTTTTGCAATCGGCATTGCTGGCCGTCAAAAAATATCACGTCGTGTAAGTGTGAATGCAGAATATTATTACCAGCTGCCCGATACAAAATCTCCTGAGGCTACCAATGTGCTTTCCTTAGGTGTTGATATTGAAACAGGTGGGCATGTGTTCCAGTTACACTTCACCAATTCAAGAGGTATGATCGAAAAATCTTTTATTGCCGAAACCTCAGGTCGCTGGGATGACGGAGATATACTCTTTGGATTTAATATCTCACGTGTTTTTCACATAAAAAAGACCAAAGACCACTGGTAGTATATTTTTGCCAAACACTTACTTATTATTAACTTTGCAGCCGCATTCAGGGCGGATTTGTTTATTGTTCAGCCTGTATCAGAACTAATAAACGACAACACTTCTATCTTTTAGTAAGTCTCCATCGTTTATAAGTTTTTTATTTTGGAACAAGCATTACCGCTTTGGTCATCATCGTTGTGTCACTCACTTGTACTAATTGTTCTTTATTGAACTTTTCCCATGTTATGTGATCGCAGCAAAAAATAACAAAACTGGGAAAACGCCTTATCGTCTTCCCGGCAAAAAAAGGAGGATAAAATGGCAAACATTAAAGACGAACTACAAAAAAGAATTCTCATCATCGATGGTGCAATGGGTACTATGATCCAGCGTCATAAATTAGAAGAAAAAGATTACCGTGGCGAAAAGTTCAAAGACTGGCATTTAGATGTAAAAGGTAACAATGATCTGTTAAGCATCACTCAACCAGATGTCATCATCGGTATTCACAAAGAATATTTAGAAGCCGGCGCTGATATCATTGAGACCAATACTTTCAGCAGTACTGTTATTGCACAGGCAGATTACGATATGCAATCAGTAGCCTATGAAATGAATGTTGAATCTGCAAGATGTGCAAGAATAGCGGCTGATGAATACACTGCAAAGGATCCTGCGAAACCACGTTTTGTTGCAGGAGCAATTGGGCCTTTAAATAAAACATTAAGCCTATCGCCGGATGTAAACAATCCTGGTTTCAGAGCCGTAACATTTGATGAAGTTGCAGATGCATATACTGACCAGATCAAAGCATTGGTAGAAGGTGGTGTTGATGTATTATTGATCGAAACGATCTTTGATACACTCAATGCAAAAGCAGCGATCTACGCAGCAAAAAATTTCTTTAGAAAAAATAATTCACCTGAGTTACCGATCATGATCAGCGGAACAATCACTGATGCAAGCGGTCGTACATTAAGCGGACAAACTTTAGAAGCATTTTATATTTCTGTAGCACATGCCAATCCTTTAAGCGTAGGCTTAAACTGTGCATTAGGGGCAAGCGAAATGCGTCCACACATAGAAGAATTATCACAAATAGCAAGCTGCTTTACATCAGCTTATCCAAATGCAGGCTTACCAAATGCATTCGGTGAATATGATGAACAACCACACGAAACAGCACACATCATTGAAGAGTGGGCTGCCAATGGCTGGTTGAATATTATAGGTGGTTGTTGTGGTACAACACCTCCGCATATTAAATGCATGGCTGACGCAGTAAAAAAATACGAGGCTCGTCAAAGACCTGTATTGGAAGAAGCATTGTAATAACAAGTATAACGCCTTATAGCTATGATACCACATTAGTAACCAAACTAAAATGTGTGATCATGTCAAAAGAAATAAAAGTTCTTAAAGTAGCGGAAACAATTATAGTAGATAAAATCTATATCATTCGTAACCAAAAAATCATGCTGGATAGAGATCTGGCTGAAATGTATGGAGTGGAAACATTCAGACTAAACGAAGCAGTAAAACGCAACATAAAAAGATTTCCGGAAGATTTTATGTTTCAGCTTACAAAAGAAGAATTTGAGTTTTTGATATCGCAAAATGCGATATCAAACAAAACAGGAAGAGGTGGAATAAGAAAACTACCTTATGCCTTTAGTGAACAAGGAGTTGCTATGCTTTCTTCTGTTTTGAGATCTGAAACGGCTATCCAAGTAAATATTCAGATCATTCGAGTATTTACCAAAATGAAACAAGCTCTTTTGGATAATAAAGAGATTTTACTAAAGATTGAAAAAATAGAAAAAAAATTGGTTCAGCATGATGAAGGATTGGAAACAGTTTTTAAAGTATTAAAAAAATTACTGCAGCAGCCAGAACCAAAGAACAGAGAAAGTATTGGATTTCCATATCCAAATAAAAAATAGAACATGAGTGAACAAACATATATAAAACCTTTTCTCCGTCTGAGCGGATTAGAACCATTGATCGTTCGTCCGGAAACAAATTTTGTGAACGTTGGTGAACGTACCAATGTAACAGGCAGTAAAAAATTTGCAAGATTGATCAGAGATGGTCAGTATGAAGAAGCGTTATCTGTTGCAAGACAACAAGTAGAAAGTGGAGCACAGGTGATTGATATCAACATGGATGATGCCATGCTAGAAGGCGTGGAAGCAATGACTACTTTTTTAAATTTAGTACAAGCGGAGCCAGACATTGCGAAAATCCCAATCATGATCGATTCTTCTAAATTCCAAATTATAGAAGCAGGATTAAAATGCGTACAAGGAAAATGTATCGTGAATTCTATCTCCATGAAAGAAGGAGAAGAGAAATTCATTGAGCAGGCATTCATCTGTAAAAGTTATGGTGCATCTGTTATTGTAATGGCTTTTGATGAAGTGGGACAAGCAGATACAAAAGATCGTAAAGTTGAAATTTGTCATAGGGCATATAAAATTTTAACCGAGCAAGTTGGGTATGATCCACAAGACATCATTTTCGATCCCAACATCTTTGCAGTTGCAACAGGTATTGAAGAGCATAATAATTATGCCGTAGATTTTATTGAAGCAACCGCAGAGATCAAAAAATTAATGCCCCTTACTAAAGTGAGTGGTGGTGTAAGTAATGTATCTTTTTCTTTCAGAGGAAATGATCATGTACGTGAAGCAATACATAGTGTATTCTTATATTATGCTATCAAAGCAGGTATGGACATGGGTATTGTAAATGCAGGGGCACTTGTTATTTACGATGATATCGAACCAACTTTAAAGCGTTTATGCGAAGACGTTTTACTAAATAAAAATAATGACAACAACGAAGCGACGGAAGCTTTGATATTGCATGCTGAAACAGTAAAGGCAAAAGGAAAAGAAATTGTAAAAGATGAAACATGGCGTTTGGAGCCAGTAGAAAAACGTTTATCACATTCATTGGTAAATGGCATCACAGATTATATCGATGCAGATACAGAAGAGGCAAGACAAAAATATCCTAAACCATTAGATGTAATTGAAGGCCCGTTAATGGATGGAATGAATGTAGTGGGAGATTTATTTGGGGCAGGTAAAATGTTTTTACCTCAGGTAGTAAAAAGCGCAAGGGTAATGAAAAAAGCCGTAGCCGTACTTACACCATTTATTGAACAAGAGAAGGAAGATAGAAAACAAGCACATCTTGCCGCAGGCACAACAAATGAAGAAGCTGCAGGTGCTGCAAAAATATTGCTTGCAACTGTAAAAGGGGATGTACATGATATTGGTAAAAATATTGTGGGTGTGGTATTGGGTTGTAATGGTTATGATATCATCGATCTGGGTGTAATGGTTGCGACAGATAAAATTTTAGAAACTGCAATAAAGGAAAATGTAGATATCATCGGCTTGAGTGGATTGATCACACCATCTCTTGATGAAATGGTGCATGTGGCACACGAAATGAAACGCAGAGGAATGAAATTGCCTTTGTTGATCGGTGGTGCTACAACAAGCCGTATGCACACTGCCGTAAAAATTGCTCCACAGTATGGCGAAGGTGTTGTGCATGTGTTAGATGCCAGTCGTAGTGTAACCGTTGCCGGTAGCTTATTAAGTAAAGAACAAAAAACAGATTTTTTAGGCGGCATTAAAAAAGAATATGAAAAGCTAGCAATTGATTTTGGTAATAAAAAATCTACAAAAGCATTTTTAACTTTTGCGGAAGCACAAAAAAATCCTGCTATAATTGATTGGGATGATTTTAAACCCGTTGCTCCAACATTTACCGGAACAAAAACTTTTAATAATTACGATCTTGCTGAAATAGCTGAATACATAGACTGGCAGCCTTTCTTCATTGCATGGGAAATGCATGGGAAATTTCCGGCAATCCTTACAGATAAAGTAATTGGCGAAGCTGCTACGAACTTGCACAACGATGCAAAAAAATTATTACAAAAGATCGTTGATGAAAAATGGCTGAATGCAAAAGGAGCTATTGGTTTTTGGCCTGCAAATAAAGTTGCTGCAGATTCTGTTGATGTTTTAGCAGGTAAAGAAGTTGTAAAATTAGAATTCCTGCGTCAGCAAATTAAAAAAGCAGAAGGCCAACCGAATTTATCTTTGGCTGATTTCATTGCTCCAGCAGAAACAAAAGAACAAGATCATATCGGTGCTTTTGCTGTAACGATCGAAGGCATTGAACCGCATATCAAAAAATTTGAAACAGCTTTGGATGATTATAGTAAGATCATGCTACAGGCTTTAGCAGATAGATTAGCAGAAGCGTTTGCTGAATTATTACATAAAAAAACAAGACAAGAATACTGGGGTTATGCAACAGATGAACATCTTACCAATGAACAATTGATAAAAGAAGAATATTTAGGTATTCGTCCGGCACCGGGCTATCCTGCTTGCCCCGATCATACAGAAAAATATAAACTATTTGGTTTGTTAGGTGGTAAAGAAGCTACCGGTATTGAATTGACAGAGTCGTTAGCAATGTATCCTGCATCATCAGTAGCAGGTTGGTATTTTGCAAATCTTGAAAGTAAATATTTTGGCGTAGGTAAGATCAGTGAAGATCAATTGAATGATTATGCAAAAAGAAAAGGCATGAGCATTGAAGATGCAACAAGATGGTTGAGACCAATATTAGAATAACAAAAAAGTGATAAGTCTTAAGTACTAAGTATAGAGCATCAACTTAAAACTTAATACTTACAATTATAACAAAAACATGTCAGCAGCAGAAAAATTAAAAGCAATGAAAGACGAAAAAGCAGCCGCTAATTTATTAGCAGGAGAAAAATTTTTAGCCGAAAATGCTACGAAAGAAAATATTGTAAGCTTACCAAGTGGGTTACAATATGAAGTTTTAAAAATTGGTGAAGGCCTCAAGCCTTCATTAAATAATACGGTTACCTGTCATTATCATGGTACAGTTATCAATGGAACTATTTTCGATAGCTCAGTACAAAGAGGTACACCTGCAAGTTTTCCTTTGAACGCAGTTATCAAAGGTTGGGTAGAAGGGTTGCAATTAATGCCTCAAGGAAGTAAATGGCGTTTCTTTATACCTCCGCATTTAGGTTATGGTGAAAGACAAGTAAGTTCGGTAATAGGTCCAAACAGTACATTGATCTTTGATGTAGAATTGATCTCTTTTCGCTAATCTTTAATTATACTTTATGCGTATCATTTCTTACAACGTAAATGGCATACGTGCCGCTTTAAAAAAAGGATTTATTGATTGGCTAAAAACAGAACCGGCAGATATTATTTGTTTGCAGGAAACCAAAGCAACCCAAGGTGATGTTGATATAAAACTTTTGGAAGACCTCGGATTTCATCATCATTGGTTCAGCGCTCAAAAAAAAGGCTATAGCGGAGTAGCGGTGTTTACTAAGATCAAACCAGATAATGTTTGTATCGGATGTGGGATTGCCAGCAGCGATAATGAAGGAAGAGTAATACAATTAGATTTTGGAGATATTCGTTTGATTAATGCCTATTTTCCAAGTGGTACCAGCGGGGATGAAAGACAGGCTTTCAAATATGTATGGTTAGATGAGTTTCACAATTATCTTGAAGAACTAAAAAAGAAATTTCCGAAACTTATTCTAGTAGGTGATTATAACATTGCTCACAATGAAATAGACATTCATGATCCCAAAGGGAATAAAAAATCATCTGGTTTTTTACCGGAAGAAAGAGAATGGATGACAAAATTTTTGTCAAGTGGCTGGATAGATACCTTTCGTGAGTTTCATCCTGAGCCTCATCGATATAGCTGGTGGAGTCAGCGTTTCCCTACAGTTCGATTAAATAATAAAGGATGGAGAATTGATTACATCACTGTTACAGAACCATTAAGAAAACAACTGCAGGATGCTGATATTTATCATGATGTAAAACACAGCGATCATTGTCCGGTATATGTTGAGTTAAACGCTTAATTATTATAATGATAGTATACAACGTTACTTCGCAGGTTCATCATTCAATACAAAACGAATGGTTGCAATGGATGAAAACCGAGCATATTCCCGAAATGATAAATACGGGTTGTTTTACTCATGCAATTATTTTACAGTTATTGGAAGTTGATACAAGTGAAGGCCCTACCTATGCAGTACAATATTTTGCAGAAAGCAAATCTTTATACAATAACTATATTGAAAACTTCTCTCCGTCAATTCGTAAAAAGTCTTTATCAAAATGGGGGGATAAATTCATCGCTTTCCGTTCAGTTATGCAGGTTGTTAACTAAATGTGCAAAAGAAATAAAATTCATTTTGTTTAATGAAAAAGGTTTGTATATTCCCCCAAAGTCCGCATCAATAAAGGATTCTGTAAGATGTTTGCTGAAACCCTTTGCAGCAAAGGGTTTCAGCGAACAGGTGTTCATTTTTCATTTTTCATTTTTCACTTTTAATTCAACAAATGCCTTATTCCTTGCGGTTTGCAGCGATTTTATGAAAAAAACTTTTTCATAAAATAATTTTGTTGCAATTAAAAACCTTCTATATTTGTCGGAGTAAAAATTTTTAAAAAAATTATCATGAACAAAGCAGAATTAATTGCAAAACTTGCAGACGATGCAGGGATTACAAAAACACAAGCTAACGCTACTTTAGATTCTTTTGTAGAAGCTGTTACAAAAACTTTAAAAGGCGGTGGCAAAGTTACTTTAGTTGGATTTGGTACTTTTTCAGTATCTAAAAGAGCTGCACGTAATGGTCGCAACCCTCAAACAGGTGCTGTTATTAAGATCAAAGCTAAAAAAGTTGCTAAGTTTAAAGCAGGTAAAGAATTATCAGCTAAATTGTAATGCTTGAGCAAAAAACATTTAAAGAGCAAGATGTACTAAAATATATCTTGCTCTTTTCATCTACATTCATTTATTAAAAAATACATCATTATGGGACGTGGAGATATCAAAACAAAAAAAGGAAAAATTACCAAAGGTTCTTTTGGTAAAGCAAGACCAGCGAAAGTAAAAAAAGCTGCTCCTAAGAAAAAAGCTTAATGTGGAAATTTACGATTTACGATTTGGGATGTACGATTTAATATTAATCTTCATTCAATCGTAAATCGTACATCCCAAATCTTAAATTATCAAGGAGCTAATCGCTCAATCTTCCAACTATTATTATCTTGTAAAGAATACAAGATCCTGTCGTGTAAACGATTAGGACGACCTTGCCAAAACTCAATAGCTGTTGGCTTAACAATATAGCCTCCCCAATGTGACGGACGTGGGATTAGTCCTGACTTAAATTCTTCCTGAAATTTTTTTGTATTATTTTCAATCAGCTCACGATCAAATATGGGTAAACTCTGTGGTGATGACCATGCCCCGATCTTACTTCCTTCGGGCCTTGAGTTAAAATAAAGATCACTTGCTTCTTCACTTATTTTTTCAGTAGTACCATATATCCTTACTTGTCTTTCAAGTTCTTTCCAGAAAAAAACAAGACAAGCATTTTTATTTTCATCTAACTCTTTTCCTTTTTTACTATTATAGTTTGTATAAAAAGTAAATCCTCTTTCATCAAACCCTTTTAATAAAACTATCCTTGCATCAGGGGTTCCTTGCGTTGTTACTGTAGCAAGTGTCATTGCATTTATTTCATCGATCTGGCTTTTTAATGCTTCATCGAACCATACACCAAATTGCGAAACCGGATCTTCTAAAACATCCTTTTGATCCAAACTATGTAGTTTGTAGTCTTTTCTTATGTCAGCTATCTTGCTCATTGATATTAATTACGTGTAAAACTCCGTTAAAATGCTCAAATAAAAAAGCACTCCTGAAAAGAGTGCTGTATCTAAAATAATTGTGAGATCAAATATTCTTAAATAGCTCCTGTGCTTTTTCTCCAATCAACGGCATTGGTTTTTCTTCACCATTTATTGCCGAGATCAATCCCATTATCCAGAAAACAAGAAATGCCAATCCGCCAATTGAAAGGATCATTCCTAAAAAAGGTATCATTGCGGTTATAATCATAACTGCTATCTGGTATCCAATAGCACATAGCATCAGCATTAGTGATTGTCTTAAATGATAACTTCCTAAAGATGTCTTGTTGTTTTGATGTATTGCAAAATAAGCAATCAGCCATCCAATAAGTGTTATATAACTTACAATAGCAGCAGTTTTGCCGTTATCCGGCGCAGTTTGATTATTCATATTAGTGAGTTTATTCTAAATATAAACATTTTTATCAGCAGTTAGATATCATCTTCCGATGCCTCATCAGTATAATTTGATAGAAGGCTTTCTAATTCTGAAATACGACTATTCTGTTGTAATAGTATAAGATTACGATCACTCAAATGTTGAAATTGATCTTGCAGCTCTGTAAGCTGAGTTTGTAAATAATTATATTGTTGTTTAACATCTGCAAGGCGATGCTCAGAGCTTACGGTTTTTCCGAGTTGATCTTCAAGGTCAGATTGTATACTTCTTGCTCCTTCCATTCTTGTTTGTAAAGTATCTACATTACTTTCCAATTGCTGTACTTCAGCTAAATAACTATCAAGGCTGCTTTGATACGCTGCAGATTCTGCCAGTTTTTTTTCCAAACTTTCTATCTCCCTATTTCGTTTTAGTAAGATAGCTTCACAATCTCTTACCTGCTCCTTTAAACTTTCATTTTGAGCACTAAGCCGGGAGATCTCTTTTATTAAAAATTCGTTATTGTCTGTATCCATAAAAATGCTATCTTTTTTATAATTAATTGATATAATTATACTTAGACATAAGTGTCTTATTAAGAACATTCTAAATTAGCTTTTTTAGTATAAATAGGACAATCTGTATCGCTAAATTTTCGTACCTTAATAGCAATAAACAACTAACAGGTTGGGCAGCATAATATGCTATGATGGCATCATTATGTTACGGCCTGGTAAAAACGACTGGAAAATTGACCGAAGAGCAATTAATAAAAGCCTGTATTAAGGAAGATGCCGCTTGCCAAAAAGAGGTATTTAACCGCTATAGTAGCCGTATGCTCGGTGTATGCCAAAGGTATGCTCGTAATTCGGCTGATGCGGAAGATATATTACAGGATGCGTTTATTAAAGTTTTTGATAAAATGCACCAGTTTAAATTTGAAGGGTCTTTTGAAGGGTGGATAAGAAGAATTGTGGTGAATACAGCGCTTAAAAAATATACTTTAACCAGGTATACTAAAGAAATATCGGGTTACGAAGTAAAAGATAAAGATGAAAGTTCATTAGATCCTGCGGCATATTCGCATTTGACACAAAAAGATCTGATGCAACTGATCAATAACTTGCCTCATGGCTATAAGGTTGTTTTTAACCTGTATGTCATTGAGGGGTATCAACATGATGAAATTGCTGAAATGTTAGGAATACAGCCTGGCACCAGCAGGAGTCAATTAGTAAAAGCCAGAACTATGTTACAGAAACAAATCTTACAACTGCAAAAAATCGCTGTATGAGTGACGAAAGAAAATTTGATGAATATATAAGAAAAGAGTTTAGCGACTTTTCTCCTGCAGTATCTCCACAGGTATGGGATAATATCGTAGCGAAAAGATCACCAAAAAGACCTGCAGGGTTTTGGGCAGGATTTTTAAATCCTAAAAATATTTCATTATTAACTGGATTGCTTTTTTTAGGCGGAACAACAGTTTTTTTGCTTACTAAGAATTCAGATGAAGCAAATAAACAACAAACTGATATTGTTTCAAATATTCCAAATTCTCAAAATCCTACAATAAATTCGGCTGAGTTGGGGACTACTACAAATTCAGCAACTAACAGTAACGAATTAACATCAACAACGCAGACCATTCCTGAAGATCCTACAAATAATATTACTGCATCAAATATTCCTCAAAAACATTCTGCAAATATTTTATCATCTGATAACAATGATGAGGGTAAAATAATTTATGTTGATAATGATAATTTAAAAAATACTATTGATTCAGACGAAGACCTTGTCAATGCTGCTACATCTACTCCAAATAATTTACTATTGATCAATAATGATGAAGCGCCATTATTAGTTAGCGAATCACAATCTTTACTATTACAAAAAAGAAATTGTAGTGATGTAAAGATTCCTGGTTGCCCAACAGTAGAAGAGCAAGCAGCAGGAAATAAAAAATATGTTGAAGTTTATTTGTCTCCTGATTTTACTTTAAGAAATTTTTCAGATACCACACAATCATCTGTTTACTTACAAAAAAGAAAAGCAAGTACAGAGGTATCTTCTGCATATAGCGCCGGCATTCGCTTTGGACGTGTATTCAATAATGGTATAAGTGTAAAAGCCGGATTAAATTATAGCCAGATAAATGAAAAATTTACTTTCATCCAAAGTAATCTGAGCCAGGTAACTTATGTTATTGATCCGGTTACCGGAGATACTACAGGTAGCTATACTGTAAGCGGTACTCGTAAAAAAACTACTTACAATAAATATCGTACACTGGATATACCATTATTAATGGGGTATGAGTTAGGGAATGGAAGATTACATGTAAATATCAATGCCGGTGCAATGGTAAATATTTACAGCTGGCAAAGAGGCGAAGTATTGGATACAAACTATTTACCCGTATCCATTACCACAGGAAAATCTTCATCATCGCCTTACCAATTCAAAACAAATGTTGGAATGGGGCTTACAGGTGGAGTAGGTGTTTATTATAAATTAACCAATCAACTGCATATATGGGGCGAACCTTATTTTCGTTACAACTTAAAACCAATGAGTAAACAATCGCTTACACTGGAACAAAAATATAATACCATCGGTATGAGATTTGGTGTGAGATTAGATTTGGAATAACAGGCAACGCTGTTGCATCATAAAGTATCTTAACGAAAGGACATAGTAATTGAAAATGAGAAAGTTTATTAATTTATTGGTTGTTTTATTTTTTGTATCAGGGCTTATTAGCTGCACAAAAGACTCTGATGTTTTTATTCCTGACCCTGGTCAAATAATTGGTCCTGACTCTACATGGTATGCAGATATTACTCCAGGCATGCCTGTAAATAACCTTAGGAATATTCTCAAATTTGCGCCAGATATAGATAGCGTTGAAATGGATAATCTTTCTCACACAATAATATTTCCTTCCGGTTTAGAATGCACTTTTCAGGAAAGATCTTTTGTTACACAAACCGGATCACCTGTAGAAGGTAAAGTAGGCTTAGAAGCCTATTTATTAAAAAAGAAAGGAGATCTTATAAGAATGTCTAGACCAACCGTATCTGATGACAGAATGTTGATCAGTGGAGGAACTTTTTTTATCCAAGGTAAGAAGGACGGAGCGGTTTTAAAATTAGGCAATGACAAGAAATTATATGTACGCTATAATAGTAATTACATTTCTTCTTTAATGAAATTATTTAATGAAGAAGATGGGGTACAACAATTTGATTGGATACAATGTGCTGACACTACGAATAATCTTAACAAGGTTACATCTACAGCAACAGGTTACGAAATTTCTACTAACCGTTTGAACTGGATGAATTGCAATTATTATTATGACATTCATACAAGTGATTCAGTAAAAATTACATTAAAATTACCTCCCTATTTTACAAATGCCAATACACTTGCTTATGTCGTTTTTAATGATCATAATTCTGTAATATCTATGCCTGGCAATGCAAATATTGAAAAATTTGTGAGCAGTGCAGTGCCAGCAGGAAAATCAGTTACAGTTGTGACAATTACCAAAGAAGGCAATTTTTTATATTTAGGCCACAATGGATTTGTAACTAATAATTCTTCTACAGCTTATCAAAACGTTAATATAAATCCTGTGCATGTTTCTTTAGATGATATTAAAAACTATTTAAACAGCTTATAAATTGTTCATGATTGTTTGCTATTAAACGCTCTGTATTTTACAGAGCGTTTTTTATTAATTCCTTGCTGAAAAAATATCTTTCAATATCGTAACTTTAAAAAGTATTTTTCTAATTTTAGTATATGTTCAAAGTTGAATTGAGGTCTGAATCAGGGTTTGATAAAGTTGTGTTGAAAGATACTGACACAAATTCTTTTGCGGAGATCATTCCTTCATGTGGCGCAATACTGCATGCATTTGGAATTGAACACAATGGATCTCTTATCAATGTAATAGAAAATTATAATGATAACACAGATTTTAAAATGAATGTGGCTGGGAAAGGATTTAAAAGCTGCAAGCTTTCTCCGTTTGCATGCCGGATAAAAGATGCAGTATATAATTTTTCGGATAAAAAATATACGATAGAGAAATTTTTATTAGGAAAGCATGCATTGCATGGATTAATATACGATGCATCTTTTGAGATCATTTCAACTGAAGCCAATGATCAGCATGTGCTTGTATCAATGCAATATAAATACAATGCAACTGATCCCGGTTATCCTTTTGAATACACCTGCATTGTTACATACACACTGAAAAAAAACAATGCCCTTACTATTTTAACAGAAGTCAGCAATGATAGTAAAAGCCCAATGCCCATACAAGATGGATGGCATCCATATTTTACATTTGGTAAGAAAATAGATGATCTTCAACTTGAATTTCAAAGTAAAGAACGGATGATATTTAATGATATGATACCCACGGGAGAAAAAGTGCATTATGAAGAATTCGGGTCCTTAAAAAAAATTGAGCAAATAACTTTTGATGATTGTTTCACGATGAATTTTGCCGAATGTCAACCTTTGTGTGTGTTGAGAGATCCTGAAAGAAAATTACAGATTGAAATTTTTCCGGCAAAAAGTTACCCTTATCTGCAACTATATACACCTGATCATCGGCAAAGCATTGCTATAGAAAATTTAAGCGCTCCTCCTGATACTTTTAATAATGGAATTGATCTGAAAATTTTATCGCCAAATGAGAAGGCTAATTTTACAACTATTTATAAAATCACGTCATTGCCGTTGCAAGGAAAAAAATAAGTTCAAGCTATATCTTCTCACTCAACTCCAGCCACCTCATTTCTTTTTCATCTAATAATTGTACAATTATTCCAACTCTTTCTGCTGCCTTTTGTAATTCATCAAAATTTAATTTCCCTTCGTTCATCTTTGTTTCCAATGCTGCTTTTTCTTTTTGCAGTAAAGGCATTTCTTTTTCTATAGATTCAAATTCAAATTTTTCTTTAAAAGATAATTTAGCAACATTCTTTGTTGGCTTTGCAGTTGGTTCTGTTGCTTCTTCAACTTTTGGAGTTTGTTTTATTATCTGGCGTTCATCAGTAAGTGTTCCGTTTGCGATAGCTGTTCTGTATTGCGTATAGTTTCCGGGGTAGTCTCTTATAATAGCATCACCTTCAAATGCAAATAGATGGTCAACCATTCTATCCATAAAATATCTATCGTGACTAACGATTAAAATACAACCAGGATAATCCATTAAGAACTCTTCAAGTGTACGAAGTGTTTGCAGATCAAGATCATTGGTAGGTTCATCCAACACTAAGAAATTAGGGTTAAGAAAAAGAACACTCATTAAATGCAGCCTGCGTTTTTCACCGCCACTTAATTTACTTAGTGGTGTAAATTGTTGTTCTGCAGAAAAACCAAATTTTTCCATGAACATACTGGCACTGATCTTAGAGCCATCGGCTAATGGAAAAAATTCTGCCATGTCTTTTACATATTCGATCGCTCTTTTATCTTCTTTATATATAAGTCCATCCTGGCTAAAATTTCCAAATACAACAGTGTCTCCATGATTGATCTTTCCACTATCCGGCTCCTCAAGTTGTAATGCAATTTTTAAAAAAGTGGATTTACCAACACCATTTTTTCCAACAACTCCAATTCTTTCACCACGTTTAAAAGTATAATCAAACCCTTTCATTATCTGGAGGTCGCCATAACTTTTGTATACTTTTTTAAGCTCAAGTATTTTACCACCAAGCCTTGTCATTTTTACCTGCAGGCTCACTTCTTCAACATCTTTTTGTTGTTTCACCCTGTCCTCAATCTCTGTAAATGCATCCTGGCGGCTTTTACTTTTTGTGGTACGTGCCTTCGGTTGCTTACGCATCCATTCAAGTTCTTTGCGGAAAATATTCTTGTCTTTTTGTAATTCACTTTGCTGTACTTCCAGGCGAAGACTTTTTTGTTCTAAGAAATTATCATAATCACCTTTGTAGACATATACTTTTTCTTCATCAATTTCTACTATCTCATTACAAACAGCATCTAAAAAATATCGATCATGGGTAACAAGCAATAAAGTAAGCTTAGCTGCACCCAAATAATCCTCCAGCCACTCGATCATTCCTACATCGAGGTGATTGGTAGGCTCATCCAGTATTAACAAACAACGTCCCTGGTGAAGATCGGCTTCTATTAATGCTTGTGCCAATGCTACTCTTTTCTTTTGGCCACCACTTAAATTCCCAACTTTTTCATTTAAATGATGAAGATTCAGCTTTCCAAGGATCTGTTTAAGATCACTTTCAAAGCTCCAGGCGTTCAGGTCATCCAATTTTGCCATTAATTCCCCCAGTTTCTCTACATCTTCCTGGCCTTCTTCTAAAAATAGTTCATATTCTTTTACCACTTTAACTACGGGGTTATCAAGGCGTAACACATTGTCCCATATAGTTTTATCATTATCAAAGTCGTTATCCTGCTGCAGCATGACCACTTTAATGTCTTTATGTACCCACACCGTTCCTGAGTCTGGGGTATCCAAACCCGTAATTATCTTTAAAAGTGTACTTTTTCCGCTTCCATTCCGGGCAACGAGGGCTATTTTATCCCCCTCTTCTATATTTAAAGTGATATTTTTAAAAAGTGTTCTCACACCAAAGGACTTACTTATATTTTCAATTGAAGCGTAATGCATGCCGCAAAGGTAAGAAGATGACAAGTTACAAGCAGGAAAATGACAGCGAGTGATATATTTAGTTAATTAACTACCAACCTAACTTGGGTGGCAAAATATCAGCAAATTGTTAGTAACTTCGCAAACAATTTTGCCCAATAAAAACAGGGATCTAAAAAGCAAGTTTATGAAGATATTAAGGCTTGGGTTATTAATTTTTATAAATGTTTTATTTAGTGTTACATATGTTCAAGGTCAATCATTATTTGAATTGAACGATCTGAGTACTGCTAAAATTGATTCTTATACAGATCAGGAATTGACCTATTTCTATGAAAAGGCAATGTCCTCTGGACTTACAATACCTCAGTTATTCAAATTGGCTGCACAAAAGGGGTTATCCGATGTTGAAATCGTCAGACTTAGAAACAGATTTGAAACATTGGGGATTGTTAAAGAATCTCCTGCAAAATTAAATGACGACACAAAAGAAGAAGTAGTCGATACTAATTCGGAAATACAGCACGGATATGATACTTCGGCAAAAAAATTACCCGTTCAAAAATTTGAAAATGACGCAGAAATATTTGGTTCTGAATTATTTACGTCAAATAGCACAGCATTTGAACCTAATCTACGTATTCCCACTCCGGTGGGATATATTTTGGGTCCCGATGATGAAATAATTATTAATGTTTACGGGTTTAGTGAAAAAAGTTATACTCTTAAAGTAAATGAAGAAGGCTATATCTATATCCAAAATGTAGGTCCCATTTATGTAAATGGATTAAGCATAGAGCAAGCTACTGAAAAAATAAAAACAAAACTAGGTTCAACAATTTACCGTGCAATCGGTTCAGGTCAGACAAAAGTTCATTTATCATTAGGAAAAATAAGAAGCATACGTGTTACAGTGATCGGTGAAGCAAAAAAGCCGGGAACTTTTACAGTTTCTTCTTTAAGTACTTTATATAATGTGTTGTATTTATGTGGAGGCCCTTCTAAAATGGGAACATACAGGGCTATTGAATTGATACGTGGAAATGAAGTAAAACGTACCGCTGATCTTTATGCTTTTCTGCTAAAAGGAAATCAAAAAGATAATATTTTATTACAGGAAGGTGATATTATCAGAATACCTTATGTTAAAAACAGGGTAAGTGTAAAAGGTCAGGTTAACCGTCAGGGTAAATTTGAAATGCTGGACAATGAAGTGTTCAATGATCTTTTGCAATTCACAGGCGGCTTTACAGACGATGCTTATAGAGGTACAGTAAGTGTAGAAAGGATCGCAGAAAAAGAAAGGGTAATGGTTGATCTTACAAGTGATCATTTTAAAGATTTTAAATCCAAAGGAAGTGATATTTATACGGTAGGGAAGTTGTTGGATAGATTTGAAAACCGTATTCTTATAACCGGATCAGTTTTTAGACCAGGCCCTTATCAACTTAGTCAGGGACTTACAGTAAAAAGCCTTATTGAGAAAGCAGGTGGATTAACAGAAGATGCTTTTATAACGAGGGCTACTATCTTTAGAAATAATATAGATAAGACTCCTACAACATTATCAGTAAACCTTGATTCTGTTATAAGATTTAATCAAAATGTTTATTTATTAAAAGATGATTCGATCTCGGTTCATTCTATTTTTGATTTTAAAGAAAATTATACTGTCAGTGTTAAAGGAGAAGTAAGAAAACAAGGAGAATATAAATGGCGTGAAAATCTTTCGGTTAAAGATCTTTTATTGTCTATAGGCGGACTTACAAATTTTGGAGATTCATCAAAAGTAGAAATATCAAGACGTATTAAAAATGCAGATGTAAGCAAATTGAATCACCAGCAAACTGACATATTTATTGTAGATCTGGCAAATGGCAAAGACGTTTTGCTTCAACCTTATGATATTATAAGTGTAAAAAATTTACCGGGTTATTCCAACCAACGTAATGTATATATCCAAGGTGAAGTATTAAGTCCGGGGTTATATAGTTTAGGTAAAAGCGGCGACAAAATAAGTGATGTGTTTAAAAGAGTTGGAGGTTTTAAAGCTTCTGCCGATACCACTTCGGTGAAGATCCGTAGGTTTGTTCAATCTGAATTGTCAACAGAAGAAAGAGAAGCGATTTTTAAAAGAGTGTATAATTTAAAGCAAGATAGCCTTAGTGCAGACGATAGATTGAAAACTGAAGTTTATAAAACTTCTTACCTGATCAGCATCGATCTTTCTGAAGCGTTAAGACATCCTGATGGATCAGAAAATATTGCATTGGAAGACGGAGATGTCATTACTATTGACAGGAATACAAATCTTGTAAAGGTTACTGGTGAAGTGTATTTCCCAACAGTTATTCCATATGATGGTAACGTGAACTTGAGGTATTATATAAAAAGAGCTGGTAACTATACAGGGAATGCCCGTAAGGTAAGAACGATGGTTATTTATCCGGATGGAAAAGTAAAAACAGTTAAAAGGTTTTTATTTTTCAAGAGCTATCCGAGAGTTACTTCAAGATCTGAAATTTTTGTGCCACAGAAATCATCAAAAAATAAAACAAAAGTTTCTACAGGGGAATGGGCATTGATAGTATCAGCACTGGGCATTGTTGCAAATACGATAATAAGCACACGATAGCATTACCGGAAAATTTTAGACAATTATGGATTCACAGGAAAATACCAAAATTAAAAGAACTCCCGTTGTTGAATTATTTTTAACACTAAGAGAGTGGGTAAGGTTCATACTAAGGAAATGGTTGATATTATTGATATTTTCAATAATCGGTTGTGCTATTGGAATATATATTGCATATACCACAAAGCCAAAATTTGAAAGTACGCTTACTTTTTCATTGGATGAAGGAGCAAGTAATTCTATGGGAACTGCTATGAGCCTTGCGGCTCAATTTGGGCTTAACTTAGGAGGAAGCGGCAATGATATTTTTGGCGGGGATAATATTTTGACCATTATTAACAGCAGGCGTGCTATTGAAGGTGTATTTCTTTCTGTAGACTCTACAGATGGTAATATTGAAACAATGGCCAATAAATATTTAAGGATCATTAATTGGAAAAAAAAATATGCAAATAAACCTGCTATAAAGGATATCAACTTTCCGATTGGTTTATCAAAAGAAAATTTTACCTATTTGCAGGATAGTGTTTTGTACATTTTATACGTTGACTTTAGTAAAAAAAATCTTAGGGCTTCACACCCTGATAAAAGAATTAATTCGTATGAAATTCATGTTACCACTCTAAACGAAAAGTTCAGTAAAGTGTTTACAGATAAGTTGATAAATTTTACTTCAACATTATATACAGAATTAAAGACAAAGAAAAGCAGGCAAACCATTGAAGTGTTAGAATCAAGGGTAATAGCAAATAAAGGCTTAACCGGGGCATCTATAAATAATAAAGTGGCCGCACAAGACGCCAATCTTAATCCTGCTTTTGCTTCGGCACAGGCTCCTATCCAAAAGCAACAGATCAATGTACAAGCTTATGGAGGGGCTTATGCAGAATTGTATAAAAATTTGGAACTTGCTAAATTTCAGTTTTTAAAGGAAACTCCCTTATTGCAGGTTATTGATGCAGCCGATTATCCTATGAAAAAAATAAAGGCAAGCAAATTAGTATATGGCATCGTGGGCGGATTTGTCGTTTTTTTAATAGTGTTTCTTCTACTTGCATTTTTACAATTTGTAAAATCAGTTCCCAAAACGCAAATTTAAAAATGTTTCAACCTCAATATTTATATAATAAGTATAGTGCTTTGGGGTTGAGAATAGCGCTGTTGATAGTTTATTTAGCTTTATCATATAGCCAACTGTATTTTAAAACTACTCTACCTCTTTATGTAGATGCGATTTTTTTTTTATTGTTTCTGGATTATAAAAATATCCTAAACCTTAAAAACTATTATTGCGTTTATGCTTTTTTGATATTTAAGTTATCATCTCAGTTTTGGTTTCCTAATGATTATAAACTTACGTTTGACGGTACACTTTTTGTAATTGCTTTTTTATTAGGGTATGAAATAAAAAACGCATTGGCAGTTACTCATATTCCTAAAAAAACTGCGGATGCTGTCAATTACGAAAAGTATACTGTTACACTTGAACTTTTGATAAAAATTTTCGTTGTATTAAAAATTATATATCTGATTTTTTTGATCAGCCAATATGGAGTTTCTTCATTTTACTCCGGGCAAATGTTAGCTGATAAGATCAGTAATTATGGCCGCAAAAGTGTTATGGATTCCATCCTTACTATTTACACTGCTTTTATAGATAATTTTTTATTAGCTATAATTGTTTTGTATGTAAAATATATTTCTGCCCAAGGCAAAACACCTAATTACTATTATTTAATATTGGCTTTATTAGTAATGCCCTTAATAATTTTATCAAGAGCCAATTTTGCATTTAATTTAATAACTCTTTTGGCTATTTATGCATATTTCAGCAAGAGTATGGTTAAAGTCTATACTTATCTTATCCCTGGCCTTATAATATTATTTGCAATAAGTGCTTACATTGGATTTTTGAGAATAAACAGTTATCAAACAGAAGACATAGCAGACGTTACTTCAGGCGACCAGTTTTTTACAGAACTAACACCAATAATTGCGTATAACGATGTAAAAGAAAATATCAATGTCCTGCATTATCAATATGGTAAAACAATTTTTTTGCCGCTGATCTTAAAGCCAATTCCAAGGGGGCTTTGGCCTGAAAAACCGAATAATTCTGGGGCAATGTATATGAAAGAATTTAATGCAGATAGCTTTGCTGCCGGATTTGCAATTCCCGTAATGATCTTTGGTGATTTATTTTTAAATTTTGGGATATACGTTACAATTCTATTATTACTACTCTTTGGTGTATTAATAGGAAAATGTAATCAGATATATACTAATAAACAGTATACTAATATTGATAATTACCTGATCTTGTTTGTATGCTTTTATAGTGTTCTAAGAAATTGTTTGCCCGAAGCTTTAATTTCTATATTATTAATATTCCTGTCAAAAAAAATAATACAGATTTTTATACTCAAAGTTCCGATACGGAATACATGAATTGAGTAAATGCTTCATTCTATATCCACATATGAAGCATAACAGCTTTTCCTTCATGAGGTTCTATTCCTTTCAGTAAATAATTATACTCAGGAACTTCTTTTGTTATGATATCAATTAGTTTATTAGCATCCTGGCCAATGTGGTAAGCAGTGATCGCAATTTTTGGTTTATAGGCTTTAATTGTTTTTAAAGCGCCTTGTATCATTGGTTCTTCAAAGCCTTCAAGATCAGCCTTTAAGTAATCAATTTTTATATTGTTATCAAAGAAAAGTGAATCAATTGTTGTGATCTCTACGGGTGTTCCGATGCCATTTTCTGTAGGAATAATTTTTGATGCAATAGGGGATATTTCATTAAGTAAAATTGAACCTTTACTTTTTTTATCTGCTAAAGCGACATGTAGTATTTCAATGTTTTCATTATCGCTAAAATTTTTTCTTAGACTATTACAAAATACAGGCAAAGGTTCAATTAGATAAATTTTCTTTGCAATTGTAAGATTTTTAAAAGCAAAAAAACCTTCCGCACTTCCACAATCCACTATTACATCCCCTGGATCAACTTTAGTGGATGGCACTTCATAATAATGCCAATGTTGGGGTTGCATACCCTCGGAAATAACTTGCGAAAAATTATGATACGGAACAGCATTAGGAAAAATAAAAGGACGGGAAAACCCCTTTATATAATAATGAGTATAATTCTCATCTTTAAAATTTAAAGACGAAAAGTGAGGGGCAATTCCTTCGCACCTTTTTGCAAATACATGTTTCAATAAATTTTTAAAAGATGTTCTTTTTCTTCTTTCACTGGAAACAAAATAGTAATAAATAAGCTTAAATCGCCCTAACAATCCATTCATCGTAAAAAATCAAATTAAATAGGTACAAAGGTATTTAAATCAAATTAATATTATATAAAATACTTAAGTAGGAAAAAGTGGGTCTTTTACCCGTTAATGACTATTAAGAAAGATTACGGCAATTTTGTAATTTAAGTATAATTTTGGCACTTCTATATGAAAAAAACTATTGGATATGACGCAAGTTTTGCAGTAAATCAATACAGGGGTATGGGGGTATTTGTTAATTCCTTAAAAAATGTTTTAACTAAATATCCTAATATTATTATTAAAGGATTAAGCTGCTATTCTACTGAAGATAGTTCAATATTAAGTTTTGGGAGCGGTTTTTATCCATTCTGGGAGCAGGTTTCATTGCCTAAATATCTAAAAAACCATAAACCCGATATTTTTATTTTCCCATACAATACAATGCCTTGGAAAGTTCCAAAAGGAATCATCAAAATTTTAATTCTTCATGACCTGATTTTTCTTCACGACCAGACAACTGGAAAATATACAATTCGTCAATGGGTTGGTAAATATTATCGTAGTATATTGGTAAAAAGAGCATATAAACAGGCTGACTTTGTTATTACAGTATCGGAGCATTCAAAAGCTGAAATTATTAGATATTTGGGGACTTCCAAGGAGGTACAGGTTATACCTAATATACTTAAACAAGAACTTTCGTATAAAAATACAGGTTTAGAATTGCCAAATGATCTATACATTTTAAATGTTGGTGGAGAAGCGCCATCAAAAAATGTCATTACTTTGGTAGAAGCGTATTGTTTACTGCCTGCATCTATCACAAGCATTTATTCCTTGAAATTGGTGGGCCGGTATTCTTCATCTTTTAAGAATAAGGTTGAAAAAATATTGAATAATAAGGAGGTAGCTAAAAATAAAATAGAATTTTGCGGTTACGTAACAAATGAGCAACTTGCAGCATTGTATGCTAACTGCAGTCTTTTTGTCTTTCCTTCAATATATGAAGGATTTGGTATTCCATTAATTGAAGCTATGCAGTTTAATAAACCGGTAATTGTAAGCAATACATCTTGTATGCCTGAGATTATGGGGAAAGGGGGAATATATTTTGATCCAACAATGGCAAAAGATCTAAAAGAAAAGATAGAATTTACATTATCAGATAATTATAGGTTTGAGAGTTATCAGCGGCATTATAGGGAACAAATGGAAAAATATTCTGAACAAGTCTTCGAAGATCGAGTTAAAGAGTTAATAATAAAAAAATTTCATCTTTAATTATTTAGAAAATATGTAATATTTCTACCTGAACAAATAGTAGGATAATAAGATGGATAGATGTTTTTATTTAATAGCCAGAATACCGTACCCTGTAATTGGCGGAGATAGTATACGTGCTTATAACATGATAAAAATGCTTTCTCAAAAGTATAAATTGTCTGTAGTTTTAGTTACGGATGAAATTGTAAGTCAAGAATGCCATAATTTTTTAAAGGATAATACTTACGATTATAAAATTTTCAAATCAACTACGCCCCAATTTTATTGGAATGCCTTTAAAAGTATTTTTTCAAGTTTACCCTTACAAGTAAATTACTATCACAATAAGGCTGCAAAGCAATTTTGTAAAGCTGAAATAAAAAGTAATGATTTTGTAGTCGTCCATACTATTCGAATGGCGGAATTTGTTACAGGCATACCGTGTAAGAAAGTAATTGATTTAGTGGATAGTATTTATTTGAATTATGTAAGGAGTAGAAGCAGGGTGAGATCTTTCTTTTGGAAAATGATTTATTGGATAGAAGAAAAAAGACTTTATAAATATGAAGTAAATGCTACAAGAAATTTTGATAAAGTTTTACTAGTTAATGAAGATGAAAAAAAATTTCTTGAAACTAAATGTAGTTGTAGTAATATAGTTTTTTTACCAAATGGAGTTAACTCAGATTTGATGGGTCCGAACTTTTCTAATACGATAATAAATAAAGAATTGTCTGTGTCCTTTCTTGGTAAGATGAATTATCAGCCTAATATTGATGCTGTAATATGGTTTGTACAAAATGTATTGCCATTGTGTCCTAATCTCAAATTTTATATCATTGGTGTTAGCCCAACCAAACGTATATTAGAATTAGCAACTACTAATCCTTCACAAATTATTGTTACAGGATTGGTAGACAATCCTTATAAAATTATGCTACAATCTACGGCAGTAATAGCTCCAATGCAAACTGGCGGGGGAATTCAAAATAAAATATTAGAAGCGATGGCGATAGGAGCAGTAGTTTTGACAACCTCTTTGGGGGCTCAACCTATTCAGGGTGCTGTTGATAAAGAACATTTATTTATTTGTAATTCCCCTCAAGAATATATCCAAGCAATTAAAATGCTTCAACATAATAATGAGTTAAAACGAATAATGGAGGAGAATGCAAAAAAATTAATAAATCAAAGATATACATGGGATATTTGCAAAACTAAAATAATGAAAGAGTTGGATAGTATCCAGTTCAACTAAAAAATTTAATGCAAAAGCTTATTCTTAAATATAAATCCCAAACTTTTGCCCACCTTTTAAGTGCAATACTTTTAAGTAGTTTTTACTATATTATTCAATTTGTGTTTACCAAAATTATTTCTGGAAAAATTTCCATAGCAGATTTTGGGGAGTACAGATATTTCTTTTCTATCTTATCTTTTGGCGCCTTATTTAGTATTGGGTTTATTGACGGGTTTCAAATTGAATGGATTGTTAATAAGCAGCCTGTTAATAATAAATATATATCAGCTGCATTGATCTTCACTTTACTCACCTCATTCGTAGCTTTTTTTTTATTCGATAATATCGAAATAAGTATGTTGGCTGTTATAAATTTGGTTATAATAAATGCTGGCTTTATTCTTCAATATATTTTTATAAAATTCAATTTCTTTTTGTTTTATTTGATACCCATTATTTTTTCACAGTTTATTCAAATCCTCATTTTTGAGTTTTTACCAGGTACAGTTTCTTTGACAGAAATTTTTTATATACATACCGGATTAAATTTTTTATTTATAATTGCCGTTTACATTTATTGTTATCAGAAAAAATATATACAAACTATAAGTAGTCAGATTTTTAACATAAAAGAAATACCTCGCCATATTAAAAATGGGCTGCCCATTTTATTAAGTGGAATTATGTTGATCGGGTTTTTAAATATTGATAAATTAATTCTAAAAACCGGTTATTTGGAAAATGATTATGGCTACTATTGTTTTGCCTCACTAGTTGCGATGGTTGTATACGGAGTTTTTGCCAGTGTTGGGAATATGCTATTAAAAAAAATGGTTGATGCTAAACACATTGATAAACTTTATAACAATACTATTTATTTTTTAATGGCGATACCATTTATTGTATTATTAACTAAAGGTATTGTGATAAAAGGCGTAGAAATTTTTTTTTCAAAATATCTTGATTCAATACAATATTACATTGGGTTTGTTAATTTTTATTTTCCTCTTTTGGCAAATAATCTCGTTATATTAAATACTTATAAAAAACATAATCAGGTAACTAAATTTGTATTGATTGCTGTAGTTTTTCTAATAACACAAGCGGCATTACTACTATGGGCAAAGTCTTCAAACATGCCTTTGGTAAACGTGCCATTTTTAATGGCCTTAGTGATGGGCACGTGGTTTTTTATAAATGATTTTGTGCTTTCATATAAGGATGCAGCCTTAGGTAAAAAGTATTGGTTGCGTACGGCTATTTGTTTAACAGGATCAATACTTGTATTTATAATTTCCTACAATAGTAAATAAAGCTTTGCTTATAATAAACTTACAATGGATGCGTTAAAAACAAAATGGCAATTGAGTAAAAATATTGCTTCGAGTTCTTTTGCATTATTGCTTCCTGGGTTACTTACTGCATTATTTATCTTTTATATTTCTTCAAACCGTCTTTATCCTGATAATAAACACCTCACAATATTCCTGCTTAATTTTTTACAGATATATATGTTGGGGATCACTATTGTAAAATATGGGATAGACCAGGTTATTCTTTCAAGGCTAAAATCCGGCAATCAAATAATATTACAAGATTTTTTTAAAAAAAGAGTGTTACCTCTAACTCTGATCTTTGTGCTAACTACCTGGGTAATCAAGGGAAGTTTTATTTCATTTTTTTTATTGCTGTGTTTGCCTATTGAAATATTTATTATTATCGTAAGTGTTGAACTCAACATAAGCAATAGGTTTTGGACATCCACTATATTAAAGTTATTGGGATATCCTTTTTTCTTCATTTTGATATATATGGCAAATGCTTTAGACCATGTATCACCAAAAACGGTGTTGTCGCTTTTTTTAATATCTACTTTTATTAGACTGATAATAGCTTTTTTTGTCAGGAACCGAGGGGAGAAGGAAGCAGTGGCAGAATTGTCCTATTATGTTCCATTACAACAAGTAGGGAATTTTTTTATATTTCGTTTAGACCAGGTTATAATAGCTTTTCTTATAAGCATCTCACTTTTTGCGGATCAGGAGCAGGTTGGTTATTATCTTTTCTTTGCTAAATTTCCTGAAATGGTCGGTAGTGTTATAGTTGCTATGGCACCTTTGATCTATAAAAGGCTAGCTGATAAATTAAATTTTTCTTTTTCTAGACTCTTTTCAGACAAACTTTTTTTATTCATTTCAATTGGGCTCTGTTTTTCACAAATACTTATCTGCTTTTTTATTTTTAAGCCTGCCAATATTGAAAATAATGTGCAGTTATTTATACCGTTTCTATTCAGTACGGTTTTTATATTACCCGTAAATCTTATTATATATATATATTATAAAGATGGCAATTTGTACAAGCTAAATGTTTTAAATGGTATAAGTATTGTATCGGGTTTACTTATGCTGATTTTATCTGTAGTCTTAAAAAGTAGTACACTATTTAGTATTATTATTCCTTTTCAGTTATTCATTTTTATCCTTTTTCATAAGATCTTATATTATCAAAGAAACTAATAGCTTTATTTGGAAAAGGTTAAAATCAATTTTATTGATTTTCCCATCTTCCATTTTAACTGATTATTGCCTAAATTCGCCGAAATAATGCCAATTAATGTCAAATAGTATTTTAATAACTGGTGGTGCAGGATTCATTGGTTCTCACCTTGTTAGATTGTTTGTAACTAAATATCCGCAATATAAAATTGTAAATTTAGATAAACTCACATACGCTGGTAATCTGGAAAATTTAAAAGATATAGAAAATGCCCCTAATTATAGTTTTGTAAAAGGTGATATAGCGGATCTGGAAATACTACGTGATCTTTTTTCAAAGTATGCTTTTACAGGAGTATTGCATTGTGCTGCAGAAAGTCATGTAGATAGGAGCATTACTGATCCTTTGGCATTTGTAAAAACAAATGTGGTGGGTACCGCCAATCTTTTACAAGCGGCTAAAGAATGCTGGAACAATAATTTTGAAGGAAAAGTATTTTACCATATTTCTACAGATGAAGTATATGGATCACTTGGAGAAGATGGTTTTTTTACAGAAGAAACATCATATGACCCTCGTAGTCCTTATTCTGCATCTAAAGCATCTTCCGATCATTTTGTAAGAGCGTTTTATCATACCTATAAATTACCAATAAAAATTTCCAACTGTTCTAATAATTATGGTCCGTTTCATTTCCCCGAAAAATTGATACCCCTGTGTATACATAATATAATTAATAATAAGCCTTTGCCTATTTATGGTAAAGGAGAAAATATACGTGATTGGCTTTTTGTGGAAGATCATGTAAGAGCAATTGATGTAATTTATCATAATGGTAAAATTGGAGAGACTTATAATATTGGAGGCCATAATGAATGGACAAATATTGCGTTGGTAAAAGAATTGTGTACACAGATGGATGATAAATTAGGAAGAGAAAAAGGCGCTTCTGAAAAATTGATCACTTATGTGAAAGACAGGGCCGGTCATGATATGAGATACGCTATTGATGCTACAAAACTTAAGGATGAATTAGGCTGGTTGCCTTCATTGCAATTTGAAGAGGGCATTTCAAAAACAATTGATTGGTATCTTACCAATACAGAATGGTTAAATGATGTCACTAGTGGCAATTATCAAAATTATTACAAACAGCAGTATCATAAAAGATAAGCATGAAAGGAATTATTTTAGCCGGAGGCTCAGGAACAAGATTGTATCCTATCACGATGGGTATCAGTAAACAACTGATGCCTATCTATGATAAGCCGATGATCTATTATCCTTTAAGCACTTTAATGCTTGCAGGAATAAAGGAGATACTTATTATTACAACTCCGGAAGATCAGGATCAGTTTAAGCGCTTATTAAAAGATGGCAGCCAATGGGGATGTAAAATTGAATATGCGGTACAGGAAGTTCCTAACGGACTGGCACAGGCATTTGTAATTGGAGAAAAATTTATAGGTACCGATAGTGTTGCCCTTGTATTAGGGGATAATATTTTTTATGGTAGCGGTTTCAGTAAACTTTTACAGGAATCCGCACAAGCAGAAGGTGCAGTGATCTTTGCCTATAAAGTAAGTGATCCCGAAAGATATGGTGTAGTTGAATTTGATGAAAACTTTCATGCTTTAAGTATTGAAGAAAAACCCCAGGAACCTAAAAGCAATTATGCAGTGCCGGGTTTATATTTTTATAATAATGAAGTAGTTGAAATAGCTAAAAATATTAAGCCAAGCTCAAGAGGCGAATATGAAATAACCACTATCAACGAAATTTATTTGCAAAAGAAAAATTTGAAGGTAGCGGTACTTGATAGAGGCTTTGCCTGGTTAGATACAGGTACTTTTGATTCATTAAGCGATGCAACAGAATATGTAAGGGTAATAGAAAAAAGACAAGGGTTAAAGATCGGGTGCCCTGAAGAAATTGCATATCGCATGAAATTTATTGACCGAGAAGCACTTTTGCAGTTAGCAGAGCAATTAAGTAAAAGCGGGTATGGAGAGTATTTAAAGAAACTTTTAAAGAAATAAATTCTATAGCTATTCAATTGAAACGATTTAACACTATTACCGTTTTAAAAGAAGTCTTTCAAAAATGCTTGACTATTGGTCAGTAAACTAAAGTGGCAAATAACTAAACTTTCTCGAAAGTGTTTTTGATAATTTTAAATGATAGAACAACCCAATATATTTAAAAGAACACAAGCAAGAATTTCAAATAAATTTTTTGCCAATACCCATCAAAGGGATAAAAGTGTTTTTAAAAATATCGGGATAGGATTTGCTTCCAAAGGCGTTAGTATTTTCCTGAGCTTTTTGCAAATACCTATTACATTAAGTATTTTAACCAAAACTGAATATGGTATTTGGCTTACACTTTTTTCTATTGCAGGTTGGTTAGCTTATTTTGATCTGGGATTGGGTAACGGATTGAGAAATAAACTCACCGAGGCATTAGCTGAAAACGATTTGATAAAAGCTAAAAAGCTTGTCAGTACTACTTATACCGCATTATCCATTTTGTTTTTTGGAGTGATTGTGGTTTTTGCAATTGCAGCATTATTTATTCCCTGGGCTAAGGTATTAAATACAACGATCGTACCTGAACATCAACTAATGTTATTGGTATATTTCTGTTTTATATGTGCAATTGTAAATTTTATTGCTAATTTGATACAGACCATACTTGCAGCAAATCATCTTTCAGGCAAAGGAAATATCTTGGCTTTATATAATCAGTTGATAATATTAGCTGCGACTCTTTTAATAAAATATTTTTATCCATACAACTCTTTATTACTAATTGGCGTCATTCTATCTGTGGCTCCACTTTTTGTCAATATTATTGCATCGATCTATTTTTTTAAGGGTAGATTCAGTACAATTGCACCAAGCATTCGGTTTTATGACAGATCATATTTAAAAGGTGTAATGTCGGTCGGTATTAAATTTTTTGTGATACAAATCGCTGTTCTGATTATTTTTTCTACAGATAATATTTTAATTGCCCGGTTTTATTCTCCATCAGAAGTTTCCTCCTATAATTTTGTATATAAATATTTTTCGGTCATATCATTATTTTTCGCAATCATATCTACTCCACTATGGACGATGTATACAGATGCCTATAAAAAAAATGATATCAGTTGGATAGAGAATAATATAAAACGTTTATTGAAATTTTTTGTTCTGGCCATTTTTGCTGTATTGATAATGATACTTTTGTCAAATGTATTAATGCATTTATGGTTAGGAAATGCCTACGATTCCTCTATGATCTTTGTTTTTTTTGTAGGACTATATACACTTCAAGTAATTTGGAACAATATTTTTGCATTGCCACTAAACGCAATAGGAAAGCTAAATGTGCAGGTGGGGTTGGCTATTTGGGCTGCAGTTATCAATATACCGTTAGCTATTTTATTAAGTCATTCAATACATAATGTAATTTCAATTGTAGTGGCAAATATTTTATCCTTATTAGTAGGTTCAATAGTTATTTATATACAATTTAATAAAGAATTGAAAATAATGAAAGCTAATAAGATCTTATCCTAATATAATTTTCGATCAAATTATTTTTAATAAAAACAAAGAATGAACAACAACTGTAAAATTTGTGGCGGCGATGTAACTCCGATATTTAAAACAACTGTTTTAAAAAAATATCCCGTTACTTATTTTCAATGTAACGAATGTCAATTCATGCAAACCGACAAGCCGTTTTGGCTGGAAGAATCTTATTCCTCTGCAATAACTTTTTTGGACATTGGGTTAATAGCAAGGAATTTAAAACTTTCAGAAATAACAAGCTGTATAATAGATATAGCTTTTAATACAGACGGAAAATTTATTGACTATGCTGGCGGTTACGGCATGTTCGTTCGATTGATGAGAGATAAAGGATACAACTTTTTACGACAGGATAAATATTGCGAAAATTTATTTGCTAAATCTTTCGATATAGAAGATGTTCAATCGGATAGTAATGATCAATATGAGCTTTTGACAGCTTTCGAAATTTTTGAACATTTGGAAGATCCTTTACAAGAAATAAAAGAAATGAAAGACTACAGCAATAATATTTTATTTTCGACCGAGTTGCAGCCTCAAAAAACGTTAAAAGATCCAAATGATTGGTGGTATATTGCAGCTGAAACAGGGCAACACATTGCGTTTTATACTGAGAAGTCGTTGAATATTATTGCAAAAAAAATTGGGCTTAAGTACTATAAAATAAGCAATAACCTGCATTTATTTAGTGACAAAAATGTGAATCTTAAATGGATCAGAACAATTGAAAATAATAGTAAACTGAGGTTTTTATATAAAAAAATTATACAAAAAAAACACAAAAGCCTTTTGCAGTCTGATTACAATAACATAATAGGCAGAAAGGTTTTATAAATAGAATGAAAAAAATTTTAATAACAGGATTTTCCGGTTTTGTAAGTCAATATTTATTAAAATATTTGTCATCACTGGATAGTTCGTATGAGGTATATGGTATCATCCGAAATAAGCAAGTTTCACCTGAGTATAAAAATTTAAAAGTAAAACTATTCGAAGCCGACCTGCAAAATGAACCTTTACTTAAGCAAATTATTGAATCGGTAAATCCGGATACCATTATACATCTTGCTTCAGATAGTAGTGTAGCCTACAGTTGGCAAAAACCCATTGAAAGTTTTCAAAACAACACCAACATATTTTTGAATTTAGTTGAGGCAGTAAGATTGCTTAAATTAAAATGCAGGATATTATCCATCGGATCATCGGAAGAATATGGAATAGTATTGCCAGAAGCATTGCCCTTAACTGAATTGTCTCCATTAAATCCAGTTAGTCCTTATGCTGTAGCAAGGGTTTCACAAGAAATGCTGAGTACTGTTTATGCAAATGGATATGGCCTGGATATTGTTTTAACACGCTCATTCAACCATATTGGAGCAGGGCAAAAAGAAACATTTGTCATCTCATCTTTTGCCAAACAAATTATAGAACTCAAGCTAGGACTCAGGCAATCGATAGAAGTAGGAAATGTCGATATTGTAAGAGATTTTTTAGATGTAATGGATGTAGTAAAGGCGTACATTTATCTTATAGAAAAAGGGAAGAAAGGTGAAGTGTACAATATTTGCAGCGGTAAAGGGTATTCGCTCAAAGAACTAATTGAAATAATGATGCATATAGCAGGAATTAACTCTGGCTATACTATCAATAAAGACTTGATAAGGCCGTCAGATAATCCTATAATTATTGGTAGTAACGCAAAAATAAAAAAAGAATGTAATTGGAAACCAGAGATCACGATCGAAGAAAGTTTATCCAAAATGCTTGATTATTGGGCTGAAAAATTAAAATAAGGAATGAAAATATTATTTGATCATCAAACATTTAATTATCAAAATTACGGTGGGATTTCAAGATACTTTATTGAAGTAATAAATGGATTAAAGAAAAATTATTCTGCAGATGTTGATCTGCAATTGGTGTATTCACACAATGAGCATTTAATAGAAAAAAACCTTCATCCTACCAAGCCATTCCTGAAAACGATCAAAGGCGGATGGAGACTTCAGAAAATTTTATCGAGGTATAATGAAATATTAATTAAACGAAAATTAGCCAAAGGGGTAGATATTTTTCATCCAACTTATTTTGATACTTATTATTTGAATAGCCTGGGCAAAGCAAAATTCTTCTTAACTGTTTATGATATGATTCATGAAACAAGATTAGTAATTACAAATAATACAAAGGCTAATCTTGAAGTAATTAAAAATAAAAAAATATTGGTAGAAAAAGCCACAAAAATTATCGCAATATCAGAAAGCACTAAAAATGATATTATTGCGATATATGGTACAGATCCCAATAAGATCCAGGTGATATATTTAGCAAGTTCTTTATTACCAGTAAAAAATTATTTACCTGAAAAAGCTCTTCCTGAAAAATATATTTTATTTGTTGGTAATAGAAAAAGCTATAAGAATTTCACACTTTTTTTTGAATCGGTAATTCCTCTTTTAAAAGCAGATAAAGATCTACATATAATTTGTGCCGGTGGAAAAAAATTTAATGATGATGAAATAGCAGAACTGCAATCTTCAGAACTTCAAGACCAGGTGCTGCAAATGAATTTTGATGATAAACTATTAGCATATTTATATCAAAATGCATTGTGTTTTGTATTTCCTTCTTTGTACGAAGGGTTTGGCATTCCTACATTAGAAGCCTTTGCATGTGGTTGCCCGGTTGTATTAAGCAACACCAGTTCAATGCCTGAAGTTGGAGGAGATGCTGCAGCTTATATTGAACCCGATAATCAAGAAAGTATTTATACCGTAATAAAACAAGTAATAGAAAATACTGCTTTACGAAATGAGATGAAAAAAAAAGGTTACAAGCAACTTGAAAAATTTAGTTGGCAAAAATGTATTGATGAGCATTATAATTTGTATCAAAGAGTTTTATGTAACTGATGCTTATTAATATAATCAGTATTAAATTTTTATCTGTATTTTTTTATTTTAAATTTTATAAATGAGTATGATTCAACCGCTAATCAGTATCATTACCGTAAACTATAATAATAAAGCTGGACTTATAAATACGATCAATAGTGTATTGGCACAATCTTTTAAGAGGTATGAATTTATTGTTATAGATGGTTTGTCGACTGATGGAAGTAAGGAGGTGCTGCAGGAAAATGACCAATATATACATTATTGGGTTTCTGAAAAAGATCAGGGAATATATGATGCCATGAATAAAGGGGTACAAAAAGCTACAGGCAAATATTTATTCTTTTTAAATTCCGGAGATCGGTTTGCATCAAATAATGTTTTAGAAAAGGTAGGCTTGGTTATGGAACAAGAAAATTATGGAGTAGTATTCGGGAATGTATTTTTGCATGATAAACAGCTGATTACTTATAAGTCTACTTTAAGTTTATACTACGTTCTAAATCAAGGAATGTGTCATCAGGTTCAGTTTTTAAAAAAAGCATTATTTGATGAAGCTGGCTTATACAATTTGAATTATCCTGTTACTGCTGATCATTGCCAATTAATATTATTTTTGGTGAAATACAAAGCATCATACAAACATATTCCCATTGCAATTTCTATTCTGGAACCAGGTGGAAAGAGTTTTGTATCCCTCGATAATAACGCTAATGAACGTTTACAATTCATGCAAATAGAGTTTCCAATGCTTTTGAAAGATTATCTTCTGTTAAAAAGATATGAAAAAATTAATCTGTTTAAACGGGTGAAAAATTTTGTTAAAAGAAAATTGGCGAAAAAAAAAAGCAATAACTGAAAAAAATATTACATATCATAGATAATTTTGGTTCCGGAGGCGGAGCTGAGCATATTGCTTTTGGCTATATCAACAATCTGGAAGGATATGAAAATCATCTTATTTACTTTAAAAAACCGGATGACATGGTTCCTTTATTGCACCCTGCAATTAAGGTTAATTTTTTTGAAATAAAGTCTAAATTAGATCTCTTTAAAGCAGCCCAATTTGTAAAAAAATATATAAAAGAAAATACTATTGATGCCATTCATGCACATATGGTGGATGCTATCATGATCGCTAAACTTGCAAGGGTTAAGCATATTCCTTTATTTATTACTTACCATTCTGTTGTTTTTCGAAGATTCAAAAAAAATGGAATGATCACCTTCCCATATTTGGTACATGTTTTATCTAACAAGAAAAATCAAATATCAATCGGTGTAAGTAATACAGTATTAAATATTTTTCGTACTCAATACGGCGGAACCCAAAAGGAAGCCTTGTTGTATAATTTTATTAATGAAGATTTTTTTAATAGGATATCGGAAAAAAAATCACATTCAAATTTTACACTTACGTGGGTAGGTAATATAAGAGCAGATAAAAATTTTGATGTATTGGTAAATGCGTTTGATCTTGATCTGAAAAATGATAATAATATTGTTACTGATGTTTGGGGAGAGAATAGATCAAATATTGATTACGAACAATTGCTTAACCAAAAACAAATTCATAATCTTCGGTTATTAGGTAATACAAAAGAAATCCCAACTGTTTTACCGCAATACAACCTTTTTTTGTCTACAAGTTTAAATGAATCTTTTGGGCTTGCAGTGATGGAGGCAATGGCGCTTAAAGTCCCTGTACTGTTATCGGATATTCCGGCATACAGGGAATTGTACAACGGGATGGCATTATTCTTTAAACCGGATGATCCAAAAGATCTGGTTAAAAAGATAAAATACGCTCAACAGAGTCCCAAAGAATTACAACAATTATCATCCACGGCATTTGAGTTTGTAAAAAAGTTTACTTTGCAAAATCATCTTGTTGAACTAAAAAAAATATACGAAAAGTATATTAAATAAAAATGGCAGCTTCTCAAAAGGTTTTATATATATCGTATGATGGAATGACTGATCCTTTGGGGAAGAGTCAGGTATTGTCATACTTAAAAGGGTTATCAAAAAAATCGGTTGATATCACACTTATAAGTTGTGAAAAACCTGAACGTTTTGAAAAAGAAAAAGATCAAATAAAAAAGATCTGCGAAGCAAATAATATTGATTGGCATCCTTTGCCTTACCATAAAAACCCGCCAGTTCTATCAGCTATCTGGGATGTTAGAAATATTTATCGCAAAGCATTTCAATTAAATAAGCAAAAGCATTTTAACATAGTACATTGTCGGGGCTACATTTCAGCAATTGTTGGTTTGTCAATGAAAAGAAAATTAGGGACAAAATTTCTTTTTGATATGAGAGGTTTTTGGGCCGATGAGAAAGTGGACGGAGGGGCATGGGATCTAAGCAAGCCGCATTACAAGCTTATTTATAAATATTTCAAAGATAAAGAGAAAGAGTTTTTTTTACAGGCTGATCATTGCGTTAGCCTTACAGAAAATGGGAAGAAATATATTATTGAACATTATGGTGTTGATGAAAAAAAGATTGGGGTAATTCCTACCTGTGTTAATTACGATCAATTTTTTATTAAGAATGAAAAAGAGAATGAAGCTTTCAAATTGGAACAAAGGTTATCGGGATATAATAAAATATTTTTATACTCCGGCTCATTGGGTACAGATAGTTATGATACAGAAATAGTGTTCAATGCATTCAAGCATTTTAATAATATTTTCAAAAATTCATTTCTCTTAATATTATCTAAAGACCCGATTCAGATCAATAAAAAGGAATTTGATAATTATAAGGTGATCAATGCCCCATTTGCTGAGGTTAATAATTATTTGAATATAGCTGATTACGCTTTTGTATTTTATAACCAGGGCTGGTCTAACATTGGCAGAAGCCCTACCAAGTTAGGAGAGTACCTGGGAACAGGACTTAATGTTATCTCTTATGGGGAAATGGGGGATGTGTCAACATTCAAGCAGATGAACATATACGAAATAAAGGCAATTACAGAATCAGAGATAAAAGATGCGGTTCAACACTTCGAACAAAATAAAATATCTAAAACAGCTATATTTGAACACTCTAAAGATTATTATTCTTTAGAAAGAGGTATTGAGTTTTATTATTCTTGTTACACAAATTTATCCCGTAACAAATAAATCAAGGGGCTATCCCGAATGACTAAGGCAGATCTAAAAATATATCAATTCAACCGGCTAATAATTCTAAAAACTTTACTGGTCATTTACCCTGCCGCTGCCAGGAAGGTTTCTTTGTTTGATAATTTAACAAAATGGCATAAAAGACGGATTTTTAAATATCGTTTTTTAAGTACTATTAAAAATATTCCCTCTTTCAATATTGACAGGTCAGATAATAAAGTGATCATTTTTAATATTTACTCCACAGGATATTATCATTTCATCGCCGAATCTTTAGTGAAGATCGCATTGCATTATGATCATTTGAAAGATAAGATCATTCTGCTTCCGAATAATACACCTCAATTTATCAAAGACGCATTTCAATATCTGAATATTAAAAATTGTGAAACCATCAGGAGTACAATTTTTTTAAACAAAGTTGAAATGATTGAAAATCCTTTATTGGGAGAGTTTCATCCCGAGCATTTGGCTTTGGTCCGCAAAAATTTCAGGAATTTTCGACCTGCAGATATACAAGGAATCAAAATTTACATTTCCCGAAAAAAAGCAAGATCAAGAAAAATTGCCGAAGAAACGGAATTGGAACAAAAGTTGCAAGCGTTGGGGTACAAAATTTTATGTACAGAAGGAATGACGTTTATGGAGCAGGTAGAATTGTTTTCAAATGCTTCAAGTTTAATTTCTGCTCATGGTGCAGGATTAGCAAATATGATATTTATGCAGGAAGGATCTGAAGTAATTGAATTAATGCCAATAATAACTCCTGTTGACAAATACGATACAAATTTTTGTTACAGAAATATGGCAACTGCATTAAAATTTAATTATACCACCATCTTTTGCGATAAAGTTGATAAATCAATTATTTTTGACCGCTGTGATCTCCATGTCGATGTTGAAAAAATCATTTTAAGTTTATGAAGAAAATATTGGTAATATGTCCTTATCCAGAAGGTGTAGCTGCAGGCCAAAGGCTTAAATACGAGCAGTACATTGCTGATTGGGAAAATAAAGGATATAAAGTTGATATTTCGCCGTACATGCACATGCCCATGTGGAATATCGTTCATAAGAGCGGCAATTACTTTAAAAAGATAATGTATACTATTCAAGGTGTTCTTATACGTATCAAAGACATTTTTCGTTTGCGCCAATACGACCTTGTTTATATTCATATGTATGTTACTCCGATAGGCACATCTTTATTTGAAAGAATTTACAGAGGTTTATCCAGGAAAATAATTTTTGACCTTGAAGACAATCGTTTTTTAGGAGGCAGCAAAGAAACCAGTGGCCTTGCTCAAATATTAAGAAGCATTGCCAAAACAAGTTACCTGGTTAAAAATGCCGATCATGTAATTACAAGTTCGCCGGCACTTAATGACTTTTGTTTGGCATTGAATAAAAAACGTAAATGCACTTACATTTCTTCTTCCATCAATACCGATAGATTTGTTCCTGATAATTGCTATTGTAATGATAAACAAGTGACAATTGGCTGGACAGGTACATTCAGCTCCCGGCCATATCTGGATCTTTTGCGAAATGTATTTATTGAATTAAAAAAACAACGTGATTTCAAATTACTCGTAATTGGAAATTTTGAATACGCATTTCCTGAAATGGACCTGGAAGTGATTGAATGGTCTGCTGAAAATGAAGTTACAGATCTGCAAAAAATAGATATAGGCGTTTATCCATTGCCGACAGATAGTTGGGTGATGGGAAAGAGTGGATTAAAAGCTATTCAATATATGGCATTTGGGTTGCCTTGTGTTTCTACAGATGTGAGTACCGTACAAAGATTTGTAAGAAACAACGAAAATGGATTTTTAGTCACAACCGACGATGAATGGGTAACCGGCTTAATAAATTTGATCGATAATCCTTCTACAAGAGAGAGAGTTGGCAAAAAAGCCCGTAAGACCGTACTTGAAAAATTTTCCACAGACGTTGTTACCAAGCAATACTTAGCTGTATTAAATGATACTATTACCCATTAATATCCTCTAAAAAGGGTAGTTTTCTGTAATCGTTTGTCCGTTATCTTTGCAAAAATTTTTTGATGAGAAAAAAGATATTTATTGCTGGTGGCGGTGGGATGCTGGGAGAAGGTTTTTACCAGGTTTTTAAAGATGATTACGAGTTGTTAATTACTGATTTAGATACAAATGAATCATGGATATCTCACCTTGATTTCAGAGATGTGGATGAGTATAAAAAACAGGTTAGGGCTTTTAAACCGGATTATCTTTTTCATTTAGGCGCACATACCAGCCTTGAATATTGCGACACTCACCCAGACGAAGCTTACGAAACAAATACTTTGGCAGTAGAAAATGCTGTACATATAAGTAATGAATTAAATATTCCGTTGTTGTATATCAGTACTGCAGGGATCTTTGATGGCAAACAGGAAACTTATGATGATTGGGACACTCCTAATCCATTAGGGCACTATGCAAGAAGTAAATATATGGGTGAGCTTTTTGTAAAAGAGAATAAGCGCAAACATATAATTTGCAGGGCAGGATGGATGATGGGTGCTGGTCCAAAAAAGGACAAGAAATTTGTTCAGAAATTAATGGCGCAGATCAAAGAAGGGAAAAAAGAATTGTTTGTGGTTAATGATAAATTAGGTACACCAACTTATACCCATGATTTTGCACGTAATGTAAAATTGCTTTTAGAAAAAGAATATTGGGGCTTGTATAACCTTGTATGTGGCGGTGAAACAGGCAGATTTGAAGTAGCGGAAGAACTTGTAAGATTATTGGGTAAAGAAAAAGAAATAAAATTGACGCCTGTTGATTCTGATTATTTTAAAAAGGAATTCTTTTCTCATCGTCCGCCAAGTGAAAGGCTTATCAATACAAAACTCATTCTGAGAAAATGTAATATCATTAGAGATTGGAAAACCTGTTTAAAAGAGTATCTTGATAATTATTACCAAGGATATCTTTAATAATCTTTGCATTCAAAAAATTTATTTTGACGCAACAGCCACTTCACAAACAGAAAATCAATTTCGCTATTCTCGATTCATTAAGAGGGTTAGCATCTCTTTATGTAGTGATTGCTCATTGCCGGGGCAACCTCTGGATCGGTGGTGAAAAATATTTGCAGCAACACCCTTTTAGTACCTGGAATATTGAGAACTGGTTGGTAATGCTTTCAATGTCTTTAACCAAATTGAGTGGAGAAGCTGTTATCTTCTTTTTTGTTCTTTCAGGATTTTCAATTGCACATAGTTTAAATGCACAGCCTAAAGTTGGATTATTTCTGCTAAAAAGATTTATCCGATTATATCCTCCTTATGTATTAGGATTTCTGCTGGCACTTTTTTCTGTTTTGTTATTAAAGACCAACTATGATCTTTATTTATCAGGACAATATGAAACAAGAACATTTGACCTGTTTAAAAACAGTGTTTTATTATTTCAGCCGCAAGTTATCGTCAATACATTACTGTATCAACCTTTAATGGGCACGGTTATCACACCCTACTGGTCATTAGTATATGAGGTGATCTTTTATGTGGGAGCCATTTTTTTTGTAAGAAAACTGAAGTGGTATTATGTTGTAAGTATTGTGCTTTTTGTAACTGGGATTTTGCTCGAAATAACTATGCCACAGTTCAGGATCAATAGCATTTTATTAAAATTTGCGTTGCAATACAATTTTTATTTTATGGTAGGAATATATACCTATCATAATCTTGAACGTTTAACGAAGTTGAAAATAATGAATAATCGTTATTGGGTAATTACTCTATTGTTCATGTATATTTTGATGGTTGGACTGCAATCTTTGTTAGGGGAAAGATTTAATGTCTCGTTTCTTGTTGCAGCTGTTTCTTGTGTTTCTATGATCATAATTTTCCTCAAAAAGAATATTCGAATTTCTGCCTTAGAAAAAATTGGACAGTATAGCTATACTTTGTACGTAGTGCATTTCAGTGTTATTACTGCAATTGTTTGGTTCTTATATTCTGTTATAAAATTGACTCCTCCTGATATTAATAATTTCTTCTTGTGGATCCCCGCTGTTTTTGTCTGCGTTGGCGTTTCTTACGCCATGTATTTTTTAGCTGAATTACCTGCAAAAAAATTATTGAGCAGGCTCAGGAAGAGGTGATTTTTTCTTTTTACTTTCTGCTAAGATCAAAAAAAGCATCAATAAAAAAAAGGGTAAACAAGGTATCTTATATCTTACCAATGTTCCAAAATTAAATGAAGAGATACCAACAAAAGTCGCAAAGATCACTGTGTAAATAAAACAAAATGTGATGAAAGAATTCTTTATGATCAATCCAATGAATCTATATACACGGGATTTAAATAAAACATATAAAAAAAGTAAAAGTATTGCTGTGCTTTCTAAAGCCGAAAACAGCATGATAGGTTTTCGGGATTCCCATATATAAGGTCGGAATAATGTAACATTGATAGCCGCAGGCATTTTTTTTGCAAAAGATCCCAGCGTGGGTTCAATGGTCCCGATATCATAAACTGATCCATCATTTTTTGTCGCAACAAATTTTAAATATTGACCTGTCATCGTACTCTGCTTCAAGATCTCTTCTATCTGCGATTGTATGATCTGTGTTCCCACTTTTGCAATACCAATTGCGAAAATTACAAGCACTCCAAGAGAAATTATTATTTTAGAGACCAATTGCCTGAAAGCACTTTTATTTTTCTCGACATACGAAAAAGAAACCCATATCATAATAGCTCCGCCGAAACTGAGTAATATATATGATTTAATGACGGCTAATAAATATGCACTGTATAATCCAAGTAAGAGCCATTTAAAAACCTTTTCTTTTTTAAAAAATATTTGGTGAACACTTACAAATAATAAAGCAAGGGCAGAAATACAGATCGTGTCTTTCAGTATGCCTGAACCCCATAATACCAAACTGGGCACATAAAAAATTGCATAAGGCGAATATTTTTTTATTTGCGGAAATATCTCATTTATTTTTTTGTAAAATCTCCATAAGCAGAAAAAAGAAATATGAGCAAAAAGCATACTGGTTACCAACATACTCCTGAAGCAGAAGAATTCTAAAAAGGCAGCAAACTTACACACTAACCAAGTATTGGCAGGAATCGCAAATCTGAAATTATCAATGATAGGAAGCAGGTCACTTGCCCACGAATCTTCATTGCCGCCTGTAAAAAACATTCTTAAGCCTATGATGGGGTCATGTAAAAAAATAGAATTTAATAATCTGCCATCATTATAATATGCCGTAGTATCTCCTCCCGGATAATATAAATTAAAAATAAGTGTACCGAGTATGGCCCCTATAAATTTTAAATTAAGGGCTTTTTTGGCAAGTGTAATTTCATTATCTCCCCTTTTTTTTAAAATCCTGACAGTGATCTTTAAAAGCAAAATCCAATAGATCGGCACTAAAATGATCTCATAATATTCCAGCATGCTTCGCTGGAAGTTAAAATCAAGGTCAGTAAAATTTGGCAGGGTTAAGAATACCATTTGACAAATGTAGTAACTTTGGTTTTTACTTAGGATAATACCAACTCAATGTGTGGAATTTCGGGCATTTATGCTTTTACTGATGGCGGCAAAAAATACATAGATAAACTTTCTCTTTCATCTCAAGCTATAAGCAAACGTGGCCCCGATGCTGAAGGTTTTTTTTATCATGAACATGTTGGTCTTGCACACCGCAGGCTTTCAATTATAGATACATCTTCAGCTGCTAACCAGCCAATGTATGATATAACAGGGAGGTATACCATTATTTTTAATGGCGAGATATTTAACTATAAAGAATTAAAAAATGAAAAGTTGGCCGATTATAAAATGGCAACTCATTCAGACACAGAGATACTGCTTCAATTATATATTCGATATGGATCTGAATGCTTTAAGTGGCTGAAAGGTTTTTTTGCTTTAGCAATATATGATAAGGCGGAAGATGAATTGATGATCACAAGAGACTGTTTTGGGAAAAAACCTTTGATATATTTTAAAGATGATGACAAATTTATTTTTGCATCAGAAATGAAAGCTTTGTTTGCTTTTGATATTCCTAAAAACATCAACTATACTTCGCTGTTTGAATACTTTCAATTAAACTATGTCCCATCCCCTGAAAGTATTTTCTTTAATATACATAAGCTTCAGCCCGGACATTTTCTTTCTATAAAAAAGAACAATATTCGGATTGAAAGATATTATTCCATTCATTCAGCAGGAGATAGTGAGTTGAATTATAAAGATGCACAAACAAGACTTATTAATTTAATGGATACTGCAGTACAGCGCAGATTGATTGCTGATGTGCCTTTAGGCGCTTTCCTTAGCGGTGGTATTGATAGCAGTGTAGTGGTTGCATTGGCAAGTAAACACACGGATCATTTAAATACTTTTTCAATCGGTTATAAAGATGAACCATTTTTTGATGAGACAAAATATGCTAATCTTGTTGCAAAAAAATGTAATACCAATCACACAGTTTTTTCATTGACCAATAATGATTTTTTAGATCATTTATACGAAGTGTTGGATTATATAGATGAACCTTTTGCCGATAGTAGCTGTTTACCAACTTATATTTTGTGCAAGCAAACAAGGAAAACTGCTACGGTTGCTTTAAGTGGTGATGGTGGTGATGAAGTATTTGCAGGTTATAATAAACATGCTGCCGAATTTAGAATGCGTCAGCAAACATTATTAAATAGCCTTGTAAAAAATGCTGATTGGCTTTGGAAGATATTGCCGCAATCACGGAATGGTAAAATTTCCAATTTAGTACGTCAACTCCATCGTTTTGCCGAAGGCGGAAAACTAAATGAAAAAGACAGGTATTTTCGTTGGTGTGGTATAAGTTCTGCCGAAGAGGCAAAAAGCATGTTCGTTCCAGCTGTTCAACAAAAGATCGATCAAAATAATTTTAGTAAACATAAAAATATCATTACGGAGGCAATTACTAATGACAAGGATTTCAACCAGGTATTGAATGCAGATATGAATGGTGTGTTGGTTAGTAACATGTTGTTTAAAGTAGATATGATGAGCATGGCTAATAGCCTTGAAGTACGAAGTCCTTTTCTTGATATTGATGTGGTCAATTTTGCTTTCAGTTTGCCTGCTTCCTATAAGATCGATAGCAGCTTGAAAAAGAAGATCGTCCAGGATGCTTTCAGGTCACAACTTCCTGAAGAGTTATATGATCGTCCTAAAAAAGGATTTGAAGTACCGTTGCTGAATTGGTTCAGAAAAGAATTGAGGTCATTGATCACAGACGATCTATTAAATGATGTTTTCATTGAACAGCAGGGAATATTTGATGTGAAAGCGATACAAAAAATTAAGCAACAATTATTTTCTTCTAACCCCAAGGATAGCCATGCAATAGTATGGCAGTTGATCGTTTTTCAGTATTGGTGGAAAAAATGGATTAATTCTTAATATCAACGCAACCTTGCAGTATCTTTTTGCGACTAATGATGTTTTAGTATTAATTATTTACTTTTGAACAAATTATGGGCAAGCAATTCACAGATGATAAAAAGGTCGGGATATTGGTTACAGGCGGGGCTGGATTCATTGGTTCTCATTTAGTTGAAAAATTATTAGATAATAATTATGCAGTTACTATCATTGATAACTTTGATTCATTTTATGGCAAGGAAATAAAGGAAAGAAATATTGCTGCATTCATAAATAACCCTGCTGTTACATTTGTCGAGTTAGATCTTTTAAACGAAACTGCATTAAATGAACTCGAAGGGCAATATGAAGCCATTGTTCATTTAGCCGCAAAAGCAGGCGTAAGGCCGTCGATAGAAAACCCGATCAGTTACCAGGATGTAAACGTGAAAGGAACTCAAAACCTTTTGGAATTTGCAAAAAAACGAAACATTCTACAATTTGTTTTTGCTTCTTCAAGCAGTGTTTATGGGATCAACAAAAATTTTCCGTGGAAAGAGAGCGACGCTGTACTGAACCCCATAAGCCCTTATGCAAGCACAAAAATTTCTGGTGAATTATTAGGTCATGTTTATAGCCACTTATTCGGAATCCGGTTCATCGCATTAAGATTTTTTACAGTATTTGGACCGAGACAACGACCCGATCTTGCTATTCATTTATTCAGCAAAAAAATTTTAAATGATGAAAGTATCACTGTTTTTGGTAATGGGTCTACCCGTAGAGATTATACGTATGTGACTGATACAGTACAAGGTATATTCAATGCGATCCATTATACACGAACTTCTTTTGAAGTTTTTAACCTGGGGAATCACCAAACGGTTTCTTTATCTGAAATGATCTCAACCATCGAAGAGGTATTAGAAAAAAAAGCAATTATCAAACATTTGCCGGAGCAAATGGGGGATGTGCCAATTACATTTGCCGACATATCCAAAGCCCAGCAGTTACTTAATTATATACCTAAGACCAATTTTAAAGAAGGAATCATTAATTTTAAGAATTGGTTAACTGCACAATGAAAAATATAGCCGTCGTTTCTAACACTTCCTGGTATATATATAATTTTCGCAAAGGCTTTCTTAGCGAACTTATTCAATTGGGATATGGCGTCTTTGTCATTAGTGGCAGAGATAAATTTGTAAATGAAATTGAGGAGTTAGGTTGCACATTTATCGAATTGAAAAAAATAAAAAATAAAGGAAAGAATCCTGTTAGGGAAATGTTGCTTACACTTGAGTTAAAACAGATCTTCAAAAAAAGTAAAATTGATTTTGCTCTTTTCTATACTCCCAAAATAAATATTTTCGGCAGCATAGCTACTAAATTCACCAATACAAAAGGGATAGCTACTGTTAATGGTTTGGGTTTTGTTTTTAATGAAGGCCAGTCAAAATGGTTGCAGATATTGGTAAAAAAATTATACCATTTCGCATTCAAAGGATTGCCTGCAGTATTTTTTCAAAATGAAGATGACAAAGATTTTTTTCTTCAGTCCCATATCATTTGTGATAAGCAACAAGTGCATGTAGTAAAAGGGTCAGGTGTTAATCTTTCTGAATTTTATCCGAAAACGAATTTTTCTAATGGTCATCCAATTACATTTTTATTGTCTGCAAGGCTTATAAAAGAAAAAGGGATCAGTGAATATCTTGAAGCTGCAAAGATCATCCGTCAAAAATATCCCAATACAAATTTTGCATTGCTTGGCGTAAAGGCAGATAACCCTTCTGCAATTCCAATGGAAACGATCATCGAACTTCATAAACAAGGAATTATCAATTATTGGGGGTCTTCAGATAATATGAGTGCCACTTTTGATGAGGTGGATGTCATGGTCTTGCCCTCTTATTATAGAGAAGGAATTCCTAAAGTGTTGATTGAAGCTTTATCAAAAGGGCTGCCTGTAATAACAACAGATAATGTTGGTTGCAGAGAAACTGTTGATAATGGTAAAAATGGGTATTTGGTACCTGTTAAAAATATTGATGCACTTGTTCTGGCAATGGAAAAGATCATAAACATGCCGGCTGAAGAGCGTTTGCAAATGGGTAAGTACAGCAGACAAAAAGCAGTATCAGAATTTGACGAAAGAAGCAATCATCAAAGCTACATTGATGTAATTAAGCAAATAAGTTAATTTTTTATTCTCCTCGTATAAATAAATTGTTTAATTTATATTTATTAAAAATTAAACAAATCTATTCCTTCGTTTGTTATTAGAATAATTATGCAAACATTTACTATAAGAGACCTTGAAAATTTATCAGGGATCAAAGCACATACTATCCGTATCTGGGAGCAACGCTATAATTTTTTAAAACCCGATCGTACAGAGACCAATATCAGGTATTACAATAATGACGACCTGAAAGTTTTATTAAATATTGCTTTGCTTAATAAACATGGGTTTAAGATCTCTCATATTAACGAAATGAATCCCAAGGAGATCAATGACAATATTTTATCGTTGAAAGAGAGTGAAGCTAAAGTCGATAAAATATTAAACAGCCTGATTGAATGTATGATAGAGTTGGAGATGGATAAGCTTGAAGAAATTCTAAATAAATATATATTAAAACAGGGTATAAAAAATGCGGTCATTGATATTATGTTTCCCTTTCTTGAAAGGATAGGTATTTTATGGATGACCGATCATATTAACCCGGCACAAGAGCATTTCATATCTAATATTATACGACAAAAATTAATTGCAGGTATTGATAAATTAGGCACAGTAACCAAGGTCAATGAACCTGTATTGCTTTTTTTGCCTGAAAATGAGCACCATGAGCTTGGTTTACTATTTGTCAATTACCTTTTAAAGGCTAAAGGCATCACTACAATTTACTTAGGTGCCAATATTCCCATAGGAGATGTTGAATATGTTTTTAAAATAAAAGCACCAGCTTATATATATATACACTTGATAGGGCCTTGTCCAAATTTTGATTTCAATAAATTTATAACTATGGCAGCTAAAAAATTTTCGTCGGTACCGATCGTTATTTCGGGTGAACGTACACAGGCGTATTCCCGTAAACTGCCTAAACCGGTAATATTTAAAAGATCTATGATAGAGGTAATGGAATTTATAGATAACATATAATTTTTTAGTTTTTTTATTTGCCGGTCAATTATTTTTTGTTTAACTTTAGTATGTAAAAAATTAAACAAAATGTCACTTGCTGAATTTGATCGATTATTGCTGAGAAATGCTCAATATTTAAAACCTTTTGCTATTTCACTAACCCATGACCATGAAGAGGCAAAAGATCTGATGCAGGAAACTTTATTTAAAGCTTTAAATAATAAGGAGAAATATAATGTTGGCACTAATATAAAAGCATGGCTTTATACAATAATGCGTAATATTTTTATCAATACTTATAGAAGTAAAATTAAACGCAGAAATGTTGGTGTCCAATCATCAGATTATTTTTTACAGGATAAAGTTCAATCTGTAGCAATAAATGAAATTGACGGGAACTTAAGAACTAAAGATATTTACAATGCTATTCATAAATTACCTGAAGTATTTAAAATACCATTTGTGTTGTATTTTGAGGGATATAAATATAATGAGATAGCAAAAATTTTGAATGAACCATTAGGAACAATTAAAAGTCGGATACATTTTTCAAGAAAATTATTGAAAGAACAAATGTCCAGACTTTAGTTTGTAGAAACAATGAAAAAAGCAATTGTAATAGGAAGTGGGTTTGCCGGACTATCGGTTGCAAGTTTTATGGCCAAGGCAGGATGGGATGTAACTGTTGTAGAAAAAAATGAAATGGCAGGGGGAAGAGCTCGTCAACTAAAGGAAGAAGGATTCACTTTCGATATGGGGCCCAGCTGGTATTGGATGCCTGAGGTGTTTGAATCTTTTTTCCATTCTTTTGATAGGTCGGTTAGCGATTATTATGATCTGGTGAGATTGGACCCGTCTTATAAAATATATTGGAAGGAAAATGACCTGGAGCTACCGGCTAATTATGATTCACTTAAACAATTATTTGAAAGTATTGAAACTGGAAGTGCGATACAGTTGGACAAATTTTTAAAAGAAGCTGCATATAAATATGAAGTTGGTATAAATAAATTAGTTCATAAGCCAGGTCAATCTTTCACTGAATTTTTAGATTGGGATGTTATTAAAGGAGTAATTAAACTGGATGTATTTACAAATATGAAAAAACATATCCGTAAATATTTCAAGAATGAAAAATTACAGCAACTCATGGAGTTTCCAATATTATTTCTTGGGGCATTACCGCAAAATACACCGGCTTTATATAGTCTTATGAATTATGCCGATATAAAATTAGGCACATGGTATCCTAAAGGAGGAATGTATAAAATAGTAGAAGGGATGTATGAAGTAGCTAAAGAGTTGGGTGTAAAATTTTACTTTAATTATAATGTGAAAGAGATCAGTGTAACAAATGGATTTGCTAAAGAAGTAATTGTTGAAGATAATTTAGCGTTAAAACATATTTTAAAAGCTGAGGTTGTAATAAGTGGAGCCGATTATCATTTTACAGAAACAGCATTACTTTCAGAAAAATGGAGAAGTTATACTAAAAGCTATTGGGAAAAAAGATTAATGGCGCCAAGTTGTCTATTATACTATGTAGGTGTCAATAAAAAATTATCCGGTCTAAATCATCATACTCTTTTTTTTGACACTGACTTTGATATTCATGGAAGAGAAATTTATGCTGATCCTCAATGGCCCAAAGAACCTTTGTTTTATGTAAGCGCTACGTCAGTAACAGATAAAGGAGTAGCTCCGGAAGGTTGTGAGAATTTATTCTTTTTGATACCTGTGGCATCTGGATTAACCGGAGATTCTGAAGAACTAAGAGACAAATATTTTGAAAAAATATTGAAACGTTTTGAACAAAAGATTGGGCACTCAGTGAAAGAGTCGATCATTTATAAAAGATCTTATTCTATCAGCAATTTCGTTAAGGATTACAATTCTTTTAAAGGAAACGCTTACGGGCTGGCCAATACGTTAAGACAGACTGCTGTTTTAAAACCTGTTTGTAAAAGTAAAAAAGTAAAAAATTTATTTTACACAGGACAATTAACGGTGCCGGGGCCGGGAGTTCCACCCAGCTTGATCAGTGGCGAAGTGGTGGCAAAGGAAATAATTAAACAATTCGGTAAAAATTAAGGTATGATAAACCTATTTCATGAATTAAGTGAACAATGCAGTAGATCAACTACTGAAAAATACAGCACTTCCTTTAGCAAGGCGATAAAATTATTGCATAAAGATATCAGGCAGCCCATTTATAATATTTATGGATTTGTGAGGTTTGCGGATGAGATCGTAGATAGCTTTCATCAACATAATAAAAAAGAATTGTTAGATGAATTCCGGCAGGCAACTTACCTTGCAATAGAAAGAAAGGTAAGCCTCAATCCAATACTTAACAGTTTCCAAATATCTGTTCATGATTATAAAATTTCACCTGAATTGATCGACGCATTTTTTGAAAGCATGGAAATGGATCTTTCTCAAACCACTTATGATAAAACCGGATATGCAAATTATATTTACGGAAGTGCAGAAGTGGTAGGATTAATGTGTCTTCATGTTTTTTGTGAAGGGAAAAAAGAATTGTACGAAGAGTTAAAGCCATATGCACAATCATTGGGTGCAGCTTTTCAAAAAGTAAATTTTTTAAGAGATGTTGAAGCGGATTATAAAGAATTGAACAGGGTCTATTTTCCAAACGTTGATCTTGAAAAATTTTCTGCATCTAATAAAATAAAGATTGAAAATGATATCGCTGATGATTTTACAAATGCGTATAATGGCATTGTAAAACTACCCATCAAGGCAAGATTTGGAGTATATGTAGCGTATAAATATTATTTATCATTATTTACTAAAATAAAAGAGGTCAATCCTCAATCTATCTTATCTGAAAGAATACGTATTCCTGATTTTAAAAAATTTTTGATACTGGTAAAAGCCGGACTGCAAACACAATTTAAATTATTATAAGATAGTATGGAAGTGATCTTGGTTGATGAAAATGATGTTCAGGTAGGAACGATGGAAAAAATTGAAGCCCATGAAAAAGCTTTATTGCATAGAGCATTTAGTGTTTTTATTTTTAACAATGAAGGAAAGATGCTCTTACATAAAAGAGCGCAAAATAAATATCATAGCGGCGGATTATGGACCAATGCTTGTTGCAGTCATCCTAAACCGGATGAAAAATTATTAGAAGTGGCCCAGAAAAGATTATTTGAAGAAATGGGTTTTACAACTGTTTTGGCAAAAGCCTTTGATTTTATTTATCAATCCCAGGTGGGAAATGGATTAACAGAACATGAATTTGATCATGTATTTATCGGAAAATATGACGGCAATATTTCACCTGACCAATCAGAGGTGAGTGAATATAGATATAGTTCTTTATCAGATATCGAAAATTCAATCGAAATATTTCCTGAACAATATACAGCATGGTTTAAGATTGCATTTCCCAAAGTTCAGCATTATCTTTCCGGAAGACTTTAATGATGATAATTTAAAATATGCCAGGTAAAAAAGCAGTGGTCATCGGTAGTGGAATAGCGGGTTTGGCTATTGCTATTCGGCTTGCTGTTAAAGGATATAGCGTAACTGTTCTTGAAAAAAATCCTTCTCCCGGAGGTAAGATCACAAGTTTTGAAAATAAAAATTTTCATTTTGATGGTGGTCCATCACTCTTTACACAACCGGCTAATATTCAGGAATTATTTGAACTTGCCGGCGAACCGATGGGAAAATATTTTTCATATCACCCTGTTCTTATTGCATGTAAATATTTTTTCGAGAATGGAAAAATAGTTAATGCTTATAGTGATCCTGTACTATTTTCTAAAGAATTAAAAGAGAAGTTAAACGAAGATCCAAAGCAAGTACTTGGATATTTGCAGGACTCAAAGAAATTATACAATAATATTGGCAAGATCTTTCTTAACGAGTCTCTGCATAAAGTAAGTACATGGCTTCACCAAAATGTGCTTAAAGCGTTAAAAGTATTGCGATTTTCTTATTTGTTCCAAACGCTTAATAAATACAACCACAGCAGGTTTTCTACAAAAGAAGCTGTTCAAATATTCAATCGGTTTGCTACTTACAATGGTAGTAATCCTTACAAAGCACCGGCAATGTTAAGCCTCATCCCTCACCTGGAGCATAATATCGGCATCTGTTATCCTCAAGGAGGAATGATAAGTATAGTCAAAGCTTTATATGATCTAGCGAAGGATAAGGGTGTTGAATTGCGTTTTAATGTACAGGTTGATAAAATCATTCATGCTGAAAAAAAAGTAATTGGGGTTGACATCAAAAATGAAAAGATAAATGCAGATATAATAATAAGCAATGCAGATATTTATTTTACTTATAAGTATTTATTAAACGATCAATTCAAGGCGAATAAGATCTTAAAACAGGAGAGAAGTTGTAGTGCTGTTGTTTTTTATTGGGGGATCAATAAAAAATTTTCGGAATTAGAATTGCATAATATTTTTTTTAGTAACGATTATGAAAATGAGTTTAAAGATATTTTTCAAAACAAAACTATTTCTGCCGATCCTACTATTTATATAAATATTACCGGTAAGATGGAAGAATCGCATGCTCCGGAAGGAAAAGAAAATTGGTTTGTGATGGTAAATGTACCATCTAATAATGGTCAAGATTGGGAAAAGATTAAAGCTGAACTCCGAAAGAATATAATAGCAAAATTGAATAAGATCTTAAAAGATGATATTGAAAAATGTATTGAAACTGAAAATGTATTAGATCCGATCTTGATCGAACAACAGACTTATTCGTATAAAGGCTCAATTTATGGAACCAGTTCAAATTCAAAATTTGCTGCGTTTTTACGTAACCCTAATTTTAGTGACAAAATAAAAGGATTATATTTTTGTGGAGGTACAGTACATCCTGGTGGCGGTATTCCGTTATGTTTGCAGAGTGCAAAAATTGTAAGTGAACTAATAACAAAGGATGAGTAAGTTTTCAAAATACCAGATCGCAACTGCCGTAGCAATAATTTTTCATGTAATTGGAATAATGGGCATTTTGTTTTATGATACCCAATCGTTTATAAATGCTACACCAATAAATCTTTTACTCTCATTTGCTTTATTGATCTGGACAGAAGAAGACAGGAACAAATACTTTTGGATCTTTTTATTAATAACTGTGTCTGCTGGTTTTTTTGTAGAAGTTGTTGGAGTAAATACAGGTGCTCTTTTTGGCGATTATGGATACGGCGATGCATTGGGCTATAGATATTTGAATGTTCCTGTTATAATCGGACTCAATTGGTTTATAATCATTTATTGCTCAGGGATTAGTCTAAATATTTTTTTGGTAAAGCTTATTAATAAATTGGCCAGCGAATCAAATACTCCTCCAAAAAGGTTAAAAATGATTTCCGTGATTGTAGATGGAGCAACTGTGGCAGTATTAATGGACATGGTTATAGAGCCTGCTGCAATTAAAATGGGATTGTGGAAATGGGGTGGCGATGGCAGTGTTCCTATGTATAATTATGTTTGCTGGTTCCTGTTTAGCATATTATTGCTAACAATATTTCAATTTTGTAATTTTAAGAAACAAAACAAATTTGCAGTTAATCTGTTATTAATTCAGGCTATGTTTTTTCTCATCTTAAGAACATTCATGAAATAAATGCATTGGTTATTATTCATATTGATAATTTTGATCACCTTTCTGTTGATGGAAGGAGTTACCTGGCTTACACATCGTTTTGTCATGCACGGGTTCCTATGGTATTTACACGAAGATCATCACAAACCGGCTGGACATAAATTCGAAAAAAACGATGCTTTCTTTCTAATATTTGCTATTCCAAGTTGGTTGTGCATTATGCTAGGGTTACAAAATAAAAATTATTGGGTGGCTGCTATTGGTTTTGGCATTGCATTATATGGATTGGCATATTTTATTGTGCATGAAGTGATCATTCATCAGCGATTCAAATGGTTTACAAGAAGTAATAATGTTTATATCAAAACTATTCGTTGGGCACATAAAATGCATCACAAACATTTAGACAAACATGAAGGTGAAAGTTTTGGAATGTTATTCGTAGCTAAAAAATATTGGGATAAAGTAAAAAAGGATAAACTATCCATTAATATGAAATCCTGATGAACCCACATTTTACTTACTTTGTTATTTTAATTGCATCATTGGCGGGTCCTTTATGTTTAAGCTTTGACAAGAAAGTAGCCTTCTATAAAAATTGGAAATATCTTTTTCCTGCAATGTTATTTCCTGCAATTTTTTATATTGTATGGGATTTTTATTTTACTGATAAAGGGGTGTGGAGTTTTAATGACAATTATGTTTCAGGATTGAATATCTATAATCTCCCTGTAGAAGAAGTCCTTTTCTTTTTTGTCATTCCTTATTGCTGTATGTTTATTTATGAATGTATAGCTGCTTATTTCCCTTCTGTAAAAACAAAAAAAAATGCAGACATTGTTCTAAAGTCGCTAGGGGTTATTTTATTTGTTGCGGGAATTGTGTTTTATGATCATTGGTATACATCCTGGACATTTATTTTGACTTCAATATTTATTGCTTTTATTTATTTAGCAAAAACATATTTTAAAACATTTTCAGCTTCTTTGTTTTTGATCTCTTTTTTGGTAATGCTGATACCATTCTTAATTGTCAATGGTTTTCTCACTTCAATTCCTGTCATTGAATATAATAATGCTGAAAATTTAGGAATTCGTATTTCTACAATTCCTGTGGAAGATATATTTTATGGAATGCTTTTGATTTTGATGAATGTAGTTTTATATGAAAAGCTAAAAAGCAAGATAGTCTAAGAGCCATTGGCAGCATTGTCTAAAAACCAATAAGTATTTTCTTTGGCTTCAACCAGACCGGCAGGTAATACTTGTTTCTTAGTGGAAAATATCTTTTTTACGATCTTCTTTTTACTTTCTCCACTTACTAAAAATGCGATGTTCTTAGCCTGATTGATAAATGGCAATGTAAAGCTTATGCGATCCATTTGCTTTTCTTCTGCCCAAACATTTTGCACCCAATGTTTTATATCAGTAATTAATTTGCTACCTGGAAAGATAGACGCAATGTGTCCTTCTTCGCCAATGCCCAATAGAACCAAATCGAAAGGAGCTTTTGTAGAAATGTGTTTTTTTATTTCCTGTTCATATAGTTTTGCAGATTCTATCGGAGTTATTTTAGTTGTTTTTATTCCTAAAATATTTTTATTACTAACTGGCACATGTTTCAATAATGCATCATAAGCCATTTTATAATTACTTTCTTCACTTGTAGGTGCCACATATCTTTCATCACCAAATGTAATGATCGTTTTCTTCCAAGCTATATTATTTTTATAAGGCGGTTGTGCTAATAATTCAAATAATATCTTTGGAGTAGAGCCACCGGATAACGCAATGGTAAAATAACCTTTTTGTTGAATGGCTTTATTACTTTCAAAAACTATCAAGTTTGCAACTGCATGACTCAATGCAATAGCATCAGGCCAAACAGTTTTTATAATATTTCTTTTGATCGCCATTTATTTTTGAATTTCAGGTAACAATATCCACTCTTTTGCAAAAGGCTTTAATAAATTTTTAGCTTCTACGGGCCCCCATGTACCTGCCTTATATTTATGTAATAATTTTTTCGGATTCTTGTTCCATGCTGATAATATTGGTGTAACAATTTTCCATGCTTCTTCTACCTGGTCGTTACGCATAAATAAAGTTGCGTCACCTTCTAACGCATCCAACAGCAAAGCTTCATAGGCTTCAGGCGTAGCTTCTGAATAAGATTCTTTATAAGTAAAATCCATCTCTACAGGTTTCAATTTCATTTCTACACCTGGGACTTTGCTATCAAAAAGTAAACTGATTTCTTGCTCCGGTTGAATGCTTATAATTAATCTGTTAGCTATGGTATCATCTTGAAATATTTTATACTTCGAAGGTTTAAATTGAATAACTATCACAGAAGCTTGTTTCGGTAAACTTTTTCCAGTTCTTAAAAAGAAAGGAACATTTTTCCAACGGGCATTATCAATAAAAAATTTAGCCGCAACAAATGTTTCTATTGTAGAACCTTTGGCCACCGCATCTTCTTCTAAATATCCTATTTGGTTTGCACCATCTAATTCCCCGGCTGTGTATTGCCCACGTACAATATTTTTGGTTACATCAGCAGCTTTAAATGCACGAACATCTTTGAGCACTGTCAATTTTGAATTGCGTATAGTTTCTGCATCATACTTTTTTGGACATTCCATCCCAACCACACAAAGTAATTGCAGTAAATGATTTTGTATCATATCTTTTAATGCGCCACTGGAATCATAATAACCTCCACGATTTCCAACACTAACTTTTTCAGCTACACTTATTTGAACATGGTCAATGTATTTATTATTCCACAATGGTTCAAAAATAGTATTGGCAAAACGGAAAGCCATAATATTTTGCACTGTTTCTTTTCCTAGGTAATGATCAATTCGGAATATCTGTTTTTCATTAAATCTTTTTTGTAAAAATTTATTGAGTTTTCTTGCTGTGTCAAGATCCGTTCCAAAAGGCTTTTCAACCACCATTCTATCTGCATTTACTTTATCACAGAGCTTTGTATTGTATAAACCATCTACAACATTCTCAATATATTTTGGCGGAATAGCCATATAGAAAAGCCGTTGATTACGTGATGCCGTTTCTTTATCAAACTTATTCAACATGACTTTGAGGTCGGTATATAAGGAAGGTAAAACAAGATCGCCTTGTAGATAAAATAACTTTTTTGAAAATTCATGCCATACTTTTTCAAGTGCTTTTCCATTTCTTGAAAATTCATTTATACCTGCCAGTAATTCTTTTTTAAAAGTCTCATCCTTGTCTTCTGTTCGTCCCACTAAAATAATTCGGAAATTCTCCGGCATATTAGTACTCAGGTATAAATTATAGAACGCAGGAATAAGCTTTCTTTTTGTAAGATCTCCAGTGCCACCAAAAACTACTATAGATGTTGACGCTACTTTTTTATTTCGCATGTAATATTTTTTAATTAATTCCAAATGGTATGAAAACTTTCACCGGGCTTATCCATTCTTTCATAGGTGTGGGCACCAAAATAATCACGTTGGGCCTGGATAAGGTTTGATCCTGATCTTCCAGTACTGAACATATCTACATAATTTAATGCACTACCTAATGCAGGGACACCTATTCTATTATCCATAGCTATTTTCAAAATATCAGTTGTTGCAGTACGATGTTGTATCACCAGCGTATAAAAATCTTTATCCAATAGCAAATTTTTCAACAGATCGTTCTTGAGATATGCTTTTCGAATATCATTCAACATTAATGAACGAATAATGCAACCTCCTTTCCATATTCTTGCAACTTCTGCCAAACTGATCTCGTATTTGTATTGCAATGAAGCTTCCTGTAATAAATGCAATCCTTGTATATAACTTACTGCTATGCCAAAATACAATGCATCATGTAATGTTGAAATGAATTGTTCTTTGTTTTCTATGGATGAAGACAAAGGCTTATCCGTAAAAGCATTGATTGCTTCTCTTTCCTGTTTAAAAATAGAAATATCTCTTGCAGCTACGGCTTCATCAATAGTAGGGATCGGAATGTGCAGTTCCATCGCACTTTCGCTGGTCCACATGCCTGTTCCTTTTTGTGCGGCTTTATCTAAAATAATATCTACTAACCTTCTGCTGTTATCCATATCATCTTTTTGTAAGAAGATCTTTGCCGTTACTTCAATTAAAAAAGATTGCAGCGGCCCATTATTCCATTTTGTGAAAATAGTATGCAGTTCATCATTGTCACAACCTGCTATATTTTTTAACAAAAAATAAGTTTCACTGATCAATTGCATAATAGCATACTCTATACCGTTATGCACCATTTTTGTATAATGCCCGGCGGAGCCATTGCCAACAAAAGCTACACAGGCGCCTTCGTCGCTTTGTGCTGTGATCTTTTCAAAAATATTTTTCAGCTCGTTGTAACCATTTATGTCTCCTCCGGGCATCATGCTAGGACCAAGCCTTGCGCCATCTTCGCCGCCACTCACACCCATGCCGGTAAAATGAATGCCTGTTGAATCTAACCTTCCTAATCTTGCATCTGTATCCCTGAAATGGGAATTACCGCCATCGATCAAAATATCCCCTGGCTGTAAATAAATTTTCACTTCTTCTATCACAGCATCCACGATCTTTCCTGCAGGTACCAACATCATAATCCGTCTGGGTATTTCAAGGCTCTCAACAAATTCTTTCATGGTAGGTAATGCTTGCACTGCCTTACCTTTTCCTTCTTCTAATAACCTGTTTAATTGATCGGGATTTCGGTCATAGCCTGAAACTGAAAATCCTTTATCTGCCATATTCAATACAAGGTTACGTCCCATTGTACCTAAGCCTATCATTCCGAATTGAGCTTTTTGCATAATCATTATTTATTCAAAAATAAAAGTAAGGTAATTGTGATGAAGTTGCGTCAATGTTAATTCCTGTATACATCACAATAAATTTGCCAACAATGTCAGCTTTTGTAGTTTTACAAAAAGATATATTTATGGAATTTGGAAGAGTGCCAGAAAATGAATTGAACAAGGTTGATTTTTCTTTACCTGCAGAACCTATTTTTAATAAGAAAATATTGAAAGGGAAGCCTGCGAAGAAACCAAAAGTTTACCTGGGCTGTGCTAAATGGGGCAGGGTAGAATGGGTGGGTAAAATTTATCCGGAGAAAACAAAAGAGAAAGACTTTCTACAACATTATGTTGAACATTATAATAGCATAGAATTAAATGCCACTCACTACAAAGTTTATGGCGATGCCGGCATTCGTAAATGGACAGAGAAAGCAAAAGGGAAAGATTTTAAATTTTGCCCTAAAATGTACCAAGGTGTGACACATCGTGGTGCTTTGAATAACAAGCAATTTATTACCAATGAATTTTTTAGAGGTATAGTTGCTTTTGAAGAATTTCTTGGACCGATATTTATACAGGTTAGTGATACCTTCTCTCCCAAAAGAAAAGATGAATTATTTGATTACTTAAAAACTTTACCTACCGATGTTGAATTCTTTTTAGAAGTTCGCCATCCTGATTGGTTTGCCAAAGAAGATATATTAAATGAAATGCTGACAACACTTAAAGAGTTGAAAATGGGAATTGTAATTACTGATACTGCCGGAAGAAGAGATTGTGCTCACATGAATTTAACTGTACCTAAAGCTTTTATTAGATATGTAGGAAACAGTTTACACAAATCTGATTACACAAGATCTGATGCATGGGTCAAACGAATGAAATATTGGCTGGACAATGGTTTGCAGGAATTGTATTTTTTCATGCACATGCATGACGAGGCAACTTCACCGGAATTGACCGTTTATTTAGTAGATAAAATGAATAAAGAATTGGGATTGAAATTGACCAAACCGAAATTTATTAAACCAGCTAAAGGATTGTTTGATTAAATATTTATTTAACAACAAACAATTCTTCCCATCTCGTTGTATATCTCGGGCTACGCATTTCCATTCTCATTTTCCAATCTCTTGTTGTACCGGAGGTGGCGAATTTTATCATATCATCTCTCATTGCAAAATTCACATTGTCCACCATATTCATCAGTAAGCGATTGTTATTTTTTTGTTCTTCAAATAAATTCCCCTGTATCGTTTCATCAGGAACAAGTCCGCTCAACGTAACGCCAGCTTTTTTATACCAGGTTCCTTTTTTAAATAATTTATTAACCATTTTTATTGCCGGCTTTATCAACTCATTGGTAGAAGCTGTTGCCATTGGTAATGTAGTATAAGAACTGATCGTTGCCCCACGATTAAAACTCACATTATGATCTTGATTTTTTGCTACTACAAAAACACTGATGCCATTCGCCATGCTGTTTTGTCTTCGTAATTTTTCTGCAGCTTTCGATGTATAAGTTGCTACTGCTTCTCTAATATCATCAATGCTATTCACTGCGCTGCCAAACATTCTTGTAGTAGCGATCATTTTTTTTACAGTCAATTCTTTCTCCATTTCTTTCGCCACTTCGCCTTTTAATTCTTTTAATAAACGGACTCCCACTACACCTCCCAAAAATTTACGAGCCCATTCTTCTGTTTTTTTTGTAAGATCATACGCAGTAAACACGGCATTCATCTCTGTTAATTTTTGTGCAGACTGAAATCCTACTCCCCAGACTTCTTTTACAGGAGTTGCCTGCAATGCTACATTTATTTTTTCCGCTGTATCTAATACTACCACACAGTTAGTAGCAATTTTATTTTTCTTCGCTAAATGATTAGCCACTTTTGATAACACTTTCGTAGGAGCCACACCTATAGAGACTTTAATGCCGGTCCATAGCTCCACTGTATCTTTTATATTTAACCCCACTTTATATAAATCATGTCCTTCAAAACCATCGAGGTTTAAAAAAGCTTCATCTACAGAATAGACCTCCACATTTTCTTTTCCCAACATTATCCGCAGAGTTTCCATCACACGCCAACTCAGGTCACCATATAAATTATAATTAGAAGAAAAAGTAGCTACTTTATATTTTTCAATAACTGGCTTTGCTAAAAAATATGGACCCGCCATTTCAACCCCTAACTTTTTTGCTTCATCACTTCTGGATATGATACACCCGTCATTGTTGCTTAGCACAACAACAGGTTGATCATCTAAATGTGGTTTAAATAATCTTTCGCAACTGCAATAAAAACTGTTACAATCTATGATGGCTTTCATATACTTTTAATAATATAAACAACCACTCCCCAAATTTTAAAATCCATAAACTCACTCACTTCTATCGGAGAAAGATTGTGTGTTTCGGGTACCAATCTCAACTTATTGAAACTCTGTTCATAACGACGTATCAACATTTCACCATCAATCACAGCGATCACAATTTTTCCATTCACCGGCTTGATACTTCTATCGACTATTACAATGTCGCCATCGCTGATACCAGCATTGATCATACTTGATCCGCTTACCCTCATAAAAAAAGTAGCTGCTTTATTTTTGATCAATTGCTCGTTCAAATCAATTCCCCGTTCCATATAATCGTCGGCAGCAGCGCCAAAACCGGTAGCGTTGGCGGTAGGAACCTGGTGTTGCGTAAATTTTTTACTGCCACTATAATTGCTGCTTAAAAAGTTTTCCACTTCCATAAAAATATATTTTTATTAACTAATTTATTTAGTAAATTTATGCTAAATAAATTGGGAAACAAATTTATTTAACACAAAAAACCGAGTCATGAAAGATTTATCAAACGCAATACCCGGCTACAAGATCTACGAATATTTGTTGGTATTGAATCCCCACGAAGAGCTTCGACATAAAATAATAACTGTTAAAAATAATTTCTATGATACTTATAAAGCCGAGACAGCCAAGTGGGGTAAACCGCATTTAACATTGGTGAATTTTGTGCAGTATCAATTGCAGGAAGAACGCATTATCAATCGATTAAAAATTTTGGCAATGGGTTTTCCGCCAATAAAAATTGAATTGAAAGATTACGGCAGTTTTCCCTCGCACACTATTTATATAAATGTAACCAGTAAAGTGCCGATACAAAATCTGGTAAAACAAATTCGCAGTGAAGCACAGCGATTAATGAAACTCGATGATGATAACAAACCACATTTCATGATGGAGCCACACATCACCATTGCAAGAAAATTATTGCCTTGGCAATATGAAAAAGGCTGGCTGGAATATAGCCACAAACATTTTACTGGCAGATTCATCGCCGATGCAATGTTGTTGTTAAAGCGTCCCGTTGGTGAAAAGGGATACGAAATACTGCAACGTTTTGAATTTCAGAATTTACCGGTGAGTACAGTGCAGGGAGAATTGTTTTTGTAACAAACAGTTGTACTACTATTAAACATCGTTGTGTCACTCACTTGTACGGCATACCAATTGGCAGCTCCTTCAATTCGAAACAGTATACAATTGTCTGAATCAGAATTTTCAGAATGAACAGAATTTTTTATAAGTGTGAGTGACATCGAGTTTAAAAATAGAATTACTAAAGTTGAGATCACTATGCATAACTGTACCACATAGCTGCAACCGACAAACGGGATGTAATCGTTTGTCGGGGCCTTTTTTTGTTTCTTTTTTGGGCAAGCAAAAAAGAAAAGTAAAAATAAAAAAACTGATTATGGAAAATAACAACCTACAACAAGACCACCACAAAGTAAAAGCCAACGATCAAAGCGAAGATATACAATATATCGCAGGCCGTGGCGCACAATTCAACACGAAGAACCGTTTTTTAAAAGATGAAAAAACAAAAGAACACATTGAAGGCATCGACGATTGGGAAGAAACAAATGTTCCAACACAATATTTAGAGCAACAATCAAAAACGATCGTAAACAAAGTAGAAAGTAAAGATGTAGGTATGAGCTACAGTATGAATCCTTATGCAGGATGTGAGCATGGCTGTATATACTGCTATGCCCGTAATGTGCATGAATACTGGGGCTACAGCGCCGGACTGGATTTTGAACAAAAGATAATCGTCAAAAAAAATGCACCCCAATTGTTGCGTAAATTTTTAATGCACCCTAAATGGGATGCAACACCCATCATGCTCAGTGGGAATACCGATTGCTATCAACCAGCCGAACAAAAATATAGATTAACAAGAGGCTTACTCGAAGTATGTAACGAATTCAATCAACCCGTTGGTATACTAACAAAAAATTCCTGGATACTAAAAGACAAAGATGTATTGCAGGAAATGGGAAAGAAAAATATTGTGTCTGCCATGGTGTCCATCACTTCATTCAATGAAGATCTAAGAAGAATAATGGAACCACGTACTACTACAGCAAAACAAAAATTAAAAGTGATCAATGAACTCAGCAAAGCAGGAGTACGAATGGGAATTATGATGGGGCCAATGATACCGGGATTAAATGAACATGAAATGCAACGCATCATGAAGGAAGCAGCAGATAACGGAGCAACTTTTACTGCTTACACATTCATTCGTTTAAATGGCGCTATCAAATTTTTATTTCACGATTGGCTGTATAAAAATTTCCCTAATCATGCAGATAAGGTTTGGCATTTAATTGAACAAAGCCATGATGGAAAGGTGAATGATACTCGTTGGGGTGTACGTATGAGAGGCGAAGGGAATATTGCTGCGATGGTAGCACAACAATATAAAAAATACGGCAAGCTATATAATATGAACGCTGAAGACTGGAGTTTGGATAGAACTAAATTCAGAGTACCCGGCGGACAAGGAAAACTATTTTAAAAAATTAAACCTATAAAACTATGACATCAATAACCAGTGACTATTTGATCAATATTATCGACCGTTGCATTAGTACCACCATTCACCAACGACGTACCAATTTAAATAAATATGAAGCGCCTGAAACTACTGTTGCCACTGATGAAGAGATACTCGATTTCATTGTTGCTATTCCTTATTTTGATACAAAACTCAAAGATTTTATCATCGGCAATTTACCCATGCAGGCAGTGATCATCAGCCAAACATGGGAAAATGAGTTTATTAAAAAATGTATGGAATGGAGAGGGAGTCAAGAATGGATGCAAGCGAATGCTTCCCTTTTGAACAATTTGCAAAAACAAATAAATAGAAATTCCCTAACATTACCATATTAAAAAATATTCCCCTTCATTTATGTAATTCTAAAATTATTTTCATCCAGTAAAAAACTACTGTATGAAAAAAATACTGTGTGCCTTAGGAATAATCTTTTTGTATATAAGTGCTAATGCCCAAAAAGAAGGACGCTTGTTTGATCAACCCATGATCATTAAAGAATGCAATGTAGAAATTACAACCAACGGTTTGTTGGCTACTACGTGGATCGAGATGGAGTTCTATAACGACAGGGATAAAGAAGCCGAGGCACTTTACAGTTTTCAGTTAAACCCCGGACAAGCAGTAACAGGTTTACAATTGATGTTAGGAGATACCTACAGAGATGGTAGCTTGGAAGAAAGTTGGAAAGCAAGGCAAGCGTATTCCTCCATTGTCGGTAAACGAATGGATCCTGCTTTACTTAGAATGGTCGGACAAAATTATTACTCACTTAATATTTATCCGGTGGCTGCCAGGAGTAGTCGTAAGATAAAAATAAAAATAGAGGAGATATTGAAATGTGTGAATGATGGTTATAAATACGATCTCACTTTTTTAGCAAATGATAATTTTAATAAGCTTTCTGTGAAAGCAAATGTAAATCATCAATATTTACCCCTTTGTGAATATGATTTATTGAAAGATAAAAAATTTACAGGTGCAACAAATACTTTTGATCTTTCCGCCACTTACAAATCAATTAATGCTCCCGGTGCTATTAGCTTTGTGCTTCCTAAAGAATGTATATCTGTCAATGCTTGCATGGATCCTTTGACCGGAGATTTTTTTCTTAAAGCAGAGAATACAAAGTCTGCTGATTATACCATTGACATAAAAAAGCTACGGGTGTATTGGGATTGTTCAGCTTCTATGAAAAATAAAAGGAAAAGCGAATTTGTTTTATATCTAAAAAAAATATTGACAAAATACAAACCTGAACAATTAACCATAGTTCCTTTTAATCATCAATTGTATGGAGAAAAAGTTTTTAAAAAAGAAGAGATAGATCAAAGCTCCTGGATACAACTTATCGAACAAATGCAATTCAAAGGGGCAACACAATTTGGAATTTTAGATTTTGATACAAAAGATGATCTGATAGTTGTGTTTACAGATAGCAGGCATACATGGGGTAAAAAGAAACCACTGGTCATCAAAACTCCTGTTGCATTTATTTCAACTGACTATTATTATAACTATAGGTATCACCATTATTATGATGATGATTACTACAATAATTATTCTTATAACTATACAGCACCGAATTATAAAAGTTATTACCTCAGGAACAGTTATTATGACAGTATTACGGTCAATGATCTTTCAAAAATTACTATTAGTCTTATTGTCGTTGAAGATGAATCCGGAAATGATGCAGGTGTTAAAAAACCGCAACAACTTTTACCATCCATGTTGATCAATGGAATGCTAAAGCCCTATTCTAAAAAAGTTATTTTGAAATATGGTTTTGGAGATAAAGTGATGTTCAAGCAAGAGTACGATCTTGAACAAAACTGTTATGGAGACCAATATGATAAAGCCAAAGTTCTGGCAAATTTTGAAAATATTATGAAGAATAATTATTGGTATAAAACACTGGCTTTTGGTATAGAGAATAAAATAGTGACATGGCAAACATCATACATAGTGTTAGAAAAAATTGACGACTATGTAAAATATAACATAACGCCTCCGGCAGATATTTTGCAAAAATGTTTAGAAAGAGGATATGTAAAAACAGATTACAAAAAACGTTTTGAGTCGATGAAAAAACTGGATAATGCTGAAATGCTGAAACTGGTTTCTAAAGAATACAACAAAAGAATTCAGTTATGGGGGGTATCGACTGATAAGATCGATATTGAATCAGTAGGAAATAGTTATTCAAAAATTGAACAGGATAAAATTGCAGAAAATAAAAAAGAAAAGATCAATCAGCAGAATTTAAACGGAGCAGCAGTTGCTACTAATGAAGGAGCAAAAGCAATGGATGAAGTAGTTGTGGTTGGATATGGAACATCAACAAGATCACAATTATCAGGTTCGATCGCTTCGGTTACAAGTAAACAAATAAAAGATATGCCATTCACTTCTTCTGCAGCGGAGGCTTTGACTGGAAGGGCCGCCGGAGTACAAGTTACATCATCGGAAGGAGGGCCAGGAGCCAATTTTGATATCAAGATACGTGGCGGCAGTTCTATCACACAAAGTAACGCACCATTGTATGTAATTGATGGAATGCCATCAGAAGAAGGGATCAATGATATTTCTGTGATCGATATTGACAGGATTGATATTTTAAAAGATGCAGCTGCAACAGCTATTTATGGCTCAAGAGGTGCAAACGGGGTAATTCTGATCACAACAAAATCCGGCTATTCACCTAATAATTATGATAGTTACACTAAATTAAAAAATCAGAAAGATGTTGCTTATATGTTGGTCATAAAAAATAGTTCTGTTAAAGAAAAATATGAAACGTATCAGCAATTAGAAAATGCATACAATACCAATGCTACTTTTTATTTGGATATGGCTTTATATTTTTATGAAGAAGGGTTGACAACTTATACAGAAGAGATGATACAAAAAGCAGCGGAGCTTGGTTATGGGAATGTGGCTTCACAAACTTCGATAGCTTTTGTGTATGAGCATATGAAACAATTTGATAAAGCCATTGAGATCTATCAGAATTTGGCGGAAGATTATCCTGATAATTTACGCTTTATAAGAGATGCTGCGTGGGCTTTTTATCAAAGTTATAGAGCAGATACAGCGATAAGAATATTGTATAACGGTATAACCAAATACGGTTACAATTGGGATGCACAAACTTTAAAGTTGAAAGATATGATGCTGGCTGAAATGAACATGATGATAGCGACGCATAAAAGTGTCATTGATATCAGTTATATTCCAAAGGAAATCATAAAACTTATTACTGCAGATATCAGGATCATAGTGGAATCTACGGCTAACAGTTTATGGAATTTAAATTTTGAAACTCCACGTGGACGTGACCTCAATAATATAAATGCAACGAATAAAATTGGTGCCAGGTTACAGAATGCTGCAATCGATGGTTTGATCAGTGAATTTCAAGTAAAAGATGCAGCTAATGGAAAATATCGTATCAGTCTTTCCGGTAACCGGAATTTTGGATCATGGTATTCATCTTACATGAGAATTATTAAGATCAGCAATTTTGGAACATCCTCTCAATCAATTGATACAGATATAATTTCTTTAGACAATCAGCATGGTACAGTGGAGATAGAAAATTTTAGGATCAAAGAAAAATAAAACGCTAAAATTATTTGTAGTGCATTAAGAAAAAATTAGTCGGAGTACCTATTTCACAGAGAACTTTCACAAATTAAGGGTAATATATTTTTCAGTAAACACTCGTTGTGTTTACTCAGTGAATCTCTGTGAAATATTTTTGTTTTGGACTATCTTTGCCCACATTATATGCAACAGATAACCGATAATATTAAAATCTTATTCAGTGAGTATAGTAAAGCTGCCATTACAGCCATTGAAAAACTTCCTCAAAGCGGTGGCGACAGGGTCTATTTTAGATTGCTGACTGTAGATGGCAATTTCATAGCTACTTATAATACCAATATAAAAGAGAACAATACTTTTATTGCTTTCAGCAAACATTTTAAAAACGCCAATGCTCCCGTTCCGGAAGTATATGCGGTGAATGAAGATGCTACTATATATATACAACAGGATTTTGGTGATGCTTCTTTATTGCATGAATTAGAAGCCATCGGACATAAGGATAAAGTGTATGCGTTGTATCAAAAAAGCTTGAAGGAACTGGCTAACCTGCAGATCAATGGTGATAAGGGGTTGGATTATAATTTATGTATCACCAGTAAAGAGTTTGGTAAGCAGGCGATCATTGCTGATCTGCTTTATTTCAAATATTATTTCCTTGATACTTTAAAGATTCCTTACGATAAAGAAAAATTGATCGACGATTTTGATGCGTTGAGTACTTACTTAAGTCATGTTGATCATAAATATTTTATGTTCAGGGATTTTCAAAGCCGCAATGTAATGGTGAATAATGAAGGGGTGCATTTTATCGATTACCAGGGAGGAATGAAAGGTGCTTTGCAATATGATGTGGCAAGTTTGTTGTGGCAGGCGAAAGCTGAGTTAAGTGACGAATGGAAAAATAAATTGTTGCAATATTATATTGGCTGTGTTGAAGAGATATTGCAAAAGCCGGTTAATAGAAATCGTTTTGAAAGTCAGTATAATGGCTATGTGCTGATACGCTTGTTGCAAGTGTTGGGTGCGTATGGGTTCAGGGGTTTGTTTGAACGTAAGGCGCATTTCTTAACTAGTATTCCTTTGGCATTAAATAATATAAAAGGGTTTCTTGCGGATAAACGAGTTGGAATAGTATTACCAGAATTTGAAAGATTATTAGATCTGATCATACAAGATGATATTATAAAAAGATTTCAACCTGTAAAAGCTACAGACGCTACACCATTGATCGTTAGGGTGAATAGTTTTTCTTATTTAAAGGGAGGGTATCCTCCTGATGAGACAGTTAATGGTGGTGGATTTGTATTTGATATGAGAGGAATTTTAAACCCGGGAAGAATTGATGAATATAAAACACAATCTGGTTTGGATAAAGGAGTGCAGAATTTTTTGGAACAACAAACAAAAATGTCTGAGTTTTTGAACAATGTTTATAACCTCATTGATATTGCTGTTGAGGATTATATCACGAGAGGATTTGAAAGCCTGATGATAAATTTTGGTTGTACCGGTGGGCAGCATCGTAGTGTATACGCGGCTGAACAAGTGGCACGGCATTTAAAAAATAAATTCAATGTGAAAGTTCAACTCAGTCACATGAATAAAGAAAACTGGAGGACTGTTCTATGAAAGCAATCATCTTCTCCGCAGGCTTAGGTACACGTTTCAAGCCGTGGACTGATAAGCATCCCAAAGCATTAGCATTGGTGAATGGTAAATCTTTATTGCAACGAAATATTGAATACTTACAAAAATATAATATCACTGATGTAGTTGTAAATGTGCATCATTTTGCAGATCAGATAATTGGTGCAATTGAGCAGAATAAAGGTTGGGGAAGTAATATTACTATCAGTGATGAAACAAGTGAGGTATTAGAGACAGGTGGCGGCTTATTAAAAGCAAGGCTATTGCTGGAAGAGAGTGATCTTTTTATAACATTAAATGTTGATGTGCTGACTGATCTTGATCTCGGTAGGTTAATTGAATTTCATAAAGAAAACAATCCTCTTATTTCTTTTGGTATCACAGACAGACTTACGTCGAGGAACTTTTTATTTGATGAAAGTAATCGGTTGTGCGGCTGGAGAAATAATCTTACGAAAGAAGAAAAAATATCTATTGCAAAAAAAGATCTTGTTGAAAAAGCGTACAGTTGTGTAACAGTATTTAATTCTTCAGTATTCTCTTTAATAAAGCAAACAGGCAAATTTTCTTTAACTGAAACTTATCTTGATCTTGCAAAAGACAATACCATCTTAGGTTTTAATCATACTGGAGATAAATGGGTAGATGTAGGCAAGCCTGAAAGTGTAGCAATAGCCGAACGATTATTCCCTTAATGCCTGATAAGAATTTTATAGGTCTTTACTTCTTCACTGTTAAGTATTTTAAGCAAATATGTTCCATCTGCTAATTGAGCAGTTTTAAGCACTTCACGATCATTTATTATTTTTTTTGTCATTAATAATTGACCTACTGCATTGTATAATTCCGCCAAAGAATTGGCGCCAACTCCATAATTTTTATCTATATAAATATGGTCAGTTGCAGGATTAGGATAAACAGTAAAATTATTTGTTGCATTACTTTTTACCATTACTATCTTACTAAAAATATATTGGCCATTCCTGTCAACTTGTTTTATCCGGTAATATAAATTTCCAACAGGGATATTATTGTGTTCTGTTTGATAAGCATACTGCTCAGTATTTGTTATAGGGATCAGGCTAAGTGTTTTCCAATTGATGCCATCATTGCTATATTCAATTTCAAACTTGTCAGCATTAATCGTGGGAGTTGCAACCTGCCATTGGATCAATGCTGTACTACTGTTTTGCAATTTGGCATTGATCGAAACAAAATTAACGGGCAAAGACGGTAAAATTATACGCCATTCTAATGGAGTTGGTTCATTCTCACCCGCCTCATTTGCATTGCCATTATTATTAGGATCAATGGCTGATGAAGGCCCATTGTTTGATGTGTCTTCTAAATTGATCAATGAAAAACCTGCGCCGATAGTACCTGAAGCTATTGCGCTATTAAAATAAACAGTGTTATTTTTTAAATGCCTTACTCTCAAACTGACAGTTATTTTGAATAAATAATTTTTATCTGAAGAAGTTTGGTTGGCTAAACTTTGTCCCGGAACTAATAAATTTTTATCAGTGGCGCCATTATATCCAGTGTTTAAAATGAGCCCAGGTTGATTGAATCCTGCAACAAAATTTGTTGTTATATCAGATATATCTGCATCTTCAAAAGTCGCTACTAGATCATCGGTAACATTGATATTTTGCAAAATAGTATTACCCATATTTTGTACATATATCTCGTAAGTAACATCAGCACTATTGCCATTTACTTTAGTAACACTCATTAATTGCTTAGTGATGCCAATAGCAGGAGAAATACTTGTGTTGTCAATAGGCGCCTGACCTGCCTGGAAATTCTTTTTTTCTCCTAATGTATTTAAACTGATATTATAATCAAAATAATAACAACTATCAATAGAGTTAGTGCCGGTAATTTCCAACTGACCATTGAGATACGCTACACCGTAAGTATTAGATGGCATTGTTTGCAAATATGTTCCAATTGCATCACCATTACCACCATTGTAATTTGTTATTTCATATAATTTAGATGGGTATTGGCCTAAAGTAGCAAACAATCTTCCATTGGGTAAAATAGATAGGTCCCCTGAACTAATGTCTGAAGGAAAAAATCCTTCCTGGAATTGTAAAGTTTTTGTTGCTAATACATTCCCGGTATTAATTTCAAATTGTTGGATTGTACATCTACCGTTTTCATAATCGTAATTACTGATGGCCCATAAATTACCTGAGTTATCAAATTCAAAATTATTGATCGTATAATTAAGTATATAAGTTGGTGTGTCTGTTAAAGAGGGGCATGTAATATCATTTGGTAAGCCCATATCCATTTTCCACACTTTTGAATAAAAGAAATTGCGGGTGTCATTTACGTAGATCTTGTTATCAAGAGGGTTATATGCAACGAATGTAAAATAGTAAGATGGTAATTGCACAGCCATATCACACGTGACCAAGGCTGTTGCAGAATCTGTTAAAGGTTGTTTTATAATGGAAAGTATAGGCGCTTCAGGTGAGGCACAACCAATGCTTCCCACATTTACTAATAAAGAATTTTGAGAAAATGCATTGATAGAATTAATACCAATCAGATAGACAAGCAGCAAATATTTAAATATAAATCGTTTCATCCGGCAATTAGATTATCAATACTATATATGAGAGTAGGTACAAGCACTAATAGCTGCCTTAGATAAATATACAAAAGTTATTTCTTTTCAAAAAGCTCTTTCTTATCTACAACCTTTACCTTGTCTTTCTCTTTTAAAAGTTTGCTAACAACATCATAAGGGCCCGTTATTACTTCTTCTCCAACTATCAAGCCCTCAGTAATTTCTATATAATTTATATCCTGTATAGAAGTTTTTACACTTTTTTTCTTCACTATACCGTCTTTATCAATAACAAAAACTACAACATCAAGATCATCAGAAGATGTAGACGCTCCTGTAGATTTAATAGCCTTGCTACTGTCACTTTTTTCTCTTGTGGTAACGGCATTGATCGGAATGCTCAAAACGTTTGTGTGTGTTTTTGTCTGAATATCTGCACTGGCACTCATGCCCGGTCTGAAGGGGAAACTGCCTTTACCCAAGAGATCCATATAACTTTCGGGTAATAAACGAATGTATACTTTATAATTAGTTACATCCGAAGTTGTATTCGTTGAAGCGGTGATAGAAGTTGCACCATTATTGCTACTTGCTATCTGTGTAACAATGCCTTTGAATTTTCTATCGCTATATGCATCTACGTCGATCAATGCACTATCTCCTAAATGTACTTTGGGAATATCACTTTCGCCAACATCAACTCTTATTTCGATCTTCTGCATATCTGCAATACGCATCATTTCTGTACCTACATTAAAACTGTTGCCTGCAACTTTCTCTCCTTTTTTTACATTCAACAAACTGATCACACCATCCATCGGTGATGTAATAACAGTTCTACCAAGATCTTTATTTGCTTTAGCCAGGTTAGCCTGAGCACTTCTTATAGATGCACTGCCACTTTGAATATTATGCAAAGCTGCATTGTAATTTGCCTGTGCAGTTTTATAACTTGCTTCGGCCACATTAAATTCATTCTGACTGATCACTTTTTCGTCAAACAATTGCTTCTGCATTTTGTATGTTCGTTGTGATTGATCCAGTTGTGCTTTCAAAGCGTCTATTGCTGCACGTGAGTTTGCTGCCTGAGCTTCACTTTGAGATACGCCGCTTGCTGCCTGGTTACGTTGAATATCATATATATCTGCATAGATACGGGCAAGTATCTGCCCTCTTTTTACAGAATCACCTTCGGCTACAGTCAATTCAGTGATCTCGCCACTTATATCCGGACTGATCTTTACTTCTATTTCAGGATATATCTTTCCGCTTGCATTTACGATCTCCGTAATGGTCCTTTGCTGTACTTTTTCTGCAGTAACTTTTGTTCCTTCTTCTTTTCCAAATACACCTGCTGCTTTTAATACTGCCAATAAAACCAATACCCCAACCAGGCTTCCAATTATCCATTTCGTTTTTTTGCTCATAAGTTTTTATTTTTTGTAACCGGCATTAGTTCTTTTTTCAACTTCATTGGTGTCACTCACTTGTACTTCATATTACTATTCAACTCCTTCATCTCGTTAACAACCTTCGACTTCCAATCTCTAACTTACAACTTCAATCCTTGTCCTTTATAAAATTCCAACACTTTCATTTTAAAAACATAATCTATCTGGTTCTGCACTAATTCTAATTTAGCTCTCAACAAATTATTCTGATTGGTTATTAATTCAAGCGTAGTAAGCATGCCTACGCCATATCTTTTCTGAGCAAACTCATTGCTGCGTTGTGCTGTAGCTACCATTTTTTGAGTTGCGTTGAATTTTTGCAGCGCTACCATTGCTGCATTATATGCCTGGTAAATATCTTGTTTGAGCTTTTGATTATCTGCTTCTTTTTGAAATTCAAGATTTTTTGCAGTAAACTTGCTACGTTCCCAGGTAGTACGTAAAGTTCCTCCTGTAAAAATTGGAACACTCACGTTCAAGCCAATCCCCTGCCTGAAATTTTCATTCAACTGTTTTCCAAAGACCGTCTTACTATAATCATATTGCGGTTGAAGTGGGAATACATTGTAATCTGTGCCTCCCACATTAACTTTTGCAACCGGGAATGTATTTGTTGAAATGCCAATTATTTCCTGTGCACGGCTGTTAAATCCGGTTGCTAAATTGGCAAATGCTGAGAGAGTAGGATACATGTTTCCCCTTGCAGCAGCTATGTTTTTTTCAGCAGCTTTTATTTTAAAATCATTTACTCGTTGCTGAGGAAGGTTAGCTATCGCTAATGTATATACGCTTTCAGGTTGCAGGTCTCCGATATTTTCTACAGGGATCAAAGCAATAGGAGGTAATTCAACTTCAAACGGTGTAGCGGCATCAAGCGCCATATAAGCTTTAAGGGTAAGCATTGCCTGTTGTACATTTCCTCTTGCGCTTATTACTGTAGAACTATCAAGTGCTACCTGTGCCTCAAGCTCTGCTGCATTTAATTCCGGTAATGATCCTGCATTTACAAGTTTACGGGTATTGCTCAATTGAGATTGTGTTTGTTCTAATTGTACGGACGCAATTTTTTCCTGCTCTTTGGCAAGTAATATCTGTAAATAGGAATTGGCAATCGTTAAGGCAATATCATCTTTTAGTTTGTCGGTACTTGCTTTAGCTGCTTCATATTCCCATTTGTTAGCCGCAATTGTATTTTGTTTACTATACCAGTTAAATATTTCAACACTGCTTTGCAATTGCAAATTTGCTGATAAATAACTTTGAGTAATTAGGCTGAATGAAGTGGGATCCTGGTTTCGGCCACTATTAAAGCTAGGGCCCCCATTAAAAGTTACATTAGGATATTGAGATAACTTACTCTGCTTTAATTGTAATTCCGATATTTTACTTTGAATATCATATTGTTTTATGCTGGTATTATTGGCCAACGCATAATCTATACATTCTTTCAGATCCCATTGGTCTTGAGCAATGCTTACAGTATATGCAGCCGTTAATGTAATAAGGAATAACAATCTTTTATACATGCTACAAAAATAACCTATCAGTAAATACTAATCTAATATCTATAGGATAAACGGTATTAATACTGCCAAAAAAAATGCACCTGTAAAGGTGCATTCTATAAAAATATAACTCAATGATTATTTTATACTAACTGGTTGAGGTTTTAGCATTGCAATTTTTCTCATTACACGTACAGCTAATAAAATTCCCATAATGATCAATATTACTGTCATTCTTGGATCCAAAGGTACTTCTGGTGGACGAGCATCAGGATTATCTCCCGGATTTTGACCAAACATAACTCCCGGTACTATCATTAAAAAAGCAATGATAATTACTGGTAAAATCCTCTTTACCAATACTTTACAAAATGATGTTAACTGAACTTTCATCCTTTAAAAAATTTTAATTGTTTTTTTGTTTTCGATTTATTGAGGTCCAGGAATCATTTGCCATTGAAAAACAGTCTGTTAAGTGAATTGAGATTAATGGCTACTGTCAAAGATACAAATTATACCATATCACAAAATCCATAAATGAAATATTTTTCCCCATTTATAAGCTTTTTTTGATTTTTTTCTACAACACATATTGTAAATGTTATATATAAATGTATTTAAATACAAATTTATTAATCTTCACAATAGTAACTAAGTAGCTGAAGAGAATTGTTTTAAAAATCTCACATCATTTTCACTAAATAGACGCAGATCTTTTATTTGATATTTAAGCATTGTTATTCTTTCGACACCCATACCAAAAGCAAAGCCTGTATATTTTGTACTATCAATGCCACAGTTTTCTAAAAGATTAGGATGTACCATACCGCAGCCTAATATTTCTACCCATCCTGTTTTTTTACAAACACTGCATCCTGAACCACCACAGATCAAACAACTGATATCCATTTCTGCACTTGGCTCGGTAAAAGGAAAATAGCTTGGGCGGAAACGAACCTTTACATCTTTGCCAAACATTTCCTGTACAAAGAAGTACAAGGTTTGCTTAAGGTCAGCGAAAGAAACATTTTCAGCAATGTACAAACCTTCTACCTGGTGAAAGAAACAATGTGCCCTTGCACTAATGGTTTCGTTTCTGTAAACTCTCCCCGGGCAAATGATCCTGATAGGTAATTTCCCTTTTTGCATTTCACGAACCTGCACACTACTTGTATGAGTACGTAATAACCAATCAGGATTTTGAGAAATATAAAATGTATCCTGCATATCCCTTGCAGGGTGATTTTCAGGTAAATTCAATGCAGTGAAATTATGCCAGTCGTCCTCAATTTCCGGGCCTTCTGCTACGGCAAATCCCAATCGTTGAAATATAGATACCATTTGATTGCGAACCAAACTGATTGGGTGGCGGCTGCCTAATGGCAATGGATCTGCCGGTAAAGAAAGGTCTAATGAATTGTCAATTGCCTGTTGCTCATTGCCCGTTGTTGATTTTAACTCCTCGTATTTTGCTTCAGCAAATAATTTGAATTCATTTAATAACTGGCCGAATTCTCTTTTCTTTTCCGCTGCTACATTTTTCATTTCACCCATCACTTCTTTCACCAAACCTTTGGTGCCTAAATATTTTATTCTGAAAGCTTCAGCTTCTTCAGTTTTTTGTGCAACAAAATCTTTGATCTCTTCTTTGTACTTTTCTATCTGCTGTAACAATGTTTCCATGCGGCAAAAATAAGGAAATGTTTATTGTTGTTGGCACTCTGGGCATGTTTTCAAATACGCTTAGATGAAAGTTGACTGAAAAAATAAAGTTGAACGGAGCGTCGCCAATGCAGTTCCACATAGCTTCTTAGCTGGTAACCAAAAATATACGATACAATTTGTTAAGTTTGCTAAAATTAAAAAACGGATGTACGACCTGCACGATTTTCTTTTGCCTATTCATGTTAGCGGAATTAATGAAGATAATGGATATAACGACGGACAAATTGCCAAACATATTGCTATTTATGAAGATGAATTGCCTGATCTGACCGACGTTGATATTGTGTTCATAGGTGTAAATGAAGGAAGGGGTAATGGCGAATTTAATACGGGGACAGAAGTGCCGGATGCTATACGTAAACAATTATACCAGTTGCATTACTGGCACAATGAAGTAAAGATAGCTGACCTGGGAAATGTTAGATCCGGCGCTACGTTGGCTGATAGTTATGCAGCAGTGAAAACGGTGGTGGCTGAATTGTTGCGGATGAATAAAACCGTTGTTATTCTTGGCGGATCACATGATATAACGCTGGCTCAATATTTTGCCTACCAGGAATTGAAAAAGACTGTTGAAGCTACTTGTATAGATTCCACAATAAATTTAAAAGGAGAGAGTCCCTTAAGAAGTGAAAATTTTTTATTGGAAATGCTTACCGGCGAACCTAACTGGGTGAAGCATTACAATCATATTGGTTTTCAAAGTTATTTTGTTCATCCAAGAATGTTAGAGACGATGGATAAATTGCGGTTTGATTGTTTTAGAGTAGGGACTGCGAAAGAAGATATGGAAGAAATAGAGCCTGTATTACGCAATACTAATTTATTAAGTTTTGATATAAGCGCTATTAAGCATAGTGATGCACCAGCAAATACTTTTAGTCCTAATGGCTTTACCGGAGAAGAAGCATGTATGCTTTCCCGTTATGCAGGCATGAGCAATGCTTTGAATAGTTTTGGTATTTATGGATATAATCCCCAGGCTGATGTGAATGAGCTGACTGCAAAACAAATATCTCAGATATTATGGTATTTTATTGATGGAAAGAATCGTTGTAAACAAGAGCCTGATATAAGTGACAGAGTACAATTCAATGAATTCAATACTGTGTTCGCTGAAGTGGATACTGTTTTTTTACAAAGCAGAAAATCCGGTAGGTGGTGGATGCAATTACCCGATAAAAAATTTATTGCATGCAGCTACAACGATTATGTTAGCGCCAGCAGAAATGAAATGCCTGAGCGTTGGCTGAGAGCCCAAGAGAGAGGATAATAATTAAAAACTAAAAACTAAAAGTGAAAAATCATGAGAGCATTGTTTACCAAAACATTTTTCATTTTCCATTTTTCACTTTTCGTTATTTTCTCTTCCTGTTCTGTTTCAAAAAAGATATCCCAACAAGCTGATAAAATATTATTACATGATCCTGTGATAAATACAGGAACAATTGGCATCAGCATTTACGAACCTTCCACAAAAAAATATTGGTATAACTATAATGCAACAAAGAATTTTATACCTGGATCTAATACAAAATTGTTTACGTTGTATGCTGGGATGAAGTACTTGGGGGATAGTTTGGTAGGGTTAAGATATAATGGAATACAAGTCAGGGGCACCGGCGATCCTACTTTTTTACATCCAGATTTCATTAAACAACCAGTTTTTGATTTTTTAAAAACACAAAAAAAAATGCTTCTTGACCCATACATATATAATGGGTATGGAACAGGCTGGGCATGGGATGATTATATGGAGGCTTTTATGCCAAGCATTACAGGGTTTCCTATATACGGTAATTTAATAACGGTAAAATGGATATCTAAGGATAGTATTACTGTGGTACCAAAATATTTTGAAAAGACAACAAAAAAAATTAACTCATGGCCTAATGGATTTAATTTGCGAAGAAGCATTTTTGAGAATGGTTTACTGATTGAAGAAGGGAATAATAAAAACCAAAAAATACCATTCTCTACTTATTATAATCACATAAAAGATTTACTGGTTGATACTTTACCTAATCTGTCTATTTTACATTTAAGCTCACGTTTAAATAATACGGATTATAATATTATTCATTCTCAACCGTGTGATTCTCTCTTCAAGCCAATGATGCACAACAGCGATAATTTTTTTGCTGAACAAACATTATTGATGGTAAGCAATGAAAAATTGGGTTATATGGATGATGAGGTTATTATTGATACATTCTTGAATAATGATCTGAAAGATATTCCTCAAAAACCAAGATGGGTAGATGGTAGTGGGTTGAGCCGTTACAATTTATTTACACCCCAATCATTCGTTTATATTTTAAATAAACTAAAAAATGAATTTGGCCTCGAAAGGCTGAAGGAAATTTTACCGACTGGTGGGGAAGGAACTTTAAAGAATTATTACCTGGCAGATAGTCTTTCTATTTATGCTAAAACAGGCTCAATGTCCAATCAAAATGCGCTAAGCGGATTTATAATTACAAAGCAAAACAATCTTTTGATCTTTTCTGTGTTGGCCAACAATTTTCAGGGAAAGGCGGGTGATGTGCGTAGAAAAGTGGAGCAATTTCTTGAAGGGATAAGAAATAGATATTAATCTTTTTTAAAATGAGGCAACGCAATACCTTAGGGTAGCGTCTTATTTGTAGCCACTTCTAATAACCTGAATTTTAAGCGATTGTTTATGAAAAAAATAATTTTACTATCATTAGTAGCTGTCTTGCTGCTTACTCAAGTAAATGCCCAGACCATCAGTTGCAATGCCAATTTTTCCTGGAACATGTCTGGAACTACTGTTAAGTTTATACCTGATCTGCCACTTGACACAACGGGGATATACAGTGAATGGCATTTTGGATATGGAAATAACTGGACAAGCTTTACTTCCCCATATCATACTTATCCTGCTACAGGAGGATCTTATGAAGTAACTCATATTGTTGTTCGGTATAATCCTAATCATGTAGAAGTATGTAGAGATTCAGTAACTAAGATAATTGTGATACAGGCGGATTGTGTAGTTCCTAATTTTACTTATCATGCAACTGTAGATAGCTATCTTAAAATTAAATTCACTAACACTTCTCTCAATTATAATTCAACAGATTCTATTGTATGGATGTTTGGTGATGGTACAACATCAAATGATATCAGCCCTACACATACATATACAAGTAGCGGCATTTATCGTGTTTGTTTATTGATCAAAAAAAGAAATACCCCAAACATTTGTATAAAAGAAAAATGTTTTGATGTGATCGTTGCAAGACCATGTGATCTGCAAGCAAATTTCAGTTGGCAAAAAGATCCTGTTGTAAATAACAAGTTTTACTTTGTTAATACATCAACCGGAGCATCTGCCACAGATAGCGTGTATTGGAGTTTTGGTGATGGCACTCATTCAACCAATACTAACCCAGATCATATTTATCCAGCCATTGGCACTTATACAGTTTGTTTAAAAGTTAAAAGATTTCCTTATACACCAGGCACAGTAGAATGCGTTCAAACAGAATGTAAAACGCTGCAAATAACAACAGGTGATTGTAATATACTTCCTGCATATACATGGAGAACAGACTCTACAAATAAGAAAAAAATTATTTTTAAAAATACTACAGAGTGGGTCACAACGAATGCCAACATCATTCCCACCTGGAGTTTTGGTGATGGTTCAGCAAATGTCAGCACCTGGGATGCAACTCATGAATATACTCAGCCCGGTAAATATTATGTTTGTTTGAAACTTCAATATGGTACAACAACCTGCATTAAATATAAATGTGATTCAGTAACTGTTCCGGATAATACAATTCCTTGTGTGCTTACTGCAGGGTTTACACTTAAGGCTGATTCTACTAATAAAAAGAAGATCATCTTTACTGCGACAAGCAACTTGCCTTCAGGTACTGCTGCAGATATACATTGGAATTTTGGAGATGGTTCAGCGCTAGCATCCGGTTGGAATGTTACACATGAATATGCACAAGCAGGCAAGTACTATGTATGTATTAAAGTGCAAACCAGTAATACATGTTTTAAATATGTTTGCGATTCTATTACAGTAGTTGCAAATCCCATTCCTTGTGTTCTGACTGCTGGCTTTACTCTTAAAGCTGATTCACTAAATAAAAAGAAGATAATTTTTGCAGCTACAAGTAATCTCCCTACCGGCACAGCTGCAGATGTACATTGGAATTTTGGAGATGATTCAGCGCTAGCATCCGGTTGGAATGTTACACATGAATATGCACAGCCTGGAAGATATTCTGTATGCCTTAAAGTACAAACCAGCAATACATGCTTCAAATATGTTTGTGATTCAATTACTGTAACGGATAATCCTCCCACCTGTGATTTTGTTGCATCATATACATGGAGATCAGATTCACTCAATAAAAAGAAAATATATTTTACAAATACCACTACTGTGCCTACACCAAATGCGGTAGCAACCTGGACATTTGGAGATGGAACCCAAACCCATACATGGAGCCCTGTGCATGAATATGCACAGGCAGGTAAATATTATGTTTGTCTTAAAGTTCAATACGGAACAAGCACAAGTTGTATAAAATACAAATGTGATTCTGTTACCGTTACTGTTCCGCCGGTTTCAAATTGCGAAAACTTTTCATTGTTCACTTATTCCGGTATTGCAAGTACCCGCCAGTATTCATTTGCACCTGTTTATCAAAATCATGATGTACAATATACATGGACCTTTGGTGATGGTACCGGTAATCATGATATGATCACTACACATCAGTTTGCAAATTCAAATGCTTACCAGGTTTGTTTAACAGCTTTCAAAAACAACAATTGTGCATTTACTACTTGTAAAGAGGTAAGAGTTGCTCCGATTACAAATTGCGATTCAATTAAGGTAGCTTATCAATATACAAAAGACCAGTATATGCCGAATAAAATTCATTTTTATTCTTATAGTAGTACGGCTGTTCAGCAACAAACATGGACAATTTATAAAGATGGTACTACAGGTACACCAATAACGATCACACAAAATAATCCAGTATATACTTTCACTGATACAGGGCATTATTATGTTTGTTTAAAAATAACTACAACCAATGGTTGTGTGAAAGAATATTGCAGCATTGTAAATGTTGAAAGAATTGCTGATCTGTGTGAACTACAGGCTTATCCTAACCCTGTTAATAGCCAGGTAAGTATTAATGTTGAACAATCAACTAATGAAACTATTCATGCATACATCTATAACTCTTTAAATATTTTGATGGGAGAAAAACACCAGGCTGGTTATACAGGCGCAAATATTGTAAGTATGTATACAGCTAATTTGCCTGCCGGTTTTTATACCATAAAAATAATTTATGGCAATAAAATTTGTTTTGCAAGATTTCAAAAAATATAAACTTAGTTTTTGGGTTTTTAATGTAAGGCGTGCCTCTGTAATTTTACAGAGGCATTTTTATCTTCCAAACATTTTGTCGAGATCAGATTTTTTGAATTCGGTATAAGTAGGTTTACCGTTAGGGGTAATATTTGGTGTGGCACAATTGAACAGGTCTTCAACCAATGCCTGCATCTCTTTGTGAGTTAATGAAACGCCACCTTTAATAGATTGTTGCCAAGCTAATGATCTCAAGAGTTTTTCTCTTTTTGAATATTTAAGATCAGTACTGAAATGTTTATACTGCTCAAGCATTTTTTCGATGGCTTGTTTTTCACTTCCCTGCAATACATCTGCAGGCGTACCCTGTATCACAAATGTATCTTTCCCAAATGCTTCTATATGATAACCAAGATCCTTCAGGTCCGTTAATAATTCATTTAACATAGCAACATCTGCCGGCGCTAATTCAATCGTTAATGGAAAAAGGCTTTGTTGTATCGCAATAGGTTGCCCGGCCATAGCATCAGTAAATCTCTCATACAAAATTCTTTCATGTGCATTTTGCTGATGAATACAGATAAAGCCCTGGTCATTTTGTAAAATGATAAAAGTATTATGTAACTGAACTAAGTTGTCTACAGATAATTTTACATGATGCGTAAGCGGTATGAAATTTTTCGTTTGAGAGAAGTTATCCGTCGTGGGTTGTCTGTCGTCCGCTTCTTTCGTCGGCTCATAAAAATCTTTCCAATGCTTTAGATCACTTTTGCTTTCAATAAAATGTGCCTGGTTCTTTTTACTGAAAGTATTGTATAAAGAAGAAGAGGCGGCAGATGATTTTTTTTCTTCAGTAAATGGTTGATTGATCGCATCAAGACTTTGAATATTAGCATCCAGTTCAAAATCTAAAGTAGGTGTGATACTGAATTGTGCCAACGCATGTTTTACTGCACTTTGTACAAATGCATAAATGATCTTTTCATCTTCAAATTTTATTTCCTGTTTTGTAGGGTGCACATTGATATCCACTTGTGATGGATCAAGATCAATGAACAAGGCATACATCGGGTAACTATCTTTTCCAATCATTTCATTAAAAGCACCCATTACTGCATGATTGAGGTAAGCGCTTTTGATAAAACGGTTGTTCACAAAAAAGTATTGGTCTCCTCGTGTTTTTTTAGCTGTTTCAGGCTTGCCTACAAAACCATAAATATTCATGTAATCGGTATCCTGTTGTACGCTTACCAGTTTTGCATTATAAGTATTGCCTAATATTTGCACAATACGTTGTTTCAATGTGCCACTTTCCAAATGAAAAACTTCCTGGCCATTTGATGTAAGTGAAAAAAAGATAGAAGGGAATGCCATCGACACTCTGATAAATTCATCAATGATATGCCTGAGTTCAGAAGAATTACTTTTTAAAAAATTCCTTCTTGCAGGAACATTGAAAAATAAATTTTTCATCGCTATGCTGGTTCCGTTTGACATAGCAACAGGTTCCTGCTTTTTCACAACACTATTATCTATCTCAATATATGTACCTGTTGAGTCTTCCGCTTTTTTAGATTTTAATTCTACTTGCGCTACTGCAGCAATACTCGCCAATGCTTCACCCCTGAATCCCATTGTTTTAATATGAAACAGGTCATCAATATTTTTTATTTTGGAAGTAGCATGACGTTCAAAGCACATTCTTGCGTCAGTTTCACTCATACCCTTACCATTGTCTATTACCTGCAACAATGCTTTGCCTGCATCAGCAACGATGAGCTTTATTTCTGTTGCACCAGCATCTACTGCATTTTCTAACAGTTCTTTAACAGCACTTGCTGGACGCTGGATCACTTCCCCTGCAGCAATCTGATTAGCAATGTTATCTGGTAATAATTGAATGATGTCGGGCAAAATCCTTTAATTTAGAAGTTCAAAAATAACACATACTTTTTACTATATAATTTTTAATCGGAAATGAGGCGTTGTATTCTAATTTTTTCAATTTTTCTTTCTTTCAAGTCGGTCGCACAAACTACCCAGGCAAGCAAGTGGGTGGATAGCGTATACAATAGTTTAAATCCAGATGAGCGTATATCCCAACTTATGGTATTACGTTTATCTACCTATGATTTTAAAAATAAGAAAGCTATTTTTTTTGATAAAGAAGTAGGAGAGGCGGTAAAGAAATATAATGTTGGGGCAGTTTGTCTTTTTCAGGGAGATCCTGTAAAACAGGCTACAGTATTGAATGAATTGCAGGCTATGGCCAAAACTCCCATTATGACCTGCATTGATGCTGAGTGGGGTGTTGGAATGCGGATCTTCGACAGTGTAAAGGCATTGCCACACCAAATGATGCTAGGTGCTGTGAGTGATCCTGCTATTATTTATCAATATGGGAAATTGGTGGGAGATCAATGTAAGCGTTTAGGCATTAATGTTAATTATGCCCCTGTTGTTGATATTAATAATAATCCCAATAATCCTGTGATCAATGACAGAAGTTTTGGAGAAGATAAATACAAGGTTGCTTCCTATGGTATTCAATATATGAAAGGCATGCAGGATGTGGGTGTAATGGCTTGCGCCAAACATTTTCCAGGTCATGGAGATGTGGCAGTTGATTCACATCTTGATCTCCCTGTCATCAATAAAACTTTTGATCAACTCGACTCGTTAGAACTTTATCCTTTTAAACAGATCTTCAATGCAGGAGTAGGCAGTGTAATGATAGCCCATCTTTATATTCCTGCAATTGATAATACTCCGAATAGGGCAACATCTCTCAGTAAAAAAAATGTTACAGATCTGATGCGTAACAAATTAGGTTATGATGGATTGACCTTCACTGATGCTTTGGAAATGCAGGGAGTAAACAAATTCTTCCCAAATGGAGAAGCGTCTGTGCAATCATTGATCGCAGGAAATGATATGCTTTGTCTACCGGGAGATATTGAAATGAATATCAAAAAGATCAAGGATGCTATTAAAAAGAAAACACTCACCTGGGAAGATATTGAATTGCATTGCAAAAAAGTGTTGGCTGCAAAATATATTTATTGCAGGGAAAATGATGAGCCAATAGATCTGGAGAATATAACTGTGGATCTTAATGATGGAATTCCGGAAATGAAAAAATTGGTTGCAGAAAATGCGATCACTTTATTGAGCAAGAGTAAAGAATCATTTTTGCCATTGACAACGCAAAAAAATAATACTGCAGGCATTGCTTATGTAGGTATTGGCATCAGCAGTGATAATGCATTTGCAAAAAGAATGCGTAGTGATTACAATGCACCTGTTTTTTATTTTAATTACAAACAAGATGCAACAAGACTTTTATCAACCATTGAGCTGATAAAAAAGAAATACAAAAAGGTTATCATCGGCGTCCATAATTACAGCCGCACTCCTGCAAATAATTTTGGCATAAGTACAACAGCAGTCAATCTTGTAAATCAATTACAGCAACAGACAAATGCCATCACTTTTGTTTTTGGCAATCCTTATGCCATCAAAAATTTTTGTGATGCAAAGCAATTGGTGGAATGTTATGAAGATGATGCATATACACAAAATGCAGCAGCTGATCTTTTGTTGGGCAAATTTGCAGCTAAAGGAAAATTACCTGTTACGGTATGTGATAAATATAAATTCGGAAGCGGCATCATTGAAACTTCAGCGTCTTTGCCCATTACAAATCCTGACGAAGTAGCATTGGATATTGTGAAATTAAATGGAATCGATTCTGTCGTAAATGCGGCGATAACTGCAAGAGCTACTCCGGGTTGCGTTGTGCTGGTAGGAAAGGGTGGGAAGATAGCTTATCAAAAAGCATTCGGTACTTATTCTTATGAAGATATAACTCCTGTAACACTTGATGCAGTGTATGACATAGCTTCTGTAACAAAAATGTGTGCTACTACTTTAGCGGTCATGAAATTGTATGAAGATGGAAAGATCGATCTAAAAAAAAAGTTAGGGAACTATCTTTCATGGGTCAAGGACAGCAATAAAGAAAATTTGTTGATAGAAGATATATTATTGCACCAGGCTGGCCTTAGTCCTTTTATTCCTTTTTATAAAGAATTGATCAAACTTGGCAATGGAGACCTTTCTAATTATTTATCGGAAGAAAAAACTGATTCTTTTTCTATTCCAGTTGCACAAGATCAGTTTTTAAGAAACGATTGGCAGGATACTATTTATAAAAGAATTTTAGAAAGCCCACTGACAACAAGGGGTAAATATGTTTACAGCGATAATGGGTTTATTTTATTAGGCAAAGTAGTTGAAGCATTGACAGGAATGACGTTGGATGAATATGTAAAAACAAATTTTTATTCACCACTTAAATTGCAAAGCATTGGATTTAAGCCTTTGAATAATTTGCCGGAATATAAAATTGTTCCTACGGAAAATGATAACGAATTCAGGTTTCAAACCTTACGTGGTTTTGTGCATGATCCCGGTTCAGCAATGTTAGGCGGGGTTGCAGGCCATGCAGGCCTATTCAGCAACGCAGGCGATTTAGCTGTATTAATGCAGATGTTATTGAATGGAGGAGTTTATGACGGCAAGAGATATTTAAAGAAACAGACCATCGATCTTTTTACTGACTATCATACTGAAAGTAGAAGAGGGTATGGTTTTGACAAACCCGAAAAAGATAATTATAAAAGAGCCGAGCCTTACCCATGTTTATCTGCATCATCTCAAACATTTGGTCATACGGGTTTTACAGGCACTTGTGTTTGGGTTGATCCAAAGTATAACCTTACATACATTTTTTTAAGTAACAGGATAAACCCTACAGCAGAAAATAAAAAATTATTGAATATGAATGTGAGGACAAATGTTCAGGAGGCGATTTATAAAGCATTGCAATAATGGTCGGGACCGTAGGTCAGACCACATTAAATCTCTTCCGAACTTTCCGGCAACCTGTCATACTCCCCTCTCAAAGCATAATAACCAAATATCATCAATCCAATTGCGATGGGTGTAAAGATGCTAATGATGATCACCCAGGGCACAGCGTTATTAATATCTTTCGTACCGGCACCAATATTATGTACAGCACCCATCACTAAAAAATAAATAATAACAGGAGCTATCAGCATCCATAACAATCCCATTATTCTTTTAAGTTGGTTCATATTTTTTTTTGTTTTATTTGCCGGGAAGCCGAAAAGACGTCTTCCCGGCAAAAATTAATCATTAATATCTTTATCAACTTTATTGTTCAGGTATAATGCACCGATCACAAAGCATAATGCTGCTACACCAATTGGATACCATAATCCCACCAATGGATCATTTGTAAATGTTGTTGACAGTAATGTTGCAATGAACGGCACCAATCCACCAAACACACCATTGCCAATATGATACGGTAAACTCATTGAAGTGTACCTGATCTTTGTGGGAAATAATTCAACTAAAAATGCTGCAATTGGCCCATACACCATTGTTACAAAAACGATCATTATCCAAATCAGGAAAATGAATTCCCATTTTGTTATTAATGGAAGCGTAATATTTTTTACTTCTTTTTTTTCTGACAATGTTCTTATGTTCTTATTTGTTACTAATTCATAAGATCCTCTTGTTGTAACAATTGTACAAGATGACGAAGTGGTGCTATCGTTAACAACAATAGTAGTTAGATTTAGTGTGTCAGCTGTTTTTTTATATCTCCATAAATCTATCTCAGACCAATTTTTATAGGATGATTTTTCTAAAAAGTTTCCAAATATTGGCCTATAAAATATAATTCCTAATAACATTCCTACTAACATGATCCATTTTCTTCCAATCTTATCACTTAACCAACCAAAAAATAAAAAGAAAGGAGTAGCCAATGCAATGGCCCATAGAAGAATGGATCGACTCTGCATGAACTCTAGTTTACATGTATTTTCTAAAAATGATTGAGCATAAAATTGTCCTGTGTACCAGATAACCCCTTGTCCCATTACTGCACCAAACAGGGCAAGCAGTACCATTTTAAAATTATTCTTGTGCCCAAAACTTTCTTTCAATGGATTCACAGATGTCTTGCCTTCTTTTTTCAATGCGGCATACAATGGCGATTCACTCATCTTTAACCGGATATAAATAGAAACACCCACTAATAAAATTGATATCCAAAAAGGGTATCTCCATCCGCCCCATTCGCTATTAAAGGCAGCATCACTCATATTGCTTTTTACAGCCATGATAACTCCCAACGCAACAAACAATCCTAATGTAGCAGTAGTTTGTATCCATGCTGTAAAATATCCTCGCCTGTGGGCTGGTGCATGTTCGGCAACATAAGTAGCAGCACCACCGTATTCTCCACCCAGCGCAAGGCCTTGTATCAATCTTAATAATAAAACCAATAATGGAGCAGCAATGCCGATGGCTTTATAGCTTGGCACCAATCCGATTAAAAATGTGGAGCCCCCCATCAGTACCAATGTCAATAAAAAAGTAGATTTCCTACCGATCATATCACCCAATCTTCCAAACACTAAAGCACCAAAAGGACGAACTAAAAAACCTGCAGCGAAAATTGCCAAAGTGCTCAAGAGTGCAGCTGTATCATTTCCTTCAGGGAAAAATTGTACGGAAATAGTTTTGGCGAGCATGCCAAAAATGTAAAAATCATACCACTCGATCAATGTTCCTAGCGAAGAAGAAAAAATAACCTTAGCTATTCCTTTGGTGGGTGTTTCATTGCTCATAAGTATGCTTATAATTTGTTAAGATAACTTATTTTTATATTCTGGCAAATGTGTCGGAGCAGATTTGTATGTTTGAAGAACGAATACCAAAAACTAACGATCGTTATGAAGCAATTTTTTTTCGCTACTTGTTTTTTATTTGTTGCATTTACTGCAATAGCTCAAACAGAGAAACCTTATTATATAAATCCTTTTCCCAAAACCATAACTGTTACAGGGTCTGCTGCTATGGAAGTAACGCCTGATCAGATATTTGTAGAAGTATATCTTAGAGAATATAAAAAGAAAGGTGAGGAAAAAACAACCTTAGATAAGATCAAAATAGACTTTCTAAATCTTTGTAAAAATGTTGGAATTAGTGATAGCAATATTGTAGTATCAGATTATGAAGGGTTCAATAATTATTTTTATTTTAAAAGGAGTAAAAGGCAAAATCCTGATCTGTATGCTGCCATCAGGTATGTAGTGAAATTTAGCGATCTTGTAAAATTAAACGCACTGGCAGATGGGCTTGACGATGAAGCTATTCAGAGTTTTGATATAGTAAATGTTACACATTCAAAGATCACTGAGTACAGAAAACAAATGAAAATTGCTGCAATAAAGGCGGCAAAGGATAAAGCTATTTATTTAACGGAAGCCATTAATGAGAAATTGGGAGAAGCTATCACTATAAATGAACCGAATGATGCAGGAGCTGATTTTCAAGGTGAAAATTATTTAAACAGGAAGCTTTCAAATGGAAAAAAAGAAACCAATGTTAGTTTTTTTAATGACCAAGTTGATAAAATTGATTATAAAAAAATAAAAATTCGATTCGAAGTAGAAATTTTGTTTGCACTTAAATAAAATATAATTTATGTCATATCCATATCAGATAAAATCTCTCGAAGATTATAAAAAAGCTTACCAGGAAAGTGTAGACAATCCTGAAGGCTTTTGGGGAGCGATCGCAGAAAATTTTCTGTGGAGAAAGAAATGGGATAAAGTATTGAATTGGAATTTTAAAGAACCGAAAATTGAATGGTTTGCCGGAGGCAAATTAAATATAACAGAGAATTGTATCGACAGGCATTTGGCTACAATGGGTGATAAGCCTGCTATTATTTGGGAGCCAAACAATCCTGAAGAAAGAGTAAGGACGGTAACGTATAACCGTTTACACAAAAGAGTTTGCCAGTTTGCACAAGTATTGATCAACAACGGTGTAAAAAAAGGTGATCGTGTTTGTATCTATATGGGTATGATACCTGAATTGGCTTATGCTGTTTTAGGTTGTGCAAGAATTGGTGCGATACATAGTGTGGTCTTTGGTGGTTTCAGTGCACAAAGTATTGCAGATAGATTAGAGGATGCAAAAGCTGAATTTATTGTGACCTGCGATGGTGCCTACCGTGGTGCAAAAGATATTCCATTAAAAGCAGTGATCGATGATGCGTTGATAGGCAACAAAACTATTAAACGTGTGATCGTTTATACAAGAACAAGAACACCGGTTTCGATGCTTAAAGGAAGAGATGTGTGGTGGGAAGATGAAATGGAATTTGCTGAATCACAAATTGAAAAGGATGGTGTTGTTTCTTTTCCTGCTACCGAAATGGATGCGGAAGACCCGTTGTTTATTTTGTATACATCTGGTAGCACAGGCAAACCTAAGGGTGTGGTACATACAATTGGTGGTTATATGATCTGGACCAATTACACTTTCGTAAATATTTTTCAATATCAACCCGGACAGGTACATTTCTGCACAGCAGATATTGGCTGGATAACTGGGCATAGTTATATAGTGTATGGCCCGTTAAGTGCTGGCGCAACATCTTTGATGTTTGAAGGTATTCCAACATATCCTGATGCAGGAAGATTCTGGGATATAGTGGACAAGCATAAAGTTGATATCCTGTATACTGCACCCACAGCCATTCGTAGCTTGATGGGTTTTGGTACAGATCCATTAAAAGGGAAGGATCTTTCTTCATTAAAAATATTGGGCACCGTTGGTGAACCGATCAATGAAGAAGCATGGCATTGGTATGATGAAAATATCGGCAAGAAAAAATGCCCGATCATTGATACCTGGTGGCAAACAGAAACAGGTGCTACACTGATCTCTAACCTGGCAGGAGTTACTCCGGCAATACCAAGTTGGGCAACATTGCCGATGCCGGGTGTACAGCCGATCTTAGTAGATGACCAGGGGAAAGAAGTGACGGAAAAAGATGAACATGGAATTATAAAAGGAAATCTTTGCATCAAAGCGCCATGGCCAGGGATATTACGTACAACATATGGTGATCATGAAAGATGCAGAACAAATTATTTTGCTACTTATGATAATTTATATTTCACAGGTGATGGTGCATTGAAAGATGAAAATGGCAATTATAGAATTACAGGGAGGGTAGACGATGTATTGAATGTTAGTGGACACAGAATAGGAACCGCTGAAGTAGAGAATGCGATCAACATGCATACAGGTGTTGTAGAAAGTGCGGTAGTAGGCTATCCGCATGATGTCAAAGGCCAGGGAATCTATGCTTATGTTATTTGCAGCCAGCATGAAAATGAAGAACAAACAAGAAAAGATATTTTGCAAACAGTAACAAGAGTAATTGGCGCAATTGCAAAACCTGATAAAATACAATTTGTAACAGGCTTACCTAAAACACGTAGTGGTAAGATCATGCGTAGGGTTTTAAGAAAGATCGCTGAAGGGGAGATAAAAAATTTAGGGGATACTTCTACATTATTAGATCCGGGTGTAGTGGATGAAATAAAGAATGGAAAATTATAAACTCTACAAATATTTTATGAAGATCAATGTTTTTCTTTTTTTATTTCTTTTGAAATTTTCTTTTTGCAATGCACAGCTGTATTGTGATTTTATAGAATCAAAAACTTTTTACAAGCAAAGCTCTTTTATCAAAGATGCTCATATTTCCAAAGAGGTTATCATTGTTCAGCAACTAAAGAACAGGGTGTTGGAAGATTCCTTTAAGATTGAAGTAACAAACTTTAATAAGAGTGGTAAGCCTGTCAGTAAATTTTCGGGAAGTAAATGGAATTTGCCTGTGATGCAGGATACGTTTGATTACAGCGGAAATCAGTTACAAATAACTTCAGTAAAAGATGTTGCTACGGCTCCGAAAGTAATTGATAGCGAAAGTCCCACATTTAAAGAACCCTGGAGTCCAAAAAATGATACAATATCTAAAGGAATGATGCGATATGAATGGGATAGTGTCAATAAAGTAAAAAAAGTTTTTTACCATACTAAAACTTCGAGTGAAAAATTATTGGAGCTTATTTTTTTTGATGATCAGGGAAGGATATCCAAAATTGATTTTGCTCCAGAAAGCGAAAAAGTAAGGCAGCTTGAATATGTATATAAAAAGAATAAATTAAAAATATATACTGTAAGTGCAACCAGCCGTGAATGCAATGAAGAAATGAAATTTAACGCAATGGGGCAATTAGCAGAACGAAAAATATTGACTTTTAGCAACAGAGCATGGTTGACCAACCGCTATATTTTTACATACTACGAAAATGGTTTAGTTGCAACAGAAACAAAGAAAAAAGACGGGCAGGTTTATACAGTAGCTACACATTATTATTATTAAGCGTAAAAGATCTTAAATGAGGAGATTGGTTAAAATATTATTAAGGACGATCATCCTGTTTTTTATTTTGATCAATGTGGTATTGGCATTTCATGCATATAAGTTTACCCATTATTATGATGCGATTGGAGTAACAGAGAAAAATCCTGCTGAAAAAACAAAATGGGAGCTTACAAAAGATATAGTACTCGGCATAAATGCTTATAAAAATCCGAATAAGAATGTAGCAGATACAAGCTTCGAAGAAGTCCAACTATTTACAAAGGATAAAATTCAATTAAAAGGCTGGTACATAAAAACAAACGCTGCTCCAAAAGGAACTGTGCTATTGTTTCATGGGCACCATAGCAACAGATCCGGAGTATTGTACGAAGCTGAAATGTTTAGACAGCTGGGATATAATACAATGCTTATTGATTTCAGGGCACATGGCAACAGCGATGGGAATACTTGTACAATTGGTTATAGAGAAGCTGAAGATGTAAAGCTTGCTTATGATTTTATAAAAGCAAAAGACGAAAAGAATATTATTCTTTGGGGGATTTCAATGGGGGCTGCAGCTATTACAAAGGCAGTTAGCGATTATCAACTTACTCCTTCAAAGATCATTTTAGAAATGCCGTTTGGTACTTTAGTGGAAGCAGCAGAAGGCAAACTACGCATGATGCATCTTCCTCCTGAGCCAGCATCTACACTCCTTATATTTTGGGGAGGTGTTGAAAATGGATTTTGGGCTTTTAATATGAAGCCTGCAGAGTTCGCTAAGAAAATTACATCTCCTGTTTTATTGCAATTTGGTAAAAATGATCTCCGTGTAACGAGGAATGAGATCAATGACATTTATAATAATATTACAGCTCCTAAAAAATTAGTGGTCTATGAAAACAGTGGACACGAAAGTTTGTGTGAAAAAGAAAACAGTAAATGGAGAAGTGAAGTAAACAGTTTTTTACAATAATTTTTTGAATGAACCCTAAAGATATTTCAATCAATAATTACACGTATGATCTTCCTCATGAAAGGATTGCTTTACATCCATTGGATGAAAGAGATGCTTCAAAGTTGTTGATCTATCAAAATGGAAAAATTACACAAGAAGTTTATAAAAATATACATCAATATATTCCAGAGAATAGTTTGCTGGTATTTAATGATACTAAGGTTATTAACGCAAGAATAATTTTTACCAAATCCACCGGTGGAGCAATAGAAATTTTTTTATTGGAACCTTGGCAGGCAGATTACACCACAGCATTAACAGCAAAAAAAAGTATACAATGGAAATGCTTTATAGGGGGAGTGAGTAAATGGAAAGAAGGCCCCCTCGAATTAGAAATTCAAAATTCAAAATTAAAAATTGAACTGATTGAAAAACTGTCTGATGCTTATATAGTAGAATTCAGTTGGGATGGTGGAGACAGTTTTGCGGAGATAGTAGAAGCGGTAGGAAAAATTCCTTTGCCTCCTTATATAAAAAGAGAAGTTGATGTTGAAGATGCAGACAGGTACCAGACAGTATATGCAAAATATGATGGATCTGTAGCTGCACCCACAGCAGGACTACATTTTACAGAAAATATTTTTAATGAATTAAATAAAAAAAATGTTTCAAAAGATTTTGTGACACTTCATGTTGGCGCCGGAACATTTAAGCCTGTTAAGGCCGCTGTTATGCAGGATCATGAAATGCATGCTGAATGGATCGATGTGAGTATTGAAACGATTCAACAGCTGATTGATAATTTAGACAATACAATTATTGCTGTTGGCACAACTTCCTTAAGAACAATTGAAAGTCTATACTGGATGGGAGTGAAGGCTTTGCAAAACCCTGAACAGTTACAACTTACTCAATGGGAAGTATATGATGAATTGAATGGAACAATTTCTCCGAAAGAAGCATTACAGGCTTTGATCAATTGGTTGAAACAAAAAAATAAGACCAGCCTTTTTACGCAGACTCAAATATTGATTGCACCGGGCTACAAGTTTAAAATTGTAAAAGCATTCGTTACAAATTTTCATCAGCCAAATTCTACGCTATTACTTTTGGTTGCTGCGGCAGTAGGCGAAGAATGGAAAAATATATATGACTATGCACTTAAAAATGATTTTCGTTTTTTAAGTTATGGAGATGGCAGCTTACTCTTTATTTGATCTTCGTTGTTTTGTAATAAGCAAAATTATCAATATTAGATTCAATCCGACAGAAAGGATCATCCAGATGTAATTTTTATCCAACGTTTTTTTTGAGGTTAAATTAATTGGCGGGTTGACCTCAATAATACCATCTTTTTGTAAGCTATCATTTGCAGGGATGATGATCGGTGTTGAAGGAGAGATCAGATCCATGTATGGCACAGAAATATCTTTCAGTAAGAAAAGCTGGACATTATTACCCTGAATTATTTTCACTCCTTTAAAATCATTTAACATAAAAGAAGCGACCAGTTCATTTTTTACTGCGTCAAGGTATGCAATACTGTCTTTTGTTTTAATAATAACTGTGTCCTCAAAAATAGATATTGTGGGATTGAATTTATAACGTTCAGGAGTAAATGCTTTTAAATGTGAAAATATGGACGAAGCCAATTGCATGGGCTCAGTACCAAATAATTCTTCAAATTGAAGAGCGTGAAGATATTGATTGCTACCGGATTGGTTAAGTACATCTGTTCTTTTCCATGGACCCTGAACATACTCCTGCTGAACGTATACATAAAACGATGCCCACTCTGTGGCAAAACTTTTTATCCCGATGCTTAAAAATAATATAAGAAGTAATTTTTTCATTGATTATATTTTACTAAATGTAACATTTTACAATTGTATAATTCAATGTATCGAATTACTTAATTTTACGATATGGAAAATATAGGTCTTATTGTAATGTTGTTATTTGGAATAACTTTTATGGGTGTGCTTAGCACGAGGTATAAATTTCCGTTTCCAATCATACTTGTATTGAGTGGTGTTATCATCAGTCTGATTCCCGGATTACCAGTTATTACATTAGATCCTGCAATTGTATTTATTGTGTTCCTGCCCCCTTTATTGTATGGTGCGGCATGGAATACCAGCTGGCATGAATTTATAGCCTCCAAAAGACCTATAACGCTTGCTGCAGTTGGACTTGTTCTTTTTACAACTGGATTAGTGGCTGTAGCAGCTTACTTATTGATACCGGAATTGAGCTGGCCATTGGCTTTTTTGATTGGAGCAATTGTATCTCCGCCTGATGCCATTGCAGCAACAACTATTACAAAAGGGTTGGGATTGCAGCCAAGAATAATTACCATACTCGAAGGCGAAAGTCTTGTAAATGATGCCAGCGGTCTTATTGCTTATAAATATGCACTTACTGCTGTGATGGCGGGAAACTTTGTATTATGGCAGGCAGGATTAAACTTTCTTCTCATTTCTTTTGCAGGTATTGCAATTGGGTTGGGCATTGGTTATCTGCTTTTTTTAGTACATAAAAAATTTATTTGTGATCCGGTAATTGAAGTGACACTTACTTTTTTAACCCCATTTGCATCTTACCTGTTAGCAGAACATTTTCATTTTTCAGGAGTATTGGCTGTAGTTACTACAGGTTTATACCTGTCATTTCGTTCTGCAGAAATGTTCAGCAATCAAAGTAGGATAATGGCATACTCTGTTTGGGAAGTTGTGATATATGTATTGAATAGCTTGATATTTATTTTGATCGGCTTGCAACTTAGAAGTGTGATGCAGGGCATCAGTAATTATTCCGTTGGAACGCTTGTGCTTTATGGAGTTGTTATCAGTCTCGTGGTAATATTGATCCGTTTTATATGGGTAGTTCCTGCAGCTATGCTGCCACGCTTTTTAAGCAAGCGAATAAGAGAAACAGAACCATTTGACCCAAGGAATATGGTTGTATTCGGATGGGCAGGAATGAGGGGAGTGGTTTCTATGGCAGCAGCAATGGCTATACCGCTTACATTTGCTGACGGCACTCCTTTTCCCCAGCGAAACCTTATTATCTATCTGGCTTTTTGTGTTATTTTATCTACGTTAGTTTTATTGGGATTAACCTTGCCATGGATAATCAAAAAATTAAAAATTGAACCATACTCAATGGCTGCAGAAGAATATGAAGTACGTACACAGGTAGTAGCAGAAACTATTTCACATATCGAAGAAAATTTCTCATTGGTACAAGCGGAGGTTTTGCATAATATTAAAAGTAAGTACGAGGTTAAATATAACAGGTTACAAAAGACAGATCTTCCATCTAATTATTTTGGCGGAGGCCAAACATTAAAAGGAAATACATTCAATGAGTTTTCTCAATTACAGATAGATCTGATAAGTGTAGAAAGAAAGACCATTGAAGAATTGCATCGCTATGGAAAGGCGAGTGAAGAAATTTTAAGAAAGATAGAAAGAGAATTAGACCTGGAAGAAACCAGGTTACAAATGGAAATGTACAATACTTAGTAATAATAACTAAATAAAAATGCCAGGCTATACCTGGCTTTTTTTATATATAAATAAAGAGGGATTTATTGTTGAATACTAACCGGAGTTCCTACAGGGATATAACTGAATAGGTCTTTCATTTCAGTATATTTTACAGAAACACAACCATCTGTCCAGTTGTAAAAATTATCTACTGTCCATTCTTCTTCGGGTCTTGTAGCATGAATAGCAATACCATTACCAATTTTTGCATTTGGAGTTATAAGTCCACGGGCTTTTCTGTCATTGAATTTTTGAATACTTTCTCCATTAGGATAGTTAAGTAATAGTTCAGGTCCCCATTTTTGATGAATTTTTTTCAAGATCACTTTAAAATTGCCATCTGGTGTCTTTTTATCTCCTTCTCTCATCTTATCGCTAAGATCTTTGCTACCAAAAACAATAGGATAGGTAGCATACCAACCTTCATCATCGTATACTTTTAATTCGTAATCGCTTTTATCAACGATAATGTAATATGGATTTTCTAAACTGTCATCTTTAACAGCGGGTGCTTTTTTCTGAACTACTTTGGTAGTATTTTTTAGAGCAGAACGTTTTTTCTTTTTTGTAGGGGGGACAAAGGCAAATAAAGAGATACAGATTAATAAAAGTGTTAATTTAACCAGTCCAATGTTTTTCATGTTAAAGGAAGAATTTTATTGATTTTATTGTATAATTCAAACTTCGTGCCATTCAAAATTAGGGCAATTTTTTACTCAATAATACTATGTTAAAAAAAAATATAAATTTAATAACCCGGGCAGCGGTAACTTTTTATATTAAAAGATATTCCGATCTCAGCTATTAAATATTGATCTTTCTGTTTATTCCACCCTCTTTGCCTTCCTTCTTCTCCAATGGGGTTACCTACAATTTCTGGGCTTCTGTCCTGTAATAATAACGCATCCCCGTTAAATTTATTGGCTCCAACATAAGTTGTACTTACGTCATCCAGGTAATCAGTAAAAGTTAACCTATGGCCAAGTTGAACGGAAAAATTTACATTATTGCTTATGTTATATTTAATACCTATGCCTAATGGTATACACATGGCTGATTTTTTATAAGGCTTACGTACTTTACCATCTGCACCTATATATCCCAAATTTTGTCCTTCTGTACCCAGATCACGTAAATAAACTTTATTACCATTCAATTCAGCATAAGGATCGTAACTAAATACACCCAATCCTAAAGTGATATAAGGGGTAAATAAATAACTCGGATCACCCGGAACAAATTTGTAAAAATTAAAATCACCATGGATAGCCAATTCCCAAATGTTAGAACGGAAACTCAAATTCCTTATTTTTTGAAATTCTGCTTTTGAATCTGCATCATTATAACCAAGCTGTGTGTAATGACCGCTAATACGTACACCTAAATAATTTGTGAATTGTTTCCTGTAAAAAAGGCCAAAAGCTGGTTTGATATTCCTGATAGTAGTTCTTGGATTAAGATCTCCAAAATATTGAGCGGCACCTACGGTAAAGCCAAAATCACCTTGCTGTACAATACTTTCGTTTTGTGCAACTGCAGATGTAATGAGGGCAACGGTAAAAAGAATTGAAAAAACCTTCTTTTTCATGTCTGCAAAGTAAAGGATTGTTTTTTTAAAACGGCACAAACACGGGGTTCTTATGCTAAAAAAAAGATAAATATGTAATTATAGGGCTGAAATAACTGGGTTCCAATTATGAATATACATAAGTGTGCTTCACAGGATCAATATTTAATATTCTTCAATAGTTCAATTTTATTTACATCTTCAATGTCATATAGATCAATCCCGTCTTTTACCATACATACGAGTACGTTATCAAGCACAATTACATCATAGAATGTGTTAGCAGTGATCATTTTTTTTACTACAGGGTGCTTTTCATCTTTTATATTAATAACAGCTAAGCCATTATTTTCACAGCAAACAAACAATGTAGTGTCTCTGTATCCTAAACCTGCAGGTGTAGGAATTTCCAATGTATTGATGAGTTCAGGTTGAGTAATATCTTTTATATTATAAGTGTATAATCCATCTGTAGCCGTACCACAAGCAGCGCCGCTTTTTAATGTTACAAATGCAAAAGAATCTTTTGCTACAACAGGATCACAACTGCGTAAGTGCAGAGCCTGCCCTTTTAAAACAGGGTCGGTAGGGACATCGAGTGAATAAATAAACATACCCGTTTGAGAACCTATGAATAGTAGATTACCGTTTGGAAATATTGTTTCAATATCTCTGCCAATATAAACGCTTCTAACAAAGGAAGTATTTGATGGATCAATAATGTTGTAAACTGAGAGGCTACTAACATCAGCAATGTATAAGTAATTGCCTACAATTGTAAACCTGGCCAAAGACCCGCCTACACCGGTATTAGCGTTAGCGGCATTTGATGAATCACTTTTTGTACAACTATTCACACCAATCGTCAACAAAAAAAGAAGCGAAATAATGATTAATTTTTTCATATTTAATTTTTGTAGCAGCCATAATAAATAGAATCTTTTGCCCAGCCGGTAACTACGCCTTTAGTAAGATCAATACATTCATAATAACCTCTTTCAGGTGGTTCAGGTAAAAAACCATGCGCCGCAAATGCACTTCCTACACGTTTTACAATATGTGGGCTATCTATATTGTTTAAATCAATTACAATCAGGTCGCTGTAGCTGTTAGTATATAGATAATTATTTTTTATGGAAATTTCATTGGCCCCTAATAGCTTTAAAAATTTTATTCTGCTTGCTTTTTTAGGATCAGTATTGTCTATTATGTGAAACCCTTCTCCTACTTCACATTGCAATAAATAATGTTGATATGCATAGATCTTACCTGCATTTTTTACAACATGTGGAGTATCGATCCTTACTTCTTTTAAGGTAGAATCATTGCTATAAATTGGTTTTGATCCCCACACTTTACTATCAACATACTCCGGCGGATGATGATTCCAAAGTTTGATACATCCAGATAGTAACATTACAATGGTTATTGATAAAAAAATTGATCTCATCAGAATTATTTAAAAAATTGTTATTAAGCATTATCTCTAATCGAGGAATTTCATTGGCTAAGATAACGAGCCCGTAGAATGAGGTAATCGAGTAATTCGATTGAATACAAGTTAATGTATTATTTTAAAAACACAAACTGTTGTTTTACGACAGATAGATAAACACTAATTCCTTTTATCCAACCCCCAGGAAAGCTTATTGCGTAGCGTTTGCAAAAAATTATTTTCATTCAGCCTTATCAGGCTGATCTCGAAATTTTCTTTTTTTACTGCTAATTGTATTTCTTTAGGAACTACCATACGGCGGCTATCGAGTGTACAGATAAAAGAATCTGTTCTACCTTCTACTTCAAAAGAAATGACATTATTATCAGGAACTACAATTGGACGAATATTAAGATTGTGCGGTGCTACCGGTGTAATTACAAAACTTCCGCTATCGGGGAAAACAATAGGGCCATTACAACTCAGTGAATATCCTGTAGAGCCTGTTGGTGTAGCTACGATCAAACCATCGGCCCAGTAAGTATTTAAAAATTCTCCATTAAGATAAGTGTGGATCTTTATCATTGAAGAAGAATCCTTTTTTTGCAATGTAAATTCATTCAGCGCATATGGCATACCGTTAAATACAGGAATGTTGGCGTCTAAATGTATCAACGTTCTTTTATCCAGAACATAACTTCTTTCTACCAATGCTTCAATAGCGCTATGCAGATCTTCTTTACCAATATTTGCTAAAAATCCCAGGCGGCCATAATTGATGCCGAGTACAGGAATGTCTTTATCTTTTACCAATGTAACAGTGTCGAGCAATGTGCCATCGCCACCTAAACTGATGATACAATCGATAGAATCATCAAGATCATCAGAAGAACTGAAAGTAGAATACTTTCCTTTCATATTTACGGATGAATAGAATTGATTAAAGAAATCCTGTGAAAAAACAGCTTCTACTTTATTGGCATCTAATTCTTCTAAAAATGATTCAATATCATGATGCTGATTGTTCTCTATTCCCCGGCTGTAAATAGCTATTCTCATAATAAAAGATTAAGGTTGAGCTGTGCATCTTTTTTCTGATTATCAGAAACCTGATTGCGTACGTAAAAATAAACCCTTTTCGCCTAACTGATTGAAACTATATTCTATACGCACATTTATATTGTATAAACCAAGCACATCTATACCTACACCTCCGGTAGATAAGAACCGGTTACTAAAATATGAATTGGTTTTATTTTTATTATATGAATAGCCGAAATCCGCAAAAGTTTTAGCAAAAATGGTGAAAGGGAGTTTGTTGAAAGTTTTTGATCTTATCGGTAAATTGATATTGAACTGAACCAATTTTTTCTTTAGCGTTGTTTTAGCCAGCGCATAAGCAACGCCATCAACTACATAATTTTCCATGCCCCGTAAAAAAGCTTCTCCATAACCAAGGGCTCTTTGATTGATATAAGGTTGTTTGAATGGCAGTTTAACTTTTACATTTCCCTGTAAACTTAAGTACCATTCTTTATGAAGATCTTTAAATTTATTTGCCCATCCTTCAATAGAAAACATATTGGTGTTGCCCGTTAAACCTAAGCCTCTTTTAATAGCTGTTATCATATACTGTTCTCCGGTAAGTGGATAGGCAACATTGTCTACATCTATATATTGATAATTGTATGTGAAGTCGATGATCCTTTGTTTGACTGATGAGTCATTGAAGAAATCGGGGTTCTTAATAATTATGGAGTCAGGAACTTTCATGTCAAGATATCCTGCGGTATAGGTATGTTTTTCTTTGGCTCCTTTGGTAAAAATATATCCGCCATTGATCTGCCATTGAGTATTTGCAAAATTCCCTTCGCTATAAGATAACGTCTTATCTTTTGAAGTAATGTAGGCCAGTTCTCTTGTTTGTGAAAATGATGTGCCTATGGTAAATCCTTCTGTAAGCGCTTTGTTGCTGTATGGCTGTGTGTAAGAAAAAGACAGCATACGTGTAAATCCGTTCAGTATAGTAAACCTTAATTGATCTCTTCTGCCCGTAGTATTATAATGTGTAAATTTTAATCCATAGTTCACCCTCGAAAGATCAGCATTGTAATTGTTCAGCCAATCATTAAAATTTCGATCAACTAATTGAAATTGTGGTATCGGGTAAATATACCAGCGTTCTTTAACTTCTGTGGTTATATCAATTCTATTGCCGTGTATAAAACTATAAGTAATGTTCACTTCATCGAAGAGGGCAGTGTTGTAAACGAACTGCCTTGCTTTCTCGATCCTTTTTTTTATATCAGCTCTTTTTAATTGATCACCCTCTTTGATCTGCATTTCTCTTTTGATCAGGTAATCTTTGGTTTTCTTATTGCCTGCAAAAAGAATATACCTTACAGTGATCTTATTAATATTAGTATCAATAGTATTGATGTCGGAGATAGCCCTGGCATTTATTTTTGCCGGGAAAGCCATAAAAAATAATCCACAAAGACAATAAAATATTTTCTTTAAAAAACTCATTAAACCGATACGTCTTTTTGAACGATTGTAAATGTAGCGGATATTGCTGAATTTAGCCGTTGTAAAATTTATTGCTAAATATCGAGGTAGGTCATTAAGTGCTTATAGTTGCTTTCTATTTCTTTTTCAAAATTTTCATTTCCCAAAGAATAAGCAACTGTATATTCATATCTCTCAAAAGAAGCGATGATGGTCCATATCTCTTTTTTATTGAGATGGAGCGTAACTGTAAGCATTCCTGTTTCAGGATTGGTTGTAGTATTTAAATGTAAAATAGTAGCATCATTGCTTTCAACGATACGGCTGATCTCAGAAATGGCAAATTGAGAACGTTCCATTTCCAAAACGATGATACCACCGATCTCATCAGCTCCGGAAAAATTCCCCAAAGTTTTCAGCAGATCGTTAGTGGTTATAACACCAACCAAACCTTCTTCCTGGTTAACAACAGGTACAACGGTAGAGTCTAACCGTATGCTAAAACTTACTGCATTCAAAAAATGTTCTTTGTCTGTAATAGAAGCCCTTATAAAATTTTCCTGTAAAACTTCAATTGTCAATTTTGTATCATCAGCATCCAAAAGATCATCTTCGCTGATCAATCCAAGAAATTTATCATCAGACACAACAGGTAAATGACTTACCCTGAAATCATTGACCAGCTGCAAAGCTTTACTGATACTGTCCTGTAAGGTAAGTTGAGGAATGTTATAGTTTATAAGGTCTGCTGTGAGCATTTTACTTGAATTAAAATTTGCTATTCACTTTTCATTAGACGCAGAAATCGATAAAAATGTTGCCGCAGAAAGTTATTGTTTTGCTAAAAACTCACCTAAAATTCTGTTGAACTCATGCGGAACTTCCATCATAGGAGCATGGCCGCACTTATCTATAAAATGTAATTCACTATTCGGAATAAGCTTATTAAATTCTTTACCAACAAAAGGAGGAGTGATATTATCATTGCTACCCCATATCAAACAGGTTGGTTGTTTTATATTGCTAACCTCTTCTCCCAAATTATTTCGAATGGCACTTTTTGCCAATGCAATAATTTTTATTGCTTTCAAACGGTTATTGGTGATCTCAAAAATCTCATCCAAAAGTTCTTCTGTAACCATTGCCGGATCATAAAAGGTTAGCTCTGCTTTCTTGCGCATGTATTCTTTATCACCGCGTTTGGGATAAGTGTCACCCATTCCATTTTCAAATAATCCTGAACTACCGGTTAAGGTCAAGGTCTTAATTCTTTCAGGATTTTTTAAAATATGAACTAATCCTACGTGTCCTCCTAATGAATTACCAAGGAGATTAATATTATTATAATTGCGGTGCTCAATGAAATTCTTTACGAATTTCTGCAAGCCACCAACTGATGTATGTAAAAGGTCGAGTTCTAAAAGTGGTAACATTGGCACAACCACTTTATGCGTTTTTTTGAAATAGTCTATAAGGTCCTGGAAATTACTCAATGCTCCAAATAGGCCATGCAATAGCATCAACGGTTCTCCGTCACCTTCCTCAATAAATTTATATTTTCCGTCTTGTTTAATTTCTTGGCTCATTAACAGTCTTGATTTGCAGCAGGTAAACTATATGCTAAAATAATGAATCGGGCTAAAATTACGTCAAATAAAATAATGCATCACACTTAACCCGAAATTTTGTTCGATACACTCGAAAAAAAACTTTCCAGTTCGGTAAACATATCTTTAAATATCGGAATAAATTTTCCAAACTGGTCAATTACTTTTGGAGCCCATGGCGCAATGTATGGATAAGTTTGAGAAGATTGAATGGTAGATTGGCTTATCAGGTTAATTTTTGCAGCATAAAATAAAAAAATGCTTAAAAAGATTGTGTAGAGGATCATGTATAAAATAATGCCACCAATCCGGTTGACCCAACCCAGCATTACCATCTGAAAAGTTTTTTCTATCAGCTTTGCACCTATCCTTACCAGTAATACCACAATTATAAAAACGATAGTAAAAGATAAAATAGGTAACCACCTAGCCGGTGTAGCAGAATGATCTTGGAGATATACAGCTACTGCCGCAGATAATTTTACTGCTGCAGCAATACCAATGATAAAGCCCACCACAGAAAATAATGCTATGATCAATCCTTTTTGATAGCCTTTGATAATAGCCACCACCATTAATATTGCAAAAACAATATCAATCAATATCGGAGTTTTATTTACTTAATAATTCTTTTACAATACCTGAAATGGTTTTACCATCTGCCAAACCTGCTAATTGTTTGCTGGCAACACCCATTACTTTACCCATATCTGCCGGAGAAGCAGCGCCTGTGTCCGTTATGATCTTTGCAACAGCATCTTTAATTTCGGCTTCGCTCATTTGTTTAGGTAAAAATTTTTCGATCACCCCAATTTCTTCTCTTTCTTTAATCGCAAGATCTTCTCTTCCTTGTTTTTCAAATATTTCAAGAGAGTCTTTACGCTGCTTCATCATTTTTTGTAAAAACTTTTGCTCGGTAGCTTCATCAATTTCTCCACCTGCCCCTGGTTCTGTTTTTGCTTTTATGATCTCAGCTTTGATAGCTCGTAAGCTACGTAATACTGCTTCATTCTTTGATTTCATGGCGTCTTTCATTTCAGCCATTATGTTTTGTTCTAAAGACATCGTTAGTTTTTTAATTAATTATAAATTTTTATTTACGATTTACGATTTGGGATGTACGATTTCATTCAAATTTTTAGATGGTTCCTATCAGTTGATGTCTTCCATTTCTAAAAAAATCGTAAATCGTACATCCCAAATCGTAAATACTATTGCTGCTCTTTAATTTGAGAAGCTCTAAACTTATCAAAGAATTCTTTTGCAAACTTTTTCATATCACCACTTAATTCTTCTTGTTTGGTAGCTCTTTTAAAAGTGTCGGCCATTGTCATCATCATTTGATAATAAAAATCCGCCATCTCATCCATCATCATATCCTTTGTCCAAAGATCTATTCTTAAAGCTGTTTTATCTGCACCATCCCAAAATGCAAGGCACATCGCCTTAGCTTTTTGAGCAGCATCTGCTGTACTTCCTGTAGCATTCCAGGTTAGCATTTCAGGCACTTTATTAGCGTCTAAATGCACATCTATAGTAATTGTTGACTTGTCCATAAAATTTAATAATTGGGTGCAAAGATAAACGGTTTTTTATCCTTGTAATGCTTTTTCAATTGATAGACTTAATTTCTCAAGTGTTTCGGGGTATTTGTATTGTGATGCCTGTGCCGCACCCTTGCTAACCAATTCGTTTCGTAATTCCTCATCTTTATAAATAAGGATCATATTTTTTGAAAGCTGAACCGGGTCATTAATAGAAACAGATAAAACTGAATCGTTGCAGATCTCTTCTGTTATTTCATTTGAAGTAGTTATTACTGGCACATTACTTTGCATTGCCTGTAAAATATCGGTGTAATTTATTTTTACAGCAGGATGAATAAAGCAATAAGCAGCAGCATATGTTTTGGATAATTCTTCATCTCTAAAATCCTGAAGGATCACCTCATCCTTATATTTATAAAGACGAAGACTTTTAGTAAAAGATTCAGGCAAAGATTCTGCTTTGCAAGCGATGACCAATTGCATATTGCTCTTTTGCCATTTTTTAAATAATGAAAATGCTTTAAGCACATTTACAAGCTCTTCTTCATGATAAGTTTCTGCAACGAATAAAAAATACTCTTTTTCATTAAAACGTGTTTCAAGTATTTTTTGCTTTTCATTCCAGTCAATCGGTATAAAATATTTTTTTGCTGCAAGATGAATGACATCAATCTTTAGCTCATCAATTTTATAACGCTCAATAAGATTTTTTTTTGCAAGCTCTGTTGTTGCTATGATCCTTTGTGCTTTCTGAAATGTATCAGCAATGGTTTTATTCAGCTTTATTAAGGCTGAAAGACCATCAATAAATTGTATTTGAGGAATACCCGTTTTTATTTCACCGGCAACTCTAGCATTGACAAGAATGTCGGCCTTGCCTTTTTTCAGGAGAGCAGGAAGTTGTAAATTTTGCCAAAGCTTTACAGCTATTGGGTTTGATATCGTTTTTAAATCTGAAAAAAATATAAAATTGTCATTAGTTTTTTCTTTAGACAGATCAATGAATATTTCTTCAATAAAAGTTTTTGGAATATCTTTTTTAGAAAGCGCTCTTGTATTAACAGCAATGTTCATGTAAGATGAATAAAGTTTATTTTAAAACTTTCAGTTTTACTGTTTCGATCCTCGTATCGCTTACGCTGAGTATATCAAATTGATAATTACCAATGGTGAAAATTTCTTTTTCTCTTGGTATTTCATCTCTGTTTTGAATAATAAAGCCGCTCAAAGTTTCTGTCTCTTCGCTATCAGGAAAGTCTAACTTGTATTTTTCTGTGATAAGGTCTAATTCTACACGACCACTAAAAATGAATTCATTCGCAGATATTTGTTTGTCAACAAATTCCTCTGTATCATATTCATCTTTTATTTCGCCAAAGATCTCTTCTAAAAGGTCTTCCATTGTAACTATACCGGCTGTTCCACCAAATTCGTCAATTACCCAGGCAATACTTTTTCTTTCCTTGCTGAATTTATTCATAAGGTCCGTTACGTTCATGCTTTCTGGAATAGTTGGTATCTGTAATAAGATCTCTTGTATGTTTGCAGGGTTCTTAAAAATATCCAGCTGATGTACATACCCAACAATTGAGTCTATGTTTTTTTCATACACTACTAATTTACTAAGACGTGTATTGATGAATTTATTTTTGACAACTTCAATGTCTGTATGAATGCTTACACCTTCTATTTCTTTACGAGGCACAAGGCATTCACGTATCTTAATCTCACTAAGTGATAAAGCATTTTCAAATAATTCTTTATTGATCTCTGTGGTATCGTCTTCATCATGGCTTTTGCTTTGGTGTACAAAATGCTCCAGGTCTATCTTAGTAAAAACATCTTTTTTCTCATTGAGTTTTACATTAAAAATGTATTTCAATATCCATTCGGCAATATCAACAAAGAAGGAAGCGATCCAAGAAAAAAATCCGAAGAAAAAACTAACCATATAGGCTATAATGCTGCTGCCTAAAACGCTTTCATTCTTAGCCCTGAAAAATGCTTTGAAAATAAATTCAAAAAATAAAAGACAAAAAGTTGAGATGGCCGTTTCTACTGCAAGCCTTACATAAGGATTATTTGTATTGAATCTTCTCCAGAAACTAAGTTCCCATAGTGGCTGCATAAAGCTGCTCCACAACAAACCATAAATTACAAGGATGATATTAAAGCCAATTAAAGTAGTGCCGATAAAACGAGCTGGTTTTTCTGCATATTCACCCCAGATCTTGCCACTGTAAGTGCCCCCTTTTTTTCTTAATTCTATGGATAATTTATTGGCTGAGACAAAAGCTATTTCTATACCGGAAAAAAAACCGATAAGTATGAGCGAAAGAAAAATTGCGAAAAGTGCGATCCAATCCATAATGTAATAATACGAATGTAATACAAATTACCGTGAAATGAATTCTTTTACAATTGCCTCTGCTTCTGCACAAGCCCTTTGTAATTGATCGTTTACAATTGCTTTATCAAAATGATTTTTAAAAGATATTTCATAAGTAGCTTTATTTACTCTTGCAGCAATTGCTTCTTTAGATTCCGTTCCACGGCTTTCCAGTCTGTTCTTTAATTCGTCAACCGATGGAGGGTCAATAAAAATAGTAAGTGCTGATTCAGGGAATTGTCTTTTTATATGAATGGCACCTTTTACATCAATATCCAAAACGGGAATCTTGTTTTCAGCCCATATTTTGTCAAGCTCACTTCTAAGCGTTCCATAATATTTCCCCTGGTACACCATTTCCCATTCAACAAATTCGTTGTTCTGAATTTTGTCATTGAATTTTTTTTCACTCATGAAATGATAATCTACACCATCTTTTTCCATTCCCCTGGCTTCTCTTGTTGCTGCTGACACAGAGAATGCCAGCTGAGGAAATGTTTTCATTAAATATCTTGTAATGGAAGTCTTGCCTGCACCTGATGGTGCTGTAATAATGATGATCTTATTTGCTAATGCCATGTGCAAAGAAAAGAAAAAAATCAATATGCTTTTACAGATTATCTTATCAATAATACACTTCCTTTATAATTAAATATATCTCCTGCTTCACATTCTATTTGTGCAGAATAAACATAATTACCTGAAGGTAGAATTTGCCCGTTGGCTGTACCATCCCAACCGCTATTAATATCACCAATATTTACATTAGATCTTTCAAAGACAATTTTACCCCATCTGTTATAAATAATAAAGTGGCGGATAGATTTGATCCCACTGCCATGTATTGCAAATCTTTCATTGAGGTTATCCTGATTAGGCGTAAATGCGGAGGGAATATATACCAGTCCGCTTTTGCATATTAATTGAATATGTACTTCATCCTTTGCTTTACATCCATCAGCATTGGTAACTGTAATTGTATAATCGATAGAAGATTTTGGTTTGCAAACGGGTGACAGACAATCAGTGCAACTTAAATAATCTGCAGGCTGCCAGCTCCAGCTTACAGCATTAGAACTCACGCTGGCCTTTAAAGTTGTTTCTGATCCTGCTATTGTTTCTTGATCGCCACCTGCATTTACCGTAGGTAATTTGCTAATATTTACATTTACTTTCGCTGTGTCTGTAAAGCAATTGTATTTATCATATCCTACAACTGCTATTGTGGTCATTGTTTTTGTTGTAAGTATCGGATCGGCAATTTGTGCATTATTTAAGCCATCGGTATTCAGCCATTTATACGAATCAGCGCCACTGGCCTGCAACTGTATCGTATTGCCTTCGCAAGCGAACATTGGTGTTTTTGCAATAACATTCAAAGGTTTTATGACTTTTACCAATATAGAATCTTTTGAGCTGCATCCTGCATCATTTTTTACGGTAACATAATAATACTGATCCGATGAGGGATTGACTGTTGCAACCGGAGCATTAGCATTTACAATATTTCCTGAAGATGACCATTTATAATCAATGCCACCAGATGCAGATAATTGAATAGACTTAGTTAAACAAACAAAAGGACTTGCAGGTTCTATTTTTATTAACGGGTGACTGATCACATTCAAAATATGGCGGGCTGTATCAGGGCAATTTCCATTGTCCACAATTAACTCAATTGTTTTTTCTCCTGCTATTTTAAATACTTGTTCTGCCGGGTTTTGTATATCTGCGGAGCCTCCATTATTGAAAATCCATTGCCAGGTTAAAGCGCCGTTTGGGGGAGTAGCAGCACCGGAAAATGTTGTTTTTTCGCCTTCACAAATTTTGTCTATCCCCGTTATTATAGCTTTTACACCAGGCTTTACAGAAACTGTTTTAGTAAGTTCTTCTTCACAACCATATGGAGATATAACGGTAAGGCTTACACTATGTGTGCCTATTTTGCTGAAAGTATGTGAAGCAGTTTCCGTGTACAAAGTATCCAAAATATTATCTTCCTTAATTACCCACCGATATTGCAAAGTTGTTTGCAACATATTTTTTGACAGGCTGGCGACTTCGGGAACAAATGTTACCAAAGCTGTATTGCAAATTGCTATTGGCGTAACAAAATCTATATATAAAGAATCTACTATCACTCTATCTGGCAATTCAGATGTTGCTGAACAACCTCCTACATCTTTTAAGATCAAGGCAGGAGTATAAATTCCTGGGGTTTCGTAATTATGTACTGCAAATACATTAGTTGTCGGAACTACAGTTCCATCTCCGAAATCCCAGGTATAAGTATCGGCATATTTCACATCTGCATCCAGTTTTACTTCAAGGGATTTGCATGCTGTTAATTTATCAGCTTTTATCAATGCATAAGGCCCTTTTACTTCTATAAAATCTTCTGTGCTGTCTACATTATTATAAATATCATAACTATAGTGTACAACTTTATAAATGCCCGGTTCAGAATATGTATGTGAAACATTTTTTTGATTAGAAGCTATTGCACCATCTCCAAAATTCCAACTAACTTTTGCCGAATTAGTTGAAAGGCTTGTAAACGAAGCTAAAACAGGAGGACAACTGTTGTTATTAATATATGATAAACGATAAGTAAATACACTATTAACTTTTCTGACAGTGATAGTTTTTTTAATGGTGTCTGTGCATCCCGTTTGCGAATTATATGTAACTAGACTTACATCATAAGCGCCTTCATTTTTATAATTAAATGATGGGTACTGTGATGTTGATGTTGTTCCATCACTAAAGATCCATTTTAATGATGAATTGTAATAACCATAATCAGCAGAGTTATTTGAAAAACTCACCGTGGTATTTGGAGGGACACTATAAGAATAATATGCGACTGATGAAAAAACAGAAAAATCTGCTTTAGGGCCACTTACAGACACATAATTGGTATAACCATTTGTTTGATTAGTACAACCATCAGCATCTGTGATTTTTAATGTAACATAATAGGAGCCTGGCCGGCTATATAAGTGAGCTATTGAGCCGCCGGTTGTAACTGTTTTTGTAGTACCGTCTCCAAAATTCCAATCCCATTTTACAATAGCCGTGTTATCAAATTTTACAGATAGATCAGTTAAGGTTACCGGCTCTTTAAAACACCCAGAATGAGTTTCTTTTTTAAAAGCAGCTGTCGGTCCATGGATCTTTAGAGGAATAAAATTTGAAGTATCCTGGCAACCAAAAAAACCTGAAGTAGAGATCATCCTCAGATCATTTTTGCCGGGGCTTAAGTCCCGGATCGTACCCGTAACTCCCGTTTTCCAATAACTATCATTGTAACTATAATAAACATTGGCATTTGTAAGATCAGCATACTGAATAGTAGTAACCGAGTATGTACTGTAATAATAATTCACGGCAGGATTAACTTCATAGTTGCTTAGGGTTAAAGTAACTACATCGCTACCGCAAGCATCATTTTTTAAACTTGATAAAACAGGTTTTTGTTTTAACAGCACTACAGCAATTGCTGAATCTTTTACGGTGCAATTATTATAGGTAGTTGTTAGGTAAACCTTGTAGCTTCCTGTTTTTGTATAAGTATGTTTGACTGCCGGTTTGTAAACTGTATATTCTTCTGCAGCACTTCCATCACCAAAACTCCAACTCCATTTTAAAGCTTTATAGGTATTGTCTTCAAAAGTAACTTCACCTCTGTTACCTGCACATGTATTTAATATCCGGCCAATTTTTGGAAATGGGGGCAATACTTTTACATAATCTTTTTTCAGTACTGTATCCCTGCACCCACTATTGCTTGCAATCATACGAACTGTATAAGTAGTGTCATACTCAAATTTTTTCACAGTGGAAGATCCATAATTATAGGAATATGGATCATTATTAAACATCCATTGATAACTCCAATCATACGCATCAATTGTACTTGAAAAAGTTGTTGGTGTATTACCACAAATTGTAGTTCCATTTTTTACTGTAAAATCAAATGCTGGTATTTCAATTACTTTAATTGTACTATAGTATGCGGTACCTACACAACCATTGGTAGTTGTGTAATTTGCAGTTATTGTATACTCCCCATTTTTTGTGTAGGTATGGCTTGGGCTTCTTTCTGTAGAAACTGCAGCGCCATCACCAAAGTTCCATTTTATATCTTTTAATATTGAGTCGGGATATGCAGTCATTTTCACTGAAACATTTCCGCATTTGCCATAATTGTAATTATAGTAAGTACTGCCATCTATATTTTTAACTGAAATTTGCACTTCTGGCTTACCATAATATATGTATTTGGTAATGTTATTGGTACAACCTTCTTTATTCGTTATAGTTAAATTAATACCGTTTGAACTGCCAGTTGTAAAATTATATGAACTGTTTTGAGAATTGGAAAAAGATGACGCTGACCAATAATCTAAACTCCAATTCCATTTTACTGCTTCTTTTGAAGTGTCTTTGAAATTAACAGTTACAGGAACACCACATGCTCCCTGCACATCTGCAATAAATGGCGATACTTGTGGCACTTTATTTACTGTAAAATTCTTGGTCATTTCAACTTTACAATTGCCGTAATAATTAATAAGTTTTAATTTATGATCTCCAGGTTGATAAAATGTTTGACTGATATCGCCATAATAATTATAGTAAGGATTGAGGTTATTATCAATATACCATTCTGCTTTATCAAAAGGTTTTGTGCCTTTATTTCCAAAAGTGATATTGGTATTTTGACATATCAAAGAAGGAACATCAAAATCTGCTATGAAATTAGCCACATTGATCGTTATTGGTAATGTTATAGAGGTACAACCACTGCTGCTCTTTGTTGTTAATTTAACAGAAAAATTTCCTTTGGTAGCAAATGAATGAACTGGAGATTGTTCAGTAGATGTTTTGCCATCTCCAAAATCCCAACTATAACTTAATGTTCCACTTCCTGTACTTGTATTTGTGAATGTTACATTGTCTCCGGCATTACAAACAGCAAATGTTGAAGGTTTAAATGAAGCTTTTACTCCATCAGAAATTTCTATAAGATTATTTTTAGTTAAACTGTTGTAACACCCATAGCTATTAGTAACCGTCAATGTGATTGGGGGCGTTTGCGGATCAGTATAAATATGTGTGCTTTTTTGAAAACTCAGACCTTGTTCTGTTTTGCCATCCCCATAATCCCAAAGGTATTGAGCTATTGTGCCGTCACCAGCAGCTGCATTAGCTATATAAGATGCTGTTAAGGGAATACATCCGCCTGACGGCGTTACAGTAAAATCAATCGAAGGTTTTTTATATACATAGATATCCATTGTTTTTACCGAACTAACGGTGCCATCAGTAGCGGTTAAGGTTATTGTATATTTTTGTTCTGTACGATATGTGGCACCTGGTGCAGGTAATGCTGATGTATTACTATTGCCTAAATTCCAGGACCATTTTACATTAGGAGAAGCACCAGTTGTTGTATTTGTAAACTTGACACTCAAAGGAGAGCAGCCACTTGCATTATCAACTGTGAAATCTGCCTTTAACTGGGCAGATACATCTGAGCATATGATTAAAATGCCTGCAAGTAAAAATATTCTTGAAAAAAATAACTCTAACCTGTTCATTGAAAAATAAATAATAAAAAAGAGATGTTTTATCTTTCACAGGTAAGTGCTCAAAAATACAGAAAATAGCTACAACTTATTATAAATGTTTAATATGCTTTATTTTTCAGCATTGTTTTTATACTTCCAAACCATTCATCTTTTAAAATGCTGCAGATAACACTATCTCTTCTACCACCTTCGTTATTGGGTAAATGTTTACGTATAATGCCTTCCTGAACACAGCCAATAGCTTTCATGGCAGCTATAGATCTGGTGTTTCTTACGTCTGCCCGTAACTCGACTCTTTCTAATTCCCATTGTTCAAATGCAAATTGAAAGATGAGAAACTTGCAGTGCCTGTTCAATCCTGTTTGCTGAAAATCTTTTCCGTACCAGGTATATCCAAGCTGGGTAGTTCTGAATTGTTGCTGAACATCATAAAATCTTGTACTACCGGCATAGCGGTTAGCTTTTTTATCAAAAATGATAAACGTATATTCCTTCTCGTTAGTTCGGTTGTTAACTGCGTTGATCACATATTGTTGCATCGTTGGTACATCATAAGGCGCTTCACGGGAGTAACGCCATAGGGTAGGTTCTGCAATTACAAATGGAATAAAATGTTCGGCATCGCTTAGTTCAATAGGGCGAAGCAATACTCTTTCATTTTCAAGAATGATATGTTGGGTGAAAATGTTTTCAATCATAATTTTTTACACGCTTATTTACTTTTTTGTCTTGAAACAAAAAAGTAACAAAAAAATTCAAGGCAGGAACGATTACGGCCCGTTCCTGCCGCTTAGCTTTATTCAACTTTTGCACTACTGTGACTTCAACATTAGTTCTCTATTCTTAATTTCGAAACAATATCAAGAATTAAAAGAAGTTAGAAGTTTGTTTCAAAAAATTAAATACGTTTTATATCGGCTCCTAACGCTTGTAAACGAGCATCAATATTTTGATAACCTCTGTCTATCTGGTCAATGTTTTGAATGATACTTTTTCCTTGTGCACTCAAAGCTGCTATCAGCAAGGCTACACCGGCACGTATATCTGGACTACTCATCGTTATACCTCGTAATTGTTTTTCTCTTTCGAGGCCTATAACTACAGCTCTATGTGGATCACAAAGAATAACCTGTGCACCCATGTCGATAAGTTTATCTACAAAGAACAAACGGCTTTCAAACATTTTCTGATGGATGAGTACGCTGCCTTTTGCTTGTGTTGCTGTGACTAAAACAATGCTTAAAAGATCTGGTGTAAATCCCGGCCACGGATGATCATACATTGTAAGCACACCACCGTCCATGTACTTATCTATTTCGTACAATTCTTGCGAAGGAATATAAATATCATCCCCTCTGAATTCCATTTTAATACCGAGTTGCTTAAATTTTTCAGGAATGACACCCAAATGTTCAATGCCAGCATTTTTAATAGTGATCTCACTTTGCGTCATCGCAGCAAGACCGATAAAACTTCCTACTTCGATCATATCGGGTAACATACTGTGTTCTGTTCCTCCTAAATAATCTACTCCTTCTATGGTGAGCATGTTACTTCCGACACCTGAAATTTTTGCACCCATGCGGTTAAGCATTTTACAAAGTTGTTGCAGGTAAGGTTCGCAAGCTGCGTTATAAATAACTGTTTTGCCTTTTGCCATCACGGCCGCCATTAAAATATTTGCGGTGCCTGTTACGCTTGGTTCATCAAGCTGCATGGTGCACCCTTTCATTTCTTTTGCATTCAGTTGAAAAAATCCTTCTTCGCTTTCGTAATGAAATTTTACACCAAGTTTTTCAAAACCAATGATATGTGTATCTAATCTTCTTCTGCCAATTTTATCGCCACCAGGTTTAGGTATATAAGCTTCTTTAAAACGTGCTAACATTGGACCGGCAAGCATTACAGAGCCACGTAAGCGACCACTTTTTTTATGGTATTCTTTACTATGTAAAAAATCTACATCCACATTATCTGATTGAAAGATGCAGGTGTCTCTGCTGACACGATCGATCTTTACCCTCATCTCTCCCAATAATTCTATGAGAAGATTTACATCAATGATATCAGGAATATTTTTTATGGTAACTTTTTCAGGAGTAAGCAATACTGCCGAAATGATCTGCAACGCTTCGTTCTTTGCACCTTGTGGAGTTATTTCTCCGGAAAGTTTTTTACCGCCTCTTACTTCAAATGAGCTCATCGTATCTATTAAAAAATGATCAATTAAAAATTATAATCAAAGAAAACAAAAAACCCTGAATTTATCAGGGTTTTTTATTAGCTAATCAGCACATTAGCATATTAAATTAGTATCTCTTCTTAAAATTGCGGTTGTTATTATTTCTGTTATCTCCACCACGTCCACCATTGTTGTTGTTTCTTCCACCGCCACCACCATCTCTTCTTCCGCCACCTCCGCCACTATTGTTATTGCGTTGACCAAAATTACGACGGTTGTTATTGCGGCCAGTGCCATAATCATCTACAGGTCTGTTATCAGCTCTATGTTTTACAAACGGACGGTTGTTGAATTCAAGTTCACCATCAGTAATACTTTGTAATTCTGATTGAATATTGTCATCATGAACAAGCTCTTTATGCCAGTTGCTGTAAGTAAGCTTCATGTAATAAGCAATTGAGTTTGCAAAGCCCTGGCGTTTTTCCGGATTCTCTTCTTTCAATGCTTTATCAATTACAACTTCGATATTTTTTCCTAAGTGATTGAACTTAGGGTATCTCTTTGGATAAGCTAATCTTTCCGGTTTTGCCTTCAAGGTTTCTCTTGTCGGGATCGGGTAAGGACTTTCAACATCTAATTTGAAATCGCTTATTAAAAAAAGGTGATCCCATAATTTATGACGGAAATCCTCCACATTTTTTAAATGCGGATTTAAAAAGCCCATTAATTCAATTAAAGCATAAGCATTCTTTTGACGCTTTTCTTTGTCTTCGATCGACAATAAATATTCCACCATCTTCTGAATATGTCTGCCATATTCTCTCATCGTTAAATGATTTCTGGTAGTATTGTACTCCATATTCTCTGTATCTATCATATATACAAATATAGTTAAAATGCTGAAAATTGATTTATTGCCATTTTTTGGCAAAGAATAATGCCAATACCGCCCCTAAGCTATCGGCAGCCCAGTCCAATAGGTCAAATGAACGATGAGGAACATAGTATTCCTGAATAAATTCGGTGGTTAACCCCCAGAGGATCACTGCAAAACAGATACGTAAAAAGTATTGATGTTTTTCCTTATTAGTTATGCCCGATCTTTTAAAGGGGAGGATGAACAGATAAGCCAATATACCAAACAAGGTAAAATGGATCAATTTGTCAATATTCCATCTTTGAAACCAGGTATCCATTTTTGGCAGATCATCACCGGGAAGACCGATCAGGATCAATATAAGAAAAAACCAGGCAATGCCTGGTATGAATTTTTTAAACGGGATATTTTGCATGTAGCAAATTTTAAATGTCAGATGCAGTCTGTGAAATTAACCGATCAAAGCTCCGTAAGCATCACTGTTCAATAAATCTTCAACATCTGCAGGAGTATCTACTTTCATTTTCACCATCCATCCTTCGCCATATGGATCTGTGTTTACCAATTCAGGATTTGCTTCCAATGCAGGATTGATCTCTGTAATAGTGCCAGCAACCGGTAAAAAAAGATCGCTTACAGTTTTTACTGCTTCAATAGTGCCAAAAATATCTTCCTTACCTAATGGTTTTCCTACTGATGTGATCTCTATAAATACAATATCACCTAATTCCCCCTGAGCAAAATCTGTAATGCCAATAGTAGCAATATCTCCTTCAAGAGTGATCCATTCGTGGTCTTTTGTATAATGCAGGTTTGATGGTATATTCATTATTCTTATTTCTTATTTCTTATTTCTTATTTCTTATTTCTTATTTCTTATTTCTTATTTCCTTGAAAGGGCAAAGTAACAAGTTTTATTTTACTATTTCCATTTTCATTCTCACATCTATTAATGGTCTGTCTCCCGGATCTTTAGACACTTTTGCAATTTTATCTATAACATTTAATCCGCTTTCAATTTCTCCAAATACTGTGTAATTCATATCCAAAAATGGTGTACCACCTATAGTTGTGTATATATTACGTTGTGCAGGCGTATATTTTATTCCCATCTGCGCTTCTAAACCACTAAGTTCTTCGTTGCTGTATTTTTTTCCTTGCACAAGATAAAATTGACAAGCACTGCTTGCTCTTTCAGGATTATTATCTCTAGCTGCAGCCAATGCTCCTTTTTTATGAATAAGGCTTGGTCTGAATTCTGCAGGGATCCTTTGCATATCTCCGCCACCCATACCCAAAGCCGTACCAGAAGGAGCATTTTTGCTTAATGGGTCTCCACCTTGTATCATAAAATCCTGGATCACTCTGTGAAAGATCAGACTATCATAAAATCCTTCTTTTACTAATTTTACAAAATTGTCTCTATGTAATGGTGTGCTATCATACAAACGAACAATGATCACTCCGGAATCAGTAGTTATCTTTACTCTGGTACCGGGTAATTTTTTAGGTACAATCTGTTTTTTAGAAACCGTCTTTTTCACAGCAGTTTTTTTAACTGTAGTTTTTTTCGCTGTCTTTTTTGTTGTTTGCCCGTAACTGATATTAGCTACCAAACAAAACAATAATAATAAACCGGGGATAAAATAAAACTTTTTACTCATTTTACACGTATTTAAAACAATATTGAATAATTTTCAGCAAATGTAATAAGAATGAAATATCGTTTCAACATTTTGAAATTAATTAACTACTTATTTGTTGTAATGCTATTGATCTCTTGCAAAAAGGAGGCTGTAACACCTTCAACCTATAGCGAAGCTTCTTATAAAGTTGCGGTACAGTTAAACTGGAGATCTCCTGAATTTACAGTGCCTCCAAATGCACACGTAACCCTTCTATGCGGTATGGTACATTCGCAGGATACAAGCCTGTGGCAGCCAGGCACCTTAGCTTCACCCGGCATGGAGGTGGTTGCAGAAGTGGGATCTGTCAATACTATTTTTACAGAAATGGATAATATTGTAAGTAAACAAAAAGCCTTGTACAAATTTGTAATGTTTGAGCCGTCAGGTGCAATAGGTTCAATACAAACGGCTTTAAATCTAACATCTGAGTATTCTTTTGTAAGCCTTGCATCGATGATCGCTCCATCGCCTGATTGGTTCATGGGAATACATGATGTTGATCTGTTCAGAAATAAAAGCTGGGTGTCTGATACGACAATAAATATGTTTGTGTATGACGCTGGTACAGAAGATGGAGATGTTTTTGGATATGCTAATCCTGCAACGGTGCCGCAACAAAATATACAATTGCTTACACCATCGATGGCAACTGTGCTTGCTAATGGAAATACTACATTAGCTCCAATAGCGACTATTCGCTTTACAAAAAATTAAATTACGCCTTGAGCGCTGAAATAAAGCAGGGCATGGTCTTTAAGAAAGTTTTCCTGCTCGTATGTATTGAATGTTGGTAAAGGTTTCAGTTGTTTAAAGTGTGGCCAGCCGTCTTCATCTCTGCCTTCATTGATATAATAACCACTTTGTGCCAATAATGTACAAACGGCTATGTGCATGAGATCTTGCTTTTGTTCTTTGGTAAATGTTTGTTTGCCGGCACCAAGTTCCTGCACTCCTATCAAAAATAGAACACCATCCATATCTGGCTTAATTCCAAAATTCTCTTTTAACTTGATCCTCAGCTTTAACCAGCGTATCTGTAGGTCCTCTTGTAGATGTTGCATAACACAAATTTACGCAATAAGCAATTGAAGTTTATATTTGCCAAAATATTAGAGTAAAAATGTTACAGATCAGTTATATACGCCAAAATGTAGATGCAGTTAAAGAAAAATTGAGTGTTAAGAATTTTGGTGACCTGTCATTGGTTGATAAAGTAGTTGAATTAGATGAACAGGTGCGTAAATTAAAAGCAGAAAGCGAAGCTATACAAGCCTCTTTAAATAGTACGAGTAAAGAAATTGGGGTGTTGATGGGTAAAGGAGAGAAAGAATTGGCTGAACAAAAAAAAGCGGAAGTAACAGCACAAAAAAATACCATTCAACAATTGAGTGAGCAACTTATGAGTGCAGAAAAAACTTTCAATGATGAAATTTTAAAATTGCCTAACCTTCCACATACCTCTGTTCCAAAAGGTAAAACACCGGAAGAAAACGAGAATATTAAAGAAGTAGGAGCAAAGCCACTATTATATGCAAGTGCAGTACCACATTGGGATCTTATAAAAAAATATGACCTGGTGGATTTTGAAACCGGTGTAAAATTAACAGGTAGCGGATTTCCTTTGTATAAAGGGAAGGGTGCAAAATTGCAAAGAGCTTTGATCCAATATTTTTTGGATTATAATATTGATGCCGGATACACAGAATATATTCCACCACATATGGTGAATGAAGCCTCTGCTTACGGTACAGGACAGTTGCCGGATAAAGAAGGCCAGATGTATCATATTACTGCGGATGGATTTTACCTGATCCCAACTGCGGAAGTTCCGGTAACAAATATTTACAGAGATGAGATCGTTAAGGAAACAGAGTTACCCATACAAATGACAGCCTATACTCCTTGCTTTAGAAGAGAGGCTGGTAGCTTTGGTAGCGATGTTCGTGGATTGAATAGGGTGCACCAGTTTGATAAAGTAGAAGTAGTACAATTGGTACATCCCGATAAAAGCTATGGAGTTTTAGAGGAAATGGTTAGCCATGTTGAAAAATTATTGCAGGCACTTGAACTTCCTTATCGCATACTTCGTTTATGCGGTGGCGATATGAGCTTTACCTCAGCACTTACTTATGATTTTGAAGTATATAGTGCTGCACAGCAAAAATGGCTTGAGTGCAGTAGTGTAAGTAATTTTGAAACTTATCAGACCAACAGGATGAAGATCCGTTATAAAGATGCCAATGGTAAAACACAATTGCTGCATTCTTTGAATGGCTCATCTCTAGCGCTTCCCCGTATTGTAGCTTGCTTATTGGAAAATAACCAAACAGAGAATGGGATATTGTTACCTAAGGTTTTACACTCTTATTTTGGAGCAGAAAAAATCGGTTAATCTTTTGTCAATACATTTTTAATAGAAAAAGAAATTGTATTTTCAGTATCTAAATTTTTTTAAATGAAAAAAGCGATCGTTTTATCTATTATAGTGATTGCAGTTTTTGGCTGTAGCAAAAAAGTAACTCCAACAACTACATCTACTACTACACCAACAGAGACTCCTGCACCGATGGTAGTAGCAGAAACTAATATTGCATCAGGAAGAATAACTTATGAAGCTAAATGCGGCAGGTGTCATGCTTTGCCAATTCCACAAAATTTTACTGCAACAAGATGGGTAGGGTTGGTAGATTGGATGGCACCAAAAGCAAAGCTGACAGATGCAGAAAAGGCGAATGTTTTAGCGTATGTTCAGGCTAATGCAAAGAGTTAACCTAAACTCCTTTTTCTAGTTTTTTTATCTTTTTATTCATAACATAAAACCAGGCTGGCGGTACGCAGGCAAGTATAAGACTGCCCGGGTAACCCGTAGGTAATTGAGGTGCATCGTCATGATGTTGCAAGATCTGGTATTTTCTACTTGCAAGATAATGGTGATCACTATGGCGGCTTAATTCAAACAACATTAATCTTCCCAATACATAATCACTGTTCCAGCTATGCCAGGGCATTACTCTTTCGTATTTATTATCAGTATTTTTTTTGCGTTGCAAACCATAATGTGTAATATAATTTACAGTTTCAAGCAAACCAATACCAAGTCCGGCAGCAATTAAAAAATACAAAGTGATCAAAGGCCCAAACCATAAGAAGATAGCAGCAACAAAAAGTATTTGTATAATATGAGCAATGATCATTTCATTTTTCCAATGAAAAATCGGTAAGCCTTTTTTTTGCATTTCACTGTTGGCTATTTTCCAGGCGGAGAAGTATGAAAAAATAATAGACCTGAAATAAAATGCATATACCGACTCATTATACCTTGCACTGCTTGGGTCTTCATGTGTTGCTGCATGTTTATGGTGGCCTTTATTATGCTCTGTAAAAAAGTGCATATACAACGATGTAAGAAGAGATGCCTTTGCCAGCGTTTGTTCAAATCTATTTACTCTATGGCCTAATTCATGCCCAAGATTAATTCCAAAAGTGCCACACAATACACCCATGGTCCACACCCTTCCTGCAATCTCCCACCATGCAAGTGTAGTATCTTTCATGCCGTTTAAAAAGATCCATAATGCACCAAATTGTAAAACCACAAATAAGTAAAGTACATAATCATATACCTTATCTTTTTTTGCCATCTCCTCTTCCGCAGCAGTGAAATTATTAGCATCGGGTTTCATAAACAGTTCTACCAACGGGAGGAAAATAAAAGCATATATCAATGGTGCCCATGTAAGGATCCCGTGATTTGTAAATGCCAGGTATGTAAGTAAGTAAACAATTAAGGGAATAAAATATTTTAAAGCTTTCATATTCTCATGACAATTTTCTTAAAGCAAGTTACTTAATTAATAAAATATATATGTTGTTAAATTCAAGATGATTGAGGCTGAGAAACAATTTTTTACATCAAACTGATCTTGCATTAAACTTTTAAATATTGAAACGGTCATAACAGCGATTGCTTAAATTGTGAAATAAATCTTTATCTATGCCGGTCTCCAATCGTTTAAAAAATCAACATCTTCTTTGGCGGTCCGCCTTTGGACCAATGGCCGAAATGTCTGAAGAATTGGAGTCCATGTCTCAAAAAAAATTATGGATATTATTATTAAAGACTTCTGCTAAACAACCTCAAAAATTACAGGTAGCAACAAATTTATTTGAAGGGTTAGTAAAAGGAATGCAGGATCTAGCACAATTTGATAAACTTTCAAAAGATCAAAAGAAAGAATTACAATACCAATCCAGAGAGGGGCTGAAGAATCTGAATCTTAAATGGATGGATGAGATGATAAATAGTGAGGCACAGTTGAGAGAGCGAATGAGTTTTTTCTGGCACAATCATTTTTCGGCAAGAGTTATTAATATTTTTTATCAGCAGGAACTATTGCATACGATAAGAACAAATGCGCTGGATAATTTTGGAGAGTTGTTGAGAGCAGTGAGCAAGAGTCCATCTATGTTGCAATTTTTGAACAATCAGCAAAATAAAAAGAAACACCCCAATGAAAATTTTGCCCGTGAAGTAATGGAGTTGTTTACAATGGGTAGGGGCAATTATACTGAAACTGATATAAAAGAAGCCGCAAGAGCCTTTACAGGATGGGGCTTTAATTTACAGGGGGAATTTGTTTTTAGAAAAAAACAGCATGATGATGGCGTTAAAACTATTTTGGGTAAAACAGGCAATTTTGATGGCGATGATGTAATAGATATTCTATTGGAGCAAAAACAAACAGCAAAATTTATTACAAAAAAGATATACAGCTATTTTGTAAATGAAAAAGTAGACGATGCAATTGTAAAATCTTTAGCTGATAAATTTTATGCAGATAAATACGACATTAAAAAACTTCTTGAAAATATTTTTACTGCAGATTGGTTTTATACCGAGAAAAATATTGGCACAAAAATTAAATCCCCTATCGATCTGCTAGTTGGGATGAGACGTATGCTGCCATTGGAATTGCAAGACGATGCCGCACAATTACTGTTTCAAAGATTATTAGGCCAGATACTTTTTTATCCTCCCAACGTAGCAGGTTGGCCCGGCGGAAAAAGCTGGATAGACAGCAGCACATTGATGTTGAGGCTAAGAATACCACAGATCATCACTGCAAATGAAAGTATTAATATTAAGCCCAAAAGTGATGACGATGTGATGATGGGACAAATGATGGAAGAGAAAATATCAAAACAGCAAAACAAACAATTTGCCGCTAAGGGAGGAACTGCAATTGTAGATTGGGAAAAGGTTTCAAAGATATTTGCGAAGACATCCAGAGAACAATTATTGCCTGTTATCACTGCAGCAACTTTGCAAACCAAAAGCAGGGTGGGTGACGAAGTATTAAATAAATATTTGAATAAAGAAAGCAGGGAGAATTTTATTAAAAGTGCTGTTATCAATTTGATGAGTACTCCCGAGTATCAGCTTTGCTAATTTTATTTACGATTTGCGATTTACGATTTTCTTTAGTTTAATGGGGTTACTATTTTTACTTGCGTTTCAAAGATTTAGAAATCGTACATCGTAAATCGTACATCGTAAATTGGTCAACTTAAAAAGACAATTAAATTTATCATCATGGTTATCAAACGCAGAGAATTTATCCAGCTTGGGTCATTAGCCACAGCATCTTTAATGATGCCGAAATTTTTAAGTGCCTTGCAAAAACCAATGATGGTTCCGCAAGGAAATAAAGTAGTTGTTGTATTACAATTTAGTGGTGGTAATGATGGATTAAATACAATTATCCCTGTAAGAAATGATATTTATTACAAGGAGCGTCCTAAGCTGGGTATTGCTGCTACTGATGCATTGCGGTTGACAGATGAAGCAGGTTTAAACCCTGCGCTGGTAAGTATTAAAGAGCTTTTTGATGCAGGAAGTGTAGGGATATTAAATAATGTTGGGTATCCAAATCCTGATAGGTCACATTTCAGAAGCATGGATATTTGGCATAGTGCAAGTAATAGCAATGAATATATAAATACAGGTTGGGTAGGACGTTATCTTGATGCACAATGCAAAGGATGTGATAAACCTACCCAGGCGCTGGAAGTAGATGATACATTAAGTCTTGCATTGAAAGGAGAGAATAATAAAGGGTTGGCGGTAAAAGATCCCCGTCGTTTGTATAGCAGCAGTAACGAAAAGTTTTTTAAAGATATAAGTGCGTCACATCATACAAGTGAAGAAACTGCTGACTATTTATACAAGACAATGAGTGAAACATTGAGCAGTGCCGATTATATTTTTCAACAAAGTAAATTACATCCAACCAATCAAGTATACCCGAGCACAGAGCTAGGTAAAAATTTAAAGACAATAGCGTCGCTTATTTTTTCTGATATTAATACGAAGGTTTACTATGTTTCATTAGGAAGTTTTGATACACACGTAAATCAAAATGATAAACAAAAGAGATTATTTACAGAATTCAATGATGCAGTTAAAGCATTCACGACCGATCTGAAAAATAACAATCGCTTTGACGATGTATTGATGATGACCTTTAGTGAATTTGGCAGAAGAGTTTCACAAAATGGGAGCGGTGGTACAGATCATGGAACTGCAAACAATATGTTCTTTATCAGCGGAGGGTTGAAACAAAAAGGTATTTTAAATGAAATGCCTGATCTGGCAGATCTCAATGATGGCGATCTGAAATATAAAGTTGATTTTAAAAATGTTTATGCAACAGTTTTAAATAAATGGTTAGGTGCAGATGATAAAAACATTTTAGGTAAGCAATATGAACATTTAAAATTCGTATAGATTATATCAATAAAAAAAAGAGCGACATAATTGTCGCTCTTTTTTTTACAAGCTCAGGAAATTATCTTATTCCATGCATTTTCTTTATTAAAAATTTATTCATAAGTAACATTATAGCACCAGCAATAATGGGTAAAAATGTAAAAATTAAAAAGAAAGTTTTTAGTGAATACTGTTCTGATATCTTATCTATAAAGCTGCCGCTTAAGCCAGCTAAATAGTTAGCGATGAAATTAGCAATAAACCATATTCCAAACATTAAACCAAGAAGTTTTGGAGGAGAGAGTTTGCTTACATACGATAATCCAACAGGGGATAAACAAAGTTCTCCGAGGGTATGCAACAGGTAAGCAAGAATAAGCCAAATCATACTTACAGATGCTGTCTTTGCCCCCGAAGGTATATTAAGGCTACCATACGCAAGTATTGCAAAACCTAACCCGAGTAATATTAATCCTAATGCAAATTTCACAGGTCCGGAAGGGTTGTATTTACTTTCCCATAATTTAGAAAACATAGGAGCCAAAGCAATAATAAAAAATGAATTTAAAATACCGAACCAGGAAGCAGGCACTTCGGATGAGTCTGCTTTAAATTCTTTAACTAGCATCCATATTACTATTCCCCAAATAATGGCAAAACTAGTTCCAAGAAATAAATTTGATGATAAGTAATTTTTGTATGTCTTTTTTGTAAGATTAATCAAAACAAAAGTTAAAATGATCATTGGAACCACAGTTAAAAGCGTATTGCTCCACTTAAATATAACACCACTGCTGCCGGTTAAAACTCTATTAGTATAATCATCTGCAAAAATTGTCATAGACCCTCCGGCTTGTTCAAAAGCCATCCAGAAAAAAATTGTAAAAAATGCAAATACACCAATTACAATTATTCTATCTCTATGAATATGTTTCTCTGAATTTTCCTTATCGGTTTCTTCGGGAGTTAATATTATTTTATTCTGCTTTAAGGGTACTAGTCCTATCGCCCCGAAAATATTTCTTGCAAACCAAAATTGAAGCATTCCAAAAAACATGAAAATACCCGCAAGTCCAAAACCAAAACTCCAACCTACTTTTTCCCCAATGTAACCGCATAATAATATACCTAAGAATGCACCGGCATTAATTCCCATATAGAATATCGTGTAAGCAGCATCCTTTTTTTCAGGATTTTTTTCGTATAGTTTACCAACAATTGAAGATATATTGGGTTTAAACAAACCGTTGCCGATAATAAGACAACCCAGACCAAGATAAAAACTAAAAGGAGTGTCAAAAGCCATGGAAGCATGGCCTATCGTCATAATTAAAGCTCCTATAGCAACTGCATTTCTATATCCCAAAAATTTGTCAGCTATAAAACCTCCTAATATGGGAGTAAGGTATACAAGCCCAGTATATATTCCATAAAGCTGTAACGCATCGCTTCGGGTCCAGCCCCATCCACCACCAATTAATTCTGTGGTAAGAAAAAGTACCAATAGGGCACGCATTCCGTAGTAACTAAACCGTTCCCACATTTCTGTAAAAAATAAAATAAATAAACTAGGAGGATGTCCGTTTTTATCAACAACTTGATCTGTCATTTTTAGATAATTTAGTAACTCAAAGTAGTGATTTTCCTCTTAAAGTGGTAAAATTTAAAGAGATACTATATAAACGGTTAAAACCCATATTCAGCCGCTTATAAAAAAAATATGGTTTACTATGTTGCTAGGGTTAATTTTGCCTGCAACAAACTATCCTAAATATAAAAACTAACTGTTAATGAACATCCTGATCATTGGAAGTGGAGGAAGAGAGCATGCGCTGGCATGGAAAATAAAGCAGAGTGCTTTATGTGAAAAATTATTTGTTGCCCCTGGTAATGCCGGTACTGCTACCTGTGCTGAAAATATTGAGATCAATCCTACAGATTTCAGTTCTCTTGCTTCTTTTTCTTTATCAAATAATATAAACATGATACTAGTTGGGCCCGAAGAGCCACTGGTAAAAGGGATATATGATTTTTTTAAAAATGATCCTGCTACTGCACATATACAAGTAGTTGGTCCGTCAAAAGAGGCTGCTCAGCTTGAAGGAAGCAAAGCTTTTGCAAAAGCTTTTATGGATCGTAATAAAATACCTACAGCGGCATATAGAGAATTTGATGTTACCAATTATGAAGAAGGTATTGAATATATCCGCAACCATGCTTTACCGATAGTATTAAAAGCTGATGGGCTTGCTGCAGGTAAAGGAGTGGTTATATGCTTTAATCATATTGAGGCATTAGCTGAATTTGAGTTAATGATACAGCGTTCAAAATTTGGTGATGCAGGTAAAAGAGTTGTAGTGGAGCAATTCCTTAAAGGAATTGAAATGAGTGTGTTTGCTGTAACTGATGGAATTAATTATGTGTTGTTACCTGACGCCAAAGATTATAAGCGTATAGGCGTAGGCGATAGTGGATTGAACACTGGAGGAATGGGAGCAATAAGTCCCGTCCCTTTTGCTGACAAAACCTTTATGGATAAGGTTATTAAGAGGATCGTAGAGCCAAGTATTGCAGGTTTAAGAAATGAAAATCTTGATTATAAAGGCTTTGTTTTTATTGGTATAATTAAAGTAGATGAAGAACCTTATGTAATAGAATATAATTGCCGTCTCGGAGATCCTGAAACTGAAACTATATTACCAAGGGTTGAAAATGATTTTGTAGAAATACTTTCTGCAATTTCTGAACAACGAATTCATGAGGTGAATGTAAAGATCAGTTCATCTGCAACAGCTACCATAGTTGCAGTTAGTGGGGGCTATCCAAATAAATATGAAACAGGTAAAGTAATAAAAGGACTTGACGAAACGATTTTTGAGGGCACAATGGTCTTTCATGCCGGCACAAAAATCGATGGGGAAAATATCGTAACAAATGGAGGAAGGGTTTTGGCTGTTACCTCATTGGGAGATACCATTACCGAGGCTGCAGAATTATCTGCTTATATGCTGGAGCAATTACATTTTGATGAGATGTATTTCAGGGATGATATTGGGTATGAATTTAAGAAAGTTTCAGGAAATAGTGACACTAACGTTAATGCTTAACGCCGTTTTATTCCCATTCAAAAAGTGCAATTAACTAAATAATTTAGCAGGCTGTTTTCGGGGATAAATTTTGATCTGAAAAACTAATTCACAAATTTGCCCCAAATGTTTAAAAATAAAGGGTTTGCCATTGTTATTTCGAATAATTTCCACCACCTTTGCTCACATTAAATAATATCTAATTTTTTCACACTATATATGGGCCTCTTTAATTTTTTTACACAGGAAATAGCGATGGATCTGGGGACCGCAAATACCCTCATAATCTTTAATGATGAAGTAGTTGTAAATGAACCTTCAATAGTTGCATTAGACCGAAATAATCCAAAAAATATTTTAGCAGTTGGGAAAAAAGCATTGATGATGCATGAAAAAACCCATGAAAGCATCCGTACTGTTCGTCCCTTAAAGGATGGCGTAATTGCTGATTTTAACGCTGCTGAATTAATGATAAGGGAAATGATCAAAATGATCTACCCTAAAAAACCACTTTTTGCACCAAGCTGGAGAATGATGATATGCATACCAAGCAGCATCACAGAGGTTGAAAAAAGAGCGGTAAGAGATAGCGCAGAGCAGGCGGGAGCTAAAGAAGTTTATTTGATCCATGAACCAATGGCAGCAGCCTTGGGTATAGGTATTGATGTTGAAGAACCTGTAGGTAACATGATCATTGATATCGGTGGTGGTACTACCGGCATTACAGTTATTGCACTTGCAGGTATTGTATGTGATCAAAGTATCCGTATTGCAGGGGATGAATTTACTGCTGACATTATGGAAGCTTTGCGTCGTTACCATAGTTTATTGATCGGTGAACGTACTGCCGAACAAATTAAGATCCAGGTAGGAGCTGCAATGAAAGACCTTGATAATCCTCCGGATGATATTCCGGTAAATGGTAGAGATCTTGTAACCGGTATCCCTAAGCAAGTAATGGTTAGTTACCAGGAAGTTGCCGAAGCATTGGATAAAAGTGTATTCAAAATAGAAGAAGCAATTTTAAAAGCCCTTGAAACTACTCCTCCGGAATTAGCTGCAGATATTTATCGTCGTGGACTTTATCTTACAGGTGGTGGTGCATTGCTTAGAGGTCTTGATAAAAGGATTGCTGCAAAAATTAAATTGCCGGTACATATTGCCGATGATCCACTTAAAAGTGTTGTAAGAGGAACAGGCATTGCGTTAAAAAATTACGATAGGTATCCGTTTGTAATGAGATAGTTGAAGTTGGTCTTAAATCCAATGCTTTATATTTAGTTCTTAGTTGATTCAGTATTTAAACTGCAAACTAAGTACTACAAATTAACAACTCACACCAAGTGCGTAACATATTTCTCTTCATTCGCAGGCATTCAAATTTTATTTTCTTCCTGTTACTACAGGGGTTCTGCCTGTATTTGATCGTTCATTACAACCGCTATCAAAATGCAGTTACAACTGCGTACATGACAGGTATCACAGGAAAGATAAATACTCAATACGATAAGGTAGAAGATTATCTCCATCTTAAAAATGAAAATAAAAGATTGGCTCAGGAGAATGAAGGGTTACGAAATCATCTAAGACAAAATTTTGAAAGTCCGGATACACTTACTAAAATAGTGACCGATTCTATTCCTTATGATACATTGGGTAATCACAGAAAATGGTTGTATAAAATGGCGAAAGTTGTTTTAAACAACGTCACTACACAGGAGAATTATATTGAACTTAGTCGTGGAGCAAACCAGCAAATGAGAAAAGATGTAGGTATTGTTGATCCTAACAATGGAGTGGTGGGTATCGTAACTGATGTAAGTGATAATTTTTCGGTTGTAATGAGTTTATTGCATAAGGATAGTAAGATCAGCGCTAAACTTAAAAAAGGAGGAGATGTGGGAATGGTTACATGGGATGGTAAAGATCCCAACAGGTTAACATTGAACGATATCCGCAAAAGTGCAAAGATCGCAAAAGGTGATACTGTTTTTACAAGTGGATACACAGCAACTTTTCCATACGGGATGTTGATAGGAACAGTAGATCAAGTGGTTCCTGATAAAAGCACTAATAATTATCTGATCAAATTGAAGTCTGCTGCTAATTTTTATAATCTTCAATATGTATATGCAATTGATAATTTGCAAAAAGAAGAAATGAATAAATTATTGGAAAAAGTAAAAAAGCAAAATCAATAATTGAGTACACTAGTTAAAAATATCATCCGTTTCATCTTACTGATCCTTTTCCAGGTTTTTGTGCTTGACAGGATACACTTGCACAGGATGGTTACCCCTTACTTATATTTTCTTTTTATTTTATGGATGCCTTTCAAATTGAACAGGCCCATGCAAATGATATTCGCATTTATCCTCGGGTTTACATTAGACAGTTTCAGGCATAACCCTGGCTTTCATGCATCAGCTTGTGTACTGATAGCTTATTTCCGTCCGTTCTTTATCAATATATTGATACCGCAAGAAGGTGCTGATACTAACTATGAAGAACCATCTGTAAAAAGTATGGGAGGTTTTTTACCTTATATCATTTACGCAGGCGTCCTTACGCTTATGCACCATGGCTGGTTATTTATGCTTGAGGCATGGCAAATTGGTAGCTTCTGGTATTTCATTGTAAAAACATTATTGTCGACTGTTATAACTTTATTGCTTATCATCATTACAGAATTATTGTTTAGCAGAAAACAACAATTCAGGACAAATACTGTGTAACTATTTACGATGTGGGATTTACGATGTACGATTTTCTGAATACTGAAGAGTAAAATAAAAACGTTTACTCTTTAAATTTAATGCAATCGTACATCGTAAATCCCAAATCGTAAATTTGAAATGCATCAAAAATCGTAAATTTAATTTTTAGAGTCATTATTAAAAACATACCCCCAAGTGCCAGCCTTTAATCAAAGCCGAAAAAATATTGTAAGGCTTATTTTCATTGCGATGTTCATTATCATCATTGCAAGATTATTTACATTACAGGTAATTACTTCTAAGTATAAAATTTTAGCAGATGATCAGGGTAAATTTAGAAAAGTGATCTATCCTGACAGAGGAATCGTATACGACAGAAATAAAAAGGCCATTCTTCAAAACACTACAATTTACGATCTGATGGTAGTGCCCAATAAGATCAAAGGAGTTGACACGTTTACACTTTGCAGAATATTAGGAATAGATACTGCACAATTCAATAAAAAAATAGTTGAACTGATCATCAAGAACGGACGAAGCAGGCCTTCGATCTTTGATGGATTATTGAGCGATGAAAAAATGGCGATGCTCAATGAAGCACTTTATAAATTTACTCCGGGTTTTTATTTGCAAGAGAGATCTGTAAGAAGTTATCCTTTTGATGCTGCCGGAAATATTCTTGGCTATTTATCTGAGGTTGATACCAATTTTTTAAAATCGCATCCTGATGACGGTTATCAGATAGGAGATTACGCAGGAAAGACGGGGATTGAACGTACATACGAAAAAGTGTTGATGGGGCAACGAGGTATACAGTACTGGAAAAGAGATAATAAGAACAGGCTTACTGAAAGATTGGAAGAAGGTCGCTATGATACCACAGCTGTTGCAGGGCAAAACATGCATACCTCACTCGACATAGAATTGCAAGAGCTGGGAGAGAAATTAATGGAAAACAAATTAGGTTCTATTGTTGCGGTGGATCCTAAGACTGGTGGTATCTTATGTATGGTTAGTAGCCCAACTTTTAAACCAAAACTTTTAACGGGAGCATTAAGAAAAAAACATATTGCAGAATTGTTACTTAATCCTGCATTACCATTATTGAACAGAACAGTCGGGGCAACTTATTCACCAGGTTCTACTTTTAAAACATTGCAGGCATTGATAGGTTTGCATGAAGGTGTTATCAGTACAGATTTTCGTGTGTCCTGTGGAGGGGCTTTCTATGGTTGCGGTAGTGGTAGGCCAATGCGTTGCTTGGATTACGGGACTTTTGATCTTCGTAATGCTATCAGGATATCCGATAATACATATTTCGCTACAGTTATGCAACGGGTGATCAATAATCCCAAATATCCCAATATTGATAGCAGCCTTGCTGTATGGGATAGGTACATGTATGCGTTCGGGTTAGGTCATAAATTAGGTGTTGATGTGCCATCAGAAAAAAGAGGGAATATTCCAACGCCTGCATATTTTAATAAAGTATATGGTAATGGCAAATGGAATTATTGCAGCTTCCGTTCTGTAAGTATTGGACAAGGAGAGGTAGATGTCACGCCAATGCAGGTAGCAAATGAAATGGCTTACATCGCTAATAAGGGTTGGTATAAAATACCTCATCTTGTTGATTCAATTGAAGGAGGGGATGCATTTGGAATGTTGGATAAATTCAAAGAAAAGCATAGTACAATTGATATTCCGGATAGTGTATTTGAAGCTGTGTTTGATGGGATGCAGGGAGTGGTTGATAACGGAACCGGTGTTGCAGCTAAAGTAAAAGATGTTGCGGTTTGTGGTAAAACAGGAACTGTAGAAAACTATTTTCGTGGAGTAAAACAACCCAATCATGCTTTCTTTTGTGGATTTGCACCAAGAGATAATCCTAAAATTGCTATCATGTGTGTGGTGGAAAATAGTGGCCGCTTTGGGGGTACTTATGCTGCACCTATTGTGGGACTGATGATCGAAAAATATTTGAAAGATTCTATTACTGATAAAGCAAGGATCGCAAGAATAGATCAATTATCTAAATTGAATTTGATCCCAAATAGAATTTATGTTGAAATGCGCCGCCAGGATTCTTTATCTCATTCTAAAGATTCTGCTTACCTCATCGCAAAAGGATACATACAGATCATAAAGGATACAATGGAATTGGATAAAGATGATGAAGAAGATGTATTAGCAAAAGTTAAAGATGATAAAGAGAAAGCAAAAAAAGGCTTGCCTAAAAAAGATAGTGGCGATAATAAAATAAAGCCTCAGGCAATTTTACCTGATGAGCGAAAAAGGCCTGAGCCAAAAGATACAGTAGTCAATTAAAGTATCGGAGGGAATAAAAAACAATAACAAAAAGTGAATCAGAAAAATCCGGCAATAGGAAAGGGAGTTGATTGGTTGATCGTGTGGTTATATGCCATATTGGTCATCATAGGATTGATCTGTATCTTCTCTGTAGAATATCGCAGCACCGATGGGGTAATACAAAGTTTCATTGGGTTCAAAAAAAATTACAGCAAACAGTTTTTTTATTTTGGTGCCTGTATTGTGATTGCGATATTTATTTTATTGACTGATAGTAAATTTTTTACCGCAACAGCAAATCTCTCATACCTCATCGGGATTGTTTTAATACTGGCAACTTTTGTAGTGGGAAAAGAGATCAAAGGTTCTAAAAGCTGGATACCTCTGGGGTTCATGAATCTTCAACCTGTAGAGTTGTGTAAAATATTTACATCACTTGCACTTGCAAAATATTTATCCATGCAAGACAGGGATTTCAGTAAGCCACAATCCCAAATGATCGGTGCCGCTATTTCTTTTCTTCCGGGAGTATTATCCATAGCACAGGGGGAAACAGGTTTAGCACTTGTTTATTTTTCACTGCTAATACCCATGTACAGAGAAGGTCTCCCTCCGGGTTATTTAATTACAGGGGTTGCCATGGCAGTGTTGCTTATCGTTTCATTATTGTTTCCTGCCAAAACTTTATTAATTGCATTTGCGATCATAGGAGCATTATTTATTTATTTGAATCGCCGACAGGTAAGAAGAAATAAGCAACTACTGATATTAGTAGTAAGTGTATGGGCATTCTGTTCCATATTTGTTGGGATCATTGTACCGTTCACTTTTAAACATGTTTTTAAAAAATATCAGGCAGATAGGATATTCAGTATGGTGGGAGTAGACAATCCTTTTGTTGACAATAAAACTGCAGTGATCAATATTGAAGATGAAAAAATAAAACAGAAGAAGAGTGATCAGCAGAATTACAATGTAAAACAATCTAAGATAGCAATTGGCTCCGGAGGGTTTTTAGGAAAAGGATTTTTAAAAGGAACACAAACGCAGGGAGATTTTGTACCTGAGCAGCATACGGATTTTATTTTTACTTCAGTAGGAGAAAACTTTGGTTTCTGGGGAAGTACATTACTAATGCTTATTTATTTAGGACTTTTATTACGCATTGTTGCCATTGCTGAAAGGCAACGAAGTACATTCAGCAGGGTATATGCTTATTGCGTTGCAGGAATTATTTTCTTTCACGTAGCAGTAAATATTTGTGTAACAATAGGGCTTGCTCCAGTAATTGGGATCACTCTTCCTCTCTTAAGTTATGGAGGCTCTTCGCTTTTAACCTTTACTATTTTAATATTTATCCTTGTTAAACTAGACGCAGATAGACAAATGGTATTAAGATAATAGTTCTATAAATTATTGTCAGCTGTTTCTGCAACTTTTTCAACAATAACTTTTGGAGTCTTTACTTTAGGTTTAGTTTTAAGCTTCTTTGCAGATTTTTCTAATTTCAAACCCTTGCTTAAAATTTTACCAGCTTTTTTAATTTGTTTTTCTACTTTTTTCTTACCAAGCTTTGTATTGAATTCTCCTAATACTTCAGATAATTTATTTTCAATCTTTTTCCTGATAACTTTTTTAGGTTTTTCTTTTTTTGTAGAGGTAGCCATAATACTATTTTTAGTCGTTACAAATTAATAAATAAAAACAACATTGTGTTGGTTTTCAATGTTAAGTTTTTTTAACAGTATCAATGATCGTCCTGAAAGTGAGATTTACCCTTGGTGAGTTAATTGTTTTGGTAGGAGGTAGTCGATGAAGCCAATTTTTTTGTGTTGTGCCTTTCATTACAAGCAGGCTGCCATGTTCTAATATTATGGAAACAGTTTCTTTCGTCCGTTTATGTTTGAATGCAAATTTTCTCTCAGCCCCTAAACTTACTGATCCTATAGCCCCATCTTTTTTAAGGTCCGCCTCTCCATCACTATGCCAGGCCATCCCTTCTTCTCCGGTATGATAAAGATTTAACAGGCAGGAATTAAATGTTTCATTACTCTCTTGTTCGATAATAGTTTTTAATTCAAGCAATTCTGCCATCCAGGGTAATGCTAATTTTGTCGTGTTGGAGTAAGTATATTCAAATGGCTTGTCCCCATACCATGCTACTTTTCGTTTTGTAATTATTTTTTTACCAAAAATAAGAGCCTCATCATTTTTCCATTCAATATTATTTAAAAGAATTTCTAAGTAATGATTGGCTTCGATCGATGACAATAATTTACCATAATAATTTACTATTCCATCTTTTGGGAGTAAGTTATAATTGGGGTCAATATCGTTTGGAAATAATTGCAAGATGTAAAATTAAAACAATCGTATTTTTCTACAATTAAATTCCAACTATTTTAAAAATTATAGCCAATACCTACTCTGAATGTTTGGTTATAAGAATTGAAATTTTTATTTGCATCTACATTAGATAAGCCACGGTCGTACGATGCAGAAATATTCAACCCATTGTTAAATTGATAGCCAACACCTCCTGTAACCCCCATGTCCCAACGATTTAATTGATCAGTAGCATCCATCTTTTTATTCAATAGATTTATACCAAATACTCCTGCCGTTGTTTTTAGATCTGCTTGGGTAAGATAGGATACTTGTGGTCCTGCAAAAACCTGGAATCCATTCATGTTAACTTTTAATAAAATAGGGATGTCGATATATTGCATTTGTAATTTTGCTTTAGCACTGGCGCCTAAAAAATCAAGGCCTTTAAGATTTAATTGCCCTTTCATTTCATAACCTTTTTGCGTGTAATACAAGCCCGGTTCAATAGAAACCATTTTACTTATTGGTATACCTGCCGATGCTCCTGCATAAAAACCTATGCTGCTGTTGGTGGTGATCATGCCGTTTGTATAATCTAAAATATTATTGAGTTGATCAGCGGCATCGCCTTGAATGCTGGAAGAACTAACGCCTGCGCTGATCTTAAATACTGGTTTAACCTGAGCGAAACCTAAGAATGATGTTGCTGAAAATACAACAAGTAAAATTTGCTTTTTCATAGTATGAGTTAAACGGATTTTTCAGCCGTCTTATCTATGAGAGCATAAAATTTGAGGAAAGATTAATTGGGTATAGGTAACCGTTTGTTAATGGGGTTGTTATGGATAGCAAATATCAAAGGCATTTCTTCAGCCCCGGGAATAAAATTTCATTGTAGCAAAGTTGGGTTAGCTTACCTGCAAAAATGCATTAACCGCTACTACTACAATGATGAACACAATAGCTAATGCTAATATTAATATAACAGTGGGATCTTTTTTCATATGCAAAACCAATACTCAACAGACTCCGGTTAAAGAATTTCTGCTGCTTTGTAAAGTTAAGTATTATTTCAGGCATTAATTTCTAATTTTGCCGCAATGAAAATAATTCCACTTAGCGAAGGCGCTTTTACAGTAGACAGGTCCAAACAATTTATTCCTTTCGATAAAGAAAAAGATGATCTCCAAAAAAGACCGCTTGGCAGCTTATTAGTTGAAGTTCAGCCATTTTGTATTGTTACTACAAAAGATATACTGATCATTGATACCGGCCTAGGATTTACAAATGCCGAAGGTGTTTTACAAATACATGAAAATCTCATGCATCATGGTATTGGAGCTTTGGAGGTTACCAAAGTATTAATAAGTCATTTGCATAAAGATCATTGCCACGGAATGGCATTGCTTGATCAACAGTTAGGGCAATATTTTTTAAGTTTTCCCAATGCAACATATTATGTAAATAAAAATGAATTGGCTGCTGCTTTGGAAAAGGGTGAGCCAACATATGTGACTGATAAAATAAAATTATTACAGTCATCTGATAAAGTTCATTTGATGGAAGATCATGAGACCATTGATGATTATATAACATTTGAAGTAACAGGAGGACATTCTCCTTATCATGGAGTGTTTACTATAAAAGAAGGTAATGAAATAGTTTTTTTTGGAGGAGATGTTGCACCGCAATTACAACAAATGAAAAATCGGTTTATTGCTAAGTATGATTTTGACGGAAGAAAATGTATGGAATTACGCCAGCAATGGTGGCAACAAGGGCAAATAGAAAAATGGTCATTTTTATTTTACCATGATATAAAAACGCCGGTATATACTTTTCAATAAATTTTAGGAGAATCTTTTTTTGGCGGGGCCATTATTATTTTTACGCATGGCCTTTATCAACACCTTATGAAACTTTCCTTCAGCGCTATACAAGCGGTTCATTCTGTCTTGCCCTAATATTTTTTGAAATTGGTCTTTATATTTTTTGCGGATATTTAAGACCTTTTCATCACGGTCAAGTACATCTTCATTGCCTTTTACAGCTCCACGAAATTCTTTTGAATATTGATTATAGATAGGCCAGAATTGCTGGGCTTCTTCAGGTGTAAGCGCCAATTCTTTGCTGATGAATGCAATTTTCAATGCCTCAATGTTCTGCTGCTTTTTATCACCGGGCTGTGTTTCCTGCGCCTGCGCTATACCGGTGAACAAAATAAATGTAAGTATAAAGTAAATTTTTTTCATCTTCTTTTAATTGTTGAATTCCTCTGTATCAATTTCTGTCAAATAATTTTCAAGAGTTTTGTCATCAGTAATATATTCATCCTCGGTGGGCAAACTGCTCTCATCAATATTAGCGGCAAGTGCTTCCAAATCATTTTCATCAACATTCAGTTCAAGGTATTTAGCGATATCTTCTGTAGATAAACTATCCAATGTTGAATTGAATTGTTTCTCGTCCATATTTTTCCCTTTCTCAATTGCCTGGTCTATTTGAGCAAAAGCAGCAGTAGTAATATCAGTCTGTCCGTTATTATTGGAATACTGATAAGCACCCAAAGCAATTGCGCCGGTGATCATTGCAGCAGCTGCATATTTTACTATGCGGCTGCCAAAAGAGACCACTTTTGCAGGCTGTTGAGTTTTTATATTATTTATTACATCAAAAGCTAAAGTGTCAAAATAACCTTGAGGAACTTCAAAAACATTTTTATGACGGATGCTTTGTAAAACAGCAGGTAATTCTGCAGCAGATTCTTCCTGCATTTTTATTTTTAAAAGAATATTATCAGCTAATCCATCAAAATAATTTTCAGGAACATCTGCAGCATTCATTTTAGCAACACTGCTATTTTCTTCATGAATACAAACAAGAATGGTTTCGCTTAAATGATCAAAATATCCTTCCGGTACGGAAAATACATTTGCATTGCCAATTTTTGCCAGCATAGGGCTTAAAGCCTCTAATTCATTTAATATGTCTGATCTGCTATCCATCTGGGTTTTATGACATTTCTACAACTCTAAAGTTTAATTATTTAATACAAAATCCTCTATCTTTTTTACTGCATGATGATAACTGGCTTTCAATGCCCCCTCACTTGTTTCCAATACCCTGCTCATTTCTTCGTAAGGCATTTCATCATAATATCTAAGAGAAAACACAACCCTTTGCTTTTCAGGCAATTGCTGTATCGCTAATTGCAATTTCCATTCAATTTTATTGGGATCAAAATGCTTATCTGCTTTTAAACTGTTGCTTAAGCCATTCTCAACATCACTCATTGAAACAGCCCTTCTTTTTTTCTTTTGTTCAATAAAGGTCAGGCTTTCATTGGTAGCGATGCGGTACAGCCAAGTATACAACTGACTGTCTTCCCTAAAATTTTCCAATCCTTTCCACACTTTAATGAACATATTTTGCAATACATCATTGGCATCTTCATGTTCAACAACCATCCTTCTTATATGCCAATAAAGCTTTTCCTGGTATTTTTTAATGATACCGGTAAAGGCTTTTTCTTTAGTATTAGCCTGTGCAAATTGGAATAATAATTCCTTGTCGTCTAAATGTTTGTCAGCCATAAGCGTTTGAGCAGCATAAAAATAACTAAACCTGAGGTAAGATGGTTATTACACTTAAAGGTTTAATGAAACTTTAAATTTATACAGATATTTTATCCTCGTTTAAAAAATGAATTATGCTTAAATTCACAAACGGTTTAAAGTAAAACATATACGATGAAATTAGCTTGCACATCTCTTATATTGATGATAATGTCCATTAATAGTATAGCACAAAATACAGGTCCTTTATGGCAATCAAAAGCATATACTTTATATGCAGATAGCGTCACTCAAAATAAATATGTAGCCAAAGCATTATCACCGGTATCTATTGTTTCCAATTATCAAAGCCCTGTGAATCTTGATCAAAGTACCAAGCTGGAATTTAAGTTCAGCATTAACAGTAAAGACAATGAATTGAAATTTGCGATCAATCATAATTTTAATGTAATAAATGGTGTGACAGAAACACCCATCATAAAATTTGGTGAGCAATTAAAAGACAATACTGGTGAAACAAATACATTTTTAGCACCAGACACTAAGCTTAAGATAAGAGTTGATATGAGAAATGTATTAGCTGATCTCGACAAGCAGGGATATTATACTACACTTAACGGAGATAAAATATTTAAAGAAGATTTCAAGGGATTATACCTTGCCGGTAATGCTGCGCCAATGATGTGGGATTTTGATAATCTTCATAATCGTTCTGAACTTACAATGAAGGATACAGATGGCGATGGGATTTATGAAACTACCATCACCTTAAATCCTGCGAAAAAGGAAAAAGAAACACAGTCAAAATGGACATTGTCAAAAGATACTAAAGCATTTCCTCAATATAGTTCACCGCATGTATTATCTGATGCGATATATAATATGTCATTAGAAGAAATGATAAAAGCTGTAGAGCCTGATAGTACATTTCGTACAGGGCAGGAGTGGGCAGGTGTTTGGACAAGAGATATCAGCTACAGTATTATTTTATCAATGGCGTACCTGCAACCTGAAGTAGCGAAAAAAAGTTTATTAAAAAAAGTAAACAAGAAAAAAAAGATCATACAGGATACTGGAACAGGTGGGGCTTATCCTTGCTCAACAGACAGAATGATATGGGCTACTGCAGCGTGGGAAATTTACAAGGCTACCGGAGATAAAGATTGGTTGCGACAAGCTTATCAGATCATAAAAAATTCTGTGAATGATGATATGAGTAATGCGTATGATGCAGTGACCGGACTTGTTCGTGGAGAATCTTCCTTTTTAGATTGGAGAGAACAAACTTATCCAAAATGGATGCAGCCTGCAGATATTTATGAATCAGAAAACCTTGGAACAAACGCAGTTCATTACCAGGCAAATATTGTACTTGCACAAATGGCTGTTATTTTAAATAAGCAAACAGATGTAATAAAATATTCTGCACTTGCAGCAAAAATTAAAAAAGGTATCAACAAATATTTGTGGATGGAGGATAAAGGTTATTATGCTCAATATCTATATGGAAGAAATTTCAAAATAGTTTCTCCAAGAGCAGAAGCATTGGGAGAGGCATTGTGTATTCTATTTGGTATAGCGGATAAAAAACAACAACAATCAATTGTAAAAAATACACCTTTAACAGATTATGGTATTTCATGTATCTATCCTCAAATCCCCGGCATAGCAGCATATCATAACAATGCAGTGTGGCCTTTTGTAGAATCTTACTGGGCAATGGCTTCAGCCAGATCGGGCAATGAAGCATCCGTAATGAAATCTATAAGCGCTATTTACAGACCGGCGGCATTGTTTGTTACAAATAAAGAAAATATGGTTGCAGATAATGGTGACTTTGCTGGTACTGTTATCAATTCAAGCAATATGCTTTGGAGTTTGTCTGGCAATCTTGCTTTGATACATAAAATTATTTTTGGCATTGAATTCAAAGCTGATAAACTTATTTTTCATCCTTTCGTTCCAAAAGCTTTGGGTGGTAAAAGGTCACTTACAAATTTTAATTATCGCAATGCGGTGTTAGATATTTCTATGGAAGGATACGGAAATATTATCAGTTCTTTTTTTGTCGATGGTAAAAAAGTATTGCTGCCAGAATTTCCTGCAACACTTAAAGGAAAACATAGCATCAAAATTATTTTGACCAGTAAAAATATTCCTCAACAAAAGATTAATAAAGTAGAAAATTATACAACACTTGCCACACCAGTTTTAAGTAACCCAGCGCCAGATGCTATTGCGTGGCAGGCTATAGGCGGAGCTTATAAATATCATGTTATTAAAAACGGAGTTCACTTTGAAACTACAGATCAAACCAGATTTATTATAAATGATGCTTGTGCAGAATATCAGGTAGTTGCTATTGACGGAAAAAGTATACAGTCATTTGCTAGCGAACCTTTTTTATCTGACGATTGCGTAAATAATGGAACATTTGATATTTCTAACTATGCTCCTAAATCTGAGCTGCCTTATAAAGGGTCAACTGGTAATGGTTTTGTAGAAATAAGTATCACAAAAAACAGATTTATTAGTATTCCAGTAAATGTTGTTGAAGATGGCGTGTATGCAATCAATTTTCGTTATGCAAATGGTAATGGTCCTGTTAATACAGATAATAAATGTGCCATTAGAACTTTGCAGGTAGATAAAAAATTTGCCGGCACAATTGTATTTCCGCAAAGAGGAAATGAAGAGTGGAGCAACTGGGGATTTACTAATGCAGTAAAAGTTAGCATGAAAAAAGGCAAGCATATAATTACGCTTGCCTTTCTATCTCCTAATGATAATATGAATCTTGATGTTAACCAGGCAATGATCGATCACATGCAACTGATCAAACTAAAATAATTAACCGTTTTTTCTAGCCAACACTTTTTCAGCCGCAGCTACAATGTTTGGAGCATCCAATCCGTATTTGGTCAATAGTTCAGCAGGTTTGCCGCTTTCACCAAACGTATCATTTGTTCCAACATATTCAATTGGTATTGGTAAATGTTTAGCAGCAACCTGTGCAATACTATCTCCCAAACCGCCAATGATATTATGTTCTTCAGCAGTAACAGCACATTTTGTTTTTTTGATAGAAGCTAAAACTGCATCAACATCCAAAGGTTTAATTGTATGAATATTGATCACTTCAACACTGATCCCTTTTTCCTCTAATATTCTTCCTGCTTCAACAGCTTTCCATACAAGATGGCCACATGCAAAAATGGTTACATCTTTACCGTCAGATAATTTTTGTGCTTTACCAATTACAAAATCTTCTTCTTTTGTGAAGATCGGCCAAACTGGACGGCCAAAACGCAGGTATACAGGACCGTTATGTTCAGCGATAGCTTTAGTAGCGGCCTTTGTTTGATTATAATCAGCAGGTACAATTACTGTTATACCCGGTAACATTTTCATTAAACCAATATCTTCAAGGATCTGGTGAGTTGCACCATCTTCTCCCAATGTTAATCCTGCATGGCTTGCACATATCTTTACATTTTTGCCGCTATATGCAACAGATTGACGGATCTGATCGTATACACGCCCTGTACTGAAATTAGCAAAAGTTGTAGTGTAAGGAATTTTACCACCGATGGTTAAACCAGCAGCAACACCGATCATATTTGCTTCTGCAATACCGCACTGAATAAATCTTTCAGGGAATTCTTTAATAAAAGTATTCAACTTCATAGAGCCAAGCAGATCAGCCGTTAAGGCAACAATATTTTCATTCTTTTTCGCAGCTTCTACGATACCATCACCAAATCCGCTACGGGTATCTTTATTTCCTGTTACTACTATTTCGTTTAGCATATTAATTCTGTATAGTTATTAAATGGGCTGCAAGATACTTGCTTGTTTTTAATTTGCAGTGTTTTTTAGGTGTAATTCCCATTTCCAGGCTGTATCCATCATATCATCAAGGTTATATTGGGGTGTCCAGCCTAATTGGGTTTTAGCTTTATCGTTATTAGCATAAATAGCGATCACATCTCCGCCACGCCTTGGGCCCATGGTGTAATTCAGTTTTGTTTTGCTAACTTTTTCAAAAGCTTTTATTACTTCTAATACTGTATATCCATCTCCGGTGCCCAAATTAAAAATTTCTGAATTTGTACTATTCTTTTTATCAAGCAAATAATTCAAAGCCAGCGTATGTGCATGAGCTATATCGCATATATGTATATAATCACGTACACAACTGCCATCACGTGTTGGATAATCCTCTCCGTGCACCTGCATCGAAGGTATTTTGCCAATAGCAGTTTGCGTAATGGCAGGAACTAAGTTTGCAGGTTTACCGATAGGAACTTCACCAATGAGTATGGAAGGGTGTGCTCCAACCGGATTAAAATATCTTAGTAAAATATTTTGGATATGATTTGTCTTGATAAATTCCTCAATGATCTGTTCTCCCATTTGCTTGGAGATACCGTAAGGAGATTCTCCTGCTTTTTGTGGCGTTTCTTCTGTTACAGGAATATCATCAGGATTGCCATATACAGTACATGAAGAAGAAAAAACAAAATTCAAAATATTGAATTCTTCAGCACATTTTAAAATATTTACAAGGGAAGAAATATTGTTCTCAAAATAAAGTAAAGGGTTGATCACAGATTCTCCAACAGATTTGTAAGCGGCAAAATGTATTATCCCAACAACGTCGGGGTTTTCTCTAAAAACATTTTTAGTGTCTTCATAATGGCAGAGATCTATTGTGTAATTCTTTACAGCTTTGCCTGTAATTTTTTCTATTCCTGCTAAAACATCAATACTACTTCTTGAATTATTATCTATAGAGATTACATCAAAACCATTTTGAAGAAGGTCAACGATCGTATGGGAGCCAATATAACCACAGCCCCCTGTTACCAATATCTTATTCATCTTGCAAAGAAAGCAAAAAAAGAGAGCTTATAGGTTAAAAAACGAAACTATATAATACACTATTGCTGCAAGTAATCCACTAACAGGGATGGTTAATACCCATGCCCATAAAAGGTTGATGGTAACGCCCCAGCGGACAGCGCTTAAGCGTTTGGTTGCACCTACACCAATGATTGCTCCAGTGATTGTGTGGGTTGTACTAACTGGTGCACCTAAATTAGCTGCTGTAAATAAAGTTATTGCGCCTGCTGTTTCAGCACATACTCCCTCAAGCGGAGTAACTTTTGTAATCTTCGTACCCATTGTTTTAACGATTTTCCAACCACCACTTAAGGTGCCTAATCCGATAGCAGAGTAACAAACAAGAGGTACCCAATCAGGCATCTGACTCAGGTCTTCAATCCCATAGCCCCCATGATTGTGACTATAAACCAATGCTACGCAAATGATACCCATTACTTTTTGAGCATCACTACCCCCATGGCCTATGCTAAATGCGGCCGAAGAAACAAGCTGTAATTTCTTAAACATGTTTCCCGTACGATAAGCATTTTCACCTCTTAAATGGTTATAAAAATATGCGCCTACAAATACAACACCTAATCCAAGCAATGCCCATCTTTCAAAATCTTTTTTAAATGGAATGAAGATCACACATCCTGCAACTAAAACAGTAATGATGAGGATCTTTAGCCAAAAATTCTTTTGTATAGTTACCAATGTAATAAATATTGATATGAACATTCCTATTAATGGAGCCAATACAATAAAGATGACTGTTTTAAGAATATTTGCGCCATCTATACTGCTGAAACCAGCATGTGCTACCGCTGCACCGGCAAAACCTCCTATTAAAGTATGTGACGAAGAAGAAGGAATGCCATACCACCATGTTAGCAGATTCCAGAAAATTGCGGCCAATATACCCGAAAAAATAACTGCCGGAGTAATAGCTGCTTCATGTACGGTTTTAGCAACGGTATTGGCAACACCATGATCGTCAAAAATAAAAAATGCTATAAAATTGAAAAAAGCAGCCCATATAACTGCTTGAAGTGGCGTTAAGACTTTAGTAGAAACAATTGTAGCAATAGAATTGGCTGCATCATGAAACCCATTGATAAAATCAAAAGCTATTGCAAGAATTATAATGATGATGATTATAAGAGACATATGAGTCAGTTGAGGTCTTGGCTTAAGCGTATTTTACAATAATTGATTCTATAACATTTGCAGCATCCTCACATTTATCAGTAACAATTTCCATTACCTGGTAAATTTCCCTTTTCTTGATCACTTCTTTTGCATCTGGTTCTGTTGCAAATAAACGCTCAATACTCATATCAAAAATATCATCACCCTGGTTCTCTATACTATTGATGGCTACAAGGGCATCGGTGATCTGGCGCATATTTTTCATATTACGCAATTCTGTTACAGCTTTATGCACATGCACACAACCTGCGGCAATCAATTCAGCCATTTTTTGGATACCAATATCATTTGGGTTAACCCTGTAAAAATTTATCTTTTTTGCGGAAGCATAAATAAAATCAGCAATATCATCCAATGCAGAAGCTAAATAATGGACATCTTCTCTATCGAAAGGAGTGATAAAGTTTTTACCTAATTCAGTAAAAATATTATGGGTGTAGTCATCGTTCACATGTTCCATATCTTCCAGTTCCTGTATCAACTGAGCTCTTTTATCGAAATCAGGTTCGTGCACTACTTCTTTTAATTTTTCTCCCATTTTTACAAGCTCTTCAGCTACGCTCTCAAATAATTGAAAGAAAACTCTGTCTTTTGGTAAAAAAATTTTCAAGATTGAATTCAGTCCAGCCATAATTGTAAATTTCAGCAAAAATAACTCTATTGATTTTTTAATGAAGCACTTTGCTATTGATAATAATTACTTAACATTGAGGTAATATAAATTTATTATTCCTTTGCCGTAAAATTGCTTTTGTGGGTAAAAAAACATTCTTTTTGCTATTCACCATATTTGGTAGTGTATATTGTCAGGCACAGTTCTTAATGGATATGATTGATACCACTACAGAAAAAGGCAAAGGCATGCTGGCTATCTATAGAAAATTTGATCATCTACGTATAGGGGGATATATCCAGCCACAGTACCAGGTAGCTTCAGCAAAAGGGGCTAAATCCTTTGAAGGAGGAGATTTTTCAAGTCAGGTAAGTAACAGATTCATGTTAAGGCGCAGTAGGGTACGTATAGATTATGCACATTTTGAAGATTCTACCAATAAGCCGGGTGTACAAATAGTTTTTCAATTCGATGCCAACGAACGTTCTTTTACAGTAAGGGACGTTTGGGGAAGGGTGTTTGAAAATAATCTTAAACTTTTTTCATTTACTATGGGAATGTTTGCCAGGCCATTTGGTTATGAAACAAACCTAAGCAGTAGTGACAGGGAAAGCCCCGAAAGAGGAAGAATGAATCAAACCTTAATGAAAAGTGAGAGAGATCTTGGGGCAATGGTGAGTTTTGATGTTAGAAGAAAACAGCATGCGCTTAAAAATTTAAAAATTGATCTAGGATTTTTTAATGGACAAGGCATCAATGCTGCGGGGGAATTTGATAATACGAAAGATCTTATTGCAAGAATATCTTTGAAGCCTTATCATTTAAGTAAAAATCTTACGTTTTCAGCAGGCACATCAATGTTAACAGGCGGACTTCAAAATAATACAAAGTATACATATAGAACTGCGGTAGTAGATGGAATAAAAAAAGATGCAATAGATTCGTCAACATCAAATATCGGAACAGTGTCTCCAAGAAAATATTTTGGGGGTGATGTACAATTGAAATATAGATCTCAAAAAGGTTTAGTGTCTGAGATCAGGGCAGAAATGATCACAGGAAAACAAACCGGCACATTGAATAATTCTGAAACTCCTGTTGCTTTATTAAATGGAGTGGATGGATTTCATGAAAGAAATTTTAATGGCGCTTATTTCTATTTTTTACAAAACATTTTTTCTACTCATCATCAGTTACTAATAAAATACGATTGGTATGATCCAAATAGTAAAATAAAAAATAATGATATTGGTGCAGCCGGTACAAACTTTACTGCAGCCAATATCAAATATTCTACGCTGGGCTTTGGTTACATAAACTACCTTACTGATAATGCTAAAGTCGTTTTATACTATGACAGGGTTTGGAATGAAAAAACATCATTGACCGGCTTTACAAATGATGTAAGCGATAATGTTTTTACTTGCCGTTTGCAATTCAGGTTTTAATTTACTAACGAAGTTTAATTTTTATTCCTCCATTGAATACAAATCCTTCTGTGTGATTCCAGATATCATCAAACACAGGAGCACTGTGTGGGGGATTGACAACAGTTTTGTATTTGCTTTGACGTTGATCAGTAAAATTCTCAAAGTTTATAAATACAGAAATTTTATCAAAAGTTTTTTGAGCCATAAAACCAAACTCCCAAAAAGAAGGAGTTTTACTTCCATTGTATAAAAATTGCTGGTCAGTAAAATATCCCTCTAATCCTAATTTAAAATTCTCTTCCTTTTCATACATCAGCGTTAAGTTCAATTTATTCTTTGGTACCAAAGGAAGGAATTTATTTGTAGCTAAATAATTTGCCTTTGCATCTGCAAAAGTGTAGCCCAAAAATAGTTTAAGGTCTTCTTTGTAAATAAATTTTAAATTAGTTTCAAACCCTGTACTGTTAATGGGTTTAGAAGCATTGCTAAAATAATTATTACCAAGATTATCTTCCTGTAAAACCAAAGGTTTATGAATACTTGTATAAAAAAATAGCTGGTTAACGCTAAATGAAAGACCCTCTGTAAGATCAGTATTATAATTAATATCTGCAGTGCCGCCAACACTTGTTTCTGCAGTTAAGTGATCAAGCGGCAATACATTTCTATATTGCATACTTTCAGTACGTTCTGTAAAGATGGTTGGTATTTTATAACCTAATCCTGCACTTATCCTCGAGCTTATTTTATCTGTAAACTTAAACAAGGCTGAAATTCTCGGAAGAACAAATGTTTGATTTTTATTGAAATAGATATTTTTGTATTGAACATTATCTACCCTGATACCACTTTCAAGTTTTGCCTTTTCTGTAATATCCCAAGTGTCCTGAAAATATATTCCACTTGTGAATGATCGCATGTCTTGTATATCAGTGATCTTTTGTTTGAACTTATCAAAAATAAAATTCACGCCTCCAATCACTGTATGCGTTTTCTTGAATGCAACAAATGACAGGTCAGTAAAACTATTGGTATTTATTCCTGAAAAAGTATGATCGGCGGTCGAGATCTTTCTATCAAAAACGGTGACACTTTGTTTTAGCTTGATGTTATTATTGTTCTTTAGTTTTTTATCCAATTCAAAAGTCGTGGTGTTTCTTGTTGTATTATTTTTTTCAAAATAAATATGATCAGCATCAATTTCTCCTTTGATCGCTTTCATGTCGCCACCTGTATTTTCTCCTTTTGTAAAACTATTGCCCAGCATTAAAGTTGTTGAAGGGCTGGGGTAATAAAACAACCGTGGATGCAAAGTAAAATTGTTGCTTTTAGGAATTTCAGAGAAGTCATCTTTATCAACATCATAAGCTTTTTGAAGATTTACCAATCCCAAAAAACTATATCCGAATTTTCCTGTCTTTTCAGAAACATATGCGCCAATATTACTCTGTCCTATATTTGATTGATTTAAAATAATATCACCTGTAAATTCTTCTTTCGGGATCTTGCTTATAAAATTTATTACTCCTGCAATAGCGCCACCACCATACAAAGTAGATGCTGGACCTTTAATGATCTCTATTTGTTTAAGATCCAAAGGAGGTATCTCCAAAATACTTAAGCCGCTTGCAAAGTTCCCGAAATTAGGATAACCATCTTTAAGTAGTTGTGTGTATTTTCCATCGAGACCTTGTGTGCGGATACTTGCGTTACCACTAGTTGCAGATGTTTGTTGTACCTGCATCCCAGTACTCTCATGTAATAACATTGAAACATTTGCTGGCCTCATGTTATTTTTTTCATCCAGTTCTTCACCATCAATTGTTTCTACTCTTGTAGGTGTGTTTTTGATTGTGCGGCTAGTCCTTGTAGTTTGTAAAATGATCTCATCCAGTTCCTGGTGAAATGTATCCTTGTTGGTGGTTGTGTCTGTTGTTATTTGTGCTTGTATATTGAACACACATATGTATGTCAAAAGCAATGCAATAAATTTTGGCATGTTTAATAAATTGATTAGTTAATTAAGTAAAAAATAAAATGGATCAACTAATCCGTGGAGGTTGCCAGATATTACCGTAAAAATCGGATGAAAGCGAAATGCTATTGTAGAAAGATTGCTGTTTATTTATTTTTCTAAAATTTTCAATTACCATTTTGGTAAATTGAGTATTTGAAACTAGTACATGTCCGCAGCAAACGCAATTACAAAAAGGATTGCAGGCTTCTTCTTCGTGTTGATGGCTCTGATGGTTTGCAGCCGACCTTAAAACGGTTGTTGCTGCGTTATCGCTACATTCATTACTATCTGCACAAGCAATGCAGGGTAGCAATAAAATATAAATAGATAATATTAGCGTCAGAAATTTCACAAAGCAAATATACTATGTTTCAATGTTTTCTGATTTGGTAACATTGGCTTAACACAGGGGTAACCTTTCCGTAACCTTTCATTCATCTTGCCATAACATTGAAATCTTCTCTTTGCAGTAAATAATAACCTGCATGAGATCATTATCAATAGTCCTTCTTTTAATTGTTACTTCATTTACTTCAATAGCACAAAAAGGTAAAGTAGAAGGAAAGGTAACTGATGCAAAATCCGGCAATAAAATATCAGGAGTTTCCATTTCTGTAGATGGTGATAACACAATAGCTGCAACAAATGTGGATGGTGGTTTTGTTATATCCCTGGATGCCGGTAAAAAATATACACTCAAATTAAGTTCAATTGGTTATGAAACTAAAGAAATAACAGACGTGGAAGTAACTCCTAATCAGGTAACAAATATTGATATTGTTTTGGCTTCAGGGTCTAAGCTTGAGAATGAAGTAGTGGTAAGAGCCTCATCACGTAAAGAAAGTGCAAGCGCATTAATTGCGTATCAAAAAAATACAGCAGTTGTAGCACAAGTGATCAGTGCAGAAGCAATAAGAAGAAGCCCGGATAAAAATACTGGTGAAGTTTTAAAAAGAGTTCCGGGAGCATCTGTACAAGAAGGAAAATATCTTGTAGTAAGAGGATTGGCAGATCGCTACAATCAGGCTATGTTAAATGGTGTATTATTAAGTAGTACTGAACCAGATCGTAAAACATTCAGTTTTGATATTCTTCCTTCATCATTGGTTGATAATATTATTATCAATAAATCTTTTGTTCCAGAATTGCCTGGAGAGTGGGCGGGGGGCTTAATACAAGTAAACACAAAAGATGTGCCTGCTAAAAATTTCTTTTCGGTGCAAGTAGGTACTGGCTTTAATACGCAAACAATTGGGAAAGATTTTTATTCTTATCAAGGAAGCAATACAGATTTTTTAGGATTTGATAATGGTACAAGAGAGTTGCCTGCAAGCATTCCTAATAAGTCTCAGTTTTCGTTATTATCCGTTGGTGAAAAAACTTCATTTGCTAAAGAGTTTAAAAATATATGGAACGCAGACAAAAAAAAATCAAACATTACTCCTATTTTAAATCAATCAATATCATTAAATGGGGGTTTTAATGTAAAGCTTAGCAGCAAAAACAAGTTGGCAGCTATACTTGCAGTAAATTATAATAGAAGTAATAAAAGAACAGCTTATAGCAACCAAATAAATACTTTTCAAAATAATGTGCCTGACGGAAGTTTTGATTATAACAATGTAAAATATAGCCAGGATATTTTAGCAGGAGCTTTAGCGAATATTACATTACAATTAGGGAATAACAATAAGATATCGTTTAAAAATCTATTGAATGTAAATACAACTAACTACACAACTTTAAGAGAAGGTAAAGATTTTGATGTTGCAACAAATACAGAAACCGGGGATGATATTTATGCTTCTGAACTTGCATTTAAAGCTAATACTTTTTTCAATACACAACTTTCAGGCGATCATAATTTAAAAAAATATAATGCTAAATTCCATTGGTTTGGAAGCTTTAATATTTTGGATCAATATATACCGGACCAACGTCGTTTGCAGTATGCAAAGGATCATATTAACGATGATAGGTTTTATGCATCTATTGGTTCATCTAATGCATCGCAAAAAAGTGGTAGTCGTTACTACGGTTTTCTAAGTGACTACATTTATACATCAGGAGCTGATCTTAGCAAAACCTTTACAATTGGTTCTTTAGCTCAAACTGTCAAAGGCGGATATTTTCTTCAAATAAAAGATAGATTATTCGATTCAAGGCCTTTTGCAATTTATTTGCCTGCAGGAAATGAAGCATTACGTTTATTAACCCCAGATAAAATTTTTGCTACGGAAAATTTTGGCAATGGTACAGATAACAAATTTGCTTTTAATGAATTGTCTGGTCCAAGTTACCGATACATCGCTAACTCTATTTTGAATGCAGGGTTTGTACAATTCGATAATCAATTCAATGATAAACTAAGAATGGTTTGGGGTTTACGTGTCGAAGATTTTGACCAGTTGATAGGGAGTGTAAAAAGGAGTGATCCACGTTTTGTAAATAGCAGGGTAAGGGATTATTTACCTGGGGTGAACCTTACTTATAAAGTGAATCCAAAGACAAATATAAGAGTGTCTGGATCACAAACGGTGATTCGTCCTGAGTTTAGAGAGTTAAGCACATTCCAGTTTTATGATTTTGATCTCGGTGCAACAGTAGCAGGTAACACTGCTTTGAAACGTACTAAGGTTTCTAATTTTGACATTAGGTATGAATTATATCCAAGAGGTGGCGAATTATTAACGTTTGGTATTTTCTATAAATATTTCAAATCACCTATTGAAGCATACTTCAATGCAAGTTCTGGTGGTGGTAGTTCATACAACTTCATTAATGCTGACGAAGCCAATAGTTTTGGTGCAGAATTAGAGTTTAGAAAAAAACTTGACTTTAATCCATCGTTTAAAAACTTTACAGTACAAGGAAATTTTTCTTATATATATAACAGGGTAACAAGTGCAAGTAATCCTTTAGATAGGCCAATGCAAGGCCAAAGTCCTTACCTGATAAATTTTGGTGTGCAATACGATGTAGAAAAATATGGATTGAATACCACTTTATTATTTAATCAGATCGGAAGACGTATTGGATTTGTTGGTGGCGGTGTAGATGATTATAAAACGCCTGATACCTGGGAAAATCCAAGACCGGTTTTAGATTTCCAAATTGCAAAAAAAGTATTAAGAACTAAAGGGGAGCTTAAATTAAATGTTTCTGACATTTTTAACCAGCAAGCAATTTTCTACCAGGATCTTAATAGCAATAAAAAATATGATGCAGGTGTAGATGCCTTTGCCATGAAAAGAAAGTATGGCTCAAACATCAGCATCAGTTTTGGATATAATTTTTAATAAACTCAATCACTTAAAAGCAAAAAATAAAAAAATGAAAAAGCTTTTTCTTTACGGAATTTTAATTGCAGCAACTTCTGTTAGTTGTAGGAAAATAGAAATTGATGGCACTACAGTAAATACTGGTGGCGGCACAACTACAGAAAATACGATCCTAGAAGGACGTATTACTGCAAACAGAACACTCAAAGCAGACTTCACATATAAACTTCGTGGCTTAGTATACGTTACTAACGGCGCCATACTTACCATCGAGCCGGGTACAAAGATTGTAGGCGAAACAGGTAAAACAGGCGGGCTTATTATTACAAGAAGCAGCAAAATAAATGCAGAAGGTACGCTTGAAAAACCAATTGTATTTACTTCTGAAGCTGCAACGCCACAACGTGGTGATTGGGCTGGGGTAGTTATTTTGGGTAATGCGCCAGCTAATTCATCATTTAATGGTGTACAAGGAATTGGTGAAGTAGAAGGCGGTATCAATAATAGCGATGGTTTAGGTTTATATGGCACTCCAATTACTCAAGGGCAAAATCCAGCTGATAACAGTGGCATCCTACGTTATGTACGTATCGAGTATGCAGGTTACGCTTTTCTTCCTGATAAAGAGATAAACAGCTTAACGCTTGCTGGAGTAGGTAATAAAACTATTGTAGATCATGTACAGGTATCTTATAGTAATGATGATTCGTTTGAATGGTTTGGCGGCACTGTAAATTGTACCCATCTAATATCTTACAAAGCATTGGATGATGATTTTGATACAGATAATGGCTACAGCGGTAAAGTTCAATTTGGTATTTCATTGAGAGATTCTGCAGTTGCTGATATCTCTAAAGCAGAAGCTTTTGAAAGTGATAATGATGCTAACGGAAGTGCAATGTTGCCACAAACTTCTGTTGTCTTTTCAAACATGACTGTGATAGGGCCTAAAGAAACTTTAGCTAACACAGGAAATAGTTTGTTTGTTTGGGGTGCACAGATACGTAGAAATTCAAGTATGTCTCTTTTTAATTCAATTATTATGGGATATCCTAATGGGTTATATATTGATGCTACCAAAGGGGTTCCAACAGATAATAATATTGGAGCAAGTTCTTTACAAGTACAAAATAATATTATTGCAGGTTGTTCTAATCCAGTTATATACAGTATCAGCGGCAATGCAACTGTTCCCAATGCGGTTAATTCTACTTTAACAATTAAAGATTGGTATAATACACCTACATATAATAATAGTATTTTAACTACCAATGCAGAAGTTGGTCTTACAGCTCCATTCAATTATGCTACACCGGATTTTAATCCTACAGTAAGTTCTGTTGCTGCAACTGGCGCAAGCTTTACTCATGCTAAACTTGCTACAGGATTTACATCTGTTGGTTACAAAGGTGCTTGTTCAGTAGGCGATACGTGGTGGAAAGGTTGGAGCAAATTTTAATTAGAAGATCGTTTTTAATTCGTCTCATATGGCAAGCAATCATAAAACAAGTCCTTAAGCAATAACAAATTTTTTCAACTTGTACCACCCGATACTCTTATCGGGTGGTTTCTTTTTATGGCATGTTGTATCTTTATTCAATAATTTATTAAAATGAAGAATGTATTATTGATTTTATCTGTTGCCGTATTTTTTTTGCTAAGCTGTAACCATGAGAATAAAAAAATAAAAGAGATCATTTCGGGATCAGACAGTGTGGCGATAAATTATTTTAAAGGCGATGGCAGAATGGATTCTGTTGTTGCTGTAAAGATCATTTCTGATAAAAAAATAATTGAGCAGTTAACCACTATGATCGGTGAAGACGCTCAGAATGATGTAAACAAATGCGGCTATGACGGGTCATTGCATTTCTTTAAACTAAATAAAGTTATTCAGGATGTTGACTTCAGAATGAATGATGTAAACTGCATGCAGTTTTCTTTTGTACAAGATGGCAAAGTAAGAGCAAGTACTTTATCTCCGGAAGCAAAACAATTAATAGAATCAATAAAGAAATAAATCAGGGTCAGTCTTTTTTACTTTCCAATGTAAAACCGAATGTAGTACCAACATCAAGCTTGCTTCTTACATGGATATTTTGATGATGGGCTTCAATGATATGTTTGCAGATAGCTAAGCCAAGTCCGCTGCCACCAACTTTTCTTGCTCTTGCAAGATCGGTTCTGTAAAAACGCTCAAATATTCTGTCAAGATGTTCTTCACCAATACCAAGTCCATCATCACTGATCTCAATTAAAATTTTCTTACCGTCGATCTTATAAACACTAGCTTCAACCTCACCATTTTGTTTACCATATTTTACAGCATTATCAATAAGATTGATCAACACCTGACGTATCCTTTCTTTATCTGCGAAAACGACCAAAGGAGATTCACAACCTTTTTTTATTACTAATCGCAATTGCTTTTCTTCTGCTATTAGGGATAAAGAATCATATACTTCTTTTACCAGGTCCTGAATAATGAAATTCGTTTTGTTGATTGGTAACTGACCCATTTCAAGTTTAGTGATCTCATCAAGATCATCTAATAAATTTACCAGCCGGTCAACATTACGGGATGCGTTTGCAAGAAATTTTTTATTTACATCAGGGTTATTCAATGCACCATTCAATAGTGTATCTACGTAACCCTGTATCGCAAAAATAGGAGTCTTAAATTCATGACTGAGGTTTTGTAAAAATTCTTTTCTGAATGCCTCATTTTGTTTTAGTACTTCTATCTCTTCTTTTCTTTGTATTGCCCATTGTTCTACATCTTCCCGTACATCGTCAATCCCTTTTTGCGGTAAAATATTTTTATAATAAAATTCTTCTCTTTTACTTGCTTTGGTTTGGTAGATCAATTTATAGATCAGCTTGATCTTACGATACACAAATTTTTGTACCATAAATAATATTAATCCATAGCTACCTGCAAGAATTACAACAAAAGAAGTCAAGGCTACCCACCAAACCGGGTAAAAGAAATATATACCCAGCGTTATAGGTATAGCAAGGAGTATTGCGGTAAGAGCAGATAATTGTTGCGGTGAAAAATTTTTGGCTGAAAACATTTATTGGTTCATGGTTGATGGATCATTGTTATTAGGCGATACATCACACTGCTAAATTAAACAAGATTTGCCTTCTATGAACCATTAACCATTGGCTAAAGCTCAAACTTATAACCAACACCTTTTACAGTAGTGATACAATCAAGGTTTAATTTTTGCCTGATCTTCCTGATATGAACATCGATTGTCCTGTCGCCAACTATTACTTCTGTACCCCATACCTGGTTCAATATTTCATTTCTCAAAAAAACCTTTCCCGGTTTTGAAGCAAGTAATGCAAGTAATTCAAATTCTTTTCTGGCTAATATGATCTCGTTGCTGAGATAGTTGATAATGTATTTTTCCCTGTCAATGGTAAGATCGCCAATTTGCAACAGGCTGTTGTCTTCTTTATTAAGCCTTCTAAAAAGCGCATTTACTTTAGTAAGTAATATTTTAGGGCTTATTGGTTTTGTAAGGTAATCGTCGGCGCCTGTCTCCAATCCACGAACTTCTGTAGCTTCATCACTAAGCGCAGATAAAAATATGATCAGGGTATCTTTGAATGCAGGCTGTAGGCGTAAAATGTTACAAACCTCAATCCCGTTTTTACCCGGCATCATTATATCCAGGATAATAAGATCGGGCAAATGTTTTTTGGCTTGTTCAATGGCTTCATTGCCATTTTTAGCCGTAACTACCTCATATCCTTCTATTTGCAGGTTGAATTGGACGATCTCAAGGATATCCGGTTCGTCATCTGCAATTAAAATTTTTTTAACATTACTCATACAGTGTTTGCTGCACAAAAGTAGTCTATACCTATAATTAAGTGTAGTTTGTATATTATCAAATTGTTAACCTGTTTTAAAGGCGTATTACCATAAATTGAGCCTTAAAAATTAAACCCTTGTGTATTTTTGGCATCTTTGCACAAGAATTGTATTTATGAAGAAATTTTTACTACTCCCTTTTTTGATATTTGCTGTAGGAACTGTGTTTGCAAATGCAGATACATGCACTATTCCTTTTCAACGTGCCCGCTTTCATGACAGAATAAATGACGAACAAAAAAAATGCGACAGGGCCGATGGTAAAATTGATGGCACTATCCGTGTTTCAAAAAATGATGAAATTAATTTACAGGTCACTGATGCCATTACAAGAAAAATAGATGCATTGCAATGCTTTGTTGAGAATTCAAAAAAGATTGTAGGTAATAATGAAAAGATCCGTAACCTTAATTATATTGAGGAACTTGTAAAGGCATTCAAAGCAGGTTGGAGAAGCAAGCAATTTAATGCTGCACTTACTCCTAAACTCGTTGAAGTATTTGAACGTTCTTTAAAAGCAAATCTCGATAGTCAGAGTATATCACCTTATATACAAGATGCAGCATGGGAAGTGGGTAGTATCATTACTCCAATATTTAATAAAAATATCGGCTACAAAAAAAGTAAAGAAATTTTATTTTTAAAATACGCAGATAAAAATCCTGATAAAATATTAGCCAACCTTACTCCTTATGTAAATGCATCTTTTGCAGATAGCCTTGTTCAGATTGCATGTCAGAAGGATCCTGTTCAATTGTATAATTATGCTTTGGCAATAAAATCACCAGTTGGTAAATTAATTCATAACAGTACAAGTCCATTGGTAATGGCAATTGCCAAATTAAGCCAAACGCCCAATGCCTTATTTTATTTTCCATTTTTAGATGATATTCTTAGCGGTAAGCAGACCATTGAAGGAATAAAAAAATATGTGGGTGATGGTACAGTGGGTTATGATAGTGTGGGATATTTTCAATTGTTGGTAAAAACAGAAATTAATTATTATGCCCGTTTGGTAAGACTTGATACACCTATTGCCATGTTTGGTACAAATGGATTAAGAGATGTGTTACAAAGAAAGGCCATCCAACATTTTATAACACCTATCAATGAACTACACGAATTGCCGACAACCCCAAGGATGAGGGCAATTCAACCGTTGTCGGCGCAGGAACTTTATTATATGATGGTGATGGGGGAAAATGATATTTACACATCAAGTTATAAACACAGTTTTACAAGGTTGTTGGAAAAGCTTGGCCCTAAAGCCCGTACAGATGATCTCTTGATGAGTGTGAATATGGATTATTTTAAAAAGTTTATAAAGATGGCGGCTAACTTTAATCAGTTAGATACTTTTTTGAAATTAATGCCAAAAACAAGTTCATCTACTTTGATGAGAGCCTTTGTAGCAAAACTTGACCAAGGAAAAAATCTGGAAGATGCAGTTGACGTAGCAGACAGTTATAGCAGTATCAATGACAAAGTATTATTAAAAACAATTTTAGATAATGTTACTGCTAACGAACAGGCAAGTATAGACGAAGATAATAATAAAGGAAAAGTTATCTATGGGTTACTTAAAACCATTTTTTTATCGTTGGATCCGGCAAATGGAATTGATCTGACTGAAACAATCGGTATACCGCCTGTCTATTCGGTTGATGCAAAATATTTACAGGATGATACGGGAAGAATAATTCAACAGGTTTTCTTTTACGGTGATGATGATGGGAAACAAAATTACAACAGTTTTAAACTTTCGTTCTCACCAAATGAATGGAAACTAACCCAGACTGCAGAATGGCTTGAAGTTAAATCATTGAAAGGGAAACGAGTTTGGATATACGCTAACAGGCCATTGGATAGTGATGCTAATTTGGATGATTCAGCACAAGTGCATTTGAATGCTTATTTAAGTAAGAATGAATTGTATCCATCAGTTGTAATACACCGGGGACATAGTTATTGGCTACCTGGTACAATCAAGCGTATGCCTGGAGATGCTAAAATAATTGTATTGGGTTCTTGTGGCGGTTATAAAAATTTGAGTCAGATATTATCGCTTTGTCCTGATGCACATATTATCTCTACAAAGGAAATAGGTAAAGGGGATATCAACAGGCCCATACTGAATTATCTTAACCAGGTTTTTACTTCAGGTAAAACATTATTATGGAAAGATATGTGGGCTTCTTTGAGTAAAACTTTTTCAAAAGACCCAAGTCCGGCAGTAAGAGAAAGTTGGGATGATTACATTCCGCCATACAAAAATCTCGGTGCTATTTTTATTAAAGCCTACAATAAAAAAATGGATGGAGAATAAATAAAAAAAGGTTCGTTATACAACGAACCTTTTTTTATATTGAATTTTATTTCTAACCTTTTACTTTAATTACTGGTTTCAATTTATAATCTCCTGCGCCAGTTTGTAAGATTGAAAGCGCTGCATCAAAATCTATTAAAAGACTATCAACAGAACCATTCAATTCCTTATTAACTTTTATTTTTAAGCCTGATTGACTACCACTTGGTATAGTTAGCGGATAACTCACAGAGTCAAAAACAATGGTATTGTCAGAACCAAGCACTAAACGTATCTCTTCGATCTTGCCTGTTGGAATAATTGCTTCAGCAATTAATGTATCAACATTGTTTTGCAGATCAAGCAAATTATAAACACCGGTATGTGTTTGCAAATTCACCCATTCCGTAGAGTCGTCGTCATAATTAATTAAAACTTGTTGCACATCCACATTCACTTCCGTTGCGTCAAAAGGGTTGTCGGTCATTTTAACTGAAAATTTGGTAGTACCTGATGCGTTATCTTTTTTACAAGCGATAAACCCAATCGTTAAAAAAAGAGAAGCACCCAAAAAGAGCATTAAAAAATTTGTTGTTTTCATAGCAAAATTTTTATGTGAAATAATAATAAGGGTTATCAACGAAATAGAAAATATCATGCCAAGTATAGTTATTTTAATAAGTCTAGAATTTCATATTTTGTTAAAAATGAATAGATAAGAGTGTCTTTAAAAGTTGTATTTCTCCTTTAACTTTGTTGAGTATGAGCAAAAAAGATAAAAAAAAGGTATTTGATTTTTCACTGCTCCGTCGGGTATTTCAATTTGCTGCACCATATAAACAAAAATTTTACCTCTCTGTCTTTCTTGCAATATTATTGGCAATCCTTTCACCTATTCGTCCCTGGTTGATACAGGTTACAATTAATAAAGGCTTAATACCTGATGCACATATTGGTTTTTTACAAGGTGCAATGCAAATAATTATCGGAATAACATTGATCCAATTTGGGTTATTGATTCTGGAATCGATTGCCCGATTTGTTTTTACATTTTTGACTGCATCACTCGGGCAAAACGTTGTGAAAGACATGCGTATTGCAACTTATAAAAAAGTATTGCATCTTAATTTATCACAATTTGATAAAACACCCATTGGTACATTGACCACAAGAACGATCAATGACATTGAGTCTATTAATGATATTTTCAGTGATGGATTGATCCCGATCATTGCGGATCTTCTCTCTATCATCTCAGTATTGATCTATATGTTTCTCGTAGATTGGAAGCTGACTTTAATTTGTCTTGCACCATTTCCAATATTAATATTTGCTACTTATTTATTTAAAGAAGCAGTAAATAAATCGTTTACCCGTGTACGTAATGCAGTAGCAAATTTGAATGCATTTGTGCAGGAGCATATTACAGGGATGGCAATTGTGCAAGCTTTTGCTGCTGAAAAAAGAGAATTCGGAAAGTTTAACGAGATCAATAAAGAACATCGCAACGCTAACATAAAATCGATCTTTGCCTATTCAGTTTTTTTTCCGGTAGTGGAGTTGGTCTCTGCATTATCAGTTGGGTTATTGGTATGGTGGGCCGCTAAAGAATCTGTATTTATAGCCGTAACAGAAAGGGCAGACATCGCAGGTGTGATCACTGCATTTATTCTTTGCCTCAATTTATTGTTTCGTCCATTAAGGGTATTGGCAGATAAGTTCAATGTGCTGCAAATGGGCATGATCGCTGGCGAACGTGTATTTAAAGTGTTGGATAATCCAGATAGTACAATCAATCATGCTAAGGATATTACTCCGTCGATAAATGGTAATATAGCTTTCAACAATGTTTCTTTTGCATATATCAATGAAAATTATGTCTTGAAAAATATCTCCTTTAATATCAACGAAGGCGAGACATTGGCAATAGTTGGTAATACAGGCAGCGGTAAAACTTCTATTATCAGTTTGCTCAATCGTTTATATAAGATAAATAGTGGAGAGATAAAGATAGATGGCCATAATATCGAGGCTATAGATCTTTTTTATCTGCGGAGTAAAATAGCAGTGGTATTACAGGATGTTTTCTTGTTTAGCGGAACAGTATATGATAATATAACGCTTCGAAATCCGACAATTACCCAAGAACAGGTTGTTGAAGCCGCTAAATTGATCGGTATTCATGATTTTATTTTGAGACTTCCGGGAGGATATGACTATAATGTAATGGAAAGAGGCGCAACGCTTTCTTTGGGCCAGCGCCAATTACTCTCTTTTGTGAGGGCTTTATTATATAACCCTGCTATCCTGATCCTGGACGAAGCCACCTCGTCTGTAGATACAGAAAGTGAGCAAATGATCCAGCACGCCATAGATAAATTGATCGCTGGTAGGACCTCTATTGTGATAGCCCATCGCCTTAGCACTATCCGCAAGGCAAACAAAATCATTTTGCTAGATAAAGGAGAAATAAAAGAGACCGGAACCCACGAAGAACTACTGGCAGCCGAGGGCTTTTACAGCAAATTGTACCATATGCAATTCGAGAAAAAGGAGACTTTCGTATAGAGCCAGATAATTATTTGTCTTAGAAACCTACATAATATATAAAATCCTCCTTGTTTTTAAAAGACGATAAAAAATGTCTATAAATCCTGCCAAATTATCAATTTATCCATCTTCATTTATCCATTAAACCCCTATCTTTGCGGCAAATTTCAGGGAATATATGTCGGCAAAGAGTATCAAATCATTACTGGTAGCGGTTTTAAGTGCATTTTTAGTGCTTTTTTCAGCTAATGTAAAAGCATCACCAGGTGAACCTGTTCATGCTGAAAATGGTCACGAACCAAAAGAAGAAGGCTTCAATGCTAAAGAAGTAATATTTGGACATATCATGGATGCTCACGAATTCCATTTTTTATCTTACAAAGCAGCTGATGGAGAGCATCATGCAGTATCAATTCCACTTCCTGTTATATTATATTCTCCGCAAAACGGGTTTTCAACTTTTATGTCTTCAGCTTTCGGTCATCATGGTGAGCATGAAGTGAATGGATACAAATTAAATGAAGAAGGGAAAATTTATTCTGTTGATCCTTCTGTAAAAGTGTACGACTTTTCTTTAACACGTAACGTAGTACAAATGATTCTTGGGTTGGCAATTCTTTGCTGGTTAATGATCAGTGTAGCAAAAGCTTACGGCAAAGGACAAGGTGTAAAGTCAGCACCAAAAGGTAAACAAAATTTAGTAGAAGTTTTAGTAGCATTCGTAAGAGACGAAATCGCAAAACCAAATCTTGGTCATAAAGTAAACAAATACTTACCTTATTTATTAACGGTATTTTTCTTCATTCTTATTAATAATGTAATTGGTTTAATACCAGGCACAGCCAACGTTACAGGTAATATCGCATTCACAGCGGTATTGGGTGTTATATCTTTCATAGTGATTCTTGCAAGTTCAAACAGTCATTATTGGGGACATATTTTCAATCCTCCGGGAGTGCCGATCGGTGTAAAATTCATTTTAGTTCCGGTGGAATTTTTAAGTGTGTTCATTAAACCATTTGCATTGATCATAAGGTTGTTTGCAAACATGGTTGCAGGTCATATCATCATTATTTGTTTGATTTCAATGATATTCATTTTTGCAGGAAAAATTGCTCCTGGAGCAGGATGGGGAGTATCTCCGGTTTCTCTTGCATTTACAATATTTATTTATTTCATTGAAGTGCTGGTTGCGTTTTTGCAAGCGTTCATTTTTACAATGTTAACTGCTGTATTTATCGGTCAGGCATTTGAAGGAGAACATCATGGTGAAGAGGGTGCGGCTGCACATCATTAATAGTTTTTTTTTAATCAATATAAAACCAGAAGTATGAGTTTATTAAATGTGCTATTAGAAGTTGGTCCTGGTCTTGCAAAAGCAGGTGGCGCCGTAGGTGCTGGTCTTGCTGCAGTAGGAGCTGGTATCGGTATCGGTTCTATCGGTAAAGGTGCTGTTGAAGCAATTGCCCGTCAACCGGAAGCCTCTAACGACATTCGTGGTAACATGATCCTTACTGCCGCTCTTGTAGAAGGTGCTGCACTATTTGCGATCATCGTTGGGTTCCTTGCAATGGTATTGTAAGATCAACCACAAAGTCTTTACTGCATCCAAAGTACAGGACGGAGGATGCAGTATTTTTAATTTTTAATTTTTAGTTTTTAATTTTTTGATATGCAATTATTAACACCCGATTTAGGATTATTAGTTTGGACGCTTTTAGCATTCCTTGTTGTATTTTTTCTTTTGAAAAAATTTGCATGGCCGGCTATCATCAAAGGATTGAATGAAAGAGAAGAAGGCATTGCAACTTCTTTAGCTACTGCTGAAAAAGTAAAGCTTGAAATGGCTCAGTTGAAAAACGATAACGAAGCTTTATTAGTTAAAGCACGTGAAGAAAGAGCTGCGTTATTGAAAGAAGCAAAAGAAACAAAAGACAAAATGATCAATGATGCTAAAGAAGAAGCAAAAGTTGCTGCTGCAAAAATTGTTGCAGATGCACAAGCTTCTATCAACCATCAAAAAATGGCTGCATTAACTGAAATAAAAAATCAGGTAGGCAATTTAGTAATAGAAGTAAGTGAAAAAGTATTGCGTAAAGAATTAAGCAATAAAGCAGAACAAGAAAGTTACATTAAACAATTAGCTGAAGAAGCAAAATTAAATTAGTCGATTTGAAAATTTGAAGATTTGAAAATGTAGGCAGCCCCTCATCTCCAAATTTCCAAATTCCCAAATCTCCAAATTAGAAAGATGAATAATCCACGTTTAGCAGGCAGGTACGCAAAAAGTTTGATTGATTTAGCTACAGAGCAAAATCAGGTGGATGCTATTTATGCAGATATGAAAGGGTTGCAGAGCATTTGCAAAACCAATCCCGATTTTGTAGCAGTATTACGTAGCCCGATCATTAAGCCAACAGCAAAACAAAAAATTATAGACGCCGTATTAGCATCTAAAATAAACACAGTTACTTCTGCATTCATATCATTATTGGTACGTAAAGGAAGAGAAACAAATCTACCTGAAATAGTAAATGCATTCATTCAGCAATTCAATGCTATCAGAAATATTCACCAGGTAAAAATTACCACGGCTGTTCCAATGAGCGAAGAATTAAAAAATTCTATCGTGGCAAAAGTGAAATCTTCTACTTCAATGCAAAACATCGAATTAGAAACAGCAATCAATGATGAGTTGATCGGTGGATTTGTTCTAGAAATGCAAGGCAACTTAGTTGATGCAAGTATTTTGAGAGATCTTAAAGACATTAAAAAACAATTTATGGATAATCAATACATCCATAAACTTAGATAATACCCCCGACCCCATAAAGGGGGAGAAAGGAAACAGGAGTTCATTGTATAGAGAAAAGTATCGAAATTAAAAGAGTTGCAAAATTATTGTAGCGCTTTGAAATTAAGAGTAAATAACAAATGTCGAAGCTACAGTAGCACAAAAGCTGCACATAGCTCCCTGAAAGAAACGGGGTGTAATCGTTTCTTTCTTGAATTTTTTTGTTACTTTTTTGTTTCAAGACAAAAAAGTAAATGAAGTTTTTTAAATAGAATATTAAAACACAATTTTTTAAAATAAATAGTTATGGTAGAAATTAAACCGGATGAAATTTCAGCGATTCTCCGCCAACAACTTAGCAACTTCGATGCAGGTGCTAGTTTGGAAGAAGTAGGAACCGTATTGCAAGTGGGTGATGGTATTGCCCGTGTATATGGTTTGAACAATGTAAGTAGTGGTGAGCTTGTTGAGTTTGAGAATGGTGTAAAAGCAATTGCATTGAACCTTGAAGAAGATAATGTGGGTGTGGTATTAATGGGTGATAGCAGTGAAATTAAAGAAGGTGATAAAGTAAAACGTACAAACAAAATTGCCTCTATTAAAGTAGGTGATGGTATGTGCGGACGTGTTATCAATACATTGGGTGAACCAATCGATGGTAAAGGTCCTATCGCCGGTGAATTATATGAAATGCCATTGGAGCGTAAAGCACCAGGGGTAATTTTCCGTGAGCCGGTAAAAGAACCATTACAAACTGGTATCAAAGCGATCGATGCGATGATTCCTATTGGTCGTGGTCAAAGAGAATTAGTAATTGGTGATCGTCAGACTGGTAAAACAGCGATCTGTGTTGATACCATCATCAATCAAAAAGAATTTTATGCAGCTGGTAAACCAGTGTACTGTATATATGTAGCGATCGGACAAAAAGCTTCTACCATTGCTGGTATCATGAAGACTTTAGAAGAAAATGGTGCAATGGCTTACACTACTATTGTTGCCGCTTCTGCTGCTGATCCTGCTCCATTACAATTCTATGCTCCATTTGCCGGTGCTGCAATTGGTGAGTTCTTCCGTGATACCGGTCGTCCTGCTTTGATCATTTATGATGATCTATCAAAACAGGCTGTGGCTTACCGTGAGGTATCTCTTTTATTACGTCGTCCGCCGGGCCGTGAGGCTTATCCTGGTGACGTATTCTATCTGCATAGTCGTTTATTAGAAAGAGCTGCAAAAGTTATCGCTAAAGATGAGATCGCTGCTCAGATGAATGACTTACCAGAATCAATCAGACACTTAGTAAAAGGTGGTGGTTCATTAACGGCATTGCCTGTTATCGAAACACAAGCTGGTGACGTATCTGCATACATTCCTACCAACGTGATTTCTATTACCGATGGACAGATCTTCTTAGAAGGTAACTTGTTCAACGCCGGTATCCGTCCTGCGATCAACGTAGGTATCTCGGTTAGCCGTGTGGGTGGTAATGCTCAGATCAAATCAATGAAAAAAGTTGCCGGTACTTTAAAATTGGATCAGGCACTTTACCGTGAGTTGGAGGCCTTCTCTAAATTTGGTGGTGACTTAGATGCTGCTACTAAAAACGTAATTGATAAAGGAGCTCGTAACGTGGAGATCTTGAAACAACCACAGTACACTCCATTCAGCGTAGAAAAACAAGTTGCTATCATTTACTTAGGTACTCAAGGTTTGTTGAAAGAAGTTGCTGTTAAAAACGTAAAAGCTTTCGAAGATCATTTCTTATTAGAAATGTCTAACAAACATCCTGAAATTTTAGCTGAGTTTAAAAAAGGTGTTTTAGCTGATGAAAGTTTGAAAAAAATGACAGAGTTATCAAATGGTATCGCTGCTCAGTATAAATAAATTGTCAGTTATATAATTTTTGAAAGCCTTCCATATAATGGAAGGCTTTTTAATTTATACAATACTTGATCTTACCTTATATACTAAATAAACTGCTCAGGATGCAACCAAAATCCCTAAGTGTACATCTTTTGTTCTACAAAGTTTCGAATCATTTTTTAATTTTAAAACTACACACTTATGGAAGGAACAATCATTGCGATAATTTTAGGAGCCATTGCAGGATGGTTAGGCGGTCAAATTTTTAAAGGATCAGGCCTTGGTTTAATTGGAAATATTATAGCGGGAATAGTAGGTGGCTGGTTGGGATATTGGATCTTAGGAAAAGTAGGTATAAGTTTAGGTGGAGGGTATTTGGGTTATATATTAACAGCTGCTATAGGAGCAGTTATCTTATTAGCAGTTATAAATTTACTATTTAAAGCAAAGTAGGATAGTATCAAAGAGAACTTAAAGCCTCCCATTCGGGAGGCTTTTTTTATGTGTTAATTATTTTCTCCTCAAAATATATCATATTATATAAAATTATATACAAATTAAATCATTTTAAATTCAATAAAAATCAATCAATTGTGATTTATATTTGCTTTTTTTTATAATATAACCTCATTTTTTGACATTTTATCAAGAAAAAACTCATTTTTTTAATAAAATTCACTATTTTTGTGTTGTCGAACTTTAAAACGAAAGGTATTGCCGGAAGCCTTCCCGGCAGAGGGTAATGCCTTTTTAAAGCCGATTTTTATTAAAACGAAACATTTTTAACTTAAAATAACAAATATGGCAGCTTCAAAATTAGAGTACATCTGGCTTGATGGGTATCATCCGATACAAAGCTTACGTAGCAAAACAAAAATTGAACATGACTTTTCCGGTAAATTGGAAGATTGTGCAATGTGGTGTTTCGATGGTTCTTCTACAGAGCAGGCACCAGGAGGTTCATCTGATTGTTTATTGAAACCAGTTTATATAGCAAAAGATCCAGAACGTAAAAATGCTTTCTTGGTTATGTGTGAAGTATTAAATTCTGATGGTTCTGCACATATCAGTAATGGTAGAGCTTTGATCGAAGATGATGATAATGATTTTTGGTTTGGTTTTGAACAAGAATATTTCTTATGGAACCCTGAAACGCACAGACCAGTTGGTTTCCCTGAAGGAGGTTTCCCTCGTCCGCAAGGTCCATACTATTGTTCAGTAGGTGCAGCAAATGCATATGGCCGTAATATGGTTGAAGAACATTTAGATATTTGCCTTGAAGCAGGTTTGAATGTTGAAGGTATCAATGCTGAAGTGGCAGCTGGACAATGGGAATTCCAGATATTTTCTAAAGGTGCAAAAGAAGCCGGAGATCAGATCTGGCTTGCTCGTTATTTATTAGAAAGAATCGGTGAAAAATATGGTATCTCTATCAACTGGGAATGTAAACCTTTAGGTGCACTTGACTGGAACGGTAGCGGTATGCACGCTAACTTCTCTAATACTGCTTTAAGAACTAGCGGTAGCCGTCAAGTATTTGAAGAAATTTGTGAATCTTTCAGACCTTTTATTAAAGAACATATCGCTGTTTACGGACCAGACAATCATTTACGTTTAACCGGTAAACACGAAACTGCTGCAATTGATGAATTCAAATATGGTGTGTCAGATAGAGGCGCATCTATCAGAATTCCAATTGGCGCTGTTGAAAGAGGCTGGAAAGGCTGGTTAGAAGATCGTCGTCCAAACAGTGCTGCAGATCCATATAAAGTGGCTGCACGTATTATTAAAACTGTAAAAACTGCACCTGTTGCTATTCCGGTAAATGGAAAAGCTAAAGCAGAAGCAGTAGCTTAATAAAGTAAATAGTTTTTAATTTATTCCCGGTTGCCTTTGGTACCGGGATTTTTTTTGATAGCTCTTCAAGTATTTCAATAATTGGCAAAAGTATTTTTTATAGATGCAACTGAGTATTTAGTTTTCTCGTCTATGGGTTAGAATCTTTGTGATTCTTATTGTTTGCCGCATTTGAATATCCTTCAAATGTATTAACCCTAACCTTTCCTATATCATTTTTCAATTCTTGTTTCACATTATTAGAATGTGAAACCATGATTTAATAATTAAATGGTCAGTAACTCGATAGAAGTGACTGACAAATTTGCGTGTACTTAAAAAAGCTAAATATTCTGTAACGATGAAAAAGATTCTACTTGCCACGTTAACGCTATTTTTAATTCATTGTGTCTCCGCACAAACAAACACCTTTACTGCTACTGCTAGTGGTTGGAATACAGCGGGGAACTGGAGTTTGGGAATTATTCCTACTTCTAGCCATGATGTAATTATTCCATCTGGTAAGACAGTAACGGGCATGAGTAGTGCCGGAGCAAATAATTGTAAAACATTAACAGTAAGTGGAACACTGACGTTTAGTGGAGGTAATCCGCGGTATATCACAGTTTCAGACACAGTTTTAATTACCAGTGGTGGGGTAATAAATATGACTGGTAGTAACGCATACTATATTGTTTCGATACGGAGCCGGTTTTTACCGGCTCTTTTTCGATTGGGTATATTTAAAGTATAAGTGCTCAATAGAGTAAATATAAATTGTTAAACTTCTTAAAACAGAAAAATTGCCTTTTTGGCAGCAATTTAAATTGGCGCATAGTTTGTAATTTTATTATTAATTAAACAATACAATTATGGAAATTGGAATTATGGCTATCTCTTTAGTTTTTATGCTAATTGGGATGCTGGTACAGTTCAGATTAAAAAGCAAATTCAAGCAATATGCTAATACTCGTACTTCGTCAGGTATGAGCGGAAAGGAAGTTGCACAAAAAATGTTGAAAGATAACGGTATATATGATGTTGATGTAGTATCTGTTCCTGGATTCTTGTCTGATCACTATGATCCAACAAAAAAAACTGTCAACCTTAGTCCAGAGGTATACGAAGGAAGAAATATAACTGCAGCGGCGGTTGCGGCACACGAATGCGGTCACGCTGTTCAACATGCTACAGCTTATTCAATGTTACAGTTGAGAAGTAAATTGGTACCGGTAACTCAGATCAGTACTAATCTTTCGCAATGGGTAATCTTGGCAGGTATTGGTTTTATGGGCTTTGGAGGCGGCAGTCAAACAATACTTTTAATTGGTATCGTTTTATTTGCTGTTTCAACTCTATTTACTGTGGTTACTTTACCGGTAGAGTTTGATGCTTCTTCACGTGCTTTAAAATGGTTGAATACAGCTAATATCACAACAAGCTCAGAAGATGTGCAGGCAAAAGATGCGTTGAAATGGGCTGCCCTAACTTATGTAGTAGCGGCATTATCATCTATTGCAATGTTGGTGTATTACATTATGATATATAACAGCAGAAGTAGAGACTAATAAATTTTAATGTCCCGATCATCATAAAAAATGCCCCGAAATTTTTCGGGGCATTTTTATTATAATTTTATCTCGTCGTATTTGTCATCAAAAAAATGAAATTCAGTAAGATGATAATTACTATTTGCAACCAGTTTTATTTTCTGTTTATATTTCCAACTCCATTTGCGGCGTTTGCTGGGAAATCCTTTTGTTAAGTATGCATGTAAGATAGGATGTACTTCAATAGTTAATCCTTTATGTTTTTGCATTACTAAATAGCTCAGATTTTTTTCTATCTCATCTTCCAATACTAAAGTAGAAGAAATTTTTCCTGTGCCATTACAGCTTGGACAAACCTCACTTGTATTAATATTCATTTCAGGCTTCATGCGTTGGCGTGTAACCTGCATCAATCCAAATTTGCTGATGGGTAATACTGCATGTTTAGCTCTGTCTGGTTTCATAAATGCTTCCATCGCATCAGCCAAACGCTTACGGTTATCCATTAATTTCATATCTATGAAATCAATGACAATAATACCTCCAAGATCCCTTAACCTTAATTGTCTTGCAATTTCTTCTGCCGCTTCAAGATTTGTTTCTAAAGCATTTTGCTCCTGGTTATTACTTACACTTTTATATCCGCTGTTTACATCTATTACATGTAATGCTTCTGTATGTTCAATAATAAGATAAGCTCCGCTTGGAAGGTTGACTGTTTTACCAAAAGAAGATTTTACTTGTTTGGTAACCCCAAAACTATCAAAAATAGGAGATCCATTATTATAGAAAGCAACTATATCCGCTTTTTCGGGAGCGATACGTTGAATGTAATTTTTGGTATCAGTGTAAATGTTTTTATCATTTACTACAATACGATTAAAATCTTCATTCAAAAGATCACGAAGCATACTTGTAGCCTTTGCCTGCTCACTTAAGATCTTTGCAGGTGGAACGGAATCTTGTAGATTTTTTTGGATTGTTTTCCAGGTACCAACAAGTGATAATAGATCATCATGTAATTCAGCTGTGTTCTTCCCCTCTGCCGCTGTACGTACAATAACACCAAAATTTTTGGGCTTTATAGCCTCAATAATTTTATGCAAGCGCTTTCTTTCGTCTGCACTATGAATTTTACGGGAAACAGCAATAATGTCGTTAAATGGAGTGATCACTACAAATCTTCCTGGAAGAGAGAGTTCACAACTCAGGCGTGGGCCTTTAGCAGCAATTGGTTCTTTTAATATCTGAACCAAAATATTAGGCTTACCACTTAATACCTCAGCTATCTTACCTGTCTTTATTATCTCAGGCTCAACTGTAAATTTTCCGAAATCAAACCCACCTTCTGTTTTATCGTTTATAGATTGATTGGTGAATTTTAAGATAGACCGTACATAAGGGCTAAGGTCTGTATAGTGTAGAAAAGCATCTTTTTCAAAACCTACATCGATAAATGCAGCGTTTAAACCTGGAATAAGTTTTTTAACTTTTCCAAGATATAGGTCTCCCACGGCAAAATTAGCATCAGCTTTTTCGTTGTGCAATTCCACCAATTTTTTGTCTTCCATCAGGGCTATTTCAACCCCCTGTGGCGCAGCATTTATGATCAATTCCTTTGTCAAAGCGTAATACTTTTAAGTAGACCGAACATCATGGAAGGATAACATAGAGCATAAAAAATATGCGTACCAAACATTGGCAAACAATCGTGTATGCTGATAAATGTGTGCCGGCGTGGGATTGCCGGCACCTGCTATAAAAAGAAACTAATTATTTCTTCTTATGACGGTTCTTTCTCAAACGCTTTTTACGCTTGTGTGTAGCAATTTTATGACGTTTTCTTTTTTTACCACAAGGCATATCCTAGTCTTTTTTTTTGTTGAAAAATAATATTAATAAATTCTAATTTCTATTTAAGCATTTTGATCCTGTCATCTACCTCTTTACTATATTGAGGATCATTTACCAATCTTTTGCTGAGGCGATACCATTTAATGGCATTTTCATTGTCGCCTTTTGAAGCATAAGCATCAGCTAACCATGATACTGCTTCAGCATTATCAGGCTCTTGGTTTACAACTGTTTGTAAACGAACAATAGCTTTATCGTATTGCGTTGAAATTACGCCTCCGATACCCAAAACCAGTTGTGCCTGCATATTGGTACTATCTTTCTTCACTACCTGTAACAACTCCTGGATCCCTTTCATAGTCTCCTGTGCATCACCAGTCATTCCTTTACCAAATACATAACAACTTCCTTTACCAACTTTTAAACTATCATTGGTGGGGTTTTGTTCTATTGCCTTGTCAAATAACTCAATTGCCTGTTCAGCTTTCCACCCTCTTAGTGCTCTGTTATGCTCATTTTTTAAGCTGGTTAACATTAATCGGGCTGCAAAGGTGAGGTTTTTTTCAGAATTTACCAACTTTGAACTTTCCGAAGTATAAAAAATGTATAGATCGTGGTTATGAACCGAATCTTCCCAAAAGCTAGCAAGTGAATTATAATTGGTTATCTGCTGCTCTTGTTTTAAGTCTAAAATATTGTTTTCCAGTCTATTAAGGTAGTCTGCCTGGTATACAGGAAGCTTTTGTTTTGCAGAATTTACATATTCTGCGATAGAAAAACCTGTTGCTGCCTTAGGCGAAGGATTGGTAACTATATCTTTTTTTATTGACGTTTTACCAAATATTAATAAAATTGACAATAAGCAGAGCCCTGCACCCGACAATATTAATTGTTGCTTTTTCACTAAATAAATTTGAGCCGCAAAGGTCTGCTTTTTTTGGTAGGAAGTAAAATCTAAATCAACAGATACTTATAAATGCGACACAATTATTTAATACACCAAATCCAGGAAGATGAAAAAACGATTAAATGATTTCATATCTTGCAGCATCCACTTTTTCCTATGCATTAGATCTCCATCGCTTGATTTGCAGTATGACAATTTGGTACTTGCGCCTGCAGCAAGAAAATTCTTTATTTTTTAAAAATTGAAGTAATGTCGAAAATTTACCTTTTCCTTTTAATGATTTGTGTTTCAAAATTTAGTTATAGCCAGTGTCCGGTTATTGATGGAGCAATGGTTAATTCTTGTGCGCCTGGTGCTACGAATGAAGGCTATAATGAATTTGTGTTTTTTACAACAGCTAGTTCAGGAGCTGTGTCATTGTACAAACTTAGTTATGGATCAAATGCTACTCCGGCATCCTCTTCTCCTACGGGCATTATGTCGGGTGTAAATGCGGCTGCTAAAATTGGAACAGGAACAATTGTGATCCAAAATGGTTGTAACCTGATAGAGGTTACAACACCATCTACAGTTATACCTGCAAATAGTAGGGTTGTTTTTATTCCAAATAATTTTGATCAGCAATATGATCTGTCTGCCCTGTGTAAGGATGGGAATTTATATGTAGCATATATTGCTGCTACAGTCTTACCAAGTAAATGGCTGGCAAATGGAACCTTTGCAAATGCGTCTTCGGCATTAAGATACATTCAATTAGAATATAATGGTAATGCATGTACCGCCAACGTAAGAAGTTATGATGGCGATCTATGGTCGCTGCCTGGTAACGGGCCTGAATCCGAAGGGAATTCTCTGGCTTGGGATGCAAATGGTAATACATTGTATTTGAATAATGGTTGCTCTATCGTTATCGTTACTCCAGTAAAATTGGTCTCATTTTTAACTACCCAAAAAGGAAAGGATGTGGTCATTTCATGGAAAACAACAAATGAAATAAATACAAGATCATTTGAGATCGAATGGTCAGCTGATGGGATCAACTTTAAAAGTATAGGCATATTAAATGCAGCTGGTAATTCTACTGCAATTAATGATTATTCTTTTTCAGATAAAGGCATATCAACTACAGGCAATAATTTTTACCGCTTAAAAACAATTGATAAAGATGGTAAATACAGTTATTCTTTTATTCAAAAAATTAATTTGTCAGGCACCGGTTCAATCAATGTTTACCCATTGATAAGTTCCGGTAAATTATCCGTAGAAATTAATTTATCTAAACCAGCTGAGGTAAATGCTGTGATCTTTGATCTTTCAGGAAGATTATTATCATCAAGAAAAACAATGCTGCTTTCGGGATATAATAAATTCGATCTTAATATAAATACATTATCAGCAGGCGAGTATATTTTAAAATTGCTTAATAATAACGAAACAAATATTGTTCGTTTTACAAAATTTTAAAATACCTCGAAGGAAATAAAATGAAAAGTTATTTCACTATTGTAAGATCATTTTTTGGGATGGTATACAATATGGCAAGCTTACAATATAGCAAGATCTAATCCTCACTTACTGGGGTGTCTTCGATCTTTTTATTTTTAACTTCCTGTACAAATTCTTTAGCCGGCTTAAATGCAGGAATATAATGCTCAGGTATTTCTACAGCTATATTTTTTTTGATATTACGGCCAATTTTTGCAGCTCTCTTTTTAGTAATAAAACTGCCAAAGCCTCTTATATAAATGTTTTCACCGGAAATTAAAGTTTGTTTTATTTCTTTGAACATTGTTTCTAAGCTTACCAGTACATCTACCTTTGGTATGCCTGTTTTGTCTGAAATCTGATTGATAAGGTCTGCTTTTCTCATGGTAAAATTTTTTGTTCATGAAAAGTATAACAAAAAAATGAAAAATGCAATACTAATCATTGATAATCAGCACTTAAGATGATTATTTTGATTTTTAGCCATTTAAATAAATGATAATCAAATAGTTATGTTTTTTATATAATTTATTGCTATGCAGTTTTATTGTGTGAAATTTGAAAAATAAATGAATACTGATAAGAATAAACTCCATTTTACAAAAAAGTTATTAAGCTGGAATACAGATAGTAATAGTCGGCAAATGCCATGGAAAGGCGAGAAAGATCCTTACAAAATATGGCTCAGTGAGATCATTTTGCAACAAACACGGGTGGAGCAGGGCTTAAATTATTACAATCGCTTTATAACGACCTTTCCCACTGTTCAACAATTAGCAAATGCTCCTGAAAAAAAGGTGTTTAAACTATGGGAAGGTTTGGGTTATTACACCCGTTGTAAAAATTTAATTGCAACTGCAAAATATATTTCCAAAGAGTTGAATGGAAAATTTCCTGATAAGTATGAAGAGATTTTAGCGCTGAAAGGAATTGGTCCATATACCGCTGCAGCAATTGCTTCATTTGCTTATGAGCTTCCTCATGCTGTAGTAGATGGAAATGTATTCAGGGTTTTATCAAGATACTTTAATATTACATTACCAATAGATTCCACCAACGGTAAAATATTTTTCACTAAACTAGCTGCCGATCTTTTAGATAAAAAATCACCAGGTATATACAATCAGGCATTGATGGATTTTGGGGCAACGATCTGTAAACCGCAATTACCACTTTGCGAAATATGTGTATTAAAAAAATATTGCGAAGCTTATAAAGAAGGCATAGTAAACACTTTGCCGGTAAAGGAAAAATCAATTGTAAAAAAAACTCGGTGGTTCTATTATTTGATCTTTAAACACAATGATCATATTTATATACGCAAAAGGCCAGGCAATGATATTTGGGAAAATTTGTATGAATTTATGCTTGTAGAAAATGACAAAGCATTAAATAAAAAAGAGATAGAAGCATTGCCGGTTATTAAACAAATTGTTCCTGAAGGGTCTAAGATCTTATTCATTTCAAAAGAATATAAACAGTTACTTACTCATCAAACAATAAGAGGGCAATTCATTCAGATCGATCTGCCTGAAATAATAACGCTGAAAGGGTTTAAAGCTGTATCTCCAGCAGCTTTCAAAAAGCTTCCCTTTCCAAAATTTATCACTTTATATTTAGAAGATAAAAATGTATCTTTAAATTAGATAAGCGACTCAAACAATATTAAAATATAACACGATGAGAGGTGTAAATAGAGTAATGTTGATTGGCAATTTGGGAAAAGACCCGGATATGCAGTTTTTAGAAGGGAATATAGGCGTAGCGAAATTTTCATTAGCTACTACAGAAACCTATAAGGACAGAAGCGGAAAGTTGGTATCACAAACTGAATGGCATACAGTTGTATTGTGGAGAGGGTTGGCAGAACTAGCACAAAAATATCTTCACAAAGGAAGCCTTGTTTATATTGAAGGTCGTCTTAAAACAAGGAGTTGGGAAGATAAAGAAGGGAATAAAAAATTTGCTACTGAAGTAATTGGTGATAACTTAATTATGCTGGATAAAAGAACCGATGGAACTTTGCATCCACATGAAGGTCATGAAGGGATAGAAGGCTTAACAGGTGATTTACCTTCTGCAGATGATGCTCCTGAAAAATTACCATTTTAAATAAACTAATTGCTCACTAACATCTATAGTTTTGGACTACCATTCGGTCATTAATTTTACTACATCTTTTGTTTTTTTAGCAATACCGGCTGCAGCCAGTGCGGTACTTATTTTCCTGACCATATTATTACTTGTTATTTCTTTTTTAATAGCCGGCTCAGAAGTAGCTTTTTTTTCGCTGACCTATAAGGATATCAATATGCTTAAAACAAAGCAACAGCCTGCATTCAAGCGTATTGTTACTTTACTTGAGCAACCTAAAACATTATTGGCATCAATGCTAATAGCAAATAGTTTTGTCAATATCGGTATCATCCTTATTTCAAATATTCTAATGGACGGATGGCTTCAGCAACTTCATCTAACTTTTTGGGTAGGCTTTCTTATAAAAGTTTTCACGGTTACTTTTCTTATTGTATTGTTTGCAGAGGTGCTACCAAAAGTTTGGGCCACACACCATAAAGTCTGGTTTGCTTCTACTGCTTCATTGGTTGTAGAAATTTTCAACAGCATATTTTTTCGTTTAAGCAAATGGATGGTAGGCTATAGCGATAACATTGAAAAAAAGTTTTCATCAGCCAATTCATCTATGTTGGATAATAGCCAGCTTGATTATGCAATTGACCTTTTACCTGAACATGAAGCAACAATTGAAGAAAAACAAATACTAAAAGGGATTCGAAAATTTGGAGATACTACTGTAAAACAAATAATGCGTACAAGACTTGATGTGAGTGGAATTGATCACGATAGTAATTTTGAAGACGTAATTATAAAAGTTGAGGAGTTGCATTACTCTCGGTTACCTGTATACAAACATAATCTTGATGAAATATTAGGCGTGTTGCATACTAAAGACCTGCTTCCTTTTGTAAATTCTACAAAGCCTGATAATTACGACTGGCATAGTTTAATGCGTCAACCATATTTTGTACACGAGCAAAAATTGATCGAAGATCTTTTGCAGGAATTCAGAAATAGAAGAATACATTTTGCTGTGGTGGTAGATGAATTTGGCGGTACATCAGGTATTGTTACTTTAGAAGATATCATGGAAGAGATCATTGGAGATATTAAAGATGAATTTGATGATGAAGAAAGTGTAAATAAAAAAATTGATGATTTTAATTACATTTTTGAAGGAAAAACAATGATCAATGATGTATGTAAATTAATGAATTTGCCAATGGACACATTTGAGGTTGTTCGTGGCGATAGTGATTCTCTTGCCGGATTGGTGTTGGAAATTGCCGGAGAGTTTCCGCAAATAAATGAAGAAGTAATAAGTGGTGATTTTATATTTGTCCCACTGGAAATCAATAAAAACAGAATTGATAAAGTAAAGGTTATTATTAAGCCACGTAATTAGATCATGACAAAAAGTATTATAAGATCGTTTCCTCTATTATTTATTGCATTTATATTATTTCTTATTTCCTGTAATTCTCCTTATGTTTCAAAAAAAAGAGGGTACTATAATATTACTTTGCCTGAGAGAAGCTATCAGGTATTTAACAAAGAAGAGTTTCCCTATACATTCGAATATCCAGTATATGCACAAATAATACAAGACAGTACTTACTTTGATGATGCCAGCCCCGAAAATCCTTATTGGATCAATGTTGATTTTCCTCAATTTAACGGAAGGGTTTTTCTTAGTTATAAGATAATTGGTGGCCAGGCGCATTATAAAGTGAAAGATGCAAAAGGAATGTACAGAGATTCAATAGGGATTAATGATTTTGAAAGAATGGTGAACGATGCATTTAAACTTACAAATAAAAATGATGTTGCCGCTACCTCAATCCGTGATAGCGTCATACACACGCCTAATGGAATAAACGGTGTGTTCTTTAAAGTCGGTGGTAATGCTGCTACAGCCAAACAATTCTTCCTGAGCGACACTACGAAAAATTTTCTCCGTGGAGCCTTATATTTTGAAGTTACTCCAAATGTCGATTCACTAAAACCTGTGCAGGATTTTTTGCAGGCAGATCTTGAACATCTCATCAATACCTTTCAATGGAAAAATAATAAACAATAATATTTATTATTCTTTCGCTGGTATCGGTAATTCTATGCTTTTTTCTTCTTCTATTGGAACATAAGGCGGCTTACTTGATTTGATCCTTCCTCTTGAAAAGCTTTCCAGGTTAATTTCGGGTTCTACTTTTTGCTTTTTAACTTTTCTGTATTTCCTTTTCTTTGGTGTGCCTGCTTCATTTTTTGTTGAAACAACATTGTTGTCTTTAATGCTTGCAATTGTATCAGGAACAATCTCCACTACTGGAACTTTATCTTTCTTATAAAGTGTATTGAATTTGCCCTTTTTTTGTTCCTGGTAAAAATCTGCAACACCATATAAAGATGCAACAGAAAAGAGGCCGATACCTGCATAAATGATCGCTTTCATGATTTTAAGTTTAGGTGGTTAAATTTTTATTATTGATTGTATTATTGATCTTGAATATCAGTAGGTACTTTATACTTTTTCTGTAAATAAAATATTCCGCAATAAGCATATTTCCTACTACACTTATCCAAAGTGAAATTTCATAATTGTATAAATGATCTACTCCATAGTTAGCAAAAAGTATATGATATATTCTAAATGTTACAGCAGTCATGGCCATGCTATAACTGCGTATCATCCAATTTTTGTGGGCTAACACATTTTTTTGTTTGATCGTTTGCAATCCTCTGATAGTTGTAAAAGTCCAGTACAATGCCATGAACATAAATAATGCTCTTTCCCAAAAACTTCCTTTTGCAAAAAAGCTCATGTATAAGCCAGTAGGAGCTCCCAGTACAATTACCACCACTACATAAATTTTACCCATATAAATATGGATGGCTTTGCGTTTTTTTAATATATAAGAAGAAAATTGAGTAAGCGCTGCTATAATGCAAAACATCCCTGCAAAAATGTGGATGTAAAAACTGATTTTATAAATGGGCTTAAGGAAAAGAATAGCTCGTTCTTCAATAAAGATAAAATCTTGATTAAAAGAAAAATACGGAATTGTGTTTCTTACCAGGAGAAGACTAAAAAATACAACCGGGATCCAGAAAAGGGCTGCAAAAAAATACCTTACGGTATTTTGTAAAGTTAGTTGGCGGCTGTTAGGCATAAAAAGGTAGTTATGTACCCTATGATAGAAGGCTGATTTAAATTTCATAAAAAGTAACGTTACAGTTTTGTTAAACGATTTTAAAAACTGTTTTAATGATGTAATACCTGAATGTTTTAACTTTGCGTTAATGATCGCAATAGATAATATATTGATTAGTGACGAAGTTGTTGAGGAGCAATTTGTTTGTGACCTCAGCAAGTGTAAAGGCGGCTGCTGCGTAGATGGAGATGCAGGAGCTCCGTTAAATCAGGACGAGTTGGCAAAAATTGACGAGGTTTTCGATGCCGTGTTCCCTTACCTTCCTGAAGAAAGTAAAAATGAATTAGAAAGGCAAGGAAAATATGTATATGATAAAGAGTTTGGCTGGGTAACTCCAACTATCAATGGCAGTATTTGTGTGTATGGAATTACTGATGAGAAAGGAATTGTAAAATGTGGCATTGAACAAGCATATAATGATGGGAAAGTGCAATGGAAAAAACCTATAAGCTGCCATCTTTATCCTATCAGAATTAAGCAAAGCAAAAACAAAAAAACGGAATACGTAAACTATGAACCAAGAGAAGATCTTTGCAGCGGTGGCTGCAGCCTGGGTAAAAAGTTAAAAGTACCCGTATATGTTTTTCTGAAAGATGCTATCGTTAGAAAATACGGAAACGAATTTTACGAAACATTGGAAGCAACTGCAAAACAATTAAAACCTTAATAATATCTACGTGAATTTTATCAACTCCAAAATGAAACGCTTCCATAATTTTTTGTTTTTTATTTTTTGTTTTTTATTTCTTATTTCCTGCTCAGGTAACAGAGCAACGATCGATAACAGTCTTAAAAAATATTTTGATGAAAATAAAGTAGAAGGTTGTTTTACCATGCTAAGTAATAGTAGTGGTAAAGTAACTGTCTATAATATGGAATTAGATACCATGCGTTTTTTGCCGGCATCAACATTTAAAATTGTAAACTCATTGATAGGTTTAGAGATGGGTGCAATTACTGATGAGAAAATGGTTATAAAATGGGATAGTGTAAAACGCTGGAATGAAGAGTGGAATAAAGATCTTACAATGATGCAGGCTTTTAAAGTAAGCGCTGTGCCTTACTATCAGGCGCTTGCAAGAAAAATAGGAAAAGATACCATGCAGCATTGGCTTGATACATTGAATTATGGCACAAAACAAATAACAGGAAAGATCGACAGCTTTTGGTTGGATAATAGTTTGAAGATTTCTCCAGATGAACAATTAGGTTTAGTGAAACGTTTGTACTTTGATCAGTTGCCTTTTCAAAAACGTACACAGCAAATAGTACGTGATGCAATGAAGCAGGAAGAAACCACACTATATAGCTTGAGCTATAAAACCGGTTGGGGCTTTGACGAAAAAAATAATAACATTGGCTGGGTAACAGGATGGATAGAAGAAAACAAACACCCGTATTTTTTTACATTACTTGTAAGATCTGCTGATCAAAATATTGATATCAAAACTGTGGAGTTAAATATTGTGAAATCGATATTAAAGCAGTATGGTTTTTTTGAAGGCAAAATGTAATTTTTAGAAATTTTATGCAATTCTATTGTGAATCATTATCGGAATATAAACGTTTAAAAACACGTGAGGTAAAAGTTGGCGGACTTGTTATTGGCGGCAACAATCCTATACGTGTACAAACGATGACCACAACTGATACAATGGACACAATGGCTACAGTAGAACAAACCATTCGTTGTATAGAAGCGGGTGCAGAGTTAGTGCGTATTACTGCTCCATCAAAAAAAGAAGCCGAAAATTTACTGCATATAAAAAACGAATTGCGTAACAGAGGATATACTACGCCGTTAGTTGCTGATATACACTTTACGCCTAATGCCGCAGAAATTGCAGCTACAATCGTAGAAAAGGTAAGGGTGAATCCGGGCAATTACGTGGATAAGAAAAAATTTGAACAGATAGAATATACGGATGCTGAATATGTGGAAGAGATCGAAAGAATTAAAGAAAGATTCACGCCATTAGTAAAAATTTGTAAGGATCACGGAACGGCCATGCGTATTGGAACCAATCATGGTTCTTTAAGTGATCGTATCATGAGCCGTTATGGCGATACAGCAATTGGGATGGTAGAAAGTGCTATGGAGTTTTTACGCATTGCACGTGGCGAAGATTATCATAATATCATCTTAAGCATGAAGAGCAGCAATCCATTGGTGATGGTGCAGGCTTACCGCTTATTGATCAATCATATGATGGAAGAATTCGACGAATGTTATCCTTTACATTTAGGTGTTACAGAAGCAGGTGATGGAGAAGACGGAAGGATCAAAAGTGCAATTGGTATTGGAACATTATTGGATGATGGCATTGGAGATACGATAAGGGTTTCACTTACTGAAGATCCTGAATTTGAGATACCGGTTTGTTTGGACTTAGTTAAAGAATATCTTTTTGACGATGCACAACAGACAGCGGAGAACAAATTGCAGACAATAGAGAAGTTACCTTATTCTCCTTTTGAATATAAAAGAAGAGAAACGAATGAAGTTTCCAATATAGGTAAGAAGCATGTACCTGTTGTAATTGCAGATTTTATGCAATCCGATAAAATAGATCATAAAGATCTAAAAGCAATTGGATACACTTACAATGAAGCAACTGATAAATGGTTCATTGGTGATGCTGCTGCTGATTATATTTATACTGCAAATAAAATAATTGATTTTTCCTTGCCAGGTACATTGAAAATTATTTGCGATCATACTACATGGGTCAATGTCACCGATAAAGAAAAATATTTCCCTCTTTTCCAGGCGAATGAATATTTATCTGCTGATAATAGATCCGAAACAATGAATTTTATTGCTGTTGATGCGATGACAGTTTCAGATGATATGGTGCAAAAAATAAAAGTCGACCCAACTGCTGTATTATGTATTTATTCTTCTGCTTCAAATAATATGCAATCGATCAGGAGTTTTATTATTCGTTTAATGAATGAACAAATTAAATGTCCTGTGATATTATCAGTTGAAAGTCACCATAGCTCTATTGATGAACAATTGATACATTTCTCTTCACAAACCGGCGCATTGTTCCTTGATGGAATGGGTGATGGTATTTGGTTAATGAATGATCCTTCAAAGATCTTCAATCAAAAAGTATCAGGAAGGACTTATCTTGAAACAAAGAACAATCATCAGTTTATAAACAATACTTCTTTTTCTATTTTACAAGCTGTACGAACAAGAATATCCAAAACAGAATATATCAGCTGCCCGAGTTGCGGAAGAACTTTATTTGATCTACAGGAAACAACAGCCAAAATACGTGCTGTGACCAATCATTTAAAAGGTTTGAAAATTGCGATTATGGGATGTATTGTAAATGGTCCTGGTGAAATGGCGGATGCTGATTTTGGTTATGTAGGCAGTGGCGTAGGAAAGATAACTTTATACAAAGGAAAAGAAATTGTAAAAAGAAATATTGATAGTGCAATTGCTGTGGATGAGCTCATCAACCTGTTAAAGGAAAATGATGTGTGGATAGAAAATTAAACAACACTAAAGCTTAGTTCAAATATGCAAACAGATTTTCTCGTAATAGGCAGTGGTATTGCAGGATTGACCTATGCTTTAAAAGTAGCACAGGATTGTCCAGATAAAACTATCACAATATTGACCAAGGCGCAAAGTGATGAAACGAATACTAAATATGCACAAGGCGGTATTGCCGGCGTAACAGATTTTGATAATGACAGCTTTGAAAAACATATTGAAGACACTTTAATTGCCGGCGATGGCTTGTGTAATAGAGAGGTGGTGGAGATAGTAGTGAGAGAAGGAGTAGAGCGCATTAAAGAAATAATTGAATGGGGTGCACAGTTTGATAAAGAACCTGATGGAGATTTTAAATTAGGAAAAGAGGGTGGGCATAGTGAATTCAGGATATTGCATCATAAAGATGTTACAGGTAAAGAAATGGAAAGAGCTTTACTTGCTTCCATTGCAAAACAAAAAAATATCCAACTCAATAATCACTGTTTTGTTTTAGATATCATAACACAGCATCATCTTGGTTTTCTGGTTACAAAAGCAACACAGGATATAGAATGTTATGGTGTGTATGTATTGAATTTAGTTACTAATAAAATAGAAAAGATCACCGCATCGATTACATTATTAGCAACAGGAGGCAATGGTCAGGTGTATCGTACTACTACTAATCCTTCTATTGCAACCGGCGATGGTGTTGCAATGGTCTATAGAGCAAAAGGAAGAATTGAAAATATGGAATTCATCCAGTTTCATCCTACAGCTTTATATGAACCAGGCGTACGTGGACAGAATTTTTTAATTACTGAAGCTGTAAGAGGTGATGGAGGAATTTTACGCAATCATGCAGGCGAGGCTTTCATGGAAAGATATGATGAAAGAAAAGATCTTGCACCAAGAGATATAGTTGCAAGAGCGATCGATAATGAAATGAAAAAAAATGGTACAGAGCATGTGTACCTTGATTGCAGACATTTTACCAAAGAACAATTTGTAGAACACTTTCCTAATATTTATGAAAAATGCATAAGCATTGGAATTGATATTACAAAAGATATGATACCTGTTTCACCAGCTGCACATTATAGTTGCGGCGGTGTGAAAACAGATGAATGGGGAAGGACTTCCATAAAAAATTTATATGCTGCAGGAGAATGTGCCAGCACAGGATTGCATGGGGCAAATCGCTTGGCCAGTAATTCTTTACTGGAGGCAATGGTATTTGCTCATAGAAGTTATGTTGATGGAATTAAAAGAATTGGCGAAGTAAAACCTAATACAATTATTCCGGATTGGAGAGCAGATGGTACAAACGAACCCAAGGAAATGATCTTAATTACTCAAAGTTTAAAGGAAATGAAATTGTTGATGAGTGATTATGTCGGTATTGTTCGAAACAATGAACGTTTGCAAAGAGCAAACAGGCGTCTTGATCTTTTGCATGAAGAAACAGAAGCGCTTTATCAAAAGACTGTTGTTTCGCCACAATTGTGTGAGTTGAGGAATATGATCACCGTTTCTTATCTAATTGTAAAAAGTGCAGGCTTCAGGCATGAAAGTAGGGGACTCCATTACAATACAGACTATATGTTCAAAAATGAGAATGTGCAGAATATCATTTTATAAATTGTATTATCAAGGTGGCACTTAATTTAAGAATATGTATTTTATCATCTACGGCTTTCTATATTTATTTTCATTGTTGCCTTTTTTTATTTTGTATCGCATAAGTGACTTCGTCGCATTTATGCTTCATAGTGTATTGGGATATAGAAAGAGGATCATCATCGCTAACTTACTGCAAGCATTTCCTGAAAAAACTGATAAAGAAAGAAAGCGAATTGCAAAAAAATTCTACCTGAATTTTACTGATAATTTTATCGAGACCATTAAAACGTTATCTATCTCTGAAAAAGATTTTGATAAAAGATGTGTCGGGAATTTTGAAGTGATAAATGAAGTTGCGTCAAGAGGAAAAAATATTCAACTATTAGGTGCACACAAATTCAATTGGGAATATGCAAATCTTGCGTTGGGCAAAAATATTGATATACCATTCATAGCAATTTACAGTCCGATAGAAACTTCAGCATTCAATAAATTGTTCTTAAAGATCCGCTCAAAATATAAAACGATCTTAGTGCCAACGGGAAGCTTTAAAAGAAAGATGCATGAATTAATGCAGAAACAACATTCAATGTATCTACTGGCAGATCAAAACCCCGGGAATTTATTACATGCTTATTGGTTGAATTTTTTTGGAAAGCTTTCTCCTTTTATCAACGGTCCACATAGATCAGCTGCAAAAAGTGGTACAGCCATTATTTTTGTTGATTTCAAAAAAATAAAACGAGGCTATTACAGTTTTGAAGCAGTTAAAGTAATTGATGATGCAGCTGAATTTACTCCTCAGCAATTAACGATACAATACAGAGATTTTATTGAAACTGTGGTACGTGAACAGCCTGATAATTATTTATGGAGTCATCGCAGATGGAAATATCATTATACTGCTGAGCCTGTGCAAATATTAATTGAACATTAATTCAATGCACTTGTTTCTTTTTGTGTTTTGATCTTCTTTTCTTCTTTGATCGCAAGCCATCCTCCCGAAACATTCCGTACATTATGTAAACCCTGGCGTTTGAATAAAGAGGTAGCAATGATACTTCTATAACCACTGCGGCAATGAATGTATAAATTTTGGTTTTCTTCAAAAGCTGCGATCGTCATTACATCTGTCATATCACTCAACGGTAAATTAACTGCATCAGCAATATGTCCGTCAGCAAATTCTGTTTCTCTCCTTACGTCTATAACCTGCAAATTTTTATCATGCTTTATATCCATTGCTAATTCATCAGCTTCAATGTCAATGATCAGGTCAATTTGTTCTCCGCCATTTGTCCAGTTTTCAAATCCATTTTCGAGGTAACCGACTATTTTATCAAACCCAACCCTGGCAAGCCTTACAATGGATTCTTCTTCTTTTCCGGGCTCTGTTACCAAAATAATATTTTTATCAAAAGGTAAAATGCTACCTGCCCATTCTGCGAATCTTCCTTCTAAGCCAATAAAAATACTGCCAGGTATAAAACCTTCTTTAAACTTTTCACCAGGCCTTGTATCAAGTATTATGTAGCCTTCATTTATTCTTTCTTTGAACTCAGCTATGTTCAACGGTGTCATTGCTTTCTTTTTTAAAATTTCCAGACTGTCGTATCCTTCTTTATTGATCTGTGCATTTACAGAAAAATATTTAGGAGCTTCTCCTAGGTCTGATGTAATGTTTTTTATAAATTCTTCTTTTGATTGTTGTTGTAAAGCGTAGTTGGATCTTCGCTCTTCACCGATGGTACTGAACTTTTCTTCTCCCAAATTTTTACCACAACTGCTACCAGCACCATGTGCAGGGTATACCAAAATGCTATCTGCTAATGGAAGTATTTTATTTTGTAAAGTATCATACATGGTCGCAGCTAATTCTTCTTTACTCATGTTTCCGCTACTTAGATCAGGACGGCCAACATCACCCACAAATAAAGTATCTCCTGTAAAAATTGCATGCGGTTTATTATTTTCATCGCTCAATAAATAACAACAACTTTCAATTGTGTGACCGGGAGTATGCAGTACTTCAATAGAAATCTTCCCTAATGAAAAATGTTCTCCATCTTTAGCTATATGAACGGGAAAATTGGTTACTGTATCAGGACCAAAAATGATAGGAGCTCCTGTTTTTTTATGAAGATCAAGGTGTCCGCTTACAAAATCTGCATGAAAATGTGTTTCAAAAATATATTTTATAACAGCATTTCTTGATTTAGCCAATTGAATATATTGCTCAATATCTCTTAATGGATCAATGATCGCCACCTCGCCTTCACTCTCAATATAATAGGCCGCTTCGCTAATACAACCTGTATATAATTGTTTGATATACATATTACTTTTTTCTTCTTGCAAAGGTAAAAAACAAAAAGCGGATGTTAAGTTAAACATCCGCTTTTTTGGTAATAACGAAAAATCTTAAGCAACTAGTTCGTTCACAAATTTATTAACTTCTTCAATTCTTTTATGGTTAATAACGTAATGGATAAATTTTCCATCTCTTTGAGTAGAAACAATACCAGCCTTGCGTAAAATAGCCAAATGTTGAGAAGCAACAGATTGCTCTAATCTTAAACGCACATAAATTTCTGTTACAGTAAGTTTTTGTTCTTCATCAATTAATTTGATTAATTGTTGGCGCAATTTGTGGTTTAATGCTCTTAATGTTAATGCGGCTTTCTTAACATTGTAGTAGTCAATTTTGTTTGCAATCATTTACAGGACATTTTTTAAAATACCTCTGGTCAAGGAGATATTGGTTACAGGAAAAGGTTATACAAATATACCATTTCATTTATAAGTCAAACGTTTTTATTGTAATAAAAAACAATTTATTTCCTGTTTTAGACCGAAGCAGCCATAAAAAAGTCTTTTAAGTATAGTGGTTCGGCGTAAGCAAGGTCTGCAAATCTATTGATTACATATTTTTTTAAAGATAAATTGCTAAAAGGGGCACTTTTTATGGCGATGTCATAAAACCCAACAGCATCATTTTTTTTATAGATCTTTTCCCATTTTTTAACTCCGGAACCTATAAATATCATTTTTTTAGATATAGTTGTTTCCTTAAAAACATCTTCTTCCAATATCAATGCAGATGGTTGTTTAATAATATGTAGTGCATTGGTGTAAATAGCAGTATATACTTCCATTCTTCTTGCGTCTATCATCGGACAAATTAATATTGATTCGTCGGGATGATATTCATCGATTGCAGTGGCAGCTAATGCTTCTAATGAATTAATTGTAATAAGAGGTTTATTCAATGCAAAACATAACCCTTTTGCTGCGGCCATGCCTACCCGTAACCCTGTATACGATCCGGGGCCTTCAATTACAGCAACGGCATCAAGATCCTGCAGTTGGAGATCATTTTTTTGCAATATGTCCTTAATGGCAGGTTGCAAAAAACTGCCGTGATCCTTTTGGTCAGTATTAGTAAGCTCAGATAATACCGTTCCATTTTGAGCAATACTAACGCAAGCAGTTTGCAAAGCAGTATCAATATGTAGAATTAATGGCATGTCTATTTTTTACAAAAATACGTTGTTGTAAAAAGATATATTTGTATTTCAATAATTAAAAAATGAATAAAGAGATTATCAATACAAATAATGCACCAGCCCCAATTGGGCCATATAACCAGGCGGTAAAAGTAGATTCGTTATTATTTTTATCTGGGCAAGTGGCATTGATACCGGGTACGAATGACCTTGCTAATAAGGATATCAGTGAAGAAACTCACCAGGTAATGCAAAACCTGAAAAATGTGCTGGCAGAAGCCGGAATGGATTTCAGCAATGTAGTTAAGACAACCATTTTATTAAGCGATATGGAATTGTTCAGTACCGTAAACGAAATTTATGCCCGCTATTTTACTGGAAATTTTCCTGCAAGAGAAACATACGCTGTAAAAGGATTACCTAAAAATGCCAATCTTGAAATAAGCATGATTGCTGCCGAATAGTGATGAATACAAAAATTATCAAAGTTATTATTACTGCAAAAGCTCATCCATATTTGATGGAGACTTTGCAAAGAAAGGGGTATGAAGTTTTATACCTACCTCAAATATCTTATAGCGAACTAAGTGAGTTGATCGCTGACACAACAGGACTTATAGTAACAACAAGATTAGCTATTGATAAAAATATTTTAGATAAAGCAATTCATTTAAAGTGGATCGGCAGATTGGGGAGTGGTATGGAATTGATAGATGTTGAATATGCTGAAAGCAAAGGAATAAAATGTGTGAGCAGTCCTGAAGGTAACCGTAATGCTGTGGCAGAACACGTTTTGGGCATGTTATTAAATCTCACCAATAATATTACCCGTAGCGCTAATGAAGTAAAAAGGAATGAATGGAATAGAGATATAAACCGGGGAACTGAAATAAGTAATAAAACTTTTGGGATCATTGGTTTTGGAAATACCGGCGGTGCGGTTGCTAAATTATTATCTTCTTTTAATGTAACTGTTCTGGCATACGATAAATATAAATATGATTTTGGTGGAGGAAATATTAAAGAAGCCAGTCTTGAACAGGTATGTAAATATTCAGATTTTATAACGATCCATGTTCCGTTGACTAAAGAAACAATGCACATGGCAAATGATGATTTTTTTAATAATTTGGGGCAAAAGCCTTACTTCATTAACGCATGCAGAGGAAAAGTAGTGGATACGCAGGCATTAATAAGAGCTCTTCAAAATAATAAGCTATCAGGTGCTGCTTTGGATGTTTTAGAAAATGAAAAAATAAATGATCTAACGCCAGTCCAAAAAGATGAGTTGGCTTATTTAACAACTCAATCAAATGTAATATTGACCCCTCATATTGCAGGGTATAGCAATGAAGCTTTTTATAAGATGAGCCATATTATTTTAGAGAAATTGGGAGTTTAAAAATTTTATTATATTTGTAGTACATGCAACGCCTGGGGCAATCCTAAGGCGTTGTATTTTTTTTATTTACGATAAACTAAAAGGATATGAGTGAAACAAATTATGTGAAGAAAGACACTTTCGAGAAAATGAAAGAAGAGTTACAGCACATGAAAGGTGTAGAAAGACCGGCAGCGAGCAGGGCAATTGCTGAAGCAAGAGAAAAAGGTGATCTAAAAGAAAATGCTGAGTACGATGCAGCAAAAGAAGCACAAGGAATGTTGGAAGCAAAAATAAAATACCTTGAAGGGGTGCTTGCAACTGCACGTATTTTAGATGAAACCAATATTGATACCAGCAAAGTATCGATATTGACCAAAGTAACTGTAACAAATTTGGGCACAAAAAAACAAGTGACCTACCAGATTGTTTCTGAAAAAGAAGCCGACCTTAAGCTTGGAAAAATTTCTGTAACCTCTCCAATTGGAAAAGGATTATTAGGTAAAGCAATTGGTGATGTAGCGGAAGTGCAAGTGCCAGCAGGACAATTAAAATTTAGGATAGAAAATATTACTATTTAAAATAAGATCAATTTAAATTTTCAGATCCCCATTCTTTGAGTGGGGATTTTTGTTTGTACTTTTATAAAAACAATCAACATGACAATTTTTTCTAAGATCATCGCCGGAGAAATACCTTCCTACAAAATAGCAGAAGATGAGAACTTTTTCGCATTCTTAGATATATTCCCGTTGGTAGAAGGCCATGTATTAGTAGTACCTAAAAATGAGACAGATAAATTTTTTGATCTGTCAGATGAATATTTAAGTAAGCTGTTGGTATTTGCTAAACCAATTGCTCATGCAATAGAAAGATCATTTGATTGTAACCGTTGTGGAATAACTGTTGTAGGGCTTGAAGTGCCTCATGCACATTTACATTTAATGCCTATCAATTCAGCCGATGACCTGAATTTTACCAATAATAAATTAAAATTATCTCCCGAAGAATTTAAAGCAATACAGGAAAAAATTAAGGCACATTTAACCTGAAGCCAACACCATGTATTGTTTCCAGGATTATTGTTGGGTCTGATTTAAGATGTTTACGCAGTTTGGTAATAAATACATCCATACTTCTTCCTAAAAAATAATCATCCTTACCCCAAACATTCAACAATACCTCTTCTCTCTTTAATATTTTATTGATATGCTGAGCAAAGAATTTTAAAAGGTCTGCTTCCTTCTGTGTTAATGAGATTGTTTCATCAGCAGTAAATATTTTTAATTCACTTGCAGAAAATTTTAATTTTCCTAAAGTAAATTCCTCTTGTGTGTCTGAAGATAATTTTTTTGACCTGCGTAAAAATACATCCATCCGCATCAACAGTTCCTGCATGCTGAATGGTTTTGTAATATAATCATCGGCACCTGTTTTAAAACCATTGATCTTGTCACTTTCCAAACTTTTTGCAGTAATAAAAAGTATAGGAACTATATCGCTTTGTTGGCGTATTTTTTTTGTAAGCGAAAAACCATCCCTTACCGGCATATTAATATCCAGCAGGCAAATGTCAAATTCCTTTTTTTGAAATTGTTGCCAGGCCACTTCGCCATCGGGGCAATGCGTAACCTCATAACCTGCTTCCTGCAAATTATCTTTTATTACAAAGCTTAATGCCAGGTCATCTTCTGCTAATAATACTTTTCCTTTGCTCATGTTTTTTATCTTTTATGAAACGGGAATTTTCACTATAAAACTACTCCCTTTTCCGAATTCGCTGCTAACTGTTATTTTTCCGTTATGTGCGTCTATTACCTTCTTAACAAAATTCAAGCCAAGCCCAAAACCCTTTGTGGTGTGTAATTCTCCATCCTTTACCCTGTAAAAACGGTCAAATATTTTCCTTTGCTGCTCAGCATTGATACCAATACCATTATCTTTTATAGTAATAACTGCAAAAGACCCCTCAATGGCCGACCTTATCTCAATAACTGCCTTAGGGGAGAATTTTATAGCATTTTCAATAAGATTTACAAAGGCCAATAACATATAAGCTTTATCCGCACAAGCAATACACTCGGGGGATGCAAAATATGTTTTGATACAGGCATTTTTTTCATCTGCAAGAGGTTGCAGGTCATTTATTGCCTGTTCTATAACAAGGTTGATATTTATTTTATCTTTTTGTAAAGGTAATTTGCTCCTGTCGGTAAATGCAATTTCAAGTAAGCGTTGTACCTGAGATTGTAAATGCAAAGTTTGGTCATTTACAATATTGGCATAAGTTTTTAATCTTTCAGGCTTTGAACTGATATCAGGTTGTTGTAATACTTCAGCGGCAATTTTCATTACTGCTAACGGTGTTTTAAATTCATGAGTAAAATTATTCACAAAATCTTTTTGTGTTTCATTCAGGAATTTTTGTTTGTATAAATAAAATATACTTACGCTAAATGCAATTAATACCAACATAAGCAGGCCACTGGATACAATCCAGAAGATCATTTGTTTTATGATATATTGGCCCCTGTGTGGAAAATATAAAAGGATATAATCGTAACTTCTTTTAAAGATCGGTAATGGACTGTCATTGTCGACAGATCGGTAAGCATCCGGCAAGTCAATGTATTTTTCTAAAACATAAGAGTGTGTAGATTGATGGTATACTCCCATTTTACAATCTGTGTAAACATCAAAATCTGTGAACTCAGATTTCATGCTTGACCAAAGTGTATCAAGGCTTGGAACACAATCTACCCTGAATAAGTACACATCAGGATTTGGATTTTCAATGATCGTTTGTTTGTAGTCAGATACATCATTCACCAATTCCATATCCTTGTACACACCCCTGATACTTTTTGTAACATTGATGTTGAATTGTTTTTCTTCGTAGTGATAAACTTTTTGCAGCCAGAATAATTGCACAGCAATAATAACAGCTACCAAAATGGTGCTGATCAATAATACAATTCGTAATGTTTTAGACCGGATCGTCATAGTTATTGTCTGCAAAGATTTTACTTAAATCTAAACAGACCATGTTAATCAATGTTAAGTGTAAGTTAATGCAAATACAATCACTTATTTTGAAGCCTTTACGATGGTCATTCTTTCAGGATTTTTTTTAAGAAATTCTTCCCATCCTTTAGACTTCCCTGTTTGTTTACCTAAGAATGAATTCTCTTGAAAATAATGACATACTGCAACAGCTAATGCATCTGATGCGTCTAAATATTTTGGAGTGTCTTCAAATTGTAATAACCGCTGTAGCATTTTTAATACCTGGTCTTTATTTGCGTTACCATTACCGGTTATAGATTGTTTTATTTTTTTGGGAGAGTATTCTGTTACATCCAATCCATGCCGCATTGCAGCGGCAATAGCCACTCCCTGTGCTCTTCCCAATTTTAGCATACTCTGTACATTCTTTCCAAAAAAAGGTGCTTCAATGGCAAATACATCCGGTTTATATTTAATGATAAGCCCACTAACAGTATTATATATCAATTGCAATTTCTTGTAAGGGTCATCTACTTTGCCGGGTTTTAAAATATCCATTTCAACTAATTTTATTGAACTGCCGGTTATTTTTACAAGTCCATAGCCCATCACCACGGTACCCGGATCTATTCCTAAAATAATTTTAGATGGTTGTTGCAATTGAAATTTGTTTTGTGATTAAATGAATTGCCGAACTTTTTAAACTATACTTGTAGTATAAAATTAGTTAAATCGGTTTGAACAGGCACATCAAAATATTCATCAATTATTTTCTAGGTCCATTATTGTTTATATTATTATCCTGGAGTCTATACAGGCAAATAGTAAATCAACCTGATCTTGAAAACCGTTGGAATGAAATTAAAGACAGTTGGCGCAATTGGAAGTTTTGGGCAGTAATAGTCTTAATGTTCGTCAATTGGGGCATTGAAGCAAGAAAATGGCAATTGCTTATCAATAATATTCAACGGTTTTCATTTATTAAAGCTTTTAAAGCTGTTTTGTCAGGTTGTAGCGTTACCATGCTTACCCCAAACAGGGTAGGTGAATATGGCGGAAGAATTTTGTATGTAGAAAATAACAATAGATTAAAAGCGATCTCTTTAACTATTGTAGGAAGTATCAGTCAATTATTGGTGACAATGATAATGGGGTGCTTGGGATTGATATTTTTAAGATTCTTTTCACAGAAAGACAGCAACGCTTTAAATGTTTTACCTGTCTTTTGGAGTAATGTATTGGTTTATTTAAGTGTTGGGTTTACGATCTTTCTATTATTATTTTATTTGCGTTTAGGCTGGCTTGTTAGAATGATGGAAAAAGTACCGGCATTGCAAAGGGTTGTAAGGCATATAAGTGTATTAGATGAATTTGATAATAAAGAACTTGGACAAATACTATTGCTGTCATTTGTAAGGTTTCTGGTATTTGTTTTGCAATATGTATTGTTGTTACAGGTAATGCATGTTGAAATTTCAGGATGGTTGTGCTTTTGGCTGATGACGGTATTTTATTTAGTTATGGCAATTGCACCTACTTTAGGATTTATAGAATTGCCGATAAGAGCAAAAGCAAGTTGGGAAATTTTGAAATTTTATACAACAAACGAATTAGGAGTAGGGGCAGCAGTGTTAGGGATATGGTTAATAAACCTGGTGATTCCTGCAATTATCGGGAGTTTATTAATTTTGAGTATTAAAATTGTAAAAGAAAAAAATGAGTAAAGTAATTAAGGGTTTGGTGTTGATATTTTTCCTTTCTGCATTTAATCTACCTGCACCTAGCAGTACTTTTTGCGGAATAAAAAATACTGCTTTTAAATCGGGGGAGAGTATTACGCTGAAAGTTTTTTACAATGCACTTGGTATGTATGTTGGGGCAGGCGAAGCGACATTTACAACTTCATTAGAACGTTATAATGGCAAACAGGTATATCATTGCGTTGGTGATGGAAAATCATATTCATTCTTTGATAAATTTTTTAAAGTCAGAGATAGGTATGAGACTTATATAGATACCACTACAATGTTGCCCGTAAAATTTATCCGCAATGTTGATGAAGGGGGCCACAAAATATATAATAACGTAACTTTTAATCAGGCTGCCGGAACTGCTACAAGTACTAATGGTGTTTTTAAAACACCTAACTGTGTGCAGGATGTTATAAGCGCTATTTATTATGCCCGTAATATAGATTTCTCAAAATCTAAAGTTGGAGATAAAATTCCCTTTGATATGTTCCTGGATGATGAAGTATATCATATGTATATAAAATACATGGGAAAAGAAACAATTAAAACCAGGTATGGCAAATTCAAAGCAATAAAATTCAAACCTTTATTATTGAAAGGAACAATCTTTGAAGGTGGTGAAAAAATGACTGCATGGGTAAGCGATGATCCTAATCATTTATTATTGCGTATAGAAAGTCCAATATCTGTTGGATCTGTGAAAATCGATATGTATGGGTATAAAAACCTGCGTCACCCTTTAACTTCTCTTGTAAGTGTAAAAGGGCTTTAAATATCTTTCAATGTAAAAATGTCTTTTGCTCGAATTCCTCTTTCTGTCATTTGCAGTGTGCAGCATTCATTAACAGGGTCATGCTCGAAGAACAATATATAATCATTCTTTAAAGCCTGCTGTAAAAATCTTTTCTTTTCTTCCAATGTTTTCATCGGAAACATATCATATCCCATTATATAAGGCAATGGAATATGAGCAATCGATGGCAAAAGGTCTGCCATGTAAACAATTGTTTTGCCTTTGTAATTAATGACCGGCAACATCATTGCGTCGGTATGTCCATTTGCAATAAAGAAAGAAATATTTGGCAATCTTTCATCTGTTGTCAATTGCCTATCGTCTGTTGATAGATTAATGAGTTTTAAGAAACCGCTTTCCTGTATTGGTAATATATTTTCTTTCAAAAAACTGGCCTTCTCTCTTTCATTGGGCTCTATTGCCCATTTCCAGTGCCTTTCATTACTCCAGTAAACAGCATTTTTAAAAGCTGGAACTAGCTTGTCATTATCTTTTATGATAGCACCTCCGCAATGATCAAAATGTAAATGTGTTAGCACAACGTCTGTAATATCATCTTTTGTGAAACCATATTGTGCTAATGACTTATCTAATGTATCATCGCCATGTAAAAAATAATAACTGAAAAATTTTGCATCTTGTTTGTCTCCCATACCTGTATCAACAAGGATCAACCGCTCCTCATCTTCAATCAATAAACAACGTAATGCCCAGCTGCACATGTTATTCTCATCTGCCGGATTTAATTTGTTCCATATACTTTTTGGCACTACGCCAAACATAGCGCCACCATCTAATTTAAAATAGCCGGCATTGATGGAATAAAGTTTCATAAAAGATTAGCTTTCTTTTCTTTTTGAGCAGTTAAAAGTAACATGATAAAACCTAATGCAAAAAATACGATCAATGATAAAATTGATTGACGAATACTGCTGATACCTTCAATAAATCCAAAAGTAAAAAGCCCGATCACAATTGCCATTTTTTCTGTAACATCATAAAAACTGAAGAAAGATGCCGTGTCTTTTGTTTCAGGCATTAATTTAGAATAAGTAGAACGGCTCAATGATTGAATACCTCCCATAACAAGTCCTACTAACGAAGCAATAATATAAAAATGCATTTCGGTTTGTATGAAATAACCGAAAATACAAACACCGATCCATAACAATACTGTAAAGAGTAAAACTTTAATGTTCCCAAATTTCGTTGAGAGTCTAGACATTCCCATTGCTCCGATAATTGCAACCAACTGAATGATCACTGCAGTAATGATCAACTTGTCATCTGCTAATTTTAATTCTTTGATACCAAAATCTATTGCTACCAACATTACCGTTTGTACACCCATGCTGTAAAAGAAAAAAGCGCTTAAAAATCTTTTTAGTACAGGCATTTGTTTGATCTGCTGCCAAACCAATTTTAATTCGTGAAAGCCATTTACCAATACATGTTTTTTTGTCTTTCTTTCTGACGCAGGACTAATAGGAAGTCGGTTAAAAGTTATTTGAGCAAAGCTCACCCACCATATACCAACTAATAAAAAAGTAATAGTTAATGCAAGGCCTTTATCTTCCATCGTCATCACCAACGCAAAACCTATCATCTGCATTAATACACTACCGATATATCCCATGGTATAGCCTTTTGCACTTATCCTATCCATGTCTTTTTCAGCAGCAATTTCTGGCAGGTAAGAATTGTAAAAGACCTGGCTGCCATAAAAACCAATGCCGGCAAACATAAAACACATTAAACCTAGGGTCACATTACTTTTGTCAAAGAAAAAAAGTAGAGAGCAACTTATTGCCCCCATATAGCAAAAGAACCGCATGAAATTTTTCTTATTGCCTTTATAATCTGCAATAGAAGATAATATCGGAGAAAGTAACGCAATGATCAAAAAGCCGAATGCCAATACATAATCTTTCAATTCTGTATTTACAAAACGCCTGCCCATAAAAGTAATACCATCAGGAAAATTATGGAGACCAGTAACGGCAGCATAATACGCAGGAAAAAAAGTAGTAGTGATAACTAAGTTATATACACTGTTGGCCCAATCATACATAGCCCAACCATTAATAACTTTCTTAGGAGCAGTTTGCATTTTGATTAATTAAGAATGAAAAATTAATAATTAATAATGGAAACAAACAATAAATTATTTTATAAAACCATTCCATATTAGAATGAGGAGAATAATACCAACAACGATCCTGTAAATACCCCACACACGAAAACCGTATTTTTTTACAAAACCGATGAAGAATTTTATTGCTAACAATGCTACAATAAAAGCAACAATATTTCCTACAGCTAATTGTTTTATCTCATTTGAAGTGAAACCGTCTGCTTCTTTAAAATATTTATAGAGTTTATATACCGTAGCAGAAAGCATTGTTGGTACTGCAAGAAAAAAAGAAAATTCCGCTGCAGCGCTTCTCGTTAATTTTTGTTGCATGCCTCCAATGATAGAAGCCGCACTGCGACTAACTCCCGGCACCATTGCGATACATTGCCAAAAGCCTATTGCTATTGCTTTTGGTAGGGAAATATTTTCTTCTGATTCTATCGTAGGATTTTTAAAAAACTTATCGATGAATAATAATACGATACCTCCAATGAGCATGGTAATTGCAACCGTTAAGGAACTTTCTAATAGGTCATCTATTGTGTCTGAGAATAAAGCGCCGAAAAGCAATGCCGGTAAAACTGCCACAGCCAGCTTTAGATAAAATTGCCATCTTTTAAAATTGAAAAATTTTTTCCAATATAAAACCACTACGGCAAGAATGGCTCCCAATTGTATAGCTACTGTAAAAACTTTTATGAATTCATTTTCTGTAATACCCAATATTTTTTCGGTAATGATCATGTGGCCTGTAGATGATATAGGTAAAAACTCAGTTAAGCCCTCTACTATGGCAATGATGATTGATTGTATTGTATTCATGCAGTTAGTTGTATTCCAATAGTAAATAAAAATTGCGAAGCAATATACTTCGCAATAATTATTAATTATTAATTTTTAATTCTTAATTAGTTTTCGGTTTTTTCATTATTGCCACTATCTCAATGATAAAACCAATAATGATCAAAAGCGGTGCAATGGTAATACGTGTAGTACTGAATATTTCTTTTTCATTGAATTTAGTAGGGTCGGGGCTTTTGCCACCAGCCATTAAAAAGAATCCAAGTGCTAATACTACTAATCCGGCGAGCATATACATGTAATTTTCTTTACCAAAAAGATCTGGTGTATTTGCCGGTTGTGTTTTTTTTGCAGTGCTCATTTTTTAAATATTATATTACAAAGTAAAGAAATTTTGGCCTTAATAAAGGTCATCTAATTTCATTTTAAGATATTTTAATACCGAACGATGGGTGCTTGCTAATGAAATTGTGATACCTAAAACTATGATCAGCGCAAATAATAAGAAAAGGCTCTTATTATCATGTAGTACTTTCAGGTCTGCAGCATAGTTCTCAATTAATATGATTGTACCCCAGATCGCAATAATAGCGATCACGGCGGCTATAAAGCCATTGATTATAGCCCTGATATTAATAGGCCTGGTAATAAATCCTCTTGTGGCGCCAACCATTTGCATTGTCTTTATCAAAAAACGGTTACTATACATTGCAAGGCGGATGGTGTTATCAATAGAAAATACCACAAGAATTGTAAGTATAATGGCAGCACCTAAAAATATTGCCGCAGCCGTTTTTACATAAGTACTTACTTTTTGAACTGTCTCAGTAGGGAATTTAAATTCTTTGATCATTCCCGGAAAGGTGGTTTCCAGGTTATCCGAAAGCATCTGCAGACTATCCTTTTGTACATAATTTGCCTGAACATAAAAATCTACACTTGCAGGCAGTGGATTATAATCAAGCATCTTTTTCCAGCTGCTGTCATTTTCTTTGTTCCATATTTCTGCAGCCATTTCTTTGGTCACATGGCGTACATCTCTTGCGTATGGGATAGATTTGATATAATTGGTAAGACTGTCAATGCGTTTGTTGCTTGCTTCAGGAAAAAGAAACGCTTGTACCTGTATCTTTTCTTTGAAATAATCTCCCGATTTGCGGACATTCAAAAAGAACCAGCCCAACAGGCCAAATAAAAATAAAACCAATGCTACACCAATGATGGCATAAGCATAGGTTGGTTGTCCTCTTTTGCTGCTTGCTTTTCCAAATTGCGCCATAAAAACTCTTTAGGGTTAGTAGTGTTTTATTGTAAGCCGATGATTTTGGCAATGGGCAAAAATAATGGTTTTTACCTGCTTTAATGTACTTTTGCCACCTGCAAAACTGCTTATTTGCAAATATATTTTTATTGGTTGATAGAAAGACAATAAGGTACTGTTAAAATTGTTTCTTCTTCGCAAAGTTCAATCATCTTAATGTGGTTGAAGAGTGCGACGCCAATGCAGGTGAATAAAGATAAAATGCCCGAAACAAAATAATTAAAATACGCCGAAGGCGGAATAAGAAATGGAATATAAGTTTAACGAGATCGAAAAGAAATGGCAGGACAAATGGAATGCTGATAAAGTGTACAAGGTTAGTAACGAAAGCGACAAGCCCAAATTTTATGTATTGGATATGTTCCCTTATCCAAGTGGTGCAGGTTTGCATGTAGGGCATCCTTTAGGATATATTGCTTCAGATATTTATGCCCGTTACAAAAGATTGAAAGGGTTTAATGTTTTGCATCCCATGGGCTTTGATAGTTTTGGGTTGCCTGCAGAACAATATGCATTGGAAACAGGACAGCACCCGGCAGAAACTACCAAGAAAAATATTGCAACTTTTAAAAGTCAGTTAGATAAAATAGGATTTTGCTATGATTGGGATAGAGAGATCCAAACGAGCAATCCTGATTATTACAAATGGACACAAAAAATATTTTTAGAATTATTCAATAGTTATTTCTGTAATACGCAGAAAAAAGCAAGACCTATTGCTGACCTGGTAAAAAAATACGAAACAAAAGGTTCTGATAAATTTACTGCTGAGCAATGGAATGCATACAGCAAGAAAGAGCAGGAAGATATTTTGATGAACCGCCGTTTGGCATTCAGCAAATATGGTGAAGTAAATTGGTGTGAGGCCTTAGGCACTGTATTGGCAAATGATGAAGTGGTGAATGGTGTGAGTGAAAGAGGTGGGCACCCTGTTGTAAAAAAGAAAATGCGTCAATGGTATTTACGCATTACATCTTATGCAGATAGATTGCTGGAAGGCTTGGAAACAGTGGATTTCAGCGAAAGCATGAAAGAAATGCAACGCAACTGGATCGGCAGAAGTGAAGGTGCTGAAATGGATTTTGCTATTAAGGTGACAACAGACAACAGACCACCGACGACAGAAGGGCAACCATCGTCCGTCGTCCATCGTCCGTTGTCGTTACGTGTTTACACCACAAGGCCTGATACAATTTTTGGTGTTGACTTTATGGTGGTAGCACCTGAGCATGAGCTAGTGAATGAAATAAAATCTCCGGAACAAGCAACTGCTGTTGATGAATATGTTGCGTATGTAAAAAGTAGAAGTGATGTTGATAGGATGGCTGAGAAAAAAATTACAGGCTGTTTTACAGGAGCGTTTGCTGTTAATCCTTTTGATGGAAAAGAAATCCCGATTTATATCAGTGAATATGTGTTAGCAGGTTATGGTACAGGAGCAATTATGGCTGTGCCTTGCGGCGATGAAAGAGATTTTAAATTCGCTCAGCATTTTGATATTCCTATCACCAATATCATCGGTGATTTTTACAATGGCGAAGAAGCCAATCCTACCAAAGAAGCCACTTTACAAAATAGCGGTTTCTTAAATGGCTTGTTGATGAAAGATGCAATAAGCGTTGCCGTTAGTAAGATCGAAGAAATGGGGATTGGTATAAAGAAAGTGAATTATAAAATGAGAGATGCTGGCTTCAGCCGCCAGCGTTATTGGGGTGAGCCATTTCCAATTGTTTGGAAAGATGAAATGGCAATTCCATTAAATGAAAATGATCTGCCTTTAGAGTTACCTCATGTAGATAAATATGGTCCGGGAAAAGAAGGTGAAGGCCCATTGGGCAATTTGGAAGATTGGGTGAACACACCTGAAGGAAGAAGAGAAACTTCTACCATGCCGGGTTATGCAGGTTCATCATGGTATTTTTTAAGATATATGGATCCGAAAAATGCCGAAACTTTTTGTGATAAAAAAGCAAGTGATTACTGGAACCAGGTGGATGTGTATATAGGTGGTACAGAGCATGCGGTTGGGCATTTATTGTATAGCCGCATGTGGACGAAAGTATTGTACGACCTAGGTTATATTAGTTTTGATGAACCGTTTAAGAAGTTGGTGAATCAGGGGATGATAACGGGAAAGTCGTATTTTTTCATGCTCGATCATATATATGGTAACAAAATCGTTACCTATACAAAACCAACAGAATTATCGGCATTCATAAGATTTAAGTACGGGCATCAATTTGTAGATAATAATGGGAAACTCACCAGAAAAAATTACGAATCTTTTCAATCAATTTATGGAGGTGTAGAAGAACAAATCTCTTGGGAAAATGATACTGAAGGAGAATTTATTTTTGTAAAAGAAGAATCTGAAAAGATGTCCAAGTCTAAATTTAATGTAGACAATCCAGATGATTTAGTTTTAAAATATGGTGCAGATACTTTTCGCATGTATGAAATGTTCCTTGGTCCTGTAGAACAAAGCAAGCCATGGGATACAAAAGGGATTGAAGGTGTGCATCGTTTCTTACGCAAACTGTGGCGTTTATTCTTCGATGATATAAAAGGAAAGGGTTGGACAGATGCAAAAGGAACTGATGCAGAATTAAAAGTGTTGCATAAAACGATAAAAAAGATCGATGGAGATACAGCAAATTTCAGTTACAATACTGCAGTAAGTGCTTTCATGGTTTGTGTAAATGAATTAGGAGAGTTGAAATGTCATAAGAAAGAAATACTAGAAAAAGTATTGATCATTCTTGCTCCATATGCACCGCATATTGCAGAAGAGTTATGGCATGCATTGGAAAATAAAGGCACAATTTTAGATGCTGCATATCCGGCAGTAGAAGAAAAATATTTGATTGAGTCTTCTAAAGAATATCCTGTTTCGATCAATGGGAAAATGCGTACTACCATTAATATGGCACTAGACCTTTCACCGGAAGAAGCAGAAAAGATAGTATTGGCAAATGAAGTGGTACAAAAATGGCTCGAAGGCAAAGCACCTAAAAAAGTCATTTATGTAAAAAATAAAATGGTAAACGTAGTAATATAAATTTACAACATGAATAAAAAGATCATCGGTACTATCTTTTATTTTATAATAGCTACTTTAATTACCTGGACCTTTATTCAGTCGAGTCCATTGTATGCCACTATGCAACAAAAGTTTTTATCAATGTCTGTTGCTGGTGCTAAGTGGGGCATACAGATCATAGCCGCTTTTGTATTATTGAAAGAAGCAAGATGGCAATTTCTGAACAATATCGCTTTCACCAGTTTAGTAGGTTCAGTTATCTTATTGCCTTATGCAGCATTAAGTGGTAATTTCTCCGGAGATGATAATCAGAATTTTTTCATTGGTTCTTTATTACTTGCAGTAGCTGTAATGATCATCATGTATGCATTAAGTGTAAAAAAGGCGGGTGTATCCATTTACTGGTGGTTAGGTTGGTTAGCTTGCCTCGCTATAGCTATTACTTTACAGCTCACTGTAGTTTTTCATGTTTTATAAGATGGTTGTATATAACGCATTAAGTTAAAATCTATATAAAACACCCCACAAACCGCCAAAAAACTTACCTTCGTTAAGCAAAAGAACTGCATGAATAGTCAGCCCGGACCGTTTTTAAGTAAAATAAATTCTCCTGAAGATCTTAAAAAGATCAGCAGAGAAGATCTACATAAAGTATGCGATGAACTGCGTCAGTATATTATTGATGTAGTGAGCATACATGGTGGGCATTTTGCTGCGTCGTTAGGCGTTGTTGAATTGACAGTTGCATTACATTATATCTACAATACGCCTTACGATCAGTTGGTATGGGATGTAGGCCACCAGGCTTATGGTCACAAGATACTTACAGGCCGTAGGGATATATTTCATACAAACAGAAAGTACCATGGCCTTAGCGGTTTTCCAAAACGCAGCGAAAGCCAGTATGATACATTTGGAGTAGGGCATTCATCTACTTCTATAAGTGCAGCTTTGGGAATGGCCATTGCTTCCAAATTAAAAAAAGAGGATAGAAAAAGCATTGCCGTAATAGGTGATGGTTCAATGACTGCAGGTATAGCTTTCGAAGCAATGAATCATGCCGGTGTTGCTGATGCTGATATGCTGATCGTGTTGAACGATAATGGTATTGGTATCGATCCAAACGTTGGTGCATTAAAAGAATATTTAACTGATATCACTACTTCACCTACTTACAATAAAGTAAAAGATGATGTATGGAACCTGCTTGGCAAATTACCAGTAGGTAAAAAATTCAGCCGTGCTATGGGGCAAAAGCTTACTGACGGACTTAAAGGAATGGTAAGCGGACATGCAAATTTATTCGAAGCATTGAAGTTGCGTTATTTTGGTCCTATTGATGGACATAATATCAGTAAGCTTGTTGATACTTTACAAGATCTTAAAAAAATACCCGGCCCTAAAATTTTGCATATAGTAACGGTTAAGGGTAAGGGATATACATTGGCTGAAAAAGATCAAACTAAATGGCATGCGCCGGGTTTGTTTGATAAAGTGACAGGTGAGATACAGAAAAAATATTTTGATATTCCTCAGCCGCAGAAATACCAGGATGTATTCGGTCATAGTATTATAGAGTTAGCAGATAAGAATGAAAAAGTAATGGGCATTACCCCTGCAATGCCAAGCGGATCATCATTAAAATATATGATGGCAAAAATGCCACACAGGGCTTTTGATGTGGGTATCTGCGAACAGCATGCTGTAACATTGAGTGCAGGACTTGCAACGCAGGGCATGAAAGTTTTCTGCAACATTTATTCATCTTTCATGCAGCGTGCCTATGATATGGTGGTGCATGATGTTGCCATACAAAAACTTCCGGTAATATTTTGTCTCGACAGAGCCGGATTGGTAGGAGAGGATGGTCCAACGCATCACGGTTGTTATGATATTGCTTACATGCGTTGTATTCCGAACATGATCGTAAGTGCACCAATGAATGAACATGAGTTGCGTAACCTCATGTACACTGCTCAATTGGAAAGTACGAAGAACCCCATCGTAATTCGTTATCCACGTGGTGAAGGTGTTATAGCTGATTGTCAAAAGGATAATATGGCTGAGAAATATCCTTTCGAAGAAATTAAAATAGGTAAGGGGCGTAAATTAAAAGATGGTAAGGAAATTGCTATTCTTTCATTTGGACATCCTGGAAATTTTGCTGCAGCTGCTATCCGTGATGTAAAAGCCGAAGGTATTAACCCGGCACATTACGATATGCGTTTTGCAAAACCGTTAGATGAAGAAATGTTGCATGAAATATTTTCTACTTACAGTAAAATAATTACGATCGAGGATGGTACTATTATTGGTGGCTTCGGAAGCGCCGTAATAGAATTCATGACCCAACATAATTATAATGCCAGTGTAAAGATCATGGGTATTCCTGATACATTGGTAGAACATGGCACTCCTAAACAACTATATGAAGAGATCGGATTAGATGCCAATCATATTGCTGAAATGCTGAGAGAGATGGCAACATTGAATGTTGAGCATCTTATCAAATAAATATCTGGGGGCATTCATCATTCATTTTATTCTCATTATTAGTTCCGGCTGTACGTTACAAGTCCGGCACAAAGCCAACGCACTTATCTTCACCGTGCTTTTCACTTCCATCCGGCAGCCATTGAGCATTGGATCTTTCTCAACAATAATTTGCAACCTTTTACAAAAAAAATGCATCTTTAAGCATATGCGTATTGTTGCTATTCTCCTTTTACTCTTAATTCAAATTGTATCTAAAGCACAAGATGCTGGAATAAAAAATTTACCTGTTTATTCTTCTCAGCAAGTTAGAGCTGATTTTATCTATTTGAAAAATTTACTTGAAAAGGTTCATCCAAGTTTATATCGCTATACTACTAAGGATACACTTGATCATTATTTCGATTCAGGTTTTTCAAAACTTGATCATCCAATGGATCAAATTGAAGCTTGGCTTTTAATGCAGTCTGTTGTAGCAAAAATTAAATCACTTCATACCTATTTAACTTTAAGTGCTTCATTTCTTAATGAAAGAAGTATCAATAGCTTAAATGTGATTCCCTTCTACATTTGTAAAGGACCAGATATATCAACAGGTTATCCTTATCAAAAAGGATATTTTATAAAAAATTATATCGGCACTCCGGATACCTCTATTCGGTTGATGAGTAAAATTTTGGAAATTGATGGAGAGCCAATAGAACAAATTGTAGATAAGTTAAAAACACTTATTTCCGCTGATGGCAATACTGATAGCTATAAAGAAAATATACTGGAAACGGGTTCATTTAATAATTTATACGCTTTATTATATCCCCAAAAAAATGAATTTACCTTTTTGTTTAAGAGCTTCGATGGAGTTAAGAAAAAACAACTTGTAAAAGCGGCAAACATTCAAGGAACAAGAAAATTTTTAATTAACGGGTTTAAATCCCGGATAGCTGAATCGGATAGTATGCATTTTAATTACCACTCTTCCGATTCCATATGGCACACAGTTATTTATCCCCGTGATATTCCTTCAACTGCATGGGTAATGCTAAATTCTTTCACGTATAACGACTATGAAAAATTTCATGATAAATTATTTAGAGATCTAAAAAACAAAGAAATTAAAAATCTTATTATTGATCTAAGAGGAAATCATGGCGGATATGATAGAATAGCCATTGATCTTTTGAAATATTTAATAAACAAGCGTTTCTATTATACCAAAGAAATTGAACGTGTAGTAGATGTAAATGATTTTACATTAGTTATGAAAACAGAAAAACACACGATTGATGACCCGTCATTGCTCCTATCTCTAATTGATCATAAATTTTACAAGGGAAATTTTTCTATTTATGATGGGTTACAAAAATCCTATAAAAAGACTTTCAAAGGAAATGTTTATTTACTAACAGACGGAGGAACATGTTCCGCTGGGTCATTGTTTTCGGTAGCTATGAAAAGTCAAAATAATTGTAAAGTCTGGGGGAAAGAAACTGGAGGAACGCAAGCAGGTAGTGACGGCTATAGTTTTAATATTGTTTTGCCTCATACCAGTTTGGAGTTAACTCTACCTTTGATCTGGTCTCTTTCTGCAAGTACAGAATATGATTATGGGAGGGGGCTGAAACCTGATCAGGAAATATTTAGCGGTTCAATGGATTTGACTTTTATCATGATGCAAGGTGCAGTAATGAATAAATAAACAAATTGCTTTTCTATTTTATTTAACACACTCGTCTATGGAAATAAGTTGCCCAAGTATCTAACTTGCAACTTAACCTCCATGAGACTTTTACTAAAACTCACAGCAATAACAATCCTGCTTGCAATCAGTGTATCTGCATTAGCATATATCTTTTGGTATAAACCAAAGTTTAAGCAAAATGCAAACGCATCATCATTTGCATTCAATAAAAAAGGGATCAATGAAAATGTTTTATCAGGGCTAAAAAAGAAGGCTGATGAAATTAATACTTATGCGAATGAGCATAAATACAATGATCAATATTGTTTTATGGTGGACATGAAAATTGAATCGGGAAATAAACGCTTCTTCGTTTATAACTTACAAAAAGACTCCATAGAATTATCCGGGTTAGTTGCTCATGGAAGTGGGAAAGATAATAGTAATGAGATCAAGTTCTCAAATGAACCGGGAAGCTTGTGCAGTTCTTTAGGGAAATATAAAATAGGAAGATCTTATAACGGCAAATTTGGCTTAGCATATAAACTGTATGGGTTAGATAAAACAAACAGCAATGCTACCAACCGCTTTGTTGTATTACATGCTCACTCCTGTGTACCTAATGAAGAAACTTCACCAATACCTATATGCGAAAGTTGGGGCTGCCCTACGGTAGCCCCAACTTTTTTATCTCAATTAAAAAAATATATTGATCGATCTGAGAAACCTGTGTTATTAGTTATTTATAATTAAGTAGCAAAATTCATCGGAACTTCAATAGCTAACAACTCTGTATCTTCAGTTGCAGTGATAGTAAAACTATCTGCATCAGAAACACCAATCGCATCTCTTTTACCTAATGTTTTTCCACCAACTTCCACACTGCCATTTATTACCACAAGGAAAACACCATTGCCTTCAAACGCAGTTGCGTAATCTATTTGTTTACCTGCATTTAAATTCGTCAAAGCAAAACGGGCATCCTGGTTGATCCATAAACCATTGTCTGCTTCATTTGGGCTCACTACAAATTGCCATTTGTTTTGTCTATCAGTTACATCAAATGTTCTTTGATCATATCTCGGTTTAATATTTTCAACTTTTGGGTAAACCCATATTTGAAATAAAGTAGCAGCTTCAGTTGCAGAAGCATTTGCTTCACTATGTTGTATACCACTACCTGCACTCATGATCTGTACATCACCTGCATTGATCACACCTTGTCCACCTGTACTGTCTTTATGTTGCAACGCACCTGTAAATGGTATCGTTACGATTTCCATATTATCGTGTGGGTGTGTTGGGAACATACCACCACCTCCGATATAATCATCATTCAATACCCTTAATAAACCAAAATGCACTTTTGATGGATCATGATATTGGCTGAAACTGAAATAATAATTTGGCTTTAACCAACCATAATCTGCTGAGCCTCTGTCGGCTGCTTTAAATTCAATTGTTTTCATAACCTTAATTTAAAAAATTCAATGTTTAAACATCAAATTTAATGCCTGTTTATCAAACTGACAAAATAGCAATAAAAAAGCCTCCAAAGGAGGCCGTAATTTAGTTCAAAGATTCTTCACCAGGAAGTAAGCCTACTATATCTTCTTCCCTGCTGTCATTCCATTCTATGATAAAATTGTTTCTGCCTTCGCCAACAGCCAGACTCATATATTTCATCTGTACCAATTCAAGTAAAGAAAGAAAAAGGAAAATGGCATGTATCCTGTCTTCACATATATCAAATATTTTTTCAAATGTTACAGTCTTTTCTCTCATACAGGTATCCAGCATAAATTCCCTGCTGGCTTCCATTGTGTAATTATATTGCACAACAGTGTGTACAGGTTGGTTGTTTCTTTCGTGTAATTTTTGAATGACCTTTTCAAATGCCTTCATTAATTTAAACAACGTAACAGTTTGTATCTCTGTTCCTTCTCCGGCTTCTTCACCAATTTGAGCCAATTCTTTTTGCAGGTTACCTCTTTTGATCATCAGCATCCGATCTGCTTCCAACTCTGCCATCCTCACCGATGCTTCTTTAAATTTCTTGTACTCAAGAATTTTATTGATCAGTTCCTGTCTTGGATCAATTTCATTTCCTTGTTCATCCAGTTCTTTCCGAGGGATCAGCATTTTTGCTTTAATACGCATCAAAGTGCTAATGAATAAAATGAACTCACTGCTCAATTCAATATTCAGCTTTTCAGTCTGGTGAATAAAGTCAAGAAAATCATTCGTGATCCTGGTGATAGGAATATTATAAATATCCAGTTCATCTCTTTCAATAAAGAAAAGCAATAGGTCAAACGGACCTTCAAACTGGTCGAGTTTTATTTGATATGATGGTGTATTTGCCACGATAATTTTTTTAATGTAAAAGCCCCGATTTATCGGGGCAAATGTATTGATTAGTTGAATAATTTATCGTTCGGATGGCCATAAATCGGCCAGATGTGAATAAATCAAGCTAAAAGCAGTATTTATCTACAATTTATAGCTCAAACCTACGCCAATGGCATGTTGTGTCTGAAAACGGGCTACTTCAAAATCATTGTATCTTGCGTTAAAACTCACCGTAGCACCGATGTATTTGTTTACAGTAAGGGTAAATAAATTTGCCCAGTCCAATACCATATTATCGGGATGATCTAAATAATTAGAATAGACTGTCCCTACTGATTTATAATTAATTCCCTTTGCAATGTCTTTACTGAATTTTGCCTGTACAAATAGCCCAAGACCGAAAGCAACCGTTTTACCCGAATCCACTCCAAATGCACGTACATTTTTATAAGAAGAAGCCAGTTTGGTGGTCAGATTTGCCATAGCGGGAGAGATCAAAACATTGAAGGTTTCATTGGGTTTGTACAACAAACCTGGCCCTAATTTGATATAGCCCGGTGTCAGAAAATATTGTTCAAATTGTGTTTCCACACTGAAAAATCCTGCGTAGCTCCAGTTCTTGCTAAACTGTGATCCGTAAATAGAAGTGAAATTAAAATAGTCATCATTCTTTAAAAATTTGTCGCCATTAGAACTGGTTCTTGATACACCATATCTTGCCCGTAAAGAATTTAACCAATTTGTTTTCCCTTTTTTTCTGTCAAAATCATAATCAAGAATTCCTCTAATGCCTAAAGAAAATTTTTCTCCACCTTTGATCCAGTGATCATTTCTTCCTGCTTCGGTTATATTGACATTGATCGTTCCGGTTTTTAACCAGCCATCTTTTAGGTCGGCTTTATTTTTAGTAAGATTTGCTGATGCTTCATCGGCGGCTTTTTTTGCAGCATCAGTGGCTATTTGTGCATTTAAAAAGTTCGTTATTAAAAGAGTTGCAGCAAACAGGTAAATTTTTGAATTCATGGTTTTGATTTTTTAATAATAAAAAAGCGGTTCTAACAATGTTAGAACCGCTATGATTTTTTTTGATCTATTTTCTTAAAGCGTCTCTAATTTCCATTAGTAATACATCAGTCGAAGAAGGAGCCGCTGGGGTTGCATCCACTTCTTTTTTCTTTAAGCTGTTCATTGTTTTAATTATAGCGAATAGAACAAAAGCAATAAGAATAAAATTGATCACTTCCTGAAAAAATACTCCGATCGGAAAAACAGTTTTCCCTATCATAAAACTTAATTCCTTCACGCCTTCTTTTCCTAACACCATACTAATTATTGGCATAATAAGCGATTCAGTGAGAGCAGTTACAATTTTTCCAAATGCTCCACCAATAATAACAGCAACGGCAAGGTCAACAATATTGCCTTTCATTGCAAACTCTTTAAATTCTTTTAATAGTCCCATAACGGTAGTTTTTAGTTTAGTATATAAATGTAATTTTTTTTGATCACCTTACAAAAAAATATAATACAAGCGTAATTTGAAATAGCTGTTAATTTATTAATGCATCTTTGCTTTTCAATTTTTTATTGTGAGCAAAAATTTAGTGAACTGGTTAATATTTATTTTTCTTTCCATTGTTTGGGGGAGTAGTTTTATTTTGATGAAGTTCGGACTTAAAGAACTTAATTCTTTCCAGGTAGCAGCGTTGCGTATTAGTTCAGGCGGATTATTTTTTTTACCATTTGCGATTAAATATATACGTCAAATTCCTGCGAACAAAATTTTCTATGTTTTTATAAGTGGTACTGTAGGAAATTTAATTCCTGCACTTTTATTCTGCATGGCAGAAGAAGGAATTGATAGTGCATTAACAGGTATGCTGAATTCGCTTACACCAATTTTTGTGATCATTACAGGAGCATTATTTTTTAATGCAAAAACAGGAACTGATAAAGTCATTGGAATAAGTATTGCATTTGTTGGTTGCGTATTATTAATGTTAAGTAATGGAGAAACATTTGAACAACAATACCAACAATTGACTTTTGCAAGCTTTGTATTAATAGCCACGATCTTATATGGTTACAATGTGAATTTTGTTGCAAGAAAATTAAATGATATCGGTTCGCTGCAAATCGCTTCTGTGGCATTGTCATTTAATGGCATTATTGCTTTTTCGGTATTGATATTTACAGGATATTTTTCGCTGGCTTTTACACACGAGGTTTGGGTGGCCACATGGGCATCAATTGTATTGGGTGTAGTGGGAACTGCAATTGCAACAGCATTGTTTTATGTCTTGGTAAAAAGAGCTGGTAGCATTTTTGCAAGTATGGTTACTTATGGGATGCCTTTTGTTGCTATTGGCTGGGGCATTGTTTATGGAGAAAAATTTGGCTTAAGACAAGTGATCTGTCTTTTGATAATTTTAGCAGGTGTATATATTACTAATCGTAAAAGGGCTACATCATAATTCTTTTCTCATCTCTTTGGCAGTCTTACTACTACCATCATGACTCCACCCAGGAGGCATAAAAAGGTATTTCAATTTTGTAAAGAAGGATATTTTTTTATGTAGGTCCTTTCCAATGCTCTGCCATTCATGAAAAATTATTTTCAATGGATGATAAGGATTATCTAATGGTTTGGTCAGTCCATATTTTACAGGTTCTTCAGGTACTTCTTCTTGAAACGTACCAAACATCTTATCCCAGATGATCAGGCACATACCCATGTTTTTATCGAGGTATAAAATATTACTTGCATGATGAACCCTGTGATGACTTGGACTTACAAATAATATTTCAAACCATTTAGGCATTTTCTTTATTGCTTGTGTATGAACCAAAATTCCATATATCTGCGTAAGCGAATACATGAATACAATATCCATAGGATTGAAGCCAAGTAATGCTAACGGTATAAAATAAATGAAACGATACAAAGGCTGAAATACAGATGAACGGAAACCTGTAGTAAGATTAAATTCTTCTGATGAATGATGTGTTACATGTACAGCCCAAAATACCCTGCAATAATGATCAACCCTGTGTTCAATATAAAAAGCAAGATCTTCTAAAATAAAAAGCACGAGCCAATAAATCCACCCAAATTGTTTGAAAGAAAAAAACGCATGATCATAAAACCATTGCAGAATTATAAAAACATATATGGCCCTGAACAAAAGATCAATGCCGCCATTTATAAGAGAGAGATAAACATTTTGGATCACCCCTTTTACGGTGTAATATTTTCTTAGATGTAAATGGCTGAATAATATCTCTGCTCCGATAACAATAATGTATAAAGGAGTGCTAATAAGCAACAAGGTATTTTCATCGAATTTAAAAGGCATGATATTGAAAATTAAAAACTAAAAACTAAAAATTAAAAATGAATCTTAGGTTATTGCAACCCAATTTTTCATTTTTCATTATTCATTTTTAATTGGTTACACCGCCATGATTTCTTTCTCTTTTGCTTCCAGGTGTTTTTCTATAAGGCTGATGTATTTATTAGTAAGATCCTGCATTTCAGTTTCTGCGTCTTTTGCAGCATCTTCACTAAGGCCATCTTTTTGTAGTTTCTTGATTTGTTCAATGGCGTCCCTGCGAATGCTACGTACAGAAACTTTGCCATTTTCACCTTCGCCGTTACATCTTTTTACTAATTCCTTTCTTCTTTCCTCAGTAAGTGGTGGTAAGTATAAACGAATAAAATTACCGTCATTTTGTGGGTTAATGCCAATATTCGCTGCTATAATAGCTCTTTCAATTGGCGCTAACATATTTTTTTCCCATGGTTGAACAGATATTGTACGGGCATCTAATACAGATATATTAGCGATTTGAGCTAAAGGTGTAGGAGATCCATAATATTCCGCCATAATTCCATCAAGCATATTAGGGTTAGCCTTTCCTGCACGAATCTTAACTAATTCTGCTTCAAGGTGATTGATAGCTTTTCTCATCGAAGCATCTGCATCCATTTTAATTAACTCTAATTCTTCTGTCATACAATACAAAAATTAATTGATGCAAAGCTAAAGAAAAGAATGATGCGGCGGAGGGGGAAATTTGTAACGGAAAGTATAATAATTTACGATTTGGGATTTACGATGTACGATTTTTCAAGCTTTGAAGAGCAAGAAAAACAAGAAACACTATTTTTAAAATGAAATAGTAAATCGTACATCTCACATAAACAAAACTATTCTGCTTCAAGCACTTCTGAAGCAAGTGTAAAGATCTTACGAGGTTTGAGAACAGGTTCTTCTCTTTGAACCTTTTTTTCTGAAGCAGAAGCATTGTTTTTTGTACGCATGTAGTATATCAAGCCTATCAAAACAAGTGCAGAAAGTAAAACTGCACCCAACACAATTGTAGTACCTAAGTCACGTAATAAAAATGCTAGAAGAATAAATCCGATGTTTACTGAAAGACAAACAAAAGTTATCTTTTTATGATTTAAACCAAGGTCCAATAAAAAATGATGAACATGAGTTCTATCAGGACTGAATGGCGAACGTCTATCTAAAATACGTAATCCAAAAACACGGAGTGTGTCAAAAAGAGGAACGATCAATATCGCAAAACCTATTGCCGGAGCAGAGGGGAAGTGAATACTTGTTTGCGGTGAGCCAGCTATATTAATGAACTTTATTACCAAAACAGCATTAACCAATCCTAGTAAAAGAGATCCAGTATCACCCATGAATATTTTTGCTGGAGAAAAATTGTAAATTAAAAAAGCGATAAGACTACCTGCTAAAGCAAAGGCCATCACTGCATACATGCCTTGGCCAACCATAAAGAAATAAGTTCCGAAAACCATTGTGGTAAGTAAACCCAGGCTGCCGGCCAATCCATCGACACCATCAATAAGGTTGAATGAATTTGTAATAACTAAAACTGTAAAGAAAGTTAAAGCAAGGCTTGCCATATGAGGGATCTCATAAATTCCAAATAGTCCATGCATGTTGGTGATCTGTACTCCACCGAAATAGATAATGATACCAGCAGCGATTAATTGTCCAAGGAATTTTTTAGCAGCAGATAAAACCAATATATCATCTTTAATACCCAAAAAGAAAATAACTATTGCTGCAGCGGCGAAAAACTGTAATTCTCTTCCGCTATTTGATGGAACACCTATTAATGTAGATAAAATAAAACCCGCAAAAATGCCTAATCCTCCTAAAGTTGGGATGACTACTTTATGAACCTTTCTTTCGTCCGGTTCGTCAAATAATTTTTTATCTCGAGCTACTTGAATAATAATAGGGATCGCAAAAAATGTAATCAGGAAAGCCAAAGCAGCACTAAGAAATATATGATCCATGCCAAAGGGTATTACGTAAACTAAATTAACTGCGAAATTACAAAGAGTTGTTTATAAATTATAATAAAAAACAACTGATTTAGAGCCACAACTTAGCTAAAATTATGGGGTTAAAAAAATTTTGGGAAGGAAATTTTTTACAAAATTTTAGCATTTGAGTTTATAAATCAAATCAAAATAATTTTTTATGATTTTCAATTACTTAAAAAAAAGGCTTTTTCTTTTGTTAATGACCCTATTTAAAGTAGGTTTGCAGCCTTAACTTAAAAAAATGAGCAATTTAAAAGATACGGCTACACAAATTCGCAGAGATATTGTAAGAATGGTGCATGCTGTTCAAAGTGGCCACCCTGGAGGATCATTGGGATGTACTGATTTTTTGACCGGGCTGTATTTTAAAGTAATGAAGCATGACCCTTCTTTCAATATGGATGGAGTAGGAGAAGATGTTTTCTTTTTAAGCAATGGGCATATTTCCCCGGTATTCTATAGTGTTTTGGCAAGAAGCGGCTATTTCCCAACGCAGGAATTAGGCACTTTCAGAAAAATAAACAGCCGTTTACAAGGGCATCCTACTACACACGAGCATTTACCGGGGGTACGTATGGCAAGTGGGTCACTTGGACAGGGGATGAGTGTAGCTGCAGGAGCAGCATTGGCTAAAAAATTAAATAACGATACTAACCTTGTTTTTTCATTGCATGGTGATGGCGAATTGGATGAAGGACAGAATTGGGAAGCGATCATGTTTGCAGCTCATCATAAAGTTGATAACCTGATAGCAACCATTGACTGGAACCATCAACAAATTGACGGGCCAACCAATAAAGTAATGAACCTGGGTGATCTTGCTGCAAAATTCAATGCTTTTGGCTGGGAAGTATTGCATCTTCCAAACGGAAATGATGTAGATGAAGTTGTTGCGGCATTGGAAAAAGCTAAAGCATTTGTTGGTAAAGGAAAACCGATCGTTATCCTGATGACAACAGCAATGGGTTGTGGAGTAGATTTTATGCAAGGCAGCCATGAATGGCATGGTATTGCTCCTAATGATGAACAATTGGCCAAAGCATTGGCTCAATTACCTGAAACTTTAGGCGATTATTAAAAAATAAATTGATCAGAAATATTTGAAGCTCTTGGTAACAAGAGCTTTTTTATTGAGACTAATTAACGCAATTCCATTGGCTGGTTTGCAGCCTTACGGGAAGGTAACCACGAAGCTAAAAAAGCAATTATCAAAACATTGAGACTTACTAAAACAAAATCCTGCGGTTGGAGTTTTACAGGAAAATAGTCAATCAAAAAAGATCCGCCTTGTAGTTTGATCAATTTGTATTTCATCTGTAAAAGACAAATAATAATAGCCAAAACAATCCCTGAAGCCGCACCTAAAATGCCCAGCAATAAACCTTCGCTTAAAAAGATCTGGTAGATCATTTTTTTATTGGCACCCATGCTTTGTAAAACATTTATATCTTTTTGTTTTTCGAGAACAAGCATTGTTAATGCACTTAGCATATTAAAAGCTGCTATCAATAAGATCAATGTAAGCAAGGCATAGATGAACCATTTTTCTAATCTTAATGTAGAATAAAGACTTGTGTTTTGTTGAAATTTCGTTTGTACAATATAGTTAGTACCTAACAGTTTAGATAAATTCTGTTGTGTTTGTTTGAGGTCAGCTTTGTTGCCTGTTTTAATTTCCAGAGATGTATATTCATCAGGCCCATAGCCTAATTGTTGTTTTGCAAAATCAATATTGGTGATCACGTATTTGCTGTCAAACTCCTGCTGAATCATAAATACACCTGTGGCTGTAGCATTGCCCTCACTCAAGAGTTGCTCAAGATTTGAAACAGGGCCAACTCCTTTTTTAGGTAAAAAAATTGTTGGGATAGAGGCATGAAAAGCTCCTTCAATATTAATGTCAGCTGCATTTTGAACGCCATATCCTACGATCAACCCCGGTTCATCGATGGTGCCGGTATTAAATTTTCCTTGCACTACCTTATCGGGTACACCACTTACATTTATAAAATTGTCATCTACTCCTTTTAAATAAATAGATGTTTGAGAATTTGAATTTTGTTCACTCTCATTTTTTAAAAGAGCTTTATCTTCTGCGATCAATGATATTGCAGCAACTCCCTGTTGTTGTTTTATTGATGATAGTTGTGCAGATGTGAGTGTGAATGTTTTTCCTTTGGCAGGCACCACTTTCAAGTCTGTATAGAAGGAGGCGTATAATGATTTTACAAGATCTTCGAAGCCATTAAAAACACTTAGCACCAAAACCTGGCAAGCCGTTGCAAATGCTATCACACCTACTGTAACCCAGGCAATGATATTAATGGCATTGGCACTTTTTTTTGCTTTAAAATATCTCCAGGCGAATTTGAGGTACAAACAATTTGAGTTTTATGTTATAAGTTTTAAGTACTAAGTAAATATAATCTGAATATACCTAAGATGGGTAAGTTGTAAAAGACTTAAAACTTAATACATATTACTTACCACTAGTATCGCCATCTTCTTTCTTGATCTTCTCAAACAATTCTTCCATTTTAAAAACATAATCGAGTGTATCGTCTATAAAAAACTTAAGCATCGGTATACTTCTCAACTGATGACGAACCCTGGTGCCTAATTCTTTACGGATCTCTTTATTTTTTTCTTCAAATTTATGGAGCGTTGCCTGTGTATCTTTTATCTGGAACATGCTTAGGTATACTTTTGCTTCATAGAGATCGGGGGTGATCTTTACAGAAGCGAGGGATATCATACCACCGTCCATCATGGTTAAACCCATACGACGAAAAATATCGTTCAGTTCCTCATTGATTAATCCTGCTACCTGCTTCTGTCGTTTAGTTTCTGTCGTTGCCATATTCAATTTATATATACAAAATTAGGTTGTTTGCCTAAGATATCATGGATAAAAAAATGGAGAACTGTTTTCACAATTCTCCATTTGAAATGTATTAGTTCTAATTATTTTACTGCTCCCATTTTAGCTTCGATGCTTAATGTAGCATGAGGTACAGCACGTAAACGGGCTTTATCGATCAATTTGCCGGTTACCCTGCAAATGCCGTAAGTTTTGTTTTCAATACGCATGATCGCTTTTTCAAGATGATCAATGAAAGTGATCTGGCGACTTGCCATCTGGCTTAATTGCTCTCTTTCCATGCTAAGGCTACCATCTTCCATTGTCATGTAGCGGTTGTCTGTATCATCTCCACCCATTTCATCTTTACGGGTGATCAAGCCATGTAAATAAGCTAATTCTTTTTTAGCAGCTTCCAATTTGCGTTGGATCAATTCTTTGAATTCTGATAATTCGCCATCGCTATAACGTTGAGATGGAGCACCTGGATCCATTGGAGCCTTATCCAATACTGATTTAGTAAAATCAGGTTGATATTTACGCACTGTTTTAGTAGATATTTTTGGAATAACTACGGGTTTAGGCGCTGGTACTTTTATGTCTTTAGCTTTTACAGGAGCTGAAGGCTTGGCCGGAGCAACAGCTTTTGGAGCTGGAGCAGGCTTTTTAGTTTCTACTTTTTTTGTCATGGGTTTGGATGTCGGCTTCACGGCTTTAACAACCGGAGCTTTTTTAACTGCTACTTTTGGAGCAGGCTTCGTGATTTTTTTAGCTGGTGCAGCTTTTTTAGCTACTACCTTTTTAGCTGTAGGTTTTGCGGATTTTGAAGTAGGCTTAACCGGTTTTTTAGCCGCAGACTTAGTTGCAACCTTTTTAGGGGCTACTTTTTTAGCTGGTGCAGCTTTTTTTGCAGGTTTAGCTGGTTTTTTAGCAGCAGGTTTAACTGCTTTTTTCTTTGTTGCCATACTACTGTCCTTTTTTATAAACGTTCACGTTAAGAATGACATCGTTCACTTCAATTTCTGTTCCATTGGTTAAAACGGGCAAAAAGACAAGCGAATCTGCCAAAATTTCGCGGCAAATATAATCTTTAAATTCAATTAAAGAAGCCTGCACCCCTTGATTTTCCAACACTTCTACAATTATTTTGTCAGTAAGTTCGAATTTGTTGTCTTTTCGCACATTCTGAACCTTGTTGACGAACTCCCTGGCATCACCTTCTTTTTTCAGGTCATCCGTGATAGTTATGTCTAAAGCAACCGTTAAGTTGCCTTTATTGGCCACTTCATAACCTGGTATTTCGTCTGTTGTGATTTCAAGGTCTTCTGATGTAATATAAATTGGTTCTACGCCTTCGGCTTGATAATTAGGGTTCAATAAATAGCTTCCTTCCTGCACCTTGTCGATGGTTGCATTGTCAAATTTGGCTATTTCTTCCGCAGCCCACTTCATCTTAGGACCTAATTTTTTACCAAGGGTTTTAAAATTCGCTTTTGTTTTCTTCTGAATGAAATCATTATCCGCACTTAGAAGATCCACTTCTTTAATGTTGGTTTCTGCTTTTATGATTTCTTCAACTTGTTTTATTCTAGCAGCCATATCGCTATCCATTGCAGGAATAAAAACTTTTTGCAAAGGCTGACGAACTTTTATGTTTACTTTTTTTCTTAGCGATAAGATCAAAGAAGATGCATCTTGTGCTAATGACATTCTTTTTTCAAGATCGTTATCTATCACTGCATTATTTGCTTTTGGAAAATCTGTATGATGGATAGATTCATTATTATATTTTTTTGAAACATCATTCAAATTACTGAACAACCAATCTGCAAAGAACGGAGCTATAGGTGCCATTAGTTTACAAAGAGTTTCTAAGCATTCATATAAAGTTTGATAAGCACAAATTTTATCATGTTCGTATTCACCTTTCCAGAAACGACGACGGCAAAGACGTACATACCAGTTGCTTAATAATGAATCCACAAACTCTTCAATGGCACGTCCAGCTTGCGTTGGCTCATATTCATCAAAACTTTTTTCTACATTTTTTATCAATGAATTTAAGCAAGATAATATCCATTGATCTATTTCCGGTCTATCTTTTACAGGAATATAATTTTCCTTAAAAGTAAAGCCATCCACATTTGCATACAATGCAAAAAACTGGTAAGTATTATAGAGTGTGCCAAAGAATTTTCTTTGTACTTCTTTGATACCTTCAATATCAAATTTCAAACTATCCCAAGGGGATGCATTGGTAATTAAATACCATCTTGTTGCATCAGCACCGTAACTATTGATGGTTTCAAACGGATCAACAACATTGCCTAAACGCTTGCTCATTTTGTTGCCACTCTTATCCAAAACCAAACCATTACTTACCACAGCTTTATAAGCAACAGAGTCAAATAACAAAACACCTAAGACATGCAATGTATAGAACCATCCACGAGTTTGATCAACACCTTCTGCAATAAAATCTGCAGGGAAATTTTGTTTGAATGTTTCTTTATTCTCAAATGGAAAATGCCATTGAGCATAAGGCATTGCGCCGCTGTCAAACCACACATCGACAAGATCTGAAACTCTTTTCATTGGTAAGCCATCATCACTTACTAAAACAATATCATCCACATAAGGTTTATGCAGATCAAGTATGCCTTCATGTAAGTAATGTTTATTTGTTTCTTCACCTAAGACTTCACTTGCCTTTTTTATTTCTTTATTTAATTCTTCAATTGAGCCAATACATTTTTGTTGCTCTCCATCCTCTGTTTTCCAGATAGGAAGAGGAGTGCCCCAATAACGGCTACGGCTAAGGTTCCAGTCAACCATATTTTCCAGCCAGTTACCAAAACGACCTGTGCCTGTTGCTGCAGGTTTCCAATTAATGGTTTTATTTAATTCAACCATTCTGTCCTTTGCTGCAGTGGTTTTGATGAACCATGCATCTAACGGATAATAGATGATCGGTTTATCTGTACGCCAGCAATGAGGGTAATTGTGTTCGTATTTTTCTACTTTAAAAGCTCTGTTCTCTAATTTTAATTTAACTGCGATGTCAACATTTACATCCACATAATCTTTTTCGTCTTTATAATTCTTTACATAACGACCGCTGAATTCACCAACGCCGTCAACAAATTTTCCTTCTCTGTCAACCAGCGTTAAAATGCCCAAATTATTTTTTTTCCCAACTTTATAATCATCCGCACCAAATGCAGGGGCAGTATGTACGATACCAGTACCATCTTCAGTAGTAACAAAACTATCTGTAATAACTTTGAATGGCTCTGCACCCGGAGTTATTTCCTGGATCTTTTCTAAAGTGTTTGCCTCAGAAGGTAAAAGCTGTTCGTATTCTGCACCTTCTATATCTTTTCCTTTGAATTCAGAAAGAATTTTCCAGGGAAGCAATTTTATCGTTGCATTATAATTTTCAAAGTCACCATTCTCTCCTTCTGCTTTAAAGTATTTGCTAACTAAAGCTTTTGCAAGAATTACATTAATTGGTAAATGAGTATATGGATTAAATGTTTGAACTAAAACATAATCGATGTTTGGTCCAACAGTCAGTCCTAAATTTGATGGTAATGTCCATGGAGTTGTCGTCCATGCTATGAAGTAAATATCTCCATCAATATTTTTAATTTTTAATTTTTCATTTTTAATTGCCTTGAACATTACCGTCGCACTAGTATCCTTTACATCTTTATATGTACCTGGTTGGTTCAACTCATGAGAAGATAAACCAGTACCTGCAGCAGGTGAATATGGCTGAATACTTACACTTTCATATAAATATCCTTTTTGATATAACTCAGATAAACACCACCAAAGCGTTTCAACATAATTATTTTCAAAAGTTACATAAGGATTATTCAGGTCCACCCAATAACCCATTTTTTTTGTAATATCATCCCACTTGTCTTTAAATTTTAATACTTCTCTACGGCAAGTGGCATTGTATTCTTCAACTGATATTTTTTTACCGATATCTTCTTTTGTAATGCCTAATAGTTTTTCAACGCCTAATTCTACCGGCAAACCATGGGTATCCCATCCGCCTTTACGCTTTACCTGGAAACCCTGCATGGTTTTATATCGGCAAACAAGGTCTTTTAAAGTTCTGGAGATCACATGGTGAATACCCGGCATTCCGTTAGCACTTGGGGGGCCTTCATAAAAAACAAACGGAATTTTACCCTCTCTCAGATCAACACTTTTTTCAAAAGCACTGTGTTCTTTCCATTTAGTCAGTATTTCTTCACCAATATTTGGTAAGTTAAGTTGTTGATATTCTTTGTATTTGTTGCTCATATAGATCCCATCGGCTGGAGGTAATGCCGGATTGTTTTAAAATGGAGGCAAAGGTAATGAAATAGCCTTGTTTTTACGAAGAGTAGTGTTTTGTTTAAAAAAGACTGAGACAATTTCTTCGTTCAAATATATACTCAAGTTTTCCACATAATTCCCTTTTGGCATAGTATTGGCTTCTATATTTAATAGAAAATGATTCTTTAAAATATTGAGATAGGATCGTGAAGAGTGACTTTTACGTTTTTTGCTAGTTTAGGGTTTTATTAAGGTAAAGACGGGGATAGTCTTATTCCCGTCATTTTTTATAACCTCAAACTCAAGATATTTTTTTAGGTTTCGTTTTAAAGTCCAATTTTTTATCCCTTGCTAAACCTTGTATATTCTACGAAAAGTTGGTCAAGTTATTCAGATTTTCAAAATCCTCTGAAATTTAAAAAAAGCATCCTATTAGGATGCTTTTTTGATTATTAGATATCCTGATTAATTAAAACGTTAGGCTACCATTCCCTTGATAAGTATATCTGAAGCGATAGATCAATTTTACTGGAGTAGGACCTACAAAAGCCTCATAGTCTACTGATAGCAATTCCATTTTTACATAATGATCATCAGCAGTTCTGAAAATAAAGGTTTGACCAGCTTTTGGCGTAAAAGCATGGGTAGAAGGGTTATAATTATACCAGCTGCCGTCTTTAATTGCTTTTTGTGAAGTAGTGGTATCATAAGCGTACCCTGTTGCAGGCGCTGCTGTTACACTACTATATATTGAATTTTGCAAAATTGCACCGGCATTGCCCGGTCCATAAGCATGGCTATTTAAAATGAATGTGGTGAATTTTAATCCGAAATCCCAATTTGCTGTAGCACTATCTGAATTGGCAACAACAGTACTGTCTTTGAATCTAAAAAATGTATACGATGCTGTAGGACTAAAATATACAACCACCGAATCGGTCTTTGAGAAAACAGTAACAGCAGGAGCATCTTTATCACAAGAGCTAAATATTACAGCAATAACGGATAAAATAGCCAGGGAGTTTAAAACTATTCTTTTCATGTTTTATGTTTTATAGTTGTTTGAAATTAATATTACAATTGATAAAATAAGTCCTTCCAAAAAGGTTAGGCAATTTTTGTTTGTCAGTATAGTTTAGCAAATTATCACTGCCTGCTTGTAAAGTTATTCCTGAAAAAATTGTTTTAGCAATGGAAATATGCATGTTGAAATAACCTTTTGCATATTCTCTATCATCGTCCAGGATCTGAGAACCATTTATATCAGCATAACCATACCTTCCACGATAAGTAGTTCTAAAACTTGTATTCCATTTATTTACCGGATCATCATATACAAATTGAAGATTGGCTGTATGTCTGCTCCGGTTATACAAGCCACCATACTCATTTAAGGTTGTATAAGAACTTTCATAAGTGTAAGGGTCACGTTTTACAACTTCCCTTGCTTTTATTTTTTTGATCACGTCTTTATCTTTGGCATAAAGCAGTTGATAACTTGCGTTGATAGAAATTTTTTGCCAGAAACTATGATGAAAATTTACATCAAGCCCTTGCGTAAATACCTTGCTTACATTTTCGTAACAGTAAATTGATTGTCCGTTTACTTTAGTAAACGGCATACTGTAAATCTCAATAAGGTTTTTGATATCATTGCGGAAAGCATTCATAGAAATGCTGGTCTTGTTTGAAAATGAATAAGTAAATCCAATGTTAGTGCCCCATGATCTTTCCGGCAATAAATTCTTTTTATAGGAATAGCGATAGATACTTATAGATGAATCTATTTCTCCGTTTTGTTTTAATTGTTTTAAGCCGGCTGCTAATTCTTGCGCTCCAAAAAGCGTATAACCAACGAGAGAATTTGTAAAACTTAAAAATTGTTGACGACAATCAGGCGTTTTATATCCACTACCGATGGATGCAATCAATTTTAATTTTTGTGAAGGTTTGTAAGCCGCCGCAATTTTAGGATTTAACTGTGCTTTATACAAAGTGTTTTTATCTAATCTAGCACCCAACGTAATGTTCAGCTTTTTTTGAAAGGCCCATTCTTTTTGAGCAAATAGATAAGTAGTAGTAAAATATTTTTTTGAAGCATACCTGCTTGATGCAATTATTTCATAATTCATTCCAACGCCTGAAATAAATTTCTGATCTTTTTTGTCGCTTACTTCAAGTTGTACTTCAGGTTTTAATAAATATTGATGCAGGTAATAATTATCAAATAACTCATTGTTTTTTTGGAGGTATATATTAGCATCATTTCTGTATCCAGTTGTATATAAACGGGTGAAAATTTTTGTTTTGGAATTAAATGAATGTGTCCATTGATTATTAAAGCTCCAATCCAGTTCTTTTGTATTTCCTTTTACTGTGTCAGGCGATGAATTAACGTAAATAAGATAGTTGTTGAATTGTTTTTGATAAAATAATCTTGCTGAACTTTGGAGCTTATTATTGCGATTAATATCAAATAACTGTTTAGCTGAAAAAGAGTAATTATGATAAGGGTCAATTGTTTGGCCGTAAATATTTTTATCAAGATCATAACCTCTGCTACTATAACGATTGGCAAATAATTGTAATGATGTCTTCTTTGTTTTTACAGATTGATTTGCGGTGATACCCCATGTATTATTTGTAGCATGATGCAGTTGTAATTGCGTATTATTCTCTTTTGCTTTTTCTGTGATGATATTTATCACCCCTGCAAGCGCATCACTTCCATACAAACTTGTAGCAGGCCCCTTAATTATTTCTACTTGCTTAATATTACCTACAGCAATTCTTCCAAGATTTAGAATGCCTGCGTTTCTTCCGGTGAGAGGTTCTCCATCTAATAATATTAATGTATAGCCTGGGTCTAATCCCTGCATTTGAATACCACTGCCAAAAGGATTTGGATAGCCTTGTAATGCTTGTCCAAGAGGATTGTCAGCAATAAGTCCTGTTTGTTGTTGTAAAACATCGATCAGTTTTTGTGAGCCTGTTTGCTGAATAAAATTTTTAGAAATAACCTGTATCGGAACAGGAATATCGCCGATGCTTTTTTCTGTACGGGTAGCAGTAAGCACAACTTCATCAAGAGACTTTACAATAAAAGTATCTCTTTCATTTTTTTGCCCCACAGCAGGCAGAATAAAAAAAAATGAAACGATCAGGTTATATAATGAAGGCTTAAGCAGCATTTACTACTGCAAATTTCTTTTACTAATGAAAGAGTTTTATCATGTAACTGTCATAAAAAGTTTTTCATGATGAAGATCATGATCTTTTTACTAATTGTGCGGTTAGATCACCTTCGGTACATAATTTATTACCTACGTAAACACTTCCTCTCATTACACAAATGCCACGGCGGATAGGTTCCAGTAATTCCATTTTTAATATCATAGTATCGCCGGGGCCAACCTTTGCTTTGAATTTGCAGTTATCGATCTTTATAAAATAGGTATCATACTTTCCTTCAGGCATTGCATTGATACAAAGAATACCGCCTGTTTGAGCCAGCGCTTCAACTTGTAATACTCCCGGCATTACAGGGTTTCCCGGGAAATGCCCTTGGAAGAAGTATTCATTGAATGTCACATTTTTAATACCAATAATATGCTTGTCGCTTAATTCAACTATTTTATCAATTAATAAAAACGGGAAGCGATGCGGAAGTATCTCTTCTATTTGCGGTAATGTATATAATGCCGCCTGGTTTGGATCATATACCGGCACGTTCCTATTCTTTTTAATGTGCTGTTTTATTTTTTTTGCAAAAGCAACATTTCCCGTATGGCCCGGCCTATTTGCAATAATATGTGCTTTGATAGGATAACCAATTAAGGCAAGGTCACCTACAATATCTAATAATTTATGACGGGCAGGTTCATTGGAAAAACGCAATTCAAGATTATTTAAATAACCTTCACTTTTGATCTCCATTTTATCTCTGCCAAAAGCCTTTGCTAATCTTGACATTTCTTCATCGGTCACTTTTCTGTCTATTACAACAATTGCATTATTTATATCACCGCCTTTAATAAGGTTATTATCAAGCAACAACTCTAATTCATGTAAAAAACAAAATGTGCGGCATGGAGCAATTTCATTTTTAAAATCTTTAATAGATGTTATTGCTGCATGTTGTGTACCTATTACAGAAGAATCAAAATCGATCAATGTAGTGATCTTATATTCATCAGCAGGTAATGCTGTTAACTCAACATTTTTTTCTTCATCATGATATGAGAAATTGCAATCCAATGTGTACCATATTTTTTCTGCCTCTTGTTCTGTTACGCCGGCTTTTTCAATTATCTCTGTAAAAGGCATACTGCTTCCGTCAATGATTGGAACTTCAGGGCCATTCAATTCTATTACACAATTATCAACACCCATACCAACTAAAGCGGCCAATATATGTTCGACCGTACTAACTTTTGTTGTTCCGGATTCAAGTGTTGTCCCTCTTGAAGTATCAGTAACAAGGTCGCAATCTGCTTTAATGAATGGTTGTCCTTCAAGATCTATCCTTTGAAATTGCAAACCAAAATTTGCATTTGCAGGCTTTAAAACCATATCAACATGTATACCTGTATGCAGTCCGGTACCTGAAATAGAAGCTTCTGTTGCTAAAGTGTGTTGTTTATCGGGATTGAAATTTACATCCATGCTAATTGTTTTTATATAAGAGTCTCAAAGATATTTATTTTTTTGGGAGAAGCAGATGAGTAGTAGGATTAACCTTTTGAGGCCTGTAATTCTTTTATCATTAATTCAAGTTCTTTGATCTTTTTTTCCATTTCAGGCAATTTTCTTGCAAGTGCCTGGCTTCTTAATGCAGCAGTATAATCGTAAGCAGGAGAGCCCGTAACTGCTGTATTTGGAGATTTGATAGATTTGCTTACACCACTTTGTGCATTGATCTTTGTACCATCAGCGATTTGTAAATGGCCAACAATTCCTACCTGTCCACCGATCATTACATTTTTTCCGATCTTGGTACTACCGCTAATACCACTTTGGGCTGCTATTACAGAATTATTGCCTATTTCAACATTATGTGCTATTTGTAAAAGGTTGTCGAGTTTAGCACCAGAACGAATGATGGTGCTGCCAATCGTTGCTCTATCGATAGAACTGTTAGACCCTATTTCAACATTATCTTCAATAATTACATTTCCAATTTGTGGAACTTTTTTAAAACTTCCATCTGCCTGTGGTGCAAAACCAAAACCATCTGCACCGATCACTGTGCCTGCATGGATCGTTACATTTTTACCAATAACACAGTTGTGGTAAATTTTTACGCCTGGATGAATAATAGAATTTTCGCCAACAATAACATTGTTACCGATATAAGCATTTGGAAAAATTTTAACATTATTCGATACAATACTTTTTTCGCCAATGTAGGCGAATGCGCCGATAAAAACATTTTCCCCGATCTTGGAAGTAGCATCTATATAAGCAGGTTGTTGAATACCTGTCAACTGTTGTGTTTGTATTTGCTGATATTTTTCCAGTAATGTTGCAAATGCAGTGTAAGCATCAGGTACTCGTATAAGCGTAGCCGTTATGGGTTGCTTTAATTCCTGTGAATCATTTATAATAATAACAGAAGCCTTAGTGGAATATAAATATTCTTCATATTTAGGATTTGCCAAAAAAGCTAATTGTCCTTCAATAGCTTCCTCTATCTTCCCAAATGATGCAACAGTAGTATCGGCATTGCCGTCTACTTTACCATTGATGATCATTGCTATCTGTGCTGCGGAAAATTGCATGTGTGGTTGATGGTTTATAGTTGTTAGTTCATAGTTTAGAGTTCATAATATTATACTTTCTCAATGAACCATAAGCTATGAACCCTTACCTAGTATAGCAAATGTAATATTTTTTCATTTTGCCCTTCAGGTTTTGATTGATAAGGGCATGATCTACTTCTGAAATATCTTTTACTATTCCATTTTTGTAGAGGATATAAATATGTTCATCTTCAAAATTATAAGTACTGCTGGATGTAGTTCCTGTAAAAACCAGCCAGCTTGCGTCTTCTGCAGAGATGTCTAGTTGCTTCATTGCAGTAGTTGTTTTTTCAGCTATCATTTTTTCATCGATAGGCTCTGCAAAATATTTTACTTTCAACAGGTCCCTGTTAATGATTCCTTTACACAATAATGATAAAATTTTATCGGGATGATTGCTCCATTCTTTAATGGCGGTTAAGACATCATTGTCATCAATATTGCAAAATTCTTCCAGCGTTACTTTATCAACCTGTTGAATGATAAATTTATTTAATAATGTAGATGAGGGTGCTTTAATGTATTTGGCTCTTTTAATAACTCTTTGTAACATTTGCTCTGCACATAATACTGTTTTGTGTAAGTACACCTGCCAGTACATTAACCTACGTGATACAAGGAATTTTTCAATAGAGTAAATTCCTTTTTCCTCTACCATTAATTCGCCATTGTGAACAGTAAGCATCTTTAATATCCTGTCATAACCGATAACACCTTCTACTACACCGCTGAAAAAACTATCCCTTGTAAGGTAATCCATCCTGTCAACGTCTAATTGACCGGTGATCAACTGGTACAAATATTTCTTTGGATGTTTATTATTAAAAATACTGATAGCCAGATTAAGCTGGCCAATAAATGTCTTATTTAATTCTTCCATCAAAAGCAAGGAAATAGCTTCATGGTGCATTCCTTCTATTAATACATTTTCTAAAGCATGACTAAAAGGTCCGTGGCCGATATCATGTAAAAGGATAGCAATTTTTGCTCCTTGGTCTTCTTCTTTGGTAATCTCAATGCCTTTGCTTTTTAGTTCAGTTAAAGCACAGCCCATTAAATGATAAGCTCCTAAAGAATGGTGTAATCTTGTATGTACAGCCCCTGGATAAACCAAATGCGCCATTGCCATCTGGTGTATACGGCGAAGTCTTTGGTAATAGGGGTGAGCTATGATCTTAAAGATCAATTCGTCATCTATAGTTATAAACCCATAAACGGGGTCGTTGATTATTTTTCTAAAAGCCATCCGGTAAGATAATAGTATTTTGTTAAAACTTTTTTCTGTGTTCTTACAAAGCTACTGATCTGAAATGTGAAACCATTATATTTGCTTTACACTATTTCTTCTAATTTATTACTGCGTATAGGATAATTTTACACTTCGGGTTATTGATGAACAACGGTATACAGTACAAGAGGGCGACGCAACAATGCTCCTATTAATACAACTGCCCGGACCAATAAAAAAAATAAAATGAGTAATATTAAAATTCTTTGGGTAGATGATGAGATCGATAGTCTTACATCACAGATAATGTTTTTAGAAAGCAAGGGTTATGATGTGGCTACAAAATCGAATGGATTTGATGCGGTAGAATTTGTAAAAGAAAATATTGTTGATGTGGTGTTGCTGGATGAAACGATGCCGGGCATTACAGGTTTGCAGACCTTGCAACAAATAAAAGAAGTGAATAACAACTTGCCGGTTGTTTTGATCACAAAAAATGAAGCAGAAAATTTAATGGATGAAGCGATCGGCAGCCAGATAAGTGATTACCTGATCAAACCGGTTAATCCAAACCAGGTATGGTTGAGTTTGAAAAAACTGATCGATAATAAAAGATTGGTGGCTGAAAAAACCACTTCGGCTTACCAACAGGAATTCAGAAGCCTTTTTATGGCATTGAATGATAATCCGGATTATAATCAATGGATGGATATTTACAAAAAGCTGGTGTATTGGGAATTGGAGATGAAGAAAAGTGATAGTCCTGAAATGCAGGAAGTTTTTCAAGCACAGAAATCAGAAGCTAATACTGAGTTCTTTAAATTTATTTCCAGGAATTATGCAGGATGGGTGCATCCTAAAAGTGATGATGCTCCGATCATGAGTCACACTTTATTAAAGTTTAAGGTATTTCCTCATTTAGAAAAAGGGACACCTTTATTTTTTGTGTTGATCGATAATTTAAGATTTGATCAATGGAAAACTATTCAGCCGATTTTTGCAGAAAGTTTCAGGATACATGAAGAAGAAACTTTTTATTCGATATTGCCAACGGCTACACAATATGCCCGTAATGCCATCTTTGCCGGGATGCTACCCATCGATATAGAAAAACAATTTTCGGTACAATGGAAAAATGATGATGAGGATGGAGGAAAAAATTTGTTCGAAGAAGAATTTTTTAAAGCACAATTAAAAAGATTGGGGAAAGGCGATCTTAAATATTCTTATACCAAGATCACCAACAATCATGATGGGCAAAAATTGGTTGATAACATGCATAATTTATTGCAGAATGATCTGAATGTGATCGTTTACAATTTTGTTGATATGCTAAGCCATGCCCGTACCGAAATGGAGGTGTTGAAAGAATTGGCAGGAGATGAAACGAGTTACAGAAGCATTACGCAAAGTTGGTTTGAACATAGCCCTTTGCACCAGGCACTTAAAAAAATTGCCGATAAAAACATAAATCTTATTGTAGGAACAGATCACGGGAGTGTACGGGTGAAAACTCCTGCCAAGGTTATTGGTGATAAACAAACGACTGCCAACCTCAGGTATAAGCACGGAAGAAATCTAAATTATGATAATAAAGATGTGCTGGTTTTCAGAGATCCAAGAGAAGGAGGGTTGCCTGTGCCGAATGTAAATTCATCTTTTATTTTTGCTAAAAATGATATATTCCTCTGTTACCCAAACAACTACAATCATTTTGTAAATTATTACCGCAATACTTTTCAGCATGGGGGTGTAAGCCTTGAGGAAATGATAGTTCCCATTATACGCATGACAAATAAATAGTATTTCATTAGGAGAATCGGGTATAAGATTTGAACGTTGCATATATGATAAAAAAATAATCCACAAGTTGTGGAGAATGTTTTTTTTTATTGACCTGATTATAAAGGAAGTTGCAACTAATTAAAGCACCAGAAAACCCTCAGGGGTTGTGAGATATGAAATACACACAGAATAATTTAGATAAAATAGAGAGAATAGCTGAAGAAGTAGGATATGTTATCCGTTACGAACGTGGAAACTTTCAAAGTGGTTATTGTATCCTTCAGGCAAAAAAAGTGATTGTATTGAATAAATTTTTTCAAACAGAAGGAAGAATCAATACATTGATAGATTTGATGCCTCAGCTTCATATAAATTTTGATGCACTCACACACGAGAGCCAAAAGATGTATGATGAAGTAATGGCGGCTGAAGCGAATAAATAAACAATTGCCAATTTGCAATTGGCAAATACCAATCCAAAAACTCATTTTCATTCCAATCTATTATTGCATTAGTTAAGCCAATTGCCTATTGTACCTTGCCCATTGTAATTCCCAATTTCCTATTTTTGCTCCATGCATTGCCCCCCAATAAAAATAACTTTCTTAGGTACCGGCACAAGCACAGGAGTTCCAATGATCGCTTGTGAGTGTGAAGTATGTGCGTCTACCAATAAAAAAGATAAGCGTTTACGTAGTAGTATTTTAGTAGAAAGTGAAAACACAACTTTCGTGATAGATTCTACGCCGGATTTTCGTTACCAGATGTTGAGGGAAAATGTAAAAAAATTAGACGCTGTATTATTTACCCATCCTCATAAAGATCATGTGGCGGGCTTAGACGATATAAAAGCCTTCGGTTATTTCAGTGGCAAACCAATGGAAGTGTTTGCAAACTCGTTGACAGAAGAAGCCATTAAAAGAGAGTTTGCGTATGTATTTGCGGATAAAAGATATCCCGGCATACCGGAAATTAATTTAAATACTATCGATGCTGAACCCTTTATGATCGGTGACATTCCTGTAATTCCAATTTTGGTTTGGCATTTTAAAATGCCTGTATTAGCATTCAGGATCGGACAGTTCACTTATATAACAGATGCCAATAAAATTGATGATATTGAAAAAGAAAAAATAAAAGGAAGCACTACAATGGTTGTGAATGCTTTAAGGCATAAGGAACATATTTCTCATTATACTTTAGGCGAAGCAATTGCTTTGGCGCAGGAATTAAAAGTTAAAAATGCTTATTTTACGCATATCAGCCATCAGCTTGGCTTGTATGATATAGTAAATAAAGATCTTCCTCTGGAAATGCAACTTGCCTATGATGGCTTGCAACTATTCTTTGATTGATTTCGACTGTAAAGTAATACTTCATGTAATTACTTTACAATGAAAAAAATTATCAATGAATATTTCAATTTTACCCGGAAAGAACGTATTGGAATTATTGTATTGCTTATACTCATCTTATTATTTTGCTTTCTCCCTTTCTTATTTCCCTTTTTTATAAAAGAAAAACATCAAGATACTTCAGGTTTTGCAAAAGAAATATCAATGTTGCAATTTAAAATGAATGATAGCTCAAAAAATTTTGCTTATAATAATTTCGATGAGAATAATTATCAAAACTATTATCAGCCATCAGAAAAGAATTATTATTCAAAAGGTCCAATAAAAGGCGAACTATTTTATTTTGATCCCAATACATTGGATGAAGATGGATGGAAAAGATTAGGTGTAAGAGAGAAAACAATTGCCACCATAAAAAATTTTACTTCTAAAGGCGGAAAATTTTACAAACCTGAAGACATCAGTAAGATATGGGGATTACATGAAGATGAAGTACAAAGATTAATTCCTTATATACAAATTCATAACACTTCTGCGGAACATAATTATGAAAAGAAAGAATATGTGCCAACAGTATATCCAAAATACACTCCATCGATCGTTGATGTAAATGAATCAGATACAACTGCATGGATAGCATTGCCGTTTATTGGAAGCAAACTTGCAAAACGAATTATTGAATATAGAGAAAAGTTAGGTGTCTTTAATTCTATAGAACAAGTTGGTGAAACCTGGGGTTTACACGATTCAACTTTTCAAAAAATAAAACCAAGGTTGGCATTAAAAAATGCAGCTGTAAACACGATGAACATTAATACTGCGACGTTGGAAGAATTGAAAGCCCACCCTTATTTAAGATATGCGATTAGCAACGCTATATTTCAATACCGACTTCAGCATGGAAATTTTAAAGCTGTAGCTGATCTGAAAAAGATCATGATCATTACTGATGAAATATACAATAAAGCGGCGCCATATTTAAGAGTAAATTAAAATCAAACTCGGCGCAATTATGTTATTTTTGTATCACAACGATACAACTATGAATTTTGCACCAGATGAAATAACCGTACAAGTAGCACATACAGCCAGAGATTTTGCCAATCAATATATAAGACCGCATGTGATGGAATGGGATGAAACTCAACAATTTCCTGTTCATATTTTTAAAGAAATGGGTAAACTGGGTTTAATGGGAGTTTTAGTTCCAGAACAATATGGGGGCTCCGGATTAAGTTATTTTGAATACAATGTAGTGATACAAGAGATCGCAAAAGTTTGCGGCTCAATAGGGCTATCATTAGCAGCACACAATTCATTGTGTACCGGGCATATTTTACAATATGCAAGTGAAGAACAAAAGCAAAAGTATCTTCCAAAATTAGCTTCTGCAGAATTTATCGGCGCATGGGGATTAACGGAACCTAATACAGGTAGTGATGCCGGTAATATGAAAACAACTGCCGTAAAAGATGGTGATCATTGGATATTAAATGGTACAAAATGCTGGATCACACATGGTAAAAGTGGAGATGTTGCTGTAGTTATCTGCAGAACAGGAGAGCCTCGTACAAAAGATAATTCAACTGCGTTTATAGTAGACCGTGGTACACCGGGTTTTAATGCCGGTAAAAAAGAAAACAAGCTTGGCATGAGAGCCAGTGAAACTACAGAAATGATCTTTGATAATTGCCGCATACCGGATTCATGCAGAATGGGTGGTGTAGGGGATGGCTTTAAACAAGCCATGAAAGTATTAGATGGAGGAAGAATATCAATTGCTGCATTAGCGCTTGGTATTGCCAAAGGTGCTTATGAAGCAGCATTGCAATATTCAAAAGAACGTCATCAGTTTGATCAGCCCATCTCTAATTTTCAAGGTGTAAGTTTTAAACTGGCAGACATGGCTACAGAGATTGCGGCTGCAGAATTATTAATTAACCTCGCTTGTGATCTGAAAATACGTGGCAAACAAATGACCAAAGAAGCAGCCATGGCAAAATATTATGCAAGTGAAGTTGCCGTAAGAGTGAGCAATGATGCTGTGCAAATATTTGGCGGATATGGATATACCAAAGACTTTCCCGTGGAAAAATTTTACCGTGATAGTAAACTGTGCACCATTGGAGAAGGTACCAGCGAAATTCAAAAAATTGTTATCAGCAGGGAAGTGCTGAGAGGAGTTTAATTATTCAGATCCAAATAAATTATCTACTGCACCCGCCATCATCGGAAATTTTTCTTTTACAAAATCCTTGATCGTTTCAAGTGCTTTAGTTGCTTGTTCTGGAGTGATGCCTGCTTCTTGAGTGATTTTTGTTATTAATTCTTCCATTGTATAATTTTTTTAATGATTTTTCTTTTTAACCGCAGCGGCAGTTTCTTCTGTATCGTAGCGCTCTACTTTTTCAATGCCTGGCAAAGCTAACAAACGATTACATAACTCATCTAATTCTTCTTTGTCGTGTACAAATATTTTCAAGTTGCCGGTAAATATTCCATCCTGTGCTTCGATCGACATTGCCGAAATATTAAATTTCATTTCACCACTGATCAAATTCGTGATCTTATGAATAACACCCACATCATCTAATCCCACAATTTTTAAACCGGTAAGGAAAGAGATTTCTTTATTTTTTGCCCACTTGGTTTTTATAACTCTGTGCCCGTGGTTGGCCATCAATCTTGCCGCATTGGGACAATTCGTTCTGTGAATTTTTAATCCTTCACCCGTTGTTACAAAACCAAATACGTCATCACCTGGAATAGGCTTACAGCAGTTGGCCAGCGTGTACATGATCTTATCACTGCTTTCTCCAAAGATGATCAATTCCGCATCCTTTTTATTGAAAGATCTTGCATCAATATCACCTTCATTTTTTTCTTCTGCTTCTGTTTTAACAGGTTTTGGAAAGAATAACCTGTCACCCGAAGCTGTAAAATCTTTTAACTCTTTAAGGTCGATTTTTTTGGTGGCAATATCGTACAACAGATCAAGTGAAGAATTCACTTTATAGAATGATGCTAATTCATCCATATTGTGTTGAGTGGCCATACCTCCAATAGCATCTAATTTTTTTTGGAGCATATATTTACCATCGTCCGCAACTTTTCTTTTTTCTTCTTTAAGTGTATCTTTTATTTTTTGTTTGGCTTTGCTGGTTACAACAAAATTCAGCCATTCAAGATTTGGTTTTTGCTTGGCGCTGGTAATAATTTCTATCTGGTCTCCACTCCTTAGTTTATGACTCAGCGGAACTAATTTATGATTCACTTTAGCACCAATACAACGACTACCAACGGCACTGTGTACCCCAAAAGCAAAGTCTAATGCAGTAGCGCCAATCGGTAACATTTTTACATCACCTTTCGGTGTGTATACATAAATTTCTTCTGCTAAAAAAGATGTTTTAAAGTCCTGTAAAAAATCGAGAGAGTTCGTTTCATTATTGCTCAATACTTCTCTGATCTGGTGAAACCATTTATCAAAGCGGCTTTCATCGGTTGTTCCTTCTTTATATTTCCAATGAGCAGCAAGACCTTTTTCTGCAATTTCATTGGTTCGTTTGGTACGTATCTGTATCTCAACCCATTTGCCTTGTGGCCCCATTACAGTTGTATGCAGTGCTTCATATCCGTTGCTTTTTGGATTACTTAACCAATCTCTTAATCTTTCAGGTGAAGGATTATATTCATCTGTGATCATGCTATAAACTTTCCAGCAATCTTCTTTTTCTTTTTCGGGTGGAGCATCTACAATGATCCTGATAGCAAAAAGGTCATACACTTCTTCAAAGCTTACGCCTTTCTTTTTCATCTTATTCCAAATGGAATGGATGCTCTTCGGTCTGCCGAATATCTCGAAATTGATATCACTTCTTTCAAGTTTATCTTTTAATGGACGGATAAAATCATTGATATACCTGGTACGCTCTCTTTTTGTTTCCTGTAATTTCTGAGCGATCATTTTATAATTCTCCTGCTCAAGGTATTTCATCGAAAGATCTTCCAATTCAGTTTTGATAGCATACAATCCCATACGGTGGGCAAGGGGAGCATATACATAAACCGTTTCACTGGATACCTTAAGCTGCTTTTCCCTTTTCATGCTGTCCATTGTACGCATGTTGTGCAAACGGTCAGCAAGTTTTATTAAAATTACCCTTGGATCATCTGTAAGGGTCAATAAGATCTTTTTAAAATTTTCCGCCTGCTGGCTTGTATTGGCATCCATTACGGTGCTTATCTTGGTAAGGCCATCAACAATTTTGGCAATTTCGGCACCAAATTCACGCTGTACATCTTCAAGGGTTATATCTGTATCTTCCACAGTATCATGCAGTAAGGCACAAATAGTACTTCTTACACCGAGTCCTATCTCTTCAACACATATCCTTGCCACCGCCAAAGGATGTAAAATATAGGGTTCTCCGCTTTTCCTACGCATGGTTTTATGCGCTTCCACAGCCATTTCAAAGGCAAGTCTCAATAATTCCTTGTCACCTGTCTTAAGTTTTGGCTTTAATTCTTTCAATAAACCACGGTAATGGCGGAGAATTTCTTTTTTTTCTTCCTCTTCGTTAAGATTGTATTTGGCTATTGGTGCTGTTGTTTCCATGTAGTATTACGAATTTACGAAAAACTAGCAATGTAGTTTTAAACTTTTATCAAAATTCCCTACTTTTGCACTCCCAAAACCGGATGTGGCGAAATTGGCAGACGCACCAGACTTAGGATCTGGCGCCGCAAGGCATGTAGGTTCGACCCCTATCATCCGGACAAAAATAGAACCCTCTCTATACGAGGGGGTTTTATTTTAAAAGTATTAATCAACAATTTAAAAGTCTCTTATTCCTCTTTAGGGGATGGAGGCGACACACAAAATCATGGCAACAGTTGCAAGAGAGAACATTGGATTATTGAACGACAAGATCGTTGTAAAAGTTAATAAAGAAGATTACCTGCCTACATTCGAGAAAAAAATTAAGGAATATAGCAAGACTGCAAATATTCCTGGTTTCAGAAAAGGAATGGTGCCAACAGGCATGGTTAAAAAAATGTACGGTCCGGCTATCTACACTGACGAAGTTCTGAAAACAGTAGAGAAGGAATTGTACACTTATCTTGATAAAGAAAAACCAGAAATTTTCGCTCAACCATTGGCGTTAGATGCTGATATCCGTAAAATGGATTTCAATAATCCTGATGATTATGAATTTGGATTTGAAATAGGTTTGAAACCTTCGTTCGAAATTGCTCCATTAAACAAAGCAAAACTTACTTTGAATAAAGTAAAAGCTTCGGATGAAATGGTTCAGGAAGAAGTTGCCCGTATGCAGATCAAAGGTGGTAAAATGACAGAACCTGAAACTGTTGACAGTGATGAAACAGTGTTGAATGTTTTGTTTACTGAAAGTGATAAAGAAGGAAATGAAGTTGAAGGCGGTATCTCAAAAGAGAATTCAGTTATCTTAAAATATTTAACTGCTGCAGCTCAAAAACAATTCAAAGGAAAGAAGAAAGATGATACTGTAGTTATTCAATTATCTAAAGCTTTTGATAAAGATAAATTGGATATGATGTTGCAGGATCTTGGTCTTGATAAAGATGACAAAGCCGCTGCTGACAAATATTTCAAACTATCAATTGCTAAAATTGGGTTGGTTGAAAAAAGAGAATTGAACGAAGAGTTTTTTAAAGAAGTTTTTCCTGCTGAAGCAGTTGCAACTGAAGAAGAATTCAGAAATAAATTAAAAGCTGAGATCGAACAATATTGGGATGGACAAAGTAAAAACCAATTACACGATCAGATCTATCATCACTTACTAGATGAAACAAAGATTGAATTCCCTGAAGCATTTTTAAAACGCTGGCTACAAAATGGTAATGCAGAACAACGCAAAACCGCAGAAGAAGCAGAAAATGAATTTCCTGTTTTCAGCAATCAATTAAAATGGACTTTGATCAGCGATAAAATTATCCAGGATAATAAATTAGAAGTAAGCGCTGATGAATTAAAAGCTTACATGAAAACTGAAGTAATGCGTTATTTCGGTACAATGAATTTAGGCGATGATACAAGCTGGTTAGATAGCTATGTAGATCAAATGCTAAAAGACGAAAAACAAGTTGATGCAAGCTACCGCAGATTAGTTACTGATAAATTATTCAAATGGGCAGAAGAACAAACTAAGCCAGCTGAAAAAACAGTAACTCCGGAAGAGTTGAATGCAATGCAGCATCATCACCATCATTAATAGATAACTCCACCATAATCAAAGCCGAAGCATTTTGTTTCGGCTTTTTTATTTGTCTTTTTTTGTCTGCATCAGAATTTACAGAATTATAGAATGAACAGAATCTTTCAAGGCCAACTTCTTTTATTTTTATAATTACTCTTTCGAATTGAACGTACAATAAAGGTTTAATGTTGAAGTCACAGTAGCACAAAAGATCCACATAGCTGTAGCCGACAAAGGAGATGTAATTCTTTGTCGGGGCCCTTTTTTGGTACTTTTTTGGGCAAGCAAAAAAGTACATAAAGAATAACAATGTTGCTACTTATGTGAGTTTGTTTGATAGACAATAAAACATCAAACAGGACAAAAAGACATATTTTTTTTCCAGCACAATATTTGGTTTAATCTATCAACTATATTTGTTACTCTAAACCATTACAAATGAACTTTGGAAAAGAATTTGAAAAATATGCGGTAAAGCATCGCAATATCAGCAGCAATACATTAGATAGTTACATTAAGCACAATGTTACTAACCTTACTCCTAACATCATTGAAGAACGACCAATGAATGTGGCTGTGATGGATGTGTATAGCCGGTTGATGATGGACAGAATTATTTTCATGGGTTACCCGGTAACTGATGAAGTAGCGAACATCATCACTGCACAATTTTTATTTTTGGAAAGTACTGATCGTACAAAAGATATTCAAATGTATATCAACAGTCCTGGAGGTAGTGTATACGCCGGCCTGGGTATGTATGATACAATGCAGTTTGTAACCCCTGATGTATCTACTATTTGCACAGGCATGGCAGCAAGTATGGCAGCTGTACTAATGTGTGCAGGTGCTAAAGGAAAACGTACAGCATTAAAACATAGTCGTATCATGTTACACCAGCCAAGTGGTGGCGCAGGCGGACAAGCTTCTGACATCGAAATAACAGTTGCTGAAATAAAAAAATTAAAAAGAGAGTTATACGAAGTGATCGCAAATCATACTGGTCAGCCGGTAGATAAAGTTGCAGAAGATTGTGGAAGAGATTACTGGCTTACATCTGGCGAAGCAAAAGATTATGGTTTGGTTGATGAAGTATTAACTGTCAATCCACGTAAAGCGAAAAAGGATTAAAATATTTTTGTAACAAGCTGATGTGCTACTATTAAACATCGTTGTGTCACTCACTTGTACTTTTACAACAATATTCAGCTCTTTCAATTCATAACAATTCATAATTTATAATTCATAACTCATAATTGATAATGATGAACATACAAAGTATATACGGCAACAAGAACATACGATTTGATGATGAAGAGAATCCAAAGGAGAATGATAACCCGATGGAGAAAATGATGAGCGGATATCAGTTTGATAAAAAATTTATTGAACAACGTAAAATATTTTTATGGGGTGCAGTAGATGATAAAACTGCAAGAGATATTACCTCCAGATTGTTGTATTTAGAAGCGCTTGATCCGGGAAAGGAAATTACTTTTTACATAAACAGCCCGGGTGGTGTTGTAACAAGTGGTATGGTTATTTATGATACCATGCAAATGATCTCAAGCCCTGTAAGTACAGTATGTATGGGCATGGCAGCAAGTATGGGAAGTATTTTATTAAGCGGTGGAAAAAAAGGAAAACGTTTTATTTTTCCAAGTGGAGAAGTGATGATACATCAACCAAGTGGCGGTGGACAAGGTGTTAGTGCCGATCTTGAAATTATGGCTGAACAGATCAGAAAAATAAAAGAGCTTGGCGCAAAGATCCTTTCAGAGAATTGCGGTCAACCTTTTGAAAAAGTAATGAAAGATTTTGATCGTGATTATTGGATGGATGCAAAAGAATCGGTTGCCTACGGAATTGTAGACAAGGTTTTGGATAAATTATGATCTTAAATTATTTAATATTTTATAAAGGCTTCATTCGAAGCCTTTATTTTTTTGTCGATTTTATTTCTCCAATAGATCCATCTTCCCCAGGTATTAATTCAAAAATAAATTGAGGTTGTAATCCTGTTTCTTTTCTGTGTGATACATACAATATGGTAGTTTTGCTTTCTGCTGCTATTTTATTTACCAATGCTGTAAATAATGCCGCATCTTCATCATCTAATCCAATTGTAGGCTCGTCAAGAATAAGTAGTGGCGGGTGTTTTACCATAGCTCTTACGATCAGTATCAATCTTTGATGCCCTGCGGAAAATGACAGGAAAGACCTTTTTCTCTCATCATACAAGCCAATTAATTTCAGCCATTGTGCAGCAAGTGTAATTTGTATGTCAGAAGGCTTAGTATACAAACCCACTGAATCAAAGAAGCCTGATATCACCATTTTTTCAATTGAATCCAATCTTGAAAATTGTTGGGTCATTGCAGATGTGAGGTATCCTATCTTTTCTTTGATATCCCATACACTTTCACCACTTCCTTTTCTCATGCCGAATAAAATAATATTCTGCCCATATGCTTTAACGTTATCTCCGGTGATCAATGATAATAAAGTGCTTTTTCCTGAACCATTTGGTCCAATCAATTGCCAGAACTCTTTACTCCTGATTCCCCAGTTAATATTTTTTACGATAGTTCGTTCTTCATATTTAACAGTAACATCAGTAAATTTTACTAAAGGATCTTTTTCTGCAATAACTGTTGAATAGGGGTGAGGGATATCGTTTACAAAAATTTCTGAATGATGTTTAGTTCCTTCTGCTACTTTTTCGATCTTGCTGCCATTTGCTCCGTAAATATTTTTAATAAAAGGTAAAATGTCATTTTTTCGGCTAGCCATCTGAACAATAATTGTCGAATCACTGAGCTTTATAAATGTTTCAATTATTGCAGATTGTGATTTGGCATCAAGATTATCAAAAATGTTATCAATGATGATATAATCCGGCTTTTTAGAAATAATATAAGCTAATAACGCTTTTTTCTTTTCACCATCAGAATATTGCTGCAAGCTCTTTTTAGGCCCATCGATCACCTCAAAATGCTCATGTTTTATTTCTTCCTCTATCAGGTCATTTAACCTTGTTTCTGAATACAATTCACCCTGTAATTGTATAAAACGGTCTTTTACAAGCTGTTGTATCAACAAGGCTTTATTGTCTTTGTCCGATATATAAAAAGCGATATGTTTCCCTTCGATCATTATTACAAATATAGAAGCAACATTTTTGTTGATAATATTGTCATAAAAATAACGTTCTATAGATGATTTAGTATCTTTGTGTTACGCTTTGGACACATGCAAAGCAAATAATTAGTAAAATGGCAAAAAATCAAACCTTACATTGTTCTTTCTGCGGCAGAAGTCGTGACGAAGTAAAAATATTGATCGCAGGACAAGAAGGGCATATTTGTGAAAATTGTGTAGAGCATGCCCAAGAGATCATAGGGCAGGAGCTTATGATATATCCGGATTCAAAACACGGTGCGGCAGCAAATAAGCTGACGGTTAAAAAACCACAGGAAATAAAGAAATTTTTAGATGATTATGTGATAGGTCAGGATGATGCTAAAAAGATCCTGGCAGTAGCAGTCTATAACCATTACAAAAGACTTAACCAGAAAGTTGAAAATGATGTTGAGATAGAAAAAAGTAACATCATCATGGTTGGCGAAACAGGTACAGGTAAAACCTTGTTGGCAAAATCAATTGCCCGTATGTTGAATGTTCCTTTTGCAATCGTGGATGCTACTGTATTTACAGAAGCTGGTTATGTGGGAGAAGATGTTGAAAGTATGCTTAGCCGTTTATTACAAGCTTGTAATTACGATGTGGCTGCAGCAGAAAGAGGTATAGTATTTATAGATGAAATTGATAAGATAGGTCGTAAGAGCGATAACCCTTCCATTACAAGAGATGTAAGCGGTGAAGGTGTTCAGCAAGGCTTATTAAAATTATTGGAAGGAACAGAAGTGTTGGTACCACCACAAGGTGGACGTAAACACCCTGAACAAAAATTAGTTAAAGTAAATACCCAGAATATTCTTTTCATTTGCGGTGGTGCATTTGCCGGCATTGATAAATTGATTGCACGTAGAGTAAATACGCATGCGATAGGTTTCAATGTAAACAAGGCTGTACAGCAATACCAGGAAGAAAATATTCTTCAGTTTGTAAATGCACAGGATATGAAATCTTTTGGGTTGATTCCTGAATTATTAGGAAGATTACCGGTGATCACTTATTTGAATCCATTAGATGCACCAACTTTACGCAGCATTTTGACTGAACCTAAAAACGCTATCATCAAACAATTCACTCGTTTGTTTGAAATGGAAGGCATTGAATTAAAATTCGAAGCTGAAGTATTTGATTTCATGGTAGAAAAAGCATTGGAATATAAATTAGGCGCACGTGGCTTACGCAGCATTTGCGAAAGCATTTTGACTGACGCTATGTATGATCTTCCTTCTCAAAAAGTAAAAACATTTGACGTGACGCTTGAATATGCTCAGCGCAAATTTAGTAATAGCAAGATGAGCTTGCTTAAAGTGGCATAGTTTTATTATATACATTTGTAATGTGTAATAAGACTAAATATGCTTAAATTTCTTTTTCGAGTTACCCCATTTATATTTATTCTGCTTTTTTCAGAGTGCAGAGAGAAACCACTCTGTAATATGGATCTGTATAATAATTATATCAATATTTCTGATTCTGAAATGCAGTCATTTAAAGGGTTTAATAATTTAATAATAAAACACTTTAAGGATTTAACCCCAACAGATAATGATAATAATGGGTTAATGAATCTAACTCCTTATGAGATAAGAAAAGGAATGTTTTCAGATACTTCACAATTTGAGAATCATCACAAAATTCTTCAAAAATATTTGAGCTATATTTTTATTAATAGCAATGACACAACTCTTGATTATGAAATTAGTAATGATATGTGTTTAGGAAAAAAATATATGATTAGTCGACATACTTTAGTTTATAGCACTTCAAATAAAACAATTGACACTCAAAATATGGGACTAATATTTATCAAACAAAAATCCATTGATCCTTATTGGACTTATTTTGTCAAAAATGAAGAATATTTGGGTAGATAATATTTATACCCACTAAAAATTTTTCAAAAAATTCATATCAAAACTGCTATTTATTCATTTCTAATCCAATTAAAAATTAAACTCTTCAATTCTAATAGTAGAATTACAAATGCCGATGTCACAGTAGCACAAAAGATCCACATAGCTTCTTCCGACAAAGGAGCTGTAATCCTTTGTCGGCGGCTTTTTTGGTTACTTTTTTTCCGCAAAAAAAGTAACATACAACCTTTCCAAGCTAACTGATAAAAAATAATTCCCAACAACACAATCATTTTAGGTAATTGCTTTATTTCAATTTATTTTTGCCCGTATTTGAAAAATCTAAAAACTAATTAAGTAACCAAAATGGTAGATGTAATTCTCGGGCTCCAATGGGGCGATGAAGGCAAAGGAAAGATCGTTGATTATTTTGCTCCTAACTACGACGTCATTGCACGTTTTCAGGGTGGGCCAAATGCAGGGCACACTTTATATGTAAATGATAAAAAAGTTGTATTGCATCAGATACCAAGTGGTATATTTCATGAAGATAAAATAAACCTTATCGGTAATGGCGTAGTATTGGATGTTGTAACATTCAAAAAAGAATGTGAGACAGTTGCTGCAATGGGAGTTGATTATAAAAAGAATTTATACATCAGTGAACGTACTCATTTAATATTACCTACACACAGAGCACTTGATAAAGCAAGTGAGATCGCTAAGGGCAATGATAAGATAGGTTCTACTTTAAAAGGTATTGGCCCGGCTTATATGGATAAAACTGGTCGTAATGGTTTACGTGTCGGTGACATCAACAACAACTTCAAAGCAGAATACGAAAAGCTTAAAGGAAAACATCAGCAAATTTTAGATAACTATAAATTTGAAGAAGATATCAGCCAGTGGGAAAATGATTTCTTTGAAGCCATTGAATTTTTACGTGGGTTCAAAATTGTTAATGGAGAATATTTCATCAATGAAAAAATAAACGAAGGCAAGCGCATATTAGCAGAAGGTGCACAAGGAAGTATGCTGGATGTTGATTTCGGAACTTTCCCTTTTGTAACTAGCAGTAACACCATCTCTGCAGGTGTTTGTACAGGCTTGGGTATTGCACCACAAAAGATCAGGGAAGTATTTGGTATTACGAAGGCTTATTGCACAAGAGTTGGCAGCGGACCCTTCCCTACCGAACTGCATGATGATATGGGAGAATTGTTGCGTAAAACAGGTAATGAGTTCGGTAGTACTACGGGAAGACCACGCCGTTGCGGATGGATCGACCTTGTTGCACTACAATTTGCATGTATGATCAATGGGGTTACTCAGATCATTATGACCAAGACTGATATTTTAGATAATATTGATGAATTGAAACTTTGTAACAGTTACAAAATAGATGGAGAAGAAAAGAATTATGTACCTTTTCAGATGAACCATTTGGAAATAGAACCCGTATATAAGAATTTTGAAGGGTGGAAGACTGATATTACTGCTATTAAACAACATGCAGCTTTACCTGAAAAAATGAAAAATTATATAACATATATCAATGAATTTTTAAAGGTGCCTGTAAAATGGATCAGTAATGGGCCGGGAAGAGACCAGATAATTGAGGCATAAAAAAAAATTAATAAAAAGTTGCCTTTTTTTTTGGCTAATTAAAAATCTATCAGAAATTTTACAGTACAATCGGTTAACTTATGGCTACAAAATCTGACAAAGAAAAAAAAGTAACACCTGCGAAGGCTCCGAAAAAAGAAGCTGCACCTAAGGCGTCATCCAAATCTAAAAAAGATGAGGACGAGGATGATGATGACGATGATGAAGATCTTGATGAGACGCCTGTCAAAAAAGGAAAGGGAGCTTCAAAGAAAAGCAAAGATGATGATGACGATGATGATGCAGAAGATGTAGAAGATGATTGGGAAAAAGGTGAAGAAGAAGACGATGACTGGGATCCTGATTTTGCAGAATTTGATGTTCCGAAATCAAAAGGTAAAAAAGCTCCTGGTGTAAAAAAAGGGAAAGAGGAAGAAGAAGATGATTTCAAAATTGATGAGGACCTTGGTTTAGGTTTTGATGATGATCTTGGTGGTGGCGGTTTCGATGATGATGACGATTACTAATATTTATTACACTAATTAAAACAGATTACACTAATTACACGAATAGATCAATAGTAAAAAGTATTTAATATGTGTAATTCGTGAAAATTCGTGTAATAAATAAAAAATAATTGAGAACAAGCACATCATTTCCAATAAATAATTTTATCGAATTCAAAATACAAATGTTGAACTGGGCTAACCGGTTCAACATTTTTTGTTTGTTGGATAACCAGCAATATAATTTTAATGCACCAGCCTTTGAATGCTTACTGGCTGTAGGTTGTAAACAAAAGATAGAACTTAGTGCAGGTAATGCGTTTGATCAGCTACAGCAATTTTATAGCAAACAAAATGACTGGCTTTTTGGGCATGTAGGGTATGATATTAAAAATGAAATAGAAAAGCTCAGTTCCGAAAATTTAGATGGCATAAAATTTCCTGATGCATGTTTTTTTGTTCCTGAAATTATTCTGCAATTAAATACGCAAGAGGTAACTGTTTTTTACGAAGAAGGTACTGCTGAAGAAATTATTGAGGCTATAAAAAATACATCATCGATCATTAAAGCGCTTCCTGTAAAGCCCACAGATATTAGCAGCAGGTTCAAAAGGCCTGAATATCTTGATGCAGTAAATACAATACGTCAACATATTTTACGTGGCGATTGCTATGAACTTAATTTCTGCCAGGAATTTTTTGCAGAAAATGTTGTCATTGATCCTTTATCGGTTTATCATCACCTGGTAGATTATTCTCCCAATCCATTTTCTGCATTGTATAAATTAGATGATAAATATTGCATCTGCGCCAGCCCCGAACGTTATTTAAAACGCAGCGGTAATAAAATAATTTCCCAGCCCATCAAAGGCACTTCCAAAAGAGATCTTAAAGATCCCAAAATAGATGAGGCCAACAAACAACACCTCATCAACAGTTCTAAAGAAAAAAGTGAGAACGTGATGGTAGTTGATCTTGTTCGCAATGATCTCAGCAAAATATGCATCGAAGATTCTGTACATGTTACTGAACTCATGGGTATCTACAGTTTTCCGCAGGTTCATCAAATGATCAGCACCGTTAGTGGCGAAGTAACTTCAGATACAAACTGGATCGACATTATCAAAGCCACTTTCCCCATGGGTAGCATGACCGGTGCCCCAAAGAAAAAAGTAATGGAACTCATAGAACAATTTGAAAAAACAAAACGTGGCCTCTTCTCCGGCGCTGTAGGTTATATAAAACCCAATGGCGATTTTGATTTCAATGTTGTTATCCGCAGCATACTATACAACACTACAGAAAAATACCTTTCTTTCCAGGTAGGTAGCGCCATTACTTATTACAGCGATCCCGAAAAAGAATATGAAGAATGTTTACTAAAGGTTCAAGCGATCGTTAAAGTGTTGGAGTAAGTTTTTCTTTTTTAACAAGCATTTGTTTTTTATGGGATCATCGTTGTGTCACTCACTTGTACGGTATACCATTATTGAACTATTTTTGCGTCAAGGCAAAAAAGTAAATAATAACAAATTAACCTTTCTCTTTTCCTAAAGAACGCTTCGATATCAAATAAGCCCCAACACCAATTAATATCACCCACCACAATTTCGCTAAAAACACAATTACAGCTTCAAGCATCTCCCAGCCATATTTCAATGAATCCATTAATTGACTACCAACTCCAGGTTCATACGCAGTAATCACTTTCTTATTAGCGATCGTTTCTTTCTTAACACCCTCTCTTTGATACAATGCTAAACTAACCGTACTGAATTTCACTTTATCTCTCAATGAAAGAGTTGAGATCTTTGCGTCATCAGTTTGTTCCTGTTTATCAGCCAATACTTCTTCAGCATCGTATGTCTCTGCAAGTTTCTTTGCTTTAGTATCAATTGCATTTGTTAATCTTACTTCAGCCTTTGCATTTCTTTTTTGTGTAAGATCATTGGAAAGTATTTGCAAAGCAACATCTTCTGCTTTAATAACTCTTGCATCTAAGTAATCAATATTTCTTGCAATATCTTTTAATACTGTATCCAGCTTAGTGTTGGGTACACGTAAGGTAATATTGTTGATCACAGTGTAATACTTTGTTTCTATTGATGAGTCTGCACTAACGGGAGTAGTAACAACATCATCTGTAACACTTGTAAGATCAGTGTAAGAAACAAACCCACCATGTTGATTGGTGATGTCTTCTATATCATACGTAGACCGTACAACATCTTTTACTTTGAATTTAAGATCAGCCGTTCGGATAAATTTCCTTGATGTGTCTTTATTGTTCTCTACCGCAGCAGATGAGGACGAAGTATAAATGCTGTCTGTTGCTACCATATCCTTTTGAAACTCTTTGTTGGATTGCGTATTACAGCTTAATTGAAAAATGATAATGCTGGCAGTGATGATTGATTTTTGATAAAATTTCATAAGTGGTGTTTTGCGTTTATAACGCAAGCATCAAATAGTAACCTTACAAAAAATCACCTTTAACAATGTTTTACAAATAGAGGGATTATTTCTTCTTCGTTTTTTTAGAAGAGATTTTTTTATAAACTGTTTTTGTAGGAGTAGGCACAGTTGTACTGTTGTATAATATCTGCACACTCTCATTCAATATCTGGTATTTATTAGCATTGAACAATTGCATTTTATCCGGAGGCAAACGAAGATCAAAATTACCTGTAGTGCTCATGGCATTATCAAAGCCTGGATTATAACGATTGAATGAGCTTATCTCCATCGAAAGATTTTTAGCGATCACAAGAGAATTGTATTTACCCGTAATACTCAATATCTCAACATCTACCACCTCCTGATCAGTCAATGCAGGTTTTACATTATAAGGGCTTTTAACGCTATTGGTTCCATAAGAAGTTTTTGCAACAACATCTGAAAAAACAAAATTGCTGTCATTGCCGGATATTGTTCCATTACCTTCCATGATATACTGTGTAGCAATAAAACGTTTTACATAAGTACGTGACTCTTCAGGAAGGTGGTATTGCAATTGCCAGAAATTTTTGCTCCCACTTTTTTTAATAGCACTATGTACTCTTCCCGGGCCACCATTGTAAGCTGCCATTACAAGTAACCAATCATGCAGGTCCTTGTAAAGCGTCAACAAGTATTTAGATGCAGCATGCGTACTTTTAAAATAATCTCTGCGTTCATCAAAAGCACCATTGATCACAAGTCCATATTCCCTTGCAGTAGCAGGCATGAATTGCCATGGGCCACCAGCACCAACAGAACTTGTAGCTGCTGTACTTAAATTAGATTCGATCACAGCAATATATTTCAGTTCCTTGGGCAGGCCATATTGTTGTAAAATATTTTCTATCAAACCAAAATAAGGTTGTCCCCATCCTTTCATCTGATGAAGGTATTTGCCATGCACTTTCATATAATCCTGCGTAAAACTGATCGCATTCGGATTAACCTGTGCACTATATGGCATTGAACTATTGTAGTTGTAATTATTGAAAAGATTCTTAAAGCCATATTTAGTTACCTGGCTTATATAAGCGATCTTTTCTTTTTTTATCTTTTGAGTTTCCCTTGTTTTAATCACCTCTTCAATGGTGGCATCTTCTTTAACAATATCTTCAGAAATTGTATCCTGTTGAATAGTAAAATTTGTATGAAGCCTATCAATAGGCGTAGCCCCTGCTGAAAAAATGAGCAGAATGCAAACAACTATTATAGATAATATATGCTTCATTATTAATAAGATACTAAACTGTTTTATATTGTTGCATCAAAAGATCAGAGAATGACAACAATGTAGATTCAGCAAATTTATTTGTCAACGCCTGTATACCAAAAGGCATGCCATTACTATGTTTGAATAATGGGACAGATATTCCCGGAAGCCCTGTAAGATTAGCAAAAACGGTATAAATATCAGCTAAATACATCGCTATCGGATCATCCTTTTTTTCACCGATAGTAAATGCAGTAACAGGTGATGTAGGTAAAATAATTGCATCAAAATCTTTATAGATGGCAATTGTTTTGTCAACCAACAATTGTCTTACCTGTTGCGCTTTACTGAAGTATGCATCGTAATAACCGGCACTCAATACAAATGTACCAAGCATGATACGTTGCTGAACTTCTTTACCAAAACCTTCTGTTCTTGTTTTTTTATAAAAATCATCCAATCCTGTAATTGGCTCTTTCGTTCTGTGTCCATAACGAACGCCATCAAAACGACTAAGATTACTGCTTGCTTCTGCAGTTGTCAAAACATAATAAGCAGGAACAATATAATCTATCAGGTCAAATTCAACCGCTTCAACAGTATGTCCATCAGCTTTTAATTTTTCTATCAAAGAAAGAATAGCCTCTTTGATCTCAATATCCAAGGATTCATGAAAAAGCGCTTCTTTAAAATAAGCAATTTTGTATTTCTTACCCTGTAGTCCATTGTCCATTGTCCATTGTCCATTGTCCATTGCCGTGCTATCAAAATCATCAGGTCCGCTCATTACTTCTAAAGCAACTGCAATGTCTTGTATGTTGTTTCCAAAAATTCCTATTTGGTCAAATGAAGATGCATATGCTATCAGACCATAACGAGATATTCTTCCGTATGTTGGCTTTAAACCAACAATACCACAAAAATCTGCAGGCTGTCTTACTGATCCACCGGTATCACTACCAAGGCTGATCATACACATATCCGCTTGCACTGCAACAGCACTACCGCCACTTGATCCTCCTGGAACTTTTGTTTCATCCAATGCATTCAACACATTTCCGTAAGCAGAATTTTCATTGGAGCTGCCCATTGCAAATTCATCGCAATTACATGCACCAATGATGATCGCTTCTTCATCTAATAACCTTTGTACTGCTGTGGCATTGTACACTGCGGTATATCCTTCTAATATCTTTGATGCAGCAGTCACTGCATGATCTTTGTAACAAAGCACATCTTTAATGGCAATAACTACACCATGCAATTTTTTAGGAGTTGCTCCTGCTTTTCTTTTTGCATCAAGCTCAGTAGCTTTTTCTAATGCCTCTTCCGAAAATACCTGTGTGAATGCATTCAGGTGTTTGTGCAGATCAATCTTTTTTAAATAGTAAGCTACAGCATCGGCACAAGTGGTGCTGCCATTTGATAATTGCTGTTGATATTGTTGAATAGAACTAAACAATGCTTGTTAGGTTTTGGTATTTATGAAATCGGCTGGAGTGGAGGACAAAATTAATTATCTTTCACTTCAGCCGTATTAAAAACCAGGTATATAAATTGGTTTATTGCTTTTGTTGTACTTGCTCTCTAAGCCTGCGAATTTCTTCGTCTTTATCTTTCTCGTTCATACCGGCTTCAAATTCATTCTTCACATTATCTTTAGCATCTTTAAATTCACGAACACCTTTACCAATACCTTTCATTAGTTCAGGAATTTTCTTTCCACCAAACAAAAGAATTACGGCAATTAGTATAAAGATCCATTCAGAACCACCTGGCATACCAATTAAGAAAACTGTATTTAACATGATTAAAAGTTTATGCTGCAAAGATAATCTAAATATTCTCTTTGAGTGATATTTGCTTGTTAATAATAATGCGAATTATACAAATTTATACATGCAAAATTAGCGAACAAATCTGCCGCATCTTGCTTTACCATTTGCCGCTTCATAAGGGGAGATGCCTCTTGCACAAGACATAAATAAAAGAACAGTTGCAATAAACAGGGAAAATAAAAATACCTTTTTCATAATTTAATTAATTGTGGGGTTTGAAACGAATTAAAATATGCTTATCAGAGGTATCGGGGATTGAGTGTAAAACTAACTTAAATTTCAGGGATAACCTGAACGAATGCCGTATCTGGACTGATTTTGTAGCATTTTTAACAAAAAAAGCGTCCCGAAAATCGAGACGCTTTGAATATGTTTCAAACAGATATTACTTTTTAAGAGCAACAGCCATTCTTTTTTCCTGGATACGAGCGCTTTTACCGCTTCTTTCACGTAAATAGAACAATTTAGCTCTACGTACTTTACCAACTTTGTTCAATACAACACTTTCGATATTTGGAGAATAGAAAGGGAATAAACGTTCAACACCTACACCATCACTCATTTTACGTACTGTAAAAGTAGCGGTAGCACCAGTTCCCTGACGTTTGATCACATCGCCTTTAAAGCTTTGGATACGTTCTTTATTTCCTTCTACAATTTTATAGTTTACAGTTACATTATCACCTGCTTTAAAGTTTGGTAAAGCTGGTTTAGCTGTTAATTGTTCGTGTACAAAAGCTACTGCATTCATGATCTTTATTTTTATCGGACGGCAAAGGTAAAAGAAAATTGTGAATTATGAGTGATGAATTATGATTTTTTTCAAAAAAAAGCATTCATCGTTCATCATTCAGCATTTATCATTGTTATCTGGCAATATTCACAGCTCTTTTCTCCCTTATTACTGTCACTTTTATCTGACCCGGAAAGGTCATTTCAGTTTGTATTTTTTGAGCTATTTCAAAGCTAAGTTTGTCGCTGTCTGCATCACTTACTTTATCTGCTTCCACAATTACCCTTAATTCTCTACCAGCTTGAATAGCATAGGCTTTTTCCACCCCTTGGTAGCTTTGAGCCATATTTTCAAGGTCCTTGATACGTTGGATATATTGTTGCATGATCTCACGTCTTGCACCCGGTCTTGCACCACTGATGGCATCACAAGCCTGGATAATAGGAGAGATCACATATTGCATTTCCATCTCATCGTGGTGAGCACCGATAGCATTTACTACTGCAGGGTTTTCGCCATATTTCTCAGCTAATTTAGCCCCAAGTAGTGCATGGCTTAATTCAGTTTCTTCATCAGGAACTTTACCAATATCATGTAATAATCCGGCACGTTTAGCCAATTTAGGGTTCATACCTAATTCAGCTGCCATTATAGCACAAAGATTAGCTGTTTCCCTACTGTGCATCAATAGGTTTTGACCATAAGATGAACGGAAACGCATACGACCAACCATTCTGATCAATTCTTTATGAAGGCCATGAACGCCTAATTCCATTGCGGTACGTTCACCAATTTCCATTACCTGATCATCCAGCTGACGTTTTGTTTTTTCTACAACTTCCTCAATACGTGCAGGATGTATACGTCCATCAGCAACTAGGCGTTGTAAAGATAAACGGGCAACTTCCCTACGTAATGGGTCAAATGAAGAAAGAACGATCGCTTCAGGTGTATCATCAACAACAAGATCAACACCTGTTGCAGCTTCAATAGCACGGATATTTCTACCTTCTCTACCGATAATAGAGCCTTTTATTTCGTCACTTTCAAGATTAAATACAGTAATGGAGTTTTCTATAGCAGCCTCAGCAGCAGTACGTTGTATTGTTTGAATAACAATTTTACGGGCTTCTTTACCTGCTTTTTGTTTAGCTTCTTCTATGATCTCTTGTTGAATGCCAATAGCTTTGGTTTGAGCCTCCTGGCGTAAACTTTCAATTAATTGATTACGGGCATCTTCTGCGCTAAGGTTGGCAACTTTTTCCAGGCGGCGGATATGCTCTTCCTGGTGTTTTTCCAGTTCAGTACGTTTTTGGTTAACTACTTCGATCTGCCTGTTAAGCGTTTCCTTGATCGCTTCATTATCTTTTACCTGTTTTTCTAAATTGCCTTCTTTTTGGTTAAGGCTTTGTTCTTTTTGCTTGATCCTGTTCTCGCCTTCAACAAGTTTCTGATTGCGTTGCAAAACATCTCTGTCATGCGACGCTTTCATTTGCACAAATTTCTCTTTCGCCTCTAATTCCTTTTCTTTTTTCAGGTTTTCGGCTCTTAATTCTGCTTCCCTGATGATAATTTGTGATTGTTTATCAGCCTCTTCTACTTGTTTTTTGGTGTTTTTGGCAAAAATGACTTTACCCAGCACAAGGCCTATTATCAAGGCAACTGCACCTACAATGATGGAAATTATATTCGGTTCCATTGAATTTTTTTGTTTTAAATCGGTTCACAATCTTATAAAATCTTACTATACCCATAAAAAATTGAGCTTAATAGTTAGTTGGCGAAGATAAGAAATTTGTTTGGAGTAAGTTTGCAAACTATAATTAATATGAAGCTGAATCACCCTCAATTGATCGATCTACTGCAAAGGGCTTATTCTGCCGAAAAGGCGGCATCGTTTGCGTACCAGGGACATGCCGGTTCAGTTAAAGATCCGACTCAAAAAGCTGCCATTCACCAGATAGAACTAGACGAATGGAACCATAGGGCAGAGGTGCTGGAAATAATGAAGCAATATGGTATTCCGGTTTCCAAATATTATGAGGCAAAATTCTGGGTGATTGGAAAAATTATCTCAACAAGTTGCTATATCATTGGCTGGTTCATGCCTTTTTATTTTGCAGGAAGATTGGAAAGCGGAAATGTGTGTGAGTATTTTAGAATGAAGCAATATTTCAATAGCCTTGGAATTGGGGAGCATGATAAACTTTTATATGATATGGGGATGAAGGAAAAAGACCATGAAGTTTATTTTCTTGATAAAATAAAGAACAACCGGCTATTGCCATTTTTTGAAAAATATTTCTTCTGGGGGAAAAACAGCTTTAATAATATCGACCTCGATAAAAAATATCCTGTGGAGGAATCCGATGTGTATTGTAAGAATGATTAAAGGCTTTTATCTATCAAGGCTTCCATTTTCTGCAGACTGCTCATAACTTCTTTTTCCATTGATGGATTAGTGCCGGTGGCCTGAGTTGCATACCAGATCATTACCATTGCAATATAATCTTGCATATCTTTTCCGGAGAACTGTGTTTTAAATTCTATGATCTTGTCGTTGATGGTCTTAAGGGTACGCCTGATCACTTCCTCATCCTCAGGACTCGTTTTTATGCGATAAGTTCTGTCGCCTATTAAAATATTTATAGGAATTAATTCTGCCATAATTCTATTCGCTTAAAAGCCCAATACATTTATCAATTTCTTTTATGTATTGATTGATATTTTTTTCAAAAACCTTTTTTTCTGATTCACTCATTTGCCCGGCTGCAGATCTTAAAAGCGCTACCTGTTGCTCCAGTCGATCTATTTTTTCAAGATCAACTTGTTTTTCTGTTTTATAGTTTACTGCCAGCGTTTTTAATTGCTCGTTCTCTTTTTGCAAGGCGCTGTAATTCTTCAGCAATTGCTGAAGTTTGTTGTTTACCCGGGTTATATTTTCCTCTATTGTGGTCAAACTTATTTTCTTATTTCAGCGTTTAGTTCTTTTTCGTAAGATACAATTATTTTACTCATCATGGCATCAATTTCCTTGTCTGTCAAAGTTTTTTCTTCATCCAGAAAAGTAAAACTTACAGCCAGTGATTTTTTATTTGCTCCCAATTTATCGCTTTCAAAAATATCAAATAAATTTACGAAAGATAATTTATTCACTTTAGCATTTGCCGTAGCTTTTTCAACATCCTGGTATTTGGTGGCTCTGTCTACAACAATAGCCAGGTCTCTTTGCACCGAAGGGAATTTGATGATCTCTTTATATTCTATTTTTATTTTTTTGTTTAAAGATGTAGCCTTGTCCCAATCTATATCTATAAAGAAAACAGGTTGTTTGATATCAAAACGTTCTCCCGTTTTTTTATTGATCGTGCCAATGGTAGCAACAATATCATTTTTTACTTTAAGTTCTAAACAATTATCCAGGTTTTTATTATTCTCTGCCGGATTCAATGTGCTTCCTTTTATACCAAGTAATTGTATTATTTTTTCTGTCACAGCTTTGGCATAATAAATATCAACTTTGGCTCCTTTAGTTTTCCAGCTATCGGTATCTTTTTTACCTGTTATGTAAATACTTAAATGTTGTTGCTCGGAATACTTGCCTATAGCAGATGTGTTGTATGTTTTTCCAAATTCAAAGAATTGAAGATCACTGTTTCTTCTGTTCAAATTATAAGCAACACTTTCCAAACCTGTTTCCATCATTGACGGACGCATCACATTTAATTCTGCACTAAGGCTGTTGATCATTTTTACAGTAGTTTGTAATTCTTCCTCTGTATAATAAGCAGCATTCGTGATACTGTTGGTAAAGATCTCATTGAACCCAAGTCCGATAAGATAGTTAGCTGTCTTTTCTTTATACGATGCTTCATGCGCCAATGTTTCTACCGCTGGTGAAATAGTTATTGCCGAAGGGATGTCTACATTGTCAAGCCCGTCAATACGCATGATCTCTTCTACAATATCAGCAGGGATAGTAATATCAGGTTTGCTAAATGGAACGGCTATACGAAGATCGTCTATGCCTTCTTTTATTATTTCAAAACCTAACCCTGTTAATATATTTTTTATTGTATCCCCATGATAATTTTTACCACTTAATTTTTTCAGGTAGTGATACTTTATAGAGATCTCAGTTTTTTCTTTTGGACTTGGATATACATCGATCACATCACTTCCAAATTCGCCACCAGCTATTTCTTTGATCAATAAAGCTGCACGCTTTAAAACGTTTACAGTATTGCCGATGTCTACGCCTTTTTCAAAACGAGTAGCAGCGTCTGTACGAAGTCCATGTCTGAAAGATGTTTTACGAATGCTGATAGGATTGAACCAGGCGCTTTCGAGAAAAATGTTTTTTGTATCATTTGTAACACCACTGTGTAAGCCACCATACACACCACCAATACACATAGGAGTTTCTGCATTACACACCATTACATCATCAGCACTTAATTTTCTTTCTTTTTCATCCAATGTAATAAATGGAGTTCCTTCTGCTAAATTTTTTACAACGATCTTGTTCCCGTTTATTTTAGCCGCATCAAAAGCATGTAATGGTTGCCCTGTTTCATGCAAGATGAAATTAGTAATGTCAACAATATTATTGATCGGCCTTAAACCAATTGCTTTTAATTTTTGCTGTAACCATTTGGGGCTTTCTGCAACAGTTACATTGGTAATTGTAATGCCGCTATATCTTTCACAACCTGTAGTTTCAATACTAACGTCGATAGGTAACGTTTTTTTATTTACTTTAATGCCATTCTTGTAAGGAGATTTTACAGCAGTTTCTTTTTTATTGTGGTGCCATAAATATGCACAAACATCTTTTGCTACCCCTAAATGACTCATTGCGTCCATACGGTTAGGAGTAAGACCTATTTCAAAGATCAGGTCATTGTAAGTGTCAAAATAATCAGCAGCAGCAATGCCTGTTTTTGTATCAGCTGGCAATACCATTATACCGGCATGATTGTCGGTTAAGCCAATTTCGTCTTCTGCACAGATCATCCCAAAGCTTTCTACACCACGGATCTTAGCTTTTCTCATTGTTAGCGGCTCGCCGGTTAAAGGATAAATAGTTGCCCCAATAGTAGCGACAATTACTTTTTGGCCAGCAGCTACATTCGGGGCACCACAAACGATCTGCAGCTGTTCGCCGGTTCCAATATCTACTTTAGTGATAGTTAATTTATCTGCATCAGGATGTTTTTCACACGCCATTACTTCACCTACTACAAGGCCTTCCAGGCCACCTTTAAATTCCTCGAATTTTTCTATGCTTTCAACTTCCAAACCGATTGAGGTTAAGATCTTGCTCAATTTTTCAGGTTCAATTTTCTCAGGAAGATATTCACTCAGCCAGTTGTAACTTATTGTCATTTACTATAATATTATAAATTGTGCTTGCAAAGATAACTATTGATATACAAGCAATAAAATTTGCCATTACCGCTTCTGAAATAAGCATTCATTTTGACAAATGCAAGTGAAAAAAAACTCGGCTTCGTGAAAAACTAAAAAAATTTGTTTCCTATTCTGTTAATAAATGAATCACAAATGCCCATTTTCTTGACGGAACCTTGTTAACAACCATCTTGATAAGCCGTTAATAACCTACTTTTACATGTGGATTAGCAGTGTATAATCATTATAAAAAGTTAACAACAATGCACTGTGCATAATCATGAACTTATTTGCTTTTACCTTAGTCCTCCTGTAATACAAAAAAGGTCTTTTTCAGGTGGTCTAAATCGACTTGAAATTGACAATTTGTTTGAATTATAGCGCTAATCGCCATTAAATTTAAAATATATTAACCTTACACAGAACATGGAATTTACTAACCTTAATAAAGATAGAAAAGCAAGAAGAAAACCCGGGATAGACCTTGGCAATATGGTTTTCGGAAAAGTTCCGCCCCAGGCAAGAGAATTAGAGGAAGCTGTTTTAGGAGCGATCATGCTTGAAAAAAGCGCTTTTGATACCGTAATTGAAATTTTAAAAGCGGAATGTTTTTACGGAGAAGCCAATCAACGCATTTACAGAGCTATGATCTCTTTGGCCCAAAAAAGTTTGCCAATAGATCTACTAACTGTTGTGGAAGAATTAAAGATCAAAGAAGAATTGGATCTTGTAGGTGGCCCGTATTATATATCTAAACTTACTAATGCTGTTGTTTCATCAGCCAATATTGATGCTCACTCCAGGATCATTTTACAAAAATTCATTCAAAGAGAATTGATCAGGATCAGTGGTGAAATAATCGGGGATGCGTACGAAGATGCTACAGATGTATTTGATCTATTAGATGATGCAGAAAGCAAATTGTTTGAAATTACCAATAATCATTTACGTAAGAATTTTGATGATATCAATACTGTATTGGTAAAAACAATTCAGAAAATTGAGGATATGCGTAACCGTGATGAAGACATCACAGGTGTACCCAGTGGCTTTTCAAAATTGGATAAACTTACTTATGGTTGGCAGCCAACAGATCTTATCGTTCTTGCGGCAAGACCTTCAGTGGGTAAAACTGCATTTGCGCTTAACCTTGCCCGTAGTGCAGCCTTGCATCCTACGAAACCTACGGCTGTAGGCTTTTTCAGCTTAGAGATGAGTGCCGGACAATTGGTAACACGTATCTTAAGTGCTGAAAGTGAAATATGGTTGGAAAAGATCAACCGTGGTCAATTAGAAGAACATGAGATGAAGCAATTGTATAAAAAAGGTATCGAACGTTTGAGCAATGCTCCGATATATATTGATGATACTGCTGCTTTGAACATATTTGAACTGAGGGCAAAATGCCGTCGTTTAAAAAACAAACATAATGTTGGTTTAATTATAATTGATTACTTACAATTGATGAGTGGTGCCGGGGAAAATAGGAATGGTAATAGGGAACAAGAGATCAGCCGTATATCAAGAGATCTGAAAGGATTGGCAAAAGAACTCCAGGTGCCGATCATTGCATTGTCTCAGTTAAGTAGGGAAGTTGAAAAAAGAAAAGAAGGTCAAAAAATACCGCAATTGAGTGATCTGAGAGAATCGGGTGCTATTGAACAGGATGCTGATATGGTAATGTTCTTATATAGGCCTGAATATTATGATATCACCTCAAATGAAATGGGTGAAAGTAATAAAGGGGAAACTTATGTTAAGATCGCTAAACATCGTAACGGTAGTTTGGATACAATTAAATTGAAAGCGTTACTTCATATTCAGAAATTCATAGAAGATGAAGATGATGGCGGTGATTTCGGTGGAGGTCAACCGGGAGGTAGTTTTAGACCTGTAAGGCCTGATGAAGGTGGCGATCCGGGAGCAAAACTTTATATTCAAAAAGGCAGCCGAATGAATGATGGTGCTTTTGATGAAGAGACTCCTTTCTAACCTTGGTTTAGTTTATGAAATATAAATATATCATTTCTATATTTTTGGTTGGAGTGGCGTGCCGGGTAATTGGGACACTTTATAAAATTACTCATTGGCCTAATGCCGATAGAATTATTTTGATCTCGACTATAATAATTGTTGCTGCTATTGTGTTGGCAATTATCAAGGTTATTACCACAAAAAATAAAGATAGTTTCCTGAACAAGTAATTACTCATTTTTTAAAATGGCTTTACCTTTTTTTTATTCTGAAAATATTTCGGCCTCACAAAAATCACATGCTTTTGATGAGGATACATCAAAACATATTGTGCAGGTATTGCGTATGCAAAATGGAGAGCAGTTGCAATTGACAGATGGGAAAGGAAATTTGTTTACTACTGAGATCACTAATAACAATAAGAAAAGTTGTAAGGTTGAAATTTTAACCACTGATCACAGACCACAAACAGATAGAAAAGTTTCTATTGCCATTTCAATAGTAAAAAATACAAGCAGGTTTGAATGGTTTTTGGAAAAGGCTACAGAAATAGGAGTAAACGAAATTGTTCCCTTGATTTGCACAAGAACAGAGAAACAGCATTTCAGATATGACAGAATGAAAACGATTGTGGTCAGTGCAATGTTACAATCACAACAGGTTTGGCTGCCGCTGCTACATGAACCAATAAAATTTTCACAGTTTATAGAACAACCTGGCGAGCATCAAAAATTAATAGCACATTGTTTAGATGATGAAAAGCAACAGTTAAGTCATCTCCAAATCTCCAAATCTTCAAATCTTCAAATCGCCATTGGTCCCGAAGGAGATTTTACAAATGAAGAAATACAACTTGCTATGTCAAATAATTTTATTCCTGTAAGTCTTGGACATACACGGTTACGTACTGAAACCGCTGGTATTGTAGCTGCGACATTACTTACTCAATTGTAGTGTTAGTTAGTTTGTAAGCTCCGATTGTTTTGGTTCATCTAAAGTTGGCTCGTTTAATTCCACCACTCTTTTGTTTATTTGCCTTCTTCGCATAGCCATGTTCAACATTTCTACACCAAAAGAAAAAGCCATACCAAAATAAATATAATTTTTAAGGTGCAATTGATGTGCTGTTTCAGCATCCCAACCTTCCATAATAAGGCTAAGTCCGATCATTACTAAAAATGAAAGTGCTAACATTTTTAAAGTAGGATGTTTATGTATAAAGCCCGAAATAGCGGGGCTAAATAAAAACATAACAGTCATTGCAATCACAACTGCTGCAATCATTATTTCCACATGTTTGGCAGTACCTCCGGCGGTAATGATACTATCGAAAGAAAATACAGCATCTATTAAAAGTATTTGACCAAGGGCATTTCCAAAAGATAACTGTTTTTGATTTTTTTGTGCATCATTTGGATCCTCCCCTTCTAACTTATGATGAATTTCCATTACAGATTTATAGATAAGAAACAAACCTCCGGCAAGCATTACTAAACTGGCTAAATCAAATCCTTTGCTTCCAATAGAAAAAACAGCTTTCCCTTTTTGTGAAAGTAGCCAACCTAAACCCATCAGCAATAAACTCCGCATAATAATACCGGAAACCATCCAAAAACGGCGGGCATTTTTTTGTTCTTTAACGCTTTTTAGTCTATTAAGAATGATACTTACAAAAATTACATTATCAATTCCTAAAACAACTTCAAGAACTACTAATATTAAAAAACTGATGATCGATTCGGAGGTAAATAAATGTTCCATTTATGAGAAGAATTTGTTGCAAATATATACACAGTATGGTATTTACAAGTGTAAAAAAAAGCGACAGTAATTACTGTCGCTCTTAAAACTGTATTCTTAATTTTTATTAGGATGATTTTGGGTCATCATCTTTTTTCAAATCATCTATTTTATCACTAAGCTTTTCTTTTAATTCTCCTGCCTTTTCTTTTGTTGCATCCCAAAGATCTTCAGCTTTGTCTTCGACTTTATCATACACCTGTTCTGCTTTATCTTCAATTTTTTCCCAGGCATCTTCAGCTTTATCTTTCAGATCTTCAAGTTTATCTTTCATTTTATCGAAAAACCCTTTTTCCTCTGGAGTATCCTCTTTTTTTACTTCTTCATTCATAATACTTCTCTTTTTACAATTAAAAAATATTGATAGTAATAAAGAAGATATAAAAGATGGGAAAATGGTTGCAAGTGCCCTTAAAGTTTAGCACAAATATTTTTTACAATGGCCGGCCCTTCGTAAATAAACCCTGTCCACACCTGTATTAAAGAAGCGCCTGCTTCAATTTTTTCAATGGCATCCTGTCCCGTAAGTATACCACCGCTGCCAATAATAGGTAATTGGCCATTAGTTTTTTGATATATATATTGTACAACTTCGGTGCTTCTTTGTTTTAATGGCGCTCCACTTAACCCTCCTGCTTGTTTGCTCACTTCTATTGATTCAGGACTAAGTCCTTCTCTGCTGGTCGTTGTGTTGGATGCAACCAACCCATCAAATTTAATTTCCAAAGCCAGATCAATGACATCATCAATTTGTGTGGGAGTAAGGTCAGGAGCTATTTTCAGAAGAATAGGTTTAGGCTTTTCTTTTGTTGAATTGATGATTTGCAGGGTGGTAAGAATTTTTCTTAATGAATCTTTTTCCTGCAATTCTCTTAAGCCGGGTGTGTTAGGGCTACTAACATTCACCACAAAATAATCTACATAGGCATGTAAAGCGAGGAAACATTTTTCATAATCTTTCCAGGCATCTTCATTGGGTGTATTCTTATTTTTACCAATATTTCCTCCAATGATCAGTCGTCTGTTATCAGTTGTCTGTTGTCGACTCTTCCAAGCCTTTAACCTCTCCGAAATTACCTTCATCCCATCATTATTAAAACCCATCCTGTTGATGATGGCTTTATCTTTTGGCAAACGAAATAATCTAGGTTTGTCATTACCATCCTGTGGGAGTGGGGTAACAGTCCCAATTTCTACAAATCCAAAACCTAAAGCTTCAAGTTCATTCAGGAATCGGGCATTTTTATCAAAACCTGCGCCCAAGCCAACTCTATTTGAGAATTGAATATTGAATATTGAATATTGAGCATTCTTTTTGGGTTGGTAACATCCAGCAATTAATTGTTTTCCAAAAGGAATTTTACATAAAATCTTCAAACTGTTCATCGAAAAATAATGAACCTTTTCAGGATCAAACAGGAATAAAAAAGAACGTAATAATTTGTACATGCTGACGCAAAATTAAGTCACAGTTTTCAGTTTTTTGTTTTCATGTAGAAATTATAACTTTGATACAGAAAGTTGCATAAACAACTAATAAATATTTAATCATGCAAGAAGCATATATAGTAGCAGGATATAGAACTGCGGTAACAAAAAGTAAAAAAGGAGGATTCAGATTTACAAGGCCTGATGATCTGGCCATTGACGTGATCAAAGGATTGCTGGCAAGTATGCCGCAACTGGATGTGAAGTTGGTGGACGATGTGATTGTTGGAAACGCTGTGCCTGAGGCGGAGCAAGGGTTACAAGTAGGCAGAATGATCTCTGCAAAAGCAGTGGGTATTCATGCTCCCGGAATTACCATCAACAGGTATTGTGCAAGCGGATTGGAAAGTATTGCAATGGCTACTGCAAAGATCAGAACAGGCATGGCAGAATGTATCATAGCTGGTGGTGTGGAGAGTATGAGTATGGTGCCGACAGCAGGATGGAAAACTTCTCCATCTTATTCAATTGCTAAAGAGGAACCTGATTATTATTTAAGCATGGGATTGACTGCAGAAGCGGTGGCGAAAGAATTCAATGTGAATAGGGAAGATCAGGATACATTTAGTTATAACAGTCATGTGAAAGCGGGCAATGCCATTAAAGAAGGGTATTTTAAAACAGGCATTTTACCGATCAATGTAGAAGAAGTTTATTTGGATGAAAAAGGTAAAAAGCAAAAAAGAAATTTTACGGTTGATACAGATGAAGGCGTAAGAGCGGATACAAGCATCGAAGGTTTGGCAAAATTAAAGCCTGCTTTTGCAATGGATGGTTGTATCACTGCAGGCAATTCTTCACAAACAAGTGATGGTGCTGCTTTTGTAATTGTGATGAGTGAGAAGATGATGAAAGGCCTCGGACTTCAACCCATTGGACGTTTGGTGAATTGTGCCAGCGCCGGTGTGCATCCACGCATTATGGGAGTAGGTCCGATAGAAGCAGTCCCTAAAGTTTTAAAACAAGCCGGAATGAGTTTGGCAGATATTGATCTGATAGAATTGAATGAGGCATTTGCATCCCAAGCTTTAGCGGTGATTCGTGAATTGAATTTAAATTCTGATATTGTTAATATTAATGGCGGTGCAATTGCACTTGGTCACCCTTTAGGTTGTACCGGTACAAAATTGACCATTCAATTATTGAATGATATGAAACGCCTGAATAAAAAATATGGAATGGTTACCGCTTGTGTAGGTGGCGGACAGGGGATTGCTGGCATTATTGAACGCTTATAACTTTCTATCTATAAACTTGACTTCTTTTGTACCAATCTTTATATATTTGCAACATTGTTACAAATATTATCTATGAAGATATCGAGGATCATTGTCTTATTTAGTTGCCTGTTTTTATTCTTTTCAGCAAAAGCAAATAGTAATTCTTTACAAGGATCATTTGCTGCAATAATTAAAGATGCAAATACTGGTAATTTATTGGTAGGTGTTTCTGTGTTTTTTGTTGATGTTAAGATTGGTGCAAGTACTAACGCTAATGGAGAAGTTATAATAAAAAATTTACCAGAAGGCCGGCATTTAATTGAAATTTCACATATTGGATACAATACAATTTCTGAAGACATCGAAATTTTTGGGGATACAAAAAAAGAATATTTGTTGAGTCGTTCTGTCGTGGAAAATAATACAGTCATTGTTACAGGTACAGCAAGTGCTGTTCAATTAAAAAATGTTTCATTCCAGGTTTCAGTGTTAAGAAAAGAAGAACTACTTCAAAATGCTGCAACAAATATTATCGATGCACTCGCCAAGAAGCCAGGGGTATCTAATTTATCTACAGGGCCGGCAATTTCAAAACCAGTTATCAGAGGGTTGGGTTCAAATCGTGTATTAACGATCAATGATGGAGTGAGACAGGAAGGCCAGCAATGGGGCGATGAGCATGGAATTGAAATTGATGAATCAAGTGTGAGTAAAGTGGAAATTTTAAAAGGTCCTGCATCGTTGATATATGGAAGTGATGCCACTGCCGGAGTGATCAATATTATTACTAATGTTCCGATAGCTACAAATACAATAAAAGCAAATTTTTTAACCAACTATCAATCTAATAATAGAGCAAGAACGATCAATGGTAGTTTTGGTGGAAATACAAATGGGTTCAACTGGAACTTGTATGGCTCTGCTGTAGCCGCCTCTGATTATAAAAATAAATATGATGGAAGGGTTTTCAATTCAAAATTCAATGAGCAAAATTTTGGTGGGTATGCAGGATATAATGATAACTGGGGTTACACACATTTGTTATTCAGCAATTTTAATTTGAAAGCAGGGTTGACAGAAGGAGAAAGGGATGCCGAGGGGTATTTTATAAAGCCCATTACCGGAGGTGGAGTGGTTAGAGTAACAGGCGAAGATCTTTTAAGCACAACTCCGCTGATACCTTATCAACAAATTGAACATTTTAAAATAGCTACAGATAATAGTTTTAAAATAAATAAAGATCGTTTATCCATTAACGTTGGGTATCAACGAAACCAACGGAAGGAATTTGGCAATGCAGATGATCCAAATGAAAAGGAATTATTTTTTGATCTGCAAACACTTACGTATACTGCACAATTTCACTTTGCTGAAAAGAATGGGTTTAAAACTTCGATAGGTATAAATGGAATGCAGCAACAAAATACTAACAAGGGAGTTGAACAATTAATTCCTGATTACAACTCTTTTGACCTGGGAGGGTATTTTTTTGCTCAAAAAACAATTGATAAACTTTCCATTAGCGGAGGAGCAAGATATGATACAAGAAAAATTTCTGCCAGTAATTTGTTGGATGGTAATGATATAAAAAGTTTAGGATTCGAAAGGTCATTCGGAAATTTTTCTGGAAGCATTGGAATGACAGCAGCCCTTTCGAAAAAAATAAATTTAAAGTTGAATGTTGCAAGAGGTTTTCGGGCACCGAGTATTCCTGAGCTTGCTTCAAATGGAGCCCATGAAGGAACTATAAGATATGAATACGGAAATGCAACACTTAAAAGTGAAGTTAATACACAATTTGACGGCGCTCTGGAATTTAATACAGAACATATCTCGTTAGACCTTTCTGGATTTTATAATAATTTCTCAAATTTTATTTTATATAGAAAATTGCAAACAGCATCAGGTAATGATTCTCTGGTAAATGTTGATGGCCAGGGTCTGACTGCTTTTAAATTTGAACAAACAAAAGCAGCTTTAACGGGTATTGAAGTTAGCGTTGATCTTCATCCTCACCCATTGGATTGGCTGCATATTGAAAACACTTTTTCATTTGTATCCGGCAAATTGAAAGAAGCTATCGAAGGCAGTAAGTTTTTACCATTCATTCCTGCTCCAAGATTGATCACTGAATTCAGAAGTAATATTAAAAAGATCGGAAAGAATATTCACAATGGGTATTTAAAATTTGAAGTAGATAATACTTTTGAACAAAATAATATTTTTACTGCTTATAATACAGAAACTAAAACTCCAAGTTATACATTATTGAACGCTGGCCTGGGTGCAGATGTGATCTCAAAAAATGGAGCAACCATATTTAGTTTTTATTTTACCGGAACTAATCTTGCAGATATTGCTTATCAAAATCATTTAAGCAGGCTAAAATATGCTGCAACAAATTTGGCTACCGGTAGAAATGGCGTTTTTAATTTTGGACGTAATTTTAGTATCAAGTTAAATATTCCGTTAAGTTTCGACTTAAAAAAATAGGGATATTATTTTTTCTGCAATAACTTTATCAGATGTTAGAAATATCTATTAACACCCCCGCATTACTTTTTCCTGCAATTACATTACTGATGTTGGCATATACCAATCGCTTTTTAGCAGTGGCTGGTAGAGTAAGAGCATTGCATAAAGAATATGAAGGAGGTAAACCGAATGAAAGAAATATCTTAGGGCAGATAAAAAATCTACGCAGTCGTTTAAACCTCATCCGTTACATGCAGATGTTAAGTGTGATCAGTTTTTTATTGTGTGTTATGTGTATGTACACAATTTTTAGAAATTGGATGACGGCGGCTCACTATATTTTTGCAACAAGTTTAATATTATTGTTTGTCTCTATTCTTCTTTCACTTATTGAAATAAATAAAAGTACAAGAGCTATTGATCTGGAATTAAGCGACGTAGAAGAATTATCTCAGGCAAATATCTTTACTGATATTTTTAAACACGAAGATTAATTTCAAGTTTTATCTCGTGAACCAATGAAGTAATACTTTTTGGTTCAATATCCAGAGGCGACAATTGGGGTCATTATAAGTAAAGAAAAGATCAATATGGCCATGATAGTTGGGGTCTGATGCCGCAATTTCTTTTTTAGTTTTTTCATCTAACCAGGGGAACTCAAATTCTCTCTTATTATATTTTGGAGAAACCCAATCAGCTCTAGAATAAGCATGCATAAACTTTGCAAAAGTGCTTGAATCAAAATTTAAGACAGCTTCAATATCATAATCTGGTTTTACTGCAGTGGTATACTCAGTTTCATACCCGTAATTTTCAATAACTGTATGTTGAAATTTTACTGATGTAGGATGGAATTTATCCAACTCCAAAAATTGTTCTAATCTATTTATGTCTGTTGAAGTAGTGATGGAAATATTTCCGTCACTGATAGTCTTTGTTTCAGGGATATCTTCCTGTTGAGTATCTACTTTAGAAAATGAGTTTTCGTTGCATGAAATAATAGTTAACAATGCAAAAATGAGCGTAAAGGAAATTATTATTTTGTGGAAGGGTTTCATTCAATAAAAATGCTATTGATGATGGTCAAACTCTTGTGGCTTATGAATTTCATAATCAGCATCATACTTTACAAAAATGTATAAATAGATCACTCTGCTCAAACGCATTAACCAGGGTTGTATCAATACTAAAAACACACAATTAGCACCTAGCCACCAAAAGATGCTATTGTCACTAAAATTAACACCGAATAAAACCAATGAAGCAATAAATGTAGCAACAGATACTGCTACTGCCAATGCATAGCTAACATAGCCTGTACCGTACCAGAAACCTGTTTCGAGATCGTATTTTTGATTGCAGGTCGGGCAACGGTCGGGCATATCAAATATATGTGAAAGCTTTAATTTTCGATAAGGATTAGAGTCTCTAAACATAGGCCCACGGCGACAACGGGGGCATTTCATTTTAAAAATGCTGAGAAAATAATTAGGTGTCTTTTTTTGTTTCTCCATTGAGGTGCAAAGATACTTAAAAAGCAACCCTAAATGATTTTTTGTCATTAGTCTGTTTTCCGTTTTGCGTAAGAAGATTTCCTCTTATAGTCATGATGTCTATTTTTTATTGAGCAGTTTTGCTACTGATAAAAATTATCTATGTGCAAATACGACTCTTTATATTTTGGTGATGATGGATATGTCGTTAGATGTAATACATGCGGAAACTACCAGGTGGCTTTCTTGAGTACTATGCTGACATTAACTCAGAAAGATCTTGACGTTTTACATAAGTTGATACTATCTAGATGCAATAATGAGCTTTACGAATATGGTGGTAATGCAAAATGTATTACAGTGCCTACACCAGGTAAGGGAATTAATTTGATCCTTACAAAAAATGAAGCTATGCGTTTTAGTGAAATATTAGAAGATGCAGACACCGAAGTAAAAGCATTAGAATTATTAAGTTTATTTAATCAGTAAGTGTTTTGATCCGTACAACTATGATGCTTTTTTAAAAAAATTAGTTTTTGGGTTTAGCCTTTCGATTTATCGGAAGGCTTTTTTTATTTATAACATTAGTTTCCTTTTTGCGTAAACATTTTTCCCGATTTATTTAATTAATTATTTTTTTTGAATACATTTTTGCATCTCACAAAATTAACTGATGATAAAATGATGAATAGAAAAATGAAAACTATAATGCTTGTGATCGCTATGCTAAACTTTAGCATGGTCTTTTCTCAAGAGATAACGGGAACGCTTACAGGAAAAATAACTACTGCAGATGGAAAGCCTGCTGAAGGTGTGACAATTATAATTAAAGATCTAAATAAAAATACAGTCGCTGATAATGAAGGTTCTTTTAAGATAAAGAATATACCTGTTGGAAGGCAAACTATTGTTGTTAGTCTTGTTGGGTATAATGATGAAGAGACAGGTGCTGATATTGAAGCTGGGAAGACTTCTACAATCGATATCAAACTTAAAATAAATAATAAAGAGCTTAATCAAGTAGTGGTGGTAGCTAATAAAAATAACTTTAAAACAAACCGCACTTCTAACTCTTTACGCCTGCAAACCCCAATATTGGAAATACCGCAAAATATTCAGGTAATTACTTCCAAAACAATGAATGATCAGCAGATATTTGATATGCTTGAAGGGGTAACCCGTAATGTTAGTGGTGCTACACGGATAGAACATTGGGATAACTATGCCCGTATCACCATGCGTGGGAGCAATGTTGCAGCATTTAGAAATGGATTAAATGTATCTACTGCATGGGGGCCATTGGTAGAAGACATGAGTATGGTTGAACGCATTGAATTTGTAAAAGGCCCTGCAGGATTTATGTTATCAAATACAGATCCAAGCGGCTTTTACAATGTTGTTACTAAAAAACCAAGTGGTAGAAATAAGGGAGAGTTGAATGTATCGATCGGTAGTTTTGATCTGTACAGAGCGGCTTTAGATCTTGATGGAAAACTTTCTAAAGATGGTAAACTTTTATACCGCTTGAATGTAGTAGGACAAACCAAAGGCTCACACCGTCAGTTTGATTTTAATGATCGTGTAGGTATTGTTCCGGTATTAAAATATTTAGTAGATGATAAAAGTTCTATAACACTTGAGTACTCTTATCAGAATGTAAAAACCAATCCTATTGGTACTAATTATTCTTTTTCAAGAAAAGGGTATGCAGATCTGCCAATCACTTATACTATGTCAGAAGCAAATTTACCTGCAACAGATATGATCGAAAAAAATGTATTGGCAATTTTTGAACATAAGATAAATAATGATTGGAAGTTTACAGCTCAGACATCTTTTATCCGTTACGATCAGGAAGGAATATCACTATGGCCACAAGGTTTTGATAGTAATAACGATAGTATGATGCAAAGAGGTGCCGGAAACTGGGATGTATTGGGACTTACAAAAGCCGGGCAAATGTTTTTAAATGGGGAAACAAGAACAGGAAAGGTAACCCATAAAATTCTTGCAGGTATTGATGTAAGCAGCAAAGATTACTATCATGATTGGAACCAATCAAGAGCTATAGGAACACCAATAAATATTTATGCTCCTGCTCACGGACAATCTGCACCTATCACTCCTTTCGACAGAACCTTATCTTTAAGAGAAAGAGGCGTAAGGTATTATAATATTTATAGTGGTTTTTATGCACAGGATGAACTTGGTTTTATGGATAATAAATTTCGTTTAACCCTGGCTGGTAGATATACCTCATTTAAAGATGCTAATCCTTATTCCGGAAGTGTAGATCATAAAAGAATTACTCCAAGGGTTGGGTTAAGCTATTCTATAGATAAAAATACTGCTGCATATTTTGTTTATGATAATGCTATGCTGGAAAATTATGGTGCTGATTATTCAAATAAACCTTTCAATCCAATAATGGGAAAAAATTTGGAAGTAGGATTTAAAAAGGATTGGTTCAATGGTAAATGGAATTCTACTATTTCTGCATATCAAATTAAAAGAACAAATGTTTTAACTACAGATCCTTATCATTATAAAATAACTCCAGCAGGCGATACGCTTGGGTTTCATCAAAGACAATCAGGAGAACAAACCACAAAAGGATTTGAAGTTGATATCAAAGGTAAGATCACCAATAATTTAGATGTTATCGTAAACTATGCTTTTACAGAAGCAAAAATTACAAAAGATAATGACCCGACTGTTATTGGAAACCAATTGCCAGGATCATCTAAACATGTGCATAATACATGGTTGAATTATAAAGTAGATCATGGTCTTGTAAATGGCTTAGGGTTTTCATTGGGGTATCAATACCAGGTAAAGAGAGCGCCATGGTATGTATTTGATAATACAGTACAAAGCCTGCCTGATTACTTCAGATTAGATGGCGGTGTTTCTTATACAAAAGAAAAAATATCTTTTAATGTTGTAGTAAATAATATTCTGAATAAATATTTATACTCAGGAGCATTTTATAATTGGGGGCCATATTACTACTGGCAAGCTGAACCTGGTACTAATGTAAGGTTTACTGTAGGATATAAATTTTAAATAAAACTGTGAGTGCACAAATTAGCACATGTCGAGGTTTAAGGAAAAAAGGCGTCATTGTGTTAGTTTGTGCATTCACAGTATTTTTTTTCTCATGGTAACACGTGTTACTTTAACAGTCCCTGTTTTTACGGGGATTGTATTTTTAAATAAATTAAGATGACGGTCAAAAAAATAATCGGTAAAATACATCTGTGGTTAGGTCTTTCGAGTGGACTAATTATTGTCTTTCTTGGGATCACCGGTTGTATATTGGCTTTTCAGCGTGAAATAGAATCTCTCCAATCCTTTCGTCATGTGGAGGCACAGAACAAACCTTTTCTGCCACCATCTGAATTAAAAAAAGTAGCTATCAATGCATTGGCGAAATATCCACCGCACAATGTAAACTACGGAGCTAAAGATGAAGCTGCCACAATAATGTATTATGGGGATGATTATTTTTATACGCTATTTCTAAATCCATATACAGGTGAGGTATTGAAACTGAAAGATATGAGCAAGGATTTTTTCAGGGTAATTATAAATGGGCATTTTTATTTATGGCTTCCCCCTAAAATTGGTCAAACTATTGCTACATCTGCTACCTTAATATTTCTTATTATGATCATCAGTGGATTGATACTCTGGTGGCCAAGAAACAAAGCAGCAAAAAAGCAACGCTTCACCATCAAATGGAATGCAAGCTGGAAAAGAAAAAATTACGACCTGCATAATGTACTTGGATTTTATATGACATGGATAGCCCTCCTCATTGCATTAACCGGATTGGTAATGGGCTTTCAATGGTTTGCAAATAGCGTTTACTGGGTAACGTCAGGCGGCAAAAAAAAGATAGAATATTACGAGCCTTTATCAGGAAAAAATAAACAATCACTTGTTGCTATTTCTGCAGAAGATAAAGTTTGGGAAATAACAAAAGCAAATTACCCTAAGGCAGAGACCATAGAAGTTCATTATGTTGAGAATGACTCTGTAGCAATAGGCGCAGGTGCCAATCCTGATAAAACAACTTATTGGAAAGCGGATTATCGTTATTATGATCAATACACATTTGAGGAAATACCCGTAACGCACATGTATGGCCGTTTAAGCAATACAACTATGGCCGATAAGATCACAAGGATGAATTATGATATTCATGTAGGAGCAGTCTTGGGATTACCCGGAAAAATATTAGCCTTTTGCGGAAGCCTTATCGCAGCATCGCTACCCATCACAGGATTTCTGCTATGGCGAGGAAGGAGAAGGGCTAAGAAAAAGAGTGTTGAAGCTCTGGCTTAATGGCCGCCGCCATGACCATGACCACCTCTTCCTCCTCCGGGAGTACCACCCATGCTCATAATATCTCTGTCAAATAGATAAAGGCCGCTTCTATCGTCGCCAATCATTTCTAATTTAGCATTACAATCTACTGCAAGTTTTTCTTCCTCCATTTGTTCCATTACATACCATTGTAAGAAATTATGTGTTGCATAATCTTTTTCCTGTAATGACATATCAACAAGGTCGTTGATACTTTCACTTACTGCTATTTCATGCTTTAATAATTCTTCAAAAGCTTTTTTAAGCGAAACAAAGGTCAATACAGGTTGTTGTAATGCAGGCACCACTGCAAAGCCCCCACGTTCATTAATAAAATGTATCAGCTTCAGCATGTGCATACGTTCTTCATCACTATGCTTAAAAAAGAATTTAGCAACCCCATCCAGACCGGGTTGTATCTCTGCCCAACTTGCCATACCCAGGTAGGCTTGGGAAGACTGGGCTTCCATTAAAACTTGTTTATTGAGGGCTTCTTGTATTTTCTTTGATAGCATAATAAAATGATTTTGGGATGAAGAATATCATACAAGTTACAAATTGCTTTTATAATTTCAACCAATTTCCATAAACAAAAAACCCACACAATAAGTATGGGTTTCATTATTCATTTTTATTTTTTCATTTTTAATTCTCTACAGCTCCTTCAATCAACACAGTGGTCTTATTATTCAATACTTCTACAAATCCGCTTTGAATAGTATATGTAGCAGTTGCTGTTTTATCTTTTAAAATTTTCAGGTTACCTGCTTTCAAAGCACTCACCATCGGAGCATGTTTATCCAATACTTCGAATGAGCCACTGATACCCGGCAATTGAACACCGTATACTTCGCCGCTGAAAATTTTACGCTCTGGTGTAAGAATCTCTAAAGTCATTGTTATTTTGATTTGGAGATTTGGAGATTTGAAAATTTGGAAATCGTTGAGAGTCTTTCATCTTCAAATCTCCAAATCTTCAAATTTTCAAATCAATTACGCTTGCGCTGCCGCCATTAATTTTTTACCTTTTTCAACTGCATCTTCCAAAGTACCAACAAGGTTGAAAGCTGCTTCAGGATACTCATCCACTTCACCATCCATGATAGCGTTGAAGCCACGGATCGTATCTTCGATAGGAACCAATACACCTTTTAAACCGGTGAACTGTTCAGCCACGAAGAATGGTTGAGATAAGAAACGTTGCACCTTACGTGCACGGCTAACTGTTTGTTTATCATCATCACTCAATTCATCCAAACCAAGGATAGCGATGATATCTTGTAATTCTTTATAACGTTGTAAAATTAATTTTACCCTGTTTGCAGTATTGTAATGTTCGTCACCAACAATTGCAGGAGTAAGGATACGAGAAGTAGAATCCAAAGGATCCACCGCAGGGTAGATACCTAGATCCGCAATTTTACGAGACAATACCGTAGTAGCATCCAAGTGAGCGAAAGTTGTTGCAGGAGCCGGATCCGTTAAATCATCCGCAGGTACGTAAACCGCTTGTACAGAAGTGATAGAACCGTTCTTAGTTGAAGTGATACGCTCTTGCATCAATCCCATTTCAGTTGCCAACGTTGGTTGGTAACCCACCGCGGATGGCATACGACCTAACAAAGCCGATACCTCAGAACCTGCCTGTGTAAAACGGAAGATATTATCTACGAAGAAAAGGATATCCTTACCTTGACCAGTACCATCTCCATCACGGAAATATTCAGCGATAGTCAATCCACTTAATGCAACTCTAGCACGAGCACCAGGAGGTTCGTTCATTTGACCGAACACAAAGGTTGCTTTACTATCTTCTAATCCTTTTACATTTACTTTACTCAAATCCCATCCGCCTTCTTCCATGCTATGTTTGAAATCATCACCATAGTTCATGATACCGGCTTCGATCATCTCTCTCATCAGATCATTTCCTTCACGTGTTCTTTCACCCACACCAGCAAACACTGATAAACCAGAATAAGCTTTTGCAATGTTATTAATAAGTTCCTGGATCAATACTGTTTTACCCACACCGGCACCACCGAACAATCCAATTTTACCACCTTTTGCATAAGGTTCGATCAGATCGATCACTTTAATACCAGTGAAAAGAATTTCATTAGCAGTACTTAGGTCTTCAAATAAAGGTGGTTTATTATGAATAGGGCGACCGCCTTCTTTGCTTACCTGTGGTAAACCATCAATAGCATCACCGGTTACGTTGAACAAACGACCTTTGATACCTTCACCGATCGGCATTGCGATTGGTTTACCTGTATCAGTAACAACTGTACCACGAACAAGACCTTCCGTACCGTCCATTGCAATGGTACGTACGCTGTCTTCTCCAAGATGTTGTTGCACTTCAAGCACCAATTTATCACCGTTTGTACGGATCAATTCCAATGCGTTTAAAATTTCGGGAAGTTTGCTGTCGCTGTCGAACTGAACGTCCACAACCGCACCGATAATTGACTTGATTTTACCAGTATTAGCCATATTCTATTTACGATTTACTATTTTATAAGTGTGATTTAGCATCAGTTTCAGCGATTAAGCCTACTCTCTTTTGCTTTCAGGCCGCAAAGGTAAGGTTTGTAGGTGGGAATTTGAAATACAATAAGGATTTTTTTGTTACCAACTTTTGAGCCTTGATTGAGCTGCGATGGCGACGCTCCGTTCATCTTCAGAACTACTATTTAGCTTTAATTATGGAGCAGGGAATCACGAAAATATATTGTAGATATTGGTCCGGGGGGTACCTTACCCGTTCTGAACTATCAAGCACCCCTTAACTTAAGGCCAGCCTACCCGTTATATTACTGGTAAGCTACCCCTCCCGAAGGGGTACTTACCCCTTAACCGACGGTCAGGTTACCCTTAACTTACGACCAGTTTACTCGTTAGTCAACGGTCAGCCTGGTCGTTCCGAAGGGGTAAGGTAACTGTTGCACAACGGCAAGCTTACCCGTTCGCTAAGGGTAAGCTAATAGTTATCAAACTGGTAAGTTGATAGGTTAGGACGGGTAGAGGGGTGGTTCCGGTTGGTCAGGAGACCAGACTGGGGCGTTCGGGATAGGGGATTGCGTTACATTTGAATCAAGACACCAACAAAGGCAAAAAAGTTAAATTATTGGGTTTTTAATTAACTGTATTTTTTGAATTTCTACTATATATTTATGTCAGGAGCAGTGTTTCACTATATCATTTATGAAAAAATTTTTCGTCATAACTATTCTGCTTTTTGTCGCAACGTTTGCAAAAGCAGATTGTTTAGGGTACTCAACCAAATGTGTTTGGCCTATTGGTAAATTAATAAGTACCAATTCAATTATTATAATCAATACTGGTGATTCAAGTTTTGGAAATAATATTGGTTCAAAATATAAAATGTATTTGCAGTCTACAAAGACAAAAAATAAAATATTATTATCAGTAATTGAAATTTGCAACGGTGGGTTGAACCTTATGCAGATCGTTTTAAAGCCTTCTTCCGCATTATTGGAAGATGAAGAATATGAATTGATAGAAATATATAATTCAAAGAAAATTACAAAAGCAACGAGATGGGACTTAAAATGGAAGGTTAGCAATAAAAATTCTACTTCTCTTGTATGGAAAAATCAGCCAACATTGATCAACAAAATATATTATGCTTATGGCTGTGGCCCCGAAGCAAAAGTGGTCTTTAGTTCCGAAAATGCAGAAGCCCCGACGCAAATGGTGAAAACTAGCATAAAAAATAAACAAACAGGTATAGAAACAACCTGTTATATCCGGAGTGATTATGGCATAGTTATATTAGGCCATAATATGTGTTGGGGTGAATTTCAATTTGCAAAAGAAGGGAAAAATGATAATGATGAATATGATGTAAGATTTAGTTTAATTGATGAGAGTGGGAATACCTCTATTCAGTCGAATGTTATATCTTTCATACAGCCTAATATATCAAAAAATATTGAGACGCAAATTTCAGAATAAGTCTTAATCTCCACACTGGCGCAGATATGCAGCAAAGCTGAGTAGCCTAGCGTATCTGTGTCCTTTAGCAATTTTATACTTGAACCATTAAACCCTTCGCCTTGGTTTGTGTCTTCAAGAACCATTCGCTACAATAAAAGCACCAAAAGAAATTGCTTTATGTGCCAACAACCAAGGCGAAGTTTTTACCAAACTATTTATCCTTAAAACAATATCTGCTCCGCTCTTAATAATTAAAAACCTTCCTTCCACATGAAAGCACGTTTACCACATTCTTTCTTAGATGTAAATAATAAGAAGTAGTTTGGAGTTGATGACTATTAAAAAAGATTTTATAAAGTTTGCTTCGATCTGCTGTTTGCTAACTGTAGTTACTACATTCGGAATCCATTTGTTCTTTCCAGCTCCTCCGGAGAGTTTCGAAGAACGAATACTACTTTTTCAAGATAAAACATACATAATTAACCGCTGGTGGGTTATCGTACATTGTCTTCTTGTAATAATTTCAATGTGGGGCTTCGCTATGTTGCAAATAAATAAATCACCTGGCTTTTCGGTATTAGGATTTCTATTTTTTTCAGTATTTGCAATAGCCGAAATTACACGACAAATGTTTGTCCTATTTTACATGAATGAACTACGACAACAATATGTTGTTCTTACCGATCCAGTAATTAAAGAAAGTTTAAAATTTACTATTTCTAACGCAGGCCTTTTTACGGCCCCACTTTTTGGTCTCTTTATTTTGGCGTTTGGATTGGGCAACCTATTTTATGGGTTAAGCCTGGCCGGTGAATCTGGGTTTAATAAATTATTATCAATAATGTTTATTTTATGGAGCATCGGTTGTTTTTTAACGCTGGGAAACAGTTTTTGGAAGCAATCATCAATTGATTCTTTTATCGATAAGTATAGTTACACTTACCAACCTTTGATGCGAATGCTTATTGGTTTATGGCTTTGGAAGAAATCTCAACAGTTAGGAAACATTTCTCCCACTAGCGCATATATATAGCATAGCTGAGTATCCTAGCGTATCTGTGCATTTTAGCTATTTTAGAACAATTAAACCTTTTTTTATGCGGCACCTCGTTTTCCTTTTCACTTTTTCATTGTTCCTCATTTCATGTAAACAAAAAGATACAAAGCAAGAAGGATCAACAATAATAGAAAAGGAGCTTGATTCGACAGAGCAACAAATCAGCATCGACACATTCACAAAAAAAGATACTGCGACAAATATCCCCACCATTGAACAAATGGTTCTCGACATTCGTAATGAATTCAAACGAATTAATTCCCTCCGGCTTACACAAAAGGAATACAAGTTCTTTTGTGATGCCGATAATACCATTACATATTACACCGACAATGGTAAAGTAATTAAGATCACGATAGCATGGGGATTTGTGGGAGACGGATCATCAACATCCGAATACTATTATAAAGATGATAAATTGATCTTTACTTATGAAACACATACCGGCGGACCTGCAAATGGCCCTGATACAAAAAACGAATTCAGAACTTATGTAAATAATGATAAAACAATACAACACATTAAAAATCAAAAAGTGATTGATTGCGCCACATGTCAATTCAATAAATCTTCAAGAGAATACAAAGCATTAAGGGCTTATAATACAGGAAACATTACAACTGCTCTTTGTAAATAATTAACGGAATAGGGAATTGCATTAATTTTGGCCCTTGTTGGTCTTCCATTTCACATTCCTTCTTCCCAGTACGTCTCTCTTCGAATCTAAGCAAAGCCGAGGACGTTGCGTCCTATACTTATACTTTTACTTTTATAATTGACGCAACTTCCCGTACCGGAGACTTTGCTTGAAAGTAAGGTTGTTTCGTGGACCAGGAAACAAGGTGAAGGGGTAGAGGCATATATCATTAGTTGGATGACCCACTACATTTTTAACGATGAGGTTTATTTTAAATATATTTACCCTCTATATTATTATAAAGAGATATGAGATCAATTTTATTACCTTTTATATTTTCTCTAATTACCCTAACTGCGTTTTCACAAACATATACGTTTACAGGAAATGGGAATTGGTCAATAGCTTCCAATTGGAGTAATAATATTATTCCACCTGCAACTCTTCCAAGTGGCGATACTATTTACATATCATCAGCCACTATGGATAGTTGTATATTAGATGTAACTCAAACTATTTCTGAAGGAGCATTTTTTATTATTTCTTCAGGAGCAAATTTTATAGTCAGAGGGAAATTAAATATTAAAAATAAAATTCCTACAGTAACTACTATTGCAGTTACAAATAAATTTGGGTGTTCTTTTCAAACCGGAGGAAACATTCTGAGTGATGGGGGTAGCAGTATTACGGCAAAGGGTGTTGTGGGAACTGTTTCCCCTTTCGTTATTCCTAATACTGGTTTATATAATTTTACTACAATTGATGGATCAGGAAATAGTTCGTTTATAAGTTCACCTAATGTAATCCCCGGAGCAACTTATTCAATAAGAGCGTATGCTACTAATAGTGTAGGCACGGCATATGGAAATACAGTTGAGGTTATTATACCTTTTCCTACTATTTATATGGAAACAAGATCACCTATAGCTATTACTAACAATTCTGCAATTTCCGGTGGTCTACCTGAAGGGCAAACCACAGGATGTAACTTTTATACAGTTGGGGTAGTTTGGGATACATTGCCACTTCCAAATGTAAGCCTGCAAACAAAAACTATGCAGCCCATGGTTAAAAATCAATATTTTATCAGCACAATTACAGGTCTTTTACCTAATACAATGTATTATGTCAGATCCTATGCTCATCCAATCTCTGGTTCTTATACTTATGGCCCTATTTCTTATGGTCCTCAATTGAGTTTTACTACATTACCTTAGTTCCTCACCTTGTTTGGTGGTATACGAAACAACCATTTCTTCCGCCGTTGTTGGTCGCTGACCAACAACCTACGCTACAATAAAAGCCTCATAACGGTATGCCGTACAAGTGAGTGACACAACGATGATACCCAAAGCGGTAAATGCACGTTACAAAAAAATATTTTTAAAATAATTTTCGTCGCCTTGTTTCGTGGCAACGGAATGAGGTTTATTTTGAATATATTTACCAACTTATAATATCAAAAGAGATATGAGATCTATTTTACTGCCATTTATATTTTCTCTTATTACGCTAACTGCGTTTTCACAAACATATACGTTTACAGGAAATGGTAATTGGTCGATAGCTTCTAATTGGAGTAACAATATTGTTCCACCTTCAGTCCTTCCTTCAGGTGATAGTATTATCATAGCTTCTGCAACGGGTGATAGTTGCGTATTGAATACAACGCAAGTTTGTTTACCTGGCGCTATTTTCATTGTATCTGAAAATGCCAATTTGATTGTGCATGGCTCCCTTGATATACCTACACCTACTATTACTTTGGGTATAGGGCAAGTAACCAGTTGTAGGATTACCGTCACTGGAAATGTTACAGCAAACAATGGTACACCCGTTACAGCAAGAGGTTTTGTATGGAGTGAAAGCCCTGATCCTCATCTTAATGGTGATACAATAATAGCATCTCTTGGAAGTGGTACAGGCGCCTTTTCTAATTTTATAACAGGGCTGTATCCGTTGAAAACTTATTATATAAGGGCTTTCGCTACTAATAGTTCCGGCACTCGGTATAGTAACGAGGTAGTAATTACTACAGGTAAACCTATATTTTATTTAACTACTGGGGCCGTTAGTTCTATTACTAGTAATTCGGCTGTATGTGGTGCATTTATGGATGGGTTTATCTGTGTAAATGCTGTTGCGGCTGCCGGTATTGTATGGGATAAATATCCTAACCCTACTATTCAATTGGCAACTAAAACCAATGATAGTATTGTTGCTACATTTTCTTCATCTACTTTCATGGGTACTATGACAAATTTATCACCAAATACAACTTATTATGCAAGGGCATATATTCTTTCTATTTTGGGAGATACTATATATGGCCACTATGCAAAAACCTTTAAAACACTTACCAATAATACAGCTATTTTAACAACAACTGCGGCATTCAATATAACTAATATTACTGCATCATGTGGTGGCAATATTAGCAGCGATGGAGGAGGCTTTGTTACATCAAGAGGTGTTGCTTGGAGTACGAATCCCTTGCCAAATATTGAACTCAATAACAAAACAATTACTGGTTCAGGGATCGGTGCGTTTACAAGCAATATAACGGGCTTGGTGCAAAACACAAAGTATTATATAAGAGCTTATGCAATAAATGATGGCGGTACACATTACGGTAATCAAGATAGTTTTGTAACGTTAAAATCGCCTATCCTTACAACAAGTTCAATCATTGATATAACAGCTACAAGCGCAGTAAGTGGTGGAAATATTACCAGCGATGGAGATAACCCGATAACGGCAAGGGGTATTGTATGGAGTATCAATCATAATCCAACTAAAGCACTATCCACAAAGACTGATAACGGCACTGGTGCAGGAGTATTTGTTGCAAATATGACCGGGCTTCTCCCCAACAAAACTTATTATGTAAGAGCATATGCCACCAATAGTGTAGCAACAGTATATGGTGAAGAGATTGGTTTTACCACAGTTGATCCAAGTATTACATCTGTTCTTATTTGTGGTAAGGAATGGACGAGTAAGAATCTTGGCGTAGTTACGTATCGTAACGGAGATACTATTCCGAGGGTGACCGATCCAAATACATGGGCAAATCTTAAAACAGGCGCATGGTGTTATTATAATAACAAGACTGATAGCGGTGTAATATATGGCAAGTTGTATAATTTTTATGCTGTAACAGATCCCAGGGGCCTTGCACCCCAAGGATGGCATATACCTACAACAGAAGATTGGATAACTTTAAATTGCTTTGGTAATCAAACCGATATAGCTATAGCATTGAAAAACCCGGATAAAAGATATTGGATCAATGGAGATGATGGTTCAACGAATAGTTCTGGATTTACAGCTTTGCCGGGAGGTTTACGCCTTTCTGGTTTTGGTAATTTTGTGGAAATTAATCAGGGCGCATTTTGGTGGACTGCAAATGATTTTGGCTCTTCTATACCTGAATATGCTTTGGCAAGACAACTTCATGCTGGCCCAGCATTTTTTGATGCGAAGATAATTTTGAAAACATCAGGCTTATCTATACGATGTGTAAAGGATTAGTTACATAGAATATTATTCCGGTTATTGAGAAGGCTCACATCGGTGCTTCACCTTGTTTCATGTCTTCACGAACCATTCGCTACAAATAAAAGCCCATAACGGTATGCCGTATAAGTGAATGACACAACGATGATGCCCAAAGCGGTAATGCAGGTTACAAAAAGAAAAAATATTTTTTAATATTACTACATCTCTAGACTAATACGGCATTACTAAAACTGTTCTATAAAACATTTTATGACCCTATGATCATCCTTGAATATTTACCAAATATTTTACGGAATATCCACGCAAAAATGATACACAGTAAAATTGAAAGGACCAGTATTAAAATACCTCCTCCTATAATATTAAAAGTGGCAAATTTTTCATTTTGCATGAACGGTGCCAGGTGCATAATAACCAGGAATAAAAAGATCATATGTGCACAATAAATGGTAAAGGCAATTTTTGCAATAGGGTTTAGCCATTTTGGTTGAGATGCTCTTAAATTTTTAAAGAACAACAGCGCCAGAGCCGATAAGCTTATTTTTTGTATATAGTACAAAGTTGAGTTAATAGAAAATACACCGATCCTGTTGATTGAATGAAGCGCTGTGTATAAAAGTCCGGCAGTAGAAAAGATGGCAATACCAATAAACAGCCATTTGTTTCGGCGTATCCAATCCAGCCGATCTTCCAAATTGTGAGCAATGAACATCCCTGCCGCATAAGCTCCGGTAAAATAGATCATTGTTTGCAGACTCAAAAAATCTCTCTGCATAAATTCTTCGAATTCCACTCGTCTTACCAATAAGGGTATAGCAATGATGAATGCCATCAACCACGAGCCCCATTTTTTTATATGCAATAAATAATTTAGTAGCGGGGTTACCAGGTATAAAAAGAAAAGTACCGGAATATACCAGAATACAAAGCTGGCTTTGCCATAAATAAAATTTCGTGGCAATTCTTTTAAATAGGCTTCTACATTTGGTTGAAGGGCAAACCAATCGTTTGATCTATCATTAAAAATGGAATAAACAAGCGTAAAAAAAAGATAAGGCAGAAAAACATACTTGAATTTGCTGAAGAAAAATGTCTTGTATCCTTTCTTATTTAAAACAGCCGAAAAAAGCATTCCGGATATAACTGCAAAATAAATAGTGCTGTTGTGAAACAGCAATTCATTCGCAATAGCAATCGGATTAAGGGGACCAAAACTTTTGGAAAACACATAACCTGCAAAGACAGAGGCATGAATGGCTACTATATTAATAATAGCAAATCCGCGGAAACTGTGGAGATATCCAAGGAAAGGAGGTTTATTAATGGTTGTCATTTTTGCCGGTTGATTTAAGGTAAACTAAGTTAAACATTAAGTACTACTAAGTATTATTAATATTGGCATTAGTTACAATAACAATTGGACAGGCAATTATGGTCACCCAATTGTTTGTCATTATACTTAAATTTGCTTTATTCGAATGATCTTCCCAGATACTCGGTTCGTTAATAAGTCATTTTTCCGACAAAGGTTTTTACAGCATATTCTAAATATCACATCATGAAAAAAATATCAGTGTTATTATTTGTAATGATCGTTAGCAATCAATTATCAGCACAAAATGTAGGTATAGGTACCACTACTCCAAAAGCAAGATTACATGTCCATGATAGCAATGTTGTTTTTACGGCTACCATCGATGGATTTAGTACTGCTCCACCTCCGATATCTGGTGCCGGAGCAAGGATGATGTGGTATGGAGAAAAGGGGGCCTTCAGAGTAGGACATGTAGATGGCAACCGATGGGATGAAGGTAGTATAGGTTATTATAGTTTTGCTTCAGGTCTAAACACCCTAGCTTCAGGGTCCCGGTCTACTGCAATGGGGGCCGGTGCAATAGCTAGTAGCAGTAATTCAGTTGCAATTGGGTTTAATTCACGAGCAACAGGTCTTTCATCAGTAGCCATCGGAGGAGAAACTGAAGCACAAAGTTTTGGTTCGATTGCTATAGGGCAAGGTACCACTGCAAGATCTTATGGTTCTTTTGCCGCAGGCTGGTATAATGATTCTATTATTACATCCGACAAATCATCATGGGTGCTAACAGATCCATTGTTTTATTTAGGAAATGGGAGTAGTTCCGCCAATTGTACTAATGCCCTTGTAATTTATAAAAATGGAAATGCGGACATTAATGGATTTACACGTTTGGGTAAAGTTTCGGAAAATGCTCCGAGTATAAAAACTAAAATGCTTACGGGCACAACTGCTGCATCACAAGGTGCATGGGCAGATATTGCTCATGGCGTAACAAGATCAAAAATATTGAGTGTAAATATTATTGTGAAAGTGCCAACATTTACTGATATGCCACCTTCTTATACTTTTTATTCAGGATATCAATACGATTATCATATATCTAACAGTAATATAGTGATACTAAATTCACCCGCCAATAGTTCACTCATACTGAGCAAGGCGATGACAGTTTTGATCACGTATATGGAATGATGCTATTATAAATACGGATGCTTGAAATCAGGGAATCTTTTCTTTCTTTCATTCAGCGCTTCCATTCTTTTATTATCATCTGCAGGGTCATAAATATTATCCTTTCCAAAGAACAATTCATTCTCATGGAAATAAAATAAACACCAGTTCAAAGTTTTATCAAACACAACAGTATCACTTCCTCTGAAAATATCATGCGAATATTTTATCACCATTTTCCACGTAAGCATTATTGCAGGTTCATTGTTTTCTTCTAATAAAAATGTCCATGTATCAAAAGAGATTCCCCGGTTGTACAACCATTTTTTTAAAAGCTGCCAGCTTTCTTCATTGTTATAGAATTTATCAAATGTTTCAACTTGTTTAAAATTACCTTTTTCAAAAGGAGCCCAACTGCCTCCTGTAATGATATGTGCATCTGATAAAAAACTATCTAAATAATCACTGCTAGGTTTATCTAAAAATAATATCTGGTCCTTATGTGTTTCAGGAAGAGCATCGTACTCAGCAGCAGTTCCAAAGAGCGTAGGCGCTTGAGGTCTTTTCACTACAAAGTTTTTAATATTACTGATGTCTACCATAAGAAAAAAATTAATCTTTTACACAGATCACTGACATGCCATCTGTTGAGCGGCACATGGTAAAGATACTTTTTGATTGATCAGACGAAACATTTAAATACCTGGATTCTGTAGAGGACCAATATCGTCCGCCTATTTCTTTAAATGCATATTCATATCCTGCTTCCTTTGAACTATAAGTATCTCTACTCATTCTACGTTCTCCGCCTATAGGTAGTGTAAATTCTATTGAATAATTTTCATACAAATAATCCATCAGGCTATTAAATTCTGTTTCTGTTGGAACATGCCATCCATTAGGTGCCAATTTACCTGAGCTTGCTGCATACCAGTTATAAAGGTTGCCATATTTTTCTACGTTCTTTTTATCATTATCATAATAACAAAAAGCACCTACATCATAACTGCTGCCCCATTTACTTGCTTTAGATATTAGAGGTATCTTAGTGCCGTCATTGTAACGAGTTGTTTTTAGTGGGTCGATCATCCATTGTTTTCCATTGATGTTTACAGTTCGATAAGTGTTTCCATCAATATCGGTAACGGTTTCCTGGGCATGTATGTTGGAAGTAATTAAAAAACATACAAAAAATAAAAAAAATTGTTTGATAACAGTTGTTGTTTTTTTCATAGCGGTTATTTTGTAAAATAAAAAAATGATCGCTAAGATAATAGATTTGAAATATGAACAATTTTTTTTAACAAATAAGCCTTTCAGTTTATAAATAATAATAATTTATGATTTTATTACATCTAACGTTTAATAACACACGAATATAATTTTAGTAATATTTAACCTCATCATAGTTAAATTAAAAATGACGCCAACATTCTTCTCAACCCAAGCCGCATTCAGGAAATGGTTGCAAAAAAACCACAAAAAAGAAACTGAATTATTGGTCGGGTTTTATAAAGTGGATAGCGGCAAACCATCAATGACATGGTCGCAATCAGTAGACCAGGCACTTTGCTTTGGCTGGATAGATGGAGTAAGAAAGTCAATTGACCAAGAAAGTTATACTATTCGCTTTACACCCCGAAGGCCTTCAAGTATTTGGAGTACTATCAACGTAAAAAAAATAGAGGAACTTACTAAGACTAAATTGATGACTCCCGAAGGCCTAAAGGCATTTGACTTAAGAAAAGAGAATAAATCGGGGATTTATTCTCACGAAAATGAGCCAAAAGATCTAGCCCCGGTTTATGAAAAACAATTTAAAAAGAATAAACAAGCCTGGCGCTTTTTTAACGAACAGGCTCCTTCTTATAAAAAAGTAATGATCCATTGGATAATGAATGCAAAACAAGAAAAGACGAGATTGTCTCGACTTGAAAAAACTATTCAGATCAGTGAGGAACAAAAGCGAATGGCATAAAAATCGGCTCAATTATTTCGCTTCATTATATTTGCATCATGCAAATCATTCCCGTAACAGATAGTTCCACTGCCAGGCAATTTATACAAGTTGCTGTGGAGCTATATAAGAATGATCCGAAGTGGATACGTCCACTTGATAAAGACATCAACCAGGTATTTGATGCAAAAAAGAACAAAGCATTCAGGTTTGGAAAAATAGAACGCTGGATATTAAAAGATGATCAAGGAAATCTGAGAGGAAGAATAGCTGCTTTTGTAAATAGTAAATACAAGAACAAAGGAGATGATGTACCTGTTGGTGGTATTGGTTTCTTTGAATGTATCCATGATCAGGAAGCAGCAGATCTTTTATTGGACAACGCAAAACATTGGTTGATACAGCATGGCATGGAAGCAATGGATGGACCAATAAATTTTGGAGAACGTGACCGCTGGTGGGGAATGGTTACCAAAGGATTTGATGAGCCTTTGTATTGCATGAATTACAATCCTCCTTATTATGTTGAATTATTTGAGGATTATGGTTTTCAGCCTTTTTTTCACCAGGTATGTTTTGGAATGCACCCCAAAAGCCAATTGATCCAGAAGATCCATGACCGACATACCATCTATGCAAAGAATCCAACATTTTCTTCGCAACACATAAAAAAAGATCAACTCGAAAAATTTGCTGAAGATTTTACAACCGTTTATAACAAAGCATGGGCAGGGCATGGTGGACTAAAACAAATGACAAAGGAACAAGTTGTTATTTTGTTCAAGACCATGAAACCGGTGATGGATGAAAAGATCATTTGGTTTGCATACCATAACAATGATCCTATTGCCATGTTTATCAACTTACCTGATCTGAATCAATGGTTTAAACACCTGAACGGCAAGTTTGGCCTATTACAAAAGCTTAAATTTTTATGGGTAAAGAAATTCAGGCCTAATAAAAAATTTGTGGGGCTTGTATTTGGTGTAATTCCCGAATGGCACGGCAAAGGCATTGATGCATATATCATTGGCGAATCTGCCACTAAATATGTACAAACTGACGCATCTCCTTATACTGAATATGAAATGCAGTGGATCGGAGATTTTAACCCAAAAATGATCAATATTGCAGAAGGTATCGGGGAGAGTTTTAGAAGCCGCAACCTTACTACGTATCGGTATTTATTTGACCGGACTAAAGAATTTAAAAGGCACCCGATGGTATAGGTGCCCCATCCTCCTAAAGGGGAGAAATTATCAAAACTATTTGTGCAAAAATCCGTTTTATATTTAAATGAGTGAACTGTTTCTTAACTTGCAGTTACTATTAATTATAATAATCTAAAAGCCCTTTAGGGGTTGGGGTATATATGGAAAATTTTGTTGTATCAGCTCGTAAATACCGTCCGCAGAACTTCTCAACAGTTGTGGGACAGGCACATATTACTACTACATTAAAAAATGCTATCAAAAATAACCAGCTGGCCCATGCATTTCTGTTTTGTGGTCCACGTGGCGTAGGTAAAACAACCTGTGCAAGGATATTGGCAAAAACGATCAATTGTGAAAATCAGACAAAAGACGGAGAAGCCTGTAACACATGTAATAGTTGTGTTTCTTTCGATGCCGGCACATCTTTAAATATTCATGAACTGGATGCTGCAAGTAATAACTCTGTGGATGATATCAGGGCATTGGTAGACCAGGTAAGGTTTGCGCCGCAGGCAGGAAAATACAAAGTATATATAGTGGATGAGGTCCACATGTTAAGTGCATCGGCATTCAATGCATTTCTTAAAACCCTTGAAGAGCCACCTCCTTATGCGATATTCATCCTGGCCACAACAGAAAAGCATAAGATACTTCCTACTATTTTAAGTCGTTGCCAGATATTTGATTTTAAAAGAATAACGAATGATGATACAGTAGATCATTTGCAGGAGATATGTGGTAAAGAATCTATCAAAGCAGAAAAAACGGCTTTGCATATCATTGCTCAAAAGAGTGAAGGATGCATGAGGGATTCATTATCTATTTTAGATAAGATAGTAAGTTTTACAAACGGGGAATTGACTTATGCAAATACGTTAGAGCATCTTAATATATTAGATGAGGATTATTATTTTAAATTACTTGATTATTTGCAGCAGCAAAATTTAAGCGATGCCTTATTAATGTATGATGAAATAAACCGTAAAGGTTTTGAAGGAGATACAGTGCTGGAGGGCTTTGCAGAATTTCTAAGAAATATTTTAGTAAGCAAGGATGCAAAGGTTGCCATGTTACTTGAAGTAGCAGATGACTTCAAACAAAAGTATTTACAGGCGGCACAAAAAGTGCAGCCCGGTTATATAGTAAGCGCTTTGAATATTTTAAATGAAGCAAATATTAATTACAAGCAGGCAAGGAATAAACGCCTGCATGTAGAATTAACTTTGATCAGGCTTAGTTATTTACAACAGGCAATTGAACTTGTAAATAATGATGATACTATAATTAAAAAAAAAGTAGTTGAAGGAGCTAAGGTTACAGCCTTCAGAGCTTTATCCATCACAAAATTAAAAAGTGAAAAAGGTTTTGTTGAAATAAAACCTGAACCGGTTGTTGAAGCAAAATTGATCATACAAGAGCAAGCAGTTGAAATTTCATCTCAAAATAAAACAACCAAGACTGCTGAAACAAATGCGCCTTCATTTGGATCACTCAATAAAATAAGGCAGCAGATCAGCAAACAAAAATCGAATGGGAGCGAAGTGGCTAAGGAGGTCACAATGGAAGAATTGCAAATTTGCTGGCAGCAATTTATAGAAAAATTAAACGAGAAGAAAAACCCTGCCGCCATTACCAATTTTAAAAATGCGTTGCTTGAGATACGGGACAATAATTCAATAGACATTCTTTGTGATGGAGAATTACCCAAAAAATTTATCGATAATGAAAGGGCGGATCTTATCCATCATCTGCAAAATTATTTTAATAATAAGATACTGGCCTACCAGATAAGAGTAACAGAGAGCAATGGTAATTATCAGCCAGTTGAAAAGCAATTGAACACGAAAGAGCAATACCAACGCATCATAGAAGAGTATCCTTTGGTTAAAGAATTAAAGGACCGGCTACGATTGCAGTTAGATTATTAATATAGCTTGGAAGTTTTCCCTTTTTTGCATTAATTTCGAGCCTCAAAATACACAAACCAGATAGAAACCAGCAATTATGGCAAAAGTGATAAGAATGCCGCTTTTAAGCGATACTATGACCGAAGGGAAAATAGTAACATGGAATAAAAAAGTAGGCGATACTGTCAAAAGTGACGATGTTTTAGCAGACGTAGAAACAGATAAAGCCACTATGGAAGTGGTTGGATATGAAGAAGGAACGCTTTTATACATCGGTGTTGAAGCTGGCCAGGCTGCACCTGTAAATGGTGTTATTGCAATTATTGGTAAACCGGGTGAAGATTATAAAGCTGCTTTAGAAGCAGATGGAGGCGCTGCAACTGCTGCTCCTGCCGCTGCTGCATCAGCACCTGCTGCTACACCTGCTGCCGCTGCTACACCAGCCCCAGTTCCGGCTGCTACAGGCGGTGCAAAAGTTGAATTACCTGCAGGCGCAAAAGTTATTCGTATGCCTCTTTTAAGTGATACTATGACCGAAGGGAAAATAGTAGCATGGAATAAAAAAGTAGGTGATACTGTAAAAAGCGATGATGTTTTAGCGGATGTAGAAACAGATAAAGCTACAATGGAAGTTGTAGGTTACGAAGAAGGAACTCTTTTATATATAGGTGTGGAAGCCGGACAGGCAGCACCGATCAATGGTATCATTGCTATTGTTGGGAAGCCTGGCACAGATGTAAGCGCTTATGTTGCTGCTGAAAAATCTGGTGCTAATGCTGGTGCAGCTGCTCCTGCTCCTGCAACAACTGACAACGGACAACAATCAACAACAGCTGCTCAACCTGCAGCAACTGCTGCTCCTGCTGCAACGGCTTCAGGTGATAGCAGAGTAAAAGCATCTCCACTTGCAAAAAAATTAGCTGCTGATAAAGGCATCGACATTTCTAAAGTTAATGGTAGCGGAGATAATGGTCGTATCACTAAAAAAGATATTGATAGTTATGTACCATCTGCGGCACCGGCTCAGGCTGCAAGTCCAGCAGGCGCTTCAGCTGCTCCATCAAATTATGTTGCCGGTGTAGAAAGCTTCGATGAAATGGAAGTTACTCAAATGAGAAAAACGATTGTAAGACGTTTATCTGAAAGTCAGTTCAATGCATTGCATATTTTCTTAACCATTGAGATCGATATGGATAATGCTATTGCCGCAAGAGGTGGTATCAACGAAATTACTGCTCCGGTGAAAGTATCATTCAATGACATGGTGGTGAAAGCTTGTGCTATTGCTCTTAAAAAACATCCAATGTGTAATGCATCTTGGAGAGGCGATAAGATCGTTATCAATCATCACATACATATAGGCGTTGCAATGGCTGTAGAAGATGGTCTTGTAGTACCGGTTGTACGTTTTGCAGATAATAAATCAATGTCTCAGATATCTACTGATGTTAAAGATTTCGCTGGTAAAGCAAAATCTAAAAAATTAACTCCTGCCGACATGAGTGGTAATACTTTTACTGTATCTAATTTAGGTATGTTTGGTATCGATCAATTCACATCTGTTATCAATACACCTGATGCTTGTATTTTATCTGTAGGTGCTATCAAACAAGTACCTGTTGTTAAAAACAACCAGGTTGTTCCGGGCAATATTATGAAAGTAACATTGGCTTGCGATCATAGAGTGGTTGACGGAGCTGTAGGAGCTGCTTTTTTACAAACTTTAAAAAAGTTTATAGAAAATCCGGTTACAATGTTGGCATAATTCATTTTATAAATATTTATAAAAGCGAAGTTTTAAAGCTTCGCTTTTTTTATTTTATGAACCGAGCATATGTACTACTATTAAACTTCATTGGCAACGATAGTTAGTTATTATTTCTTTTTAGGAAAAAGAAATAAATAACCACTCTTATACGGCATCACATTATTGAGCATTATGCAAGCGAAATAAAAATATATTTTCAAATATTATTGAAAATTCAAAAACTTCGTATTACCTTTATACTGTAATACAAACAACATGAAACTTTCCGAAGCAAAACAACAATTCATTGGCAGCTGGGGTGCCTTTGGTACCCATTGGGGCATCAATCGTACCATGGCCCAAATACATGCATTGCTAATGATCAGTGCTGATCCGCTTACACAGGATGATGTAATGGAACAGCTGGATATCAGCAGGGGCAACGTTAATATGAATATTCGTGAACTGATCAGTTGGGGACTAGTTGACAGGGTCATTTTACCCGGTGAAAGAAAAGAATATTTCTCTGCGGAAAAAGATATCTGGAAAGTTGCCACACAGATCATCAGGGAAAGAAAAAAAAGAGAACTGGATCCTATGATGAAACTCTTATCTCAATTGGAAGATATTGACGGCGATAAAAAAGATAAAGACGTAAAGCAGTTTATCAGTACAGTAAGTGGCATCAGAAAATTTGGTAACCAGGCAGATAAAATGCTGGATGTTATGATAAAAGCTGATGAGAACTGGATATTAAATAATTTTTTAAAACTCTTTAAAAAATGAAAAAGTTTAAAACCTTCGACCTTTGGACAAGCATTATCTTGATCATTGGGTTTACAATTGTATCTCTTATAAACAGAGACGGTACTTTTATGGTAGGGTATTTTGTAGTAGGAGGATGGCAGGTAATAAGTATGATAGTACATACAATAAAAAAATGGTTTATTGAAAAAAGAGGAGCAAGACGCATCTATCATTGGATCACTTTAATATCACTTGCTACAATGCCTATCGGCTCATTCTGGATATTATTGATCATCGCACCTGTTATGGCCATTTATTATACATGGATATGCTACTATGAATTGTCTTATAAAATGCAAAGGCCCTTGGCTCAATTTAGATAAGTTGTTTATTGTAGTCATTTGAACAATAAGTTTGAGAAAATAAAAATATTGCTTTACAACCATGTTAGCATTTTTAAAAGATCATCCATTTGCTGTAGAAGCTTTTTTTGAAAGTTCTCTTGTATTGACCTTTGCAATTCAAAAAGAAGAACTTGAAAGCCTTATTCCTCCTTGCTTGCAACTGGATACATTTGATGACAAATGGGCTTTCATAGCAGTAGCAATGGTACAGACAAAAGACCTTCGTCCTAAAGGATTTCCAAAAATATTAGGCAATGATTTCTTCCTGATCGGTTATCGTGTGTTCGTTCGATATGAAAATGAAGCAGGAAAAAATTTAAGAGGATTATATATTCTAAAGTCAGAAACTGATAAAAAGAAAATGGAATTTTTTGGAAATATTTTTACGCATTATAATTACACTACAACAGATATTAATAAAAACATTTTAAATGGAATAACAGAGATCAGTTCTTATCGATCTGGTTTTAAAATAAAAGTGGACAATACTGATGGCGAAAATATTTCGTTGCCCACACATTCTCCATTTGCCGATTGGAAAGAGGCAAGGAGATTTGCAGGTCCATTACCATTTACTTTTACTTACAATGCTGCTAATAAACAAGTTTTAATTATTGAAGGAGTCAGAACGGACTGGAAACCTTTACCGGTAAAGGTTTTAGAATATGATTTTTCTTTCATCAATAATTTTAAATTCAAAGACGCAAGATTAGCAAATGCTTTTATCATACGTAATGTTCCTTATTATTGGAAAAAAGGTAAAACAGAACAATGGAAATAAAAAGAACAAAATTCCAGGGGGTCTTAAATATTTTAAGCTTTAACCGCCATTTTTATGTCATTGGGCTTGGTGTTGTAGCCTTGCTATTTGTAAGCCGTTTTTTTATAACGTGGCCACCAATCCTTTTCTTGTTAGTGATAATAGCTTTTTTGTATGGGCTTTTAATGCCTTTGATCATATCTGCATTTGTATATGATTTTTCAGGGTACTATGATTTCAATTGGTTGAATGATCAGGTTAAAGATGATAAGGGAGTTAATATGATCGCAAATATCAATGCCGGATTTGATGAAACAAGTTTTATCATTGAAAATAAATTTCCAAACGCTGATATTAAAGTGTTTGATTTTTATAATGCAAAGCAACATACGGAGCCAGCAATCAAAAGAGCCCGTAAAGTTAGTTTGGTGTTTCCCAAAACTCAGCAAATTGCAACAGACTTGATTCCTTTGGAAGATAATAGCATAGATATAGTTTTTCTTTTATCGGCAGCACATGAGATAAGAGAATACAAAGAAAAAATTCAGTTCTTAAAAGAATGTAAAAGAATTTGTAAGGTGGAAGGAAAAGTAATTATGGTTGAACACTTATGTGACTTTCCGAATTTTTTGGCTTTCACTGTTGGCTTCACACATTTCTTTTCTCGTTTCACCTGGAAAAATGCTTTTCAGCAAGCAGGCTTTTCCTCTTTCCGGGAAACTAAATTCACACCATTCATGTCTATCTTTAACTGCAAACCTTAAATCTTTAAACATGGAATTGCACTTAAAAATAATCGGCGCCATACTCATATTCTTAAGCCTACTTCATTTATCCTTTCCAAAATATTTTAACTGGAAGCAAGAGCTGGGCTCATTGAGTTTGATCAACAGACAATTAATGTATGTGCATACGATCTTTGTTGCATTGGTCATCGTTTTAATGGGTCTTCTATGTCTCACATCATCCCAGGAGCTTTTGGGCACAGTATTTGGAAAAAGAATTTCATTAGGTCTTGGTATTTTTTGGATAACAAGATTACTGATACAGTTCTTTGGATATTCTTCAAAGCTTTGGAAAGGAAAAAAGTTTGAAACAACCATTCACATTTTTTTTGCACTGCTTTGGACATACTTTAGTGCAGTTTTTATTTGGACGTATTTAGGTTGAAAGGCCAACATGCAATTAATCGTAACTTTATGAACTCAATGAATAATGGTCCAATCATACTTTTTGACGGCGTCTGCAACTTCTGTAACAGTGCTGTAAATTTTACTTTAAAAAGAGATAAAAATAAAACGATTCGTTTTGCTCCTTTACAAAGTGATGCAGGGCAACAATTGCTCAATCAATATAATTTACCCAAAGAAGATATGCGTTCATTTGTTTTTATTGATAATGGAAAAGCATACACACAATCTACTGCAGCAATAAAAGTTTGTACATATCTAAGGGGCTTATGGCCAATGAGTAAAGCGTTTTTAATTGTACCCAAATTCATCAGGGATGGATTATACAATTGGATCGCAAAGAACAGGTATAAATGGTTTGGCAAACAGGAAACCTGTATGATACCTACACCTGATATTAGATCAAGATTTTTACAATAAGCTATGAAACAGAAAAAAACTTTGGTGATCGGCGCATCTGCAAATCCTTCAAGATATAGTAACCTGGCTATAAGAAGCCTTGTATCTCATAAGCAACCCGTAGTGGCTATAGGTTTAAGAAAAGCTACAGTAGCCGGTATTGAGATAGAAACAGAAAAAAAGCCTTTCGAAGACATTGATACTGTTACACTTTATTTAAATCCTACACATCAAAAAGAATACTACAACTATATATTCTCTCTAAAGCCCCAAAGGATAATATTTAATCCCGGCACCGAAAATGATGAGCTGAAAATGATGGCAAGATCTAAAGGAATTGCCGCTGAAGAGGCTTGTACACTGGTTATGCTGAGCACTAACCAGTATTAATACCGCTAATTATCGTAGTTTTCCCATACTTCAGAAAGTACTTTTGACCATTTATTTTTTCTATAAAATAAATTGAAATAAGCTCCGTTTATAATGGAGAACAAGTTTTTGTTTTTATCCAATATCAACCGAAAACTTAAAATCCAATATCATGAAAATCTTACTCCTTAAAATCGCATGTGCATTGCTATTCCTTTTTTTAACAGTAGCAGGTTTTGCACAAAAAACAAACAACATTGTTAAACAACCTTTGTTTAGCAAATTTCCATCAACCATCAATTGTACTGTAGCTGAACTAAGCAAATTTTTTGCAGTAGCTCAGGGTCAAAGTGCAAATGTATCTTTTGATAACACATTTAAAGCAAATGGTGTTATTGCAAGCAATGTAGTTAAATACAATAATCTACACAGCCTTGCAATTAAACTTCCAGAATTTAACAATGCAATTTTTGCTTTATCAAAAAGAATTGATGAAAATAACAATGTTATTTATACAGGTAGAATAATCAATCAGCTTAGCGCTGATGCTTATGAACTGAAAAAAATTGACGATACTAAATATCAATTAATCAAAATAAATCTTGAAACCATTTTGCCTACTTGTGATCAATAAGCACAAGAAGCAAATCATGAATCCCTTAACCAATACCCGCTAATCACGGGCCCTTAAAACCAATTTTATGAAAAAGCCATTTACACCCCTTATGTTAATTTTGGCGCTATTCATTACTTTAACAAGTTATAGTCTTCCAAAATTAAGCAGCTTACCATCG
>JAZKCS010000001.1:304684-619225 GCA_040387955.1 Bacteroidota bacterium | reverse complement strand
AGCCCGGTTATCGCGCCTGGTTTGGGACCAGGAGGTCGCAAGTTCGAATCTTGCCATCCCGACACACAACCCGACCCCTTCAATTTTTTTGGAGGGGTTTTTTATTTTAAGTTTTATATGAACTGCAATGTATATTTTTTATATAGCAAAAAATGGCAAAGATATTATATCGGAATATCAAATGATCCTGAAGATAGATTGATAAGACATAACGCAGGTCAAAGTCTCAGTACAAAAGGGGGTATTCCATGGAAGTTGATACACATAATTATTTGTGAAAGCAAATCGGAGGCAATGAGTTTGGAAACAAAGATTAAAAAAAGGGGAATTTTGCGCTTTTTAAAAGATAATGGGATTGAAGGTTATTGCGTCCCGCTTTAAGGCGGGAAGGTCGCAAGTTCGAATCTTGCCATCCCGACACACAACCCGACCCCTTTAATTTTTGGAGGGGTTTTTTGTTTCAGTTTTTTTCAAATAGGAAAATAATAAAGCCGCTTTCAAAAAAAGCGGCTTTATTATTTATACTAAGTAAAAGATTATTTATTTCAGTAACCCAAGATCAGGTTGTGCATATTTATACACTTTAAAATACATCGTTGTTTTAGTCTGATGTACACCTTCAATCTTAGCCAGATCGTCTATAAAGTTTACTAGGTGGTCATTATCACGGCACATCACATCCACTTCAAGGTCATAATCTCCAGATGTCATTGCAAGAAAACTTACCTCCGGCATTTTTAAAATCTTTTGAGATACTTTTTCGCTGGCGCTAATAGGGCGTATATACACAGCAATATGTGCATATGCATGAAAACCTACATTGTCCGGATTTACCCTGCCAACAATATTGATTGTACCATCTTCTATCAGTTTATTAAACCTTGTTCTGATCGTACCGATCGAAACCTTTAATTTTTCTGCAATTACAGTAAATGACATTCTGCCATCTTGCTGTAAATAAGATAAGATAGCGAAGTCCAGTTCGTCTAATTTAGGGGTGTCATTTTTTTCCATGTATCTAAAATATAAAATTTCTTCAAAAAAGTAAAAAAAATGCTATAAAAATTAAGAAAAATGTATTATTTTTAATTTTTACAATTATTTCTACATTATTTTTATTTATTAAAACAAAAAACGAATGAAATATCCTGCCATTCAAAATTTTATCGGCGGAAAGATAACAAAAGTAAGCACAGATAAAAAATTAGATGTTATTTCTCCAGTTGATGGTACATTATTGTCTACTGTTCCGATGAGTTCTTCAAAAGATCTTGATGATGCGGTAAGTGCCGCCAGAGCTGCATTTCCAGCCTGGAGTAAAACGCCAATTAAAGAACGTGTACAAGTGTTTTTTAAGTACAAAACTTTATTGGAAAAGAACCTTAAAGAACTAGCAGAATTATGCAGTGAGGAAAATGGAAAAACATATGGTGAATCAGTTGCTGAGATTGAAAAGTGTATAGAATTGACTGAATTTGCTACTTCTTTGCCACAATTAGTACAAGGTGAAATATTAGAAGTGAGTAGAGGCGTTGAGTGTAGAACAGAACATGTGCCTTTAGGCGTTGTTGCTTCTATCGTTCCTTTCAATTTTCCAAGCATGGTTCCTAACTGGACATTACCGAATGCAATTGCTTTAGGGAATTGTATGATCATGAAGCCTTCTGAAAAAGTGCCTTTAAGTTGTGGAAGAATAGCGGAATTATTAAAAGAAGCAGGTCTACCTGATGGGGTATTTAATATAGTACATGGAGATGTTGAGATCGTAAATGCTATTTGTGATCATCCGCATATTGAAGCAATATCATTTGTAGGAAGTACAAAAATTGCAAAGATCGTTTATCAAAGAGCAACGTCTAACTATAAACGCTGTTTGGCCTTAGGCGGCGCAAAAAATCACTTGATGGTTTTACCTGATGCAAAAGTTGAAATGACTGCAACGAATGTTGTTGCAAGTATGGCAGGTTGTGCCGGTCAGCGTTGTATGGCTGCAAGTGCAATGGTGGGGGTTGGAAATGTTGATGCCATCATCGACAAAATCTGTGAAGAAGCAAGAAAAATTGTTCCGGGTAAAAACCTTGGAGCTGTTATTAATAAAGCATCACAAGAAAGAATTGAACAATTCATCGGCGAAGCGGAAAAACAAGGTGCTAAAATTTTAGTGGACGGTAGAAATGCTGTTGTTGCAGGAAAAGAAAAAGGTTCTTATGTTGGTCCAACTGTAATTGATTTTGTAACACCCGAAATGAGTGTTGCAACTGAAGAAATTTTTGGCCCGGTGATCAGCATCATGCGTACTAAAACATTGGATGAAGCGATAGCTATTGAAAATGCAAATCCTTATGGTAATGCTGCTGCTGTGTTTACGCAAAGTGGTGCTGCCGCAAGATATGTAATGGATCATGCAAGTGCAGGTATGATCGGTGTAAATGTTGGTGTGCCTGTTCCTCGTGAACCATTTAGTTTCGGCGGATGGAACGAAAGTAAATTTGGCGTAGGTGATATTACCGGAAAAAGTTCTATCGAATTTTGGACCAAGTTGAAAAAATCAACGACTAAATGGAATGCAGAAGCTGGGGTGAATTGGATGAGCTAAAACTTAGTCTGAATCAGAATTTTCAGAATTAAAAAATTAACAGAATTACACTCTTTAGATACGACCATCATTTATTAAAAGTGGTTTCAAATTTTTAGATTCTAATTCTGAAAATTCTCCCATTCTGAAAATTCTGATTCAGACAAAATATCGAATAAATAATTTGTAACATAATAACAAGTAACATGAGTACTCAAACATTATCAGAAACAGCTGAGATAGTTCAAAACAGTATGGACTATACTTTGTTTAGCTGGAGCAAACAAAAAGGTCATAACCCTATTGCAGTTGAAAGAGCAGAAGGTGTTTATTTATACGATTATGATGGAAAAAAATATATCGATTTTTCCAGCGGATTGATCAACATGAATATTGGTCATGGCAATCAGCGTATAACCGAAGCCGTTGTTAGACAAATGCAGGAGGTTGCTTATGTTACACCATCTTGCGTTACAAAAGTTCGTGGTGAATTAGGAAAAAAATTAGCGGAGATATGTCCTGGAGACTTAAATAAATCTTTCTTCACTTTATGTGGAGCTACATCAATAGAGAACGGAATTAAATTGGCTCGTCTTTCTACAGGAAGACATAAAATTTTATCCCGTTATCAATCTTATCATGGTGCAACAATGGGTGTTATCTCTGCAGGAGGTGATCCTCGTAAACTGGCAGTTGATTCACAACAAGCACCAAACTTTATACACTTTGATCTTCCTAATTTATATCGTTGGGATTACGGCGAAGAAAATTTATTGAAAGAAGCTGTTGCACAATTCGAAAGAGTGGTTGCATACGAAGGCCCTGGAAATATTGCTGCTGTTGTGTTAGAAGGAGAGTCTGGAACTTCTGGTTGTTTACAATATCCAAAAGGATATTTAAAAGCATTGAGAGAGATCACTCAAAAACATGGTATTTTAATGATCATGGATGAAGTGATGAGTGGCTTTGGTAGAGCAGGAAACTGGTTCGGTTTTATGAACCATGATATCGTTCCTGATATGATCGCTATGGCAAAAGGAATGACCTGTGGTTATTTACCATTGGGTTGTTTACAAGTAAGCGATAAAATTGCTGCTAAATATGACGATCAAATGTTAGCATTAGGTTTGACTTATTCTGCTCATCCTGTTTGTTGTGCTGCTGCATTGGAAACAATAAAAATTTATGAAGAAGATAACCTGATCGAAAATGCAAGAGCCATGGGTAAATACATGGAGCAACAGGTTGAAAAATTAAAAGCAAAACATCCTTCAATAGGAGATTTTAGAAATACTGGTTTGTTAGGTTGTATCGAATTAGTGAAGAACAGAACAACCAAAGAGCCAATGGCTCCGTTCAATGCAGGCCCTGCAGATATGGTGGTAATGAATAAAGTGGCTGCGAAAATTAAAGAGTTAGGTATGTATACGTTTGTACGTTGGGGCTTCATATTTTGTGCACCACCGTTGACCGTTACTAAAGAACAAATTGACGAAGGATTAGCAATAATTTCTGAAGCAATTGCAATTGCTGATGAAGCTGTGAATTAATTTCCATAAATTGTAGTTTAAGTTTTTTCTTTACCAAAACGCTTAATGCAGGAAAACTCTAACATAACATCTTCTTCATTATACAATGAAGACCTGGCACCCGTTTTACCTAACCAGCGTAAATGGGGCACGTGGAATTATGCAGCGTTATGGATAAGCATGAGCTTATGCATACCAACTTATATGTTGGCCAGTTCGCTGATAGAAGGTGGAATGAACTGGTGGCAATCGATCCTTACAATTTTCATTGCAAATACAATTGTATTAATTCCAATGATCTTAAATGGTCATGCAGGAGCTAAATACGGAATACCTTTTCCTGTTTTAGCAAGAGCAAGTTTTGGTACAAGTGGTGCAAATATTCCTGCTTTATTAAGAGCTATTGTTGCCTGCGGTTGGTTCGGTATTCAAACCTGGATCGGTGGTAAAGCTGTTTATTATTTAATAAGAGTATGGTTTCCTTCAATGTCTGAAACCTTGGTCACTGGTGCTTTTCCGCATACTGTGCCATTTGTATGTTTCCTTGCTTTCTGGGCATTGAACATGTTAGTTGTTTATCTCGGAGTAGAAAGTATCAGAAAATTATTAGTCTTCAAAGCTTTCTTTTTACCGTTGGCAGCATTGGCATTACTACTTTGGGCAATATCAGCTGCGGATGGCTTAGGTGCAATTTTAAGTCAACCTTCAAAATTTGCAGATACCAATTCTTTCTTTAAATTTTTCTTTCCTGCATTAACAGGTATGGTTGGTTTTTGGGCAACGTTGTCTTTAAACATTCCAGATTTTACACGTTATGCAAAAAGTCAGAAAGCACAAATAAACGGACAAGCATTAGGCTTACCAACTTCGATGACTTTCTTTGCATTCGTTGGAGTAGTGGTAACATCTGCAACAACAATTGTTTTTGGAACAACAATCTGGGATCCTGTTGTACTTGCCGGAAAATTTGAAAGTAAAGTAATTGTAAGCTTCGCAATGATCGCAATTGCTATATCAACCTTAGCGACAAATATTGCAGCAAATATTGTTAGTCCTGCAAATGATTTTGCAAACCTTGCACCGAAGAAGATCAATTTTAAAATGGGTGGTTTTATCACCGGTATCATTGGTCTTTTAATTTTCCCATGGAAATTAGCAGAAGATCCAAGCGGATATATATTTACATGGCTGGTTGGTTATTCAAGTTTACTTGGACCGATCGGAGGTATCATGATCGCAGATTATTATTTTGTAAAAAAACAACTATTAGATGTTGATGATCTGTATAATCCAAAAGGTCGTTACAGTTTTTCAAATGGGTTTAATCAAAATGCTGTGATTGCTTTGTTGGCGGGAATTTTGCCAAATGTTCCCGGATTTTTATTGCAGATAAAAGTTATATCTGCTACTGCTTTTCCAGAGTGGATTTCTCATTTATATAGTTATGCATGGTTCGTAGGATTTTTTGTTAGCGGAATAGTTTATTTACTGTTGATGAGAAAGAAATAATTCGCTAAATTTAATACTCAAAATAAATTCATGTCAGTATTAATAAAGAACGGAAATATTATTACAGCTACAGATAATTATGTGGCTGATATTTTTATAGAAGGAGAAACTATATCTGCCATCGGCAAAAACTTAAATGTAAAAGCAGATAAAGAAATTGATGCGGCAGGAAAATTAGTTATGCCCGGAGGTATCGATCCGCATGTGCATTTAGATATGCCTTTCATGGGTACATTCAGCAGCGATAGTTATGAGACAGGAACAAGGGCTGCATTATATGGGGGCACTACAACCGTTATAGATTTCATTTTACAAACACAAGGCAAAAGCTTGCAGTCTGCATTAGATGATTGGAATGGCAGAGCAAATGGTACAGCGGTGGGTGATTATAGTTTTCACATGGCGGTGACTGATTTTAATGACGAGACTAAGAAAGAAATAAAAACTTTCATCGAACAACACGGCATTACATCTTTCAAAACCTTTATGGCTTATAAAGGTGCGTTGATGATCGATGACAGGCAGATGATCGGTTTGATGGAAGAAGTAAAAGAGCACGGAGGTTTAATTAATGTACATGCTACCAATGGTGACATGATCGATTATCTTGTTCAGAAACATAGAAACGAAGGAAAACTTTCTCCGTTATATCATTACTTATCTCAGCCAGAAATTACAGAAGCAGAAGCCAGCGAACGTTTTGTTGATATGGCAAGTTATACGGGTTGCCCTGGTTATATCGTTCATCTTACTTGTGAAGGTGCATTGAACGCAGTGCGTAATGCAACCCGTCGAAATCAAAAAATGTTTGTTGAAACTTGTATACAATATTTAATTATTGATGCATCATTATACGAACAGGAAGATGGTGCTAAATGGGTAATGAGTCCGCCATTAAGAGAGAAGAAAGATCAAGCTACTTTATGGGCTGGTATCAACCAGGGAATTGTGAATGTGGTGGCAACAGATCATTGTCCTTTTATGTTGGAACAAAAATTAATGGGCAAAGATGATTTTAGTAAAATACCTAACGGTCATCCTGCGATTGAGAACAGAATGGAATTATTATTTAGCGAAGGTGTTGCTAAAGGAAAAATTACATTGAATAAATATGTAGAAGTTGCATCAACTAATGCAGCAAAAATATTCGGCATGTTCCCACGCAAAGGAACGCTCGCTGTCGGTAGTGATGCTGATATTGTAATTTTTGATCCGAAAGAGAAACATACGCTGTCTGCAAAAACACATCATATGAATGTAGATTACAGTGGTTACGAAGGATGGGAATTAACCGGTAAAGTAAAAACTGTTTTATTAAGAGGACAAGTGGCTATTGATAATAATGATTGTAAAGTAGCGAAAGGGTATGGGCAGTTTATTAAACGTAATAAAGTTTCACAGATCATTTAGTGATTTGAAAATTTGAAGATTTGGAGATTTGAAGATGAAGGGACTTTATAATTTAAAGAGCTGAATAAAGTTTTAAAAGTACAAGAGAGTGACACAACGATGTTTAATAGTAGTACAAATGCTAGTAACAAAAAAATATAAAACATAATCTTCCAGTCACCCCTTTAGGGGATGGGGGCAAATAAAAAATAATTATGCCAAGAATTATTAAATCGGGTCTTATTCAAGTGTCACTTCCAATGACGGAAGGCGAAGGAACGATCCCGGAAATTATGGAAGCAATGGTGCAAAAACATATTCCATTAATTGAAGAAGCCGGCAGACAAGGGGTTCAAATACTTTGTTTCCAGGAAATTTTCAATACGCCGTATTTTTGTCCTGGGCAAGATGCTAAATGGTATGCAAGCGCTGAAACTATTCCTGGTCCTACAACAGAGCGTATGCAGGAATATGCAAAGAAATATAATATGGTGATCATTGTTCCGATTTACGAAAAAGAACAAGCTGGTATATTATATAATTCTGCTGCGGTGATCGATGCTGATGGAACATATCTTGGCAAGTATAGAAAAAATCATATTCCTCATACAGGAGGTTTTTGGGAGAAATTTTTCTTCAAGCCCGGCAACTTAGGTTATCCAGTTTTTCAAACGAAGTATGCAAAAATTGGCGTGTACATTTGTTACGATCGTCACTTTCCTGATGGTGCAAGATGCTTAGGATTGAATGGAGCTGAGATCGTTTATAATCCTTCTGCAACTACGGTTGGTCAATCACAATATTTATGGAAATTAGAACAGCCTGCACATGCGGTAGCAAATGGTAATTTTTGGGGATGCATCAATCGTGTTGGTACAGAAGCTCCATGGAATCACGGTAAATTTTATGGCAATTCATATTTTGTAAATCCGTTGGGAGAAATTATTGCTTGCGGTTCTGAAGATAAAGATGAATTGGTCGTTGCTGAATTTGATTTAGATTTAATAGAGCAAGTAAGAAGTAAATGGCAGTTCTTCAGAGATAGAAGACCGGAGAGTTACGGAGAAATTGTGAAGCCATAAACCGCCCCCATCCCCTAAAGGGGAGTTATTCAAAGGGTATATTTTATAGGTAAGAAAATTAAAATAGGATATTAATTAATCATAAGCGTTCCATAACTCCCCTTTAGGGGATGGGGGCAGCACTCAAATTTAAATTATGATAGAAAATAACAGACTTTCGAAAGAGCAATACGAAGAGAACTTCAGCGATATTCATCCCCCGTTTGATTCGTATACAGCTGCATTGGTAGATGCAAACCGTTGCTTATTTTGCTACGATGCACCATGTACAAAAAGTTGCCCGACCGGGATCAACGTTCCTAAATTTATTAAGCAGATAACAACTGAAAATATCAAGGGTTCAGCGTACACAATTTTGTCGAGCAATATTATGGGAGCAAGTTGTAGTAAAGTTTGCCCGGTAGAAAAATTATGCGAAGGCGCTTGTGTGTACAATTTTGTAGAGCATGAAGCTGTTATTCCTATTGCTAAATTGCAACGTTACAGTACAGAAATTGCTATGAAAAAGAATTGGCAATTATTTGACCGTAAACCAAGCAATGGTAAAAAAGTTGCGGTGATCGGTGCCGGTCCTGCAGGTTTAAGTTGTGCTCATGTATTATCACGTGAAGGCATAGACGTAACTATTTATGAGAAAGAAAGTAAAGGTGGTGGCTTGATGACCTACGGTATTGCTGCATATAAAGTTACACCACAATTCTGCGAAGAAGAAGTTGATTACATTTTAGGAATTGGTGGAATTGAAATAAAATATAACCAGGAATTAGGAAAAGATATTCAGTTGGCTGATCTGCAAAAAAATTATGATGCGGTGTATTTGGCTATAGGTGTAGGTTTGGCTCGTCAATTGGAAATTCCGGGAGAAGAACTTGAAGGTGTTGAAGATGCCATTTCATTTATTTATAATTTGCGTAGCAACGATTACAGCAAAACTCCGGTAGGAAATAAAGTAGCTGTTATTGGTATGGGTATGACAGCGATCGATGCGGCTACTCAAGCGAAACGCTTAGGTGCAAAAGAAGTAACGATGTTGTATAGACGCACTGAAGCTGAAAAGCCTTGTACTGATGTTGAATTAGATATTGCTAAACTGGATGGCTGCCAGGTGATCTGGTTAGCGGCTCCAAAAGAAATTAAAGGGTATAAGCAAGTACAGGAAATAGTTTGCAGTGTAATGAAATTAGGAGAGCCTGATGCAAGCGGAAGAAGAAGCCCGGTTGATACAGGAGAAACTTTTTCTTTGGCTGTTGATATGGTTATTAAAGCTGCAGGTCAAATGCCTTTTGAAGAATTAGTAAAAAGTAGCGGTATCAATAATAATGGAGGTAAAGTTGTAGTGAGTGACAAAGCTGTTACAAGTATCAATGGTGTATTTGCTGGTGGCGACTGTGTAAATGGGGGTAAAGAAGTAGTGGATGCAGCACAAGCCGGTAAAGATGGAGCTGCAGCAATTTTAAAACATCTTGGACTGTAGTAGCCCCCATCCCCTAAAGGGGAGTTATTCAAAGAGAATAATTTTATTTAAATATTTTAAAATTTCGATGAAAATAATAAACTAAAAACTTTAACACTCTAATCCCCCTTTAGGGGATAGGGGCAAAATAATAATTTATGGCAGATATATCATCAAATTTCCTAGGCATTAAATCTCCAAATCCATTTTGGTTAGCGAGTGCACCTCCAACGGATAAAAAAATAAATGTAGTTCGTGCTTTTGAAGCAGGCTGGGGTGGTGTAGTTTGGAAAACATTGGGTAGCCAGGTAAAAAATGTTTCTTCACGTTACTCTGCGGTTAACTTTAACGGCGGACGAGTAATGGGTTTCAATAATATTGAGTTGATCAGTGATCGTCCTTTGGAAATAAATCTGAAAGAAATTACTGAGGTAGTAAAAATGTTTCCTGACAGAGCAATGATCGTTTCTTTGATGGCAGACAATGATAGAAATAGCTGGCACGAATTAATTAAGAAATGTGAAGATGCCGGGGCTATGGGTTTTGAATTAAACTTTGGTTGTCCGCATGGTATGACAGAACGTGGTATGGGTGCGGCTGTTGGACAAGATCCTGAAATTGCAGCAATGGTTGTTGAGTGGGTAATGGAAAAAGCAACCATTCCAGTTATTACAAAACTTACTCCTAATGTACATTCTCCCGTACCTACCGGTGTGGCATGTGTGAAAGCAGGTACAAATGCATTGTCATTGATTAATACGATACAATCTGTAACCGGTATTGATTTAAATACATTAGTACCTAATCCATATGTTGCTGGTAAATCAGTGTTTGGTGGTTATTGCGGTCCTGCAGTAAAACCGATTGCATTAAAAATGTTGACTACCATCAGTCAGGATCCAACAACATCTAAAGTGCCGATTTCGGGTATCGGTGGCGTTAGTACATGGAAAGATGCGGTTGAATTTATGTTATTAGGTTCTTCTACTGTTCAGGTATGTACTGCGGCAATGAAACATGGTTTCCGTATCGTTGAAGATATGTGCGAAGGCTTGAATAACTGGATGGATGAAAAAGGGTATGCTAAAATTGAAGACTTCATCGGAAAATCGGTTGAAAAAATTACGCATTGGGAAGATTTGGATATCAACTATCATCACATTGCAAACATCAACCAGGATAAATGTATTCATTGTGGTTTGTGCTATATCGCTTGCGAAGACACATCCCATCAATCTATCAATTTAGATTTTGGTAAGCCTTACAATAAATACACGATCAAAGAAGAAGAGTGCGTTGGTTGTAATCTTTGTCAGTTGATGTGCCCGGTTGAAGATTGTATCACCATGGTTGAAACTAGAGTAGCGCCCGATTATGTGAACTGGAAAATGTGGCAAGAAGAAGGTCGTCCTTTAAATGATCATTAAAATTTTATAAACTTTATAATGTGTTGCCCCGCCCTCAAGGGCGGGGCAACTTAATAAATTTCAGATAATGAAAATTAACGCCACCCGCCTTCAGCAACATTTTGAAGCCATGAGCCTCATTGGTAAAATTGGTGAAACTGGGACTAACCGTCCTGCTCATTCTCAAACAGAAAAAGAAGGATTTAAAATTGCTGCTTCATGGATGGAAGAAGCCGGTATGAAAACACATATCGATAATTTCGGAAATCTTATCGGAAGGCTGGAAGGGAAAAAACCTGAATTGCCTGTATTAATGATGGGCTCTCATTTAGATTCACAACCTTATGGTGGAAGATTTGATGGCGTTGCTGGTGTGCTATGTGCAATCGAAGTAGTAAAAACTTTGTCTGAAAATAATGTCACTCCAGAAAGAAGCATTGAAGTAGTTTCTTTTGCAGATGAAGAAGGCTGGCGTTTTAATAAAGGCTTATATGGCTCTAAAGGAATCACAGGAAGATTAGATCCTGAGGATATAGAAAGAAAAGATAAAGATGGTATTAGTAGGAAACAAGCGTTAATAGATTTTGGTTGTGATGTTACAAAATCAAAAGAAGATGAATACAAACCCGGAAGTATTTTTTGCTTTTTAGAATTACATATTGAGCAAGGCCCGGTATTAGATGTTGCTAACAAACCAATAGGGATTGTATCAGGTATCTCTGGTCCGCTATGGCAAACATTGAAATTAAAAGGAATGGCAGGCCATGCAGGTTCTGTACCGATGAATATGCGTAAAGATGCATTAGTAGGTGCTGCAGAAGTTATTATTGCATTAAATGAAATTGCTACACAAATTCCCGGAGCTCCAACTGTAGGGACTGTCGGTACATTAAATGTTTTTCCTGCATCAAGAAATATTATCCCAGAAGAAGTTACATTGACTTTAGATCTACGTGACATTGATTTAGACAGAAGACATCGCTACGAAAAACAATTGATCGATAAAATAGAAGCCATCACAAAAAAACATCAACTTACTTACACTATATCAGAAGACACTAATAGTGAACCACGTTATTGTGCCGATTGGATCAGAAAAATTATTAAAGAGGAGACTATTAATTTAAATCTTGATGCTCCCGAATTAATGAGTGGCCCTTTTCATGATGCATTGACGCTTTCTTATGCATGTGATTACGGAATGATATTTGTGCGAAGCAAAGATGGTATCAGCCATAATCCTTTGGAATACTCATCTTATCAAGATCTGGCATTGGGAACTGAAGTTTTGTACGGTACAGTTTTACAAATCCTGGAAAAATCAAATAACTAAAACTTGTTTATTAATTTGCAGTAAAATAAATGCTTTGAAAATTATTATTCATAAAAGACATATTCCATTTTTACTGCTATTTTTATTTTCATCCTTTTGCTCTTCAGCTCAGGTAACTACTGGTATTTGGAAAGGTGAATTATACAATGAAACCACTAAAAGATCATTGCCTTTAGAGCTTGTAGTTACTATTGAAAAAAATGGTTTTGTAAAAGGATATTCATATGTCACTTATGATTACCAGGGAAGAGAGGTACGTGTCTTAAAAAGAGTCAAAATAGCATTCCATAATAATAATGTAGCGTTCGAAGACATGGATCCTCTTTTAGATGATACTGCCTATGCCGCACTCAAAAAAAACAAGATATCATACGCTACCGCAATTACAGGTTCAGGGGTAGCATTGTCAATGAATGGTATTTGGAAAACAAAAAAATCTGATAAGAAAAAAGGAGAGTCAGGGACATTGTCACTTAGTAAAGTGGATGATTTTACTGAAGCAGATGTTTTTAAAGAATTACAAGATCAGGACAGAACAAAAGATCTTTCTTTTGTAAGAAAAAAACCAAAACGTGACGATGTAGATATTGACCTTGCCGCAATTGATGCTCCTCCTGTAGATGTATTACCCGTGGCAAAAAATGTTGAAGAGAACAAACCTGATGAGAGTATGGTAGCTGTAAAAAAGGCACCGGCAGTAACTGTTAAAGAAGCCTCAGCTGCAATAAAAGAAGAAGATAAACCGGTAGTTGCTGTTGTTGAAAAGAAAGAACCTGCTATTCCTAAACCAATAGAGATCAAACCTGCTCCACCTGTTGAAAAACCTGTAGAGAAAAAGGTAGAAGTCGTCGTGGCTAAACCTCCTCCTGAAGAAAAGAAACCTCAGCCAGTTATTGCTGCCAAACCAGTTCCGGAAAAGAAGGTGCCCCCTGTAGTAGCTGTGGTTCCCAAACCTGTAGCTCCTAAGCCTGTTACTGTAGCGCCGAAACCAGTACCTGTAGCACCCAAGCCGGTGGCCGTAGCTTCTAAACCAGTGCCACCTCCTGTTGCTGTTAAAGCACCAGAGCCAACGGTTGTGAAAAAAGAGTTACCTAAACAGGTTTTTGCACCACCTTCAGGTGGGGTAGCCGCAGATTATATGGGAAGAAAAACTACTACTCAGCAAACTGTGGAATTTGAATCAGATAGTTTAATACTTACTTTGTATGATAATGGTGAAGTAGATGGTGATACTGTAAGTGTATTGATGAATGGTGGAGTTATTTTCTCCAAAGCCGGACTAACTACAAGGCCTAACCGAAAAACGATCTATATCAACAAGGATATGCCTGATACATTAAGTTTATTAATGTATGCTGAAAATCTTGGAAGTATTCCTCCTAACACAGGGCTATTAGTTGTATGGGATGCTGATAAGGTATATGAATTAAGATTTTCAGCTGATCTGAAAACGAATGCAGCTATAATTTTCCGAAGGAAAAAAAATTAGCTAAGCTTCCAGTACTTTTTCCATCTTCATGCTACGAGAGCCTTTAATTAATATGCCGCTGTTAGTAAAGGACTGTTGTTTGAACCATTCTTTAGCTTCATCAGCAGTTGGAAAATTAATATGATCGTTGGGTATATTGTTGAAATCATTTCCTACAAGTACAACTTTCTGCCATTTAAATGTATCAATCAGTTTTATGATAGCAGCATGTTCTGCATTGCTTTCATCGCCTAATTCCATCATTGCACCAAGGATCATGATCTTATCAGCTACATTCATTTTAGCAAAATTTTCAATAGCAGCTTTCATGCTGGTGGGGTTAGCATTATATGTATCTAAGATAATTTTATTACTATCTTTTTCGATCAATTGCGAACGACTGTTTGAAGGAACATAATTTTCTAAAGCAGCTTTTATCTTTTCATCGGCTACATTAAAATATTTGCCTACTGCAACAGCTAATAATATATTAGGTAAATTATATTCGCCTACAAGATTTGTAGCTATTGTTTTTATGCTACTTCCTTTTGAAATATTTACTTCTAAAAATTGGCTGGTGTGATTTACATTTCCCACTATTTCGGCATCCTTTGTTCCATAAGTTTTTACAAATGTAATGCCCTTGCTCATTTCATTTAAATAATCATAATCATTCATTATAAATGCAGTGCCATTATTGCTACGCAGATAATCAAACAATTCACCCTTCGCTTTTTTTACTCCTTCAATTCCGCCGAATCCTTCTAAATGCGCTTTGCCACAATTTGTAATGATACCATGTGTAGGTAGGGTATAGGTGCAATAACTTTCAATCTCTTTTTGATGATTTGCACCCATTTCTATCACAGCTATTTCAGCATCTTTTTTTACGGATAATATAGTAAGTGGTATGCCTATATGATTGTTTAGGTTTCCTTTAGTGGTATATGTTTTATAAGTTGTTGACAAAACTTCATGCACCAATTCCTTACTGGTTGTCTTCCCATTGCTTCCCGTTATTGCAATGAAGGGAAATGTAAATTGCTGTCTATGGTATTTTGCCAATGCCTGTAAGGTTGCTAAAACATCATTTGTTTTTATTATCCTTTCATCGGTATCACTTCCCTCAATATCTTCATCAACGATCGAGTATGCAGCTCCGTTATCCAATGCAGATTTCGCAAAAGTGTTACCATTAAAGTTTTCACCTTTTAAAGCAAAATACAGATCACCATTTTGTAATTTCCTTGTATCAGTTTGAACAGATGGATGTTGAATAAAAATTTTATATAATTCTTCTATTTGCATATATCAAAAATAGTATAGAATATAGAAATTAGTGCAAATAAAAAACCTCCGATAATTATCGGAGGTTTTTTAAAATATTATTTAAGAATTATTTCTTTTTTGATTGACGGCGTTTACCGAAGATATTACCTTCTTTAAATCCAGGACCTTCCGGCGGACCTAAATAAGTTTGAGCACAACGGAAACCAATAGTGCTTGAAGATTGATATTCTTCTAAGAACCTACGAGCACCTGGAGATAACCAATAAGCTCTATCGTTCCAGCTACCACCTTTAAATACTCTTGAGCTATCGCTGATCAAAGTAGTAACACCATATTGGTAGAAAGAACCACTTAAAGAATCACCATCCATAAAGCCTAAAGCATTGTTATGTTGGTAGTTTCTTCTGTTTTTTGATTCTTCATCACTAACATCAACTTTTTTCAACATACCTGCACTATCTCTTTTAAATTCACCACCTTCTTTAAGGTATTTCTGAAATTTATTACCACGGAAATAGTTGAAATCTTCAGCATCAGAAGGAGTTAAAGGACGATATATATCAGCTACCCACTCACTAACGTTACCACTCATGTTATACAAGCCAAATGCATTTGGATAGAAAGCTTTGATATTACCAGGGATTGCAGAACGGTCATTCAAACCACCGGCAACACCCATGTTATCACCACTACCACGTTTGAAGTTAGCTAAGAATTTACCTTGCCAGCTACCTCTGCGGTTATCTCTTAATCCATTTGGATTTTTGCTCCAAGAATATATTTGTTGGTTAGATAATAACTCTTCACCTGATTTGCTTTCTTTTTTACGTGGGCTAGGATTTTGAGCTATGATACCATAAGCTGCATATTCCCACTCAGCTTCAGATGGCAAACGGTATCCCATATTTAAAATACCATCTTCCATTTTTACAACTGTACGTGGCTTACCATTTACATCACGTCCGGCAGTTTTACCTTTACCTTTTCCTGTAATAAGGTCCGGACTCATCAAATAAGTTTCAGTGTTAAAAGTTTTATCACCACCTCCTTTATTCATTTCATTTTTGGTGAAATTTTTATTAAGGAATTTCTTTTCGATCAATTTCAATTCATTTACCCTATCAGTTCTCCACACAGCGAAATCATGCGCTTGTCTCCAATTCACACCAACTACAGGATAATAATTATAAGAAGGATACCTGAAATAATACTCTACATAAGGCTCATTGTAAGCCAACTCTTCACGCCAGCATAGCGTATCAGGCAAAGCTTTTTGCATGATAGTAGAATCGTTATCAAAAGTATTAGATAACCAATAAATATATTCACGATAATGTACGTTTGCAACTTCTGTTTCATCTATAAAAAATGAAGGAATGGTAACGCGGCGTGGTACATTGTTCCAATCACCCATTACATCTTCATCTTTTGCACCCATTACGAAAGTACCGCCTTGAACAAATACTAGTCCTGGACCGGCTTTCGGATATTTAATTTTTGATACGTGATAGTTCCCCATGTTTTTATCATCATAGGACCAGCCTGTAACTGATGATTTCTCTTTCTTCTTGCCAAACAAGCCTTTACAAGAGGTAAAACTGATCGCTGCTACGCCTGCGACCAATAGGATTTTTACGGAAAATAATTTTTGCATGTACATTGGTTTTGCCATTATTGCTTAACGTGGTGGTTTATAAAATATTGTACTTAAAATTTTACAGTTGCGAATATAAACCCTAATTACGTGAAATTAGTAAAAACAGGCATTTTTTATTTAGTAGCCCTCTCATTTTAACATAAAATTGTAAAGACTTTAATATGCAACTAAAATGATATTTGAAGTGTCTTTGTTTTAAATGACAATAACGCATCAAGTATTTACGTTATCTTTTTGGAGAACATCCAAAAATGTTGTGTAATCTATACACATCATTTTTGGATTTGAAACCTTAAAACGGCTATTTTTGAAAAAATTAATTGGTTGAATAATAGATAATTGAACATTTAGTTCTATCTTGTTCGTCCAATTTATTTTGCTCAAATAATTATATAAATTTAAAAATAAAAACATCACGTAATTTGAGTATATGTCTACCCTTATTTTAAGACAAAAAAATACGCATGAAAAGAGCAAATCTGAAACTAACAAGCTTCTTGTTACTGGTTTTTACTTCTGGTTTAGTTAGTGCCCAACAAAGTAATGAAATTAATGTTGTTACCTCCGCAGTTCCTTTTTTAAGAATTTCACCTGATGCCCGTAGTGGTGGTATGGGAGATGTAGGTATTGCCACAGCACCTGATGCAAATTCAGGTTTTTGGAATTTAGCTAAAACTCCTTTTAATACTATTCAAGGTGGTATTAGTTTAACATATACCCCATGGTTAAAAGACCTTGGTTTAAATGATGTTAACTTGATTACCGCAGGCGGATATTACAAATTAGATGAGATGCAGGCTATGACAGCATCTTTACGTTATTTTAATTTAGGAAGTTTGCAGTTTACCGATTTTCAGGGTAATCCTTTAGGTGAGTATAGGCCACGTGAATTTTCTTTTGATGTAGGATATTCCAGAAAATTATCTACAAAACTTGGCATTGGTGTAGCATTGAGGTATATCAATTCAAGACTAGCTAGTGGAGACCTTGGCTCTGGAACCACTTATAAACCTGGAACATCTGTAGCAGGGGACCTTAGTTTATTTCATACCAGTGAAGATGAAAAAGGCGAAGGATTAAATTATGGTATTGCAATATCAAATTTAGGTGCTAAGATCGCTTACACAAATGATGCTACTCAAAAAGATTATATTCCTACAAACTTGGGTTTAGGTATTGCTTATACTAAAGTAGTAGACGAAGCTAATAAAGTAACTTTCGGATTAGATGTTCATAAATTATTAGTGCCTACACCTCCAATTTCAACAGGTGATGAAGAAGTGGATCAGGCTAATTTAGAAAAATATAGAAGCGAAGGCGTAGTTAGCAGCTGGTTTAAATCTTTTGGAGATGCACCGGGTGGTTTTGGAGAAGAAGTGAAAGAATTTCAGATCTCTGCTGGCGCTGAATATTGGTACAACAATCAATTTGCTTTAAGAGGCGGTTATTTTTATGAACATCCTACTAAAGGAAATCGTAAATACTTCACATTAGGAGCTGGTTTAAAATACAATACTTTCGGATTGAACTTCTCTTACCTTTTACCTTCAGGTAATGGTACAAATCGTAATCCTTTATCAAATACACTTAGATTTGGATTAGTTTTTGATTTTGATGGTGGAGATGGTTCATCAACAACAGCAACACCTTCTAAATAATTAATTTCTTTTTTATAAAAAGCGTCACGTATACAACGTGACGCTTTTATTTTATTATACACTACATTTTATAGATATTTACCGAATAATTTTTTTTAATGAATATAAGAATTGGATTTGGGATAGATTTTCATCAAATGGTAACGGGCAGGGAATTTTGGCTTGGAGGTATTTTGATCCCACATACAAAAGGCGCTTTAGGCCATAGCGATGCTGATGTTTTGTTACATGCTATATGTGATGCAATGCTTGGTGCTGCCTGCCTTGGAGATATTGGGGTTCATTTTCCCGATACTGATGCATCTTTAAAAAATATTGATAGTAAAATTCTTTTGAAAAAAAGTTTTGAATTAATTAAACAACAGGGCTATTCAATCATAAATATTGATAGTACGCTTTGTTTAGAATCTCCAAAAATTAAAAATTATGTGCCGCAAATGCAACAGGTAATTGCAGATATCCTTTCATTGCAACTAACTGATGTTTCTATCAAAGCAACCACTACAGAAAAAATGGGATTTGTAGGAAGGGAGGAAGGGTTAGTAGCTTATGCAACATTGCTATTACAAAAAGCATAAATTTTCTTTCAAAAAAATTGTGTTAAAATAAATTTGACCTTGTTATATGCAAACGATCTCTGTTAATATTGTCAATAAATCTGATAATCCTTTACCGGCATACGCTACGAAAGGCTCGGCAGGAATGGATCTTAGAGCAAACCTTGAAAACGAAGTGGTTTTAAATACTCTTGAAAGAACGCTTATCCCTACAGGATTATTTATAGAAATTCCTGAAGGCTATGAAGCTCAAATAAGGCCAAGAAGCGGATTGGCAGTAAAACAAGGTATTACATGCCTGAATACTCCCGGTACTATTGATAGTGATTACAGGGGAGAAGTAAAAGTGATATTAATTAACCTCAGTAATGAAGTTCAAAAGATACAGCACGGGGACCGAATTGCTCAAATGATATTTGCCAAGGTTGAAAAGGCTGATTTTGTTTTGGTACAACAATTGAATGATACGGTACGTGGCGCTGGCGGATTCGGACATACAGGACATCAATAAATTAAAAAAAATGATCAATAAAATATTTATACTTTTTGTAATTGTGATTGGTGTGGCCGCAACAAGTTGCCGCCCAACAAAAAAGATTCAGACAGCGATCAATAAAAAAGATTCTTCAGCAATTGTGATCACAGATCAAACCAAGTCCGATTCCGCATTATTTGTGAAGCAAACAATGGACTCTCTTCATGCAAAATATATAGATTTTAAAACCTTTGCAGCTAAAGTAAAAGTTGAATATGAAGACAGTAAAGGAAAACAGCCTAACGTTACTGCGTATGTTCATATTATAAAAGACAGTGTGGTATGGATATCAATGTATGCCACCATTTTTAATATTGAAGCATTCAGGGTTTTGATAAGAAAAGACAGTGTGTTCCTTGTAGATAAAATAAATAAAGAAGTTCAATTGCGGTCACTTGATTATTTGCAGGAGATCACACAAATACCATTTGATTTTAAAACATTACAGGATCTGCTTGTGGGCAATCCCATTTTTATGAATGATAATATTGTTTCTTATCGTAAGGCTGATGATAGGGTGTTGCTTGCATCTGTTGGCCAATATTTTAAACACTTACTAACGTTGGATAATAACGGCGTTATAATCCATAGCAAGTTAGATGATGTAGATCTTACCAGGAATAGGACAGCGGACATTACCTACGATGAATATGAAAATAAAATAGGCGTTAATTTTTCTACGTTCAGAGAGATCACAGTATCAGAAAAAAATAAACTTGACATAAGGTTGAATTATAAGCAATATGAGTTTAACAAAGATTTGTCAGTCTCCTTCAACATCCCATCCAATTATAAGCGCAAATAACCGTTATTTTGTAATTATACACAGGGTGTTAGTTTTTCTTTCTTTTTAATAAATGGTGAGATAGTATTTTTGATTCACTTCTAAATTTTACCAATGCTGAAATTCATATCCATATTGATTTTTGTGCTCTCCACATCAGCAGCTATTGCTCAACCCGGAAAATCCAAAGAGCAACAAGACCTTGAGAAGCAAAGAGCTGAAATAAAAAAGGAAATTGAACAAACGCAACAGCTTCTCGATAAGAATAAAAAGACCACAAAATTAAGCCTGGCAGAACTTTCATTGGTTAAACGCAAGTTGGAATTACAAGGGAATGTTATTGAAAATATCAACCGTGATATTAACCTGCTTGATAAAAATATTTATCGTTCTCAAAAAGATATAAATAAACTCTCAAAATTATTAGATACACTAAAAAGAGAATATGCTAAGAGCATGGTTTATGCTTACAAGAACAGAAGCAATTCGGATTTTTTAAATTTTATTTTTTCTGCCTCCAGTTTTAATGATGCCATCAAAAGGATCGCTTATTTAAAAAGCTATAGGGCTTACCGTGAGATGCAGGGAGAAAATATTGTGCGTACGCAAGATATGTTGAGAGGAAGAGTTACTGAACTAAACGGAACGAAAGATAAGAAGGGTGAAACACTACAAGTACAAAATAAGGAACTGACGGTGCTTGCAGATCAGCAAGCTGAAAAGAACCAGGTGGTATCAAAATTAAAAGCACAAACTAAGGAGCTGAATGCCCATATTGCTGCGTCTAAAAAGCAAATGGCAAAAGTAAGTTCTGCAATTGCGATAGCGATAAAGAGAGCAAGAGATGAGGCAATTGCAAAAGCAAAAGCAGAAGCAGAAAGGATCAGGAAAGAAAATGAAAAAATTGCTGCTGCTGAAAAAGCAGCTAATCCTACAGCAACTGTTACAAAAAAAGCAACACCAGTAAAAGCTAAGCCTGCAAAACAAGAAAGTGTTTTATTGGCAACAGCTGCGGATGTAAAATTGAATGCAAGCTTTGAAAGTAATAGAGGGTCATTGCCTTGGCCGGTTGATAAAGGATATGTGATGGTGCATTATGGCACACAAAAATTAGATATCGGCGTTACGATAGATAATCCGGGCATTACTATCGGAGCTGACATAGGCACAGCTGTTAGAGCAATATTTGACGGTGATGTTTCTGCAGTTCAAAATATTGATAACATGCAAGTGGTAATTATAAAACACGGTAGATACTTTAGTACATACAGCAATTTAACAGGTGTAAATCTATCACGTGGACAATCTGTACGTACAGGCCAGGTGTTGGGCAGAGTTGCTGCAAATGACGAAGGTATAGGTTCAATAGACCTTATCACCAGCAATGAAACGAGTAATGTGAATCCTGAAGGATGGTTAAAAAGAAAATAGTTAACCTATAACTTTTTGATATAACGCTTCATACTGCGGTACAATATTTCCTATATCAAATTTTTTGGCTTGTGCAAGTGCATTCTTTTTAAATTGATTGGTTGTTGCCTCATCTTTTAAAATGATCAACGCATTCTTACACATATCTTCTATATCACCTACATTACTCATGTATCCGCAATAACCATCGATATTGATCTCGGGTAAACCACCGGCATTGGTAGAAATTACAGGCACTTCTGCTGCCATTGCTTCTAAGGCAGCTAATCCAAAACTTTCATATTCACTGGTTAATAAAAATAGATCAGCAATTGGAAGTATGTCTTCCATCTGCTCCTGCTTACCTAAAAATTTAATGAACTCTGCAGAAACACAATCTCTGCAAATGCTTTCGACGTAAGGCCTTTCAGGTCCATCTCCCAATAATAAAAGTTTAGATGGAATTTGTTTGTTGATGAGCATAAATGTTTTTACCACATCATCTACTCTTTTAACTTTCCTGAAATTACTTGCATGCACAATTATTTTTTCACCATTAGGAGAGATCAGTTTTTTAAATGCATCTACAGGTTTCCTGTGAAAACGATCTACATCTACAAAGTTGTGGATCACATCAATATCTTTTGTGATCACAAAATTTTTCAGCGTTTCATCTTTCAAGTTATCCGATACTGCTGTTAAAGCATCGCTTTCATTCATTGAAAAGGTAACAACAGGACTATATGTTTTATCTCTTCCTACTAAAGTAATATCTGTACCATGCAGCGTAGTAATAACAGGAATATTTTTTCCTTCTTTTTTTAAGATCTGTTTTGCCATGTACGCTGCTGATGCATGCGGAATAGCATAATGCACATGCAGCAATTCAATATCATGATTGTTGATCACATCCACCATCATGCTTGATAACGCAGTTTCATAAGGAGGGTAGTCAAATAATGGATAAGTAGGGACACGTACTTCATGATAAAAAATATTTGCATGAAATCCGCTTAACCTTACAGGCTGCTGATAAGTGATAAAATGTATATTATGTCCTTTGTCTGCAAGAGCTTTCCCGAGTTCAGTCGCCAACACACCGCTACCACCAAAAGTAGGGTAGCATACAATCGCAATGTTCATAGTAGAAATTTTGTAAGGTGCAATTTACCACTTTATTAATTCAAATATTTATAGAGTTGTCTTTATTCTCATATTCCAATGTATAACTATAACAAATAATATATTTAACTTGCAATAAAAAAAGTATGGAAGATGTTTCCTTTGATACACTAGCCAAAGAGCGTAAAAAAACAAGCGGATTCACTAAGTTCCTTCGCTGGTTCTTGTTTTTGTTGTTTTTAGTAATTGCTGTGGTAATATGGTGGAAGTACTTTAATGTATTCGGTGAAGGTGTAAAATCCGGGGAGCTGAATTATGTAGTAAAAAAAGGAAATATTTTTAAAACATATGAAGGCAAATTAATTCAGTCGGGTATTCGTTCAAAAACAGCAGGTTCAATACAATCTTATGAATTTGAATTTTCAATTATCAATGATAGTATTGCGAATGTGTTAATGAATAACAGTGGAAAATATTTTGACCTTCATTATAAAGAATACAGAGGCACAGTGCCATGGAGAGGATACACAAAGTATATAGTTGACGAAATAAAAGTAATGAAAGATATAGAGCGCTAATTAAGCTTGCAACAAAAATATGACCGGCTTTTTATGAAAGTCAGTTTTTTCTTTTCTCCAATCTGCTACAGTTTTTGTTTTCACATATTCGTTAGGCGAAGTGAGTTCTGCAGCAATACAAATTTTTGTAGAAGATTTACATGACTTTAATAAAGTTTCCAAAAGTTGATTATTACGATAAGGCGTTTCAATAAATATCTGCGTGCTTTTTTTCTTTTCAGAATTAGTTTCCAATTCTTTAATAGCTTTTAATCTTTCGCCATTATCAATAGGTAAATAGCCAACAAAGCTAAATTGTTGACCATTCATGCCACTTGCCATTAATGCTAACAGGATAGAACTTGGTCCCACTAAAGGTTTGATAGTAGCATTTTGCTGGTGTGCAGCTTCAACTAATATCTGGCCGGGATCTGCAATACCGGGGCAGCCGGCTTCACTGATGATCGCTATATTTTTATCTTCTTTAATTTTTTGTTTAAGACTATTTATTTGTTCTTCTTCTACCTTATGTATGGCAAACCATTCATAATCATCTATCACAATTTCTTTACAGATACTTTTTAAAAAACGACGGGCTGTACGTTCGTTTTCAGCAAAGATCACTTGACAGTCTTTTACCGCATCTAATATATATAATGGAATGGTATTGGTAGCTGAATCATCTAAAACACACGGAACCAAATAAACAGTTGAAGGCATGGTTAATCTTTTTTGGCGTTATACAAACTTAGTGTAGCTGCAATAACAGCATAGCTTGGTGCTAATATCCATCCCACAACAATGAACAGGTGCATTAAATAAAAAACAATGCCATTGCCTATTGCAAGTCCTTTATGTTTACCAATGAATGCAATACTTTGTGAGGTAGATAATTTATTTCTTTCGCAACTGTAATCAAGCATTGCAAAGCCCAGGTAATAACATTCAACAAGCAATGCTATTAACGGAGTGAACCAGCCAACGAGTGGTATAAAAGAAAGTATCAAAATAGAAACTGTATAAACAGTTTGCCACAATGCATTTCTTAGCGCCAACCTTACTCCACGAAGTATATCCTTTAATAATTGTTTGAAGCTAAATGGAAAATCTTTTCCTTCAATGATGGCTTCTGTTTTTTCGCTGAGGTAAGCAAATAATGGAGAGCCGATGATCAGGAATAAATATTTGAATAAAGAAAAATACAAAAGCATTAACAGCAGCTGCAATATTACCTGGCCGAAAATGACAAGAAATTTAAGCCAGCTTTCTTCCATAGCTACCAGCCATTTTTTTGCGCCTGTTACTGACAACATGTAATCAATGGCCTGCCCTGTACTTTGCCAGAAAAAATACATGCCTACACAAAATAATATTGAATAGAGGAATCCCGGTATTAATATCCATTTCCACAATCTATGTTTTACAATAAATCGGTGAGCTTGTAAATAAGATTGTATCGCAATAATGATCTCTTTAAGCATTAGAGGAAATGGTATTCAGTTTTAATGATTTAAAAGGCTTTTATCAATTGGTAAGATACAACAGGGACTTGAATTAAAATATTTTTTCCGTATTCTTCTATTCTCAGTTCAGATTTTTTATCTTCAATAAATGGATATTGAAACACTAAGAGATTACGTTTTACAAAAACCGGATGTTACCGAAGGGTTCCCTTTTGGAAATGATACATTGGTTTTTAAAGTAAACGATAAGATCTTTTTATTAGCATCGCTGGATGCACCACAATTACAATTCAATGTAAAATGCGATCCTGAATATGCTATTGAATTGAGAGAGCAATACGATTGTGTGCAGCCGGGCTATCATATGAATAAAAAACACTGGAATACAATAATCGTTGATGGTACAATGCAAAACAACCAGCTGTTAAAGCTGGTTGATGATTCTTATAATTTAGTTTGTAAGAAGAAAACTTCGAAATAAGGCTTCGACAAGCTCAGCCTGACACACTATACAATTAACAACGCATCCCCATAACTGAAGAAACGATATTTATCCTTAATAGCTTTTTTGTAGGCTTCCATTACTACATCGTATCCTGCAAAAGCACAGGTCATAATTAGTAAGCTTGTTTTTGGTAAATGGAAATTTGTTACCAGAGAATCTGCAATAGAAAAATTATATGGAGGATGAATGAACATGTTCGTCCAGCCTTCTGATGGTTTCAATAATTTTTGTGCAGTAAAAGAAGATTCCATTGCTCTCATGGTAGTGGTGCCGATAGAACAAATTCTTTTTCCATCTTCTTTAGCTTTGTTTACGATCTTACAAGCGGTTTCATCAATGCCATAATATTCAGCATCCATTTTATGCTTGCTAAGATCTTCAACTTCAATTGGACGGAAAGTACCAAGGCCAGTGTGTAAAGTAACTTCAGCAAAACGAATACCTTTAATTTCAAGGCGTTTGATCAATTCATTGCTAAAGTGTAAACCTGCAGTAGGAGCAGCAACTGCACCTTCATGCTTTGCATACACTGTTTGATAACGTTCTTTATCTTCTTCGTCTGGTTTACGTTTGATGTATTTTGGTAATGGCGTTTCACCCATAAAATCCAACATCTTTCTGAAAGACTCTTCAGAATCTTCCCATAAGAAACGGATAGTACGGCCACGACTTGTTGTATTGTCTATTACTTCTGCAACCAACTCATCATTTTCTCCAAAATATAATTTATTACCTACACGGATCTTACGAGCCGGATCAACAATCACATCCCAAAGGCGATTTGGTTTGTTCAATTCTCTTAAAAGAAATACTTCAATCTTAGCACCGGTCTTTTCTTTACGACCATACATACGTGCAGGAAACACTTTCGTGTTGTTCACTACCATTACGTCTTTGTCGTCAAAATACTCGATGATGTCTCTGAAATTGCGGTTCTCAATATTGCCTGTTTTGCGGTTAATAACCATCATTCGGCTATCTTCTCGGCGTTTTGTAGGGTTTTGGGCAATGAGATTAAGTGGAAGGTCGAATCTAAACTGTGATAATTTCATGTGTATCAATAATATTTTAAAAGTTGATAAACATGCCTTGTACTGTAGACTTTACAGAAGATAGTAGCCTTTTTAAAGGCGCTTATCATGTTACGGCATGATTTTAAGAGTGCGAAGGTAACGTTTTTTGATCAGAATTTTCAGAATTAAAGAATTTCCAGAATTACACTATGGTAATTGGGACATCCCAAAGAAACAGATGCGGTTAAAATATTTACTCTTGTCTAATTGAAAGAAATTTCGAAATGAAATACCCTAATTCTGAAAATTCTTTAATTCTGAAAATTCTGATTTCAGACAATATTCTTCCCAGGTATAGAATCGATCAATTTTTGAGTATAAGCATTTTGTGGCGAAAAATAGATTGCATCTGCTGCACCTTCCTCTATTATTTTTCCTTGATGCATCACTAAAATACGGTCACTAATATAACGAACAACAGATAGGTCGTGGGATATAAAGATGCCGGTGAAATCAAATTCAGCTTTAAGGTCATTTATCAGGTTGAGGATCTGTGCCTGTACACTAACATCTAATGCGCTTACACTTTCATCGAAGATCAAAAATGAAGGGTTTACTGCCAATGCCCTGGCAATGCAGATACGTTGCCGCTGGCCACCACTGAACTGATGTGGGTACCGGCTAAAATGGTCAGGCTTTAAATTGACCTTCTCTAAGAGGTCAGCCACTTTTTCTTTGCGTTGTTTTGTGTTGCTTAAGATCGAATGCACCTGCATTGGTTCCAATATTGCTTCGCCAATTGACAACCTTGGATTGAGGGATCCGTAAGGATCTTGAAAGACAACCTGCAAATGCCTGCGTAAAATTCTTAGTTCATCCTTCGGTAATTTCATCAGGTCCTTGCCTTCTAAAATAATATTGCCAGAAGTTGCAGGTATCAATTGCAGAATAGCTCTGCCCAATGTCGTTTTGCCACAACCACTTTCACCAACAAGGCCAATGATCTCACGTTTACTAACGGTAAAGCTTACGTTATTTACTGCCTTGAATGGCGGGTCTTGTTTTGTAAATAATTTTTTTCTCGATCGGTAATGAACATTTAAATTTTCTATCCGTAAAACGACATTATTATTCTCAGGTAGTTTTTTGTTTTGAATGATCGACGCTTCATTCTTTGGTTCAAGAAAATCACTGATCAATGGCAAGCGTTGTTCCTTAGGATGCAGTGCTGGCCTGCATGCTATGAGTGCTTTTGTATAAGGATGCTGAGGCTTACTAAAGATATCCTTTGTATCAGCTTGTTCAACAATTTCTCCTTTGTACATTACGGCAACTTTATCTGCCACATCTGCAACGAGACCAAGATCATGTGTTATCAGGATCACAGCCATGTTATTTTGCAACTGTAATTCTTTGATCAGTTCAAGAATTGTTTTTTGCACTGTTACATCTAATGCAGTTGTGGGTTCATCTGCAATCAATAAAGATGGATTACAGCTCATTGCCATTGCGATCATTACACGTTGCTTTTGTCCGCCGCTTAATTCATGTGGGTAGCGGTCAATGATCTTTTCCGGAGATGGCAATTTTACTTTTTCAAATAATTCAATTGTTCTTTTTTTTGCTTTCGTGGATGATAATTTTTCATGCAATTGCAAGGATTCCATTACCTGGTAACCACAAGTAAAAACAGGGTTCAATGATGTCATTGGTTCCTGAAATATCATAGCGATATCTTTACCTCTTATGGTATTTATTTCTTTGGGAGATAATGCTAATAAATTTTTGTCGGTAAAATTTATTTCGCCGGATATATTGGCTTCTTTGGGTAATAATTGTAAAAGAGATAAGGCGGTTACAGATTTGCCTGAACCAGATTCACCAACAATGGCGAGCATTTGACCTGCTTCGATAGCGAAAGAAATATGTTTTACCGCAGGAGTTGTTGTATTATTTGCTTCAAACCCAATGGATAAATTTTCTACAGATAATAAGGGTGCTATCATAGCATAAAATTAGTTATTCACAGCTAAAGGGTCTCTATATTTAATTAATATTTAAATCGATTGTTAATTTGATAAAAATATTACATAAATAATGGTTAGTATGTATTTTTGCCATGGAAAATATGATAAAAGATAATTTAAAATATATAAGCTGTTTATTTTTCATTGCCTTGTTTTTATTCAAGGGAAGCGTTCTGCTATTACCATCATTATCTGTACTAATTAATCAAGAAAATATTGAAGTATTAATAAACCAGGAAGCTGAAGACACTCAAAAGAATGGTGAAGAAAAAAAAGAGGTAGAACTAAAACAATATTACACGCCGCATAACTACGATATACATTTTTCAATTAACGGCATTGGTCTGAGCTCAAAAAATATTTCGGCCAATAATATTCATTGTAAAGAAAACATGTCTCTTCCTGTTTTAACACCCCCTCCGGATATAGCATAATTTTTATTTATTTAAAAACGGATATGTTCTCATGTATTCGTGTGTCTTATTAATTTATTAATATTTAATACTAAACTTATGTACTATATAACTCAAAATATAAAAAAATTCAGCCTTTTCTTTTTTGCATCGATCATAACAAGTGTTGCATTTTCTCAAACTGCAGTAACCGATAGCGATATAAAAATGAATATTTCCGAGATCAACGATCCTTTGCAAAAGATAACGAAGCTTAAACCAAAAGTGTTTGAATATAATACTCAGAAATACAAGCATCTGAAATTAGATCAAGGACAACAATTTGGTTTTATGGCAGAAAATGTGAAAGAGGTATTTCCTAACCTGGTAGCACAAAAGAAAGTTTCTTATATGTTTGGTAAAAATACCTATCGGGATACCAATGTTAATGTTGTTGATGAAGCAAGCTTAATTCCGGTTTTGGTGGCTTCTATTCAGCAGCAGCAGGAACAAATAAAGAAACTAACTGCAGATATAGAGCTGCTGAAAAACAAAAGAACAGTTACGATTAACTAATATTTGCACTCTATCAAAAATGCCTCATTTTTATGAGGCATTTTTAATTTAAGCCTATATGTTTCTCAAAATACTTTTAAAATGATTTTCCTTAAATTTGCATCCCCGGTAATTACGGATATTAACGGAATAAATAACCTTAAAACGTATTAAACCTTAAACGTTTTAAACGATTAAAATTATGGGAAGAATATTTGAAGTAAGAAAAGGTGCCATGTTTGCACGTTGGGATAAAATGGCGAAAGACTTTACACGTATCGGTAAAGAGATCGCTATTGCGGTAAAAGCAAGTGGACCTGACCCGGATAGTAATCCTGCATTGCGTAGATGTTACTTGAATGCGAAAGCATGTAACATGCCGAAAGATAGGGTGGAAGCGGCTATCAAGCGTGCAATGGGTAAAGATATAAGCAGTTATGATGAAGTTGTTTATGAAGGCTATGCACCACATGGTGTTGCAGTGTTAGTGGAAACGGCAACGGATAATCCTACAAGAACTGTGGCGAATGTGCGTATGCATTTTACGAAAAGTGGTGGTGCATTGGGTACAAGTGGTAGTGTGGCATTTACGTTCACTCGTATGGGTGAATTTAAAGTAAAAAATACCGGATTGGATATTGATGAGCTTGAATTGGAATTGATCGATTACGGCTTGGAAGAAATTGGGGAAGACAGCGAAGGGAATATTATTATCCGGGCTGCTTTTTCAGAGTTCGGGCATATGGCGAAAGCTTTAGAAGAAAAAAAGCTCGAAGTAATTACAGCGGAACTTACTCGTATACCAATGAATTTAACTGAGTTGGATGAAGATGCTGCTAATGATGTTTTGAAATTGGTTGATAAACTAGAACAGGATGAGGATGTTCAGAAAGTGTACCACAATTTAAAATAAAGGCTAATCGCTGATCAGATGACCATATAATTGTCCTTCCTGGAGTGTTGAATTCGTAGGACCATTCTTATAGATCAATGAATTAACAAAAACATTTTTTGGGGCCACAATGTAAATATCAAAGCTACATTTTCCATTGTAAGAATAGCTGGTAGTGCTTGCAATGCCTTTGGTCATTACAGTGTTATATGCAATATCATGATTAAACCCTCCAGGATACGAAACGTTTACAAACGATCGGATGGATGGGTCTACTGATGCGCCGGTATAATAAAAATCTGCATTGTAAAAAACCTCGAAATGATATAAGCCTGATTTATTAATGGTAACGGCAGTTGCACCAACTGTAACATTTGTGGGATTAAGATTATATTTTGTTGCGGCTATATTTAGTGTACCGCCTGTAAATCCATATCCAGCGCCGATAGTAGCACCATCACTCCTGGAAAGATCTACACAAAATCTTGTGTTGTTCGAATAAGAAGTAGTTACCCATGTAGGATCAGCAGCTGTTCCATTTGATCCAAGTACTTGTCCTGCTGTTCCGGCATTACCATTTAATCTTATTAATCCGGTTGTATTAATATCACCCGAAACATCTAATTTATAATCGGGAAAACCCGCTACAAAAGGTCCTATACCAACATTCCCCGCTGAGTCAATTACTAATCTTGTTAAATTATTTGTTCCCAATCTTAAATTGCCATTTTCTTCATTTGCCAGAATTGCTGATTTTCCTAGCATGCCCATAATCAAGCCATCAGAATTGGCCGTGCCTGTAGTATTGTTTGTAATACTTATTAAATTATTTGAAGATGATGCATTATGAACCTGTAGCTTATAAGCCGGCGTTGCCAGATCAATACCCACATTGCCGTCAGCAGCTATGAACATTCTTGTAAGATTATTAGTGCCTAATCTTAAATTACCGTTTTCCAGATTTCCTATAATGGCAGATTCTCCAATCATTCCCATCAACAATCCATCGGTATTTGTTGTACCGGTAGTTTTATTAGTTATGCTCATATAGGTATTATCAGATCCCTGATCATTGACCTGTAGTTTATACGCCGGATTTATAACATCAATTCCAACATTTTGAGTATAACCTGGTAGATGACTTATTATGCCGAAGCAGCTAAAAATTAAGAGGCGTAACATAATATGTTGTTTTTGGTGATAGTAAGGTATGGTTTTTATTTCACTTTGTTGAGTGAAATAATTCAAGGACAACAAAGCGTTTTATTATGGGATAGAAAGCTCTCCTTTCATATAAAAAACACAATTACCACTCATAGTAACTCTTTCTGCAGATACTTGCTCACACCATATCTCACCACCACGTTGAGAGAGTTGCAATGCATGTAATTTATTCTTCCCTAATTTTTCACTCCAAAAAGGAATTAGTTGGGAGTGTGCTGAACCTGTTACCGGATCTTCATTGATACCTGCACCCGGTGCAAAAAATCTTGAAACAAAATCTACTGATCTGCCGGGTGCGGTAATGATCATTTTATCAAAATGTTTTTTCATCAATGTAAAATCCGGAGTACATTTTTTTACTGCAGTTTCATCTTGTAATTCTACCAAGTAATCCCGGTTTTTATAAACATTTACAATTTCTACACCACCTAAAATAGCGGACAAAGTTTCTGTTTCATAGTCATCAAAACGTTCAGGCTTCCAACTTGGAAAATCCATGATGATCAATTCATTTTTTTTTGTGACATTTAAAATACCGCTTTTTGAACTGAATCGTATCGTTTCTTTTTTATAATCTAAAATATTGAAAAGCACGTAAGCGCTTGCCAATGTTGCATGACCACATAAATTAATTTCTATTTCAGGAGTAAACCATCGTATTTCAAAATCTGTATCTGAAGAATTAGCGGGCACAAAGAAAACCGTTTCACTTAAATTATTTTCTAATGAAATAGTTTGCATCAATTCAGTATCCAGCCATTTTTCTAAGGGAATAACAGCAGCAGGATTTCCGCTGAATAATTTATTGGTAAATGCGTCAATTTGGTATAATGTCATAATAAAAATAGGCAATTTGCAATATGCAATTGGCAAGGTTTAACTGTTACTTTAATATTTTTCGGGATTATTTATCATGTGATTTAATAGTCTTCCAATTTCTTCATTTCTGAAAATAAACAAGCTATGTTTATCCGGATCAATGTATTTACACTCTAAGGAAAAATCAAACCAAACTCCTGTTTCTGAATTTTCTGCGTCACAGTCTGTAATTTTTGAAATAAAGTTGGCTGGATATCTTTTCTTTCTGTAAGCGTCTGCTATATTAGCGCATACACTTCTTGATGAACGACGAACTTGATCTGTCAATGAATAAGTTTCATCTTTTGGAAAACCTTTTGAAAGATGAAATATTTCCATTGATTGTTCAAACGCAAGTTTATAAACTTTTGTTTGTTTAAAATTAATAACACCCCTATTGCTTTTATAATTATCTATTGTTCATTTGCTCTTGCTTAAGCAAAATTGTACATTAAAAAAGTAATCTGGATAAAGTTTATTTGTATTGCTTATTGCCCATTGTCAATTGCCCATTGCTTATTGCCCCTGCTTATTGCTAATTGCCTATTGTCAATTGCCCATTTCTTACTCCGCCATCATTTCTTTAACGACCCTTACTACATCTTCCGCATTGGGCTTGCTGAAATAATCGCCATCACTGCCATAGGCGGGACGATGGGCTTTAGAAGTAATTGTTCGTGGGGATACATCTAAGTATTTGTAGCCTTTTTGTTCTTCCATTACTTTGTTGAACATAAAAGCTGCTGCACCACCGGGTACATCTTCATCTGCAAAGATGATACGGTTGGTCTTCTTTAATGATTCAACAATGATATGATTGATATCAAATGGTAATAATGTCTGCACATCTATTACTTCACAACTGATGTTTAATTTTTCAAGGTATTCAGCTGCTTCAAATACAATGCGTAAGGTAGCCCCATAAGAAACTATTGTAACATCTGTTCCTTCTTTTATGATCTCAGGCACACCTAACGGTATAGTGTATGCTAATAAATTTGCCGGCAATTTCTCTTTGATCCTGTATCCGTTCAAACATTCGATCATTAAGCCCGGATCATTGCTTTGCAATAAAGTATTATACATACCTACTGCTTGCACCATATTCCGTGGCACACACACATGCATACCTCTAAGCGCATTAATGATCATCCCCATTGGAGATCCGCTATGCCAGATACCTTCAAGCCTATGCCCACGTGTACGAATAATTAAAGGGCAGCTTTGCAAGCCAGCAGTTCTATAATGTATAGTACAAACATCATCACTTAATTGTTGCAAGCCGTATAAGAGATAATCAAGGTATTGCACTTCAGCAATAGGCCTTAATCCACGCATGGCAAGACCAATACCTTGTCCCATTATTGTAAGCTCCCTGATACCTGTATCGAAGATCCTTTTTTCACCATGTTTTTTTTGTAAACCGCTAAAGCCCTGGTTCACATCACCTATCTGTCCTACATCTTCACCAAAGGCAATTACTCTTTTATTAGCAGCAAATAACTGATCAAAATAATTATTCAATACTTCGTATCCGTTCACTGTTCTACTCTCTTCATCATAATAAGGATCAATATGATTTACATTCAATGCTGATCTTATTCCTTCATTGTACAGTTGTGTATTGTAGTATTTAGCGCATTCATCCTGCAGTTTGATCTGGTAAGCTTTTAATTCAGTTGTATTGTGTCCAGTATCAACAAGGTCCAAAACTTTAGAAACAGTTCTTAAAATATCTTTTCTAACCGGCTCTCTGTTTGTTTTTAATTCGGTGATCAATTTAATTATTTCTTCATTGTCAGCTGAAATAGCAGTTAGCAATTCTGCTGCAGTAACGATCTCATTTTTAATAGGCACATGATATTTTTCCCATGCCTGTTCTTTGCTTTTCTTTACATGACTTTTTGTTTCAAGCTCTATGTCACTCAATTCGTATTCATCAGCAAGGTCATTAGCCAATATCCAACTACGCATTTGTTTCACACAATCCCATTCTTTTTCCCATGTAAGCCTTTCTGAACTTTTATAACGTTCATGGCTACCCGAAGTAGAATGTCCCTGCGGTTGCGTCATTTCCTGTATATGAAATACTGCAGGAATATGAGTGTCTCTTATTTTTTGAATAGCAACTTCCAATACTTCACACATGCCTGCATAATCCCAGCCTTTTAATTTATATATGTCAACACCGTTGGTGCCTTCTTTTTTCTGAAAACCACTTAACGCAGCTGAGATTGATCCTTTAGTAGTTTGATATTTTGTAGGAACAGAAATGCCATATCCATCATCCCATACAAAAACGGCTAAAGGTACTTGCAGCACTCCTGCAGCATTAATGGTTTCCCAAAAATGTCCTTCACTTGTAGAGGCGTCACCAATAGTACAAAAACAAATTTCATTACCATTATTACTCAAATGAGTGAGGTCTTTTAGTTCGTCAATTTCTCTGAAAACTTTAGAAGCAAATGCTAACCCTAATCCACGTGGCATTTGAGAAGCAGTAGGGGGAATGTCACTTGTGCTATTTTTTCTATTAGCAAGATCAAGCCATTCTCCATTTTCATCCACCATCTTAGTGGCAAAATGAGCATTCATTTGTCGTCCACCACTAAAAGGATCATTAACAGGATCGGCAAATAACTGAGCAAAATATTCTTCTACACTGGCTAATCCTGCAGCAAACATAAATGTTTGATCTCGGTAATATCCAGACCTGAAATCGCCTGGTTTAAAAAATTTAGCGGCAGCAACCTGTGCTACTTCTTTACCATCTCCAAATACACCAAATTTGGCTTTTCCCGTCAAAACTTCTTTCCTTCCCAGCAAACTAGTCTCACGACTTATGGACACAAAACGATAGTCTGAAAGAACAGCTTGCCTGAATTTATCAAAGCTCAGCTTCTCTTGTAAGGCTATATCATTATTAACTCCGGTATCCATATTACAAATGTAAAATATTACTGTTAAGAATGTTAATAAAATCCTAAGCTAAACGTAAAATAATCCATCTTTATTCATTTTGCTATCTTTGGTATAATATTTTAAGACACTCATTATGAAAAAAATATTTGCCTTATTTGCAGCATCTTTTTTACTGATCTCAGTAAAAGCCCAAACTGTAGAACCTAAATTAGAAATGTTAGGAATGAAAGAAACTGAGTATGACTTTGGTAAAATACCTCAGGGTAAACCTGTTACTCATACTTTTGAAGTAGTTAATAATGGACCTGATTCTTTGAAAATTTCTAATGTACAGGCAAGTTGCGGTTGCACTACTCCTGAATGGGAAAAAGATAAAGTTCAGGCTCCACAAGAAAAAACAAATATTAACGTAGGATTTAATGCAGGCGCTCAAGGACCATTTACAAAAACTATTACAATTAGTTACAATGGAGGGTTAACAAAATTGATCACTATTAAAGGAGAAGTATGGGAAACACCTGCAACTTCTGCGCCTGAAAATAAAGAATTGAACATTTTAAAAGATTAAGATTTAAAAATTTATAAAAAATGAAAAAAATGAAAAAAATAGTATTATCATTAGCATTAGCAGGTATCAGTTTAGTTTCTTTTGCACAAAAAAGTGTTTCGACAATTGCAAAATTTACCACAGAAACAATTGATATGGGAAAGATCAAACAAGGCAATCCAACAAAAGGAACTTTTACTGTAAAAAACATAGGATCAAGTCCATTAATTATTGAACAGGCAAATCCAACTTGCGGATGTACCATTTCAAATTATACTAAAGAACCAATTGCTCCGGGCAAATCAGGTACAATTGATGCAACTTACAATGCAGCAAATCCTGGTTCTTTCACAAAACATTTAACTGTAAAATTTGCAGGAGCTGATTCTACAAAAAGTATCACATTAACTGGAGAAGTATTAAGCGCTGAGGAATATGCAAAATGGGAAGCTGCAAATCCAGGAAAACCAAAACCTGCTGCAGAAGCTAAACCTTCATTAACTACTACACCAGCATCACAAAAACAAAAAATAAAAAAACCAAAATCATAGGTTTAATAAATAACAAAATAAAAAAGCAGGCAATCGCCTGCTTTTTTATTTTGTATACCGATAACGATTGCGGTCTTATTTTAAAAAGATTTTCTTTTCGCAGCTATCTTTAATCAGCTTATGAAAAAGTCTGCACTTATATTAACCCTCTTCCTGTTTTGTTCTTCTTACTTATTTTCACAAGCAGATACGTGGGGCGTTAAATTTTCCGATGCTATAAAAACAAGATACCAGCCTACGATAAATAACATGACTAACAAAGGCTGGGAATATTCAAACAGTATTGTATTGCATGGGATGGAAAAAATATATGAGTATACAAGAGATACCACATACATAAATTATGTGAAAGCATATGTGGATCCTTATTTGGCAAATCTGAATTTTAATCTTTCCAGGACACTTGATAAGATACATCCTGGTATATTGTGCTTATATCTATTCAAAGAAACTGGCCTGATAAAATATAAAACCGCAGCAACAACGATCAGGAACTATATTCTTACGGGAACAGGTTTCGCAAAAACTCCTGATGGAGGTTTTTGGCATAAGAACAATGGTGGTTATAACAATATTATGATGCTGGATGGGATTTATATGGCACATCCTTTTCTGGCAAAATATGGAGCTATGTTTAATGATGATTCTGCATTAAATAGTGCAACAAGACAAACGCTGTTATTGGCATCACATACTTACGATAGCAGTCTACATCTTGCAAAACATGCATGGGATTATACAAGGTCATCCGCATGGGCAGATCCTGTTACAGGTACATCAAGTGAGGTATGGAGCAGGGCAATGGGTTGGTACATGATGGGTATTGTAGACATTTTAAAATATTTACCAAGATCGCATAAGGATTATCCAAAAATGCGATCATTACTTGATAGCCTTTGCATCGGTATTAAAAATACGCAAGATGTAACAACAGGGTTGTGGTACCAGGTTATGGATAAAAAAGATTCTGCAAATAATTATTTAGAAAGCTCTGGTAGCGGAATGTTGATCTATGCACTTAAATCTGCAGTTGATAATGAATGGATCGATACAAATTATTTAAGTGTGTGCAGAAAAGGTTGGGAAGGATTGAAAACAAAGATCAGTACTTATACTGATGGCTTGCCAAGAATAAATTCTTTTGCACCGGCAATGAGTGTACAGAAAAATTATACGGCTTATGTAACGTCTCCATATAGTGCAGTTAATTGTCCGGCTTCCGGAAATTTGGTTGTACAACATCCCCATGGTTACTGTGGTTTATTGATGGCTGCATCTGTGATGGAATTTCCGATCACAACATATACATTCATTGGAGATGGAGATTGGGGCGATGCTAATAATTGGAAAGATGATCTTATCCCACCTGCTACGTTACCTAAATGCAATGCAATAATTATTGATCCTATGGAATCAGGTAAATGCGTTTTTAATGGCATTCAGCACATATCCTCTGGCGCTTTAATGAAAGTGATGAAAGAAAAACATTTTGTAATAGATCAACATCTTATTATCAACTAATAATATATAGTGTTTTATGTATTATCAAGGTAAAAGATTATCTTGAAGCCTTCCTATCTCAAAAAATCAAAAATTAAAAGAATGAAACCTTATCTGATCTTAACAGGCATTTTATTATTTGTACTGTCCTCCAATGCTCAAAATAATGTAGGGATTGGAACTACTTCACCGGATAATAGCGCATTATTAGAAATTAAAAGTACTTCAAAAGGAATATTGCTTCCTCGGATGACAAAAGCGGAAAGAATTGCAATACTTAACCCAGCGGATGCTTTGATCGTATATCAAACTGATGATACGGTTGGTTTATTTCAATTTAAAAGTAGTAGTTGGAATACCGTTGCGGATAACCTCGGTAATCATCAACTTACTAGACGACTAGAAACATTTGGACACCGAATTGTAGATTATTCTGGTAATGGGAATGGATTTCAAATTGATAGTGATGGGAATACTAATTTTTATGCCAGGCGTCCATACGATAATGATAATCCATCATCACAAAAAACGGTTAAGATCGATAATAATGGAGGTATATTTTCTTATGGAAGATTGGGCTATGGATTTAGACCATTTGATCTGCCGACAGAAGGTGCTCAATTAATGTGGTATCCATACTATGCAAGCTTCCGAGCAGGAGGTACATATGATAACAACTGGAGAGATGGACAAATAGGTTTTTACAGTGGTGTTTTTGGTTATAATAATATAGCTACCGGAAATTTTACATTTGTTGCCGGATTCGAGGGAAGAGTTGAAGGAGTTTATGGAACCTGCTTTGGAAGGTCAAATATTGCTAAAACTGATAATAGTTTTGTTATCGGTAAGTTTAATGATACGACCGCCACCAACACTTTATTTACAATTGGAAATGGAACATCAACAACTATAAGGAAAAATGCTATAACCGTTTTTAGTGGCTCAGATGCAACTTTAGCTGCCACCTCTGGAATTATGCTTATTGGAAATACCACGGGTCCTAATCTTATTTTTGATGATAATGAAATAATAGCTAGAAACAATGGCGCTAATTCTCCTTTGTATTTTCAAAATAGTGGTGGAGATCTATACACAGGCGGTGCTGCATATAAACCCGGAGGAGGGGCATGGTTAGCAGTTAGTGATGCTAGGTTAAAGCAGAATATAAAACCATATAATGATGGGTTACAGGAACTTCTTAAAATTAACCCTGTCCACTTTCAATACAATTCTTTGAGTGGTTACGAAACTGATAAAGAATACATAGGCGTTTTAGCGCAAGAACTAAACAGTGTGGCACCATATATGGTTCAAAAAGATGCAAAAGGATTTTTAAAGGTAGATAACAGTGCCATGACGTACATGCTTATCAATGCAGTAAAGGAGCAACAGGCTGAAATTGAATTACTTAAAAAGGAAAATCAAGCTATTAAAGACTCAATAAAATTATTGAAATAAAATAATTAACCTTTTGAGCACCCTTTCACTCTTGCCAGCAAAATTTACCATTGTATCTTTGCAGGATATTTGAGGGAAAGAAGTATGAGCAAAAAAGGTAAAGTTTTAATGGCAATGAGCGGCGGTATAGATAGTACCGTAGCGGCTCTTATGCTACATAAAGAAGGTTATGAAGTGGTGGGCATCACCATGAAAACATGGGATTATGCAAGCAGTGGCGGCACCAAGAGTAATAAAGAAACCGGTTGTTGTAATATCGATTCTTTCAACGATGCAAGAGCTGCGGCGGTAGAGCATGGATTTCCCCATTATATTTTAGATATCCGTGATGAATTCGGCGATTTTGTAATTGATAATTTTGTAGAAGAATATCTTGCTGGCCGTACGCCCAATCCATGCGTTATGTGCAACACACATATTAAATGGCGTGCTTTATTAAAAAGAGCAGATGCATTGGGGTGCGAATTTATTGCGACAGGCCATTATGCTCAGATCCATCAACATACCAATGGAAGATATTTTCTTCGTAAAGGAATAGATGATACAAAAGACCAGAGCTATGTTCTGTGGGGATTGCAACAAGATCTATTGAGCCGTACTTTATTACCGTTAGGAACATATCATAAAAAAGATATCCGTCAAATGGCGCATGATTTTGGTTATCCGGAATTAGCAAAGAAAAACGAGAGCTACGAAATTTGTTTTGTACCTGATAATGATTACCGTGGATTTTTAAAACGCAGAGTAGAAGGATTAGAAGAAAGAGTAGATGGTGGGAATTTTGTAGATAGTAAAGGCAATATTTTAGGGAAGCATAAAGGTTATCCTTTTTATACAATTGGACAAAGAAAAGGATTGGACATTGCTTTAGGAAAGCCAGCTTTTGTTACATCAATAGATCCAGAAACTAACACTGTTGTGTTGGGTGAAGAAACCGATTTAAATGGAAGCGAAATGATCGTAGCTAAATTGAATTGGATCAAATATGATGGCGTAACAGATGGAATGGAAGCTATCACTAAAATTCGTTATAAAGATAAAGGTGCGTTGGCCAATTTATATGCAACAGATAACGGTATCAAAGTAAAATTTTATGAAGATGTAAAAGGAATTGCTCCCGGCCAAAGCGCTGTATTTTATGAAGGCGATGATGTTATCGGTGGAGGAATAATTCAGAGAGCAAAGCAGCCTTTTATGTAAATTTTGTATCTTTCATTCTTATGAGGAAATATTATTTATTCGCCGCCCTAATAATTTCAGTATTGTTTACTTCTTGTAGCAAAGAAGAAGATGCTACAAACTTCATAACATTAGACGAATATGCTCCATCTATTATAGGCAAATACATTGTATATGATCTTGACTCCACAAAATTTATAAATTTCGGAACAAAAGATACTGTTATCAGTTACCAGGTTAAATTGGAAGTTGATGGCATGATGACAGATAATCTTGACAGGCCGGCTTACCGGATTGCACGTTATATTAGAAAGACAGCGGCAGACCCATGGGTATCAGATTACCACACTTTTATGATGGTTAAAACTATAAGTTCAGTAGAATTTATTGAAAATAACATGCGTTTTTTAAAACTAAAATTTCCGATCAAAAATGATTTTACCTGGAAGGGAAATGCCTTTATCGATACATATTCACCGGAATCAGAAGTTCGTTATTTAGAGGATTGGGATTATACTTATGAGAATGTAAATGAACCGCTAACATTAGGCAGCTATACTTTTGATAGCACATTAACAGTAAATCAACGAAACGAAATAATAAATGATCCTTCTAATCATAATGTCTATAGTGAAATAAATATTGGAATTGAAAAATATGCTAAAGGCATCGGAATGGTTTACCGCAATTTTTTACACAGGGAATATCAACCACCTACACCCGGTGAAAGTGACGGTTATGCGTTAGGCTATGGAATTACAATGACGATGATCGATCATAATTAATGAATAACGAATTTGATTAATTGTAACTTCAAATGTTCATAAAGAGATCTTTATTTTTCTTTTTTTTATTGATGTTTTATTATCAGGCATCAAGTTTTGCACAAACCCGGTATATCATCAAGCTTAGGGATAAAGGAAATAATTCTTTTTCGCTGAATGCTCCGGAACAATTCTTATCACAACGTTCTATCGACAGAAGAAATGCATATGGTATTTCTATAGATTCAACCGACCTTCCTGTAACATCTTCATACCTGGATAGTATTCGTATGTCCGGAAACGTTAGCGTACTGAATGTAAGTAAATGGCTTAATCTTGTTTGTATTAAAACTTTAGATGCAGCAGCGCTAACCAAAATAAATTCATTTCCTTTTGTAATTTCATCTACTCCTTTTGCTGCAAGAGCGGCCCGACCATCTTCCAAAACAAACACGGAATTAACTGAGCAAATGGATGTAGCATTAAGTACTCAAAACTTAAATGATTATTATAATTACGGCCAGGCATATAACCAGATCCATTTGAACAATGGGGAGTTTCTGCATAACCTTGGCTTTCTAGGTGCCGAAATGCAAATGGCTATTATTGATGCAGGTTTTTTTCATTACAAAACCTTGGCAACTTTTGATAGTGTTAGAAATAATGATCAGATCTTAGGTACATGGGATTTTGTGAACAATGAAGAAAGTGTAAATGAAGATTACCTGCATGGGATGCAATGCTTTAGTACCATAGCTGCAAATTTGCCCGGCACATTTGTAGGAACAGCTCCTAAAGCTGCTTACTATTTATATAGGTCAGAAGATGCCGCTTCTGAAACAGCTATTGAAGAATTGAACTGGGTTGCTGCTGCAGAAAAAGCTGATAGTGCAGGTGTAAATATTATTTCTTCTTCTCTTGGCTATACTACTTTTGATGGCAATTTATTGAACCATACCTATGCTGATATGAATGGAGATATTAGTATTTGTGCAAAGGCAACAGACATTGCCGCTAAAAAAGGGATATTGGCAGTTATTGCAATTGGAAATGATGGACAGAGAGGATGGCATTATCTTTCAACGCCGTCGGATGCAGATAGCTGCCTTACTGTTGGAGCCGTTGATATTAATAGGCAGGTAGCTGCATTTAGTAGTTACGGTCCAAGTAGCGATGGTCAAATAAAACCCGATATTGCTGCATTGGGCTTAAGTGCAACTATTGCTAATTCAGTAACAGGTCTTCCTGAATTTGGAAACGGAACTTCTTTTGCTACTCCAATAGTTGCAGGTATTGCTACTTGCTTGTGGCAGGCATTTCCGGAAGTGAATAACATGGCGATCATTGATGTGCTTCGCAGATCTGCAGATAGATATACAACACCTGATAACAGAACAGGCTATGGAATAACAGATGCAAAAAAAGCTTTTGTAGGATTAATCAAACAATTGCATACACAACAAGTGATGCATAATAAATGTGCGGTAAACATTTCGTGGACCGCAAAAGCGTCAAATAATATGAGTTTTGATATTGAAAGAAAATTGCCGACGGAAATAAGTTATTCGACTATCATTACTAAAAATGTTTCAGGCACTTTTTCTTCAAAGCAATTCAATTTTAAAGATGATCTTTCTTTTATTGATATTCCATCGCTGGTAAAATATCGTATCAAAATGACCATTGGCACAGATACAAGCTTTTATTTAGACTCTGCAAGTATCAATTATACAGAACAATGTGACACTTATATTTTTACAGGAGATGGTAATTGGGATGTTGCTGCCAATTGGAGCAATAATACTATTCCTCCTGATAGTTTGCCTGCAGGAAGTAAAATAATAATTGATCCTTTATTTAATGGAAAATGTATTTTAAACATTTCTCAATATGTATCTTCAGGAAGTATTTTAATAGTAAATGCCAGTAAAGATCTGATCATTGAAGGCGATCTAAAAATTGAAGACGATTAATTCTTTTTAAGAATAGCAACAAACATAGTGTCTGCTTTTTTGTTATATCCTTTTAATACTTTCATTTCTAAAAGCTCAATATCAAATTTTTCTTTTATTACGTTTACCACTTCTTCATTCTCTTGCTTAAAAACAGAGCATGTGATGTAAATAAATAATCCCCCCTTTTTTAGATATGGGATAACGTTAGTACTGATATTTTTTTGCCTAGTTGCGTAGCGTTCGATTGTTGACGGATCAAATAAATATAATTCTTCAGGAGTTCGGGCCCATGTTCCACTTCCTGTACATGGTGCATCACAGATGATTATGCCCGATTCAAGAAAGGGATGTTCAAACTCTTTTTTTTCTACGTCGGCAATAAAATATTTATATTCTTTTAAACCTGCTTTTTTAAAACGTTGATGCAAATTTAAAATGATCGAGGGACGAATGTCTGAGACCGTAAGATCAATGTGTTGATTTAAAATATCAAATAGCAATATTGATTTTCCACCACTTGCTGCACAACAATCCCAAACAGGAATAGAAGATCTTTCAACATCAATATTGTGGGACTTAAAAAAATCAAATACTTTTTGTGAGTTTTGATCCTGTACAATTATTTCTCTATCAATAGAAAAATGATCTTCAAGTTTTATAGCATTTGGTAGTATTATACAATCATCATTAAGTTGATATGACAAACCACTTTTTTCTAATTTTTTTAAAACACTTTGTTTATTCTTTGGCCTGATGCGTAGAAACAGATCTGGTTGTGTTAAAAATGATCTTGAGAATTCATTACTATCTATGCCTGCGCTAAGGAATTCTTTAAAAGGAAAAATTTGTTCTGGGGTAAATTGATCCTCCAATACCATTATTTTTTTGTCAAGATCTTCAGCCATTAAATGATTCCATTCAGGCATTAAATTATTCGTCAGATCGGATGGTTCATTTTCACATAAAAAATATGCAGCGAGCAGTTTTTTTTTGATTGGAATATTTGCCATTGCATGACCCAGCCTGAAATAATTATAACATAAAGCCGCTATTTGCTTTCTGTCTTTGGAACCATATTTTTTATTTGTAGAAAAAAAAGATCTTAAAAAGATCGCTAAAGGAGTTTCTCCTTTGAAGTTTAGGATAAGTTGTTCGGCTGTATTTATGTATGAATGAAACCGGCTCATATATAAAATAAACGGCTAAGTTTTGCTTAGCCGTAATTGTAAATTTATTGATTATGCTATTATAATTCTAACAAACTTTTTACAGGATCTTTTCCAAATAATAATAACGCAGGGTTTTCTAATAATTCTTTTACTCTTACTAAAAAGCTAACAGATTCTCTGCCATCAATAATACGGTGATCATAGCTTAGGGCAAGGTACATCATTGGTTTAATTACAACTTGGCCATTGATCGCCATTGGTCTTTCCTGTATTTTATGCATTCCTAAAATAGCAGATTGAGGAATGTTTATGATCGGTGTGCTCATCAATGAACCGAATACACCACCATTGGTAATGGTAAATGTTCCGCCACTCATTTCTTCTATAGTTAATTTATTATCTCTTGCTTTTGTAGCTAGTGCAACAACAGTCTTTTCAATTTCAGACATGCTTAAACTTTCTGCATTTCTTATTACCGGAACTACCAAACCTTTTGGCGCACTAACGGCAATGGATACATCACAATAATCATGATAAATAACATTTTCTCCATCGATCATTGCATTTACTGCAGGCCATTCCTGTAATGCAAAACAACAAGCTTTTGTAAAGAAACTCATAAAGCCAAGGTTCACACCATGTATCTCTTTAAATTTATCTTTATTTTTTGCTCTTATTTCCATGATCGCACTCATGTCTACTTCGTTAAAAGTAGTGAGCATTGCAGTTGTATTTTTTGCTTCAACCAAACGGCGGCTTACCGTTTTACGAAGGTTGCTCATTTTTTCCGGTCTGTTATTTCTAGTAAATAATTCAACACCAGGTTTTCTCCCAGGATTATTTAGTGCTTCAAGTACATCCTGTTTGATTATTTTACCACCTGCACCTGATGGGGTGATGGTTTTTGTATCTATATTTTTATTTGTAATAATAGCAGCTGCAAGAGGGGTGGCTTTTACATCTGTAGCTGCAGCTGGTTTAGATTCAGTTTTTTGTTCAGCTGGTTTAGCAGCAGCTTCTGCAACTGGCAAGCCTTCGGGTTTAGGGGCAGCGGTATCAATATTGCAAGCAATATCACCAATTTTTAAAGTATCTCCTTCCTGAGCAATTGTTTGTAATTTTCCTGCCTGTTCAGCATTGATTTCAAAAGTTGCTTTTTCACTTTCCAGTTCTGCAATTACTTCATCTCTTTCTACCCATTCGCCATCTTTTTTTATCCATTTTACAAGTGTTACTTCTGATATACTTTCTCCAACTGCCGGTATTTTAATTTCTATTGCCATTGCTTATCTGTATTGAGTTGCAAATGTCGGGTAAATGGATAAGATTTTTATAAAAGATGCAATAAAAATTCCAGATATTGAATATTTTCTAAATTGTTTGGGGGTAATATTGTAATTAAAAATAAATTGTTATCTTTATCGTGTTAAAAGTACATAATCAGATTGCTGAAAAAAGCCGTAACCTCTCTATTCAAAAAGCTACCCTTTTTAAATAAAATACGCTTTTTCTTAACTTTTATTTTTCTTTTGGAAAAAAACATTATTTTTATTGAGTAATTACATAATAGTTTAGACATTTTTTAAAAACAAAAGCTACATGATACGGAAAAATCTACATTTCGTTTTAATGGTTTCGGCCATGGCAATATGCAATTTTGCTTCTGCTCAGTTGTATATTGATAATGCTACATTCTTTATTCAATCCGGTGCAACAGTAACTGTACAGGGTGATGTTACAAGTAATGCAGACATTCAAGGGACAGGAAAATTACAGTTGAAAGGATCTGGTTTACAGACAGTAAGCATGTCCGGAAAAACAATTCCATTTTTGGAAATCGATAACGTATCAAATGCAACTTTAAGCACAAGTGCAAGGGTAGCAGATAGTTTGATCTTTACTAACGGAAGTTTATTATTGGGTGCAAATAACCTTACAATGGGTTCAAACAGCACTCAAGGTAAGATCGTAAACGCTTCAAGTACAAAATTTGTTGTAACCAGCGGGGCAGGTAAATTGATAAAAGCTCCTTTAGGTGCTGCAGCTTATACTTATCCAGTAGGAAACTCTACAACTACTTACAATCCGGTAACACTTGCAAATACAGGTACTGTTGATAGTATTGGTGTTAGATGTCTTGCGAATGTGCTTTCTGGTGGTACAGCGGGTACAGCATTTACAAAAGAAGTTGTGGATGCAAGTTGGGATATAACTGAATCAACAGCTGGCGGAAGCAGTTTGTCTTTAACTGCTAACTGGGCTACATCTGATCAATTAGCTGGTTTTAGCACGGCTAAAGCTGGTATATCTAATTATATCACTACCCCAGCTGCAAATGTGGGTTGGGATCTTTTAAACGCAAATCTATTAGCTGCAAGTGCAGGGACACCAAATTCAAGTGTTACACGTACAGGAATTTCAACATTGGGTGCTTTTGCTGTTGGTTACAGACCAGTATTAAGTCCGTTATTAACTGCTCCTAAAGTATTTTTACAAGGTAACTATGCCGGTGGTTTAAATGGTGATGGTTTAAGAACAGTTACAGTTGTTAGCGGCGGTACCACTGATGCTACGCATGGTGTTATTCCTCTTACTGAACCATATACAGGAATGCCAGGCTTTACACATAGTGGAAGTGGTGGTGGAGAAACGATTGCGTCATCAGTATTGGCTGTAACAGGTAATAATGCTATATCTGACTGGGTATTTGTACAATTACACAGATCAACGGATAGTGTAGTTGTTTCTACAAGAGCTGCATTATTACAAAAAAATGGTACCATTGTTGAAACTGATGGTGTTACACCACTTAGCATAGGCGGAAACCTAGCTGGTAACTATTATCTTTCAGTTAGACACCGTAATCATTTAGGGGTACGCTCTTCAACGACACAGGCTTATGCAAAAACTACTCCTACAGCTTGGGATTTTACAACTGGTTTAAATAAAGCTTATACAAAAGGAATTACTAATGCACAAATGGCTAATAATGCTGGTGCATATTTAATGTGGGGTGGAAATGCTAATGATGATATTAAAACAACAATGTTAGGAGCTTTCACATCTGTGAACGATTACTCTAAATTATTAAATGTTTTAGGTTCAAGTATCAATACTATTAACGGGACATATTCTAAACAGGATTTAAACTTAGATGGAAAAGTTACGATGTTAGGGGCTTTCGCATCGGTTAATGATTATTCAAGACTTTTAAATGTATTAGGTTCAAGTATTATCACAGTTACACAACCTACCTTTTAATTAATGAACCTTTTGTTTAAAAAAATAAAAAATTACATCATGAAAAAAAATATTATACTAACTTTTTTATCGTTCATTTTCTGCTTAAGCAGTTTTGCTCAGTTCCAAGGTTCTTTTACTTTGGTTGGTAGCACGCTTTCTTATAGTATAAAGCCTGTTGCAGATATAACTACAGCAATTGCTTATATTGAATTCAATCTTCAGTATCCTACAAATGCAGCCCCATCGTTGACAGTAGGTGCTCCTGTAAGTAACTCTACTAACTTTCCAAGTATTAGTATTCAAAGATTGGATGGTACTGACGGACCTTTTACCAATATCAAATTTGTGCATAATACTTCTACAATTGCATCTAAGACGTATACAGCAGGTACAGAATATGAAGTTTTTACAACAACATTAAATTATGTTCCTACAAAAGCAGATAGTATCAGGTTAGCAAGTGATTTTGGTGCAGATCTTTCAGGAACTGTTAATTTCACTGTATTAGATGGTGGTGGTAATCTCATTAGTTATGATCCAACTTCAGGAACTCCTGCTCCGGCTTTTTACGGTCCAAGCTTTGCTTTGATTGGTACTGGTAATTATTTGCCATTATTTGGAGATGTTACTCCTGTTAAATTCACTAATTTCTCTGCAACTAAAAAAGATAACAGCGCTTTACTAGCATGGCAGATCACTAATGAAGATGCTAATGTAGCTTTATATGAAGTTGAAAGAAGTGTAAATGGAATCAACTTTACAAAAGTTGCAAGTATTGCTCCAAAAAATAATGGTTTCACAAGCAACACTTATAACTTAAATGATGATTTATCAAATCAATCTTCTATAGTTTACTATCGTATCAAACAACTTGATAAAGACGGTAAGTTTACTTATACTGAGATCAGAAGTGTACGTATTACTGCTAAAGGGGTTATAATGGGTGTTTATCCTAATCCTGTAAAAAGTGTTGCAAATCTTAGCTTAGATCTTACAGAAGACGCAGCAATATTTGTTAACCTTACAGATGCTGCTGGTAAAGAAATCAAACGTGTTAATTTCAATGCTACTAAAGGTTTGAACGTTAAAAAAATAGATATGACTGGATTGGCTTCAGGCAGCTACTTAATTAAAGTACAAGCCGGCACTGAACTAAAAACTATATCAGTTGTAAAAGCTAATTAAGATACACTCAGCAAAAAGTGAATTAATTAAAAAGCCCTGCCTTTTGGCGGGGCTTTTCTTTTTTATTACTTTATTTATACCAAATAAAAAAAGTCTGCTCATGAGCAGACTTTTAATTATAAAAATTATAATTCTTAAATACTAAATGCAGTATTGATTATTTCCAATTGTTCTTTTGCATGCACCTTGCTATAACCTGTAGCAGTAGCAGCACTAGCCGGTCTGCTGATGATATAGAAGTTGATATTTTTTAAGTTCATTCTTAAGAAAGATGCGGCACCCATATTTACGGGCTCTTCCTGTATCCAATGCCAGATAGCTTTATTGTATTTGCTGTACAATTCATCCAATTGTTTTTGTGGTATAGGATATATCTGTTCCAAACGAATGATCGCAATATCAGTTCTGTTTTCTTTTTGTTGCTTTTCAAGTAATTCAAAATATATTTTTCCTGAACAGAACAAAACTTTTTTTACCTCACCAGCATTCGTGGTCCAAGCGTCGTCAATTACTTCTTTAAATCCACCTGAAGTAAACTCACTCATCTTGCTATAACTTCCTGCAAGACGCAAATTCGCTTTTGGAGAAAAATTGATCAACGGCTTACGGAATTGCCATGTCAATTGTCTGCGTAATGCATGGAATAAATTCGCAGATGTAGTAATGTTTGTAACAACCATATTCATTTCAGCACACATTTGTAAAAAACGTTCCATTCTTGCACTACTATGTTCAGGTCCTTGGCCTTCATATCCATGCGGCAATAACATTACCACACCGTTCATTCGTTGCCATTTTGTTTCAGCTGCGGCAATAAATTGATCTATGATCGTTTGAGCGCCATTACAAAAATCACCAAACTGTGCTTCCCATATTGTAAGGGCATTTGGATTTGCCATAGCATATCCATATTCAAAACCTAATACTGCATATTCACTCAATAAAGAATTAAATATCCTGAATGGCGTTTGTGTTTCTGTAAAATGATTTAACCTGTTGTAAGGAATGTTTGTAGTTTCATCCTGTATCACTGCATGACGGTGGCTGAATGTACCACGTTGAACATCCTGTCCGCTCATACGTACATCTTTATCTTCTATAAGTAAGCTACCATAAGCCATCAGTTCACCGGTAGCCCAATCTACTTTTTTGTCATCCGAAAATAACTTTATCTTATCTTGTAATAATTTTTCAACCTTGCGTAGTGGCTTGAAATCCGCAGGCCATTGCATCAGCTTATCAAATAATAATTTAAAATTATCTTCGGTAATTGATGTATCCGGTGATGAATCAAAATCGGCAGGAGTAGCTCTGCGTAAGCTTTGCCACCATAATTCAGGCTTTTGAAAAGTATATGGTAAAGGATTTTGCTTTACTTCGTCTAGCCTTTCCTGTAAGTCAGCCAAAAATTTCTTTTCCATTTCCTTCGCAAGCGCCTGTGCATCAGATTCTCCATTCTGTATAAGGTATTGCGTATAAACTTCCCTTGGATTAAGGTGCTTGTCTATTAAAGAATATAATTGCGGCTGTGTGAATTTTGGTTCATCGCCTTCATTGTGTCCATGACGACGATAACAAACCATATCAATAAATATATCGCTGTTGAATTCCTGGCGGTAATGCGTTGCAATTTGAACTGCTTTTACAACTGCTTCCGGATCATCACCATTGATATGTAGAACTGGTGCTTTAACCATTGCTGCTACAGAAGTACAGTAATCAGAAGTACGGGCATCATCAAAATCTGTAGTAAATCCGATCTGGTTATTGATAACAAAATGTATTGTACCACCTGTATAATATCCTTTCAATCCACTCATTTGTAAAACCTCATATACAATTCCCTGCCCTGCAACAGATGCATCACCATGAATTAAAATTGGTAATATTTTATCATAATCACTATCATACATCACATCTGCTTTACTGCGTGCAAAGCCTAACACTAAAGGATCTACAGCTTCAAGATGTGAAGGATTAGGGCAGAGTTTTAAATTGATCTTATTACCTGAATCAGTAGTTACTTCACTACTAAAACCTAGGTGATATTTTACGTCACCACTTCCCATTGTTGTATCAGGAGTAGCTGTGCCTTCAAATTCACTAAAGATCTGTTCATAGGTTTTACCCATGATATTGGCGAGTATATTTAAACGTCCTCGGTGCGCCATACCAATAATAACTTCCTGAACATTATTGGATGATGCAGTGTTGATAATAGCATCCAAAGCTGCTATGGTAGTTTCACCACCTTCTAAAGAAAAACGTTTTTGACCAATGTATTTTGTATGAAGGAATTTTTCAAACATTACTCCTTCATTTAATTTTTGTAAGATCCTTTTCTTTTGTGGTAAAGGAATAGGCTGAAGCATTTTATTTTCAACAGCATCAATTATCCATTCAATTTTTCTACGACTATTGACAGCACTGAATTCCACACCAAGATGTGTAGTGTAACATTTTTGTAAATGGCTTACTATATTTTGTAAAGTTGTTTTACCAAGCCCTACAAATTTTCCTGCTTCAAATTCACTTGAAAGATCATTGTTCAAACCAAAATTTTCAAGCTCTAAGTTTGCCATCCTATCCTTACGCTGACGTATTGGGTTAGTTTGAGCTATTAAATGTCCTTTTCTTCTATATGCCTGTATCAATTGATACACTGCAAATTCTTTATCTAAATTTGAAGTAGAAGTTGTTGTAGTAGCAGAAGCCCCATTTACCGGAGCACCATTTGTTTTTGCACTATTATTAATGACAGCAAAATCAAAACCTTCAAAAAATTTACGGAGATCAGCATCAATGCTCTCGGGATCTTTTACAAAATCATTATAAAGATTTTCGATGTATTGGGGATGAGCATTCGTTATGTATTGAAAGTCTTTCATGATATCTTAATAGTATTAAATACTTGTATATATGAGGTTTTGGCAAAATTGTGAGTGCAAATATCGGTAATTTAAGCATCGATGCTTCATTGCTTAACGAGTAATTTGCTGAATAATGCGGTAACGATTGCGCTTAATAAAACATAGCCTGTAAAGAAATAAAAACCTGGTTCCAGGCTTGCGCTGGTATAGTCCATTGCACGGGCACCAAGGAATGCAACAAAAATACTCATCACAAAAACATCGGCCATAGCCCACTTGCTTAATATGCCCAAATATTTGTGAATGCTACCTGTGTAGTTTTTATTACATATGAGGATAAAAAGAATGATCGATTTGATTAGGGGTATTAAAATTCCGAATAAACCGATCAAAATAAAAGGAAAATAATTCCTGCTTTCCCATAATGAGCTTAAAGTTGTAAGTACGCTTCTTTTTTCGCTGAAAAGGGTTAGATCAACCATAAAATGTGTTGAAACCTCAATTTTAAGTATATCTAAGGCCCATCCAAACCCTAATAATACCAAAGAAATCACATGTAAAAGCAATAAAAACAATCGTTTACCCATTTTTTAAGACTTGAATGTAAAATTATTCATTCTCAAACAGTAATTATCAAATAGTTTCCCTTATCTTTGCAGCCCAAAAAAAGAATTAAATGGCAAATCACTCAGCTACCAAAAAAGATGTTCGTCAAAGTCGCAAACGTAACGAACGTAATCGTTATTACGGGAAAACTACACGTAATGCAATTCGTGACATCAGAGCATTAGACGATAAGAAAACTGCTGCAGATAAATTACCTGAAGTAGCCTCTATGATCGACAAATTAGCTAAAAAAGGCACTATTCACAAAAATAAGGCTGCTAACTTAAAAAGAAAGCTGGCTAAAAAAGTGAATGCTTTAGCAAAATAAGTTTAAGCTTAACAAAAGAACTATATAATAGTCTGTCGAATTTTCGGCAGGCTTTTTTTGTTAAAAAAGGATAGGGGCCATTTTATACCAAAACTAATTGTACCTTTAGTTCTGCAAATTTTTTATAATTAATAGACGTATGAAAAAAATATTACATTTTGTTGCATTGTTTTTAACAATTTCGACATTTTCGGCCAAATCTCAGGTAATCATTACCAGTACCGGTACACCATATACTCAGGACTTTAATACATTAGCGAGCTCTAACGGTCCAGCGAGTGTAATGCCTACAGGCTGGGCCTTTTTAGAAACAGGAAGTGCAGCAAATACAACTTATGGGGTAGATATAGGATCCGCTGCAACAGGAAATACTTATAGTTACGGAGCATTGTCAGATGCGGAAAGAGCTTTAGGTTCACTTACCTCGGGAAGTTTACATTCAACATATGGTGTTTCTTTTACCAATAATTCTGGTTCAACAATCACTTCATTAACGATCACCTATACGGGTGAGCAGTGGAGATTAGGTACCAATACCGGACGTTTGGATACATTAAATTTTGCTTATAGTTTAAATGCTACAAGTCTTAATACTGGAACATGGATAGATGAAAATAACCTCGATTTTACTTCTGCGGTAGTAAGCGGAACTACAGGTTTATTAGACGGCAATAATTCAACCAATCAAAAAAATATCAGCTTTACAATACAAGGTGTAAGTATTGCTAATGGCACTACTTTTTGGTTAAGATTAGATGATGTGGATGCAACAGGTGCGGATGATGGTTTGGCTATTGATAATTTTACAGTGTCTTTCAATGGTATTGTAACACCACCTTGTAATGAACCAACTGTTCAACCAACAGGTTTAGTTTTAACACCTTCTCCTGCTTCTATTTCTGGGTCTTTTACACCACCTGCTACAGCACCGGATCAATATTTGATCGTAAGAAGCACTTCTAATACATTATCAAGTACACCAGTAGATGTAACGACATACACACAAGGACAATCATTTGGCGGCGGTACAATCATAGCAATACAATCCGGCACAACATTTACAGATAATAGTTTATCTCCAAGTACTGTTTATTATTATTTTGTTTTTGCATTTAATTCAGAAGATTGTTTAGGCGGGCCTAATTATTTATCTGCATCTCCATTAACGAATAGCGCTACTACTTTACCGTTAGCAGCTTGTGTTACTCCCGCTGCATCACCAACAACATTAAACTTAACACCATCCAATAATACTATTCTTGGAAGCTTTACAGCATCAGCAAGTGCAAACAGGTATTTGATAATTAGAAGCACCAGTGCTTCATTAAGCGTTAATCCTGTAAATGGTACAACGTATACTGCCGGGCAAACATTGGGTAATGGTGTAATTGTAGATTATACTACTAATACTTCATTCGTTGCATCAGGGTTAAATGTTTCTACGCAATATTACTTTTATGTTTTTGCGGCAAATGCAGAATGTACAGGGGCGCCTTTTTATAGAACCACTTCTCCATTAACAGCAAATACTACAACCACTAATACCAGCACAGGTGTACCGGCTGGTTATTACAACGCAGCAAGCGGATTAACTTGTGCCCCTTTAAAAACTGCTTTAAAAAATATCATTTCTGCTAACACAAAAGAATTGACATACACTCCCGGAGTTTGGAATGCAGTTAATTCTATAGACAAACACAGAAATGATGCAAATACTGCTGATATAATATGGGATATTTATACAGATAATCCAACAGGCCCTGAGTTGTATACGTTCACGCCGGGGTCAGACCAGTGTGGTACATATGATGAAGAAGGCGATTGTTACAATAGAGAGCATAGCTTCCCTAGAGAATGGTTTGGTGGGAATGTTTATCCAATGTATTCAGATGTACACCATATTTTTCCTACAGATGGATGGATAAATGGTAAACATGATAGCTATCCTTATGGTGAAGTTACTAATCCTACATTTACTTCAAAATCAAATGGAAGTAAGTTGGGGCCAAATGCCACCGGATGTTATACAGGTACAGCATTTGAACCGATCAATGCTTATAAAGGAGATATTGCCCGTGCACAATTATACATGATCACACGTTACCAGGATAATATGGTTAGCTGGAAAACTAATGGTAATGCTGATGCCGTTTTAAATGGTACTACTTATCCTTCTTTGGATGATTGGTATATTCAAACATTGCTTAAATGGCACCATCTTGATCCAGTGAGTCAAAAAGAGATCAACAGGAATAATGCCATCTATGCTTTGCAAGGTAACAGAAATCCTTTTGTAGATAATCCAACTTTTGCAGACGATATGTTCTCATGTGTTACTTATACATGCGTTACCCCGGTTAAATTAATTGATTTTTCAGCGGTTAAAACTTCTGCAAATATTTCGTTGAAATGGTCTGCAAATGCAGAAATTAATTTCAAAAATTACCAGGTGGAAAGAAGCATTGACGGTACAAATTTCTCAACCATAGGGAATGTGGTAGCACAAAATTTAGCTAACTATTCATTTGAAGATAATGCGCTAACAGGTGCAAATATCATTGTGTATTACAGATTGAAAATGGTTGATGCAGATGGAAAAGCTACCTACAGCAAAATTATATCTGTAAAATTAGATAATCCTATTTCTACAGTGACAATGTATCCAAATCCTGCTACAGAACTGGTTACTATCAAATTGCAACAAAGTTTAAAAGCTAACAGTATCTTAAGAGTAACAGATGCTATTGGCAGAACGATCATGGTGAGAAATATTAATGCAACTCAAAATATTATTCCGCTAAACATCCAAACCTTAGCTGCGGGTAAATATTTTGTGACCATTAAAAATGACGCTGAATTGATCCGTCAATCATTTATTAAGATCAAATAAAAAAAATACAATATTATATTTAAGGCTGCTTGAAAAAGCAGCCTTTTTTTATTTTTCATCTTTATATATTTGCTGCAAAAAAAAATGGATTCAGAAAATTATTCCATTCCCTTACGTTTTCGTAAAATGGAGAACCTGCACATTGTATTCTGGTTATTAAAAGATATCAGTTGGTGCATGATATGGAAGCCACTAGGTATAGCAATGATATTTCCAACCTTGATCATAGCCATTATTATAACGATAAGGACCCGTCAAAATATGAGTGAACTCTGCCATAATGTGGCAATTGTTGTGTGGATCACAGCCAATTCTTACTGGATGGTAAGTGAATTCCTGCATTTTGATGATCTGCCATTATTTGACGGCTTCACATACAGGCATCTTTCCCTTATTCCCTTTGTAACAGGCATACTAATATTGGGGTACTATTATATCTGGTGGAAACCAAGGCATAAGGATACTATAGGAACTATGTAGTTTTAATTTATCTTTGCCACTCAAAATTATTAAAGGTATTTTTTTGTGACCGACATTTGTTCTTCTATTTCCGATAACTATCGGGATTGTGTCACAAAATTTACCGCATACCAATTATCAGCTATAAATAGCGCTTAATAAAAAAATGTACAGATCTCATACCTGCGGCGAATTAAGAATTGCCGATTCAAAAAAAGAAGTAACACTAAGCGGATGGGTGCAAACCGTTCGTAAATTCGGAAGCATCACTTTTGTTGATATACGTGATCGCTATGGTATCACTCAATTATTATTTTCCGAAAAATTAAATGCACAATTGGATGCAAATCCTTTGGGCAGAGAATTTGTATTGCAGGTTAAAGGAATAGTAAATGAACGCAGTAACAAAAATGCAAATATTCCTACAGGAGATATTGAGATATTAGTAAATGAATTTTCTATTTTAAATAAATCAGCTGTTCCTCCTTTTTCAATTCAGGATGATACAGATGGTGGTGATGAGTTAAGAATGAAATATCGTTTCTTAGATCTTCGCAGAAATATTGTAAAAAAGAATTTAGAATTAAGATATGCGGTTGGTCGCAGTACAAGAAATTATTTGCATGAAAATAATTTCATGGATATAGAAACGCCGTTCTTAATTAAATCTACTCCGGAAGGTGCAAGAGATTTTGTTGTTCCTTCAAGAATGAATTCGGGACAGTTTTACGCATTACCACAATCACCACAAACGTTCAAGCAATTGTTGATGGTGAGTGGTTATGATCGTTACTATCAAATTGTGAAATGCTTCAGGGATGAGGATCTTAGAGCAGATCGTCAGCCTGAGTTTACGCAGATAGATTGTGAAATGAGTTTCGTGGAACAGGAAGATATTCTGAATATGTTTGAGAACCTTGTTAAAAGGATCTTTAAAGATGTAAAGAATATTGATTACACAGATATAGTTGAACGTACCACATGGGAAGAAGCAATGTGGCAGTATGGTAATGATAAACCGGATATTCGGTTTGATATCAAGTTGTGCAATTTGAAATTTCCACAACATACTTTCCCTTTAAAACAAAACAAGGCTGATCTGATCGGTGGCGTTTCATTTGGTGTATTTGATGAAGCTGAAACTGTTATTGCTATCGCAATACCAGGTTGTAGTGAATATACAAGAAAACAAACCGATGAACTAACGGAGTGGGTTAAACGTCCGCAAATTGGTATGAAAGGATTGGTGTTCATTAAATGTAATGCTGATGGGACTTTCAAGAGTAGTGTAGATAAATTTTACAGTGAAGAAAAATTGAAAGCTATTGCTGAAGCCGCCAATGCAAAAACCGGAGATCTTATTTTGATCTTAGCTGGCGCTGAAGAAAAAACAAGAAAAGCCAGTAGTGATCTGCGTATGTACTTGGCAGATAAATTAGGCATGCGTAAAACAGATGAATTTAAATTATTGTGGGTTTTAGATTTCCCATTATTTGAATATGCAGAAGAAGATAATCGCTGGGTAGCAAGACATCATCCGTTCACTTCACCAAAACCGGATCATATTTCAGTGATGATCAATAACAATCCTGTTATTGAAGATGCGGCTAATTATTTGGCTCATCCTTATGCCGGTATCAAAGCCAATGCCTATGATATGGTATTGAATGGTAATGAAATTGGTGGTGGTAGTATCCGTATCTTCCAGAGAGAATTGCAGGAGAAAATGTTTGCAGCTTTGGGTATGGATGAAGAGGAGCAACAACACAAATTTGGGTTTTTATTAGGTGCCTTTGAATATGGCGCTCCTCCGCATGGCGGACTTGCTTTTGGTTTCGACAGGTTATGTGCCATTTTAGGCGGTAGCGAAAGTATACGTGATTTTATCGCTTTTCCTAAGAATAACAGCGGTAGAGATGTGATGTTAGATGCACCTTCATCTATTGATGCTAAACAATTTGATGAATTGCAGATAAAACTGGATCTAAAATAATTTAATTAATAAAATGTGAAGCCTGTTGCAAATATTTGTAACAGGCTTTTTTGTTATATTTTTATAGTATGGCTAAAGCGATATTAGTTTACATATTTATACTTTTGTTTTCTTTTGAAGGCTTATATGCACAAACAGATACACCTTTTTATAAAGGAGCATTAAAAGAGAATAGAGAAAAACATTATCGTAACCTTATCGACAGAACGATCACCAAAAATTTATCGCTTGCACCAAATGAAGAAAATGAAAGTTTGTGGGAAGATGCTTTCTGGGCCATTGAATTGATTCAATATAGATCACCATCATTAAAACCGAAAATTAAAATTGCTTTTGATTCTGCTCAAAGAAGAAGCCATTCATTTCAAAGAAGCTTACTGGAATTGGTGTATGCAATGTATCCTAAAGAATATGCAAAAGAAGTAAGTGCGTTTCTGCAATCGGATAGTGCTAAGATCTTTGCGATGGCTGCAGAATTTCTATCAGCTTTTCCTGAATATAAAAAAAAGCTTCCAGCCATTGTTCGAACCAAGTTTAAAAATAATTTGAGTCATCCCATTATTAAAAGTTTATTATACAATTTAGAAGGCAAGAAAATTTTTCCCGATAAAAAAAGCCTGGCTGAATTATTTAATAAAAAATATTTGAAAGGATATACAATTCTTTACAGCATCCAGCGTAAGAATAGAAATTATCCCGGCTTAGCGATAGTAAAAGACGCAAATGGGAATTTTGTAAAAGATAAAAATGGAAAGATCTTTAATGTGCCTCAATTGGCGAGGAGTATAAATAATTTGCCGGGCTATTTATCAAAAGGGAATACACCACAGGGGATTTTCAGTATAGACAGTTTTGATATTTCAAGATCAATGTTCATTGGTCCAACAACCAATGTGCAATTGACAATGCCGAATGAAACTTCTGTTCAGCATTTTTTTAAAGATTCTACGCTTACAGATACTATCTGGACAGAAGCTTTGTTTAAAAAAATATTGCCGGCAAGCATGAAAAATTACTTCCCCATTTTTGGGACTTATTATGCCGGTGCAGCAGGAAGAACAGAAATAATTGCACATGGCACTACTGTTAATCCTGAATATTATAAAGGTCAGCCATATTATCCTCACACTCCTACAGAAGGCTGCTTAGCTACCAAAGAAATATGGAATGGCCTCACCGGAAAACTTGAAATTACCAATCAGCAAAAATTAGCGGATGCAGTAGCTGCTGCAGGTGGTGCTAACGGTTATTGTATCGTCATTGAAATTGATGATCAACAGAAGTCTGTTTCTTTAACTGACATTTTATATTTATTACAATAGATTGGAACTTCTCTTATCAATCAAAAATGTTGATCAACATTTTGATTTTTCCTCTTAAAAAAGTAGTGAAGTTGGGCTAAAAGCCAACAGTGTAGGGCAACACGTCAACACTTATCTTATTTTCAATCATTACTTTTACAGCCTTCAAACTAGCATTTTATTGATGTACCTACTGACTCTAATGCTCGTGAATTCAAATGTCAATTTTTTATGGATCAGGTATTATTGTTAAGTAAGTTGGGCGCAAGGATCAAGATGATTCGGTTAACTAAAAGTATGACCCAGAATCAATTGGCATTGAATTGCAATTTTGAAAAATCCAGTATGTCAAAGATAGAAGCCGGCAAAGTAAATTTGTCATATATCACTTTGCATAAGATAAGTATTGGATTAGGTGTTGAAATGTCTGAACTCCTCCCACAAGATTAAAAAACAATTCTCCCGAACTTTTATTTCATTTTATATTTGTATATTTTGGTATTCAAAATATTATTGAATGGAAATTAATTGGTTATATAAAAGTTTCACCGAATTATCTCCTTTCGAATTATACGAAGTCTTAAAATTACGCAATGAAGTTTTTGTTCTAGAGCAGAATTGTGTTTACCAGGATGCAGATGGTAAAGACAAAGATTCATGGCATTTAATGGGATGGGATCAAACTTCATTAGTAGCCTATTGCAGGATCATTCCTCCCGGAAACGCATTTGACGAAGCCAGCATAGGCAGGGTTGTATCATCTCCTTTATACAGAAGAACCGGAAGCGGCAGGCAATTAATGAAAATTGCCATAGAAAAAACACTCTCACAATTTAATTGTCAATCAGTTAGGATCGGGGCACAATTATACCTCAAAGATTTTTACACTTCTTTAGGCTTTGAACAGGCTAGTGAAATTTACCTGGAAGATGGTATAAAGCACATTGAAATGATAGTAAAAAAAGGTTAAAAGTCTGCGTTTTCCGCATATATTTTATATACTAAAATGCGTTTATATAATAGTAAAGGCATTGTTCCAGTATCTCTTAAAATTAAAATTTCAATTTCTCATGAAAAACAGTTTTTGCTTTGCAAAAGGCATAGCTATGTTGCTTTTTTCATGCCTTTTATATACCTCTTCATTTTCACAACATTTAATTTTTGGTAATCAAAAAGCAAGCGTTGAGATAGGCGTTACTTTTGGCCCGAGTTTTTTTCTTGGAGACCTTGGGGGAAATAAAGGCGTGGGGACACGTTTTCTTAAAGACCTCAATTTAGAATTGACAAAACTGATGAAAGGCGGATTCGTAACTTTCAATCCAAATGAATGGCTTGGCTTCAGAGTGGGTGCTCAGTATACTTACATTGAAGGAAGAGACGAGATCATTAAAAATTCTGGCGGACAGGAGCTTACCCGTAAACAACGCAATTTGGATTTCAGAAGTAATGTATGGGAAGTTTATACAGCAATTGAATTTTGTCCCACAGCTTATATGTTACGTAACTCCGAAAATGAAACAAGACTTCGTCCTTACTTTTTTGCCGGAGTAGGAGCTTTTCATTTTAATCCACAAGGTTCACTCACGGATGAAGCCGGGAATGTAAAATGGTATGATCTTAAACCATTAAGAACGGAAGGTCAGGGAATGGAAGAGTATCCGGATAGAAAGCAATACAAACTAACACAAATAAATGTTCCGATGGGTGGAGGTATAAAATATTTTGTTTCTCCAAAAGTAAATATTGGTTTAGAAGTAGCATATAGAAAATCATTCACGGATTACATTGATGATGTTAGTACAAAATATATTGATCCAAAATATTTCGATACCTATTTAACACCTGAAAATGCACAAGTAGCGAAGCAGATATATAACAAAATTGGTGTTACTTATTTCAGAGGTACATGGGGTTATCCGGGAGATAAACGTGGTACAGCTACAAATGTTGACACCTATTTTACTGTGGGATTAAAAGTTGGTTTTAGATTAGGCCATGAAGTAGAAGGAGTGGAAGCTTGGGATGAGCGCAGGTCCAGAAGCTGTCCAAACAGGTTTTAGTTTTTTAATTCCGGGATCAAATATTTTCCTGTAAAACTTTCTTTTACTTTCACAAGATCTTCAGGTACACCTTCAAAGAGAACAAAACCACCACCATCGCCACCTTCAGGACCAATGTCGATAATATGATCAGCAACTTTTATTACATCCATATTATGTTCGATCACAAGTACAGAATTGCCTCTATCAACTAATTTATCGGTCACTACCAACAAATGTTGAATATCCTGAAAATGCAAACCAGTAGTAGGTTCATCTAAAATATAAAATGTTTTACCCGTATCTTTTTTTCCTAACTCTGTAGATAATTTAACACGTTGTGCTTCGCCACCACTAAGCGTTACAGCACTTTGTCCGAGTGTGATATAGCCCAAGCCAACTTCCTGTAATACTTTTATTTTTCTATAGATGAATGGTACTGCCTGGAAAAATTCTACTGCTTCATCTACGGTCATATCAAGTACATCACTGATAGATTTTCCTTTGTACCTTATCTCCAATGTTTCTCTATTGTATCTTTTGCCATTGCATTTTTCACAATGCACCTGTACATCGGGTAAGAAATTCATTTCGATGATCCTCATACCACCACCTTCACAAACATCACACCTACCGCTTTTTACATTAAATGAAAATCGGCCAGCATTATATCCCCTGATCTTTGCTTCGGGAACAGCTGCAAACAATGTTCTTATATCTGTAAAGAAACCACAGTAAGTTGCAGGGTTACTTCTTGGTGTTCGTCCAATAGGGGATTGATCTATTTCGATCACTTTATCAATGTTCTCTAAACCCTTGATGGTTTTATATTCCAGGGGATTGGCTTTTGAATTATAACAGAATTTATTTAACAGGGGATACAATGTTTCATTGATCAATGTAGATTTTCCACTACCGCTTACACCGGTAACAACGATCAGTTTCCCTAAAGGAAATTTAACTGAAACGTTTTGTAAATTATTCCCTTTGGCGCCAGTCAGCTCAATGAATTTGCCATTGCCTTTTCTTCTTTCTGCAGGTACTGGTATTTTTTTATCACCATTTAAATATTGTGCTGTCTCAGATTTTGAATTCAATACTTCTTGAGGTGTTCCCATTGCAACTATCTCACCACCATGCTTACCCGCTTTTGGCCCTATGTCTATTAAATAATCAGATGCAAGCATAATATCTTTATCATGTTCAACAACCAATACGCTATTGCCGATATCTCTCAAATTCTGTAAAGCGCTGATCAATCTTTGATTATCTCTTTGATGCAGCCCAATACTTGGTTCATCCAAAATATAAGTAATGCCTTGTAATTGGGAGCCTATCTGCGTAGCCAACCGTATACGCTGGCTTTCGCCACCACTAAGGGTTTTAGAGGATCTGTTTAAAGTGAGATAGGTGAGCCCAACATCGAGTAAAAATTGCAAACGCTCTCTAATTTCTTTCAATACATCTTTTGCAATGGCATTTTGTTTATCACTCATTCTTAACTCAAGGCCATCAAACCATGCTGCAAGATTATCTAAATTCAAATTGCCTAACTCAGCAATATTTCTTTTATCTATTTTAAACCAGATGCTTTCTTTTTTTAATCTTGTTCCGTTGCAGGTAGTACAGGTTTTTAATGTCATGAATTTTTCAACCCATTCACGTAAACCTTCATTGCTGTTAGGAGAGGAGAACCATCTTTTAAGCATTGGAATAATTCCTTCATAACTTCCTGTATAAACCTGTGGAACTGTTTCATCACTCAGGTCCATTTCCAAAGCAGCATTGATATCCTGATCACCATATAATAAAAGATCCACTTGTTCTTGGGGAAGATCTTTTACAGGCTTATCTAAATTTATTTTATGTTTTCTTGCAAATGCAACAACCTGTTGAAATACACTTGCATCTCTTTCTTCACCCAATGGAATGATGGCGCCATTCTTTACACTGATAGCTGTATCAGGTAATACAGATTCCATATCGATCGTGTAAACATCTCCCAAACCCTTACAGGTAGGGCATGCGCCATACGGGCTGTTAAATGAAAATGCATTGGGAGATGGTTTTTCATAACTGATACCAGTCTCTTCACACATTAATAATTTACTATACTGAACAGCTTTGGTTGTGCCTTCCACTAAAACAAACATCAGGTCTTTACCAAGCTGTAAAGTTTTTTGCACACTCTGACTCAACCTGAATTTCATTTCGTCATTAACAGGTAATCTGTCTACTACCAATTCAATATCATGGATCTTATACCTATCCACCTGCATCTTTGGAGCAAGATCTTTTATTTCTCCATCAACTCTCACTTTTAAAAATCCTTTCTTTCTTACTTCTTCAAATAGTTCTCTGTAATGCCCTTTTCTCCCTCTTACCAAAGGAGCTAAAATATTTATTTTTTTACCATCAAATTTTTCAAAAATATTTTCTATGATCTCTTCTTCGCTGAACTGCACCATTTTTTTTCCGGTGTTATAACTATATGCTTCGCCAACTCTTGCATACAATAACCGTAAAAAATCATAGATCTCTGTGATAGTACCCACAGTACTTCGTGGGTTTTTATTAGTAGTTTTTTGTTCGATTGAAATAACAGGAGATAGGCCGGTGATCTTATCTACATCAGGCCTTTCCATATCACCAATGAACTGACGGGCATAAGCGCCAAAGCTTTCCATATATCGGCGCTGGCCCTCATTGTAAATTGTATCAAATGCTAAAGAAGATTTTCCGCTGCCACTTACACCGGTAAATACTACCAGTTTATTTTTTGGAATATGTATATCTATATTTTTGAGATTGTGCTCTCTTGCTCCAAATACTTCAATAAAATCGTTGTTTATTACTTCAGCTGCATCAGCTTTTTTCACTCTTGCCATTTTGTATTTCCTTACTGTAAATATACTAACAAAAATGATGGCGATTAGTTACTAAATTGCAGCATAATTTATTACTATGTTTTTTAATTTATTCGGTAAAAAGGAAGATGATTCTAATCATATTTTCATTGATAAGGCTTATATAAGCGGCGAAGGTAAGATGAATGGCTGTATTAAGTTGGCAAAGGAAGATCCGGCTACAATTTTTATAGCCTGGTTTAGCGAAACCGAAAAATTATATAAAGATGCTTTTGAAAAAAATGGATTGGATGAATCAAGGGTGAGTAATTTCCATCATTTGCATGCTGCAAAATTGGAGGATAGATCAGTTGTTTTTTTAGAACACTATCCATTGCATGAGAAAGAAACCGAACTCATAAAAAATTTATCTCAGGAAAAATTTATAGTTTTTAATTCTCTTGACGAGGCTTTGTTTAAACATTTTGGCAGCGAAAAAATGATCCCTATGATCAAGATGTTGGGCATGAAGGAAGATGAGCCTATCGAACATAAGCTTGTTTCTCAATCTATCATTAAAGGGCAAGAAAAAATTGCTGCGATGATAACAGTGGAACAATCTGCGTCATCGCAGGAAGAGTGGATGATGAAAAATATTAAAAAAAGTGTAATCAGCTGACGATTTCAAACAATTCTTTCTAAGTTTTTTTATGGCATAATTGTATTCGAATTCAATTGTGATTTTGCTTTTGTTATAGATTCGGATATTTTTTTTGTTTCTTCTTGTATGGCTTTATAAACAGAAGACAATCTATTATGGGCATATTCAGATTCACCATCTTGCGTTAAAGCAAATTTTAAATTTTCTTCAGCCTTATTATATAGATTTTTAATTGATAAAAGATTGCCAATATTTGCATAGATCCATCCTTTGTTTGAAGTTGATAATTCTAACGCTTTTTCATAAGCTTTTAAAGAAAGATTATAAAACTCCAGTCTAAGATAAGAATTACCTAAGTATGCCCAATAGCTACCATTGGTTTTGTCAATTTCTACTAATTCTTTATATAATAATATGCTAAGTTCATATTGTTCTAAATCATAGGCAACTTGTGCAAATTTGAAAATAATGTCTTTGTTTTTCGGATATTCATGATAAGCTTTATGATATATGTTTATTGCATTTTTTTTGTCGTCAGATTTAATATAATAATCAGCAATACTGGAATAAAGCAAAACATCTTTTTTGCTTTCTAATGTACTTTCCAATAGTTTTATTGCTTCATTTTTTTGATTAGTTTCCCAAAGGCATGTTGATTTTAAAGCTGTTAAAGTTATTTTTCGTTCGCAATTTATTAAGCCCAATTCAATTATTTCAAAAGCTTTTTTATATAAATTGCTCCATATTAAATTATTGGCGTAAGCCACATATGAAAGATTATTTACACTATATTCTGAAATCAATTTCTCATATTCTTCATTACCTGCAGTAGTGTCTATCTGAAAAGTAGTATAGCAAAACCATCCTTTTAGATTTATCTTTTCATCAATATCTTTTGTATATCTAATTTTCTTTTTTAATAGTTCTAATGTTTTTTTGTAGTCTTTTTTGTCAAACAATTGTTCTACCCAACCAAGCCTTTTTTTCTCTATTTTATTTTCTTCTAAGGAAGTTATTTCTGGAGTCTCTTCATCCCTTTTTAAAGCCCCAAGCTTAAGTATAATTTCACGTATTTTATTTGAAGCACTTCCCGTTGCTGCTTGCATGTTTTTGTCAGCCCGATTTGTCTCATATGTGGCTGGAGTAAAACCAATTAAATCTGTCGGCAGATGAAAACTAGGTTGGTCAGGTAGTACAATAAAACTTCTTTTTCTTGTTAGCTTACCTATGAAAAGTCCCAATTCGAATATAACATTATCTCGAACTGCTAAATCCTTCTTTCCCCTAATTTTAATATAATCATCGGGAGAAAATATAAATATTCCAAAATCGCTTTGATCTAAGGCTTTAATCAATGAATCAAGCGATGATTCGGACAGATTAAATACATCTTGGTCCCAAACAGTAGTTTCAGCTATGAATTTAAGATTTTCCTGTATTGCATAGGCAACTGTTAGTCCTTCAACCGAAGAACCAATAAATAGCTTTGGTCTACTCATGATGTTTTTTGTGGCTCGCTGTTAATGACAATGATTTTCTATTTGTCGGACAATAAATTATGTTTTAAAAAGTCATTGACAAGTAAAATATTTTGCTCAAGTTAAAAATAATTTTCTCTTATGCATCAGGAATTTCAGGCTCTACTAGCTTAGCCAATTTTTCTAATGATTCCTGCCAACCCAAATAACACATTTCTACAGGAATAACAGCGGGAATACCTTCTTGCAAAATTTTTATTTCAGTCCCCACCATAACTTTTTTTAGCCAAATGGATGCGACCATTTCACCCTGTAAATTAGGATCATCAAATTTATCTGTATACTTTAAAAATTCATTTGGTTTAATCTCTACATATTTACCACCAAATGAATGGCTATTACCCGTAGAGAAATTATGAAATGACATTCTGAAACTTCCTCCTTCTTTTACTTCCATTTCATGTACGGTACAAAGAAAGCCGTAAGGAGGCAGCCATGCTGCCATTGCAAGGGCTTCGGTGAAGGCTCGGTAAACTTTTTCAGGAGTTGCCTTAAGTACTCTATGTAATGAAACACTATTGTTTGACATAAAATTTAGTTTGAATATTCCTACTCATTTGGCATTTCGGTATGGCCCGTTTTTATAGTGGTTGCTGCTCCACAATGCTCTATAAAGTTAAATATTTTATTGTACTGTGATTATTATCCCTAAATATATTTCGATTGTATTTGTAGAATTAGAGTATTAATTTTAAGAGATGCAAATCATTCACAACCTCATACCATGAAAAGGTTATCAATACTTTTTCTGTTAGCTTTATTTTTGACAGGATGTTTAAAAGATAGTGATCTTAATCTTCCTTTTTCAGATTGTCAAAGCTGGGTGGTTAGTGAACTGTCTAGATCTGTTACGTCAAGCGGTTTTGGAAATTTTGGATGTGCATGGTCATCAACCTCTTCTACGGTATTTGTGTGCGGAGATAATTTGCGAAATGCCAGGGTGGGTAACACTGTTGTATATATATCAGGAGAATGCAAAGTAACGAGAACTTATCTTCATAAGGTAGAATAATAATAAAATCAAAGATTATTATCCAAATACATTTGTAGATCCGCTTCTGTTTTAATTAACACATCTCTTGCTTTACTACCCTGGTTTGCACCCACTACACCAGCAGCTTCCAATTGATCCATCAATCTACCTGCACGGTTATAGCCAAGTTTCATTCGGCGTTGTAAAAGGGAAGTACTACCTACCTGACTGGCAACGATCAAACGTGCCGCATCTTCAAACAATGGATCTTTATCACCAAGGTCAAAATCTTTTCCTTCCATTTCTTTCTCATCAACATATTCAGGCAATAAAAATGCTTGCGGATAGCCACGTTGCTGACCAATAAAATCAACGATCTTATCAACTTCTGGTGTATCAACAAAGGCACATTGCAAACGTACCAGCTCGCCATTATAGCTTACAAGCATATCACCTTTACCTATCAATTGCTCTGCGCCACCTGCATCAAGAATTGTACGGCTATCTATCTTGCTACTAACCTTAAAGGCTATACGAGCAGGGAAGTTCGCTTTAATAGTACCTGTAATGATATTTACAGAAGGACGTTGTGTTGCAATGATCAAGTGTATACCAATAGCACGTGCTAACTGTGCAAGCCTTGCGATCGGCATTTCAACTTCTTTACCTGCAGTCATGATAAGATCTGCAAACTCATCCACTACTAATACAATGAATGGTAAGAACTGGTGTCCTTTTTCAGGGTTCAATTTTCTTGCGGCAAATTTTTCATTGTACTCACGGATGTTACGGCAGCCTGCTTCTTTCAACAGATCATAGCGGTTATCCATTTCAATACAAAGTGCATTTAAAGTGTGTACTACTTTTTTTGTATCAGTAATGATGGCATCACCTTCATCAGGCAATTTTGCTAAGAAATGTTTTTCAATTGTTTTGTAAATACTCAACTCTACTTTCTTAGGATCAACCAATACAAATTTTAATTGCGATGGATGTTTTTTATACAATAAAGAAACAAGTATAGCATTCAGTCCCACTGATTTACCTTGACCTGTTGCACCAGCCATTAAAAGATGCGGCATAGCAGCAAGGTCAACAATAAAGTTTTCGTTATCGATCTTTTTACCAATAGCAATAGGTAAAGAGAAATTATTTTTCTGAAATTTTTCAGAAGCCAATAAGGTCTTCATACTCACCATTGACTTCTTTGCATTCGGTACTTCAATACCAATTGTTCCTTTTCCAGGGATTGGCGCAATGATACGTATGCCAAGTGCAGCAAGGCTTAATGCGATATCATCTTCCAAATTTTTAATTCTTGAAATACGTACACCTGCAGCAGGAATGATCTCATACAAAGTAACCGTAGGTCCAACAGTAGCAGATATTTTTTGAATATGAATATCGTAATTCTTTAAAGTATTGATGATCTGGTTCTTGTTATTTTCCAGCTCAGTATTATCCTGTACAATTTTGTCACTACCATGATTTTCTAAAAGATCGAGTGTAGGATATTTGTAATCTCTCAGATCAAGGATAGGGTCATAAGGAGCGCTGGTGACAGTCTTAGGTTTTTCTGCAGCAACGATAGGTTCTTCAGCGATTTTATCAGGAACAGATTTTATCTCTAATTCAAGCGCAGGTTCATTGTTTTTTGGTGCAGGCTTAACAGGTGCAACTGGTTCTTCAAATTTTACTTCTTCCGCAATTGCAGGCTCACCTGGTTCATCAACAATCACCGGCCCGTCTTCTCTTTCCACTATTTTAATATCATGATTCAAAGCGGGATTTTCCTGTGAAGGAATAGCAAGCATTCCGCCATTACCTTTCAATAGATTGCCGCTGCCTTCATCTTCAAATACTTCTTCAGATTTTGTATCAGTGATAGATAATTCTGCAGGTTGTGTTTTTTCTTCAGCAATTGGCACAACAGCAAGATCATCTTCAGGCAATAACATTTTTTTAGATGGTAATTTAAATGCAGGATTAAATCTCCAGATGATATATGCTAATACTGATACCGCTAATACAGCAATAGTACCTATCTCACCAATGGATTTGTACATCCATGTTTTGATCATATCACCAACAGCACCTCCCCAGGGGAAAGCTTTACCATTCATGATCACAGAAGATGCAACACTTAATATTACTATACCTATTACTACATATTTGATATTCTTACTGATAGAAAAAACTTTTTTGCCAAAAAATAAATTTATACCAATTACAAAAAAGGTAGAGCAAATAAGAAAGGAGGCAACACCAAAACCTTTATAAATAAAGAAGTGAGATAAAAAAGCACCTAAAGTGCCTAAAAGATTACTAACCTTAGCATCTGTACCTACCAGTAATTTATAACCGTGTTGAAATACTTTATCCTGGTCTTCTTCCCAGGTAAATAAGTAAGAGGTAAAACCTATGAATAATAAAAATGCGATCATCAAAGAAATCGCACCGGTAATTTTATGGGTGCGTTCGTCCTGCAATAATTTTTTCACTTCAACCTTTTCTTCGGTCTCCGCCTGTAGGTCCGATTTTTCTGCTTTCTTTGGTTTGTCTGTTTTCGTTTTTGCCATTGCTAACAAAGATATAAAAAAGCATTACTGTAAAGCCCTGTTATACAGTAATGCGGATAAATTAAATTTGTTTGGATCTGATGCCTATTGCCAGTAGCAACCATGCTACAATAAATAATAGTCCACCGATAGGTGTAAGGATGCCAATACCTTTATAACCTACAATTTCAGTGGTTTGTAAATAAGTGATCAAATAAAGAGAACCGCTAAATAAAATGATTCCTGCTATAAATAAATAGCCTGCCCATCGCAAAGAATTATTATTGAATTCCTTAAATAAAATACCTGTGATTAATAAAGCAAGTACATGAAAGAATTGATAACGCACTGCAGTTTCGTAGGTGTTCAAAATATCCGGCGATAAAATTTTTCGTAAAGTATGAGCCCCGAAAGCTCCTGTAATTACTGTGATGGCGCCTAATATAGCAGCAATACGGATAAATTGTTTGTTCATCAGTCCTTTAAGATTACTTCTATAAAAGTTTCATTAGTAATGGTTTCTACATCAAGGATGTTTTTTGCCTGCATGTAAAACGGCTCTCTTTCTTTTAGTTTTTGTTCAATAAAAAAAAGTAGTTCAGCTTTATTTATTTTTTTTAATAAAGGCCTTTTGCTTTGTTCTTCTAAAACACGTTCTAAAATACGGGTAGGAGTGGAAGAAATGTAAACCGTTTTACCGTGATCGTTCATCCATTTCATATTATCATGAAAACATGGGGTGCCCCCACCACAAGCAATGATCGTATTTCTTTTATTGGCTAAACGGTGTAGTATTCTAGTTTCTAGCATCCGGAAATAATCTTCACCATGTTGCTCAAAAAGTTCAACAACAGTTTTTCCTTCAGATTTTTCAATCGCATCATCCAGATCCACTAAAGAAAAATCATGAGTGCTAGCCCATTGCTTTCCCCAATAGGTCTTTCCGCTTCCCATAAAGCCGATAAGGAAAATTTTTTGTCCTGGTTCTGAAACAGCTTTTTTAGTTGCCTTCGCCATTCTACAAAGATAATTTACTATACGTTTAAAAAAACGCAGAAGTTGTGCAGAAAATATTACCCTTTTTTAGTGGAGAAACTATTTTTTATTTTTAAAATCCCCTCGTTTCCATGCCTTTATAAATTCATTCCAGGCAAAAGGGTTTAAAATATTCATTGGAGCATTCTGGCCGGCATAATAAGTTTTACCGGATTGTTTGGCAAAATAGGCGTTGTTAGATTCTCTGCCATCTTTTGGAAGATAAGCCATTAATATCTTTCGTTTTGCCTCATCATTATTCTGGCGGGCTATTTCAAGATTATCGGCAGGTACCTGTGTATTTAAAAAATCTCTTTCAAATTGTTCACGTCGGGGCCTTGATTTGATCACAGTTGCAGGAAGGTAAACAGTATCTGTAACCATTAATTGGATCAAGCTATATTCATTGCCGGCAATAGTATCAGGGACAATAACTGATTTTGGCCTATAGCCAATACTTGAAAACTCTATTTCATCACCTTTCACTACAACTATACTAAAAACCCCCTGGTTATTAGTTACCGTTCCCCTGTTTTGTCCTTTAACAATAACACTCACACTTTGCAAGCCACGAAGGCTGTCTGCCGTCATAACAACACCATATAGCTGAACCACAGAATCTTTGAAGGTTTCAAATTGGGCTTTAGCCGAGGAAGGGAGAAAGCAGGCGGCGATAAAAATGTATAGTAAAATTTTCTTCATGTATACCTGCTCAAAAAAACAGTTTTTTCTTTAATTAATAAACAAAGTAACGCTTTCAATAGTTAATTTTGCAGTCCGAAACGGTTTTTTAACAATAAATTGAGCGATAACATTCATTGTCTGAATCAGAATTTTCAGGATTAAAAGATTTTCAGGATTTGTCTTTATAATTTTCAAGCAAAAGTAAGAGTCTTTAAATCTAAGAGTAAAGGACTAATGTAGAAGCTACAGTAGTACAAATGATGCACAAAGCTGCATCCGACAAAGGGGATGTAATCCTTTGTCGGGGTCTTTTTTATTTTCTTTTTTGGACAAGCAAAAAAGAAAATAAAAAACATACACAAGTAAGAAAGTGAAATAAAAATAAATAAATGACACAAGAAGACATACTAAAAGCCCTAAGCAACGTACAAGAACCAGATCTTGGAAAAGACCTTGTAACGTTGAATATGATAAAAGATATTGTCATCGATGGCAATAATGTTTCTTTTACAATTGTATTGACTACACCGGCATGTCCAATGAAAGACATGATGAGTATGGCAAGCGAAAATGCTGTAAAATTGTTGGTGAATAAAGATGCTGTGGTAAAAGTAAATTTTACATCCAATACAAGTAGCAACAGGAAAGATGCAAAAACAATTTTACAAGGGGTAAAAAATATCATTGCCATAGTAAGCGGAAAAGGAGGTGTAGGAAAAAGTACTGTTAGCAGCAACTTTGCATTAGCGCTTGCACAAGGCGGTGCTAAAGTAGGGTTGATGGATGCTGATATTTATGGTCCAAGCCAACACATCATGTTTGGTGTACGTGGGGACAGGCCGATGATGAGAGAAGTTGATGGGAAAGGCATGATCGTACCAATCGAAAAATATGGTATTAAAATGATGAGCATAGGTTTGCTGATAGATGAAAAGCAGGCTGTTGTTTGGCGTGGCCCGATGGTAAGCAGTGCTATTCGTCAGTTTACCAGTGATGTAGATTGGGGTGAGCTTGATTATTTAATTATTGATATGCCTCCCGGCACAGGAGACATACATCTTACAATGGTACAAACTGTACCGGTTACAGGTGTTATTGTTGTAACAACTCCTCAAGTGGTTGCATTGGCAGATGCTAAAAAAGGTATTGCAATGTTTGGTCAGGCTCAATTGAAAGTACCTGTGATCGGACTTGTAGAGAACATGAGTTATTTCACTCCGGCAGAATTGCCTGATAATAAATATTACATCTTTGGTAAGAATGGCGGTAAAAATCTTGCAGAAGAATTTGATATTCCTTTCCTTGGACAAATTCCTATTGTGCAATCAATCCGTGAAGGCGGCGATCTTGGGATACCCGTAATGGTTAGCGATGATGAGATCACTAAAAAAGCATTTACAGATTTTGCCGGAGCTGCTGTAAGAGGAATTGCAATGCGGAATGCAAATTTAGCACCAACGGAGATACAGGAAGTAGTTGTTTAATATTGTCTGAATCAGGATTTTCACGATGATAGGATTTTCAGGATTGGGTAGTACTAACTTTGAAAATATTTTCAAAGTTAATGCTGTAATCCTGATAATTTTTTAAATCTTGTAAATCCTGATTCAGACTTATTTATCTTTGCCCCACCATGACACGCCAATTCTTAATAGACCAGATCAAAAGCAAAAGATCCTATCTCTGTGTAGGCTTAGATACTGACATCACTAAGATCCCCAAGCATCTACAAAACCATCCTGATGCTATCTTCGAATTCAACAAACAAATAATTGACGCAACGAAAGATCTATGCGTAGCTTATAAAATAAACACTGCTTTTTACGAAGCAATGGGGCTCAAAGGTTGGGAGGCAATGCAGAAAACGGTTGAGTATATTCCAAAAGAACATTTCACAATTGCAGATGCAAAACGAGGAGATATTGGTAATACCTCTACTCAATATGCAAAAGCATTTTTTGAAGCATTTGATTTTGATTCCATCACAGTAGCGCCATACATGGGAGAAGACAGCGTTAAACCTTTTTTAGAATATACAGATAAGTGGACAATCGTTTTAGGATTAACAAGCAATAAAGGTTCAGAAGATTTTGAAATGCTGAAAATTCAAAATGATAATGAAGAGCATTTACGCAGCGATTATTTATATGAGCAGGTTTTAAAAAAAGTTTCATCGTGGGGAACGCCAGATAATTTAATGTTTGTAGTTGGAGCAACACAAGCAACAGAATTAGAAAATATCCGCAACATCATTCCAGATCATTTTTTATTAGTACCCGGCGTAGGTGCACAGGGAGGTAGTTTAGAAGAAGTCAGCAGATACGGTATGAATAAAGATTGTGGCTTATTGATCAATGCTTCACGTGCTATCATCTATGCAAGCAATAAAGAAAATTTTGCTGAAGAAGCAAGAGTTATTGCACTGCAATACCAAACAGAAATGGCAAGCTACCTTAGTTAAAATAATCTCTCTCTAATTGTTGTATCATTTTTCTGCAAATGAATAATGGGATCAGACCGATGATGCCAAAGCTGCAATCAATTAAAATATGAAACATAGGAATGTGTCGTATTGGCCCGGCAATAAATGCTAAGGGTAAAACAGCAAAGCATGATAATATTGCCCAATCAATGATCCATTTGTTTTTTATCGGGTCTTTCAACGGACCAAGAAAAGCCATTGCAATTACGATGTGTGCAAATGCCAACCAATCAAATCCGTAAGCCAGCATTGGGTATTTTGCATTGGTTTCTACTAATGCGACATAAACTTCGTTCAACCATTTTTCTGCAAATGACGGCACTAATGATGGATGCTGTAATAACCAACGCAATTCTGTTTCAACAGGAAAAGCCGTTACACCACTAAGTATCAGCGCCACTATAAAAAATATGATCAGTAAACGAATTTTGGTAAGTAAGGTCATATTATAGTTTCTTAGGTTTGCCATGTTTAAAACTTCCCATTGGTGAAGTATACCACGGTGATATTTCTACAACAAATATTTCTGCTGCAATCGCAGGGTCTGTTTGAATGAGCTTTTCAACATCAGCTTTTGTTTTGCATTCTGCAACCTTCCCATCAAAAACAAAAATACCACGCCAGTTATAATCATTCTTTCCGAACGGCCCTGCCACTTTTAAAATGCCGTCGTAATAAAGTTTATTGATATTAGCCATATGGCCTTCAAAAAGTTTAGCTTTTGTAGCACTGTCATAAGCTTTATCCTTAGGCCCGGTTTTTATCATAACAAGCCAATATTGCTCAATAGTGTCTTCCAATCTTACTTTCTTTTTCTTCTGAGCAAATGATGAAAAACTTATTGCTAAGATGCATATAATGCAGAGGAGACTACGTTTCATAAAACTAAGTTTTATTGAAATTAATTCTTTTCGGATAAATAACACACTATAAATGACAATTTGATAGGACTGTCTGTTCATGAATTTCATTATCTTTAAAGAAGGAAAAAATCGTAAATCGTACATCCTAAATCGTAAATACGTATGGCTGCCAAAACTGATAATTTTCAATCTCCCGATTATTTTAATATAGATGAACTATTAACTGAGGAGCAGAAACTCATTCGTGAAACTGTACGCAGCTATGTAAAAAAAGAGATATCTCCGATCATTGAAGATTATGCTCAACGGGCAGAGTTTCCACAACAGATCGTAAAACAATTAGGCGACCTTGGTTGCTTTGGGCCAACTGTGCCCGAACAATATGGTGGCGGAGGATTGGATTATATTAGTTATGGATTGATGATGCAGGAATTAGAGCGTGGAGATAGTGGAGTACGTTCAACAGCAAGTGTACAGGGTAGCCTGGTAATGTTTCCAATTTATCAATACGGAAATGAAGAACAACGCAATAAGTATCTTCCTAAATTGGCCAGTGGCGAATGGCTTGGATGTTTCGGTTTAACTGAACCCAATCATGGTAGTGATCCAAGCAGCATGCTCACAAATATCAAAGATAACGGTGATGGACATGTTATTTTGAACGGTGCAAAAATGTGGATCAGTAATGCTCCATTTGCACAGGTAGCAGTGGTTTGGGCAAGAGATGAAAAAGATGTTTTTAGAGGTATAATAGTAGAACGTGGCATGGAAGGATTTTCTACGCCAACAACCCATGGTAAATGGAGTTTAAGAGCCAGTGCAACAGGAGAGCTTGTTTTCGATAATGTAAAAGTTCCTAAAGAAAATATTTTGCCAAATGTTGAAGGATTAAAAGGTCCATTGGGTTGTTTGACCAAAGCAAGGTATGGCATCGCATGGGGAGTGATCGGTGCAGCAATGGATTGTTATCACACAGCATTACAATACAGCAAAGAGAGAATTCAGTTTGATAAACCAATAGGCGGATTTCAATTACAGCAAAAAAAGTTAGCAGAAATGATCACAGAGATCACTAAAGCACAATTATTAAATTGGCGCTTAGGTGTTTTAATGAATGAAGGAAAAGCAACACCGCAGCAAGTAAGTATGGCAAAAAGAAATGCCTGCGAAGTGGCCACCAATATTTGTAGAGATGCTCGCCAGATGTTAGGCGGAATGGGCATTACTGGGGAATACCCGGTTATGCGGCACATGATGAATTTAGAGAGTGTGATCACTTATGAAGGAACGCATGATATTCATTTATTGATCACCGGAATGGATGTAACGGGGTTGAACGCATTTAAATAATATGATACAAAATATTTCAGTCATAGGTTCAGGAACGATGGGTAATGGGATTGCTCATGTATTTGCACAAGGTGGGTTTGATGTTACATTGATCGATGTTGATCCTTTACAATTGGAAAAAGCAATTGCTACAATTACAAAAAATCTTGACAGACAGATATCAAAAGAAGTTATTACTGAAGAACAAAAAATAACTACTTTAAAAAATATCGCTACTACAACAGATATTATTTCAGGAGTAAAAAATGCTGATCTGGTTATTGAAGCAGCAACAGAAAATGTAGATCTTAAATTGAAAATTTTTCAATCAATCGATGAAGCAGCACCAACTGATTGTATTCTTGCGACAAATACCTCTTCTATCTCTATCACAAAAATTGCATCTGTAACAAAACGTCCAGAAAAAGTTGTGGGCATGCATTTCATGAATCCAGTGCCTGTAATGAAATTAGTAGAGATCATCAACAATCCACAAACTGATAAACAGGTTACTGATTCAATTGTTACATTAAGTAAACAGCTAAATAAAATTCCCTGTGTTGTAAACGATGCTCCCGGTTTTATAGCTAACCGTATCCTAATGCCTATGATCAATGAAGCTATTTATAGTTTGCAAGAAGGTGTAGCAGGCGTAGAGGAAATTGACACTATCATGAAATTAGGAATGGCACATCCCATGGGGCCATTGCAGTTAGCCGATTATATTGGCTTAGATGTCTGCCTTAGCATTATTAATGTATTATATGATGGGTTTAAAACGGAGAAATATGCACCTTGTTCTTTATTGATAGATTTGGTTAAGCAAGATAAATTAGGCGTTAAAACCGGCGAAGGTTTTTATGATTATTCCTCCGGGAATAAAGAACTGCTCGTAAGTAAACGATTTAAATAAAAAGGCTCAAAAATTAATTTGAGCCTTTTTTATTATTTCTTCAATAAGATTTATAATCCAAATAAACCTGTATTGATTGCCTGTAATGTTTCTTTTTTATATTCAGAAGGAATTAAAATTGTAACATTATGTTTGCTGCCACCATAACTTACCATGCGTACAGGAATATCGCCAAGTGCTGAAAATAAACGTTGCTTGATGTTCTTTGTTTCAGCAATTTCATTTCCTACAATTGAAACAATGGTTTGACTCTTGTCGATCTCAACATTTCCAAAAGCTTCTAATTCATCAATTATTTCAGATAAATAGGTATCGCTATCGATCGTTAAAGAAACGGCTACTTCAGAAGTAGTGATCATATCAATAGAAGTGCGGTATTTTTCAAAAACTTCAAATACTTTTCTTAAAAAACCATAAGCCAACAACATACGGCTGCTTTTTATATTGATAGCAATGATGCCATCTTTTGCTGCAACAGCTTTCACGCCATTTGAGCCGGCTTCCTCTGTAATTACTGTTCCTGCTGCTTCTGGCTGCATGGTGTTCAACAATTTTACCGGAACTTTTGCTAATTGTGCAGGCCAGATACAAGTAGGGTGTAAGATCTTTGCACCGAAATATGCCAACTCAGCTGCTTCATCAAAACTTAATTGTTCAATAGCAACTGTTTTTGTAACAACCCTGGGGTCGTTGTTGTGCATACCATCAATATCTGTCCATATTTCACAAACAGAAGCATTGCATGCAGCTGCGATCAACGAAGCACTATAATCGCTTCCGCCTCTTTTCAAATTATCAACTTCTCCTTTTGCATTGCGGCAAATATATCCCTGGGTGATAAATAATTTTTTAGCAGGATTTGCTTGTAGAATTACTGCAAGATTTTTTTTGATATTATCAAGATCTGGTTCATCATTTACATCCAACACCATAAAATCAAGTGCAGGTAAAAATAAATGATCGATCTTTTGTTCTTCTAAAAAAACAGAAAACAATTTAGTACTTAATAATTCACCTTGTGCAAGAATATCTTTATTCAATGCTTCATTGAAAGATATTTTTCCGATAATATTCAGAAACTCAAAATGTTCTGCTACGATCGCTTTTGCTTTAGTTAATGACGAATCAGATTTTACAAGTTCAGTAATGAAATTCTGATAATGTTTTTCTAATGTATCAATTTGTTGTTTTGCAGTTGCCTTATCAGATTTAGCTAACGAATTGCTGATCTCTACTAAAGAATTGGTTGTTCCACTCAATGCAGATAACACAACAATTTTACTTTCAGCATCTTTTGTAATTAATTTTGATACTTCATGCATTCTTTCGGGCTTTCCTACACTGGTGCCACCAAATTTCATAATTTTCATTAGAAAAACTATTTGATTTTTAAATTGGGTGCAAAGATAATTACAGGAAGATAATTACAGACAATTTTTTGCTTTTTGATATATTTACGCCTGCTCTGATGGTCTCGTCTGGCCGTAAATCGAATAGGGTAGCAGGTTTGCCTAACCCTTAAGAGAATGGGATCTCGAATTTTTTACCTAATTCAGTCAGGTCTTTAATCACCGATTCATGTAATGGTATTCCATTTGCCTTTCTTTCAATTTCATATTCAGCTTCAGGTTCCCCGGGAATGATCACTCTTTGGTGACCTTCAATAGTTTTGGCAGATTTAAAACGTTGGATCCATTTGTCCATATGCAATTTAAATTCAGAGGCTGGTCTGAATGCATCAATACGCATAGCCCCAAAGAAATGGCCGATACCTTCACCAGGCATATTTTCCGGCATTGGAACATACGCAGGAAAGGGTGGCACCCATGGGCCATAATTGGCACCACTTAATATCGCTGAAAAAATATCGACGATCGCACCAAGATTATATCCTTTGTGGCTGCTGCGATCTCTGTCGCTACCAAGTGGTAATAATGCACCGCCATTTTTTAATTCGTTGGCATTAACAGATGGCAATCCATCTTTCGTTTGTAGCCAGCCGTTAGGTGTATCTAAATTTTTTCTTTGTAGTATTTCTAATTTTCCATTGGCAGCAGTAGTTGTTGAAAAGTCTGAAACAAAAGGAGTTTCATTACCTGCAGGTATTGCTACGGAAATAGGGTTGGTGCCTAATAATTTCTCTACAGAAAAAGTAGGAGCTACCAATGCAGAAGCATTCGTCATTGCAATACCTATCATATCATTTTCTAAAGCCATCATGGAATGATAACCAGCGATGCCAAAGTGATTACTGTTCTTTACACTCACCCAACCGGTACCAACATTTTTTGCTTTGTCAATGGCTATTTGCATAGCAGCGGGTGCTACTAATAAGCCTAAACCTCTATCACCATCAACTGTTGCAGTAGAAGGTGTTTCATGCACAATGGAGATATTCGGATTGGCATTGATCCTCTTTACTTCCCACAAGCGAACATAACCGACGAGTCTTGCGATACCATGACTATCTACACCACGGAGATCAGCTGAGAGTAAAACTTTTGTAGCAATTTCGGCATTGCTTTCGCTGCAGCCAATTTTTACAAAAGTGCTTTTAGAGAAAGTGTACAGTTCGCTATAAGAATAAATTTTCGACATGAAAGGGTTGAATAAAGGTATACAGCACAAGTGAGTGACACAACGATGATGCTATGAAAAACAAATGCTGGTTACAAAAATATTAAAAATGTAGATGCCTTACAGTTTGTCCATGATTCATGATCTGTTTCAATGAATCAACACCTATTTTAATATGACGCTCTACAAATTGTGTTGTAACTTTTTTGTCGCTGGCCTCAGTTTTAACGCCTTCAGGAACCATTGGGCTATCACTTACTAAAAGCAAAGCACCTGTTGGTATCTTATTGTAAAAGCCTACTGTAAAAATAGTGGCTGTTTCCATATCGATGGCATAAGCTCTAACTTTTTGAAGATATTCTTTGAATGCTTCATCATGTTCCCAAACACGGCGGTTGGTTGTATAAACTGTACCTGTCCAATAATCACATTCATAATCACGTATGGTAGTTGAGATCGCTTTCTGCAACATAAACGCTGGTAACGCAGGTACTTCCGGAGGGAAATAATCATTACTGGTACCTTCACCCCTTAAGGCTGCGATTGGTAAAATAAGATCACCAATGCTGTTACGTTTTTTCAAGCCGCCACATTTTCCTAAAAATAATACTGCTTTTGGCTCAATAGCGCTAAGCAGATCCATAATAGTTGCCGCTCCCGGGCTACCCATTCCAAAATTGATGATCGTAATATTATCTGCTGTCGCACATTGCATTGGCCTGTCTCTGCCAACAACTTCTACATTATTCCACTCTGCAAACAATGAAACATAATTACTGAAATTGGTCAATAATATGTATTCACCAAAATTTTCTAACTCTTGACCGGTGTATCTTTGCAGCCAGTTTTTTACGATCTCGTCTTTTGTCTTCATATTCTCTTAATTTTATTTTTTAAACTGCAAATAATAAATTTAAAACGCTTTATAATTTCAAATTTGTTTCTTTGCCATCGATAAAAGTACAAAATATTTTGTTGTTAACAACATGATCAGGATAGAATACCCTCCATATCAGCCAAAAATAAAGCAAGAAAATGAGAAAGAATTCATCTTTGATGAGGTTCGTAAGCAATGGGTTATACTGACTCCGGAGGAGTGGGTAAGGCAGAATTTTTTGCAATATTTGATACAGGTTAAAAAATATCCGGCATCTCTTATTGCGGTAGAAAAAGAAATAAAGCTGGGAGATATTAAAAAACGATTTGATATAGTGGTGTATGATAAGGACACAAAGCCTGCTATGATCGTTGAATGTAAGGAAATGAATGTTCCTTTAACAGAATCGGTATTACACCAAGGACTTAGATATAACCAAGTCTTAAAAGTCCCCTTTCTTATAATTACAAATGGAAGCAATACTTTTGCTTATTCAATGGAAAATAACGAGTTGAAGGAATTGCTTGAGTTGCCTGGATGGAACACTGATAAGACAGATATAACTGATTAAACTTATAATAAGTGATCATAAGTCTAATCAGTCAAATCAGTGTTCAAATATTTTATGGGAAAATGCCCAGCTCAGCGTAGGAAAGCGCTACTTTATTGATAGAACTAACGTAAGCGGCTGTACGCATATCAGGGATTTCAGGATTGTTTAACCATATCTCCATGATCTCTCTTGTAGCTGTGATCATTGTTTCTTCAAGGCCACTGTGTACAAGGTCAATTTCATCAGGACCATGCTTAATAAAATTTCTTTCAGCTTCGCTAACCTGTTTGCCACTTAATTCTTCTATCTGAGAAAGAATATGCGTATTTAAATTTTCAGTGAATTTTTTCTCTAAACGTCCGTAACGTACATGGCTCAGGTTTTTTACCCATTCGAAATAACTTACTGTTACGCCACCAGCATTCAGGTACATATCCGGCACACACAAAATTCCTTTTTTTATAAATATTTCATCTGCTTCCGGTGTACAAGGTCCGTTTGCTGCTTCACCAATGATCTTCGCTTTTATACGTGGTGCATTTTCTACATTGATCACATTTTCCAATGCAGCCGGAATTAATATATCGCAAGCCAGTTCTAATGCATCTGAATTTTTTATAAGATTGGTTGCGCCAGGAAAGTCAAGAATAGAACCTGTCTTTTTTCTGTGTTGAAAAACCTCTTCTTCATTTAGGCCATTCTCATTATATATTGCTCCTTCAAATTCAGCGAAAGCAATCACTTTTGCGCCATGCTCTCTGAAAAATTTTGCTGAATGGTAACCCACATTCCCAATTCCCTGTACTACAACAGTTTTTTCAAGTATACCAACGGTAAGGCCTAAACGATTCATAACATCAGCCATATTACATACTTCACGTATTCCAAAAAATACACCGAGCCCAGTAGCTTCTTTTCTTCCACGAACACCACCTTGTGTAATAGGTTTACCCGTTACACAACCTGCACTATCTATCTCTCCGGGTTTTAATGATTGGTATGTATCAACGATCCAGGCCATTTCTCTTTCGCCTGTTCCATAATCAGGAGCAGGTACATCTATACCGGGGCCAATGAAATTTTTCTTAACCAATTCAGATGTATAACGACGAGTGATCTTTTCTAATTCATATGCAGAGTAATTCTTTGGATTTATTCTGATACCACCTTTGGCACCACCAAACGGAACATTTACAATAGCACATTTATAGGTCATTAAAGACGCAAGCGCCATTACTTCATCCTGGTTAACTTCATCACTGAAACGGATACCACCTTTACATGGAGATTTATGTTGGCTATGTTGTACTCGGTATGCTTCTATCACTTCAATAGATCCATCATCTCTTTTTATTGGAAAACGAATTTGATAAACTGCATTACAGGCTTTTATCTGTTCTAAAATTCCCGGATCCCATTTGGTAAATTTTGCTGCTTTATCAAAGCTTTGTTCCACACTATGGAAAAAACTATACGGCTGTTGTGCTGACATGAATTAATTTATTTTATTTAGCAATCGTTATTTGTTTGCAACTGGCAAGCTGCAATTAAAAGTAAATTTACAGAAAGGAGGGAATAAGAAAATATAAAAGTTGGATTCTTTTATATGAATGGTAATAAAGAATTATTTACCGTCTTCAATTTTACCGATCTTTCTATCAATGCTAATAAGATAGATGATCAATCCGATCAAAATAGTAAGACAAACTGCCATCACAACATAGATTTTATTATGACTGCGAAGTGCAGATTCTTCTGCAAACGTTGCTTGCGCAAATGAAGAAACAGTAATCAATAATAAAGGCACTATAGTTAATATGCGAATGATAAATTTATACATTGATCAGATTTTTATCTTTTATACAATTGATTCTTATTACAAGCGAACTTATCCAAACACCCAATAAGCTCCATCCTATTACTGCCGGCCAAAATACTAACCTCATTGTAGCATCAAGGTCAGCACCATTTAAGCCAGGGTTTCCTTGCACGCCTTTACCTCCGGGATGTAAAGACTCTACTAATCTCGGCAGAACCATTATCAACGGTAAATAAATAAAGTAAGCAAAGATGTTATATACTGCAGCCACTTTAGCTCTTTTATCTATATCCGGCATTGAATTCCTTAGAACTAAATATGCAAAATAGATCAGCAATGCAATGGCAACACCAATTTGTTTTGGATCATTGCTCCATGGAGCACCCCATGTATAATTAGCCCAGATCATTCCGGTCAATAAACCAAGTATGCCCATGAATATGCCGGTGTTTGCAAAAGCCGATGCATAAATATCATGTTTGATATTTGGGTTACGTAAATATTTTATTGAATAAACAAGGGAGATGGTCAATAGAACAATTTGCCCGAACCACATTGGCACATGAAAAAATAAATTACGTATGGTTTGTCCGAGAATACCAATAGTAGGGACAGGAATAAAGAAGCCTGCTGTGAAAGTATATACCAATAAAATGATCGCCGTTATTTTCCACCAGGTTTTACGCATAAAAAAATTGTGTTTGCAAAATTAAAGGAAAGATGACCGTATTCAAGTTGTAAATCGAAAAATTTAATCCTTCCATAAAAATGGGAATAAAATAACTGATAAAGCAATTACAAGTAAGTCCATCCCAACAATCAATGATGTTAATTGAAAAACTGCATTTTCCCTGAATACTTCACCAAACGCTAATTTTGATAACCTCATAAGAAAAAGTAATTGAGGTACGATTAGCGGAAATCCTAAGACTGCCATTAATGCTGCATTCTGATTGGCTTTTGCCGCAATTGCGGATAACAATGTAAAAACCAGGCTGAGGCTAAACCCACCAAGACAAACAATCCCAACAAAAAGCCCGGTATATGTTAAAGGGTTTTTTAAAAGTACAAAGAACAGCCCCAGGCTTAATAAGCTCATCAACAACATCAGGATGATATTATATAACAGCTTGGCAATTATAAATTCCTTTGCACCTGTTATTGAATAGAAGTACAGCATTCTGCCCCGGCTTTCCTGTAAAAAGCTTTTTGCTACAGCATTGATACATACAAAAAGCTGTATGACCCAGAACAAACCATTCCAGGTTTCGCTTTCCGGACTACTAACTGAAAGATATATAACAAATGTTGTGGAGGCTACATATAATAGTATACCAAAAAAAGTATGTTTCTGTCTTAATTCCAGTAACAGGTCTTTTTTAAGTAAGGTTGCGATCGAATTTGCCATTATTGCAAGATTACAATTTATTATCAAAGAGTTGTAAATAAAAATTTTGTAGAAAAATGACTGTAATTTGAAATTTTGCAAAAAAATACCTCAAATAATTAAAAATACTTCTTTGATTTAGACTTTTTTTTTATATATTTATCCCTAAATTTTTTTAAACACTTATCTGCTATGGGAAAAAATCTCCTTTTCGTATTTACATTATTATTGTGTAATACAGTTTTTGCTCAGGAAAAAAACATGTGGAAACAAATAAACGAGTCTTCTATTAAAGAAGATCTGTTTGCCGGAAAATACAAACCTAAGGCTTATAAAATTTTTCAATTAAGTGAAATTGCATTTGGTGATGATCTGGGAAATGCTCCTTTAGAAAAAAATGTTCGTGTAAATAATTCAAATTTTGTTTTATCAATTCCTGATGCTGATGGAAAGATCAACAGGTTCAAATTGGTAGAAGCTCCTGTTATGGATCCTCTACTTGCAGAAAAATTTCCAAATATTAAATCATATGCCGGACAAGGTATTGATGATCCGACTTCAACAATTCGTTGCGATTTTTCTCCAAGAGGATTTCATGCAATGATCTTATCTAACGATAAAAAAACAGTTTACATAGATCCTGTTGACAGAGTGAATAAATATTATACGGTTTTTGAAAGGCCTGATGTTATTGATTATACAAAGACCTTTCATTGTATGACACCGGCTACCGTTAACGAAGCTGTTGCAAACATTGCTCCAGCAAGATTGAGAAGAGGTGCAGACGATGGTAAATTAAGAACATATAGATTGGCATTGGCTTGTACAGGTGAATATGCTCAATATTTTTTAAATGGCTCTGAAACTACAGATGCACAACGTAAAGCCAAAGTATTAGCAGCAATGGTTACATTGGTAACAAGAACAAATGCTATTTACGAAAGAGATTTTGGTATTCGCATGAACTTAGTAGCGAATAACGATGCTATTATTTATTTAAGTGCATCAACTGATCCATGGGCAACAGAATGGAATACAAAAACACAAACAACTATTGATGCAGTAATCGGAAATGCAAATTATGACATTGGCCATTTAGTTCATAAAGAAGCGCTTGCAGCAAATAATAATGGTAATGCAGGATGTATTGGCTGTGTTTGTAAAACAGGATCAAAAGGAAGTGCTTTTACATCTCACGTAAACCCAGAAGGAGATCCTTTTATTGTTGATTATACAACACATGAAATGGGACATCAATTTGGTGGTAACCATACTTTTACTTTTAGTAATGAATCAGGTACAGCTGCTCAATACGAACCAGGTAGCGGATCTACGATCATGGGTTATGCAGGTATTACCGGTACCACAGATGTACAAGCACATAGCGATGATTATTTTCATGCAAGAAGTGTAGAGCAGATCACTGATTATATCAAAGGTTCTACCGGCGGAGGTTGTGCTGTTATTACTTTAACAGGTAATGCAACACCTGTTGTAAATGCAGGAGCAGATTATACAATTCCAAAATCAACACCATTTGCTTTAACAGGTAGTGCAACTGATGCTACTTCTGGAGATGTTCTATCTTATACATGGGAACAATATAATACAGGAACAAGAACTACTACGATGCCTAGCGCTACTGCTACTACAGGCCCTGTTTTCCGTTCAAGACCTTACAGTACATCACCAACAAGAGTATTCCCGATATTGTCATCAATTCTTAATGGAACTAACACTAACACATGGGAGAAATTACCATCTGTTGCAAGAACACTTGCATTCAGATTAACGGTAAGAGATAATCATGCAGGTGGTGGTGCAAATAATACAGATGATATGAGTGTAGCGATATCAAGCACTACAGGGCCATTCCTAGTTACTGCGCCAAACACTGCTGTAACATTCGCTGGTGGTACTTCGCAAGCAATTACATGGAGTGTGAATGGTACAACAGGAACACCGATCAATTGCGCTAACGTTAAAATATCATTGTCAACTGATGGTGGCCAAACATTCCCAACGGTGTTAGCTGCAAGTACAGCAAATGATGGTACAGAAACATTGACTATACCTGCTACACCAACCACAACTGCAAGAATAAAAGTAGAAGCAGTAGGAAATATTTTCTTCGATATATCTAATACTAATTTTACTATCACTGGACCAACTTGTGGAAATCCAACAGCATTAACTTCATCTGCAATTGGCGACAATACTGCAACAGTAAGCTGGACAGGAGTAAGTAATGCGATCAGTTATGCAGTAGATTATAAATTAGCGTCAACAAGTACTTGGACAAGCGCAACAACTTCAACAACTTCAACATCTATAATTTTAGCTGGCTTAGCACAAGGTTCTGTATACGACTGGAGAGTAAAAGCTACCTGTGCTTCAGGAAGCGGAAGTAATGTACAGGCACAGTTTACAACAACTGCTCCATTTGTTTGTAATGCTCCTTCAGGTTTAACTGCTTCTGCTATTACAACTACCGGTGCAACAGTAAGCTGGACAGCAGTAAGTGGTGCAGTAAGTTATGCCGTTGATTATAAATTATCTTCTTCATCAACATGGATCAGTGCAGATGCTGCAACTACATCAACGTCTATAACTTTAACCGGATTAGATGCTTCATCAGTATATGATTGGAGAGTAGCTACAAATTGTTCTGGTGAAACTAGTGGAGCTTCAACTGCACAGTTTACAACAGCAGCACCTTTTGTTTGTAATGCACCAACGGGTTTGGCATCATCTGCAATAACATCTAGCAGTGCAACTGTAAGTTGGACTGCTGTAAGTGGCGCTTTAAGTTATACTTTAGAATACAAATTAAATACTGCTTCTACTTGGACCACTGCGGCTGCTGCAACAACATTAACCTCTTTCGGATTGAGTAGTTTAACAGCTTCATCATTGTATGATTGGAGAGTAACTACAAATTGTACTGGTGAAACTAGTGGAACATCTGATGCACAATTCACTACTACAACAGTATCAACTTGTGCTACAGCTTATGAAGCAAATGAAACATTGGCAACTGCCGCAACAATCGCAACAGGAGCTCCAATTTCTGCTGCTATCGGCTCTTCTACTGATGTCGATTATTATAAAATTGTAACAACTGCTACTGGAAATATCACTGTTGCTTTAAGCAATTTACCGGGTGATTATGATCTGTATGTTTATAATTCAGCAGGTACTCAATTAGGATTGTCAGAAAACGCAAGCACTAATAATGAATCTGTAGCGCTTACTGGCCAGGCTGCAGGAACATACTATATCAAAGTAATTGGTTATAGTGGTGCATTCAGTACAACAGTTTGTTATTCATTAAATGCTACAACATCTGTAAGTACAGGTTGTGTAAGTATATATGATAATTCAACAAATGGAACAACAGCAGGTGCTGCACAAATTCCATTAAATACAAATATTACAGGATTGATCAATGTAAGAGCAGAAGAAGATTATTATAAATTTGTTATCACCACTGGCGGAACGATCACGATTGGTTTGAGTACATTACCTGGTGATTATGATGTTAAATTATACAGCAGCAATGGTACAACACAATTAGGTGTTTCTCAAAACAACGGTACTGCTAACGAGACGATCAGTTATACTGCTGCAGCAGGAACATATTACTTAAGAGTTTATCCTTTCAAAAATGCATCCAGTGCTACAAGTTGCTATACTTTAAAAGTAACTACGGGAACTGCATCTAAAGGAGCAAACAATTTTGTAAGTGCTGATAGAGGCAGCAAGCAACTTGTAGACGTTTTCCCTAATCCTGCAAAGAATATTGTCAATATAAATCTTACAGGATTTGAAGGTGTTTCACAAATTCGTTTGTTCGATATCAACGGACGTGAGGTTATGACTAAAAGAACGGCTTTGATCAATTCACAATTAGATATTACAACTTTACCTAAAGGTGTTTATTTAGTAAAAGTTTTAAATGGTAATAAGATAGTATCAAATACCAAGATCATAAAACAATAAGCGGATGAAAGTCTGAATAATAAGATGGGTTGCTTTTAGCAGCCCATTTTTTATTTGTGTTAAAAGAGAATATATTTAAACTATAAAATAAAAATATGCAGTCGTCCTCTCCGGCATCTAAAGTATTTCTTGTTATAATGGCAATAGCAGGATGGTTTGCATTGATCGCTCAATTGTATATTAATCTTACGAGTGGAGTTGCTGCCATGGGTGAATTAATAATCAGGTACTTCAGTTATTTTACAATACTTACAAATTTAATAGTCGCTATTTGTTGCACATCATTACTCATAGGCAATAAAGATTTTTTTGCAAAACAAAATACTATCACACCTATAGCAGTTTACATTTTAGTTGTAGGAATAGTATATAACGTAATACTTAGGTTTTTATGGCAACCTCAAGGATTGCAAAGGATCGTTGATGAATTATTACATTCTGTGATCCCGCTATTATTCTTTTTATATTGGTGGTTATTTGTAAAAAAGAATGAATTAAAATATGGTAACATACCAAAATGGTTGATCTATCCTTTTATATATTCCATTTTCATTCTGATCAGAGGAAGTATTTCAGGCTTCTATCCTTATCCGTTTATTGATATGGATAAAATTGGGTTAAATAAAACATTAATAAATGTTGTATTACTTACAGCAGGTTTTTTCTTTCTTTCTTTAGTATTCGTTGCTTTAGGGAAATTTATGAGTAGAAAACGCTTATATGAGCTTAAATAAAAGCCTCAACATTGTTTCTTCAACCATTAAAAGTTCGAGAGTGTGGGATGTTGTTTTATTTAAATGTGGCAAAAAAATTTCGCAATCTCAATTTACAAATTATTTAATCCAAGTATTTCTCTTCCATCGGACATCTTTATAAAAAGGTTGCATGATGTAGAGTTTCAACAATCCTTACTGCAAGAAACTAGCCGAATATTATATAAGCGCTCGTTAAAGCAATAAAAAGAAAATAATTCTTGTTTAATAAGCCTACCTTGTATGTACTTTCTCCATATGGATAATTCTTTGCTTCCCCTGGTGAACTTCCCTATTAAAATTACCTTGATTCTTATTCCGTTTTTAGAATAACTAACTGAAATGAACGAACCCCATCATATTATTGCCATTGGCGCCTCTGCAGGAGGACTGGAAGAGATCAATAGTTTCTTTGACCATACGCCTTTGGATGGTGTGGCGTATGTAATTATCCAGCACTTATCTCCGGATTTTAAAAGTAGGATGGTGGAATTACTTGCAAAACACAGCAAGCTTAAGGTTAGTGAGGCAGTGAATGCTCAGGATGTAGAATGTAACCAGGTTTATCTTATCCCAAACGATAAGTTCATGACCATCAGTAATAATAAATTATATCTTACAGATAAAGAAAAAGTTCATGGCCCTCATCTTACAATAAATACATTTTTTAATTCTCTTGCCGTAGATAGCGGCAATAAATCAATTGGTGTAATTCTTTCAGGTTTAGGAACAGACGGCACTGAAGGCGTTAAAGCAATTAAAAGAGCAGGAGGTATGGTAATTGCCCGAACCCCCGAAACATCAGCATTTGCAGGAATGCCGACAAGCGCTATTGCAGCAGGTGTTGTGGATCATATTTTAGAGCCTGTGCAAATGCCTGATGTTATTGATAAATATGTTCAGCATGACCTCGAAATATCACCTGATAATAAAGAGGAAGAAAAGAACATGGCTGCTATCATTGTCCTCATCAAAGAACAACTGCCACTCGATTTTTCGGATTACAAGCAAAGCACTATCTATAGAAGAATAAAACGAAGAGCTGTTTTTAATAATTATTATAAGCTCGAAAATTATCTTGAATATTTAAAAGCAACACCTGAAGAAGTAGAGGCGCTTGCAAAAGATTTTCTTATAAGTGTAACTGCATTTTTCAGAGATGCACCCGCTTTTGAATTTATACAAAATGAGGTGCTACCTGAAATAATTAAAGGACTTGCTCCCGAGGAAGAGTTAAAATTATGGGTGGCAGGTTGTGCTACAGGAGAAGAGGCCTATTCTCTTGCTATACTTGTCCATGAACAATTAAAAGAGCATTCATTAGATAATGAAGTAAAGATATTTGCTACAGATATTGATACGGCTGCATTAGTATATGCAGGCAAAGGGGTGTATACAGCAGGGGTAGTGAAAGATATATCGGCAGACAGGCTTGAAAAATATTTTGTAAAAGAAGGAGGTCATCATAAGGTAATTACTGACATACGTAAGATGGTGATCTTTGCTCACCATGACCTGGTAAAGAATCCACCGTATTGCAATATGCATTTTATCAGCTGTCGCAACCTGCTTATTTACATGACACCTGCTTTGCAAAAAAAGATATTCTCGATGTTGCTTTTCGGGCTTAAGATGGATGGGTATTTATTTTTAGGATCCAGTGAAAATCCTATGCCGATCATCCAGAACCTGGAAGTAATAAATAAAAAATGGAAAATCTATAAAAACCTTCAAACAAACCGGCAGGTACGATTTGATACATTCTCATTACCTGAATTGCCGCATATAAAAAGTACACCTTCTGCTTTTTTACGGGAAGATATTTTACCAAATTCTTCTTCTTCAATGGCTGAGGCAATGAATACTATCCTGCTAACACAAATGGATTGCCTGGCTGTTTGTATTGATGAGAACAATCATGTAGTAAGATCTTACGGCGACACATCAAAATACCTGTTGCAAAAAAACTTCAATCTTAATCTTGCAGAGCTTTTACCGGCTCAGCTTGCTGTGGCCTTTAATGCATTAAGTATAAAAGCACTTAAGTCAAATGAGAAATTTTCTGTAAGTGGTATAAAGATCATGCATAAGGATGTAGTCATTGAAGTAAGTGTATCAGTTAGTCCATTACTTATAAAAAAAGGAGAGCACAGATTATTACTGGTTATTTTTAATGAAGATATCCATTTGGCCACAGCACAAAAAGGGAGTGTAGTATTTGATGAAAAAATATATCTTGATCAGTATACAAAAAACTTAGAGGAGGAATTGAAGGAATTAAAGGATAAGCTCTATTATGCTTATGAAAAGCTTGATGCCTCTAATGAAAATATGCAGTCGTTTAACGAAGAGCTTGTAGCTGCCAATGAGGAAATGCAAAGCACCAACGAGGAAATGCAATCTGTGAATGAGGAACTACATACGATCAATGCCGATTATCAGTTAAAGAATAAAGAACTACACGAAGTAAACGACGATCTCAATAATTATTTCAGGAGCAATATCAATGGGCAGTTATTTGTGAATAATGATCTGATGCTGGTGAAATTTTCACCAGGTACAGTAAAACAAATCAATCTGTTGCCTTCCGATATTGGCAGGCCACTAAGCAATATCTCAACCAATATAAAGCTTGAAACAATTGCAGGAGATATTCAGCAGGTGCTTAAAGACGGCAGCATCATTACCAAAGAAATTGAAACCAATAATGGCAAATGGTACCAGGTAATGACAATGCCTTACCTGCAACAATTAGAGAACAAAAGAAATGGCGCTGTTGTTACTTTTAATGATATAACAGAATTAAAAATGGCACAATCAGAGTTGGATAAAAAGAATGCAAGCCTGCAGCGCATTAATGCCGACCTTGATAATTTTGTAAATGTTGCATCGCATGATCTGTTAGCTCCATTAAGTAACATAGAAATGAGCATTAACTACATGAATGAAATAAAAGTGTTGGATCCTGAACTAAATGGCTTTTTAAAGATCATCAATACTTCAGTTAAGAAATTCCGCTCTCTGATAAACGAGATGGCAAGTATTGGTAAAATGGAAAGTGATGAGATAGAAGTGGAAATGGTGGATGTCATCGAAATATTAGATAATGTAGAATGGAGCCTTGAAAATAGGATCAAATCTTCGGGAGCAGTGATAAACAGGAACCTGAAAGTAAACCATATATCTTTTTCAAAAAAGAACTTAAGAAGCATAATGTATAATCTCATATCCAATAGCATTAAGTTTAAAACAGATATAAGTCCGGTCATAAATATTAATATTAGCAAAGAGCCGCAAAATATCATTATATCAGTACAGGATAATGGAATAGGTATGGATAAAAGCGATATCGACAAGATCTTTACTATGTATGGAAGGATCCATAATGATGTTGAAGGACACGGAATTGGACTATACCTTGCCAAAAAGATAGTAGATGCTGCAGGCGGCAATATTGTTGTTGAAAGCAAAGTTGGATACGGAAGTAAATTCATCATAACGTTGCAGACATAAATAAAATCCTGATCAATGCTTTCTCCAAACAATCAATAACTGGCACAGTGGAATACTTTGGCTGTATTGTTGCCTCTTTAAGTAGAGCACAATTAAATTTATTCCAAATGACAACTCGTTTAAATGAATATCCATCCGTTTTAATAGTAGATGATGAAAAGGACCTGTTATTATTAATGAAATTCAAACTAAGGATTGAAGGATTTAAGGCAGAAATATCCCTAAACGGGGAAAACATCATAGACATGCTCCACACTTTACAACCGGATATTATATTAATGGATATTCATATGGAGGGAATTGATGGAGGAACGCTTTGCCATCTTTTAAAAACAAATCATAGCACATCGCAAATACCCATTTATATGTTCTCAGCAAATGATAACATCAATTTGATCACCGATCAATGTGGGGCTAATGGTTTTATTAAAAAGCCATTTGATATTCAAAAGCTCAAAGATACTTTGTGGGATATTTTAGGCAACACACCTCCTTTGCCTTTAGCGGTATAACACCTTTACTTTTTTAATCGGTCTTTTTTAAATTGATCAAAGAAGTGCGTTGATCTTACTTAATACTTTATCGAGGAGAAATGGTTTTTCTATTACATCACAAGCTTTACATTCTTCATGATTAGCTAACAACTCATGATTGGCAGACATCAAAATAATGGGAGCTTTATTGCCGGTGTCCTTAATTTGTTTACAAATATCTCTACCATTCTCTCCATTTAAGTTCACATCTAAAAGAATAAGGTCAGGAAAAAAGGTATGCATTTTATCTAACAAAGTTTTATTGGAATAAGCCGTTTCAACTTCAAAATTATTTTTAGTCAACAAAATAGTCAAAAGCCCTACTATATCTTCTGCATCATCAACGACCAATATTTTTTTTATCATTGTTAAATTTTATAATGTAAAAAAATAAAAAAGGGACCAAGATAGAAATCTAGTCCCGCTTTAAAATCCAATATCCTATGAAAAACCAAGTCATTTAACACACTTATTATGCCAGATTTCAACAAACAACAATTTATCTAAATCAGAATTGACTCATTTCATCACATAAATGTTCATTTTAGTCGCTTTAAAAATTTGATAAGATTAGTTGAAGTCTTTTCTGTACGTTAATGTACTACTCACCCATTACTCACTAAAAAGTGCGTCAATAGTGCAAAATTGACTACAGTTGAAAAAAACAGATAATATTATAAATTGTTTGAAATGTAGTAGGGTAGAGATTTTATGAAAAAAGCCTGTAATTTCTTACAAGCTTTTTGTACCACGTACGGGATTCGAACCCGTGATTCCTCCGTGAAAGGGAGGCGTCTTAACCCCTTGACCAACGCGGCGTTTTTTTTGGACTGCAAAGATACACTTCGGCAATTAATAAGCAAAATATTTCTGAAAGTATTACTTCAAAAGGTCAGGACGCTTGTCTTCAGTGTTTTTCAGTGCCTGTTCATGCCGCCATTGCTCAATTTTAGCATGATTTCCACTTAATAGAATGTCCGGCACTTTCCAGTTCCTGAACTCTACAGGGCGGGTATAAACCGGGGGTGCTAATAAATTATCCTGAAATGAGTCAGTTAAGGCAGAGGTTTCATCATTTAATACACCCGGGAGCAACCTTCCGATAGCATCAACCAAAACTGCAGCAGCTAGTTCTCCGCCACTCAAAACATAATCTCCTATAGAGATTTCTTTAGTTATAAAATGGTCCCTTACTCTTTGGTCTATCCCTTTATAATGGCCACATATTAATAATAAATTATTTTTTAAAGAGAATTGATTGGCCATTTGCTGATCAAAAGTTTTTCCATCAGGCGTTAAATAGATCACCTCATCATAAACAGTCGTTTTTTGCAGGCTTTCTATAGCATTTACCAATGGTTCCACCATCATCACCATGCCTGCGCCGCCGCCAAACTGATAATCATCTACCTGGGCTCTGGCGTAAGTGGTGTATTCTCTAAGATTAATACAGTTTACTTCGAGCAATCCTTTATCCCTTGCTCTTTTCATGATAGAATGGGAGAAAGGGCTTGTTAGCAGATCCGGTACAACTGAAATGATATCTATTTTCATTGATGCCAAAGTAGTTATTTATTTACGATTTATGATTTACGATGTACAATTTTATTTGAATTTATAGTTTCTTCCATTTTGTTGATGCTTAACATTTTGAAAAAAATCGTAAATCCCACATCGTAAATCGTAAATACATTTATATTGCATCACCACCCATAAAGTCGTCAAGGTCTCTCTTATTTTTTTTGGTGGGACGGCCTTGCTTGCTCAATCGTTTACCTGTATGAAATGCAGCCGCTTCAAATTTTATTCTGTCAATTTCTTCGGTAGGCGTAATATCTATATAATATTTTATTGCTTCACTGTATTGCACTCTTTTTTCCAAAAGATCGACAACTTTTATTACCCATCGTTTTGATTCTGTTTTTACTTCGTATTCATCTCCGATGCTAACAGATTTGGATGCTTTTACATTTACACCTTTATGTTTTACTTTGTTCTTATCACAAGCCTCTGCCGCAAGGCTTCTTGTTTTAAATAAACGGATAGCCCATAAATACTTATCCAACCTGAGTTTTTCCTTGTCCATACTCAAAATTAAATTCTTTTATGAATGGTAATTGTAAATAATGCTATTTCTTTAATTTAGTCTGATAAATATTTATGTATGCATATGAATAATGTTAAATGGTTGCTTTTTGTAGTTATATTATTTGGAGTTGAAACAGTTTCTGCACAATTTCCAAAAAATGAGATCAATTGGACAAGTGATGGGAATGGTTATTATAAAATAACAGGTAAAAGTATTAGCAAAATAGATCTTGCTACAGGTCAGGAAACAAGTGTTGTTAAACAATCATTGCTTGATGGTCTTCCTTCATCCATTGCATCGTTTTATTTTAGTAACGACAAATCTAAAATATTGATTTTCACGAATACTGCTACAGTATGGCGTTATAAAACAAGAGGCGATTATTGGGTTGCAGATGTTGCGAATAACAAACTTGTTCAATTAGGAAAAGATAAGCCTGCTCAATCATTGATGTATGCAAAGTTTTCACCTGATGGTAAAAGTGTAGCGTATGTTAGCGAAAGAAATATTTATTCAGAAGATATTGCATCTAATAAAATACAGCAACTAACGTTTGATGGTACACGAAAACTGATCAACGGAACTTTTGATTGGGTGTATGAAGAAGAATTTCAATTGAGAGATGGTTTTCGATGGAGTCCTGATAGTAAGTCAATAGCTTTTTGGCAGATCGATGCAACTAAGATCAGAGATTACTACATGTTGAATACCACAGATTCTATTTATTCCAAAGTGATTCCGGTGGAATATCCAAAAGCCGGAGAGCCACCATCTCCGGCAAAAATAGGCGTAGTGACCATTGAAAATGCAAAGATCAATTGGGTAGCTCTACCCGGAGATCCACAACAGCACTATCTTACAAGGATGGAGTGGGTAAATCCAAATACTTTGGTTATTCAACAATTGAATAGAAGACAACAGGTAAGTAAATTGTTTTACAGTAATGCAGAAACAGGCGCAAGTAACCAGTTCTTTACTGAATCAACCACATCATGGATCGAGACAAAAGATTATTGGAATAATGATGATCCTCGTGGATGGGAATGGCTTAACAATCAAAAAGATTTTTTATGGGTAAGTGAAAAAGATGGATGGCGACACATTTATAAAATTAGCAGCGATGGGAAAAAGGAAACCTTGTTGACGAATGGTAAATATGATATTTTAAGTATTAAATGTATTGATGACAAAGGTGGCTATGTTTATTTTATGGCTTCTCCTGATAATACTACACAATTGTATTTGTTTAGAGTTAGACTGGATGGCAAAAGCAAAACACCTGAACCAATATCTGATCTTTCTTTAAAAGGAACGAACGATTATAGTATTTCACCAAATGCTAAATGGGCTAAGCATAGCTTCAGCAGCCACAAAGTTTATCCATTAGAAAAATGGGAATATTTACCGGATTATAAAATAAAAAAGATAGGGTCCAGTTCAGTTGAATATGCAGTGAATGATATAGAATATACAACAGTAACTACTGAGGATGGTATAACACTAGATGCATGGATCACTAAACCTATAAATTTTGATAGCACAAAAAAATATCCCATCTTATTTTTTATTTATGGAGAGGCAGGATCGAGTACTATTGAAGATACTTATGGCGCTCAGGATAATCAATATCAATTATATACGGGTGATCTGAAGGCTGATGGTTATTTCCAGGTTTCTTTGGATAATAGGGGGACACCATCTCTTAAAGGAGCAGCATGGCGTAAAGCGATTTATAAAAATATAGGCCGATTGAATATCAGGGATTATGCAATGGGAGCAAAAAAAATAATCGAGAGGCCATACATCGACAAAGACAGGGTAGCTGTTTGGGGATGGAGTGGAGGAGGCTCTTCTACGATAAATCTTTTATGCCAATATCCTCAATTATTTAAAACAGGGATTGCTATTGCTCCGCTGAATAATTTATTTTTCTATGATAATATTTACCAGGAAAGATACATGGGCTTACCGCAAGAGAATAAAGAAGATTATATCAAAGGTTCTCCAATCTATTATGCCAAAAATCTGGAAGGCAATTTATTAATGGTACATGGATCTGGAGATGATAATGTACATTTTGGCAATTCCGAAGCGATGATCAATGAGTTCATAAAATACAATAAGCAATTTCAATTTATGGATTATCCAAATCGTACGCATAGCCTGTATGAAGGACAAGGAACACGTACGCATCTTGCCGGGTTATTTACAAAATTCTTAAGAACGAATTGTCCTCCGGGAGCTAAATAAAAATTATAAAACAATAAAAAAATGCTGCTTTAAAAAGGCAGCATTTTTTATTTGATATTCAACTATTTTATTCAGCAAAAAATTGATGGAAATAAGGAATTGTTTCTATCCCTTTATAATAATTTTCAAGATTGAATTTTTCATTTGGGCTATGTAAGTTATCGCTGTCTAATCCAAATCCCATGAATACAATTTTTACGCCTAATTCTTTTTCAAACAAGGCACAAATAGGAATGCTTCCACCACCACGAACAGGAATTGGCTTTTTCCCAAAAGTAACTTCCATTGCCTTTGCTGCAGCTTGGTAAGCTTTACTGTCAATAGGCGTCATATAGGGCTCTCCGCCATGATGTTCAAATGCATTGACAGTTACTGATGCTGGAGCAATAGACTTAAAATAAGTCAATAGTTTTTCAGTGATCTTTTCAGACGATTGGTTAGGCACTAAACGTGCTGATATTTTTGCAGTTGCTTTCGATGGCAATACAGTTTTTGCACCTTCACCTTGATACCCCCCCCAGATACCGTTAAGCTCTAGCGTAGGACGAATACCTGTTCTTTCATTTGTAGTAAATCCTTTTTCACCCCATGATTCTTTCACCCCAAGATCTTCATCATATTCTTTTTGATCGAATGGTGCAGCTGCCATTAATTTTCTTTCTTCATTTGTAGAGACAACTACATCGTCATAAAATCCAGGTATTGTAATATGATTATTTTCGTCATGGCATGTAGCGATCATTTTTGCAAGAATTGTAATTGGATTTGCCACCGCACCACCATATACACCGCTATGCAGATCTCTATTTGGTCCTGTAATCTCAACTTCAATGTAACTCAAACCACGAACACCAATATCTATGCTTGGGTTTTCCATGCTTATCATGGCGCTATCACTTATTAAAATGCAATCTGCCTTTAATAATTCTTTATGTGACGCAATGAATTTTCCCAGATTAGGAGATCCTATTTCTTCTTCTCCTTCAATGCAAAATTTAATATTGGTTGTAAGCGTATTGGTTTTTACCAAAGTCTCAAAAGCTTTTACATGCATGTACATCTGTCCTTTATCATCACAACTTCCACGGGCAAAAATTTTACCATCAACAATAACAGGATCAAAAGGTCCACTCTTCCAAAGTTCAAGCGGTTCTGCCGGCTGTACATCATAATGTCCGTAAACTAATACAGTAGGTTTTGATACATCAATTATCTTTTCAGCATACACAACAGGATGACCTCCTTCAATAGGATAGATCTTTACTGTATCTGCTCCTGCCTCAGTTAATCGTTGCTTAATTGCTTCAGCACATTTTTGCATATCTTCTTTATGTTCCGATTTTGCACTAATGCTAGGGATACGGAGCAACTCCAATAATTCACTTAAAAAACGATCTTTATTTTTATCTTGATATTCTTTCCAAACTTGCATAAAAATTTATTTTTTGGAAGACGAAAGTAAGCGTTTTTAACAGTAATAAAACAATAGTTTTTTTGTGAATTATTTTGCAATTCTGCAACATTTTGTATTCATTAAATCATTTACATTTATCATAGATTGCTGGACAATTTATCAGCCTTTGTTTTGGAACTTTTTTAGGAGAGAGTTTTACGGCAAAGGCTGAGTCTATTTAATAGACTAATAAAAAAGCCACCCGAAGGTGGCGTCATAAAAAAATTAATGTAGAGTTATTTTTTTCCCATTCCAGGCATTTTCCCCATCGGCATTTTATTCATCATTTTCATCATGCCTTTCATTTGTTCAAACTGTTTTAAAAATTGATTCAGTTCAGCAATATCTTTTCCTGCGCCTTTTGCAATACGAAGTTTGCGGTTAGGATTAATGAGATCAGGATTACGGCGTTCTTCTAAAGTCATTGAATTGATCATTGCTTCAATACCTTTAAAAGAGTCATCTTTTATATCAATGTCCTTTATTTGTTTTCCTACACCCGGGATCATGCCCATCAGGTCTTTCAGGTTACCCATTTTTTTGATCTGCTGTAACTGTGTTTTAAAATCTTCAAAATCAAATTGATTTTTTCTGATCCGCTTTTCCAATTTTGCTGCTTCTGCTTCATCAAATTGTTCCTGTGCTTTTTCAACCAAGCTCACAATATCACCCATGCCCAAGATACGCTGTGCCATCCTCTCAGGATAGAACACATCCAGTGTTTCCATCTTTTCACCACTACTGGCAAATTTGATTGGTTTGTTCACTGTGTATTTGATAGATAAAGCCGCACCACCTCTTGTATCACCATCTAATTTGGTCAATACAACACCACTGAAATCCAGACGTTCATTAAAAGCTGCAGCCGTATTCACTGCATCTTGCCCTGTCATACTATCTACTACAAATAATATTTCCTGTGGATTAACAGCTGCTTTAATATTTGCAACCTCAGTCATCATCACTTCGTCTACTGCTAACCGTCCGGCAGTATCAATGATGATCACATTCTTGTTTTTTGTTTTTGCTTCTTTAATTGCATTTTGTACAATACTGACAGCATCTTTATTTTCTCTTTCAGAAAATACGTCTACACCTATTTGTCCGCCTAATACTTCTAATTGATCTATCGCCGCAGGCCTGTAAATATCAGCAGCAACAAGCAAAGGAGATTTTCCTTTTTTTGTTTTTAAATAATTAGCAAGCTTTCCGCTGAAAGTTGTTTTACCACTACCTTGTAAGCCGGCAACTAAAATAATAGCTGGGTTTCCGGTGATCACAAAATCACTTTCCTTTCCCCCCATTAATTCTGTCAGTTCGTCCTGAACGATCTTCACCATTTGCTGACCGGGGTTCACAGATAATAAAACCTTAGAGCCCATTGCTGTTTCTTTTACTTTATCTGTAAACTCTTTGGCAATTTTATAGTTAACGTCAGCATCAACCAATGCCCTGCGTATATCCTTTACCGTATTGGCAATATTAAGTTCACTGATCCTGCCCTGACCTTTAATATTTTTAAAGGCGCCTTCTAATTTTTCGCTTAACGAGTTAAACATCTTTGTATAATTTAATTTCCATAAAAAAAGTGAACTTAAAAGTTCACTCTAAAAAGTTTGCAAATGTATGAAATCTTTAAGCACCGAGATATGTCCGGAGCAATTTACATCGGGAAGTGGATCTTAATTTGGTGATCGCTTTATCCTTGATCTGTCTTACTCTTTCACGGGTAAGATGAAAATGGTCACCGATATCTTCCAGGCTTAGTGGATGATCAACACCAATTCCAAAGAAAAACCTGATCACATCTTTTTGCCTGTCTGTTAAAGTGCTTAAAGAGCGGTCTATTTCCGTTTTTAAAGAAGCTTTGAATGTTACTTCCATATCAGTGCTATCTGCATTAGGATTTACCAATACATCCATTAATGATCCTTCTTCACCTTCAGAAAAAGGCTGGTCCATACTAATATGACGGGCAGAAGCGCCTAATGTTGCAGCAACTTCTTCAGTTTCAATATCTAAAAGGATAGCCAATTCTTCTGCTGTTGGTTCACGTTCAAACTCCTGTTCTAATTGAGAATAGGCTTTGCTGATACGGTTGGTTAGCCCTACTTTATTGAGTGGCAATCTTACAATTCTTGATTGTTCTGCCAATGCTTGCAGGATGCTCTGGCGGATCCACCACACTGCATAAGAAATAAATTTAAAACCTCTTGTTTCATCAAAGCGCTGTGCAGCTTTAATTAATCCAAGATTACCTTCATTAATAAGGTCGGAAAGTGTAAGCCCTTGATTTTGATACTGTTTAGCAACTGAAACCACAAATCTGAGGTTTGCTTTGGTTAACTTGTCCAAAGCACATTGGTCTCCTTGTTTGATACGGGTAGCTAACTTCACTTCTTCTTCGGGAGTTATCAATTCAACTTTACCAATTTCTTGTAAGTATTTTTCTAGGCTTTGGCTTTCACGATTAGTGATAGATTTCGTGATCTTGAGTTGACGCATACTCATAGCCGGACGGTTTTAGGTTTGTTTAGAAAAAAGGTTAAGGCGTTGTTAAAAAACTTAACGTAATTTATGTCTTTTATAATATGTTACCAAAATTTTTTTTTGAAGAAATAGGGTTATAACCCATATTAGGAAAGGATTTGAGTTGATTCGGCTTTACCACTTATAAAAAATAGTTTACAAAATGTTTTGTTGGCTCATTTATTTTGTTATTATTGCATCATTCAAGATGGATTCTTAAAATATTGGGATGAGCAAAAAAGTTTTATATACGTTAGAATATCCGGTGAGATGTTCTCCGGGAATACTCTATGATTTTTTAATAACTCCTGCAGGTTTACAAGAATGGTTTGCAGATAAAGTTGATGAAAGAGATGGTGTATTTAGTTTTTCATGGAATGGTGATGATGAAAAAGCAGAATTACTGGAAACCGAACAAGATAAATTTGTACGTTTCAGATGGCTGCACAATCCAAAGGATGAATATTTTGAATTCAGTATTGACAAATCTGAAGTTACCAATCAAACGATATTGATCATTAAAGATTTTGCAGAAAAAAAAGAGATCAAAGATCAAAGCCAGCTTTGGGAATACCAGGTGAAGGACCTCTTTCACAGGTTAGGTAATTAATCCTTAAATAGGTTTATTATTTCGTTGAACGAAGTTTCAATAAACTCAGCAGCCTTTTCAAAATTATTTAAAGTGATCTGTTTGCCGATCTTTAAAAATGGCTTACGGTCAAGTATATCCGCTATTTCATTTTCGGAATATTCTTTACAAGATATATAGTTGTCTTTTTCAAAGTGGTGATTCCAGGGTGTATCAGCAATACATACAGCAAAATCATTTTCCTGAAGAATATTAAAATGCCTGATCAGTTTTTCTATTACTGATGGTTTGTATTTTCCGGAAACAAGAAAATGTACACTGATGGAATTGCCCCACCAGAATAAAGTTCTTACAGCCATTATATCCTCACCTGAAAAATACCTAGGGTAATCCAGCATTACATAAGGAAGCAATAAGTAATTTTCTCCTTTAGATATTTTGGGTGTTGTTTGATTTACTTCCTCCGGTAGATTACTGTTCAATAACTTGGTTCCCATCTCATGGGCAATATTTCCAAAAAGTGAATAAACTTTCTCAATTATATTGCGTTTGGCCAATATCCAATCTGTATTACAAACCAATTCGAGTTCCTTAGCAGAAAGAGTTATTTTTGTGTTTTCAATCATCACGAAAAATAATAAATTAATCCGTATATCTTCACACGGGTTAAAGATTATGATAAAGAAATTAGACAAGCTTATCCTTAAATCATTTATAGGGCCGTTCATTGCAACGTTCTTTATTGCCTATTTTGTTTTGATGATGCAGAGTTTGTGGAAGTATGTAGATGATCTTGTAGGCAAAGGATTAGATGCAGTAACTGTACTTAAATTTTTATTGTATGCCAGTGCTTCATTATTGATATTGGTAATGCCGATTGCTATCCTGTTATCTTCCATAATGACATTTGGTAACCTTGGCGAAAAATTTGAACTGGTTGCGATCAAAGCTTCAGGTATTTCTTTATTAAGATTCATGCGTCCATTAATGTGGGTTGCAGTCTTACTTTGCGGTATCACTTTCTTTTTTGCAAACTATGTGATACCTATAGCCAATTTAAAATTTAAAGCACTTTACTCCGGTATATTATACAAGAAGCCTGCATTGGATCTGAAAGAAGGTACATTTTATACTGCCATCCCTGGCTACTCAATTAAGATCGCTAAAAAAGATGCGGATGGAAAAACGATCCATAAAGTAATTATTTACGAACAGCAAAATACTTTGCAGGACAATTGTATTATAGCGGAAAAAGGAATAATGCAATTATCAGCTGATGAAAAATATCTTGAGTTCACATTACAAAATGGATATCGCTACCAGGAACGTGGGAACACAACAGATACTTCTACTGAATTTATTAGTCTCGGATTTAAAGAATACAAAAAGCTTATAGATATTGAATCATTAAAATTAGCTACAACACCCGACAGTGTTTTTAAAAATGATAGTCGGGCAATGACCATTCCACAGATCAATAAATTAATTACAAAACTTTCAAAGGATGTTGATAGTATTGATGTTCAGTTAAAGAAAAATATTGATCGGCAAATACCATCAATGGTCATTGCTGATACTACCTGGAAAAAGACTGCTTCATTTACCGGAAATAAAAAAGCAAAAAGAATGTCAGATCTGTTGCCTGATTCTTTAGAAGAATCTATAAAATCGGGTGCAGTAAGACAGGTAGATAATATAAAAAGTACTTTAGAATTCAGGACACCTGAAATTGAGAATCAAAAAAAAGAAATACGTATTGCAGCAATTGAATGGCATCATAAGATATCTCTATCGTTTGCATGCTTAGTACTATTTTTCATTGGAGCACCTTTAGGATCCATAATTAGAAAAGGTGGTTTAGGGATGCCTATTGTTGTAGCGATTGTTTTTTTCTTGATATTTCACCTCTTGAACATGTTTGGCGAAAAATTTGTACGTGATGCTTTGGTTCCGACGGTAGTGGGTACATGGTTACCTATAATAGTATTAGCACCGGTAGGTTTTTTCTTTACGTACAAAGCAATGCATGATTCACAACTCTTCAATAAAGAATTTTATTATCGTGTATTTCGTAAGATGAAATTGCTTGTTAATAATTCATTGCCGCGGAAATAGTTTAGTATATTTAATTCATTAAAATTATTAATTATGGAAGCATCATCAAGAAGAAAATTCTTAACCACTTCTGCAAAGGCAGGATTAGCTATAGTAGCCGCATCACAAGGACTTGGTACTTTTTTGTCATCCTGTTCACCGGGTAAATCAATTGCAGGAAGTTCAGCATTTAATACAGGTTTTTCACAACAGCCATTACCATATAGTTACAATGCATTAGAGCCTTGGATAGACACGGAGACAATGGATATCCATTACAATAAACATGCAGCAGCATATGCTAAAAATTTAACTGATGCCGCAAGAGATGAAGGTGTGGATATGAAAAAACCCTTGGAAGACGTACTGCAAAATATTTCTAAATATTCTGCAAAGATGCGTAACAATGCAGGCGGCCATTATAACCATGAGCTTTTCTGGAAATTATTATCTCCAAAAACAACTACAAAACCACAAGGCACTTTATTAAATATTATTGAAAGAGATCTGGGATCAGTAGACATCATGCAAAAAGCCTTTAATGAAGCCGCAAAGAACAGATTTGGGAGTGGCTGGGCATGGGTCATCTATACTGATAAAAAACAATTACACATAACTTCTACAGCTAATCAGGATAATACATTAATGAACATTGCAGAAGTAAAAGGGGTTCCTTTGTTTGGATTGGATGTTTGGGAACATGCTTATTATCTTAAATACCGCAACCGAAGAGCGGACTATATCGACAATTTTTGGAAGATTTTGAATTGGGATTACGTCCAACAGCGGTTTAATGCAGTTAGGTAAAGTATTCAGTATCATATTATAATGACTAATATGTTATACTTAACTAAAATTTTAAATGTAAAGTTTGGATATTGCCATGCCGTATAGTATCTTCGCTTTCCTTTTTTAAGGAGAGAAACCCTATTTATTAACAACCCAAAAAAATTTCTATTTTTTATGGCTGTAAAAATGAGACTGCAAAGACATGGCTCAAAGAAGAGACCATTCTATTTCATCGTAGTTGCTGACGGCAGAAGCCCTCGTGACGGTAAATTCATTCAAAAACTTGGTACGTACAATCCTTTAACGGTTCCTGCTACAGTGCAGATCGATCGTCAAAAAGCATTGGATTGGTTGCACAAAGGTGCTCAACCAACTGATACTGTACGCCGCATCCTTTCTTTCAAAGGTGTGTTGTTCTTGAAGCATTTGTTACGTGGTGTAAGCTTAGGCTTATTTGATGAAGCTGCAGCAATGCAGAAATTTACTACATGGATGGCAGAGCATGATGCTCACATCGCTAAACGCCAGGGTGCTCATAAAAAAGCACGCCAGGACAGCCGTAACAGGCCTGTAGTAAGAAAAGTAGCAGAAGCACCTGTAGCTGTTGAAGCAACTACAGAAGAAGCACCTGCTGCATCAGAAGAACCTAAAACAGAAGAATAAAATAACTTTTGTCCTAAATTCTTAAGTCCTGCTATTTTAGTAGGACTTTTTTTTATGTACTAAGCTTTAGTACTACTATTAAACATCGTTGTGTCACTCACTTATACGGCAAACCTTTATTGAACTTTTATCGTAGCGTAGAAACTAACTGATCATTCAAAATCGTACATCGTAAATCCCAAATCGTAAATAGCAAAACTTACCTTTGCACCATGGCTCAATATTTTAAAATAGGTAAACTGGCTGCCAGCTTTGGTTTAAAAGGAGAATTGGTATTACAACATAGTCTCGGAAAGAAAACAGATCTCAAAGGATTAGAGGCATTTTTTTTAGAAGAAGGCAAGGATAATTTTATGCCATACTTTATTCAATCAGCTTCAATAAAAAATGATGCTGAAGTTTTTATAAAAGTAGAAGGAGTAGATACAAAAGAAGTAGCCCGTAAATTAACTCCCAAAGAGGTTTGGATAACTGAAGAAGATTTTCAAAAGTTTGCAGCTAAGTCATCTGCAATAGCAATGCTTGGTTTTCACTTGATCAATGAAGGAGAAGATCTTGGAGAAATATTAGAAGTAATAGAACAGCCGCATCAAATATTATGTGCCATCTCTTTAAATGGCAAAGAAGCCCTCATTCCAATACACGAAGAATCCCTTGAGAAAGTAGATCAAAAGAACAGGAAAGTGTTTGTTATATTACCGGATGGGTTATTAGATATCTACCAATAAATAGACTCAACTTGAACATTGAATATTGAAAATTGAGCATTGAACATTTTACTCAATATTTTAATAAATAATTGTCAATATTCAATGCTCAATGCTCATACTCAAGTTTGCAAATTGCTCAAAAATTTAGTATTTTGCATTGTGAACGAACCACAACGCATTATAGCACATTTTGACCTTGACTCTTTTTTCGTAGCCGTAGAAGTTTTGCTCAATCCTGAATTAAAAGGTAAACCGGTAATACTCGGCCATAAAGAAAGAGGAATCGTAACTACATGCAGTTATGAAGCCAGAAAATTTGGAGTGCATAGTGGTATGCCCGGTAACAAAGCTTTTCAATTATGCCCTCACGGTTTGTTTATTAGAGGCACACGAGGAGAGTATAGTAAATATAGTCGTTGGGTAACACAGATCATAGCATCAAAAGCTCCATTGTTTGAAAAGGCAAGCATTGATGAATTTTACCTCGACCTAACGGGAATGGATAAGTTCTTTAATCCTTTGCAATGGACAATCGATCTTCGCAAACAGATCATTGATGAAACACAATTGCCTATTTCATTTGGTATGGCTAGCAATAAGATGGTTGCCAAAATTGCCACTGATGAAGCAAAGCCAAATGGATATTTACATGTTCCTTTTGGAAAAGAAAAAGAGTTCTTAGCCCCATTAGGTGTCAATAAAATACCAGGGGTAGGAGGGCAAACATATGAGATACTGAAATCGATCGGTATTAAAACCATTAACGATGTAAGTCTTAGAACAAAAGAAGAATTAGAAGACAGGCTTGGAAAATGGGGAGGAGATCTTTGGTTAAAAAGTTTTGGAATTCATACCAGGGAAGTTTCACAATATCATGAAGCAAAATCTATATCCACAGAAAATACATTTCATGAAAAGCCTACTGACATGGTGTTCTTAATGAGTGAACTGGTAAGGCAATGTGAGAAAATTGCATTTGAATTGCGGCAGGATGGAAAGGTTGCCGGCTGCATTGCTGTAAAGATCCGTTATCCAGATTTTGAAACTACTTCACGTCAAACAACTGTTCCATATACCTGCGCTGATGATGAGATCATTCCTGTTGCAAAAGAATTGTTTCATAAATTATACAAAAAAGGAAAGCCAGTACGTTTGTTGGGTGTACGCTTAAGTGAGCTTACCAATGACGCTGTTCAAACAAATTTGTTTGATGATGTTGAAAGGAAAAATGATCTGTATAAAGCGATAGATGATGTGAAGAATAGGTTTGGAAAGGTGAAATTAAAAAGAGCTTCATCGAACTAAAAACTAAAAATGAAAAACTAAAAATGAAAAATCCAAATTATAATTATTCTGCTGCTAATAAATTATTCGTGTAATTTTTTTAATCCGTGAAATGCTTATTGTTCATCGATCAATTCTGCTAAGGTCTTTTTTTCTAAAATTTTTAATGTGGCATCCCTGGTTATTTGCATTGCCTTATTCAAACCACAAGATTTTTCATCACAGTCCTCACATTTTTCGTAAAAATTTAGACTAACACAAGGAAGTAATGCAATAGGTCCTCCCACTAACCTGATGGCAGCAGCTAAGGAAGTTTTTTTAGGGGATTGTACTAGATAGTAGCCACCGCCTTTCCCCTTCTTACTATCTAAAACCTTTGCCTGCTTTAACTCAAGCAAGATCGTTTCTAAAAATTTGATAGGAATTTTCTTCTTTTTTGCAATATCTGAAATAAGCACTGGTCCTTCACCATATTTGGCAGCAAGGTATCCAAGTGCCTTAAGGGCATATTTTGTTTTCTTCGAAAGCATTTTTAAAATTAGTATATTTTTTTAAAAAAAAGATGAATAAAAGTCTACTTCATTTGTGGACTATTGTATATTTGCTGTTCAAAAATTATTCTAACATTCAAAACTTATAAACTATGAGCTTACGTTTAGGGGATGTTGCTCCCAATTTTAAAGCACAAACATCATTAGGAGAAATAGATTTTTACGAGTACTTAGGCGATTCATGGGGGATACTATTTTCTCATCCTGCGGATTATACACCGGTATGTACAACAGAATTAGGCCGTACTGCTGCATTAAAAGAAGAATTTGCAAAACGCAATACAAAAGTTTTAGCTCTAAGCGTTGATCCGGTAGATAAGCATTTAGGCTGGATAGGTGATATCAACGAAACACAAAACTGTACTGTAGATTTTCCGATCATTGCTGATGATGACAGAAAAGTTTCTACATTATATGATTTCATTCACCCAAATGCATCTGCTACTGCTACTGTTCGTTCTTTAGTGATCATTGCTCCGGATAAAACAGTGAAATTAATTATTACTTATCCTGCATCTACAGGAAGAAATTTTGTAGAAGTATTAAGAGTACTTGATTCATTGCAATTGACTGCAAATTACAGCGTAGCTACTCCTGCTAACTGGGCTCATGGCGAAAGAGTGATCGTTGTTCCTGCTGTTACTACAGAAGATGCGATCAAAAAATTCCCTAAAGGATTAGATATTGTTAAGCCTTACTTGCGCTATACCCCGCAACCAAATCTTGACTAATATTTTTGACACATATAATAAAGAAGGCCGCTAATATTTAGCGGCCTTCTTTATTATAAATATTTAATTTAAAAATTTTTAAGCGTATGCAGCTGTTGGTTCACAGGTGCATACTAAATTTCTATCACCATGTGTATTGTTTACTCTGCTTACACTTGGCCAGAATTTATTTTCGCTAACATACGGTAAAGGAAAAGCTGCTTCTGCTCTGGAATATGGCCTATTCCATTCGTTAGCACATATTACAGATTGAGTATGCGGTGCATTTTTCAGCAGGTTATCTTTTTTATCTGCATCACCTTCCTCGATCGCCTTAATTTCATAAAAGATGCTGATCATTGCATCACAGAACCTGTCTAATTCTGATTTGTCTTCACTTTCAGTTGGCTCTATCATTAATGTACCCGGTACAGGGAAGGATAAGGTAGGAGCATGAAAACCATAATCCATTAAACGCTTAGCAACATCTTCTGCTTCAATACCGGCACTTGTTTTAAACGGACGAAGATCAACAATGAATTCATGAGCGGCAGTTCCATTCTTTCCGGTATACAATATTTTATAAAATTGTTCCAGCCTTGATTTCATGTAATTGGCATTCAGTATAGCATACTCAGTAGCTCTCCTGATACCTTTTTGTCCCAGCAATTTTATATAAGCATAGCTGATCAATAATATACTTGCACTGCCGTAAGGAGCAGCAGAAACACGACCATTGGCTACAGCCAATTGACCTTTAACAGCGAGGTTATGTTCCTTTGTTGGTAGATAAGGAACTAATTGTGGAGCAACGCAAATTGGTCCAACACCTGGTCCACCACCACCATGAGGTATTGCAAAAGTTTTATGCAAATTCAAATGACAAACATCAGCACCTATCATACCCGGACTTGTTAAGCCAACTTGTGCATTCATGTTAGCGCCATCCATATAAACCTGTCCGCCATGTTGATGGATGATGTTGCATATCTCAATTATACTTTCTTCAAATACACCATGGGTAGAAGGATAAGTGACCATTAATGCAGCAAGGTCATCCTTATGTTCATCTGCTTTTTCTTTAAGATCTGCAAGATCAATATTGCCTGCATCATCACATTTTGTAACTACCACTTTCATCCCAACCATCACTGCACTTGCAGGATTGGTGCCATGTGCTGAAATAGGTATCAACACTACATTACGGTGAGATTCACCTCTTGCAATGTGATAATTTCTTATAGCAAGTAAGCCTGCATATTCACCCTGTGCACCGCTATTTGGTTGTAAAGATGTAGCAGCAAAACCTGTAATAGTACTTAAATAATTTTCCAGTTCATTGATGATGATCTGATAACCCTTTGTTTGTGATGAAGGTGCAAAAGGATGTAGTTTACTGAACTCTGGCCAGCTAACAGGAATAAGTTCTGTAGCTGCATTTAATTTCATTGTACAACTACCCAAACTTATCATTGATGTATTTAAACTAAGATCTTTATTTTCTAAAAATTTCAGGTAACGCATCATCTGGCTCTCACTGCGATGCGTATTAAAAACAGTATGTAATAAAAAAGGAGATGTTCTTGTTAGTGTAGTAGGAATATTTTCTAAAGATGCTTCATGATCAAATACAGCTGTTGCGGTATCCTTTTTTAATGTTTCAGCAAAGACAGATAGAATATCTACAATATCTTTTTGCGTTGTGGTTTCATCTATAGAAATACCAATATGTTTATCATCAAAATAATTAAAATTGATCTCCTGTTTTTCAGCAGATGTTCTGATTGCTTCTACATCATTTACTTTTATCTTGATCGTGTCAAAATAATATTCATTGATATTTGTGAAACCTAACTCGTTTAATTCAGATACAAGAATTTGTGTAAGTAAGCTTACACGTTTTGCAATATTCTTCAATCCCTCGGAGCCATGGTATACAGCATACATAGCAGCCATATTGGCTAACAATGCTTGTGCCGTACAAATATTGCTGGTGGCTTTTTCTCTTCTGATATGTTGCTCTCTTGTCTGCAAAGCCATGCGTAAACAACGATTGCCTTGTGCATCAATACTAACGCCAATGATCCTTCCCGGAATATTTCTTTTGAAATCTTCTTTGGTTGCAAAGAAAGCTGCATGCGGTCCGCCAAAACCCATTGGCACACCAAAACGTTGCGATGAACCAATAGCAACATCCGCCCCCAATTCACCCGGGGGTGTAAGCAATGTTAAAGCCAGTAGATCAGTAGCCATGATAACAAGCGCATTTACTGCATGAGCTTTATCTATAAACTCACGGTAATCCATGATCGAACCGTTACAGTCGGGATATTGAACAATAGCACCGAAATAACTTTCATCTAAAACTGCTGATGAAAAAATGCCAAACACAAGTTCAACACCGATAGGAGCAGCACGGGTAATTAATATGTCTTTTGTTTGAGGAAAAATATTTTCATCTACAAAAAATTTCGGAGAAGTTATATGATCGTGATCTTTATTTTTTTGGTTGAATACCATTGCCATTGCTTCTGCAGCAGCTGTGCCTTCATCTAATAAACTTGCATTAGCTATTGGCAATGCAGTAAGATCACTTACCATTGTTTGATAATTCAATAAACTTTCTAATCTTCCCTGAGATATTTCTGCCTGGTAGGGCGTGTATTGTGTATACCATCCGGGATTTTCAAATACATTTCTTAAAATTACACTTGGGGTAATTGTATCATAATAACCTTGCCCTATATAATTTCTGAATACTTTATTTTTTGAAGCAATTTCTTTCAGATCACTTAAATATTCAAATTCACTAACTGCATCAGGAATTGCAAGATCTTCTTTGATTCTTATTGAATCAGGAATTGTTTTACTGATCAGTTCGTCTATTGAATCTACTCCAATAACAGATAGCATTTTTTTTGCATCAGTGATATTTGGCCCAATATGCCTGCCTCTGAATTCATTCCGTTGCTTTTCAAAAAGGTTCATTGTATTATATTTTGTTACCGGTTTTGCATAAAAAATTCAAGTAAAATAGCGGGAAACCGGGTAAAAGATCATTAAATTATTTTGCAAAATTACGTGAACACAACAAGATTTGACGTCAATATCTTTATTACCTTGCATGTGTGGAAAATTGGGGCATAAACCTGCCAAAAAGCATACAATATGAATGAAAAGCTATTGATAGATTGGGAAAAGAAATCAGCCGATAAACAAAAGCTGTACAAACAATACCTGAATCGGGCAGATAAGAAAAAAGTACTGAAAGTCTTACCTGACCTGCATGAAGAAGCTTTTAGTAAAATTGATTGCCTCCAATGCGGTAACTGCTGTAAGGGTTATTCTCCCAGGTTTAAAACCCCGGATATTAAACGTATTGCAAAATTTTTAAAAATAAAAGAAGGCGACCTGATCAACAATTATTTAAGAGTTGATGAAGAAGGTGATTATGTAATGCGACAAGCGCCATGTTCTTTTTTAGGAGAAGATAATTATTGCACTATTTATGATGTACGTCCCACTGATTGTCAACGTTTTCCTTATACTGATGAAGATGTGCTTTTAAAGAGACAACCGCTAACGCTTAAGAATTCTACTTTTTGCCCGGCTGTATATTATGTTTTGGAAAGATTGCTGGAAATAAAATAGTTTATTCTTCCACAAAATTAAGATCCCTGCCAAAACTTTCCTTTGTATAATAAGCTGCCCAAACAGCCAATCCCATAATTATAAATCCTGTTATACATCCGCCGATAATATAATCATGTGTTATTGAACGTATACCTCGGAATAATAATAATATCAACGGTAATCCTCCACGTACCATGTTGGGGATGGAGATAGCGGCTGATGCTCTCAGGTTTGTACCAAATTGTTCTGCAGACATTGTGATATACAGTACAGAAAATCCGGAGCCAAAACCAAGGCCGGCACATAACCAATACATTGTCTCTGTACTTCCTCCACTTTGAGTAAAATACAAGATCATAAATAGGGTGAGAATGCCAAAGAAAATAAATAATGCTTTTTTTCTGCTCTTTAAATAATTGCTTAATAATCCGGCAGCAAGATCTCCAAAGGCAATGGCAAAGTATTGGTACATGATCGCTTTACCTGGACTGATATTTTTGATGCCCATTTCTTCGGCAAACTTATCTGAAAAGGTAATGAGTACGCCTATTGCAAACCAAACAGGCAGACCAATTACAACACCTTTCACATACCTGGCAAATCGATCTTTGTTAGTAAAGAACATCAGGAAATTACCCCTCTTTACATTGGTCTTTTTTATAGCATCATACATACCACTTTCAAAAATGCTTACACGAAGAAATAATAATAACAAACCCATGGCTCCTCCAATATGGTAACACAAGCGCCAATCCCCGAAAGTTTCAAAAACAAAATATGCAGTAACCGCTCCAAAAACGCCTACGCTTGTAATTACAGATGCACCTAATCCTCTTTTCTCTTTGGGTAATATTTCAGCCACCAATGTAATGCTTGCACCCAATTCTCCGGCTAAACCTATACCTGCAATAAAACGTGTAATAACATATTGCGGAATCGTATGTACCATACCGTTAGCGAAGTTGGCCAGGGAATATAAAAGTATAGATCCGAACAAAACATTCAGCCTTCCTTTTTTATCACCTATGATCCCCCATAAAATTCCCCCAACCATTAGACCGATCATTTGAACGCTTATGATCAGTTCTCCCTGCGATAAAACCTGTTTAGGGTTTAATCCCAGATCGGTAAGGCTTGGTACACGAACAATACTAAAAAGTAACAGGTCATATACATCCACAAAAAATCCCAGTGCTCCTACAATTACAGGTAATGAAAGTACCCCAAATTGTTTCTGAGGCATAGCGATAGCAGTAGTTATATCTTTATTCATAAGCAGGCTAATGTCGAAAGATAGTAAATTATATAGAATGAGGGTTATATGTAAAAGAAAGGCTGCGATCTGCAGCCTTTCTTCTATTGAATAAAAATATCTTCAGGTTTGGAGACAATTATTTCTGCCTTTCCCTTGTACTCGATGACTGTTCCCTGGACACAAACGTTTTTATTAGTATACAATTCTTCAACTGACGGCTTGAAATTTTTAACATCTTTAGCAAAAATAACTACTGTTAGAGTGCTGCTTTTTCCTTTGCCACCCAAATCTAAAAATGTAACATTCTCCAAAGATTTTATTCCATATACACGTGAGCAGGCTGTAACTTTTTTGCCAATATATTGCATTGCTTGAGTAGCATCGATACCATTTTTATATTTACTTATAAACTGTTTTGTATCGATCACCGGAGCTTCAGCAGGAAATAGTTTATTTAAAATTGCAGCAAGTCTTAACCCGCCAACCACCAATTGCCTTTTTACAATTTCAGCACTTCTATCCACATATCCGCTCGTTAAAGTATACTCTTTGAAATCATATACTTTATCTAATAATGAACGTGTTTCTTTCATCCATAATGCAGGATGAATTCCATCAATAGTATCAAATTGATGTTGAGGAGCATTTTTATAAAAAGACATGCAATCTTCAAACGTGATATTTTTCAGATCAATGATATTTTCATCCCAGAAATGATGAAGATTGGTTTTTATTGTATCCAATTGTACAGGTCGCTTGTTTCCACCTAAGTCATAATCATAACCGTTGTGCAAAGGCTGGCAATGGTCCCCTAATAAATGCATCAGGACAAGCAGGTCCATTTTCACCTGGTCATCACAAAGTACATTCTTGTGGCGCAATTCATTGAAAGTGAGAATTATTCTATTGACAATATTATCATCTGTTGAAGGGTGATATACTTCTTCCTTTGGAAAATCAATATAATGCCATGGTTTCATGAAATCATAATCAGAATTGGAGCGTTGAATATCCATCCAGTTAGCGGCAGTATCGAATGGCATTCCATTTAAAATTGCTAAAACATTTTTCTTTACATCAGGTTGAAGAAATTCCATTGCAATTTGTACAACCATAGTATGACCTTTTGGTCCCCATGCTGAAGAATTTTTCGGGAATAAAAAAATTAAAAATATTATTAGTGCAATATATTTTTTTATACTCTGGAATAGAGTAGACGATGACAGCAATTTCATAAATAAGATTTGCTCAAATATAAACTTTTATGGGAATAATAAAGTGTAGAGATTAATGTTTGCAACCCAATAACAAAAGGGTTTTTTAATATTCAAGTTTTTTCAATGAAGGTGCCTTGAACCAGGTGAGGATAACTGTTAAAATGGTCATACTGCCGCCAAACACTACAGATGGGACAACCCCCATTAATTTGGCAGCCACACCACTTTCAAATTGTCCTATTTCATTTGAAGAATTGATAAACATTGAGTTAACACTTAATACCCTCCCTCGTAATTCATCGGGAGTTTTAAGCTGTACAATATTACCCCTTACAACTACACTCACACCATCTAAAACACCTGAGATCAATAATGCTACAAAAGATAACCAGTACCATTTGGAAATACCAAATACAATAATGCAAAGCCCAAAGCCTGCCACTGCCATAAGCAATTTTTTACCTTGTTTCTTTCGCATAGGTTTTATCGTTAGTGATATTACCATCGCAATAGCACCAATATCTGTCGCAGCATTTAACCAACCAAAACCAATTGGCCCAACATGTAAAATATCTTTAGCATATACTGCGACCAATGCTGCTGCACCTCCGAATAAAACGGCGAAAAGATCCAATGATAAAGCGGCTAAAACTTCTTTTGTTTTAAATACAAAATCTAAACCTTCTTTAATTGCTTCGAGTGTTTTCTTTTCAGGAGCTAATTCTGGTGGCTTTTCTTTTAGTCTATTGAGCAAGATCCATCCTAAAAAGACCAGAGAGCTGATCACTACAAATGTACCAGTAACATCACACCAGGCAATTAAAAATCCTGCCATAGCATGTCCAATAATACTGCCGATCAACCATGTTGTAGAACTGAGTTGAGCTGCAGTTGCAAGAAAGTTACGAGGAACCAAAGATGCAATTATAGCACCGAAACTGGGACCAGCAAATGCTCTTATTACACCAGTAAAAAAAATGATACTATAAATAAATATCATGATGGCCTTATTGCCAAACTCATAACGAAACCAATCAGTAGAAGTGCCTAATAAGATGAGGGTACAGATCAGGTAAAGAAAAGTGGTTATCAGTAATAACATCCGCTTTTCTGATTTATCAATTACATAACCGGCATAGAGCGACAAAATAATAGCAGGTATTGCTTCTGCAAGCCCGATCATACCTATGTAAAATGCATCACCTGTTAATTCATACATCCACCATGCTACGAGTGTCCCCATCATGCGTAAGCCCATGATAAATACAAAACGCCCCATGATAAAATTCCTGAATTCAGGAATTTTTAAAACTGTTATAGCGCTTGTATTCAATAGAAGAGATTTAATTCATAAAAATCATTGCGAAGGTATTAAACTATATCCTATGGTAAAGTAAGATAATGTTGCCCTTCACTAAAATCAGTATTTAAAGCATCGGTTATTACTTTAAGATGTTCATCATTATTTAAAAAATCCGCATTTGACGCATCAACAAAAAGTGTTTTGATATTATGTTGCTTTATATATTGAGTATATGTTTCCTGTAAAGAAAAAAGATAATCATTTGGAATTCCTTGTTCATACTCCCGGTTACGTTTTCTGATATTTTGTTGTAATTTATCTACCGGGGTATGTAAATAAATTAAAATATCCGGTTGAACGATCTGGGGATTTATAATGTCAAAAAGTTTTTGATATAGCCTGAATTCTTCTTCGGGTAAGTTAACCTTTGCAAAAAGTAAGCATTTTGTAAATAGGTAATCCGAGACAGTAATATTTTGAAACATATCTTTGGTCTGTAACAATTCCTTTAACTGCTTATAACGTTCAGCCATAAAAAACAATTCAAGGGGAAAAGCGTACTGCTCCTGGTTTTCGTAAAATTTTGGCAAAAAAGGATTGTCGGCAAATTCTTCAAGGATCAATCTTGCATTGTAATGTTTGCTTAAGAGATGCGCTAGTGTGGTTTTGCCTGCTCCAATATTTCCTTCTATTGTTACAAAATTGTATTTCATACTTATTGCTGCAAAATAAGTTCAAATCACAGTAGCACAATCAAAACTTTTTCACATTCAGTTTATCGGGACAAATCGTTAGTAAATAGTGAATAGTTTTTTTTAGTGATGGGTGTTTCATATTGGGAGAGAGCTCATTTAGCGGAGCTAAAACAAAACGTCGGTTTTGAATTTCAGGATGAGGTACTATAAGATTTTCATGATTGATCAAGTCTTTATTATAGAAGAGAATATCAATATCAATGATCCTTGGCGCATTTTTAATTGTTCTGATCCTGCCCATTTCTTTTTCGATAGAAAGAATTGTTTTAATGGTTTCTTGCGGCGATAATTTTGTTTCTACAACAATGACTTGATTTAAAAAATCAGGTTGATCAGTCTTTCCCCATGCCGCAGTTTGATAAATACTTGAAAGACGAATGATCTTACCAATGTACTTCTTAATATTTTTTTGTGCCTGTAAAAGTTTCTTTTCAGGATCACCCATATTGCTCCCTAATAAAATATATACTTTGTTCATCAAATTGTAAATAGCCGGCTATCAGGCCAGAAGGATTTTGTTTTGATAATTTTTATTTTCTTAAAGTCAGGATGTAAAGGATTGACAAGATAATTATATTCTTCCTGTATAACAGCAGAAGGTACTTTTATAATAAGCGATTTATTTTGTTTTAAAAACTCATCTCCAATGAACTTAGTTAAGTCAGGGTCATTTTTCCAATCTTTTTTCAAATTATCAGACTTGATCTCCGGTATTAACTTTTGTTCCGGAAATTGAATATATATTACATCCAAAGGAATAGCATAATCCTTAAAGTTTGTGTTAACAAGCATTTCTAAAACAGCAAGAGAAATATGCTGTGAAGTGTAAAGCATAGCCAAACCTTGTGAATTCCATCGGGCACCTTTTAGTTTAGCACCACTACCACTAAGATCATTACTGTATATTGAATTACTTATTCTGTAAACTATCATGCAAATAATCCATGTTGAATTCTATTCAATTGCGTTAATACTTTTTCTATGCCATCATATGTTGTGAGAGAATCGAAAGATAAATTTCCTTCCAGCATATATGGATTTCTTTTGAGCCATTCATAAAATTTATCAATAGTCCCAAAAGTGACTTTCCCTTCTTTTAGGACTTTGTTAATTAATAATGCTCTTTCCGCATTGATCGAAGCGAAGCTTCCGTTATTTTTTGCATACCGTTGTAGAGTTCGTTCACTAATATGTAAAATAGAGGCCCATTCAGCTTGTGTAAAAGGGGCTTTATCTGCAATTTTTTTAAATTCATTGTAAGTAAAATCTTTAACTACAGGAATGATCTTAACTGATTTATTAAATAAAGCTTCAGGCTCTTCAACTTTAGTAATGTTACTATTAGTTTTATAGGGGGGCAACTTTTTGTTTTTTATCTCTTTTTTCATTACACGTCATTTGTCATATAAATGTACGACATTTGTCAAGAGTTCAATTAATTTTTATTTGATTTTTTTTACAAATAGCTTTGCTTTTTTTAAAATTAACGCTTAATGCAGGAATACAGTCAGTTAAAGGCAATGCTTGCCATTACCAAAGCCAGTCTAAGGGGTATTTTCCGAAGCCCTTCAGCAGTTGTATTTGGTTTTGCCTTTCCATTTATTTTTATTTTAGTTTTTGGTTTTATTGGAAACAGTGGGATGGCGCCTGTTTATAAAATAGCGTTGGATAAAAACAGCGATACTGCAAATACACTATTCGATTCCATTAAGTCAAGCAGTAGAATTAAAGTTGTACGTTTTGCCGATGAAAAGGAATTGAGAACAAGCCTGGAAAAAGGGAAGATCACAGGCATACTAAATATTCAAAAAAATCAGGTAGATACCCCTGCGTATACATATTCTATTAAAACTACAACAGCAAGTAATGATAAATGGCCACAATTAATGCCGGTCATCAACAGTATTGTCAGTAAGATCGATAGCAAAAAGTATAACAATATCCCGACTTATGCAATTGCAGATTTTAATTATAAAAGAGATGTCGAAGAAATAAGAGAATATAAGACGATCGATTTTATTTTACCAGGTCAGCTTGGTTTTTCATTACTAAGTTCTGGTGTATTTGGTGTAGCTTTTATGTTCTTTAGTTTAAGGAATACATTGGTATTAAAACGTTTTTTTGCAACCCCTATCAGCAGAACATATATTGTATTAGGAGAAGGATTAGCAAGAGTGCTGTTTCAATTGCTAACGGCAATAGTTATTATTGTTGTTGGAAGATTTGCTTTTGGGTTTACTTTGATCAATGGCATTGAAACACTTTTGGAAATGCTTTTTTTAAGTTTCCTTGGGTTGCTTGTATTTATGGGTTTTGGTTTTATTATCAGTGGCATTGCCAAAAATGAAAGTACAATTCCTCCACTGGCAAATATTATTACCTTACCTCAGTTTTTATTAAGCGGCACATTCTTTTCAATAGATGCATTTCCAGCGTGGTTACAGATTATAGCCAAAATGCTACCGCTAACATATTTGAATATGGCAATGAGAAGTGTTGCTTTTGAAGGAGTTCATTTTTGGGAAGTAACTACGCCTTTGTTTAATACTAATTTTCAAATACCTGTTGTATTAATTATCGTATTTTGGGGAATAATTGCTTACACAGTTGCTGTTAAAGTTTTTAAATGGGAGTAATATGCGTTTATTAAAAGTATTTTTTGTTGGTTTATGTGGCTTGTTCTTAATAATAACATTATTGTCATTATTAATTCCGTCAGATGTTAAAGTTTCCCGATCAGTAATTATTAATGATACATCATCAAGAATAATGGGTCAATTGAAGGATATAAGAGAATGGCATAACTGGCATCCAATGTTTTCTGCAGCTGATGCTACGATAAAATATAACGAAAACGGTTGTGATATTTTTTATAAAAACAAAACCACCCATTTGATATTTCAATCTGTTACTGAAAACTCTATCAAATTTTTATTAAAGGCAGATGGTGAGAATGATATTCAGAATCAGATATTTGTTAATCCCATTCAACAGCAAAATGCAAGGCAGGTTGAATGGAGAGCAAATATAAAATTGAGTTGGTATCCCTGGGAAAAGTTCTACGGCATATTTATAGATAAAATTTCTGGACCGGGTTATGAAGCAGCGCTGAATGGTTTAAAAACACACATTGAATCTGCTCCTTAATTATTCTGTAATAAATTTGAGGTTTCGTTTTATACCTTGCGATTTACTTCTTTTCAGCGGCGAGTCTTTAAAAATATTTTTAAACGATTCTTCAGTCAAGTTCTCCCAATCACTCGTAGAAAAATTTAATATTTCCGGTATGGGTGTAAAGTTCAATTCATTTGTTGGAGCAGAAAATCTGTTCCATGGGCAAACGTTCTGGCAAACATCACAGCCAAACATCCAGTTATCAAATCTACCTTTCATCGCATCAGGTATCAATGCATCTTTTAATTCAATAGTGAAATATGAAATGCATTTGCTTCCATCAACAATTTTGTCGGGGAGGATCGCCTCAGTTGGGCAACTATCTATACATCTTGTGCAACTGCCACAATAATCTTTAGCATAAGGATCGTCGTAATTCAATTCAATATCAGTTATCAACGTAGCGATGAAAAAAAAACTTCCCATGTTCTTATTCAACAGATTTCCATTCTTACCAACCCAGCCCAATCCTGATTTTTGTGCCCAACTTCTTTCTAAGACAGGGGCGCTATCAACAAATCCACGACCATTTATTTCACCAATCTCATATTTCAATAATGATAAAAAGGTTTTTAATTTTTCCCTGATCACTTCATGATAATCTTTGCCAAATGCATATTTCGCAATTTTTGGAGCATCTTTATTTTGTTCTTTTTTAGGAAAATAATTCAGTAGTAAAGTAATAACCGATTTTGCTCCCGGCACCAATTTAGTCGGATCAACTCTCATGTCGAAATGATTAGCCATGTATTGCATTGACCCATGCATCCCTTTATTCAGCCATGTTTCAAGCCTTCTTGCATCTTCATTTAAAAACTGAGCTTTGGCAATACCACATTGATCAAAACCTAATGCTGCTGCATGTTTTTTTACTATTGCTGTATGATCAAATATTTTATTTGTCATCTTCCAAGTGCAGCTTATGAAAAAATCTGTGAGCTATCGGGGCAAGTAATATGCCAATGGTACTAATGAATACTACGCCACTAAACAATGCATAACATGAAGCAAATATTTTTGAACTGTTTGATAAATTTATTTTAGAGTCAATGATCGGCCCCATTCCACTTAATATCATTGACGCATTTAAAATGCTATCATACCAATCAAATTCAGGGATGGTCAATTTATAACCAAGCACTCCTATAAGTAAGGATATAAAGAGTACAACTAACCCAAGCACTGCATTCTCCCATAAACGTCTGTAAAAAACTTTCTTAGGTGCTAATTTGCTTTTTTTATTTTCATACATATTGGAAAAATAAAAGAAAAAACTGAGAAATCACTTTCGCATAATTAATTGATTGTCCCATATCTGTAACATTAGCAGAAAAAGACCTATGGCACTGCTTTTGCGGCAGGCTAATTAGATATTCTACGACATAATAGCATGCTTTGGGCTTTGGATTATCATTTGCTCATGAAAGATAAATTTATTAGAAAAACATAATTATATGAACCTGAATAATTTCACTATAAAAGCACAGGAAGCAATTGCTCAATCACAACAACTGGCTTTTAATAATTCAAACCCTAATATAGAAACTGAACACTTATTACAGGCATTATTAAAGGATGAAGATTCTGCAATAGAATTTTTATTGAAGAAGAATAATGTCAATGTAAATTTTGTTGAAAGCAAAGTTGAAGAAAGTCTCAATAAACTTCCTAAAGTTCAAAGCGGTGAACCTGCTCAGTCAGTTAGCCGTGATATGAATAATGCTGTCTTAAAATCTTCAGCCATCTTAAAAAGTTTTGGAGATGAGTTTGTAAGTGTTGAACATTTATTGATCGCTATTTTACAAGGCAATGATAATACTTCCAAAATTTTAAAAGACGCTGGTCTTACAGAAAAAGGCTTGACTGCTGCAATAAAAGACCTGCGTAAAGGATCAACAATATCTTCTCAAACACAGGAAACTCAATTCAACGCTTTAAATAAATACGCTAAGAATTTGAATGAGATGGCGAGAAGCGGAAAACTTGATCCTGTTATCGGACGTGATGAAGAGATACGCAGAACATTACATATTCTATCAAGAAGAAGTAAAAATAATCCCATTTTAGTTGGTGAGCCAGGTGTGGGTAAAACAGCCATAGCCGAAGGTCTGGCTATGCGTATAGTAAATGGAGATGTGCCTGAGAACCTTAGGTCTAAAGTTATTTATGCATTGGATATGGGGCAATTAATTGCCGGCGCAAAATATAAAGGTGAGTTCGAAGAAAGATTAAAATCTGTGGTAAAGGAAGTTGCAACAAGCGATGGCGAGATCATCTTATTTATTGATGAGATACACACATTAGTTGGTGCAGGTGGTGGAGATGGTGCAATGGATGCAGCGAACATTTTAAAGCCAGCCCTTGCAAGAGGTGAGTTAAGAGCTGTTGGAGCAACTACATTGAATGAATATCAAAAATTCTTCGAAAAAGATAAAGCGCTTGAAAGACGTTTTCAAAAAGTTTTGATTGATGAGCCCAATGTAGAAGATGCTATTTCTATTTTACGTGGATTGAAGGACAGGTATGAAACCTATCATCATGTACGTATCAAAGATGATGCGATCATTGCTGCAGTTGAATTATCACATAGATATATCACTGATCGTTTTTTGCCGGATAAAGCAATTGATCTTATTGATGAAAGCGCAGCTAAGCTAAGGTTGGAAATGAACTCTATGCCGGAAGAATTAGATAAGCTTGAAAGACAGATACGTCAATTAGAAATTGAAAGAGAAGCGATCAAAAGGGAAAATGATGAGGCTAAACTGAAAGAATTGAATACCGAAATTTCAAACCTTGCAGTTCAGAGAGATACGTTCAAAGCTAAATGGCAGCAGGAAAAAGAAGTTGTAGAAAAAGTGCAGAATGCAAAAGCAGAAATTGAAAATCTAAAGCTTGCTGCTGAAAAAGCAGAAAGAGAAGGTGATTATGGTAGAGTAGCTGAGATCCGTTACGGAAAAGTACAGGAACAGGAAAAAATAATTGAAGAGCAAACAAAACAATTGGATGCCATCAGCGAAAAACGTTTATTAAAAGAAGAAGTTGATGCTGAAGATATTGCAGAAAATATCGCTAAGGCTACTGGTATTCCGGTAATGAAGATGATGCAAAGTGAGAGAGAAAAATTATTAAATCTTGAGGAAGAATTGCATAAAAGGGTGGTAGGCCAGGATGAAGCGATTGAAGCGGTGAGTGATGCCATTCGTAGAAGCAGGGCAGGCTTGCAGGATCCTAAAAAACCAATTGGTTCATTTATTTTCCTTGGCACCACGGGTGTTGGTAAAACAGAATTGGCAAAAGCATTGGCAGATTATTTATTTGACGATGATAGTATGATGACCCGGATCGACATGAGTGAATACCAGGAAAAACATTCTGTAAGCAGATTGGTAGGAGCGCCTCCGGGCTATGTGGGTTATGATGAAGGCGGTCAGTTAACAGAAGCAGTACGACGCAAACCATATAGTGTAGTGCTTTTGGATGAAATTGAGAAGGCTCACCCTGATGTGTACAATGTTTTGCTGCAGGTTTTGGATGATGGAAGATTGACTGATAATAAAGGAAGGGTGGTTAATTTCAAAAACACCATCATTATTATGACCAGCAATATGGGCAGCCAGATCATTCAGGATAATTTTGAGAATATCACTGATAAAAATAAGGATGAGGTAGTTGAAAGTACAAAGGCAGAAGTTGTTAATTTATTAAGACAAACTATCCGTCCTGAATTCCTCAACAGGATCGATGAGGTGATAATGTTCCAGCCATTAATGAAAAAAGAGATCAAAGGAATTATCAATATTCAGTTGGAATCTTTACAAAAACTGGTAGCTCAAAGTGGTATACAACTAAAATTCAGTGAATATACCCTCGATTACCTGGCAGAAAATGGATACGACCCTCAATTCGGGGCAAGGCCGTTAAAAAGGCTTATTCAAAAAGAGATCGTCAATCAGTTAAGTAAAAGGATCATTGCCGGGGATATTGACAAAACCAAGCCGGTTTTAGTAGATGTTTTTGATGGCACGGTGGCCTTCAGAAATGAGGCAATTGCTGAAAAAAAGTCAGATAAACAAGCTAAATCTGTGTAAAGGGTTTGTTAAGATGAGAATATTGGCCTTATTAAATAATTGATAATCAATTATGTGGATAATGGGGGGAGTAAAAATTACTCAAATGGTAACCAAAAAATGGCAGAAAATAGTACCTTTCGTCGCTTCTTGATCCTTCTGAGCTGAGTTTTGTACTTCCAAACTACATAGGACGATTGGCTGACAGAACAGATAAATAAGAACATTTTGCGTAGAATCGTCTACCAAAAAACAATAAAAAAGGAAAAAATATGGCATTTAAGAAAGAGGTGGTTGAAATCATTGAACCGAGAGATGTATTTGTAGGAAACAAAAATGCATTGGTAACATTAGAAGAATTTGGAGAATATGAAAGTGAAGCATGCGCCAAAGCAAATGAGGTGGTAAAACAATTATTGGAAGAGTACGACGGTAAGATCCGTTTTAACTTCCGTCATTTTCCATTAACAAACATTCATCAACGTGCTTTAAAAGCCGGTGAAGCTGCAGTTGCTACTGCACAGGATGGCAAATTCTGGGAAATGCACAATATTTTATTTGCAAATCGCCGCAATTTGGGAACTACAAGTTTAAAATTGCATAGCAAAGAAGCTGGTGTAAATAACAAACGTTTTCTTGATGAGCTTGTAAATGCAACTTATGGTTGGCAGGTACAAGGTGATATCAGAGAAGGTAAGGACAGAGGTGTAACTGATGTTCCTACATTTTTTATCAATGGAGAAAGATTCAGCGGAAAGATCACTTACGATGAATTAAGTAAAGCAATTGATAATTCTTTGAAAAAAGTGAAGAAAAAAGCGCCGGTTAAACAAAGAGCTTAATACTTGATCCCTCGATTTAATCGGGGGATTTTTTTTTGATACCAGCATTTGTTTTCATGGCGTCATCGTTGCGTCGCAATCCTTTCATCCGTATACCATTGGGCAACTTTTATCTTAGCGTAATTTGTCTGAATCAGAATTTTCAGAATGATAGAATTTTCAGAATTACTTTTGTCGTTATTGGTTGTATCGCCGTTGTTGTTGTCTCGCCGTTGTTGGTCGCTGACCAACAACAATCGCATTAATATTTAAATAGAAAAAGACCAGCCTGTATTTCTATATTGAATGTCTTAGCTCTGATCAATTCTCCATCTAGCTGTGCCGGAAGTTCCTGTTCACATTCAATCACAAATGACTTACCTGTTACGTGTTTTATAAAGGGTAATTGTAAATGTTTCCCTTTTTCTATTACCGGTAAATAACGAAGTCGTTTAATAATCGATAATTTTTCGCAGGTGATCAAATTTAGTAGCCCATCTGTTATAGATGCCAAAGGAGATACATGAAAGCCGCCTCCTGTTCTGGAAGAATTGCTGATCATCAATAAGAGATATTTATCACTCCCTGAAAAAACATCACTCTTGATCTTGAAAAAGTATTCTTTGAATGTAAATATCTTTTTAAGAACGATCATTAAGTATCCTAAGTGTCCTCCAAATAACCTGATAGTATTGATAGATTCCAATACTTCTCCATCGAAACCAATCCCAACACCATTTATAAAAAGAGCATCATTACATCTTGCTGCATCAACAGGTTTCGCCTCAGCTTTTAAAACCAATTCAAGTTGTTCGGCTAAAGAAATGTCTCCATATAATTTCCAGGCAAAATCATTACCTGTACCACCTTTAAATAATACCAGCGGAATTTTAATGTCAGGAAAATAATTGATAAAATAATTTAAAGTGCCATCTCCGCCTACTATCCATGCTTCTGAAATGTCATCGTAAATTTTAGGCCAGGCATTGATATATACTGCATGTAAAATGTTCTTTTCTTTTAAAAATGTAGCAATGCTTTCCAAAACCTTTAAAGCTTTGCTCTTTCCAGCCAACCCATTTACAAAAATTCCAATTTTCTTTTCCGTATACATTGAGGTAAAGAAAAACAATTAATCGCAGTTGGGCAAGAAAAAACCCCATCCTTAAGATGAGGTTTTAGTTTTGACACGGATTAGTTATTTGTAATCTCGTATGTATTGCATCAATTCAGTTTTGCTACTGTTAAAACTGAATACATCAACGAGACTGTAATAGTTGTTTTTATCTATCGTGTATTTGTAAGCATATTTGGCAACATCTAATTTGGTGTTTTCGAAAGAGAATAATTGCAATATTTGTTTTACCTGTTCAGAAGAAAAATAATTAGAAGAAATAACCTGTTTAGCTATTGATTGTTTTGTGTCTTCAAAACTGGCATTGTTGATAGTTTGTTTGAATTGTAGAAATGAGCGATTGTCCATGGCCTGATGGTTTCGGCTATCATCCCATTTGTCATCGTTCCATTTATCTTTGTCACGATCTTTCCAATCGTCATTATCATTTCTTTTATCATCACGGTCATTCCATCTGTCATTGTCGTTATCATTCGTCATATATTGTTCATCTATCAATACTTTTCCGAAACGATTGATCATAATGTCAATATCGTATTGCGGTTTTACATTAAATGAATTATTGTAAATAAGTTGTAGGTTATTTATTCTGTTTGACTGGTTATTTTTCTTTCCGTTTTTTTGTTGTTGATATATTTTTAGTGTATGATAACCTGTAGAAAGATTATTTAATTCAACAGCGTTATCGGTTACCCTATACTGTTTGTTATCTATATATACTACAAAGTTTTTATTGCTTGCAGTAGATATTGTAACAGTTGATTGTTTGGGTAAGGCATACATTGCTACTGATAGTAATAATGTAGTTAAGAGTGTAAATGTTCTTTTCATAATGTGGTTCTCCTTTTTAATGTATTGATTTCAAATGCTATGCCGCAATGCAGTAAGACTTACTTAATAAAACGTTAAAGAATAAAACCATTTTATATTTATGTAAACAAGCCTTACTTTACATCTACAATTATAGATTGCGCTATGCAACCTCTTGGATAAAATATTAATCTTTTAATACGAATAAGATGATGAAGTTTTCAAAAAGAATTATACTGTTTACAATACTAATGCTAACAGTATTTACAACTATGATGGCACAAACAAAAAAAGATTACGCAGCTAATTGGAAAAAGGTAGAGGCTTTTGAAAAAAAAGGACTTACTAAAAGTGCATTGCAGGAAGTAATGGTGATCTATAATTTGGCCATCAAAGAAGGGAATGATGCACAACAGATCAAAAGCAGTATGTATCAAATAAAATACAGGAACATGGTAGAACAGGATAGCCATGAAAATAATATTTTTTTTATCGATACATTGATCGCTAAAGCAAAAGCTCCTGCAAAAAATATTTTACAAAGTATGCAGGCAGAAATGTTCTGGCAATATATTCAAAACAATCGCTGGAAATTTTATGACCGTACAGCATTAAAAGAAGAAAAAAGTAAGGATATCTCTACCTGGAGCCTGGATAAATTACATGCTACTATTGCTGCATTATATAATTCTTCCCTTTTAAATGAAAGCATATTAAAGGCTACAAAGCTTACAGGTTTTGATGCCATAATGGTAAAAGGACAAAACACAAGACAGTTGCGTCCGACATTGTATGATTTTTTGACTCATAGAGCTTTGGAATATTTTACAACTGATGAAAGAGATATCACTAAGCCGGCTTATGAGTTTACAATTAATGATCCAAATGCTTTTGCAGATGCTGCATTATTCGCTGCACAAAAATTTGAAACAAAAGATACAGCATCACTTCATCATAAAGCATTAAAAATATTTCAGGATATTTTACAATTTCATTTAAATGATAAAAGCCCGGATGCATTGATAGATGCCGACTTGAATAGATTAGTTTTTGTAAATCAATATTCAATCAATACAGCTAAAGAAAAATTGTATGAGGCTGCATTAAAAAATATCGAGAATAAATATAGCAGTTCACCTGCTTCAGCTCAAGCAGCTTATCTGAGAGCACAGTTATATTTTACTCGTGGTCAAAGTTTTGATCCTAATACAAATACTACTCATCAGTTTGAAATAAAAAGAGCAAAAGAATTAGCAGAAGCAACTGCAAAGAAATTTCCTAAGACTGAAGGTGGAACCAATAGCCAGAATTTAGTATACCAGATATTACAACCGGCTTTGAATCTTCAGACAGAGCAGGTGAATATTCCCGGGCAACCATTTAGAAGTCTGCTATCATATAAAAACGCACCTGTTGTTTATTTCAGGGTTGTAAAAACATCAAGAGAACAATTAAAGAAGCTAGACGTAATTTATGAAAAGCAATGGAAGCAAATAGTTGAATTACCTTCTGTTAAAAGCTGGAATATAAATATGCCTGATCCGAAGGATTACCAAGGGCATAGTGCGGAAATTAAGATTGATCCTTTGGGTGTTGGTACATATATGATATTAGCAAGTCTTGATAAGGATTTTTCTCTTGCAAAAAATATCATTGCAAAGCAAATTGTGTATGTAAGCAATATCAGTTATATCAATAATGAAAATAATTATTACATATTGAATAGGGATAGCGGGAAACCATTCGCTAATACACCTGTTCAGGTATGGGAATCAAAATACAATTATACAAAGGGGATGTATGAAGAAGTAAAAGGTGAAAAATATACGACTGATAAAAATGGGTTGGTAAAAATAAAAAAGATCAAGGATAATAGATATATCCAATTGCAGATAAAAACTGCAGATGATGAATTGTTTATGGATAACAATCATTACACGTACAGCTATAATACTTATGAGAATGATCCTAAACCTACTAGTTTTTTATTTTCCGACAGATCGATCTATCGTCCGGGACAATTAGTTTATTTTAAAGGAATAGTTATTCAAAACGGAAATAAAATAACAGATAAAAAGATCCTTCCTTTATTTAAAAGTAAAGTTCAATTGAAAGATGCTAATGATCAGGTTTTACAAGAAGTTGATCTTACCACAAACGAATATGGGTCTTATCATGCATCATTTAAATTACCAGAAGGATTGTTGAATGGACAGTTCACTTTGTATGATGAAACAACAGGAAGTTCCCTGGAATTCAGTGTTGAAGAATATAAAAGACCTAAGTTTTCTACGGAAATAAAAAAACCTGAAGGAACCTATCGTTTGAATGATAGCATTCATGTTACAGGTACAGCTAAAGCTTATGCCGGTAATAATGTAGATGGTGCAGCGGTTAAATATCGTGTAGTTCGTAAAGTAAGATATCCGATCTGGTGGGGAGGGGGTGGTGGTTTTATTCGTAAGGGACGAATCTTTCCACCTTACGGAAGAAGTGAGGAAATGGAAATAACAAATGGAGAAACTATTACTGATGCAAATGGAGAATTTCATATTACTTTTAAAGCACTGCCTGATGAAAGTGTAGATAAAAAAGCGCAACCAACTTTTTATTATGAAGTGAGTGCAGATGTAACTGATATTAACGGTGAAACAAGAAGTGGCGAAACCAGTGTTGGGGTGGCATATCAAATGCTTCAATTGAATATTAATGCGCCTGAAAAAATAAAAGAAGATAGCTTGTCTGTAATAAAAATCAGCAGCACTAATCTCAATGATATTTTTGAAAAATCAACAGTTAATCTTACGATCTATAAAGTACGGTCTCCGAAAAAAATATTCCGTGAACGATTTTGGGGAATGCCTGATCAGTTCACCATGAGTAAGGATGAATACAATACTTATTTTCCGTATGATGTTTACAAAGATGAAGATAATATGACCTCATGGCCTGTAGGAGATAAGATCATTGATATTACCGACACAACATCTGCTGATTCAAAATTCAATTTCAAAAGTTCAAAATTACCGGCAGGTTGGTATAAAATTATTGTTACCACAAAAGATAAATATGGCGAAGAAGTAAGGTCTGAAAAATTTATACAGGTAACAAATGCGGCATCAAATAAAAAGATCACTGAACCAATTGCTGTAATTGCAAATAAAGCAAGTGCAGAGCCCGGAGATAAGATTGATTACACAATTAAAACAGGTTTCGAAAATATCTGGCTTATCCAAACTTTAAGCAGAATGGATAGTAATGTTGTCAGGACTTATATCCCCATTTCTGCTAACAATAATTATAATAATCAGTTAGCAGTCGCAGAATCTGATAGGGGTGGCATTGCATTAAATTATGTATTTGTTCAACACAACAGGGTGTATGTAGGCATCGAAAGTTTTCATATTCCATGGAGCAATAAAGACTTGAATATTTCCTACACCACATTCAGAGATAAGTTGTTGCCGGGTGCCAAAGAAAAATGGACTGTAAAGATCAGTGGCAATAAAGGAGATAAGGTTGCTGCTGAAATTCTTACAGGAATGTATGATGCAAGCCTTGACCAATTTATGGATCACAACTGGGCTAAACTTGATATATGGCCCGGGGTAGATAATATAACCAATTGGGAGAATTATGGATTTAAGAGTGTTAGTTCACAAGAATACAATAATGCCAATAGAGAATATGCAACTCCTCTTGCAAAATCTTATGATAGATTAATTGATTACATAGGAAGATATTATGGATATGATAGATTATACAAATCAAAGGCCGTAATGAGAGCGCCTGCGGCAAATCAGGCAGCAGTAGAAGTGATGGCAGATGCGGCTGGAGCTGTAACGGGAGCTGTTAAAGATAGCTTTGATGGACTTGCTTCTAAAGAAGAAGAAATGCTTGCAGTATTAGACTCTGTATCAATCGATAAAGGGTCTCCAAAAAATAATATTGAAGTTCAGGTCAGAAAAAACTTCAACGAAACAGCCTTCTTCTTTCCTGATCTAAAAACAGATGCTCAAGGAAATGTAAGTTTTGAATTTACTATTCCTGAAGCTTTGACAGAATGGAAATTAATGACACTGGCACACACTAAAGAATTAGCAAGTGGTTATTCAGAAAAAACTTTGGTAACACAAAAGCCATTGATGATTCAGCCCAATGCACCAAGGTTTATGAGAGAAGGTGATAAAATGGAATTCACTGCAAAAATTGTTAATCTTGAAAAGGATCCTTTAAGCGGTACTGTAGAATTGGAATTGATAGATGCGATAACAAATAAAATTGTTGATGGAATATTTAAGAACAATAATACAAGTCAAAGATTTACTGTTGCAGCGGGGCAAAGTACCGTTGTTACATTTCCGATAGAGATACCTATCAATTACAATAGTGCATTATTATACAGGATAAAAGCTATTGCTCAAATACCGGGTGAAAAAGATGGCAGCACTTTCAGTGATGGTGAAGAAATGGCTTTACCTGTTTTAACCAACAGAACTTTGGTAACAGAGTCTTTGCCATTAAATATCCGTAATCAAACAACAAAGAATTTTAAATTCGATAAATTGTTGAATAGTGCAAGCAGTTCTTCTCTTACAACGCAATCATTAACGGTAGAGTATACAACTAACCCTGCATGGTACGCAGTACAATCATTGCCATATTTAATGGAATATCCTTACGAATGTGCCGAACAAACATTCAACAGGTATTATGCAAATATTTTAGCGACACATATTACTTCATCAATTCCTAAAATAAAACAGGTATTTGAAAAATGGAAAACTACTGACACTGCAGCCTTGCTTTCTAATCTGCAAAAGAATGAAGAATTAAAATCAATATTGTTACAGGAAACACCATGGGTAATGCAGGCAGAAAATGAAGCTAAACAAAAAAGAAATATTGCATTATTGTTTGATATGGTTCGTATGTCTGCAGAAACTGAAAAAGCCATCAATAAATTAAAAGAAATGCAAAGTAGTGGTGGTGGCTTTGTATGGTTCAAAGGTGGCCCAGATGATCGATTCATTACTCAATATATTCTTACCGGCATCGGGCATCTTAGAAATATAAAAGATCTTTCACCAAATCTTTATTACAATAGTATAAATGATATTGTTGACAAAGCATTACCTTATCTCGATAAAAAGATGAAAGAAGAATATGATTATCTGTTGAGAGTAAAAGTAAATCTTAAAGAAAATCATCTAAGCCAATCTGCTATTCAGTATTTATACATGAGAAGCTTCTTTAAAAATTATGCTGTGGCGCCAGCTACACAAACGGCATATAATTATTATGTTGGCCAGGCAAAAAAATATTGGTTGAACAATAGCAAATATATGCAGGCAATGATCGCATTAAGTTTACATCGCATGGGGGATGCAGTTACATCAAAAGCTATCATTAAGTCATTAAAAGAAAATGCTATTCAAAATGAGGAACTTGGAATGTATTGGAAAGAATGGTCCACCGGCGGTTATTACTGGTACCAGGCACCAATAGAATCTCAGTCCTTGATGATAGAAGCATTTAGCGAAATAGATAAAAATGTTGCAACGGTAGATGATCTTAAAACATGGTTGCTAAAACAAAAGCAAACTCAAAACTGGAGAACTACCAAAGCAACTGCAGAAGCTTGCTATGCTTTATTAATGGATGGCACTCCATGGTTAGGCGATGTTAAAGAAGTAAGTATCACTTTAGGATCTACAACGATCAGCAGTAATGAGGTTGCAACTGAATCGGGTACAGGTTATTTCAAAACAAGTATCGAAAGCAGTAAGGTAAAACCGGAAATGGGTAACATAACTGTAAATGTAAAACCATCAGAAGGGGATGCAAGCAGTACCTCTTGGGGAAGCGTTTACTGGCAATATTTTGAAGATCTTGACAAGATCACTCCGGCAGAAACACCTCTTAAGCTCAATAAAAAATTATTCATTGAACGCAATAGTGATAAAGGTCCGGTATTAGAAGCTATTTATAATGGAACCACATTAAAAGTTGGAGACAAAATAAAAGTGCGTATCGAATTAAAAGTCGATAGGGACATGGAATACATACACATGAAAGACATGAGAGCTGCTTGCATGGAGCCGGTGAATGTTATAAGTTCTTATAAATGGCAAGGCGGCTTAGGATATTACGAAAGCACCAAAGATGCAAGTACTAATTTCTTCTTTGGATGGTTGCCTCGTGGTTCCTATGTATTCGAGTATCCAATGTTTGTAACGCATAATGGTAATTTCAGCAATGGTATCACCACTATTCAATGTATGTATGCGCCTGAATTCACAAGTCATAGTGAAGGAGTAAGGGTACAGGTAAAATAAATTAAAAAAAGATCATAATCAAATAAAAGCGTCCACCAAAAATGGACGCTTTTTTAATTAAATAAGTTCTAACTACAATATGATGTAGAATTACCAAAGCGGAGTTCACGGTAATACAAAAATTAGATCAGGGAACAATTCCGAAAACGGGATGTAATCGTTTTCGGACGGCTTTTTTGTTACTTTTTTTCCGCATAAAAAGTAAATAGAAAAACTTTATGTATTCATATGCAAAATGCCAACTGCATTCTATAACCTGTAGAAATTCAACGAAAAATAAAACCTAAATGGTAATTAATTTCCCCATCTAATAATGCTTTTAGCCTATACATCCCTCATTCAGCCTGCATTTAAAATATGGCACAATTTTCAGATAAATAATAATGAATCATAAAGCTTACATAACATGAACAACTTTTTAAGAACGATCCTTGCCGGATATGGTGCAAAAAAATTAGGAGGCGGTTGCCTTGGAACTATTGTAGTATTTATAATACTCTATTGGTTGCTTGGTCAAACTTGCTGATTCAACATATACCAATAAAAAAGCAGCCGTCATTCGGCTGCTCTTTTTGTTATGGCTATAAAAAAAGAACTATCAAGTTTGGTTCATATTTTCCGGTTTGCACCTTCTCTATACTTACTAACCCGATAGTTCCGTGGTTACAATTTTTCCATATTATAGATCGGTTGTAACCTTACTGAAAACTTCTTTTTTGTTTTACCAAATTTCTGCTTTCAATTGTAACTCTAAGATAGTATTTACACCCATTATTTTCCAAATTTTTGACACTGTTGTTTTGCACCCGTTTTGCACCTTTTTATGCACAGCAATGTGCATTTCCGATTTATTTTTATAAACTAAAACGACCTACAAGTACTTCTCCATTTGCTCCTTTTTCCATTTGCATGGTAACAATTTTTCTTTGTTGTTTTGCAGTTCCATAATTAGTTAATACTTCGGCCATTACAGTTGTAGGGCCTGCAAGTTTTGATTGGCTATTTCCATAGTAATTTAATTGAATAGTGTACACGCCTTTTTTTGCTTCCTTTAATAAAAATTGTTCAGGGCCATAACCTCTTGTAAAATCATTACTTATCCTTCCGCCGATGGCTGTGTTTTTATGAGAGTAAAAACATTTTTCGCCATCAGGATCTGTTACCCATAGATCGATATCAGTATCGTTCATATTCCAGTTAAGCACTACTCTAAGATCGAGTGGCATTTTTTGTATAATAGTACGTGGAATACCGGATAGATCTAGTTTATCAGCATGTAAAGCAATAAGGTCATTTATCTCTGTTATAATTATTTCTTCCACACCCGGATACATGCCTGATACATCACTGGAATAATTTTTTGTAAGGGCAGCATACAATGTATCTAACGCATTTTGATAATAGCCACCATCCATTAAGGCCAGCCCATAGTCACGATAACTCTGTGGTTCCATCGGTCTCCATTGCAATACTTTTTTGAACACCATTATTTCATATTCATATTCACCTAATTGTTTTAGTTTATATCCCAGCATTTTGTAGAGTTCATGATCTTCAGCATTTATCTCTGCCATATTACTCAATATCCGCATTGCATATTCATATTGCTTTTTACCAAATAAATAATTAGCAACTTCAAAATAATAAACCGGGTTTCCTACATACTTCTTTCGTTGAGAAAGATACTTTGTATAAATACTGCTGTCTGTACTTTTTGTAAATGAATCTATATAATCTGGATTGATGTGCTGCTCATCTTTCGTAATTGCTTCTGCAATTGTGTCCGCAATTACAAGAGGGGGTATAGTAGCTGCTTTCTTTTTTCCTTTTTTCTTTTTTGGAACTTCTGCTGAATAACTAAAGTTTGATGAAGATACACTCGGAATATATGATCCGGTTTTTTGTACTTCAATAGATTCAATATCATTTACGTCCAGGCGCTGCATATCATCCACTGTTGAGCGTACTCCGTCAATATATACAACATCATCTACAACACCTCTTACAGTAATAGTTGTATTTCCATCCACAATATTTGGATACTCTGTTGTTACCTGTACACCTGCAATTCTTCCCTGCAAAGCTTCTGCAGCTGAATTAACAGCCATATTTTTTATTTCACTTCCACTAACACTAGTTACGCCACCTGCCAGATCTCTTCGTCTTACAGTGCCATAGCCCACTACTACTACCTCATTTAAAGATTGATTTTTTCCAAAGGCCCTGTCGGCATCAGCATTGTTGGCAATACCTGAATTACTTTTTGTATTAATTATCACTACTCCATTGGCTGCCCTTGCACCATAGATAGAGGTAGCAGATGCATCTCTCAATACATCCATTGATTGTATATCCTGCGGTACAAGGCTACTTAATCCATTTTCTACAGCCACACCATCAATAATATATAAAGGTGAAGATTCTGCAGTAATACTAGCATTGCCTCTTATCCTGATGTTTACACCGGCTCCAGGCATTCCTTGTAAAGGAGAATTAGTTGCAGCTTTATTTTGTATTACTTCTACAACAGAATCTGCAGACATATTCCCATTTTTTATCCGGCTAAATACATCAGTAAATAAATTTCTGCTCATTGTAATAACAGAACTGTCTTCAATATATCCAAGTTTTTTTGCTTCGATTGCTTTTACTTGTTTATTAAGTTGTTCAACATCTATCGTACGTTTCCCATACCATAATAATAACGGGTTAAGAAAATTTGCGGCATTGCTTAATACTTGCTGCTGCTGCATTACAAATTGTCTATTGCGTTGTTTGATCATTTGATCATATTGTTCTCTCAGTTCTGCAGGCGGTTCAATTTCATACATAACATAATCCGAAACCAATTCCAAAACGATCAAAGATGTGTTACGTGTGATGATGCCATATTTATTCCCAAGCTGCTCAATTGTCTTTTTATTTTGTTGATAATTGATATCCAATTCTGCAATTTTCTTTTGTGCCCAAGTTTTTGAAAGGCGCACATTATCTGTTTGTTGTTTTTCAAGATCAAGGTCAATGATCTTTTCAACAGTTACATCTTTACCAAAACCATATTGTAAAATGAGCTGTTGTTTAGGCGAAGAAGAAATTCCTGCTACAGAAACATTGTTATTGATAACAAAAGGAAGTGAAGGATAATTTTCACTAAGCTTGTCATTTGCTTTTACTCCTAAAAATTGTAATGGCTGATACTGCAATGATCTTTTTGCTTCAGCAATTTTTAGTTTAAGTAAATTAATAACATTACCACCGCTGCTTTGTGCTATGAATTTTAAGTTACTGTAATCCGCATTTGCAGAACTTGTAATACAATACACAGGCTTATTGCCGATAATAATATTTTCTTTCCCAAAAGTTGAGTGCCCATCACTGAATAATAAAAATTCATTGCCTTGCATTTTTTTAAGATCAAGCAAACCTAGTTGCGTAGCGCCATCATATTGTATACTTTCAATATCTTTTTTTAATTGAGCCCAGTTGCCATTTGATATTGTATAATTTTTTCTTGATAAGATTGTATTACTAAACGAAACAAAAGAAACTTTTACATTTTGCAAATGAGAAAAGTATTCATTCAGTAATGCTAATTCCTTTAATGTATCTCTTTCTATTCTGCTTAAAGATGCATCCCATAAAATAGTTATTGTGCCGGGCTTAGGTTTAACTCTTTCATCTTTTTTTGGAAATGTATTTAACAGGTAATAATAATGGTTGTCTTCTTTTTGTATCATCACTTCTGTTGCGTCTACAGGTTTCGGTATTAAAAATGTTAGTGACCTTGATGGTAAAAAATTTGTCTTATGAATTGAGGCAATGTAATTATTATTCCAGCCATCAAAACGAATGTCATTATCAGGCTTTTCCTCAAACAAAGGTGTAGTCATACTTTGGATCACTTCTACTTTCAAGTCAAAAGTATCTATTGCATTTTTGTAAGATAACGGTAAATGATAACGCAAAGTATTTTTGTCAAAAAAGCCAAGCTCTTCTTCGTAGCCGATAATAATTCTCCGGCTGTTATGCGGATTGATAGGATATATTCTCGTCCTGAAAGTATTGCCATCCACTTTTTCCAGCAATCCCGGATCCACTCTTCGTCTTTCGATCGCCTCAAATACTTGTGTGCCTTTGGTTTTATCCACCGCCACAGCCTCACGCATTTTACCATTAATGTCCAATGCATATCTTGATACTGAAATGCCCTCGGGTAAAGGAAAATTCAATGTGCCCTCCAATATCCTGTCTGTGGTGTTATAAAAAACCATCTCAATTGTTGTGGAAGCAATAGTACCAGTAACTTTTACATTAATGTGTAGCGATTGCAAATAAACTTTTGCAGTGCTGTCTTTCACGGTTAGTTGTGGTATTTGTGCAGATGCTGTTGTGAAAATAAAACAGGCAAATGCAGTGAGGATTCTTTTTTGCATACAGTAGGTTTTTTATTGGATGCAGGTATAAAAGTTATTACATAATATTTTTTTAGAATAAATACCCGTTATTGGGTATAGCATCATTTTTCTCATTATCTACCTTTGAAAAAAATAAAATCATGAAACAAGCGATCCTCTCTATTTTTTTATTAAGCAGTATTATAACGCAAGCACAAAAGATCCCTCTTTACTTACGTGCAGATTTTGGCAGGAGCAATGTAAAGACAAGCTCTGGCAAAGGAAGTTTTAAATTTGCTACGGCTGTGGGTGTTGAAACATTTTTAAATTTTTTAAACCTGGAAAAAGATGTTGATCTTTCAATCAACCCAAACTTATCATTGTTACGTACAGGTTATCAGCCTCAAGCCGGCGGAGATGTTGTTGTAAATTATATTTCACTAGGCTTACCCGTTAGTATTGTATTTGGTGCTGAAGAAGGCGGCTTTAATTTCGGTGCTGGTCCATTTTTTAATTTTGTAAGAAGTGGAAAATTCAGGTCATATTCAATTGATGATTATAGACCAATGAAGTTTGGAAATACAACTGACGATAACCGCACTACGACAGATGCAGGTATATTATTTAAAGGAGCCGTTCGTGTTAAAAAACTTTATATTGGTTTACAGAACAATATTGGTTTAAGTAATCTTATACCAAAAGACAGGATAACAAATGGTTCGTATATCAAAAGCAGGAATTTTTTATTTTATATGGCTTATAGGCTTGGTAAATAAAGAAGTCCCTCGTTGCTCCTAAACTTAACTGTAAATATGGCCATAGCGCTTATCTTCGTGTATTATAATATAGTATGAAGAAAGTAATTATTACCTTAATAACGTTTGCTTTTTTTAGTTTTACAGTATCGGCGCAATTACCAGCCGTGGGTTGTGTGGTAGCATTCCCTTTTTCCAGTAGTATTTATGTACAGGGGGCAAATTTAATGGGTGCTACCTCTGCTTATGTGGGAGGAAGTACGGCAGTAGATGTTATAGGTTTTTCAGCTACTTCATCATCTGTAGCTGTAGGACTCAAATCTCCATTGTTGCCTGGTAGCTATCATGTTCTTTTGATTTTTCCTACTGGTGCCCCTCTGGCTTATAATTTTGTTGTATCTGATTATTCTAATGTAAATTCTTTTAGTCCATCCGTAATTAGCATTGGAGACACATTAACAGTAAATATGAATACCCCTACATACCTGGGTGCTTATACAATTGAGTCAAATAATTGCGGAACCTTATCAGAGTCTGTATTTTCACAGGGGCAATCTCAATTAAAATTTGTTATTAAAAATGGTTGTCTGAATACAGGTAATATTTACCTGCAACACTATCCTAGTGGTAATTGCACTACTATTCAAAGTAGTTTAACAGGGCTTGCTTTTAATGGTATTCCATCTATAAATACAGTCACCCCCCTTACAGGGAAAACAGGAGATACTATAACAATTACCGGTAATAATTTATATACAAAGAATTTTCCATCAACTGTATCTTTCGGTGGAGTAGCGGCAAGTAAAATATTTAGTATTTCCAATAAACTCATTAGGGCTATAGTTGGTCCCGGTGCTACAGGTAATGTATCTGTTACAAACTCTTATGGCGGCACAGGTTCTTATCCTGGTTTTATATATGTTCCCTTATCATACAATGTTTGTCCCGGTGGAAATATAATATTCAATTCAAATTTATCCGGTAGTGCATATCAATGGCAATTAAATACCGGAAATGGATTTAGCAATATTAATGCTGGCTCAAATTATTCAGGTGTATATACAGCTTCACTTTCTATTAATAATATTCCTTCGTCTTTTTATGGCAATCAATATCGCTGCATTGTAAATGGAGACAGCAGTAATACTTATACTTTAAAAATTGTTGTAACCTTCACCGGTGCCACAAACCAAGATTGGGCAACAGCCTCTAATTGGAGTTGTAATGTAGTTCCTGATGCATTATCTGATGTCATTATTGAAAGTGGTGTGGTCAATATCAATGCAGATGGCTATTGTAGAACAATTATTGTGAAACCTGGCGCAACAGTTAATGTAAGTACTAATACAACTTTACATGTGATGCATTAATAAGTGTTAAGGTGGTATGGTACTGGCTGATTGAAAATCAATTGTTTATGGGCTGCCGGACAGAGCGGATACCCCACAGGCTGACCGATAGGGAAGCCGAGGAGTAGCAGCGAAGGCCGGGACTACTGCTGAATAAAGAAATATGGCTAAAAAGCCCCAAAAATTCTTCATTTTTAATTCTTCATTCTTAATTATTTTAGTACCTTTGCCGCCCCAATGCCAATTGCAGTGGGGATAAACAATTTTTATAACACACAAACAAGGGAAATGAACAATTACGAATTGATGGTGATTTTTACCCCTGTGCTTTCTGAAGAGGAGTTCAAAGCTGCTCAAAAGAAATTTGCTGCTATCGTTACTGAAAACGGTGGTGAAGTATTGCACAGTAACCCATGGGGACTAAAATCACTGGCCTATCCTATTGCCAAAAAAACCACTGGTTTATATTGGGTAATGGAGTATAAAGCGCCATCCGACTTCAATGACAAGTTGAAAACTCAACTGTTACGTGACGAATCAGTTATGCGTCACATGTACACTGCACTCGATAAATACGCCGTCGAGTACAACACAAGAAAGAGAAGTGGCGTAGCTTCAAAATCATTAGAAAAAGCGGAGGCATAAACCATGGCAAAGAATGAGATAAAATATCTTACAGCTATCAAAGCTGAAAAGCGTCCAAAAAAATATTGCCGCTTTAAAAAAATGGGCATCCATTATATCGATTATAAAGATGCTGATTTTTTGAAAAAATTCTTAAACGAACAAGGTAAATTATTGCCACGTCGTCTTTCTGGAAACTCTTTAAAGTTTCAACGTAAAGTGAGTGATGCAGTAAAGAAAGCCCGTCAAATGGCAATCTTACCGTACGTTACGGATCTAATGAAATAGAATTAAATAAATTTTCTTAACCACCCTAACCTTTAAGTAGGGAAAGTTTCGGTAAAACGAGATTGGGTAAAAATGCAAACAAAATGCAGGTAATATTAATACAAGATGTAAACAACCTAGGTGGTATCAACGAATTGGTAACTGTGAAGAACGGTTATGGTCGTAACTACTTGATCCCTCAAAAATTTGCAGTAGAAGCTAGTCCTTCTAATGTAAAAATGATGGAAGAAAAAAAGAAACAACAAGCTAAGAAAGAAGCTAAATTATTGGCTGAGATCAATAGCGTAATTGCAACTTTACAAAGTGGCCCACTTAAAATTGGTGCTAAAACAGGTACTAGCGGTAAAATTTTCGGTAGCGTAACTTCAGTTCAAATTGCTCGTGCAATACGTGAACAAAAAGGCTATGAAATTGATCGTCGTCGTATCAGCATCATTGATGAGGTTAAAGAATTAGGAACCTTCAAAGCTAAAATTGACTTTAGTAACGGTAACGAAACTGAAATTGATTTTGAAGTTGTAGGTGAGTAATTTTTCTATACTTAATTATCGAGGCCCTGGTTTACCAGGGCCTTTTTTTGTCTTCTTTGTTCATTTTCAAGTTATAAAATGAATTTATACCAGTTATTTAGGCCTCTTTTTACCAATATGAAATTTTTGGCAAATTCGTTGGTAGTATTAAATAAAACCCTACATTTGTGTAGCTCTAATGGTTTTAGTTTCTCGTAGTTGGCTGATAATATCTTGAAAAAAGTTCGATTCAGTTCATTGTAGCACTAAGTCATTAAGGTTTTTATTAATTATTTAAAAGTTTTTTACAATGAACATTTACGTAGGAAATCTAAGTTGGTCAATGACTGATGACGATTTAATGAATCTCTTTACTCAATTTGGCAGCGTTACAAGTGCTAAAATTTTGAAAGACAAAATGAACGGCCGTTCTAAAGGTTTCGGTTTTGTTGAAATGGAAGATGATGAAGCAGCTAAAACTGCTATCTCTAACCTTAACGAAACAGAAGTTCAAGGTCGTAAATTGATCGTAAACGAATCTCAACCACGTCCTGAAGGATCAGGTGGCGGCGGCGGTGGATTCAAAAAACGCAGCTTTGGCGGCGGCGGTGGCGGTGGCAGCAGAGGCGGCTACGGCGGCGGCGGCGGTAACAGAGGCGGCGGCGGTGGCTACGGTGGTGGCGGCGGCAGAAGCGGCGGCTACGGCGGTGGCGGAAGAGACAGAGATTATTAATCAAATTATCTTCAGATAAAAAAAACCTTCACATTTGTGAAGGTTTTTTTATGAGTATCATAGCATGTGCTATATCTCAACTTATGTTAATCCACTATCATTTCTTAATTATATTTTTTATTTTACTTTTAGTTAAGCCCTTTTAAAATGTCCCAGGTCCTTGTCATCGATGATAGCACGGAATTACTGGAAATGTTCGAAATTGTTTTAATTAAAAATGCCTTTGATGTTAGAACTGCATTAAACAAAAACCAAGCACTCAAAAAGCTTGCAACGAATGTTCCTGATATAATTTTGTTGGACATCTTTCTTAGAGATGATGATGGGAGAACGTTTTGTAAAGAATTAAAATCTCATGAATTATATCATAGTATCCCGATAATTTTAATGTCTTCCAATGCGAATAAATTAAAAGATTATCAAACATTCTTAGCAGATGATTATCTCGAAAAACCTTTCAGCATAAGATCATTATTGGAAAAAATGAATAACTTATTGATGGCAGCGCATCATGTTTTGTAATAATAAGCGGAAAATAAAAAACCGGTAATTTTTTTTACCGGTTTTTTTATTTTAAAAAGTACGATCGGTCTTTTAGAATCCACTCACATTTAATCTTCCGCCTGTAACAGATTTGCCTGCTAAAGATGTAGTAGGAGTTGCACTGTTTAATATTGCAGCTTTTATTTCAGCAGCAGTAGCACCAGGGTGAGTAGAAGCAAATAAAGCAGCAGCACCGGTTACATGTGGTGTAGCCATTGATGTTCCGCTATAAGATTGATATAAATTATATGCAGTAGTCGACATAATAGCACTACCTGGTGCGCCTATATCAACTGTGGTTGTACCATAATTAGAGAACGAAGATCTTGCGCCAGTTGAAGTAATAGCTGCAACAGCAATTACATTAGCTTGAGGATAATTAGATGGATAGTTTGCAACGGCATCATTATTATCACCTACACCATCACTTCCACCATTACCTGCTGCTGCAATAAATAAAATGTTTTTGTTATTCGATCTTGTAATAGCATCAGATAATGCCTGAGAGAAACCTCCACCGCCCCATGAATTGTTACTTGCAACAATATTTAATTCAGGATGAAGATTTTTAAGTGTGGTTAAATAATCAACTGCTTTGATAGCATTGGCAGTTGTACCACCACTACGACCAAGAAATTTCGCAGAGATAATTGTAATGTTCCAATTCATTCCTGCTACACCAACAATATTAGCTTTACCACCGATCGTTCCTGAAACATGCGTTCCATGATCATCTAATTTGCCGCTATTACCACCATCATAAATGCTGTTATCATTGCTGGCAAAATCCCAACCATGAACATCATCTTTATATCCGTTACCATCATTGTCAATTCCATCAATAGGGTCATAAGGATTTGTCCAAACCTGACCGTTAAGATCGGGATGATTGAATTGAATTCCTTCATCAATTACCCCTACCGCAATAGATGAAGAACCTGTATGACCTGCAGCCCATGCTGTAGCAGCCTGACTTCCATAAGTATTAGTTGAACTCATGCCCCATAAAGATCCATTAGTAAAATATGGATCAGTAGCAACAGCAGTATGCGTATAAATATAATTTGGTTCTGCAAATTCTATTTCTGCATCGCCTTTTAATTTACTGATGGCATCTAAAGCATTCAAAGAAGTATGAACAATTACAAATCCTTCGTTATCACCTGCATGTTGCATGGCTTTTGTCAATACTTTTTCACTTACCAAGCCGCTCACTTTTGCTAACGCATTGGCTCTGTTAGAAGCGTTTGCTGATGGTTTGAATTTTACGAGTAATTCGTTAGGTACATGTGCTCTTGTATCGGCAGGAGTAGCTGGTCGGCTGGCCGTAGTAGCTGCAGCATCATGGGCTGAAAAATTTTTTTTGCAACCAACGGCTAAAAGAGAGATGGCTGCTGCAATAAATGCAAAGCCTTTGTTTCCTTTTAAGGGATTTAATTGTCTATACATTTGATAAGTTTTTTTTAAAAAGTTTACAAATAGTAATAAATACTATGCCAAATAATTGTGATCAAGGTGATATGGGATTTAGGGTTCCCTTCGGTTGACTTCAGCAATAATGTGAGTATGTGATAATCAATCTTAAGTGCTGTAAGATACTACTTCCACAAAGGTTGTTATAGTTTTTTATAGAAATTTTTCAATAGTTTTGAAAAAAAGTAATAAATGAATTTTTTACCCCTTAAGACCCAATCAAATCTTCTTTACGCAACAACATTAGCATTAATCTTTGTGTTTGGAAGTCTGTCAGTTAAAGCTCAAACTAATAATTATGACAGGGCCTGGAAAGCTTTGAATGATAACAAACGAGCGGATGCCGATAAGTTTTTAACTGAAGCGAAAAAAGATCCAGCAACAGCTGGGGATGCTTTTATCAGTAATATATACTTGCAAACGTATAATGGTAAAGAAGATAAGATCGTAGATTTTAGTAATTCGTTTTATAAAACCACTGAAAATCCATATCCATATATTTATGCTTTGTGGTTTAACCAGGCAACCTTAGGAGGTTACGGTAAAAAAGATAAAGAGCATCAATTAAAATTGATCGATCAATTGATCGTTGATACGAAAGCTCCAGGTACAATATCTGCTGCTGCTAATTATCAACATGGATTACATACTTTGTATTCTAATGATTTTGATAAAACACAAAAATATTATGATGGTATCGGTAGTATTAAAAACTGGCAGTACGTAGGCCCATTTGAAAATATTTCCAAAAGTGGTTATTTTAAAAGCTTCGGTCCATTGGAGCATCCTGAAGAGAGTGCAGTATTCAAATCAATTACAAATGCTGATGTAAAATGGATAACACCTCCAAGTGAAAATAAAGATGGCTGGATACCAGTGATCTATCAAATAACCAGGCAGACAGCTGTAGCGTATGCACAAACTTTCGTGACTTCAGATAAAGCGCAAACTATTTACTGTAATGTAGGTTTTAGTGGATCGATCAAAGTATGGGTAAATGATGAATTGGTTATAGCAGAATCTAATGAAAGATCTACAGAAATGGATGCCTATACAGTTAAATGCGATCTGCAGCCAGGCACAAATAGAATATTGGTACAATTGGGTTATACTAATTCTACGTATCCTAATTTTTGTATAAGATTAACTGATGAAAATTTCAGAAGTATTCCCGGGTTAATTGGTTCCACAAAATATGCACCTTATCCTAAACCGGCGGCTAATAAAAAATATACTTTAATACCACAATTTGCGGAAGCATTTTTCAATAATAAGATTACTCAACAACCGGATAACATTGTAAATTATTTGTTGTTGACCGATGTTTATCTAAGGAACGGTAAAGTAAATGAGGCAAGAAATATTATTGATGAAGCAATTAAAAGAGCGCCTGAAAATTCTGTTCTAAAAGTTAAACTGATAGAAGTTTTAAATAAAGAACACAACAGGACATTAGCACTGGAAGAAATTGAAAAAATAAAACAGGCCGACCCTGAAAGCCTTGCTATGCTTGATCTTAGCATTAAAGAATATTTCGACAATGAAAAATATGAAGATGGTGCAATAGAATTACAAAAGAGAATCGATATTCATGGAGAGGATCAAAGCACAGAAGGGTATAAATTATTGATGCTTATTCATGACAAGAAATATGAAGAGTTGATCAAGGAAGCAGAAAGGTTATATAAAAAATATCCTCACAATTCTAAGTTCATTGCTATCATGTACAATATTAAAAAAGATGTGTACAAGGATAATAAAGGGGCTTTAAAAATTTATGAAAATTTTCTGAAAGATAATTTTGAATATGATGTATATGAAAAATATTCTTCTGCGCTTTCTGATCAGGGCAATACGAACAAAGCAGTTGAAGTAAAACAAAAGCTTGCTAAACTTTTCCCTTATAATCCTTATGAATTTTCTGAACTTGCGAAAGAATTTTATACTACTAAACAGTATGATAAAGCTGAAGGATATATCAATACAGCACTGACTTTGGCTCCTTATGAAGAAGATTATTGGGAACAGTTAGGTGATATTAAAATGGCAAGAAAAAAAGAAACCGAAGCATTGGATGCCTACAACCAATCACTTAAATATGATCCTAACCAATACTCAATTATTAATAAGATAAGAAAACTAAAAGGTCAATCAGAACTCTATAAATTATTTAAGGAGGTTGATATTGATAAAACAGTTAAGGAAGATAAACCAGGCCAGGCGAAAAATGTTGATTATGGATATTATTATATCCTTGATCAAAAAGATGTGATCATTTATCCTGGTGGCGCTTCGGAAGAATATTGCACAACCGTTCTTAAGATCACCAATGATAAAGGTGTAGATAAATATAAAGAATCATCTATCGGTTATGGCAATTCTCAAGACCTGCTGATCGAGAAAGCAGAAATTATTAAAAAGAACAAAGCAAGAATAGAAGGAGAAAGAACGGGTAATGAGATTGTGTTTACCAATCTTGAAGTAGGCGATGTGGTTGTATTTAAATATCGTTTGCAACGTTATGTATATGGTCGTTTTGCAAAAGAATATTGGGATAAATTTATTTTCGGCGGACAAATATATTCTGCTATCACAAGATATAATTTGTTGATCCCTGCTGAGCAAAAGATCGATTATGTTTTGACCAACAGTACTATTAAACCGTCAGTTTCTGATGTAGAGAATTTTAAGCAATACAGTTGGGAAATGCTTGATCCGGAGCCACAAAAGGATGAACCATTAATGCCATTATTAGAAGATGTTGGAACTATATTGCATGTTTCTACTATTCCTACATGGAAAGAAATTGCTGATTGGTACAGCGATGTAGCTAACAATAATGCAGAACAGGATTTTGAAATAATTAATCTTTATAAAAAATTATTTCCTGATCCTAAAAAGTCTTTGACCCAATTTCAAAAAGGAAAGATCATTTACGATTATATCGAAGCAAACATCAGGTATAGTTCTGTTTCTTTCAGACAAAGTGCTTATGTTCCACAAAGGCCCGCTACTACCTTAACAACAAGGTTAGGAGATTGTAAAGATCTATCGAGCTTGTTTGTAACCCTTGCAAAAATGGCGGGTATCAACAATGCACAAATGGTTTTGGTTGACACAAGAGATAATGGCGAAAAAGATATTCTATTACCAAGTGTTGAATTCAATCATTGTATTGCCAAAGCTACATTGGATGGCAAACCTTATTACATTGAACTTACAGATAATTATTTACCATTTACAAGTTTGCCGAATAATTTGACAGGTGGTGCAATTATTCTTGAAATTCCTGAAAAGAACAGCAATGTAAAATCTGAAGTACAATTTTTAAATGGTGTGAATAGAGGGAAAGATGTTATCAAAAGAATGATTGATATTAAACCTATAGAAAGTGATCTGAATATTACTGTAAACACTGTTAAATATGGCAACAAATCTTCTGGTATAAGAAGTGATTATTTGCATATGGAAGAAGAAAAACAAAGGTTGGCAATGGAAAAGATCGTGGCAGGTGGATATAAGAATAATGTAAAATTAGAAAAAATAAAATTCGGTGATCTTGAACCCTTGAATGATTCAGTAACATACACTTACAATTATAAAGTGAAAAATGAAGTTTCTGAAATAGGATCTTTAAAAACTTTCCGCATTTATTTTCCTGATGTGGTTGCATCACTTGATAATTTCACAGCAGAATCAAGAATTTATCCGATCGAATATTGGAATTATGAAGATGTAGATTCGTATGAAACAGTAGTGAATATTACTGCTCCTAAAGGAACACAATTTGTAGAAGTACCAACAACTGAAACATTAACGTTGAATGATATGAAGTTCACACTTCAGTATACATTGAAGGCTCCTGATAAATTAGTTGTAACAAGGAAATTTACAAGTAAAAGAAAGAATGTTCCTGCTACTGATTATGTAGCATTCAAAGCTTTCTTTGAAAAGATCGTAAAAGCTGAACAGAAGTTCATAGCTTATAAATAATTTTTTAGCAAAAAAAATAAAAGCCCTTGTCAAAATAAATGACAAGGGCTTTTTATTGCTATAAAATTTGAAAGTTAAAATCCTGCTACATTTAATCTTCCCCCTGTTACACATTTGCCTGTCAAAGATGAAGTAGGTATAGCACTATTAAAAATGGCACTCTTTATCATTGCCCCGGTAGCAGTAGGATGAGTTGATTTATACAAAGCAACTGCTCCGGTTACATGAGGTGTAGCCATTGATGTACCACTATAATATTCATAAAGATTATATGCCGTAGTAGATAAAATTGATTGGCCTGGTGCTCCAATATCTACTGATTTAGCTCCGTAATTTGAGAAAGAAGCTTTAGCGCCTGTTGATGTAATTGCAGCAACAGCTATCACATTCGGTAATGTATAATTTGAAGGATAACTTGCAGTCGCATCATTATTATCACCAACACCATCAGAGCCGCCATTTCCTGCAGCTGCAACAAACAGAATATCTTTTGCATTTGCTCTTGAAATTGCATCATATAAAGCTTGAGAATAACCTCCACCTCCCCAGCTGTTATTACTTGCTACAATATTAAGTGCTGGATGACGCTTTTTCAGATCAGTTAAATAATCGATCGCTTTGATAGCTCCATAAGTACTTCCACCATTTGCTCCAAGGAATTTAGTGCTAATTATAGTTATATTCCAATTCATGCCTACAACACCTGAAGTATTTGCTTTAGCGCCAATGGTTCCTGCAACATGAGTCCCATGATCATCACCACTACCCGTAGTACCGGCATCATAAACACTATTATCATTATTTGCAAAATCCCATCCATGGATATCATCTTTATAACCGTTCCCATCATTGTCAATTCCATCAACAGGATCATAAGGGTTGGTCCATATCTGACCATTCAGATCAGGGTGTTGAAATTGTATTCCTTCATCAACAATTCCTACAACAATATTTTTAGAACCTGTATGACCAAGGCCCCATGCAGTAGCTGCTTTGGTTCCATAAATATTTGTTGACCCTATTCCCCACATATAACCACTTTTAAAATATGGGTCTGCAGAAATAGATTCATGTGTATAAACGTAATTTGGTTCTACGTATTCAATATCGGCATTACCTTTTAAATGATCCACAGCTTCTAAAACATCAAGCGGTGTATTAACAAGAATTAAACCCTCATTATCACCTTCTTGTTCCATTGCTTTGGTCAATAATTTTTCTTTGGCCTTACCATTGACTTTACCTAAAGCAAGACTTTTGCCTTGTGAAGAAATACCTTTTTTAAATTTTACTAAAATTTCATTGGGAACATGAGCTTTTGCATTAGCATTAGCAGGTCTTGCTGAAGAAGTTGCAGTAGATGCAGCGATATCATCAGCTGGAGAAAAATCTTTTTTACAACTTGCAAAAGAAAGACTTACAACAGCAGCTATAGCACACAAAGCTTTACTGCTCTTAAATAGAGATAAATGGTTTTTCATAATTTTCTAAATAAAAAATTGGATATTATTTTTTAATATCGGGGATTAGGCAAGTCCTATGCCAAGATTTAAAATAAATCCTTCAGAAAAAGCTTTAAGATTTTATTATAATATCATTAAGGAAAATTTAAGAAGCATAAAAAAGCCCCATCTTGTTGATGAGGCTTTCAGTATAGAAGACTTTAATATTATTTTTTAATAGCTTCTGCCATTGTTTTACCAATGTCTGCAGGGCTTGCTACAACATGGATACCACACTCAGCCATGATCTTCATTTTAGCAGCAGCTGTATCATCAGCACCCCCAACGATTGCACCAGCATGCCCCATACGACGGCCCGGAGGCGCTGTTTGGCCTGCGATGAAACCTACAACAGGTTTTTTATTGCCAGTAGATTTGATATAGTTAGCAGCTTCAGCTTCCATACCGCCACCAATTTCACCGATCATTACAATTGCATCAGTTTCATCATCATTCATAAATAATTCAACTGCTTCTTTGGTAGTTGTTCCAATGATTGGATCACCACCGATACCAATAGCAGTACTGATACCCAACCCTGCTTTAGCAACCTGGTCAGCAGCTTCGTAAGTAAGTGTACCGCTTTTTGAAACGATACCAATTCTTCCTTTTTTGAAAATAAAGCCTGGCATGATACCTACTTTACATTCTTCCGCTGTAATAACACCTGGACAATTTGGCCCTATCAACCTTGTAGTTTTTCCTTGTAAATAATTTTTCACTTTCACCATATCCTGTACTGGAATACCTTCAGTGATACAAACTACCAAAGCAATTCCGGCATCGGCAGCTTCCATAATTGCATCAGCAGCAAAAGCCGGCGGCACAAAAATGATGCTTACGTTTGCGCCTGTAGTTTTAACAGCATCAGCTACTGTATTGAAAACAGGCTTTTCAAGGTGTGTGCTGCCCCCTTTTCCGGGAGTAACGCCACCAACAAGGTCGGTACCGTATTCGATCATTTGAGTTGCATGGAAAGTACCTTCTGTACCAGTGAAACCCTGTACAATAATTTTTGATTTTTTGTTTACCAGAACTGACATAAGTGTTATTAAGATTTAATCGATGGTGAGTTTATCGTTAACGTCGGCAAAATTAAGCCTAAATGTTTGAGTAGAAAAGAGAGATTTTGATTAAATGCGGAAACGTTCCCGTGGGACGACAGACTACGGCCGATGGACAACAGTTTGGAGTATTCTACGACGGAAAGTATAGCTAATCCGTGGTCTGTGCTCAGTCGTCATTTCAATAATTCATCCATATCCCTGTCGTTAGAAATCTTTCCTTTAGCTTCAAGTTGACGCATATCCTTAGCATCTTGCAAAAACTCAGATGCAAATATGAAATCATTCAGGCGGTCATTCTTAGAGAAAATGATCTCTTGATTAGTACCACTCCACTCTTTTTGCCCTTCATACATATAAAGAATATTCTCCCCAATTTCCATCACACTATTCATGTCATGGGTATTGATAATAGTGGTCATCTTAAATTCTTTTGTTATATCGTAGATCAATCTATCGATGACCATACTTGTTTGAGGATCGAGGCCGGAGTTTGGTTCATCGCAAAACAAGTATTTAGGATTAAGAACAATTGCCCTGGCAATACCTACTCTTTTTTTCATACCACCACTTACTTCAGCAGGATATTTTTTATTGGCATCTTTCAAGTTCACTCTATCCAACACTTCGTTTACACGTTTTACTTTTTCAGAGTGCCTCATTTTTGAGAACATATCCAATGGAAACATTACATTTTGCTCTACGGTCATACTGTCAAACAATGCAGAACCCTGGAAAAGCATGCCTATCTGCTGACGAAGTTCTTTTCTATTCTCATCCGTCATTTCGGTGAAACTGATACCATCATAAATGATCTCTCCTTTATCAGGCTCGAATAAACCTACAAGGCATTTCTGTAATACCGTTTTGCCACTACCACTTGTGCCTATGATCAAATTACATTTGCCTGTTTCCATAACATGACTAACGTTATTCAATACCCTTTTTTCACCAAAACTTTTTTCTATATTTTTAAATTCGATCATGTAGATTTTTTTAGTAGAAGGTCAATTTTTTGAACTCCTTTTACAACAACATTGCCGCCAAAATATAATCCGCAAACAATATCATTACACAACTTACAACGACACTTTTTGTACTGCTTCTGCCAATCTCTAAAGCGCCTCCTTTTACATTATACCCATAGTAAGCAGGTATACTGCTGATGATAAATGCAAAAGTGTATGCTTTTACAAGTGCAAAAAATACATTATAGCCAACAAATCCTTCGAGCAGGCCTTTGTCAAATGTTTCTGTAGATAAAATATTGGAAGCAGAGCCAGCAAGACGTCCTCCATATATTCCTAATACCATTGATATCACAACCAATAAAGGAATTGTAATAAGCGCTGCAACGATCTTAGGCATTACAAGATATGCTTTGGTATTAATACCCATGATCTCTAAGGCATCTATCTGTTCGCTTACTCTCATATTGCCCAATTCACTGGCAATTTTACTGCCTACTACACCCGCAAGTACGATACATACAAGGGTAGGAGCAAATTCTAATATTACTGTATCTCTTACAATCTGTGCAATTGTACTTTTGGGAATAACAGGGCTAACAAGCTGATAAGCTGTCTGAACGGCACTTACAGCACCCATAAAGATAGAAATGATCAATACGATACCAATAGAACGAATACCAATTTCTACACATTGGTGCATGAATTCTTTCCAATACATTTTAAAGTTTTCCGGTTTGGAAAACATGCCTTTGATCATAAAAATGTAGCTGCCGAAATGTGTAAGTAGTGTCATTCTTAGTTGATAATTATTTCTTTGTAAAGTTAAACGGTTAATTTGATAATCCTTATCTCAACAATTTCCAAATATTCAAATTTCCAAATCATCAAATCGTATTATAGGTCATGCGTAGTCTTTTTAAATCTTTTCCATCCTTTTACTTTTTTTATTTCTTCCTGTGTGTCACTTTTCCCTTTCATTTGAGCATCTACCACAGCAATCAATACCATATTAAAAATAGAACGGATAGAGCTACCTAACTGTAATACATGTACGGGTTTTTTCAATCCAAGTAATATAGGACCGATAGAATCTGCTCCACCTACTTCCTGCAATAAATTGTATGCTATATTTCCTGCAGCAAGATTAGGGAAGATCAATGTATTTACTTCGCCATCCAATAATTCACTGAATGGATAATTTTCCTGTAAGATCTCTTTATTAAAAGCAACGATGCCCTGCACCTCTCCATCACAGATCAAACTAGGGTCTTTCATTTTTACAATTTCCCTTGCCCTGCGTACTAAGATCGCTTCGGGAGAATCACTGCTACCAAAATTGGAATAGGATAGCATGGCTATACGTGGTACAATATTAAATGATCTGATCTCTTTAGCTACTAATAAAGTAATTTCTGCTAATTCTTCTGCAGAGGGATTAAAATTGATAGTAGTGTCTGCTAAAAATAAAGGGCCTTTTTTGGTGAACATGATATACATTCCTGCAATCTGTTTTACACCATCTTCAGTGCCAATAGTATGTATAGCAGGTCGGATAGTATCTGGATAATTTCTTGTCAATCCACTGATCATGCAATCAGCAGCACCCGTTTCCACCATCATGCATCCAAAATAATTTCTATCCCTTAAAAATTTATTTGCTTCATGTCTGTTTACTCCTCTGCGTTGACGTTTAGCAAAAAATAGTTCCACAAATTCTTTACGCATTTCCTCCGTCTTCTCACCTTTAGGATTAATGATAGGCATATCATCAATATCAATTCCATTATCTCTGGCAATTTGATTGATCCTTAATTCATCCCCTAACAAAATAGGATAGGCTACACCTTCTTCCTGAGCAAGCTGAGCAACTTTTAATATTTTAATATTTTCTGCATCTGCAAAAACCACCCGTTTAGGATCTCTTCTCGCCTTGCTACCAATTACCCTGCTCAACTGATTGTCTAATCCTAATCTTTTATTCAGTTCCAATTCATACGCATCCCAATCTTCGATTGGTTTTTTTGCAACACCACTTTCCATGGCAGCTCTGGCCACTGCAGGAGCAACAGTTGCAAGCAAACGAGGATCAACTGGTTTTGGTATAATATAACTTGGTCCAAAACTGATGACCTGGTCATTGTAAGCAAGATTAACAATATCCGGAACCGGCGTTTTTGCTAATTCTGCCAAGGCTTTTACAGCCGCAAGCTTCATGGCTTCATTAATTGTAGTGGCTCTAACGTCTAAGGCACCACGAAAAATATAGGGGAAGCCTAAAACATTATTTACCTGGTTAGGGTAATCACTTCTACCTGTTGCCATGATCACATCTTTACGTGCAGCAGTTGCTTCTTCATAAGTGATTTCAGGGTCAGGGTTTGCCATCGCAAAAATGATGGGATGCTTTGCCATTGATTTAACCATATCCTGCGTAACAACATTTCCTTTACTCAGGCCAATGAACACATCCGCATTTTTAAATCCTTCTCCAAGGGAAAATGCTTTAGAAGTGGATATAAATTCTTTTTTTATTTCATCCAGATCTTCACGACCTGCATGTATCAAACCTTTACTATCGTAAACTTTTATGTTCTCTCTTTTTGCACCCAGACTGATATACAGTTTCATGCAGGAAATAGCTGCAGCACCGGCGCCATTTACAACGATCTGAACTTTCTCGATCTTCTTTTTTTGAATTTCAATAGCATTTAATAATGCAGCTGCAGAGATTATCGCAGTGCCATGCTGGTCATCATGCATGACCGGAATATGAAGTTGCTCTCTTAATTTTTGTTCAATGTAAAAACATTCAGGAGCTTTTATATCTTCAAGATTGATGCCACCGAAAGTTGGTTCAAGTGCCTTTACGATCTGCACAAATTTTTCAGGATCTGTTTCATTTATTTCAATGTCAAAAACATCGATATCTGCAAATATTTTAAAGAGTACTCCTTTACCTTCCATTACCGGTTTACTTGCTTCGGGGCCAATATTTCCTAAACCAAGCACAGCTGTTCCGTTACTGATCACACCTACCAAATTTCCTTTGGCAGTGTATTTATAAACATCTTCAACATTGGCAGCTATATCAAGACAAGGTTCTGCTACACCGGGAGAGTAGGCTAGTGAAAGGTCTCTTTGTGTTTTTGCTTCTTTGGTAGGTATTACTTCAATTTTTCCTGGCCTGCCTTTGGAATGGTATTCCAGGGCTTGTTGCCTTCTTAGTTCTTTCGACATTCTTAATCTTTTTTTGTTACCGGCATTTGATCATGTTTCAACATAGTTGTGTTACTCTCTTGTGCCGCATTACTGCTATCTGCTTTTATTGAGTAGTAGAGTAGCCCCATACATTTAATGGGTCTATGAAGATACATAAATAGTTTACAAAAGAGATAAAGAAAAGAATTGTATAAATGGGGGTCAGCCGTGTAATTTTTTTAATATTTCATTCGTTGTGGAATTATCCAATGAAGAGCCAAAACCAGTTACCAAAATGCCTTTTAAACCAGAGGTAGATTGAATACCATATACCGTAGCTTCATCTGCAGGATCGGAATCTCCTTCATATCGGTATACCTCTACAATATCAAATTCATCAGACTTGAATTTATCCATATCGCAAACAATGCAATTTTCTTCTAAATTGAAGTCGAGATTATAGCCCTTTTGCCGGAGTTCATTGATGGCTTCCGTAACCGTTTCGTAGTGATAATGTTTTTCCATATGGCCACTTATTGATCTACTGTAATTTACTGATTTATTTAGATAAAAGAAAGATAAAAACGAATGGAGATATATCCAATTATATTATATATATTTAGTTTTTAGCATTATTCATTATGAGAAATATCAAAGCACTGCTGCCAATAATATTTTTATGCCTTTTTTTAAATGCATTCAAATTATCTGCTCAAAAGATCAGAAAAGAAACAATCGAATATTCATATCAAAGATTGCCGTCAGCTCCTTTATCAAAAGAAATAAAAAATTACCAGGCTAGTATTGAGCCTGCTTTTGAAGCAAAAAATAAGATCTTGTTAGAAAAATATGAAGCTGATAAAAAAGCAGCAGCCGATCAATACGAAAAAGAAACAAAAGATTTTTCTACACAAACAACACTTGCCGAAGAACGTTATTTAAAAGAAATGGAAGAGTACAATAAAAAATCTCTTGGAAAAAAATTATTGGAACAACAACTTTTAAATCAAAATACAAAACCTGTAAAGCAATTACCATCAAAACCATATTTACGAGAAATTACTCCACCCAAACTTCAATCTTCTTACGATTATCAGGCGTTGTCAAGTACTAATCTGCGAATAGACGGCTTAAACGAAAATCCCGATAAAGCTATAAAAGTTGTCGTTACTTTATACGGATATGATTACACTTTACCAAGGCAGATAGCAGATCAGAAAGATATGCTGAGTGTAAGTAACAGTGGTACCAGTACATATAAATCAAACTATTATCATACAGAGTTTTCATATCGTCATCCAATGTCTGCCAAAGTAACTTTGCCTGACGGAAAGGAAATATTGAATATTACACCTTCTCAATTGAATATTTACAAGATATACACAACTTCAGAAAGCGAAAATCAAAAACAGATCAATGGTGATCTATTGATCAAGTCTGCGGAAGCGAAAATATTGCAGGACAATCTTGCTGCAATAAACAATTTGATCAATGATAAATATGGATATAGTTACGTAAAACGTAAAGCTGATCTGCACTATATAAAAAACGGCGGAAATGATTACGCAGATCTTACCATGGCATTTAACGAGGCATCATCGGGCCTTATTATGTTACAGGAAGATAGCGTAAGCGGAGGCGTTAAACTTTTACATGCAATTGAAATATGGAACAATGCATTAAAAGAATCTGATACTGAAAATAAAAAAGCAAGAATAGATAAAGATGTAACAATAGCTATTTATTATAATTTATTAGAAACCTATTTTGCTTTAAAAAATGTAACAGCGGCAAGAGACGCCCTAACAAAAATGAATGCTATCAGCCTTTCTAAAGATGATCGTAAAACAAAGAATGATTACGAAATATTATTTACTGATCTTAATAATCGATTACTAATAAATAAATAAATAAAGCTTGTATGAAAAGAATCTTAATAATCTTCCTTGCTGCTGCAATGAATTTAACAGCCACATCGCAGGTAAATGTTACTGTTGGTGGAGCAAGAGGTTTAAAATGGGAAAAGAACCAAAAAGTAATTACATCTGCTTCGGTAGGAGATGATCATTACTTTGTAATTAGAACAGGAGGTATTTCTAACCAAACACATACGTTATTATCGTTAGATAAAAATGGGAATACACGGTTTATGAATGAAGTAAAATTTGACCCGGGAGAATTTAAAAACGGCAATTATATAAACAGTATGCATGTTGTTGGCAATAAATTATTATTACTTACAGAAAACAGAGATAAAGATGCTGGACAAAATACGTTGATCATTCGTACGGTTCAGAGTGATGCAACAGTAAATAAAGATGAAGTGAAAGTTGGTAGTTTTGAGTTTACTAAATTAATGAAACCGGGAGATTGGTATGCTGCCGTAACACCTGATAAAAAACATTTAATGGTAGCAGGGAAATTACCTGCAGAAAAAGATGAATCAGATAAACTGAAATTATTTTTATTGGATGAAAATTTAAAAGTAATAGCAAAAAAAGATGTTTCATTACCTGAAGGAAAAAGAAAGATACATTTTAGAGACATGCTTGCATCAGATAAAGGCGATGTCTATTTAATTGAAAATGCTTATGATAAAACATATCAATATCCAATTATTTATAAAGCGTCTGTAAGTTCGCCAGAAGTTACTACTACACCTGTACAATTAGAAGACGGCTCAATAAAAAGTAAAAGTTATGTCTATGATGTATCTCCTTCCGGAGATCTTATTGTTGCTGGCTACTATCAAAAGAAAAGTGGATTTACAGTTGGTGAAGTTGATGCTTTTGGTACCTGGTATTTTAATGCATCTAAACCTACAGAAGTAAAGGTTTTTAAATTTGATAAAGCTATATCAAGTATGGAAGCAAGAGGCATTGTATTCAATGGCAATACTTCTTATTTAATAGGAGAACAATATATAGCAGACAGATTAAAACAAAGCACTCAGCAAATGATGAGCTTTGATGAGAATTTTGATTATACCCATAAAGACATTGTTGTTACTGCTTTCGATGAAACTTCAGAAAAGAAATTCGAATTACGTTTATATAATAACTGGAAGGCCACCAATTTTGATCAATCATTGTACCCGGCATATACAGTTATGAATGATAAGCTTACAATAATTTACAATGACCAATACAGTAAATATTTTCCTGCTCATTCCCAAAGCGAAAAATTACCGGTGCTTGTGGCTATTACGAATGATGGGTTAATGGAAGCGCCTGTTACATTTGAAAAAGATCTTGATCCTAATAAAACAGGATATCAACTTTATCCTCAATTTGTAAATAGTAATGGCAAGAACGAGATCGTTTTACTTGCAGGAAATACTGTAGGTATTCGTGGAGTAATTTTCAGACAATAAAAAAAAGAAAAGCTCCTTTATGTTTTATAAAGGAGCTTTTCTTTTTTTAAAATATTTTATTGTGCAATACGAGGTGTAGATCCTCTTAAAGCAATAAATTCAAGTACTTTCTTTTCATCAACAGCACCATTTACTAAAATACCGCTTTGTCCTATTAATTTGGCGAAGGCTTTTTCTTTATCTAATGATGGGATTTTAAAAATTCCTTCCTGTGCAACAGTTAAAAATGTAACACGATAATATAAGAATGTGTTATCATTATAATCTTTATCAAATTCAGTAGCAACTGCACCTATCATAATTTTCTCGCCTGTTAAAGAGAATACCTGGAAGTTTTTTGTAAGCCCGAAATTTTCTTTTTTGACTTCCATTTTTGCATAGTCGGCGCCATCAACTTTAATTAATCCTTTTTTGTAATCTACTTCTTGTGCATTGATAGCTGAAAATGTGGCAAGCAACAAAACCAATGATAATATTTTTTTCATTTTGTAAATTTTATGAAAGGTAAACTAAATATATAGATTATTCAGCATTTGTTGCGCCTAATAATGCCATCATACCCATACCAATTTCGATGGCATTTTCATCAATATTAAAAGTAGGAGTGTGCACACCGCTTGAAATGCCTTTAGCTTTATTACCGGCACCTAACCTGAAAAAGCAGCCGGGGATCTTGTGAGAGTAGTAACCAAAATCTTCAGCACCCATTCTTAATTCTGTTTCTTCTACATTTTCTTTACCAAGATATACTTCACCTTTCAGGCGGGCATTCGCAGATAAGATGGTATCATTCAAAACAAAAGGATAACCAACATCAATTTTGATATCAATTTTTGCTCCCATCGCTTCAACTAATTCTGTTGCTTGTTTCTTTATAAGTTCATGAGCTTTAAAACGCCATATTTCATTCATTGCCCTGAAAGTGCCCATCAGCTTAACTTCTGAAGGGATCACATTGGTAGTATTCCCACCTTGTATAGATGTGATGCTTAATACAGAAGGATTGAACGGATCATTATTTCTACTTACTATTTGTTGTAGACTCACAACTAATTGAGATGCTATCAAAATTGTATCGGTGGTTAAATGAGGAGCGGCAGCATGTCCGCCTTTCCCTGAAATAGTAATGTAGATCTCATCCGCACTTGCCATTACCATTCCTCCTCTGAAACTTAGTTTTCCTGTTTCTAATCCGGGGTGAACGTGTAATGCATAAATATTTTGTGGTGAAGGATTTTCCAAAACCCCTTCTTTAATTAAAATACTTGCTCCTCCGGGATTTTTTTCTTCACCAGGTTGAAAGATCAATTTGACAGTTCCTTCCCAGTTATCTTTTGTTTCTTCTAATATTTTTGCTGCACCTAATAAACAGGTTGTATGTACATCATGTCCGCATGCATGCATAACCCCAGGATTTGTAGATTTGTAAGCCACATCATTTTCCTCATTAATAGGAAGTGCATCCATATCAGCCCTCAGTGCAACTATTTTTTTATCAGGATTTTTTCCTTTGATAAGTCCAACAACACCTGTTGTAGCTTTGATCTCAAACGGGATATTAAACTCAGCTAATTTTTGCTGAATGAATTCGGAAGTTTTGAATTCTTTATAACTTAACTCAGGATTGGCGTGGAGGTGATGACGGACAGCAATAAATTCCGGCGCATATTTATTTGCCAGTTGTTTTATTTCTTTTAAAAGTAGATCGTTCACAGTAACAGTTTTGGTTTGAACAAGGTTTAAATATCAAATTGAAAAAAGTAGGTTACTCCTTTTCTTTTTCTTTCTCCTTGTCTTTTAACAATTCACCTTTTACCTCAATCATTTCAGGGATCAAATAAATATTAGTAGTAATTAATTTAGACTTGATAAGTTCCTTCTTATATTTTTCCGCCTCCTCTTTATCCATAAAATTGCCAAATTTTAATTTAAGATGAGGTGCCTGAAAACTCATGTAGACTTTATGTTCGGGATAACGTTGCAATAACTGAGATCTTACATTCATTGCCATTGCTCTGTCATTTGTGCTCATCAACATTAATCTATAACCTTTTACAGCATATAGATTGTTGGGTAATAATTTAGAATCATTGAACTCTGCTTCTTTTTTTGCTAAGATATCTAAACGGCTGTCTTTAATGACTGTTACGGTACCTAATGCCTCCTCACCTGCAGTGGTATTCAATGTGTCTTGTGAAAATACAATTGAAGAAAATAATATTGATAAAATTAATAATCCTGTTCTCATCTATTTTGTTTTAATAACCGGCTTTAGCGCCTCCTATATTCTCAATAGGATGCCATGTTGTTTTTACCTCCTGCAAATCTGTGATAAAATATGGAGATTGACCGTTATCGTTTTGCCAATTTATCTTATCATATTGTAAAACACGTTTTACATTTTGTGCGGCTTTAGTTTGTAACATTTTTTTAAGTTCAGCCTCTTTTTCGCAAGAAACTACAGCATTTACATCCATATGATCTGCAAAAAATGGAGAAAGCTCACCTATTTTTCCAGTAAGAATATTAACAACTCCACCTGGCAGATCTGAAGAATTGAGGACTTCTGCAAATGTTACCGCACAAAGTGGTTTTACATAAGATGCTAAAACAATACAGGTATTTCCTCCTGCGATGATAGGTGCTATTACAGAAACCAAACCAAGCAATGAAGTATCCTGTGGCGCCATCGCTGCTACAACTCCTGTAGGTTCAAGCATTGAGAAATTAAAATGTGATGAAGCTACCGGGTTGACAGAGCTGAATAATTGCTGGAATTTATCACACCAGCCGCTATAATAAATAAGGCGGTCGATACAAAGATTTACTTCTGCTTCTGCAGCAGCAGCTGTTACATCTTGCTTAACTAATTCTTCAACAAATTGAGCTTTTCTGCCTTCAAGCATTTCTGCAATACGATATAATATTTGTCCACGGTTGAATGCTGCTCTTCCACTCCATCCACCAAAAGCATTTCTTGCAGATACTACTGCATCTCTGAAATCTTTACGTGAACTCAAACACACATTGGCCATTTTATCTCCTTTGCTGTTGAGAGCAATATAATATCTGCCAGATTCAGTTCTTGGAAACTGACCGCCAATGTATATTTTATATGTTTTTAAAACTTCCAATCTTTTTTGTGAAGTAAAATGATTGTGTCCATTTTCACTAAAAGCACCGATTGATTTTTTTGTTGTTGTAGTAGCCATGATATAAAATCGTTTAACTCGTTTAACGTTTAATGGTTAAGGCTCTTTTTTACGCAAGCCTTTAATATTTGTTTGTTGCAGGTATTCAATAAATTTTTGAATCATTGCACTTATTCTTGTAGCTAATGAACAAAAATCATCAAATTCTTCCTGTGATATATATTTTCTGTCAAATGCTCTATATAATTGGGCTCTCAATTCGCCACAAGAACCTTTTGAGTAACCCAAAAACTGAATGAACTCTAATTTCGTTCCTCTTTCAAATCCTTCCGCAATATTATCCATGATAGAACCCGATGAACCCTCCATTTGTCCAACCAATCTAAAATTATTTTTTAATGCACCGCTATCTATAACATCTCCGATCTTCCCACATAATTCTCGCTTAATTTCCATGCATCTAAATCTTCAAACCTTTTAATAGTAGCCATTGTTCTTTGTCGTTTAAATCGTTTAACGTTTAATGGTTAACAATTCAAAGAATAAGGCATCAATATAAATACTGCCAACGTTAAACGATTTAAACCGTTAAACGTTGAATAAAAAACTATACCAAATTCACATAAGCCGCCAACCCATGCAAACCACCTTCTCTTCCATATCCACTTTCTTTATAACCACCGAAAGGAGATGTAGGATCGAACTTATTATATGAGTTAGCCCAAATAACACCTGCTCTCATTTTAGTTGTAAGGTTAAATATTTTAGAACCTTTATCAGTCCATACACCGGCAGATAAACCAAATGGAGTATTATTTGCTTTTTCAATTACTTCATCATCTGTTCTAAATGATTGGATAGTTAGAACTGGTCCAAAAATTTCTTCCTGTGCAATCCTGTTTGATTGAGCAACATTTGTAAAAATTGTCGGTCTGCAAAAGAATCCTTTACGAGGAATGCTGCAAGAAGTTTGGAACATTTCTGCACCTTCTTTTTTACCGATCGCTAAATATTTTTCAATCACACTTAATTGTTCTCTACTATTTATTGCACCTACGTCAGTGTTTTTATCCATTGGATCACCAACGATCAAAGTTTCCATTCTGTCTTTCAATTTTTGAACAACTTGTTTGAAAACTGATTCCTGTACATATAAGCGACTACCTGCACAACATACATGGCCTTGATTAAAGAAGATACCATTTACAACGCCTTCAACCGCTTGGTCAAGAGGAGCATCATCAAAAATAATATTAGCCGCTTTACCACCTAATTCAAGTGTTGCTTTTTTGTTAGTACCTGCAATAGCACGTTGAATTATTTTACCAACATTGGTACTACCGGTAAAGGCTATCTTATTTATATCTGGATGATTAACGATTGCCGCACCTGTATCTCCGGCACCCGTAATAATATTCACAACACCCGGAGGAAGATCAGCTTCCTGAATAATTTCAGCAAGTTTCAAAGCTGTTAGGGGAGTGGTTTCTGCAGGTTTTAAAACAACGGTATTACCTGTTGCTAAAGCCGGTGCAATTTTCCATGCAGCCATCAATAATGGGAAATTCCAAGGAATGATTTGTCCTGCAACACCTAATGGTTGTGCGGTACGGTTAGGAAAAGCATACTCTAATTTATCTGCCCATCCAGCATAATAAAAGAAATGATTGGCTGCAGTGGGTACATCAAAATCACGGCTCTCCCTAATTGGTTTACCACCATCCAATGATTCTACAATGGCAAATTCCCTCGCTCTTTCCTGTACCATTCTTGCAATGCGATAAATATATTTTGACCTTTCTTTAGCAGGCATTTTTTTCCATGTCTTGTCATAAGCAGTTCTTGCGGCTACAACAGCTTTATTTACATCAGCCTGGTTAGCATCAGCTACTTCTGATAATTTTTCTTCAGTAGCAGGATTGATGGTATCAAAATATTTTTTCGAAGAAGGCTTTTCAAATTTCCCATTGATGAACAGGTCGTACCTGGCATTAATAGTTGCTGCACTCTTGCTTTCCGGAGCCGGCGCTAAATTTCTTGCGCTATCGAATTTTAATTTTATCGTATTATTTTTTACTGCTTTTGCCATGAGTTATTCATTTATCCGTTTAACGTTTAAATCGTTTAACGTTGAGTTCTTTTATTTTAAAAATATCTTTCTGATTCGCTAACGTTAAACCTTAAACGATTTAAACGTTACACGTTTTTAATCTATCGAGAAATAATCCTTCCCCTGATAAACACCTGTTTTTTGTTTCATGATCTGCATCAATACATCATTGGCCAAGCTACTTGCACCAAACCTGAACCATTCATTGGTCATCCATTCTTCGCCTAAAATTTCATTGAGCATTACAAGATAATGAAGCGCTAATTTTGCAGTAGAAATGCCACCTGCAGGCTTCATGGCAATACGTTTGCCAGTTTTATAATAAAAATCCCTGATAGCTTCCAGCATTACTAATGTAACAGGCATAGTTGCTGCCGGAGAAATTTTTCCTGTAGAGGTTTTAATGAAATCAGCGCCGGCATACATTGCGATGTCACTGGCACGGCGTACTTTATCATAGGTAACTAATTCGCCTGTTTCTAAAATTACTTTTAAACGGGCATCACCACATGCTTCTTTAATAGCAGCTATTTCATCAAACACAAAATTGTATTCACCTTCTAAGAATTTTCCTCTTGATATTACCATATCAATTTCATCAGCACCTTCATCCACAGCAAATTTTGTATCACGAATTTTTACATCACGTGGTGCTTGTCCGCTAGGGAATGCAGTTGATACTGCAGCTACTTTTACTCCGGATCCTTCCAAGGCTTTTTTTGCAACTCTTACCATTGAAGGATAACAGCAAACCGCAGCCGTAGTGGGTAATCCGGGAAATGAATCATGTAAATGAACAGCTTTATAACATAGCTGTTTTACTTTACCAACAGTATCTTTTCCTTCCAATGTGGTAAGATCGATCATGTTTAAAGTAAGTAACAAACCTTTCATTTTGGTTTCGTTCTTTATGCTACGTTTTGTAAAACGGGAAGCTCTTTCTTCAACACCCACTTGGTCTATTCTCGGAGAAAGACTAAAATCGGGCAAATAGGTTAAATTCTTTTTTTCGGCTATCATACAGCTATTTTGTAAATATCAAATTTAGGGTTTTCTTCGGCTTTTTCTGCAAAAAGTGCAATAAATGAATAACCCCATCATATGACGGGGTTATTCATTTATATTCTATATCAAATTTTTATGCGTCTTTACCGTGACACTGCTTGTACTTCTTGCCACTTCCACAAGGGCAAGGTTCATTCCTTCCCGGCATTTTTTCAACCCTTATTGGTTCACTTTTCTTTACCGGATCTGAAGGATCATAATAATCTCTTTCATTCGCTGCATAATCATCACCTACAGCATCCACCTGGGCTTTATTCACGTTCATTTTGCTCATGTCTGTTTTTCTTTCTCTGCCTTCTTTAATTTGTCCTGTGTTGGCTTGCTCTTGTGGTATATTACAATGACATAAGAAGCTAACAATATCTTTATTTACCTGGTCATCCATTTGTTTAAAGGCATTGAATGCTTCTATCTTATAAATAACCAATGGATCTTTTTGTTCGTACCCTGCTGTTTGTACACTATGACGAAGGTCATCCATTGCTCTTAAATGTTCTTTCCATGCATCATCGATCAAACCTAAAGTGATACTGCGTTCCAACGCATTTGTCAATTCGGCACCTTCTGTAGATATGGTCTTATCTAAATTTGCAATTGCCTGCATTCCCCTTTTACCATCTGTAAATGGCACCGCTACATTTTCAATGTGGCTGCCTTGTTCTTTACGGATATTTTTTATAATAGGATAAGTAGTTTCGGCTATAGCCTTAACTTTTCGGTTATAATTTGATTTTGCTTCGAGGTATAATTTTTCTGAAATAGTTGGGATATCTCCTTTTTCTAATTCTTCAGGCGCTACGGTTGTGTCAATACCAAAATTCATGATAGCAGCTAATTTGAAATCATCATAATTGCCACTTTCTCTGAAAGAATATATCAAACCTTCTGCTACAGAATAAAATGCATTATCAAGATCAAGTGCAAGACGTTCTCCAAATAAAGCATGATTACGTTTGCTGTAAACAACATTACGCTGTTTGTTCATAACGTCATCATATTCCAATAATCTTTTACGGATACCAAAGTTATTTTCTTCAACTTTTTTCTGAGCTCTCTCGATAGATTTTGAGATCATGCTATGTTGAATTACTTCACCTTCTTTGTAACCCATTCTATCCATTAAAGATGCAATGCGTTCGCTACCGAACATACGCATCAGATCATCTTCCAAACTCACAAAGAATTGTGTGCTACCCGGATCTCCCTGACGACCGGCACGACCACGAAGCTGTCTATCTACACGACGACTTTCATGTCTTTCAGTCCCTACAATTGCCAAACCACCAGCTTCTTTTACACCTGGCCCAAGTTTAATATCCGTACCACGACCAGCCATATTGGTTGCAATGGTTACAGCGCCAGCCAAACCGGCTTCTGCTACAACCTGTGCTTCCTTAGCATGTTGTTTTGCATTCAATACATTGTGAGGAATGTTTTTTTGTTTCAACATTCTGCTTAATAATTCACTTACTTCAACTGAAGTAGTACCAACCAATGATGGTCTACCGCCTAAGCGTAGACGCTCAATTTCTTCTATAACAGCTTTGTATTTTTCTCTCTTTGTTTTGTAAACAAGATCTTGTTCATCTTTACGGATAGCTTTCAAATTTGTAGGAATGGTAACAACATCTAATTTATAGATGTCCCACAACTCTGCTGCTTCAGTTTCGGCAGTACCCGTCATACCACAAAGCTTGTGGTACATACGGAAATAATTTTGCAATGTTACAGTCGCATACGTTTGTGTAGATGCTTCGATCTTTACATTTTCTTTCGCTTCAATAGCCTGATGCAAACCATCGCTATACCTACGTCCATCAAGGATACGGCCTGTTTGTTCATCAACAATTTTAACAGCTTCATCCATTACTACGTACTCAATATCTTTATCAAATAATGTGTAGGCTTTTAGCAACTGTTGTACAGTATGAATACGATCAGCTTTTAAAGAATATTCATTCAATAAACTTTCTTTGCTTTGTAATTTTTCTTCAGATGAAGTAGCATTTTTTTCAATATCAGCTAATTTAGTAGCTATATCAGGAAGGATAAAAAATTCTGTATCCTCGCCGGCTTTTGTGATAAGGTTGATACCTTTATCAGTCAGATCAACCTGGTTATTTTTTTCATCTATGTGAAAGAATAATTCTTCATCAACGACCGGCATATGTTTTTGCTGATCAGCTAAATAAAAATTCTCACTTTTTTGAAGTTTAACCCTCATGCCGGGTTCACTTAAGAATTTAATTAAAGCACTGTTCTTTGGTAGTCCTCTGTGTGCTCTCATCAAAGCCAAGCCGCCATCTTTAGGATCATCATTGCCTTCGGCAATTTTCTTTTTTGCTTCAATTAAAAATTGATTGGTTGCTTTCTTTTGAGCTTCCACTAATTTTTCAATACGTGGTTTAAGATCAAAAAATTGTTGGGTATTATCACTATGTCCTATCGGCCCACTAATAATTAAAGGAGTACGGGCATCATCGATCAAAACACTATCCACCTCATCCACCATTGCAAAATGATGTTTGCGTTGCACCATTTCATCCGGACTGTGAACCATGTTATCCCTTAGGTAATCAAAACCAAATTCATTGTTGGTACCATAAGTAATATCGGCGTTATAAGCTGCTCTGCGGTCATCACTGTTTGGATCATGTTTATCAATACAATCTACAGTAATGCCTAACCATTCAAATATTGGCCCGTTCCATTCACTATCCCTTCTTGCCAGGTAATCATTCACTGTAACGATGTGTACCCCTTCTCCAGCTAGAGCATTCAGGTAAGCAGGTAAGGTACTTACAAGCGTTTTACCTTCACCGGTAGCCATCTCAGCAATTTTACCGGAATGCAAAACAGCACCACCGATCAACTGCACATCATAATGTTGCATGTTCCAGGTTACTTCACCGCCTGCAGCTAACCATGTATTTTTATAAATTGATTTATCACCTTGAATAGAGATGTGCTGTTTTTTTACAGCCAATGTTTTATCTAACTCAGTTGCAGTAGCTTCAAGATTTGAATTTTCTTTAAAACGGCGTGCAGTTTCTTTTACAACAGCAAAAGCTTCGGGTAAAATTTCATTGAGAATATCTTCGATCTGTTTATCCTTTTCTTTTTTAAGTTTATCAATTTCCTGATAAATAAGATCTTTTGCATTGATATCTTCTACAGGTAAATTTTCAGCTTCATTTTGTTTATCAGCAATTTCAGTTTCGATCTTGCTTAAATGAGATTTAATGCGGCTGCGGAATTCTCCTGTCTTTCCTCTTAATTCGTTATTTGAAAGAGATTGGTATTGTGCAAAAAAACCGTTGATAATACCCACCTGCGGAGTTATTTTTTTTACGTCTTTCTCACTTTTATTGCCTCCGAATAATTTTGATAAAAAGCCTGCCATACGTTCAGTATTATTGGGTATATATAATTAATTATTTAACTTAATTGCATTGTCAAATTTGATGCTTAAAAATTGTTTTGGTCAAATTGACAGAATAAGCCCTTTTGCAAGGGCAGCAAAGGTACATAATATGTTATGATTATTTAAGTACCTCGGCATAACCACATTAAGCTTTTTTTAACTAACCTTTTTTTGAAAAACGTATTAATTAATAAACCCTTCCAATGCAAAAAAACAGCCCGCTATCAATCTTTTTAGCAATTACAACATTATTTACCGGCAATAGTTGTACCAATGAAATTGGCAACAGTAAAGATGTTGCCCAGGATAAAATCTACCAGAATTATGATGTAAAATATGTGGAAGGAAATGATCAGGTCGAAATATCCGCTCAATTCCGTTTTGCAGGTAAAAATGGCACGACTCTCGTTTTAGATAGCCCAAGTAGATTTGAAATAGATAGCAATTTAATTAAGGTTGATAGTAATACTTACCGGGGAGCATATTATGAAACACAGCGGCCAGCCAGTGTTTTTGGGAGAAATCACAGTGTTCATTTTACAGATATCAATAATAAAAAGTACACTAATGAAATTGCTTTTGATGAGTTTACATTAGACAATGTTCCAGAATCTGCCCTCAAAAGCCAGCCATTGAATATTGGGTTTAAAAATGCCATTTTAAACGAGAATGATTATATAGAAATTACTAGTGTGGATAGTGATTCATCCTTCAGCATCACACATTCATATAAAGAAAACTCATCATCCATCCTTATTCCGGCAGCCCAGCTACAGCGCCAAAAAGCTAAAAAATTGACCTTATCTGCAACTTTATACCGCATGGTACCTTTAAAGCATATTACCCTTGAAGGCGGTATGATGTCTGTAACTCACACACTAAAACCGGTAACTATTAAACTCAATTAGTTTAATTCCTAACATTTTGTTTATACGCAGGCTATTTTTGCATATTTTGCCCTACTTTTGCAGCCCGAAAGTCAATATTAATTTTTAATCGGAATTATAGATATGTCAGGTGCATTAAAAGAAGTACGTAACAGAATTAAGAGTGTGCAGAGTACACAGCAAATTACCAAAGCCATGAAAATGGTAAGTGCGGCTAAATTGCGTAGGGCTCAGGATGCTATTACCCAAATGCGTCCATATGCTCAAAAATTGCAGGAAATGTTGAGTAATATCATCAGCAGTGGCGACGGAAATTTAAATATTTCTTTAGCAGCAGAAAGGCCGATAGAAAAAGTGATGTTGATCGTTGTTACAAGTGACAGAGGGTTATGTGGTGGTTACAACAGTAATCTTATCAAATTAGCAAAACAAGTCATTAAAGATAAATACGCTGCTCAAAATGCTAAAGGAAATGTGCAGGTCTTACCAATTGGTAAAAAAGGATATGAGCATTTTACAAAGAATGGTTTTAAAGTAGTTCCTCAATATTGGGATATTTTTACCGGTCTTAGTTTTGACAAAGTGCAAACTGCTGCAAAATATGCGATGAATGCTTTTGCCAATAAAGAAATTGATGCAGTAGAATTGATCTATAGCGAATTCAAAAATGCGGCAACACAGGTATTTGTTGCGGAACAATTTTTACCTGTATTGAAAGTAGTACCACAAGCTGGACAAAAACAATCTGATTTTATTTTTGAACCGGGCAAAGAAGTATTGGTTGCTGAGTTGATGCCTAAAATTTTGAACACTCAATTATTTAAAGCGGTTTTGGATGCAAACGCAAGTGAGCATGGTGCAAGGATGACAGCGATGGATAAAGCAAGTGATAATGCGAATGAATTGTTGAAATCATTAAAGATCAGTTATAACAGAGCAAGACAAGCAGCTATTACAACTGAGTTGACTGAAATTGTAAGTGGAGCAGCAGCGTTGAACGGATAAAAATTGCCAAATTAACAAATGGAACTTTCTCAAATCATACCACATATTGAAGCTTTGATCTTTGCAAGTGATAAGCCTTTGACCAATGCAGAGTTGGTTGAATTGCTGAACAATGCTATGGGGTTCATTGAAGATAGAGCAACGGTTGATCAGGTTGATGCAGCTATTGAAGGTATCCAGGAAAAATATAGTGCAGAATTTTATGCATTTGAATTAAAGCAGAGTGGTGGTGGCTGGCAGTTCCTTACTAAAAAAGAATACCATAAAACTGTTGCTCAATTAAATGGAGATAAGTTCTTAAAGCGTCTTTCTATCGCAGCTTTAGAAACTTTGGCGATCATTGCATACAAACAACCGATCACTAAAAGTGAGATCGAATCTATAAGAGGTGTGAACTGTGATTATGCGGTTCAAAAATTATTGGAAAAAGATCTTATTATTATTTCGGGTAGAAATGAAGATGCTGTTGGTAAGCCATTGATATATGGTACATCAAAATCATTCATGGATTATTTTGGTATCAATACTACTGATGATCTTCCTAAAATAAGTGAAGTGCTAATGGAAGAATTAGTGCAGGCAACTGCAGTGAATCACGGTGCTGTTGATGAAATAATGATGAATGAAGAAACTACTGATGAAAATGTGGTTGTTAATGAAGAGCCTTCAGATGTTCCGGCTGGTGAAGAAGTAGAAGCAAATGAAGAAACTATCATTCATTTGGAAGAGGATGAAGCAGGATTTGTGGTAACAGATGGAGGGGAAATTGTAGAAGATAAACAGATAAAGGATAAGGAAGACGATCAGTCCGAATCATAAACTTATGTATATAACTAATTAACTAAGGTATGAAACGGAAACATTTCATACCTTTTTTATTGAGAAAAAATAATCACTTAACAATTAAAAAAAATGTCAAAAAAATTAACGCATCAGCAATTGATCGAGATCGCAAATGAGTACGGAACCCCAGTGTATGTGTATCATGCAGAAAAGATAGCAGAACAATACAATAAACTGAAGAAGGCGTTCAAAGATTGTGATGCTCATTTTTTTTATGCATGTAAGTCATTGACCAACGTTAATGTTTTAAAATATATTCAATCTCTTGGGGCGTCTATTGATTGTGTTAGTATACATGAAGTGAATCTTGCTATACTAGCAGGTTTTGCAAAAGACAATATTCTCTACACGCCAAACTGTGTTGATTTTGATGAGATATTGGAAGCGAAAGAATTAGGCGTAAATCTTAATATAGATAATATTTCTATGTTAGAAAGATTCGGAAATAAATTCGGAAATTCTTACCCGGTTTGTATCCGCTTGAATCCGCATATCATGGCAGGAGGAAATTTTAAAATTTCTACAGGCCATGTGGATAGCAAATTTGGCATCTCTATCCACCAGATGCGTCACATTGAAAGAGTAGTAAAAACTACTAATCTAAATGTTACCGGTATTCATATGCACACAGGCAGTGAGATCAAAGACATCAATGTTTTCTTAGAAGGATTAGAAGTAATGTTCAACACTGCTACTCATTTCCCTAATTTAAAATTCATTGATCTTGGTAGTGGATTTAAAGTTCCTTATCAACCCGGAGATGCTGAAACAGATGTAAATTCTTTGGGAGAAAAAGTTGCCCAGGCTTTTGCTGATTTTGAAAAAGAAACGGGTAAAAAATTGCAAGTATGGTTTGAACCAGGAAAATATCTGGTGAGCCAATGCGGATATTTAGTTGTAAAGACAAATGTTGTAAAACAAACACCGGCAACGGTTTTCGCCGGAGTTAACAGCGGCTTCAATCATTTGATACGTCCAATGATGTATGATGCATATCACCACATTGAGAACATTAGCAACCCTCATGGCGCTGAAAGAATTTACACAGTGGTAGGAAATATTTGTGAGACAGATACATTTGCATGGGATAGAAAATTACATGAGGTACGTGAAGGTGATTATCTTGTTTTTTACAATGCCGGGGCTTATGGATTTGAAATGTCGAGCAATTTTAATTCAAGATTAAAACCTGCAGAAGTAATGGTAGTAAATGGTAAGGCTAAGCTTGTACGTAAAAGAGATGTATTTGAAGACCTGTTAAAAAATCAGGTTGTAGAGTAATTTGATCTTTGGAAAATAAATTGAACGCAGTGTTTTACACTGCGTTTTTTTATTGTAAAAAATTGAAGAGTGATGTTAGGAAAACTTGTTACATTTAGTATCCGTAAACTTTACTAATAGGCAACAAAATATTTTGTGAATGACAACAGGCAAACAACAATTTCTTCAATTAGTTAAACATCCCTGGAAATTCAGGTTATTCCTGTTTTCTAAACTTCCTGCTGCTTTTTTTAGTGGCGTAAAAGTATTGGGTATGTCAGAACAAAAAGCCATAGTAACAGTGCCGTATAAATGGTTTTCACAAAATCCTTTTAAGTCAACCTATTTTGCTTGTTTAGCAATGGCGGCGGAGTTGAGTACTGGTTTATTAGCAATGATGAATACATACAAAAGCAATCCGCCTGTTTCAATGCTGGTAGTTAATATGGAAGCAAACTATTTTAAAAAAGCCACGGGCTCTACAGCATTTATTTGTGAAGATGGGAAATTAATCAGTGATGCAGTCAATGAAGCTATACTAACGGGAGAGAGTAGAGTTGTTAAAGCGAAGTCAACAGGGAAGAATAAAGAAGGTGAGTTGATTGCAGAGTTTTATATTACCTGGTCTTTCAAATCAAAAAAGGTTTAGTTCACTATAAATTAATAACTATGAAGATTGCTTTCCATGGTGCCGCAAGAACTGTAACGGGTTCCAAACATTTATTGTCATTGACTAACGGTAAAAAATACCTGCTCGATTGTGGGATGTTCCAGGGGATGGGAAGAGATACCGATCCTATGAATCGCCATTGGGGATTTGAGCCAAGAGAAGTCACTCATCTTATTCTATCTCATGCACATATTGATCATAGTGGTCTTATTCCTAAATTGGTTAAAGATGGATTCAATGGTAAAATTTTTTGTACACCGGCTACAAAAGAATTAACAGGCGCATTGTTGGAAGATTCTGCTGGGATACAGGAAAACGATGCTAAGTATGAAAATAAGAAAAGAGCTGAACAAGGATTGCCATATGTTCAGCCTTTGTATGATACAGTTGATGCAATCACTTCCATGCACCATTTTGTAGAAGTACAATATGATACCTGGTTTAGTGTAGATGAAAATGTAGAAGTGATGTATACTGATGCAGGACATATCATTGGCAGTGCTGCTGTACATTTAAAGGTCACAGAAAATGGTAAAACAAAACGCCTCACTTTTAGCGGAGATGTAGGCAGATATAGGGATGTGATTTTAAAATCCCCTAAAGAATTTCCACAGGCAGATTATATATTAATTGAATCTACTTACGGAAATAGTTTGCATGATGAAACACATACTACACCAGATCAGGTATTAGCATGGTTGCAGAAAGCATGCATTGAGAAAAAAGGAAAATTGATCATGCCTGCATTCAGCGTTGGTCGAACGCAGGAAATTTTATATGCTTTCAATCAATTGGAAATAGAAAATAGATTGCCGGACTTAGAATATTTTGTTGATAGTCCGTTAAGTGTGAAAGCTACAGAGATCGTAAAACATTATCCTCAATATTTTAACCGTACCATACAAAAGATACTTGAAACAGATAGAGATCCATTTGGTTTTAGGGGATTAAAATATATTAAGTCTATCGATGAATCAAAAATGCTCAATTATAAAAATGGCCCTTGTGTAATTATCTCTGCAAGTGGCATGGCGGATGCTGGCAGAGTAAAACATCATATCAGCAACAATATAGAAAGCAGTCGCAATACTATTTTATTTACAGGATATTGTGAACCACGTTCGTTGGGAGGAAGGATTTTAGCAGGCAATAAAGAGGTAAGTATTTATGGTGTATCACATGAGGTGAATGCTGAGATCGGTTCTATACGTAGCATGAGTGCACATGGAGATTATGATGACCTTTGCCAATTTTTAGCTTGCCAGGATCCTAAGCAAGTTTCAAAATTATTTATAGTTCACGGTGAATATGAAGTGCAACAGGAATTTAAATCACGTCTGTCAAGAAAAGGTTTTGCTGATATAACTATACCAGATAGGCATTATGAAATTGGACTTACATAGAAAAGGTGAACTAAAAACTAAAAATGAAAAATTAAAAGGCATTATTCAATAAATATTTACTCGTTTTGTATTAAATATTTATCATTTTTCGTTTCGTTTTTATTTTAATTCCCTTCCTGGGCACAATGTCTGCAACGAGGCTCATAAATATCTTTTTCTCCTAAAACAACTTGTTCAGCTTGTTTTGTTTTGCGATAACTGATATTAGCAATATTGCCGCATTTTACACAAATGGCATGTAGTTTAGTAATGTAATCGGCTTTTGCAAGCAGGTTAGGCATTTGTCCAAATGGGTTGCCTAAATAATCCATGTCTAATCCGGCAACAATTACCCTGATACCACGTGAAGCCAATTGCTCACAAACATTGGCAATTTCAGGATCAAAGAACTGAGCTTCGTCAATGCCAACAACATCTATATCTCCTGCCAATGCTAAAATTTCTGATGAATGTTTTACCGGTGTGCTATGTATGAAGTTTGAATCATGACTAACAATTTTCACTTCATCATACCTTACATCAATTGCAGGTTTGTATATTTCAACTTTTAGATTTGCGATCTTAACTCTCTTCAAACGACGGATCAATTCTTCTGTTTTTCCGCTAAACATGCTTCCGCAAATAACTTCAATCCAACCACGTCTTTCTCCTTTTAAATTTGGTTCAATAAACATTTATAGTATTTTTTTAATTTCTGTTTGTAACTTTAAGGCACAATTGCAAAGATTATAGTTTTGGATGATTAACCAAAACTAAATTAGAAACAAACAATTAACACTGGATATGGATAGAGTGGAAACACTTTTGCAGAAATTGCAACAACAATTAAAAGACGGAGCTTCGCCTGCCCAATTATTACTTACTGTTCAAATGATGCAGCATGAATTGATGCATTTGCAAACAACTACCGATACATCTACAACTGTTTCAATTTCAATGCCTGTTGGCGTAATGCCTGAGCCTGTGATTGAAAAAGTAAAAGAAGAACTTCCTGTTGAAGAAGAAAAGACTGTGGAAATATTGCAGGTAAATGAAGAAGAGATAGAGGCAGAACTGGAAGAAATAAAACGCAATGCAGCAAATATTCAGCAGATCAGTTCACATAGCAAACCGCAATTACTATTTGAATCAATTGATGAAGAGCCACCTACTTTAAGACAGCATCAGATAAAAAAGGAACCTGCAGTAAAAGAAATAAATCAGGCAGTTGCAAAAGAATCTGTTTCTGTGAATGATATTCTTAAAGAAAGCAAAACGGAGTTGAGTGAAACATTAACTGATACACCCGTAAAAGATCTTAAAAAAGCGATAGGGGTTAACGATCGTTTTTTATATATCAATGAATTATTCAGAGGCGATGAGGCAATGTATGAACGTAGTATTAAAACCATCAATAGTTTTTCTATCTGGCCCGAAGCAGAATATTGGATAAGAAGAGAATTGAAAACCAAATTAGGATGGATCGATTCACAAGAGACCGTAAAACAATTTGATCAATTGGTTAAGAGGCGTTTTTCGTAAATATAATTTACAATTTTTTCTGTTGCTCCCGCTCTTGAATACACATATTCTCTTGCAACTATCTCCGCATTTTTTAAAGCAGTTTCATCGGTTAATAACTTATTGAATTCAATTTCAAGTTCAAGTGCATTATTGATAGAAATAGCGCCACCATTATCTATCAGCTCAATTGCTTCTAAATATTTTTCATATTCAGGTCCATAAATCACTGGTTTTCCATAAACCGCAGCTTCTAAAACATTATGCACCCCATTGTCTGTAAAAGCTCCACCAACATAACAGATCGTACCATATTTGTAAAGCCTAGATAACATTCCGATGTTATTTATGATCAAAACATTTTTGGATAAAATAATTTCTGATGTTGCATTTAATGCTTCAGAATAAAAAATAGAATTGGCAAATTCTGATTTGATCTCTTTTAAATTTTCTGAATCGATCGAGTGAGGTGCTATAATAAATTTTATATCTGGGTTTACTCTTACATAATGTATCAACTCAGCTTCATCTTCTTCCCAGGTACTACCAGCAACGATCACTTTTTTATCAGCACAAAATTTTTCTACTAATTCTATTGGTTCGAATTTTTCTGCAATAGTTATTACTCTGTCAAATCTTGTATCTCCACTGATCGTAATATTATTAGTATATCCTATCTGAGCCAATGCATCTTTAGATGCTTCATTTTGTACAAATAAATGACTGAAATTTTTCAGCATATTTTTCCAATGACTACCATACCATTTAAAAAAAGGTTGATAAGGGAGAAAAATTCCGGAAACTAATAATAAGGGGATATTTCTTTTCTTAATTTCAGCAAGATAAAAATGCCAGTATTCATATTTTACCCATAAGACTAATGTTGGATTAATTACATCAAGCAATTTTTTTGCGTTTGACTTTGAGTCCATTGGCAGATAGAAAATATAGTCGGCGCCCGAATAATTTTTTGTTATTTCATAACCACTTGGAGAAAAAAAGGTCAATACTATTGAAATATTGCTATTCTCATTTTTTAATTTTTCTAGAACTGGACGTCCCTGTTCAAATTCACCCAAACTGGCACAATGCATCCAAACAGTTTGTTTGCCCGAACTTTTGAGGGTCTTTGGAAACTCTTCTCTCCCTTTTACCCATTGTTTAGCTTTAATATTCCACAAAGCCGCTATCCTTATTCCCACAGAATATAGCAAAAGAAAGAGCTTATATACTAAAAAATTCACTAGTGTTAATTTTTTTACCAAAAATACAGTTATTGGCTTGTAAATCAATCGGAAATCATCCTTCGTAAATAGCTTTTCAAACACTATCTTTGCCGCTTCAAAAAAAGGTGAGAATATGCGACCATTACAAATGGTGGATACCAAAACTCAATACAATAAGATCAAGGCAGAAATCGATGCTGCAGTTATTAGTGTATTGGAAAGTTCGCAATTTATAGGCGGTAAAGTTGTTGCAGATTTTGCTACCAATCTGGCTGCATATAATGGCGTAAAACATGTTATACCATGTGCTAATGGTACAGATGCATTGCAGATCGCTATGATGGCTTTGGATCTTCAACCCGGTGACGAGGTGATTACTCCTTCATTTACATATATTGCTACTGTTGAAGCCGCTGCATTGTTGCACTTAAAACCTGTTTTTGTAGAGGTTGATAAACAAACCTTTTGTATTGATCCAGAGGAAATAGAAAAAGCCATCACTCCAAAAACAAAAGCAATAATTCCTGTTCATTTATATGGTCATGCTGCTGATATGGAAAAAATAATGGCCATAGCAGCAAAACATAATTTGTTTGTTATAGAGGATAATGCGCAAGCGATCGGATGTGATTATACTTTTACGAATGGTACAACAAAAAAGACCGGAGGCATTGCACATATCGGCACCACATCATTTTACCCATCAAAAAATTTAGGCGCTTATGGTGATGGGGGAGCGATGTTTACAAATGATGATGTACTGGCAGAAAAATTAAAAAAGATAGCGGCTCATGGCCAGGGTAAAAGATATTATCATGATATGGTTGGTTGCAATTCAAGATTGGATGCTGTACAGGCAGTCATACTTGATATTAAATTAACCCATCTTGATGAATATATTGCCGCAAGAAGCAAAGCTGCAGACTATTATGATAAAGCGTTTCAAAGCAATGCAAAAATTACTGTCCCTTTCAGGGCAAAATACGGCACCCATGTTTTTCATCAATACACTTTAGTTTTAGAAGGTGTTGATAGAGATGCTTTAAGTGCTGCTTTGGCAGAAAAAGGAATACCATCAATGATATATTATCCGGTTCCTTGCCACAAACAAAAAATGTTTGAACAATTTGGTGGTGCCAATTATAATTTACCAACCACAGATTGGTTGACAGAAAGAGTGATCTCTTTGCCTATTCATACTGAATTGGATGAGGAGCAACAAGATTTTATAATAAAAAATGTTTTAGAATTCATAAATAAATAAGAGAAATGAAAATTACAGTAGTAGGAACAGGTTACGTTGGATTAGTTACCGGTACATGCTTTGCAGAAACAGGTAATAAAGTTACTTGCGTAGATATTGATAAAAACAAAGTTGATAAATTACAATCGGGTCAAATTACAATTTATGAACCAGGACTTGAAAAAATATTTTTGAGAAATCAAAAAGAAGGTCGTTTGCATTTTACAACTTCATTATCAGAAGGTATTAAAGAAGCACAAATAATTTTTTTAGCATTACCTACACCTCCTGGTGAAGATGGTAGTGCTGACTTAAAATATATTTTAGGAGTGGCTGCAGAGTTGGGTAAGTTAATTCAACCAAATGATTTTAAAGTTATCATAGATAAAAGTACTGTGCCTGTTGGAACTTCAGATAAAGTTCATGATGCATTGATCAAAAACGGAGCAAATGAAAATTCATTTGCGGTAGTTAGTAATCCTGAATTTTTAAGAGAAGGTGTTGCTGTAGAAGATTTTATGAAGCCTGACAGGGTTGTTATTGGTACATCATCAGCAAAAGCTATTGAAATATTAAATGATCTTTATGCACCCTTTGTAAGACAAGGTAATCCTATAATTTTTATGGATGAAAGAAGTGCAGAGTTGACAAAATATGCAGCAAACTCTTTCTTAGCAACTAAGATCACTTTCATGAATGAAATAGCACAGCTTTGTGAATTACTTGGTGCTGATGTTGATATGGTACGTAAAGGGATCGGCAGCGATGAGAGAATTGGAAAAAGATTTTTATTCCCTGGAATTGGATATGGAGGAAGTTGTTTTCCAAAAGATGTACAGGCGTTGGCAAAATCATCTGCAGAAGTTAATTATCAATTCAAGATACTTGATGCAGTTATGGATGTAAATGAAAAACAGAAATTACATCTTTTACCAAAGATCGAAGCATATTTTAAGAATGACCTAAGCGGAAAAAGAATTGCCTTATGGGGTTTGGCATTTAAGCCAAATACAGATGATATCAGGGAAGCACCGGCTTTATACATAATTGATGAATTGCTGGCCTTAGGCGCAACAGTAGCTGTTTTTGATCCTGAAGCAATGGCAAATGTGAAGCAGGTAGTTGGTGATAAAGTTACTTATACAGATAATCAATATGATGCTTTAGAAAATGCTGATGCTTTAGTGATAGCAACAGAATGGAGTGAATTCAGAACACCTGATTTTGAAAAAATATCAACTACCTTAAAAAATAAAGTAATTTTTGATGGTAGAAACTTATTTGGTTTAAAACAGATGCAAGACCTGGGATATCATTATGTAAGTATCGGAAGAAAAGTTATAAATAATTAATTAATGCAAAAGAGAATACTCATTACCGGAGCCGCAGGTTTTTTAGGCTCACATTTATGTGATCGATTTATTAAAGAAGGGTATCATGTAATTGCAATGGATAACCTTATAACAGGTGACCTGAAAAATATTGAACATCTTTTTCCGCTTGAAAATTTTGAATTTTATAATCATGATGTTTCAAAATTTATACATGTAAATGGAGATCTTGATTATATTCTACACTTTGCTTCTCCTGCAAGCCCTATTGATTATTTAAAAATTCCTATCCAGACTTTAAAAGTTGGTTCTTTAGGAACACACAATTGTTTAGGCTTGGCTAAAGAAAAAAAAGCAAGAATATTAGTTGCAAGTACTAGTGAAGTCTACGGTGATCCTTTGGTTCATCCGCAAAACGAAGAATATTGGGGTAATGTAAATCCTGTAGGCCCACGTGGAGTATACGATGAAGCTAAACGTTTTCAGGAAGCTATTACAATGGCATATCACACTTTCCATAATGTAGAAACAAGGATCATTAGAATATTTAATACTTATGGTCCACGTATGCGATTAAATGATGGAAGAGCATTGCCTGCATTTATTGGTCAAGCGCTTCGTGGCGAGGATCTTACAGTTTTTGGTGATGGTAGCCAGACAAGGAGTTTTTGTTATGTAGACGATCTTGTAGAAGGTATTTACAGATTATTGATGAGTGATTATGTTCAGCCTGTTAATATTGGTAATCCTGATGAAATATCTTTAAAAGATTTTGCAGAAGAGATCATCAAATTAACCGGAACGACACAAAAAATAATTTATAAATCTTTGCCGGTTGATGATCCTAAACAACGCAAACCAGATATAACCAGGGCAAAACAAATATTGCAATGGCAACCTAAAGTTTCAAGGGCAGAAGGGCTTAAAATCACCTATGAATATTTTAAGAATTTGCCTAAAGATGAATTGTATAAAATGCCTAAAGAGTTTGAAAAAAATAATTCATAACTCATAATCCATAACTCATAATTTAAATGTACCAGGATTTATTAGATAAAAAGAAAAGTCTCGCTGTTATAGGTTTGGGCTATGTAGGGTTGCCTATTGCATTGGAATTTGCTAAAAAGATTAAAGTTATCGGATTTGATATCAATGCTAAACGTGTTGATATGATGCGTAATAATATTGATCCAAGCCAGGAATTAGATAGTGCTGCTTTTGCCGGATGTGATATTGAATTTACCAATGATCTGGAAGTTTTAAAAAAAGCATCTTTTTTTATAGTAGCTGTACCTACTCCTGTAGATGAAAATAATATTCCTGATCTTACACCTGTACAAAAGGCGAGTGAAACAATGGGTAAAGTAATTAAGAAAGGAGATTATGTGGTGTTTGAAAGTACCGTATATCCTGGTTGTACTGAAGAAGATTGTTTGCCAATAATTGAAAATTTATCTGGCTTAAAAAGCATCACCGATTTTAAAATTGGCTACTCACCTGAAAGAATTAATCCCGGAGATAAAGAACATACTTTAGCAAAGATCATAAAAGTTGTAAGTGGATGTGATGCAGAATCAGCGGAAGTAATTGCAAAAGTATATGAGTTAGTTGTTACGGTTGGTGTACACAGGGCATCGAGTATCAAAGTGGCAGAAGCTGCTAAGATCATTGAGAATACTCAAAGAGACCTCAACATTGCTTTAATGAATGAGTTGTCTATCATCTTTGATAAAATGAATATCAATACTTTTGAAGTATTGGAAGCAGCCGGTACAAAATGGAATTTTCTGAAATTTCAACCTGGACTTGTTGGAGGGCATTGCATCGGTGTAGATCCTTACTATCTTACTTATAAATCAAAAAAATTAGGTTATGACAGCCAGGTGATCTTAGCCGGTCGTTCTATCAATGATGGGATGTCAGGATATGTTGCAAAAAAAATTCTCCAACATATTATCCAGCACAATGGCAATGTAAAAGATGCCAAAGTTTTGATCATGGGAGCTACATTTAAAGAAAATGTAAGTGATATCCGAAATTCTAAAGTTGCTGATGTCGTTAAAGAATTAAGATCCTTTTCCTTGAATGTAGATATAACAGATCCCTACGCTGAAAGCGATGAATTCAAACACGAGTATGGATTTGAATTAACTGATAAAGTTGCAAATGATTATGATGCTGTTATTATAACTGTACCGCATGATGATTATAGAAACAAGGGCAATGATTATTTTGAAAGCATTACTAAATCAAATGCTATCATTGCTGACCTTAAAGGAATATATCGGAATAAAATTACCAGTAGACATTACTGGAGTTTATAAATATAATGACTAATCATTTTCACACAAAAGATCTAAGCAATAGTAATTTTTTAATTACAGGCGGAGCTGGTTTTATTGGCGGGCACATTGCTGAATATCTGCTAAAGAATGGAGCAAAGAAAGTTCGTGTATTAGATAATATGCAGAACGGATTTGAATCTAATATAGAAGTGTTGAAAAAATATCCTGCTTTTGAATTTATTGAAGGAGATATAAGAGATGTTGAAACTTGTAATACAGCTTGTGTAGGAATTGATTTTATCAGCCACCAGGCTGCATTAGGTTCGGTGCCTAGGTCAATTGCATTTCCTTCGCTTTCCACAGATGTGAATGTTGGTGGCTTTGTAAATATGCTTAAGGCTGCTGTTGATAATAACGTTAAGCAATTTGTGTATGCCTCTTCATCATCAGTATATGGAGATGAAATGAACTTGCCGAAAATTGAAAGCCGGGTAGGTAATTGTCTTTCACCTTATGCGGTCAGCAAAAAAACAAATGAATTATATGCCGATGTTTTTGCTAAGATCTATGGATTAAAAATAATAGGATTTAGGTACTTCAATATTTTTGGCCCACGCCAGGATCCTGATGGACAATACGCTGCAGTTATTCCAATATTTGTAAAAGGCATCATTCATCGTACACCTGTTTTTATAAATGGTGATGGCGAACAGACAAGAGATTTTACTTTTGTAGACAATGCTGTCCAAATAAATATTAAAGGAATGCTTACAGATAATGCAGAAGCACTTAATAAAGTATACAATGTAGCGGTTGGAGAAAATTTTTCTGTGAATTATTTATACAATGCCTGTAAAGAATATTTAAAAAGTGATTTTGATCCTACTTACAGGGAAACAAGAGCTGGGGACATACGAGATTCATTAGCAGATATATCTCTTGCAAAAAAATTACTCGATTATCAACCTACAAAGAGATTTGAAGATGGATTGATTGAAACAATTGAATTTTATAAAAATCTTTATAAATAAAAAATTAATGCCTTTTACAAAAACTAATATACCCGGCTTACTGATTTTCGAACCTGTTGTTCATAAAGATGACCGTGGTTATTTTTTTGAAAGTTATAATGCAACTATTTTTTCAAACGAAGGGATAGAAATTAAATTTGTTCAGGATAATCAGGCCAGGTCTACTTATGGGGTGATCCGTGGTTTACATTATCAGTTGGTACCTTTTGCACAAACCAAATTGATAAGAGCCATCAGTGGAACAATTCTTGATGTTGCAGTTGATATTAGGAAAAATTCACCAACTTTTGGGCATTCATTTAGCATTGAATTATCCGCTGAAAATAAAAAACAATTATTAGTACCTCAGGGTTTTGCCCATGGTTATTCTGTGTTGAGTGAGACCGCTGAAGTAATGTATAAAGTTGATCAGTTTTATAATAAACAAAGTGAAGGAGGATTAGTTTACAATGATCCTGCTCTGCAAATTGATTGGAAGATACCGGAAGCAAAGCAAATAGTGGCAGAAAGAGATCTTCGTCATCCCGGTATTAAAGATTGCATTACCAATTTTGTTTTTGAAAAATAATATGTCTACAATTTTAGTTACAGGTGCTGGTGGCCAATTGGGCCGGGAAATGAAAGTGATTGCTGATGCATTTCCTCAATATGATTTTTTATTTGTGACTAAAGATGATCTGCCTCTTGATGATTTTACTGCAGTAAAAAATTATTTTACCCAACATAAAATTCACTGGTGTGTAAATTGCGCTGCTTACACGGCAGTCGATAAAGCAGAAACTGAAATTGATAAAGCTTATAGGATCAATGCAGATGCTGTAGGAAATTTAGCAACAGTATGTAAAGAGCACCATGTAAGATTAATCCATATTTCTACAGATTATGTTTTTGATGGCACTAATACAACTCCAATAAAAGAAGATCAAGCTACGAATCCGATTGGTGTGTATGGTGCCAGTAAATTAAAAGGGGAGCAACTTGCTTTACAAAATGATCCTTCGACTATGATAATTCGTACGTCATGGGTCTACTCATCATTCGCAAATAATTTTGTAAAGACGATGCTACGCCTGATGAAAGAAAAGGAAAGCATTAATGTTGTGAATGATCAACGTGGCTGTCCAACCTACGCAGCTGACCTTGCAAATGTTATAATGCAGATCATCGCTTCAGGAATTACTCCAACAAAAAATATTTTTAATTATTCAAATGCCGGTGTTATTAATTGGCATGAATTTGCTTTGGCCATAAAAGAATTATCAAATAGTGCTTGTATTGTCAATCCTATTCCTACTTCACAATATCCTACGCCTGCAAAACGCCCTCACTATTCAGTATTAGATACTTCTTCTATTTGCGAAACATTTAATATTACAATTCCTTTCTGGAAAGATAGCTTGATAAAATGTCTTAGCTTGCTGTAAAATTATAACAAGACCATAGATGCATATTTTGATCGTAAATAATACAGTTATCCCTGCATTAAAATATGGAGGCACCGAAAGAGTAATTTGGTGGCTTGGAAAAGAATTGGTCAACCGTGGGCATAAGGTTACCTACCTTGTTGGCAAAGGGTCTTCTTGCAATTTTGCCGATGTTCTTGAATACACAAATGAAATTCCTTTCAATAAATTAGTGCCTGATGGAATTGATGTCATTCATCTTAATCATCCGGTAAACGAAACTCCATCAAAGCCATACGTTATTACAATGCATGGCAATATGAATCACCAGGAACAATTAGATATTAATACTGTATTCGTTTCTGCTGATCATGCAAAAAGATTTGGCAGTAATGTATTCGTTCATAACGGAATTAATCCTGAGGATTATGGTAAACCTGAGTTAGATAATAAAAGAAATTACGTTCATTTTTTAGGAGATGCAGCGTGGCGTGTAAAGAATGTGAGAGGAGCAATTAAAATAGCACGAGCTGCTAAAATTCCATTACATGTAATTGGCGGGGTTCGATTTAATTTCAACCAGGGAATAAGATGGACATTTGATCCTAATGTTCATTTTCATGGGATGAAAGGCGGAGTAGAAAAAAATGAAATCCTCAATCAATCAAAAGCGTTTTTGTTTCCTGTAAGATGGCATGAGCCTTTTGGTATTGCTATAATTGAAAGCTTATATTTTGGTTGCCCTGTCTTTGGAACGCCTTATGGTTCTCTACCTGAACTAGTAAAGCAAGATGTCGGATTTTTATCTGATAATGCTGATAAAATAACCGAAGCTTTAAAAAATGTTGATACTTATAGCAGACAAACATGCCATGATCATGTGATGACTCATTTTACTTCTACACAGATGACTGATAAATATTTAAATTATTATTCAGAAGTGTTGAATGAAAATGCATTGAATAAAATGCCGCCAACATTGCAAAAGATCCAGGAAGAAAAATTCTTAAAATTCGAATAATTATAATTCCTTGTTTCTCACATACACTAATTTGATACCGGCCTTATCAGTTTCTCTTTTATCAATTTCAAACTGAGGTAATGATTTTATCAAAGGCGTAAGTTTTAAAAATCCAAAATTCCTTGGATCAAAATTTGGTTGTTTCTTTAAAACAAGATTTCCAACATCACCTAAAAATGCCCATCCATTTTCATCTGCAAGATCATTGATGGTTGTGGCTATCAATTTTAATATTTCTTTATTAAGTTTATCTACAGATGTTTTAGCCGAAGGTTTGTTAGACTTTGCTTTTACCTCATTAACTTCTGCAAGTTCAGGAACAGCAATGATTTCCATGTAAATAAATTTATCACAAGCAACAATAAATGGGTTGGGTGTTTTCTTTTGGCCTATACCAAAAACTTTCATGCCTGCTTCTCTCAACCTTGTTGCTAATCTTGTAAAATCACTGTCGCTGGAAATGATACAGAAGCCATCTACCTTACCTGAGTATAGGATATCCATTGCATCAATGATCAAAGCACTGTCACTTGAATTTTTTCCAGAAGTATAACTGTATTGCTGAATAGGAGTAATGGCATTTTCCAATAACACATTTTTCCATCCGCTAACGGTAGGCTTTGTCCAATCGCCGTAAATTCGTTTAAAAGTAGGTGTGCCATATTTGGCGATCTCTTCCATTACACCTTTTATATTGCTGTAAGGAACATTGTCTGCATCTATCAATACAGCAAGCCTTATATCTTTCTGAAATTCCATCACACAATATAATTCTTTTCTGCAGCATTTCGAACTCGGTTGTATTGATTACTTTTACAACTTACTATGCAAATTTTTAATACCACTAATAAAATTATTGTTACCTGTAGTAACCGGTTATCTCCTTATCTGCAAATGGAAGTAGAAGAAATGGGGTTCAAGCCTGAACGTGTTTTTAAAACAGGTGTTGCACTGAAAGGTTCTCTTGAAGATTGCATAAAACTGAATTTGAATTTACGTTGTGCCAGTCAGGTGTTGTTTTCGATCAATGAATTCAATGCAAGAAATGCGGATGATCTATACAATGCATTATTACATTATGAATGGGAAGATGTTATTCCTGCTGATGGCTATTTCTCAATCAGCAGTAATGTAGATAATGAAACGATCAACAATAGTTTGTTTGCTAATGTAAAAGTGAAAGATGCTATTGTGGACAGGTTCAGGAATAGAACGGGGCAACGGCCAAACTCAGGGCCCGCCTTAGATAAGACTGTGATTCATTTATATTGGAAAGAAGATCTTGCTGAAATATTTATAGATACATCAGGTGAAACACTTTCTAAACACGGGTATAGAAAAATTCCCGGGAAAGCACCGATGCTTGAAGCATTAGCCGCCTCAACGTTGTTGGCAACTAAATGGGATAGAAGATCTCCATTTATTAATCCAATGTGTGGCTCATCAACTGTTGCAATTGAAGCCGCTTTATTAGCAACAAACCGAAGACCGGGACTTTATAGAGAGAATTATGCATTCATGCACCTTGTTGGTTACAAAAATGAAATGTATGAAATACAACGTAAACGGTTAGACGAAATTATAATGGATGTTCCTGAATTAGAAGTTCACGCTTCTGATATTAGCGCTGATGCAATTAATATTTCAAAGATCAATGCCGGCGCTGCAGGAGTAGATCATATTATAAAATTTTCTTTGGGAGATTTTGAAACAACTCCAGTTCCTGAAGATGCCAATGGTGTTATCTACTTTAATCCGGAATATGGAGATAGGTTAGGTGTTGAGACTGAACTTGTGGCAACATACAAGCGTATGGGAGATTTTATGAAAAAAAAATGTAAAGGGTATACGGGATATATTTTTACAGGTAATTTAGAATTAGGTAAAAAGATTGGTCTTAAACCATCAAGAAGAATTGAATTTTATACTAGTAAAATTGATTGCAGGTTGTTTGAGTATGAACTTTATAGTGGTACAAAGAGAGTGCAAGAATAAGTATTTTTTTAATTTTTTATCAATCAGTATTATTTGGTATATTTAATATTATAAAAATACATTATGAGTAAAATATTAATATTCTTAACACTATATTTTTTTACATCTTTAAATTTGGTTGGTCAAACAACTGTCAACACGAATATTTTTGTTAGTACTACTTGGTCAAAAGCCGGCAGCCCATATAACATTCCGCAAGATATTGTTGTTTTTGAAGGAGCTCAATTAACGATCGAGCCAGGAGTGGTAGTAAATGTAACTAATAACTCAGGTATTCAAATGCGAGGAATATTATATGCAGTAGGAAAGGTTAATGATTCTATTGTTTTTACATCTACATCGGGATTATGGAAAGGGATTACTTTTTATAATACAAGTTTTTCTGCAAGTAATCAAGCAAGATTAGAATATTGTAAAGGTATGTATGCTGATAAATTATTTGACATGGATATAGCATACGCCGGACCATACATTTTTAAAAATTGTTTTTTCTATAAAAACAATGTGGTAAACTATGATGGTGGTGTTGGAGGTGTATATTTTGATAGCTGTATCTTTTTGGAAAACTATACCGGTTTATCATATGTGCAATTTAGCGGATGGGCTAAACATTGTTCTTTTATAAATAATTTCAATGGAGTGGATGGTTTTCAAAATGTAGATTCATGTTATTTTTCAGGTAACACTGGTGTTGCTCTATCTGCATACGGCAGCGCAAAAAATTGTATTGTTACAAACAATAATATTGGAGTAAAGGCCTTGTTTAATGCTGTTAATTTTACACTTACAAATAATTTGATTACACACAACAATGTGGGATTAGAATTATTAAGTTTTTTTTCAAATCTCAATGTTACGTCTAATATAATTTGTAACAACACTTTATACAATCTTAAAAACTCTTCATTAAATAACGCAGATCTTTCAAATACCTGCTGGTGTACCAACGATTCAACAGCTATTCGTAATAAAATTTATGATGGATATACAATTGGGTCAGTTTCGGGCTTGGTGAATTTTATGCCATTGATGGATTGTGCCCCAGTTCCCGAAGAAAATACTCCAACCGAATTAATATATTTTCAAAGTATAAAAAAGGATGAGACCGGATTATTAAAATGGCAAATTTCAGGGCCAGAAGCTATAAAAGAGTATCAAATAGAAAGGAGTGGAGATAACATTGCATTTAACAACATTGGGGTAGTTTTGCCAAAAGACAGTATGGTGGGAAGACACTATGTATTTTTAGACAGTACTCCTTTTAATGGGCTGAATTTTTATAGAATTAAAATCATAGACCTCAACAATGAATATAGATATAGTGATACTAATTCTTTAATTTTTTCAATCGATACAATTCAAAACGATATCATTAAGGTTTATCCTAATCCAGCTCAAGATTTTATATATGTTACAGGTAATTTTAGCGGTGTCAGTTTAAAAATTTCAATTGTTAACCAAATGGGCAAAAATCTTTATCAATCCGTTTTTCCTAATAATGGCCAGCAAATAAAAATACCCATTATTAATCTGGAAAGAGGTGTGTATTTTTTGATCATTACCGATGGAGTTGATATGCAAACAAAGAAATTTATTAAAGTTTAATGAACAGCATGAAAAACCTATTCATAAAATATTCATCTTATAATGTTTGGGCCAATAAGAAATTGTTTGATAAAATAAGTTCGCTTTCTGATGAACAGATTAACCAGCATATTGAAAGTAGTTTTTCAACTTTATACAAAACTGTTTTGCATATGTTGGATGCAGAATCTATCTGGTGGCAAAGGATTAAATTAGCAGAACGTATTTTAGTACCGAGCGAAAATTTTTCAGGAAACTTTGTTGAATTGGTAAGTAAATCACTTCAGCAATCTTTGCAATGGGAGCAATGGGTAAAAGATATTACTGATAACCGTTTACAACATGTATTTGCTTATCAGAATTCTAAGAAAGAACAATTCAAGCAGCCTGTATACGAAGTGTTACTCCACCTTTACAATCATAGTACATATCACCGTGGACAGATAGTTACGATGTTGCGTCAGTTAGGAGCGGAAAATATCCCACAAACGGATTTTATTATTTATACCCGTACTTTAAAAAAATAAGGATCGTTTATTGGTTAGTGTTATATGCCCATGTAACTAGTGTAGCACCCCATGTAAAACCTCCTCCAAAAGCAGCAAGTACTATCTTATCACCTTTATTTAATTGTTTTTCCCAATCCCATAAACATAGAGGAATAGTAGCTGCAGTTGTGTTGCCATATTTTTGAATATTTAACATGACCTTCTCATGAGAAAGATTTATTCTGTTTGCAGTTGCGTCTATAATTCTTTTATTTGCCTGGTGTGGTACCAACCATGAAATATCTTCCCCGGTTAAATTATTGCGTTCCAATAATTCAAAGGCAGTGTCAGCCATACCTTTTACGGCAGCTTTAAAAACCGTTTGCCCTTCCTGGAAAATATAATGTTCTTTAGCAGTTACACTTTCAATGCTTGCAGGTTTTAAAGATCCACCTGCTTTCATATGAAGATAATTTTTTCCATTACCGTCACTTCTTAATAAGCTATCATTTACACCAACTTGTTCAGTTGTCGGTTCCAATAAAACGGCACCGGCTCCATCACCAAAAATGATACAGGTGCTTCTATCACTATAATCAACAATTGCACTCATTTTATCTGCACCAACCACTACCACTTTTTTATACCTGCCGCTTTCTATGAAAGATGTTCCGGTAGTTAATCCAAATAAAAAACCTGAGCATGCTGCACTAAGATCAAATCCCCAGGCATTTTTTGCGCCTATTTTATCACAGATAATATTAGCGGTAGCAGGAAAGATCATATCCGGTGTTACAGTTGCACAAATAAGGCAATCGATTTCCATTGGATCGATCCCTCTTTTTTTACATAATTCTAAAACTGCAGGTACTGCCAAATCGGATGTTCCCAATCCTTCACCTTTTAAGATCCTTCTTTCTTCAATACCTGTTCTGGCTTTTATCCATTCGTCGTTTGTATCTACCAGTGTTTCTAAAATAGCGTTTGTAAGCTTGTATCCAGGAACATATCCTCCCACAGCAGTTATAGCAGCATTAATTTTTTGCATCTATGTAAAAAATTTATATATTTTTCAAAGAAAAATTCGAGTGCAAAAGTAAGGCAAATATGTAAGTATTGTTTCAATCGGCTATCTGTGATGTTTTACTTAGCATTTTTGATTTTTTCATTAGTCAATTTTAACGTCTACACTAGAAAAATATGCTTATTTTCGCTACCGACTGATATTGAACTATGTACGCTTATTTGCAAGGAAAATTTACCGAAAAAACTCCTACTCAGATTTATATAGATATAAATGGTGTAGGATATGAAGTAAATATCAGTTTAAATACTTATTCTCATATTCAAAATTTGAATGAGGGAAGACTTTACACATATTTACAGGTAAAAGAAGATGGCCACACTTTGTATGGCTTTTTTGATAAGGCAGAAAAAGAAATGTTTGTTCAGTTGATAGGGGTATCGGGAATTGGCGCTTCTACTGCAAGAATGATGTTATCGGGTCTTAAACCAGATGAGATCAGCAGGGCAATTTTACAAAGCAACGTAAAGTTGTTGGAAAGCATCAAAGGAATAGGCAAAAAAACAGCCGAACGCCTAGTGTTGGAATTGAGGGATAAAGTGGGCAAAACGACAACTGATGTAAGTACAAGTTTCAATCAAGACAATAGTTTACAACAGGATGCGTTAAATGCTTTGGTAGCCCTCGGTATATCACGTTCACAGGCAGAAACCGCTATTCAAAAAATTGTATTATCTGAACCAAATTTTAGTAACTTAGAATCACTTATTAAAAAAGCCCTGAAAGCCATTTGATACTAATCTACATTAATTGATTTACTGAATGTTGAAGACAAAAAAATTAACTCAACCAAGGGCGTGTTTTTGGTTATTTCAGATATTGTTTATTCTGACCGTATCATTACCTGCTACGGCGTCAGATATTCCTCAAAGTCATTTTTTTATTTTAAATGACACAACTGATCCCTCAGGTTTACATTTCCCCATTTATGACAGGCGTGCTGATTTTATCAGTACTCCGAAAAATACTTACGATTTTAATCTCCCTTCAAATATTTCTGATTCGGTTGTGTATGATTCAAAAACACAACTTTACACCATTTATGAAAAAATAGGTGATAAATATTATCGTACGCCAACTACCTATTCTTTTGATGAATATTGGCAAATGCGTAACCGCCAGGCAGAAGTAGAATATTTTAGAAAAAGAGCCAACACTATGAGTTTGCTCAATCGTAAAATTGAACGGCCTAAATTATCGTTGGTAGATAATTTATTCAATCGATTGTTTGGTAATGGTAAAATAGAAATTACACCTCAAGGTAACGTTGACATTACAGCAGGTTATCAAGGGCAAAATATTGCTAATCCTACTTTACCTGAAAGAGCAAGAAAAAGTGGTGGGTTTGATTTTGATATGAATGCACAGGTAAATGTAAATGCAAACATTGGTGATAAATTAAAATTCCCGATCAACTATAATACACTTGCCAATTTTGGACAAGACAATCAGTTGAAATTGGATTACACAGGATTAGATGATGAGATCATTAAAAGACTAGAAGCAGGGAATGTAAGTTTTCCTTCACGTAGTACATTGATACCAGGAGCTCAACAGTTGTTTGGTTTAAAAACTCAATTGCAATTCGGTAAATTAAATGTTACTGCTGTTTTAGCAAATCAAAAATCTCAACGCCAAAGTGTGAACTTACAAGGAGGTGCAGCTTCTCAGCCAATTGATATTAAAGCTGATGAATATGAAGAGAACAGGCATTTTTTATTAGGGCAGTATTTTAAGAATAATTACAATAAGGTAATGAAGGATCTGCCTGCCGTTACTACACCTGTTCAAATTCTTCGTCTCGAAGTGTGGGTGACCAATCGTAATGGAAGTACTACTGATACAAGAGATGTAGTTGGTTTAATGGATCTTGGAGAAACAAACCCTTATTCTCCTATACCAAATGTTACACCGGGTGCATCGCTACCTGCTAATGAAGCGAATGATATGTACGCTACTATTACAAATGATCCTTTAAATAGGAGATCTGCAACGGTAGTAAGCAGTTTACTGGCTAAAGGGTATCAGCCAGTTCAGGATTTTGAAAAAACATTTGCACGTAAACTGGATTCTACGCAGTATATATTTAACCGCCAGGTAGGATTTATTTCTTTAAGTCAACCATTGCAAACCGATGAAGTTTTAGGAATTGCCTATCAATATTCTTATAACGGTAGAATTTACCAAGTTGGTGAATTTTCTTCGGATCTTCCCCCTGATAGTGCCTCTGCTAACCCGAGTGTATTATTTCTGAAATTATTAAAAGCTACTTCACAAAGAACTTATTTACCTATCTGGGATCTGATGATGAAGAATGTTTATTCAGTTGGGTATGGTACTTTATCACCGGTAGATTTTAAATTGAATCTTTTATATGAAGAGCCAAGTCTTGGTTCAAAACGTTATGTGCCATTTGGTAATAAAAATGAGGGTACGCCAATTTTGACATTATTGAATCTAGATAGATTGAATAACCAGCTTGATCCTCAGCCTGATGGTGTTTTTGATTACGTTGAAGGATATACTGTATTATCTCAATACAGCAGAATAATATTTCCAGTATTAGAACCATTTGGTAGAGATCTTGCAGCACAGATATACACCGATACTACATCCATAAATATCAAGGATACATTGTTTTATGCATTGTATGATTCCATTAAAGCAGTTGCTCAGCAATATCCAAATCTTAACAGGTTTGTGATGAAAGGTTCTGCACGTACTTCCGGTTCTTCTGATATCAGCATTGGGTTCAATATTCCTCGTGGTAGTGTTACCGTTAGTGCCGGTGGGCAAACACTTGTTGAAGGAGTAGATTATGATATTAATTATGATCTTGGTACAATTAAAGTAACTAACCAAGCTGTTTTAAATGCAGGATTACCGGTCCAGGTGAATTTCGAAAATAATGCCGCCTTTGGTATTCAACAACGAAATTACCTGGGCTTACGTTTTGATTATCTTGCTAAAAATACTGCTAAAGAACAATTGGCAATTGGCGCTACAATGGTAAGGTTGGGAGAAAGACCTTTCTTTACAAAAGTTAATTACAATGAAGATCCTATCCGTAATACAATGTATGGTTTGGATGCAAATTATCGCAAAGAAATTCCAAGGCTTACAAAGTGGTTAGATAAACTTCCTTTCTATCAAACCATTGTTCCATCTACGATCAATGCATATGGGGAAGTAGCTATCATGAAGCCGGGACATGCTCCGCAAATTGGTGACGGAAGCAAGGGTGCTGTTTATATTGATGATTTTGAAGGAAGCCGTTCAGGTATTGATCTTCGTTTTCCAGCAGTTACTTGGGCTTTAGCATCAACGCCAAAAGGAGCAACTGATGCTTTTGGTAATGAACTATTTCCTGAAGCAGTAATGAACAATGATATTGAATATGGTAAGAACAGAGCTAAGATCGCTTGGTACCAGATCGAACCATCCTTACAATTGTATAAAGGAATAAATAATCCGCTTGGAACAAATAGAGAAGAGTTGAGTGATCCACGTGTAAGAACTGTTTATCAAAGTGAAATATTTCCGCAAAAAACTACAGGCTTTGGACAAAACCAATTGGTAACATTTGATCTGTCTTATTACCCTACAGAAAAAGGACCTTACAATTATGCAGATGATGCAGCGAATGTGGATCCAAACGGGAAATTAAAAGATCCTAAAAAACGTTGGGGTGGTTTGATGCGTAATATTGATCAGACAGATTTTGAAACAGCGAATATTGAATTTATTGAATTCTGGGTACAGGATCCCTTTATAAAAAATACGAATCCGGCAGGAGGTAAATTGTATTTCAATCTTGGAAATATTTCAGAAGATGTTTTAAAAGATGGAAGAAGATTTTATGAAAACGGTTTGCCTACACCAAACTCTCCTGCACAGGTTGATACATCTGTATGGGGTAAGGTGCCACGTAATCCGATACAGGTTACAAATGCATTTAGTAATGATGCAACTGACAGGGTTTACCAGGATATTGGTTTTGATGGGTTGGATGATGATTCAGAAAGAATAAAAAGAGCTCCTTATCTTGCTCAATTGCAAGGAGTGGTTAGCAATCCTGCAGCATTGCAAAAGGTTCAAGAAGATCCTTCATTAGATGATTATATTCATTACAGAGATGCAGCATTCTCAGATAATGATGGAATTTTAAAACGTTATAAGAACTTTAATAATCCACAAGGGAATTCAAAAGTGAATGATGGTACAGAGTTCTCCTCTGCGGCAACATTATATCCTGATGCAGAAGATCTGAACAGAGATAATACATTGAATGAAGTAGAAGAATATTTTCAATATACAGTAGATATTAAACCTGCCGATCAAATGGTTGTTGGTGATAATTTTATTGTAGATAAAAAAGAAGTCACTGTAAAACCTGCTGATGGATCAACACGCCAGGAAATCTGGTATCAGTTCAGGATCCCGATAAATGCTTACAATGACCGTATAGGTAATATTCCTGACTTCAAGTCAATTCGTTTTATAAGGATGTTCCTTACTGATTTTGAAGATAGTGTTACACTTCGTTTTGGTCAATTACAATTAACAAGAAACATCTGGCGCCAGTTCAAATATAAAATTGATACAACAGGTAATTATAGTCCAATTACATCATCAGTAGATTTTAGTGTAGGTGGCGTAAATATCGAAGAAAATGATAAACGTACGCCTTTGCCATACCGTACGCCAAAAGATATCCAGCGTCAGCAGATACAAAGTAACAACGGGGTAAATCTTTTGCAGAATGAACAAAGTATGACATTGAAGTTTTGCGGATTAGGGCAAGATGATGCAAGAGGCGTTTTCCAAACATTTGCAAACAGGGATCTTCGTCAGTACAGAAATCTATCTATGTACCTGCATTTAGAAAATAATATTAAAACACCTTTAGCCATTCAGGACAGGGACATGAATGCAATAGTGAGGATAGGAACTGATTTTGTAAATAATTATTATGAGATCAAAATACCATTGAATATAACACCACTTACTGCTAATAACCTGAACCCTGATTCAGATGAGTATAACGATGCTTTGTGGCAAATAGCAAATAATTTGGATGTCGATCTTACCGTGCTTACTAAACTTAAGCAGGCAAGAAATCTTTGTGTCTCCTGCCCATCTACACAAACATATGATGAGGTGCAACCTAACGGTCAGACATACTCGATATTGGGAGAGCCCAATTTAGGAGAGATACGTGGAGTATTGATAAGTGTACAAAATACTAAAAACATAAGTGCCTGCGGAGAAATGTGGGCAAATGAATTGCGTTTGTCTTCAATTGATGAAGATGGAGGGTGGGCTGCCTTGGGTAGAGTTGATATTACACTTGCTGATCTTGGAACGATCACTGCTTCTGTATCTACACACTCTCAAGGCTTTGGTACTTTAGAACAACGTGCCAATGATAGGTATAGAGATGATTTCAGCCAGTTTGATGTAGCAGCAAATCTTGAATTAGGAAAATTACTTCCTAAAAAAGCAGCATTGTCTATTCCTGTTTTTGCAAGTTATTCTCAGGCTATCAGTAAACCTGAATATGATCCTTATGATCTTGACATCCGCTTGAATGATAAACTAAGTACGGCTCCTGCAGATAAAAAAGATTCTATTAGAAATAATGCGATAGATTTTACCAGTACTAAAACATTGAATTTTACAAACGTTCGTAAAAACAGAACAGGGACTAAGAAACCTAAGATCTATGATGTATCAAATTTTGATCTGAGTTATTCTTACATCAATATCCAGGCGCATAGCCCGTTAATTGAGAACAATGAAATAACAAGACACAGAGGTGGTATTGGATATAATTTTGCACCTGTTCCAAAATATATAGAACCGTTCAAAAAGATCAAATTTTTCAAGAAACGTAAAACACATTGGTTCGATCTTGTAAAGGATTTTAATTTCAATCCCGTTCCAAGTCAATTAAGTTTCAGGGCAGATATTCATCGTCAATTTGCAGCTGTTCGTCCAAGAAGCATCGGTTCATCTAAATATAAGATACCTGAGACCTATGATAAATTCTTTACCATACAAAGAGATTATATCATGCGTTGGGCATTTACACGTTCGCTGAATTTTGATCTTACTGCTACAAACAATTCAAGGGTAGATGAACCTTTTGGAAGATTAGATACAAAAGCGAAAAAAGATACAGTTCGTGAAAATTTTTGGGATGGAGGAAGAAATACTTTATATACACAAACAGCTAATTTCTCTTACACATTACCAACGGCCAAATTCCCATTAGTTGACTGGACAACAGCAAACTTAAAATATCAGGCTAATTACCGTTGGATTGGGGCTTCAAGGCTTTTTACAAACCTTGGTAATATAATTGAGAATGGACAACAGAAAGAAGCAACAGTACAACTTGATTTTTCAAAATTGTATAACAAACTGAAATTCTTCAGAGCGATCGATATGCCGAGAGTTACGGGGCAAACAAAAAACACTACTACGAGAACAGATACGGTATTCAGGTTTGTAACGAAGAATGGTATTAAAGTAAAAGAAGTAAAACGCCTTAAGATTCGTAAAATAAAAGATAAAAATGCAATGCCTGATGTAGGTACAATAGGCAGGGTATTTGGTAAATTAGTAACGAGCCTTAAACAGGTAAATGTTTCTTTATCTGAAAATGCAAATACCCGTTTACCAGGGTATACCGACAGCACTAAATTCGTTGGTCAGAATTGGAATAGCATGGCGCCGGGACTAGATTTTATTTTAGGTATGCAACCTGATACAAATTGGTTGAACAGTGCAGCTAAAAAAGGATTGGTTACAAGAGATACACTTTTTAATACACTTCTTCAACAATCTTTTGATCAGCGATTAACTTTAATGGCACAGCTTGAACCGGTAAGAGATCTGAACATTAGTATTAACATCAATAAAACTTTTAATAAAACCTACTCTGAATTATTTAAGGATACAACCGGAACTGGAAATAATTTTGGTCATCTTAGTCCTTATGCAAGCGGTGGTTTTGATGTAAGCTATATAGCGTACAAAACATTGTTTGGTAAATTTGATCCGAATAGGGTTTCAGAAACCTTCAAAATATTTGAAGCAAACAGACAAATATTATCTGAGCGTTTAGGAAAATTAAATCCTTATTCAACTGGTACACCTGGAGATTATTATAGAGGTTATACTAAATATGCTATTGATGTATTGATCCCATCTTTTATTGCGGCATATACAGGTCAGGATCCTAACAAGGTTGCTTTGATCAAACAAAATAACCCGAATATCAGATCAAACCCTTTCAAAAACATTTTACCTAAACCAAACTGGAAACTTGATTACAGTGGCCTGAGCCGTATCAAAGGTTTAGATAAAGTATTTACAAATATTACCATCTCTCATGGCTATAATGGTAATTTAAGTATGAATGGATTTACATCAGCATTATTTTATCAGGATATAAATAACTTTGGTTATCCATCTTTCTACGATCCTAAGTCAGATAATTTTATTCCTTATTTCTTAGTACCAAACATTACTATACAAGAACAGTTTGCACCATTAGGCGGAATAGATGTAATGTTTACAAATCAATTACAAGCGAAATTTGAATACAGCAAACAACGCTTATTAAGTTTAAGCTTGATAGATTTTCAATTGAGTGAAACAAGAAGTACAGAATTTTCTATCGGTGCAGGTTATCGTAAACGTGGAATGAAATTATTAGGCGGCTTGAAACTTCCTGGGTTCTTAAGTAAAAGCGGAACAGGCAAACTTGATAATGAGATCAATTTCCGTTTTGATTTTAAACTGAGAGATAATGCTACTTCAAACAGCAGGCTTGGTCAGGATAATACAGTGCCTACTGCAGGAAGTAAAGAGATCACATTCTCTCCAACAGTAGATTATTTCTTAAATAGCAGAGTTAATATCAAATTGTTCTACGATAGAAGAAAAGTAATACCTTATGTTCAATCCAGTGCTGCAATTACAAATACAAGAGCAGGGGTACAGATCAGAATATCTTTAGCACAATAAAAAATTGATTGAACACATAAATGAAAATCCCCGGAATATTTTCCGGGGATTTTTTATGCAATAATATTTTTAGATGAGTAATATCTATAAGTGATCCAGGAAATAGGAATGCCTATCATGAATATTAATATTCCTGCAGAGATCATAAACGACTCTAATGTAAGAGGAGATAGGCGTGTAAAGACCAAACGTAATACTATCAAATTCATGACTGCCCAAACAAATAAACCATATAAAATGCCACTTAAAGTTGTTTGTTTTTTTAAGAAAGGAATGTGACGGAAAATGTAAAAAAAGAAAATTGCAAAACTGAAAGTAATGCAATAATGGAACAACACTCCATATAAAGCCATTTCAATTCCGCCATCGTATGCTTTATTTTTAAAAATGCCGCTGGCAATAGATTGTAATAATCTTATTGCAGTAACCTGTTTCAAAATTATACTGTGAACAAGTATCGCAGTTAAAAGGTCTAATGTACCTGCTACAAAACCTGATAATAAAATTGTTTTTATTTTAGAGGGAGGTCTTTCTTGCATTTTGAAGATTTGTAAATGCAATAAACAGATTTTCTTTTAGAATAGCAACTCCTGAAATTGACGAATCCCCGAAAATGCCGGGGATTCTTTCTTATTGCTGCAATAGAAATTGCAAAAAAATATTTTTATCCATCTACTTTTTTGAACATCATTACAAAGCCGCAAACTTTTTTCTTTTCTTTATTTGTTTGTTCAACTTTGATCATGTGGTATTCAGAAAATTTAGGTATGTAGGAATATCTGATAACAGTGCCATCTACATCTCCCCATTGATGTTTGATATAGGCAACTTCTTTTTCGCTCCAATCGTACATTCTTAATTCAAATAATTTAGAAGAATACTCGCCGATATATACAAATTGGTACCAGGTACCTGCATTCAGAGGAACGATGATGGGCATTTCATATTCACTTTCCATCAGCATAGTATTTTCTTTTACAAGCACAAAACCTTGCTTGAATAATTCAGCTTTAACACTGTCAGCCTGCTTTAAAATATTCAGGTCAGAACATGCGGTTTGTTTTATAACGCTTTGGGAATACACTCCTGTTGTAGTAAGTAAAAACAGGAGCAATAATACGGGTAGAATGTAAGTTTTCATTCGGTTTTTTTCTAAGATTTATTGGATCGTAATACTCGTGCTACTAGAAATGATTCAAGAAAGAACGAATACTATTTTTGCCAAAGTAGGCCAAATTCATGCCAAACTTTGCAAGGGTTACAATACATAAACGACTAGAATACAGTTTTTAGTATGTGGTGATAGGGAGTTTTCCACAATAAATAATCGGGATAATTATTTAATATATAATTAATTGGGAAAGTAAGATTTAAAAGTCCTCCACTTTAACTTACCTGATCAATACAACATACCCTTTTTTAGTTAATGTTTTTCCTTCATAACTCACTCCTTCGGATTGCCAGATAAAAGTTGCAGGATCTTGTAATTTTCCATTGATAGTTCCATCCCAGCCATGATCATGTCCAATCTGGTTGGTAGAAAATACTAGTTGCCCCCAACGATTGTATACCCTAAAATAGTTTAATCTTCTCATTCCCAGCATAATAGGTCGAAAAATATCATTATTACCATCTCCATTTGGAGTAAAAGCAGTAGGGACATATAGATCAGGAAGTACCCGATAAACACTAACGGCAATGGTATCAGTATCCTTGCAGCCTTCTTTGGTTTTTGCTAGTAATACATATTCAATATTGCTTTGTGGGTTAGCAATAGGATTTTGTGTGTTTGGATCATCAAGCCATGTGGAAGGACTCCATGTGTAGATCTCTGCCCCATTCCCCCGCAGATGAAGCGGTTCGCCAATTACAATTGCCGTATCCCGTGGACCAGCGTCGGCATTTACTGGCAGTATTACCCTAACAGTAAACGTGTCAAAAGTAGGTTTAGGGCAACCTAATGTATCAGTAACAGTTGCAATGTATTGAGTAGTTTGTGTGGGAGCTAATACATCTGGATTTGAAATATTAGGGTTACTTAAAAAAGTTACAGGAGACCAACGATAAGTACTACCCCCTGTTGTATAAATTTTTGCAGAAAAAGAAAAACAGATGCCCGTATCTCTATTAGGTTGTTGTAGAGGGTAAGGAACTACTTTAACATTCACAAAATCATTATCTGCACATTTGCCCAGATTGGCAACCACCTGGTAGGTGATAGAAGCTAAAGGAGTAGCAATAGGATTTTTTAAAGAAGGGTCATTTAAAGTACCGGCAGGGCTCCAGGTATATTGTAATCCTTCACTTTGAGGATGTAAAATAATGGGGTCGCCTTTACAGATAGTTGTGTCGGGGCCAGCATTAACAGTTATAAATGAACGTACATCTACAAAAATGGAGTCTGTGTTTTTACAGCTGTTTAGATCTGTAAGTGTAGCAAAATATTTAGTTGGCACATCAGGGCTAACTAATGGGGTAGGGCTGTTAAGATTACTGATCATATAGTTAGGGGACCAGCTATAACTTCCATTACCCGTTGACGTTAGTTGCAAGGTGTCTATAGAACAAATAATCGTATCATTCATCAGCTGAATGGAAGGCTTGTCAAAAACTGTTATAGAGGAAGTGACTGTATCAATGCAACCAAAAGTATTACCTACAACAAATTGCAAATTTGAATAAGTACCGGGTTGGTTATAAATATATGTTGGGTTTTGTAGATGTGATGTGTCATTGGTTCTTGTTAGATCTGCAAAATCCCATCGCCAGCCAGTAACTGTTCCGTAATTAGTTTTTGTAGTATCTGTAAATTGTACAGGTTGTCCTACACATGTTGGACTAGCTTTAAATCCAGGAAAAAATCCGGGGTATACTTTTACTTTTGTAGTTGTAGAATCTGTACATAATCCTCCAATGGAAATTTTTAATTTTACTGTATATACTCCCGTATCTGTGTAAACGTGAGTGGGCTTTGAGCTTGTGGATATATTATTTGCTCCTGATGCAGGGTCACCAAAATTCCATATATGATCTGTGCCTGATGCCGTAGGTACATCATTAGAAAAACTTACAGAAAAGCCATCACAGGTTACTGGAATAGGATTTAAATATGCTTTAACTGGATCACAATCTCTTACCCGTATGTGTAATTCCTTTCTTGACTCAGCAAAATAAACTCCGTTCCTATATTCAGAAACACAAACTGTAATTACGTACTCACCCGTAAATACGATAGGAGGAGCAATGCCGCTAATAAGCCCACTGGCAGGATCAATGGTAACCTTTGAACCCATTGGGCTTGCACTCATGTAGGGCGATTTATATGGTACAGAGCTATATGGAGGTTGTGCTGCCGGGTTAGGTTCAGCATCACCGTTAGGAGGAGGACCCCCTCCTAAAAAAGCACTGCAAAGCGCATACGTTAATGAATCTCCATCCTCATCTGTAGCTTTGAATGGATAACTAAAAAAACTATTTTGGCAAACCACGATCGTATCATTTATCAAAAAATCGGGGCTGTTGTTTTTATTGGCATTTGCAACCGGGGAATTTGTTCCTGGAATTTGAATGGTATAAGTATTTCCAACATCTCCAGAATTAACAATATTATCCATGTCTTCGATCCTGCAGCATCTTTGATAAGAAATAGTATAACCATCTGGAGAGGCTGGAAGTTCATAGCTCTGCAATTCATAAACTACAATAGTATAATAACAACCACTTGTAGTCCCATTGATGCAGGGTTCATTTTTTGTTTTAATTAATTCATATGAATCGGTTAAAGAAACTGATGGATTTGCTACCTGTACATTGGTGCGGCTATTAAATATTGTAAAATTTATCTGGTTATTCAATTGCCCCTCCGAAGGATAGCACTCCATAAACACAGTAAGGGTAAGTTGATAACGAAGATTAGTTGGGTTAGTAATACCAGGCCCTAAATATTTATAGGTAAAAAAGCCTCCTTTGATATGGCGGGCCATAACATTAGTTAATGTACAAACCAACAATAACGTAAATAGGACTTTCTTCATGTACATATAAACTAATGACCTAAAATTAATTAAAAACGCTGTCCTTTATACAGAAATTAGTCAAGTTTTGATGAGTGGTTTAATGGAAATAACACATATCATTGTTTAAACGATAATTTTCAAGAAATCTTGTAAAATGCCGTTTGCTTTTGCAGTTTCCTCATACATGCCCATATGTGCGGAATTTTTTAATATGTGTACATGTGAGATTGCGGGGAAATGACATTGTTGCAAGCTACTTTCCAGCGGTATGGCTTTGTCATGTTCTCCAATTATAAATAAGACAGGTTTATCAAAACTTTTTAAAATAGTTGTTCTATCCGGCCTTTTGATCATAGCTTCATAATATTGGATCAATGCTGCCGCTGTAAAATTTTTCCCCTTTTCGAGTAATTCATTTATATAATTATTAGATTTTTCTACAGATATAAATAATCCCGGAGTGCTTGTTTTTAAGAAATTATGTGCGCCATTATTCTGAATAAATTCTATAGCTTTTTTTCGTGTTTCTTTTTTCTCGTCATTATCCGCAAATGCAGACGAGTGAAATAATACAAATGCATTTAGATAGGCTGGATATTTTTCTGCAAATGCAAGGGTTGTATACCCTCCCATGCTGTGACCCACCATTGTGCAATTCTCAATTGATTCTTTATCAAGAATTGCTTTCATGATTGCTGCATAGGTGTCAATGTCAGCATTTTGTAAATAAGTTGAGTGTCCACTTCCCGGAAGATCAGGGATGATCAAAAGAAAATTCTGTTGTAAAACTTCAATTTGCTTTTCCCAAACCTCCCCATCTTCACCAAAACCATGTACTAATACAACGGGCTTTCCTTCGCCTGTTATGCGGTAAAATATTGTGGCGTCTTCGTAAATAAGGTTTTTAGTTTGCATAAATGCGGTAGCTTCTAAAGGTTAGTAAAAGAACAATAGGTATGAATGCATCATTCATTTGTTGTGGTAGAAAAAACCAGGCCAATAATAGAATAAGGGAAAGAATTGCAGTAATTAAATAATATTTTTTGACCCAGCTCTTTCTTGATCGTACAAAAAACGCTAGGATAACATGAGTTGGCAGAGCCCATAAGAGGTTATAATTATTCCTGCACATCGCATGGTCTGTAGCATTCCACATAAATAGTAATACAATACCTATTGCACCGGTTAAGAAAAAGAATAACCCATCAAAGCCTTGTAAAAATCTTATAGCCCAAGTAGTATTTTTGAAACTAATAAGGATGATTGTCAATAATAATATTGAAAAGATGACTAAAGGAGTGAACAAGTCCATTTTACTGCTAGTGTCTTCTATTGGATAAAGATTTTTTTCACTGAGCACTAATGAATGGTCAAGATTACTGCTGTCCAATGTTTTCATCAGGTTATCTGGTAAAAATTGGGATTGAGTTGTGGTCATCACACCATCGCAGGGTTGTCCTAATAATAGATCAATTCCCAATTTGCTCCAATGCTTATTGTTTTTATCAAGGTATTGATGAATAGCATCTCTGAATGTAGTTCCTGCAGGCATTACAGCTTTGAATGTGATGGGATCAATTTTGTATTTGACGATCATATCACGGGGTCTTGTAGTGCAATTATCAAAAAAGAAATCATATTTGTAATACTTATTTTCTTCTTTGATATTTTCTTTTAAGGCATGCTGGATATTTATTTTTTCTACAGGAGAAAAATTTAACACCTGTTCTGTGATGCCTCTGTTTGTATATTCATACTGATGTTTAAAACCATATTGAATACTATCACCTACAATTACGTCCTCAAAATTTTCCTGGGATATATAGTATAATAATTTACCCTTTATAAATTTTAAATAAAAACCGTCATCATCAAAATTGAATGTACCATAGTTATAAACTATGTCACGATTTTCATCATTAAAACTCAAACTGCTATCTGTTACCCTTATTGCTGTATGCCCGAATGTTGAATATAATTCTTCACCGGGAGTGCAGGTGAGGAGTGAGATGCGTAAGTGAGATGAATCTTGTGCAAATGTGGCAACGTGCAAATGCGCCAATATGCAAACGAAGAAAGATCGCAGTAATATTTTTTTCATTGAAAATAATTCAACATGAAATTACATGATAATCAGTACAAAAAATTTTTGTTACCTGCTGTAATTCGGAGCTTCCTTCGTAATGGCCACATCATGAGCATGGCTTTCTTTCATACCTGCATTGGTAATTTTTACAAAGGTGGCATTTTGTTGTAAAGTTTTAATGGTATCAGCCCCGCAATATCCCATACCAGCCCTTAATCCGCCTGTATATTGATGTACCACTTCTTTTAAAGGGCCTTTGAACGCAACACGTCCTTCAATTCCTTCAGGTACAAATTTTTTGATGTCTGCTTCTACATCCTGGAAATAACGATCGCTGCTTCCTTGTGCCATAGCACCCAAGCTGCCCATTCCTCTATATTGTTTAAATCTTCTGCCTTCGTAAATAATAGTTTCACCCGGACTTTCTTCTGTACCTGCAAATACATTACCCATCATAACGCAACTTGCACCCGCTGCTAAGGCTTTTACCATGTCGCCTGTATAACGGATACCACCATCACTGATGATGCCAACATTAGTATTTTTTAATGCTGCGGCTGCTTCCATAACAGCTGTTATTTGAGGAACACCTGTACCTGCAACAATTCTTGTTGTACAAATAGAACCTGGGCCTATTCCCACTTTCACTGCATCTGCACCGGCAGTAGCCAATGCTTTTGCACCTGCAGCTGTACCCACATTTCCTGCGATCACCTGTATTCCTTTAAAATTTTTCTTGATTGCTTTTAATGTATCCATTACTCCTTTTGTGTGTCCGTGTGCACTATCAAGACAAATAACGTCAACGGATACACGGTGTAAAGCTGCAACTCTGTCGAGTGTATCACTGGTTATACCAACGCCTGCCCCAACCAATAACCTGCCGAAAGAATCTTTCACAGCATTTGGGTGGCTTTTTAATTTTAATATATCGCTGAATGTGATAAGGCCTATCAATTTGCCCGCTTTATTTACAACAGGTAATTTTTCAATTTTAGTTCTCTTAAAAAGTAATTCTGCTTTTTTAAGATCGGTACCTTCCGGTGCAGTAATTAGATTTTCTTTTGTCATTACGGCACTAACCTTTTCTTTGTAGTTTGTTTCAAACCTAAGGTCACGGTTGGTAAGAATGCCGACAAGTTTATGTTGGTTATCGATAATTGGAATACCACCGATCTTATTTTCTTTCATGATCCTTAAGGCTTCACCAATGGTGGCATCAGGCGTTAAAGTAACGGGGTCTAAGATCAAGCCATTTTCACTACGCTTAACCTTACGTACTTGTTCAGCCTGTTGATCAATACTCATATTCTTATGTAAAATACCAAGGCCACCTTCTCTAGCAATGGCAATTGCTAAAGCTGCTTCAGTTACCGTATCCATTGCTGCACTCAGCATTGGAACATTTAATGTAATGGTTTTTGTGAGTTTAGTACTGATATTTACTTCCCGTGGTAATACCTGGGAATATGCCGGCATCAGTAACACATCATCGAATGTTAATCCTTCGCCGAAAAATTTGTTTGATTTTGAGAGATTGCTGGAGTTGTTTATTGTAGCCATGTGCAAAGATACATTGGGCATTTGAAAGTTCAAAGTTCTGTATCATTGGCACATATTTTTTATGTTTTTGCTTATGAACTAAAAATTATGAATTTATTTTGCTAACTAATTCAATTTATATATTTTCCCTGGTAATGAAGCTACTACAGACTGCATTTCAAGCATTAGTAATGCAGCTGCCATAGCACTGCTGTTCAAGCCACATTTTAAATACAATTCATCTATTTGAATACTTTCGCATTGCTGCAAAATGTCAACTATGATCTTTTCATCAGGTGTTAATTCAATAAATAATTCCCGTTGTTTCTTCGCAATGTTTTTTTTCTTTTCCTTCCAATTCATTATTTCTAATAGTTCATCAGCGCAGGTTAGTAATATGGCTTTATTATTTTTTATAAGGTAATTGCATCCTTCACTTTTAGTGTCTGTTGTTTTTCCAGGTACAGCAAATACATCTTTATTATATCCATTTGCAAGTTCGGCAGTGATTAGTGATCCTCCCTTTTTACCACTCTCTATAATAATTATTCCATCACACATTCCTGCAACAATCCGGTTTCTTTTTGGAAAATTCTGTTTATCAGGAATTGTATTATTTAAAAACTCAGTTAACAGCCCTCCTTGTTCAGTCATTTGTTTAGCCAACATTTTATTTTGTGCAGGATAGATCCTGTCTAATCCATGAGCCAATACGCCTATGGTTTCTAAGCCATTTTTTAAAGAAGCTCTATGCGCTATTGTATCAATGCCAAATGCAAGACCACTGACGATCAAAATGTTTTCTTGCTGTAAGTCTTCAATTATTTTTTCACAATTATTTTTTCCATAGTCGCTGTTGTTTCGGGTACCCACTATTGAAATAATTTTTGAGGTATTCAGGTTAGCAGTTCCTCTGTAATATAAAAGCGTAGGGCTGTCATAACAGTTGAGCAATCTTTGAGGGTAGGCTGTATCATTGATGAACAGTGGAGTTATTTTATACTGTTCAATGAAATTTATTTCTGCTTCACAACTTTCAAAACTTTCAAATGCTTTGATGCTGTTAGCTCTTATCGTTCCAATGCCTTCAATACTTTCAAGTTCTTTTCTTTTTGCTTTAAAAATAGATTCGGCATCGCCGAAAATATTTACCAATGTTTTTGCATGAATATCTCCAATGTTTGGGACTAACGTTAGAGCTATTTGATAGAGTAGATCTTTGTTCATACATACAAGATGAACAAAACTGAAAATTAGTTGCTAATAACAGAAAGTTCTGTTCGCCTGTTTATTGCTCTCCCGGCTTCGACTGTATTGTCGGCAATAGGTTGCGTTGCACCCAGTCCTTTATTTTGTATCCTGTTTTTTGCAATTTGCCTGCTTGCTAATAAATAATTGGTTACGGAAGTTGCACGGTTATTGGAAAGAACAAGATTATCTGAAGCCTTACCTACATTATCTGTATGACCGGTTATTAAAATAGTAAGCTTAGGGTTATCATTCATTAATTGAATCACTTTATTCAATTCAACAAGTGATTCAGGCTTAAGGTCACTCATTTTAGTATCAAAGAAAATATTCTTTAAGATAATTTTTGAACCGGCTTCAATTGGTTGTAAAGGAATGTTCGCTGTAAAAGTTGTATCAGTATTGTTATTACTCAAATTATAATTCTCAGAATAGAAGAGGTAACCTTTTCTATTTACATTAAATGCGTAATCTTTCCCAACCGGTAGGGTTGTGAGGTAATTGCCGTTTTCATCTGTCTGTACCTTGCTTATCGTACTTCGAGTGTTTATATCCGTTAGTTCGATAGATGAAGGTAATCCGTCTTTGGTTTTACTATCATATACTTTACCTCTTACCCAAAGTGTTTTCGGAGGACGAATATCATCTCTTAATTGAAAACTGTATAGGTCCAATCCCCCATGTCCTTCACTTCTGTCACTGGCATAATAAGCTGTTTTGCCATCTGCTTTCACAACCAATGAACCTTCATCATCAATTGTATTGATCGGGTAACCTAAATTCTCTGCTTTGCTCCAGGTGCTGTCGTTGATCTTTTTACTAAAGTAAAGATCTGTTTGGCCATAACCATCATGTCCATTACTGTTGAAAAATAAAGTCTGATTATCGGGGTAAATAAAAGAACAACCTTCATCGCCATCTGTGTTTACACTGTCACCAAGATTTTCAGGTCTTCCCCATTTCCCGTTACTCATTCTATATGTTACCCAAATATCTTTTCCGCCATATCCATCAGGCCTGCTGCTGCTGAAATAAATAGCTCTCTTATCAGCAGAAATAGAAGGAGCAGATTCCCAAAAATCTGTATTTACAATTGGTCCTAGATTTTCAGCTTCACTCCAACCTGTTTTTGTTTTATAACTTATATAAATATCACAACTACCTTGTCCACCCGGGTAATTACAACCTGTAAAAACAAGCCATTCGCCATCTTGTGAAATATTTTGAGCGCCTTCGTTAAATGTAGTATTGACCTTGCCTTCCAAAGGTGTAGCATCTTTCCAGCCCGTATTAGTTGTATTTGTTTCAAAAAAATCTTCGTCAGCATCTACACGTCTTGTAAAAACAAGATTACTTCCATCTATGGTTAAAGAAGGATAATATTCTGAATGGATCGAATTAACACTGTCACCCAAATTTTGCGGAGCAAAAACATAATTTTTTGTTGGATGTTTTTTTTCATACTCTAAAGCAAATTCGTATACGCTTTTACGATAGCTTCCGGCTTTAATGCTTTGTTTATTTAAGGTAGTGATCAACAAAAATTTATTAATTGCGTCAAGCGCTTTACTGAAACTGCCTATTCCTGCAAGTGAAATAGAATAGGGGAGTAAATAAGTATTGGTATAAACTGGATCTAAGGCAAATACTTTTTCAAATGTTGTTACAGAGGAATCATATTTTTTTTGATTGGCATAAATTCCGGCAAGAGAAAGATAAGCGTCGACATATTTTGGTTCAACTGCAATAGCTTTATTTAATTTAGCAATTGCCTCATCATATCTTTCATCCATTGCAGCATTGTAAGCCTGTTCATTTATTTCAATTGCTTTTTTGCTCACCTTTTCAGGATCATACCATTGAGCTGAAACGATGTTCGAAGAAAGCAATAAACAAGTTGCTATAAAAGAAAAGCGCAAGAATTTTAAAACGTTTGTTTTCATTGACAAAAATGAAAATTGAAGATAATACGTTTTGATAAAATAACTATGCTACAATGATTATCATAAAGTTAAAATCATAATCTTTAGGGAACATTAATGTATTTGTGGATCTGTAGAGAAAGTTCCCATTGAGGATGTTCTTTAATATACTCAATGATAAGGGGAGTGATCTCAGCAGCTTTATCCCATTCAGGTTGCATGTATAATTTGCAAGATGGACCAACCAATGCTGCATATTTTTCAGCCCAATCGAAATCACTTTTATTAAAAACTACAATTTTTAATTCATTCGCAAACGGAACTACTTCGGGTAAAGGGGCTTTGAATTTTTTGGGTGAAAGACATATCCAGTTCCATGTTCCGCTTAGTGGATGTGATCCTGATGTCTCAATATTTGTTTCAAAACCTTTTGATTGCAAGGCGGCTGTAAGTTCATTGAGGTCATGCATTAATGGCTCACCACCCGTGATCACAACAAGCTTTGTTGGTGTTGCTTCAACAAGTGAAACAAGTGATCCAGTACTTATCAAAGGATGTTTTCCTCCATCCCAACTATCCTTCACGTCACACCATACACAGCCAACATCACAACCTCCAAGGCGGATGAAATATGCTGCTTTACCTTGGTGAAAGCCTTCTCCCTGTAATGTATAAAAATGCTCCATTACAGGTAATGCACTATTTAATTTTTCACTTTTCACTTTTAGCTTTTATTTATTGCAGCATTAAACGTATTCATTAACAGGGCAGCGATTGTCATCATACCCACTCCCCCTGGTACCGGGGTAATATAACTGGATTTAGGTGCCACGTTCTTGAAGTCGACATCACCTTTAACAATAAAGCCACTTTTTTTAGTTTCATCAGGAACTCTTGTGATACCTACATCTATTACTATAGCATTTTCTTTTACCATGTCGGCTTTTAAAAATTCAGGAATTCCTAAAGCTGCAATAATTATATCGCCTTGCAGGCAGATATCTTTTAAATTGGTTGTATGACTATGGCAAACAGTTACAGTGCAATTGCCGGGATATGTATTTCTGCTCAATAAAATACTTATCGGACGGCCTACAATATTGCTTCGGCCAATAACTACAGCATGTTTTCCTTTAGTTTCAATTTTATAATGCTCTAAAATTAATAGAATCCCAAAAGGAGTTGCCGGCAAAAATGTTTGCTGGCCCTGGATCATCTTACCAATATTGACTGGATGAAATCCATCTACATCTTTATCAGGACGAATGAGATTAATTATTTTTTCTTCATCGATATTTTTAGGCAAAGGCAATTGTACTAAGATGCCATCTATATCATCATCATCATTTAATTGCTGAATGGTTTCGATCAAAATAGATTCTTCAACAGTTTCGGGTAAACGAATAAGTGTGCTCTTAAAGCCGATCTCTTCGCAATTCTTTACTTTACTGGCCACATATGTTTCGCTAGCTCCGTTAGTACCTATCAATATTGCTGCAAGATGGGGAGTTTTTTTACCAGCACTAACTAATTGGGCTGTTTTTTCTTTGAGAGAATCTTTTACTGTTTGAGAAACTGTTTTGCCATCTAATATTTGCATGCGCAAATTTACTAACATTTACTAAATTGTAATTCCAATTGAAGTTTTATCTTTATATTGTATATAGATTTTTAAAACAACTGTCTTGAGAAAAAAAATTCTTTTACCAATTAGCCTTTTTTTGGCATTGCCAACATTGGTATTTTCGCAAACCTCCAGGTTAAATTTAGCTGCACCCTATTTAGGCTTAGGTGCATACAGCAAACAACAAGTTGATGTGTTTTCTTATTTAAGTAACCAGGCAGCTTTAGCGCAAATAAAAGATGCTGGAGCCGGCGTGTATGGTGAAAGGAGGTTTTCGCTGAGTGAAACAAGTCAATATGCTGCATCAGTTGTTATCCCTACCAAGCAGGGAAATTTCGGCATAAATATGAAATATTTTGGTTTCACAGATTATAATGAGAACCAAATAAGCCTTGCATATGGCCGTAGCCTTGGAAAAAAAGTAGATATCGGCGCTCAATTTAATTATTATGGTTATAAGATACCATCTTATGTAAATGACAACGCTGTTAATTTCGAAATAGGATTGATCACACATCTTACCGATAAATTAAATGCAGGTATTCATGTTTATAATCCCATTGGTGGTAAATTTTCTAAAACAGATGAACAATTAAAATCCGCCTACAAATTGGGTTTAGGCTATGATGCTTCGGATAAATTTTTTGTAAGCGGTGAAATTGTAAAAGAAGAAGATTATCCTGTAAATGTAAATGCAGGTATACAATATCGTTTCATGAAACAGCTTTTTGCAAGAGCAGGCATTTCTTCCGCAACATCTTTGGCGTATGGGGGTGTAGGAGTTTCATGGAATAATTTCCGCTTGGATATAAGTGGAAGTTATCATCCCCAGCTTGGCTGGTCGCCTGGATTGTTATTGATAATGAATTTTGGTAAAAAAGAAATCCATGTTGATGGTCAAAAGCAATAATATGCCCAATATCTTAAATAGAATAGTTAGAGCCGGTAATTTTTTGTTACCGGTAATTATTTTTATATCGTTGCCTTTTATTAGCGTAGCACAGGAAACACCCGTTCCGCCTACAACAGCGCCGTTGCCGCAGACTACTAATATTGAGCAGCAATTGGAATCAGTTACAGAAGTAAATGCAGATGCTGAAACTGAAGATGATTCTTATCTCCAAAAATTAGAGCAATACCTTAAGGATCCCATCAATTTAAATGTAGCTGATGAAACGGAATTAAAAGAATTGATTGTTTTATCGCCTTTGCAAATACAAAATCTTTTTTCTTACAGAAGATTATTTGGTAACTTGATTGATATATATGAATTGCAAGCTGTGCCAGCATGGGATGTAGCAACGATTAATAAAGTTCGTCCTTTCGTTACTGTTAGTTCAAGGGTTAATGTGTTCAATACCCTTGCGGAAAGATTTTCTAATGGCGATAATACCATTTTAATAAGAGGTACACAAACATTGGAAAAATCTAAAGGGTTCAAGCTTGATCCTGCTACTACCACATCAAGTTATTATCCTGGAAGCCAACAACGACTTTTTTTACGTTACCGATATCATTTTAAAAACCTTTTGCAATATGGCTTTGTAGCTGAAAAAGATGCAGGCGAAGAGTTTTTTAGAGGCTCACAAAAACAAGGGTTTGATTTTTATTCTGCACATTTATTTGCCAGAAATATTGGCATTATTAAATCCCTCGCTTTAGGCGATTTTACTGTAAACATGGGACAAGGTCTAACACAGTGGCAAAGCCTGGCATTTAAAAAAAGTGTGGATGTAACCAATGTTAAAAGACAATTGCCTGTATTGCGTCCATATAATTCTGCAGGAGAAATTAATTTTCATAGAGGTGTGGGTATCACGGTAGCCAAAAATAATATGGAAGCTACAGTATTTGGATCCATACGAAACCTGGATGCTAATTTTATTGTTGATACTTTAAATAATGAAGATTTTATTTCTTCTTTACAAACATCTGGTTACCACCGCACCAAAGGAGAAGTAGCAGATAAAGGAACGCAGCGCCAGCTTGCTTTTGGAGGCAATGTGGCTTATAACAAAAATAACCTTCATGTGGGTGTAAATGGTATTCAATATCATTTTAAGTTACCACTTATTAAATCAAGTGATCCGTATAATGTGTATGCATTGAATGGAAAAGATTTTGGAAATTATAGTATTGATTATAGCTACACTTTCAGAAATCTCCACTTTTTTGGAGAAGCAGCGACTACAGATAAATCAGCTAAAGCTTTTGTGAATGGGCTTATTTTAAGCGCATCTAATAATGTTGATATGAGCATGGTCTATAGAAACATTTCTCATAAATATCAATCACTTTATACGAATGCATTTACTGAAAGTACTTTCCCAACAAATGAAAAAGGATTATATACCGGTATCAGCATAAGGCCAAGTAATATTTTTAGGATAGATGCTTATGCAGATTTTTATAAATTTCCATGGTTGAAATCACAAGTTGATGCCCCAACAATAGGATCAGACTATCTTATTCAAGCTACTTATAGGCCCAACAAGCAGTTAGAAATGTATCTCAGATATAGAACTGAAACAAAATCCGGCAATTCTAATTTGTTTGATGAAGTAATGGCTCCGGTAGTAGAAAAACCACGTCAGAATTTACGTACTCAAATAAGTTATAAAGTAAGTTCGGCTGTTACTTTAAGACAAAGGGTAGAAATTGTATGGTTTGATAAACGTGGACCTTTAATGTCAAATGGATTCCTGGGATATGCAGATCTTATTTATAAGCCTGCGATGAAAAAATATTCTGGAAACTTAAGACTTCAATATTTCGAAACAGATGACTATAATAGTAGATTGTATGCTTATGAAAATGATGTTCTATACAGTTTTTCAATTCCTGTTTTTTACGACAAAGGCACTCGATACTATGTAAATGTCAATTACGATTTTTCCAAAAAACTGTCGGTATGGCTACGTTGGGCCCAAACCATATATAAAGACAAAACCACCGTAGGTAGTGGACTCGATGAAATATTGGGTAATAAAAAGACAGAAGTCAAACTACAACTCCAGTATTTATTTTGATTGATTATGCAAAAAAGTTAATTTTGGGCTATATTACTAAAAAAAATGGCCAGAATAACCTTATTTTTTAAAAAATCTGGATAATCCCAAGGTTTCACATATATTTGTTAATCATTTTTGGTGAGAGTGATCTTACCAAAAACAAACTGCTAAATCAATTTTATATGCTTTATACAGCGTTTTGCAAGTTTTTGTGTCTTAATAATACAAAGCAAACTAAACCGTCCGTGAAAATGAATTATAAAAGTTTATTCATCCTCTTTATAGGCCTGATGGCTGGAATTGGAGCCATTGCTCAAAAAAATATTTCTGGCACCGTAGAAGATGCTACAGGTAAACCTCTTGTAGGCGCTACAATTAAAGTAGTAGGTGAAAGTAAAGCTACCAGTACTGATGATAATGGGAAATTTGAATTATCCAACGTTAAGGATAATGCGAAACTGGCAGTTTCAATGGTAGGTTTTAAAAATGTAGAAGTAAAAGCAACTAATAACATCTCAATTAAATTAGCTGAAACAAGCAATACGCTTGATGAGGTAGTAGTAACTGGGTTTCAGCAGATCAATAAGAAAAAATTTACAGGCGCCAGTGTAAAATTGAAAGCAGACGATATCAAAACAGCGGGTGTAGTTGATGTTGGCCGTATGTTAGAAGGACGTGCCGCAGGGGTTACTGTTCAAAACGTATCAAGCACTTTCGGTTCTGCACCTAAGATCCGTATTCGTGGCGCTACTTCTATTAATGGTGATAACAAACCTTTATGGGTAGTTGATGGTGTTGTATTAGAAGATCTTGTAAATATCTCAAATGATCAGTTATCAAGTGGGGATCCTACAACGTTGTTAGGTTCATCTGTTGCTGGTATCAACTCAAATGATATAGAAACGTTTGATATTTTGAAAGATGCTGCTGCTACCGCAAAATATGGTGCAAGAGCGATGAATGGGGTAGTAGTTATTACAACCAAAAAAGGTAAACAAGGAAAACCGGTTATTGCTTATACTGCAAACTTTAGTACTCAATTAAAACCTCAATATGCTGATTATAATATCATGAATTCAGCACAGCAAATGTCGGTATTGGCTTCTATTGAAAGGGATGGATTTTTAGAGCCAGGTGCTTTAGCTAGCCGTGCCGATTATGGTGTTTATGGTAAAATGTACGATCTTTTAAATGCCGACGCAAATGGTGATTTTCCAATTGAAAATACAGTTGAAGGAAGACGAGCTTTTTTAACAAGGTATGCAAAAGCTAACACTGATTGGTTTGATATACTTTTCAAAAATTCTTTAACACAAGAACATTCTTTAAGTATTTCAAGTGGTACAGATAAATCTCAATCATTCTTTTCTACAAGTTATTATAGAGACAATGGGTGGACAATTGCTGATAACGTAAAAAGATATACGCTTAATTTCAGGAACAATTATAATATCACTGATAAATTATCCGTTGGCTTTTTAACAACAGGATCTGTGCGTCAGCAAAAAGCTCCGGGAACCTTAAGAAGAACAAGTAATGTAGTTACAGGGCAATACGATAGAGAATTTGATATCAACCCTTTTAGCTATGCATTAAATACAAGCCGTGCTATTACAGCTTATGATGAAAATGGAGAACTCGAATATTTTAGAAGGAACTGGGCACCTTTCAATATCATTGATGAATTGAAAAATAACTTCATAGATGTAAATGTGATCGATTTAAAATTACAAGCAGATGCCGGTTATAAATTCACTAAGAATTTACGTTATGATTTTGTAGGAGCACTTCGCTATGTAAAATCAACACTTGAACATCAGATCACTGAGAATTCTAACATGTCTAATGCTTATCGTTCTATGGGTACGCAAGTAATTATAGACGGTAATAAATTCTTATACCAGGATCCATCTGATCCTGATCCAACAAAGAAAGTAAGTGTATTACCTTATGGTGGTTTTTACAATCGCAATGAAGATTTCTTATTGAATTATGATATAAGAAATAGTTTAACTTATACAAATACATTAAATGACCTTCATGGTATTTCATTACTATTAGGTCAGCAGATCAAATACACAGATAGACAAAATTTTAATAATACTGGTTATGGTTATCAATATGAAAATGGTGGGGTGCCTTTTGTAGATTATCGTATTTTAAAGAAAACGATCGAAGCTAATTTTCCTTATTATGGAATGAGTAAAACTTTTGATCGCTTTGCTGCATATTATTTCAGTGCTGCATATTCATATGATAGAAGATATAATATTGATGCAACTGTTCGTTATGATGGTTCTAATAAATTAGGGTCATCAAAAACTGCAAGATGGTTGCCTACATGGACTGTCAGCGGAGCATGGAATATTGATCAGGAAAAATTCTTCCTACAGGTAAATAAAATTGATTATTTAAAATTAAGAGCAAGCTATGGTTTAACAGCAAGCCTTGGCCCTGCTACCAATTCAAATGTAGTTCTACAAAGTGCAATACCAAACAGAACTTTCCCTACAGAGAGAGAAACAGTTTTACAATTGGCAAATCTTAAAAACTCAGATCTTACTTGGGAAAAAAATAAACAATTGAATATTGGTTTAGATGCCGGAGCTTTTAATGGCAGATTAGATTTTAGTATTGATTGGTATAAAAGAAAAAGTTTTGATCTAATCAGTATCATCAAAACAGGTGGTATTGGCGGCGAAGCATATAAAGCGATCAACTATGCAAACATGGAATCTCATGGTATAGATATAATGCTTGGGGGTACCATCATTAAGAAAAGAGATTGGAATTGGAAAGCAAATTTCACCTACGGTTATAATGTGAATACAATTACGAATGCTAAAAATCTTCCTATCATTTATGATCTTGTTAAACAAGAAGGTGGCAATACACAAGGATATGCTGTAAATAGCCTTTTCTCAATTAAATATTTAGGATTAGACCATACTACAGGATTGCCTTATTTTGTAAATGAATATGGTGATGAAGGAGAAGGAGTGGATGTTCAGTCAGATGATATTAGTCATTTAATTTATTCAGGAACACTTGATCCAAAGTTCACCGGAGGTTTAAACAATACATTTAATTACAAAAATTTATCATTAAATGTATTTATTACTTACCAGGGTGGTAATGTGATCCGTTTGTATCCTGCTTTTAGATCTTCTTACATTGATTTTGATGCAATGCCTAAAGAATTTTGGGACAGGTGGTTACAGCCCGGTGATGAAGATCTAACAGACATACCTGCTGTCAGTGATGCTTATTACGAAAACAAAATAGATAACGAATCAGTATATCCATACAACAATTACAATTACTCTCAGATCAGAGTTGCAAAAGGCGATTTTATCAGATTAAAATCTGTTTCATTGTCATATAACTTCAGTGCAGCTACGATTAAAAAATTAAATGTGTTTAAGAATCTTTCTTTTACAGCTGCAATGACGAATCCTTTCCTTATTTATTCAGATAAAAAATTAAAAGGCCAGGATCCGGAATTCTTTAATGCTGGTGGTGTTGCTCAACCATTACAAAAACAAATAACATTATCATTAAAAGCCGGTTTTTAAATTAGTAGAATGATGAAAAAAATTATTATTATATCGAGTGGGGTTTTATTTATACTGGTATCTGGCGGTTGTAAAAAGTTTTTAGATAAAGAGCCTGATAACCGAGCAAAACTTAATTCACCTGAAAAAGTATCTCAGTTATTGGCATCTGCCTATCCTCAAAATAATTATCAGTTAATGGCAGAATTATCATCCGATAATGTAGATGATAATATTACCAATGGCTCAGACGTACCTAGTTGGAGTACACTGGTAGAAAATATTTATCGTTTTCAGGATAATAAAGGCACAGATGAAGATGGGCCGGAAAGCTATTGGTTTGGTTGTTATAAGGCTATAGCTGCTGCCAATCTTGCATTGGAAACAATAGCTGCTGCTCCTGATCCGGAAAATTATCAAGCGCAAAAAGGCGAAGCTTTAGTAGCAAGAGCTTACAGTCATTTTATGCTCGTTAATTTTTTCTCTAAATTTTATAATGCCACTACTGCAGGAACCGATAAAGGTATTCCCTATGTTACTGAATCAGAAACTGTATCAATAAAAAAATACGAACGTAAAACAGTTAAGTATGTATATGATATGGTAAGGAAAGATCTGTTAGAAGGGTTGCCATTAATTAAAGATGAAATATATAGCATACCTAAATATCATTTTACAAAATCTGCTGCCAATGCTTTTGCTTCAAGATATTACTTATACAAAAAAAATTATGACAGCGTAATCATATTTGCAAAAGCAGCGTTGCCTGAAAGTAATATAGTTACTTATCTACGTCCATGGAATACTGTTTATACCGATCTTCCTTTGAATGGAAATGGTAGTTTGAGTGCAGTATATTCTAAAGCAACTGAAAATGCAAATTTGTTATTGGCCGAATCTAATTCATGGTGGGGTTATATTGAATTTTTAGGAAAATATGGACTTACTGAAGAACTTGGTTCTTATTTCACTGGTACTGCAGCAGGAAATTATGCTCCTTGGAGTTTCAGATTGGCTACAGCAGGTGGACATTCTATCATCTCTAAAACTGATGTGAATTTTGTAGAAACATCTATTGGTAGTGGAACAGGAGATGGATGGCAGATGGTGCCTTTATTTACTGCAGAAGAAGTGTTATTTAATTTAGCCGAGGCTTATACATACAAAGGACAAACAGGGAATGCAATTAATTTATTAAATAAATATCTATCTACACGTATTGATGGTTTTCTTCCTACAGATAATTTAGATGAAGCGATCGTTCTTGATTATTATACTTCTAATTATGGATTAGATGAATTACAGGCAGGTATATTGGATATTTTTTACGGTATAGGATCGCCTACAACTATTCAGGAATATTATGCATTAACAGATGCTCAAAAAGCTGTAATAAATATTATTCTTGATTATCGTAGAACAGAGTATGTGCATGAAGGAATGAGGTGGTTTGATATTTTGCGTTACGGTTTTGAAATAGAACACAATATCAGAAACAATCAAAAAGAAATAGTTGATGTAATAACACTTTCTCCAACCAATACTCATAGAGTATTTGAAATTCCAGCAACAGCAAGGGCTCAGGCTGGTTTAGAAAGTAACAGATAATAAATATTAATTAAAAGCGCATGAAAATTATAAAACTATCATTCTACACTTTAGCATTTGCTTTTTTACTTTCTTCTTGTAAAAAAGAAGATGCTTTAGGTAACGTAGATAACATACCAGGCTTAGGCGGTGATGTAACTGCACAAAATGCAATTGATAAATGGATACATGATAGCTTGGTAGTTCCGCATAATATTGATGTGAAATATAAGTGGAATCAGTTTACAGTAAACCAGATCGATAAAAATGTAGTACCTGTTAAAGAGGAAAAAGTTATTCCGGTCATGGATGCTGTTAAAAGAATATGGGCAGAGCCTTTTATTGAAGAAACAAGTTTGCTTTTCTTTAATCAGATTGCGCCTAAATATTTTGTATTGGCAGGTAGTTCTGCAGCAGACCCTGATGGCGGTGCGATTGTGGGTGTTGCCGGTGGCGGAAGGCAGATCAATTTATTTCAGTTGAATTATTTTATGAATAAAACGATGGCTGGTTATACATCGTCAGACACTTCTTTACAAAAAGATGTTTTTCTAACAGTGCATCACGAATTTGCTCACATCTTCGATCAATTAAAAAGAAGGCCAAACGATTTTGACAAGATCACACAGAATGGTTATTCAAGCGATTGGATAAATATCAGTGATGATGATGCAAGACAAAATGGAATAATAACTGCTTACGCATCCAGCGTTTCAACAGAAGATTTTGCAGAAATGATCTCTTACATGATGGTGTATGGCAAATCAGGATGGGATGAATTGGTAGCAGGTATTGGATTTGATTTTTTAGGAACATTCATTCCAAATGAAGAAGCACAAGATCTGCTTCATCAAAAAGAAGCTGCTATCGTTAACTATTTTAGTAACTCATGGGGGATAGATTTTTATAGTCTTCAATCAAGAGTAAGGACAGCTATAGAAAAAGAATTTTATTAAGAATATAAGTTAAGCCTGTTAAAGCAAACAGCAGCTTTTATGATAATTTATAAAAAATTAAACATGAAGAAGTTTTTATTGTTTTTTATTAGTATAACCATTTTGTTTTCTGCTTGTAAAAAAGAAGACGATTTTATATTTGATAAATCTCCCGATGAAAGGATCAATGAATCGATCGCAAAATATCAGGCATTATTAACAGGCGCTGAAAATGGCTGGAAAGCATATATCACTGTTAATAATGGCGAAGGCCCTAGTTATGCTTTTTACTTTAAGTTTGATAATGCTAATCGAGTAAAAATGGTATCTGATTTTGATACAGCAGCATCTGTAACATTAACAGAATCGAGTTACAGGATCAGGCATCAACAACAGCCCACTTTAATATTTGATACTTACTCTTATGTTCATATTTTGGCTGATCCAAATGAGTCAAATGCTGGTGTAGTTGCAGATATAAATGGAGGTCCCGTAGGTCAAGGTCTATTATCCGATTTTGAATTTATTATAGATGAAGAAGGTATAACAAATGATCAGATTGAAATGGTTGGGAAAGTTAATGGTGCAGTACTTACTTTAGTAAGAGCTACAAAAGCTGAATCTGATATTTTTGCAAATGGTCAATGGAATCTTGTTTCAAAATATTTTGATTACATTCTTACATATTATAGAAGAGTTAGTCTTGATGGAAAATTATACGATGTAAAATTCGATTCAAGAAATCATGAAATGACATTTAGCTGGTTAGACGGGACAGGAGATCTCCAAACACATACGTCAACTTATTTTAACACGATCAGCGGATTAACATTATCAGACCCTTTACAAAATGATGGTCAAACCATTACATCTATAAGTGTAGATAGTTATAATAGCGCAACTAATACTATTACTATTAAGTCTGGTACTTTAACTGGTACTGTTGCTGAAACGATCCTTCCATTAAAGATCGACGAAGAGGCACCTGCAAATTGGCTTGAATATCCAAATCAATTTGGCGGTTATTGGGCTTCATGGGATGGTTTCCATGTAAACGGTGTTGATGATGCTTACCAAATTAAAACTTTAGACGCCTTTTATCAATTAGCATTTTTTCCAAAAGATTATTTTGGGACTACAACTGAACTTTTAATTCCATTGATCCTTGTAGATAATGCACTTGATTTTGAGTACTATTTCAGGATGCAATTCACACATGCTGAAGGCATTGGTAAATTCAGATTAAGAAATACATCATCAGATCCTGCCACACCAACAACTGGTCCGGCAAGGCTTACCAGGAACTTATTTACTCAAACTGAAGGCTTCTATTTTGTGCAAACCAGTGAGACCACTTATGATATGGTAAGCGCAAAGGATGGTAAAGCTTGGATGACCTGGTTTTTCTAATTATAAAAATATTTTACTACTTCTTTAATTATTATAAAAGGAGGGTAGCACTTCATTAAATAATATTTAAATAATTTACTAAAGTTTAGATTAACTTTTATTACTGATGCGTACCCGTTACACATTTTAAATCTAATGCAGCAATTAGTATGAAAGATTTGTCTTTATAATTGTAATTTGTTAAAAATTTCTTATTTTTAATACACTATTGATAACATAAAACTAAGCTATGAGAAAAATTACAGCAGTACTTATCGTACTCTTTTTCAGCACAATGTCTCTCTTTGCCCAACAAAAAATTACGGGTAAAGTAACAGACGCTAACGGAGCACCTTTAGCAGGTATATCCGTTAAAATTAAAGGAACCAATATTGGTACTAGTACCAATGCAGATGGTTCTTACTCTTTAGAGGGAAATAGCAATGCTACCCTTGAATTTTCAGGTATTGGTTTTGAGAACCAAACTGCCACAGCTTCTAACGGAACTGCTTCAATTTCATTATCACAGGATACAAAAAACCTGAGTGAAGTTGTTGTAACTGCGTTTGGCATAAGCAGAGAAAAAAAGAGTCTAGGCTATGCATCGCAAAGCGTTAAAGGCGAAACATTGACCCAGGGTAATAATACCAGTTTTACTGGTGCGTTACAAGGTAAAGTTTCTGGCGTACAAATTACACCTTCAAGTGGTATGCCTGGAGCTTCGAGTTTAGTGGTCATCCGTGGTGCCCGTTCATTTTCTGGAAATAATACACCTTTATATGTTGTTGATGGAATGGCAATTAATTCTGATGCCGATCTAAGCACAGCTCCGAATAATGGTGTTACTGGTACTGACTATGCAAACCGTGCAGTTGATATTGATCCTAATGATATTGCAAATGTTGAAATATTAAAAGGTCAGGCTGCATCTGCACTATATGGTATCAGAGCTTCTAATGGTGTTATAGTTATAACAACAAAAAGTGGCAATGGTATTAAAAATGGTAAAGCACAAATAAGCTTCAATAGTTCAGTAACTTTTGATAAAATATCTCGTTATCCGGACTTACAAACTACGTATGCTCAGGGTTCATTGGGTAAATATGGAGCTTTAAATTCAACTTCATATGGTCCAAAAATTACTGAATTACCGAATGATCCTGGTGTAGGCGGTAATGTTGTAAATGCAAATACTACAAGAGATGGAATGCACCCTGGTCAATACTATGTAGTTCAAAGAGCAAATGCTGGTCTTGATCCATGGGTAGCTCCTGGCGTTTACGATAATGTTAAAGAATTCTTCAATACAGGAACTACTTATAATAATTCAGTAAGTGTTGCCAATGGTAATGATAGAAGTTCTTTTGGTTTAACATTAGGCGCAACTAATCAAAAAGGTATAGTTCCTCATACAGGAATGGATAGATATAATGCAAAAATTTCTGCAGAATCAAAATTATCTAGCCATTTTAAACTTGCTTTTAGTGGAAATTTCGTTAATTCTGATATTGATAAGGCTCCTTCAGCAAATGATGGTTTGATAGCAACCATTTATCCAGCTCCCGCTAGTTATGATCTTGCAGGAATTCCTAATCATTATGCAGGAAACATATATAAGCCAAATGGCTATCGTGGAGGGGGATTTGTTCAACCGTATTGGGGAACAGAGCACAATACTTTCGTAGAAAGAACTAACAGGTTTTTTGGAAATACAAGTCTTACTTATAATACTAAACTTTCTGATAAAACTGGCTTAGATATAAAATACTTAATAGGTACAGATGCATACACAACTAACTATCAGGATATCTGGAGTTATGGTTCATTAACAAAAGGAACAAATGCAGAAGGGGTTGATGCCGGAGATATTACTGAATATACCTACACTAATACTACTTTAAATTCTTTATTAACTGCTAATTTTAAATGGGATATCAATTCAGATTTTAAAATGAATCTTTTGGTTGGTAATGAGCTTATAAACAACAGGACTAATTATGTAAACGTATATGGTAAAAGCTTCTCATTCCCTGGCTTTAACCATATGGATAATACAGAATCTAAAGATGCAACACAAACAACATTGAGGTCTAGAAACATAGGTACATTTGCTAACTTGGGCTTGTCTTATCAACAATTATTGTATCTAAATATTACCGGACGTCAAGATATTGTTTCAATTATGCCTTCTGAGAGTAGAAAATTCTTTTACCCATCAGCTGCTTTGAGTTTTGTTTTTACAGAGTTAAGCTCTCTTAAAGGCAATTCAACTTTGAATTACGGTAAAATACGAGCATCTATAGCTCAAGTTGGTCAATCAGAAAGATATTACCCTAGCTTTTACTACGTTCCGGATTATTCAGGAGGATTTTATACTGGTAACCCAGTTATATATCCTATCGGAGATGTTAAAGCATATATTCCTTATTTTGCTGTGTATGATTCAAAGTTAAAACCTCAGAACACCACTTCTTTCGAAATAGGAACAGATTTAAATTTCTTGGATAACTTAATAGAATTTAATTACACGTTTTCAAGACAGAATGTAAAAGATCAGATTTTTAGTGTTCCATTACCTGGCTCTACAGGAGCTCAATCATTAGTAACAAATGCAGGTAAAATTCATACCAATGCTCATGAAGCTACGATCAATGTGAATGTGATCAGGAAAAAAGACTTGGAATGGAGCATAGGAACTAACTTTTCTAAAGTTGATAACTACGTAGATGAATTGGCACCAGGTGTTGAAAGTATCTTCCTAGGTGGATTTACTACACCGCAAGTACGTGCTGGTATAGGTGATAAATTCCCTGTTATCTATGGTACTTCATATGCAAGAAATGAACAAGGTAAAGTTATAGTTGGTGAAGATGGGTTACCTCTAGATGGCGGTCCTAAAGTTATTGGTAGAGCTGCCCCTGATTTTATTTTAGGAGCTAATACAAGGGTACGTTATAAAGCATTTACTCTTTCTGCTGTTATGGATTGGAAAAATGGTGGACAAATGTATAGCGGTACTACTAACTTATTGGACAACTATGGTGCTAGTAAGTTAACTGCTGACGCAAGAGATAAAAATGAAGTAATGTTCCCTGATGCTGTTACAGAAGATGGTAAAGCAAATGATATAGTTATTACTGGATATAATAATATTCAAACCTATTTTCAAACGCTAAATGGTATTGATGAATCTAGTATTGTAAATAGCTCATTTGTAAAATTGAGAGAATTAGCATTACGTATTCAGGCGCTTAAAAAGAAAAATTTCAATTTGTCAGTTAATTTGTTTGCAAGAAATCTATTGTTGTGGACTAACTCTCCTCAACTAGATCCTGAATCAAGCCAAGGTAATGATAACATGGCCGGAGCTTTTGAAAGATTCACATTGCCTCAAACAAAAAGTTTTGGTGTAGGCGTTAACTTACAATTTTAATTCATTCCTAAATTGATAATATGAAAAAGATAAAAATATTCAGCCTGTTTATTATTACTTCGCTGACAATCTTAATATCATCTTGTTCCAAAACAAAACTGGATGAGATAAATCGTAACGTAAATAATGCTACCGATGTTGCATCAAAGTTTATTATGACTGATGTGATGACCAATACTGCTTTTTCAGTGGTAGGTGGCGATGTTTCTCTTTATTCTTCTGTATACCTTGAACATGAAGCAGGTGTATGGGGACAAGCATGGAACGCTGAAACAAGAACCGGCGAACCTACACAATCTACAACTAACAACAACAGTTGGAATAGCATTTATTCCAACATTAAAAGTTTACGAATTGTAATCGATAAAACTTCTGAAGGTGGTTCTGAAGAAGGCAACGATGTAACCTTAGGAATTGCAAAAGTTCTTTTGGCTTACAATGCCGCTGTTTTAACAGATTTCTTCGGTGATGTGCCATTTAGCGAAGCCGGATTAATAAATCCAGATGGTTCACCAGCTGTTATGCAACCAAAAATTGATAAACAATCTGAAATTTATCCGCAAATTCAAACTTTGTTGGATGAAGCTATAGTTGCATTAGCAGGAACAGGAGGATCATTTCCTATCGGTAAACAAGATGTAATCTATGGAGGCGATAAAGCAAGCTGGATTAAAGCTGCTTATGGTTTGAAAGCAAGATATACGATGCATACGCTGAAAAGATCTACTGATGTTCCAGGCGACTTAGCTAAAATTTTAGATTATATCAGCCAGTCTTTTGAAAGCGCTGATGAAGAAATGGCTTTTTCTCAATATGATGGTGGTGCTGTTATTAATCCATTATTTGGTATTTCTAATGCAAGGGATATGCTTGGCGTAAGTCAAAGCTTGGCAAATAAATTTACTACTTTAGAAGATCCAAGAGGAAACGAAGCATTTATGGATTATAATTTTGCACAAATAACATTAGCTGAAGCTGTAACTAATTCTGCACCAAATGGTACAACAGATCAAGTACAGTATGAATTTCCAATTTCAGCTGCCGAATATTCAACAAGTGCTCCAACAATGTTATTGAGTTATCATGAATTGTTGTTCTTAAAAGCAGAAGCTTTAATTCGTTTGAATAGAGCAGCAGAAGCTAAAGATGCACTTAAAGAAGCAATTATTGCAGCGTTTGCTAACTTAGAAAATTCATTAAATATTACTAGCGATGCTTATGGTCTAGGATTTGATATTGATCTATCAGAAGCTGTAGCAACAACATACTTTAATGATAAAGTTGCTGCTCGTTTTGATGCAAATCCTCTGAAAGAAACAATGCTGCAAAAGTATTTAGCTTTCTATGGTGCTTCAGGCGAAGCTACAGAAGCATTCAATGATTACCGTAGAATAAAAGCATTAGGCGATGATGCTTTAGTAACTTTAGAAAATCCGCTTAATACTACTCAATTTCCATTAAGGTTTCCATATGGTAATTCTGATGTAACTGCAAACCCTGTTATAAAAGATGTTTATGGAAATGGGGATTATGTTTATACAGAAAATGTTTGGTGGGCAGGTGGAACTAGATAATTGGTTTACGTTTTAACACCTTTAATTTTATAATAAGAATAGTCACCTCAAAGGTGACTATTCTTATTATATTATCTTTGTAACAAATAAATAAAAATGAATAACGAACAACCGGCACAATTAAATATAGAGATCAGCGAAGAAGTATCTGAAGGACAATATGCAAACCTTGCCATCATAACACATAGCCATGCTGAATTTGTAATTGATTTTGTGAACGTAATGCCAGGTACTCCTAAAAGCAAAGTGAAAAGCAGGATAATACTTACACCTTTTCATGCAAAACGTTTTATGAAGGCTATGATCGATAACGTAAAAAAGTTTGAGACAGCCAATGGAACTATACAAGATATGGAACAGGTTGAAATACCTTTTACATTTGGAGGTCCGCCAGCGCAAGCTTAGTTTATAAACTTCCCATATTCCCATCATCGGCAAAACTATAATAGCCATGCTCACTTACTATGATATGGTCAGTAACCCTTATGTCTAAAAATTTTGCAGCAGTCATAATTTTATTAGTAAGATTTTTATCAGCCTGACTTGGAAATAGATTTCCTGAAGGATGATTGTGACATAATATGATCGATGTTGCCCAAACATCCAGGGCTCTTTTTAAAATAATTCTTGGATCAGCTACGGTACCAGTTATTCCGCCCCTGCTAAGTATCTCAAAATGATTTATTTTATTTGCCTGGTTTAAGAATAACACAGCAAAAACTTCATAATTAAAATCTTTTATTACTGCACGTAAATATTCAGCTACATCGTTACTCGTTTTTATTACTACCTTTTCTAATGCAACAGATGTTTGTCTTCTCCTCGATAATTCCAAAGCTGCAGCAATAGTGACCGCCTTTGCCTCACCAATTCCTTTTATTTTTTGAAGGTCTTTTAATGAGAGCTTTCCCAGTTCATTTAAATTATTGTTGCCTAATTGCATTACTTCCCTTGCTAATTCCACGGCAGATCTTTCTTTACTGCCATTATTTATCAATATGGCAAGTAATTCAGCATCACTTAAAATAGCTGCTCCTTTTAATGCAAGCTTCTCTCTTGGCCTGTCATCCTCAGCCCAATTTTTGATCGAAGTGGATGGTTTGTTGAAATTTTCCATCATATATATTTTATCGTCTGTTATTAAAGTTTAATTTCGCAAAAGTTTTTACCATCATCTAACTCAAAACTCACTATGGACTACAACGCAAAGATATTCTCCGGTACAGGATCTCAATACCTTGCACAGGCTATAGCCAAAAAATTTGGCGAACCTTTAGGTAAAGTAAATATTCAAAGATTCAGCGATGGAGAAATTGCTGTAGAATTCCAGGAAAGTATCAGGGGACAATTTGTTTTCTTGATTCAAAGCACCTTTGCACCTACAGACAATTTAATGGAACTTCTTTTAATGATCGATGCAGCAAAAAGAGCATCGGCATATAAAGTAATAGCCGTTCTGCCATACTATGGTTATGCAAGACAAGATAGAAAAGACCGTCCAAGGGTTGCAATAGGGTCTAAATTAGTTGCGAATATGCTTACCGCTGCTGGTGCAGATCGTGTGGTTACAATGGATTTACATGCTCCGCAAATTCAAGGCTACTTTGATATTCCCGTAGATCATTTGGATGCTTCAGCTATTTTTATCCCATATATAGAGAGTCTGGATCTGGAAAATCTAACTTTTGCTGCACCAGACGTGGGTAGTGCAAATCGTATTCGTGAGATCGCTACTTATTTTGAATGTGAAATGGTAATATGTGATAAGCATAGAAAAAGAGCGAATGAAATAGCCAGTATGGTCGTAATTGGAGATGTTACGGATAGGGATATTGTTTTGATAGATGATATTTGTGATACAGGAGGTACCTTGGCAAAAAGTGCCGGGCTTTTAATGGAAAAAGGAGCAAGAAGTGTTAGGGCTTTCTGTACCCATCCTGTATTGAGTGGCAAAGCCTATGAAAATATAGATAACAGTGTTTTAGAGGAATTGGTTGTATGTGATACTATTCCTGTTAAACCTTTGAGTAATAAAATAAAAGTGGTATCAACAGCAGAATTATTTGCTATTGCCATACGTAATGCATTGGAAAACAAGAGTATAAATAGCCTTTTCCTTAGAAGTAGAATCGCTAATAAGAAATAGGCAATTGACAATTTGCAATAAGCAATGGCTTGTACCAAATCGAAAGATAATTTGCAAATTGGCCATTGCCAATTGCGTATTTTGCCTTACCTTCGCCGCTCATAAAAAATTAAATAATGAAAACAATTACAATCGAAGGACAAATCAGGACCGAATTCGGGAAGGCCGCCACCCGCCAACTTCGCTCTGAGGAAAAAGTGCCAGCTGTAATTTACGGAGGTGCTACCGAAATTAACTTTTCAGCTCCAGCGACAGCTTTTAAGAACATCGTTTATACCCCTGACTTTTTGGTGGTAGAAGCTAAAGTTGATGGTAAATCTTACAGATGCGTATTGAAAGATCTTCAATTTGATAAAGTAAGTGATACATTAATTCACGTTGACTTTTTAGAATTAGTGGAAGATAAAAAAGTAACTGTTACTTTGCCACTTAAATTCACAGGAACGCCTGCAGGTGTTAAAGCTGGTGGTAAATTAGTAACTAAGATCAAAAGTCTGAAGGTTAAATTATTACCTAAATATTTACGTGAAAATATTGAAATGGATCTTACTGCTCTTGAATTGAATGGTAATGTAAGAGTGTCAGATGTAATTGCAGAGAACATGGAGATCATGAACTCTCCACGTATTCCTATTGCTTCAGTTACAATGACACGTCAGTTGAAACAAGAAGAAGCTGCTACTCCTAAGGCTGCTGCTCCTGCTGCGGCTAAAGCTGCTACTCCTGCCGCTGCTGCTGCAAAAAAATAAGTTTAAAACTTTAGATAGTAAATGCCTCAATTCATTGAGGCATTTTTTTTAACTATCAAAGAACAACTATCAAACTTTACATACCTTTGCCACCTTAAATTTAAATTATGGGAATGGATAGAAATACGGTTATTGGTTTTGTGTTGATTGGAGTATTGATGATGGGAATGTTATATTTTAACAATCAGGGAAGTAAAGCTTTAGAAGAACAGAAAAAAGAACAAAAAAGAGTTAGTGATTCAATTGCGAACGCTAACCCTAAGACTAATCCGAAAATTGTTGCATTAGACTCTATAAAGAATGATAGTGTTAGAAAAGTACAGGCTGCTGCAGGTTTTGAGCCGGCGATAAATGTAGCAGAAGAATTAACGGTTCTTGAAAATGATGTTTTAAAAATTTCATTTACTAACAGGGGAGGGCAGCCGAAATTTGTAGAACTAAAAAAGTTTAACAAGTTTGATGGTCAGCCTGTGGTTTTACAAAAAGATAATTTTAATAAAATATCTTATCCAATTAAATCTGCAAATGGCTTAATTGCACAAACAGTTGATCTGAATTTCACGGCTGCACCAAAAATTGATAATGCGGATAAAAGCCAAACAATTAATTATAGCATCAAAGATTCTACAGGAAGAGAAGTAGTGCACCAATATACTTTGCATCCTGGTAGTTACTTAATTGATTTTTCTATTAACATGAATGGTGCAGATAAATTAGTGGATCAAAATACACTTAATTTATCATGGCAGACGGAAACACCCCAGGTTGAAAAAGATATAGAATATGAAAAGCAACAGTCGCATTTTAGTTACCTACATAATGGTGAATATGATTTTGATTTAATAGGCAATGAAGGCGAAGAAAAGAAATTTGATAAAGCAGTAGATTGGATCGCTTTGAAACAACAATTTTTTATTAGCTCTTTTATCAATAAAAATAAATTTCAATCTGGTGATGTAAAATGGACTGTTCCTACAGATACTTCTAAACATTTAATAGCACAAACAGTAGCGCATCTTCGTGCAAATATTTCAAATAACACTGTTCCATTACAATTGTATTACGGACCTAGTGATTACAATATTTTAAAAACATCGGGAAACAATATGGAAAGTATTGTTCCTTATGGTAGTGGTGTTTTTGCTTTTGTAAAATACATTAATCGTCATTTTTTATTGCCTGTTTTTGATTTTCTAAGGCAGAATGTGGCAAGTATGGGTATGGTAATTTTATTACTTACTCTTTTTATACGGTTATTAACTTCTCCAATACTTTATAAAAGTTATGTGAGCGGAGCAAAAATGAAAGCTTTAAAACCTGAGATAGATAAGCTGAAAGAAAAATTTGGTGATGATAAGCAAGGTTTTGGTATGGAGCAAATGAAATTGTGGAAAAGCGCTGGGGTAAGCCCGTTAGGTGGGTGTTTGCCAGCATTATTACAAATCCCTATTTTCATGTCTTTGTATTATTTCTTCCAATCTAATATTTCTTTAAGAGGGCAAAATTTTCTTTGGGCTAAAGATCTGGCGGCTTATGATTCAATTTATAATCTTCCTTTTAGTATTCCATTTTATGGGGACCATGTAAGTTTATTCACACTTACTGCGGTGATCACAAGTTTATTGATATCTATATATAGCATGAGTAGCATGCAGGATAATTCAAATCCTGTAATGAAATACATGCCGTATATTTTCCCTATTTTATTATTAGGTGTATTCAATCGTTTACCGGCAGCGCTTACATGGTATTATACAGTTTCAAATACTATTACTTTGATCTTGCAGATCATCATTCAAAAATATATCATCAATCCTGATAAGATATTAGCGCAAATTGAAGAAAATAGAAAGAAGCCTGTTAAACAAAGTAAACTGCAGGAGCGAATACAAGCAATGCAGGAAGCAAACCAAAAAGTACAAGACTTGAAAGCTAAAACTAAAAAATAATATAATTTATAGTTAATTTTTTTAAGACCTGCAACCATATTAAGAAGTTGCAGGTCTTCTAGTTATTACACATCATTAATTGGCATGAGATTTATTATCTTTAACAAAATAAAATTAAAAATGAAAAAGATCAAGTTATTTGGCCTCGGGTTATTACTGATGAGCAGTACTTTTTCATTTGGACAAAAGGTATTGTCGGAGGGTACTATAGTTTATGATATAGTGATCCAAACTCAAAATAAAGAGCCACAAATGGCTGATGCCTTAGATGGCGCAACTTCTACAGTATATTTAAAAGGAGGGTTAAGCCGTACTACAATGGTAAGTGCATTGGGTGTTGAATCCACAATACATAATAGCCAAACAGGTAAAGCAGCAATCCTCAAAGAATATAGCGGTCAAAAATTAATGATCACCCTTACAAAAGAAAACTGGGAATCGAAGAATAATAAATATGAAGGTGTAGTTTTTCAAACAACAAAAGATACAGCAACCATAGCAGGTTATGTTTGTGTAAAAGCCACTGCCAAATTAAAAGACGGTACAAACTTCACTGTTTATTACACAAAAGATATTAATGTGATCAATAAAGAATACGATCAAACTTTTAAAGACCTGCCGGGATTAGCAATGCAATACGAATATCAAATAGGAAAGATGATATTTAAATATACCGTTTCAAAAATTGATTTCAATCCGGTATCTTCTACATTGTTTGAATTTCCCAAATCTGGCTATAGGGTGATGACCTACGAAGAAAATCAGAAAAAGGATTAAAGGTATTTATACTTAAAATAAAAAATCCCGATAACATTTTATCGGGATTTTTTATTTCAAGTTCTTATAATTATTTGTGAGATTTTATGATCAATTTTACTCCAGTATATCCCTGACGCATTTCAGGCATTGTGATTTTACTTTTGTAAGGAATAATATAGGTAGTATTGCCTTTTTGATATGTAACAAGTGAAGTATTCATCATACTGCCATTTGTGAATTTTGGCATAGCTAATAATGTTCCTTTGTAAGAAAGGCCCGATTTCAGGTTTAAAGACATAGCAGTTCTCAAAGAAGTAGTAGTTGTATTGATATTCAATACAGCCTTGTTTTTGTTTCTTTTGCCAAAGCCTCTATCCGCAAAAACTACGTTTGCAGAACCAAAAAGCACAGCCAAGATAACCAACCTTCTAGCAAATTTGTACATTGTAATCGTTATTTGGTACAAATATAACAGAAAATTTGGTGAAATAACAAAACTGAAGTGGGTAATTTTTATATTTTTTTAACTTTTTTCTTAACGAAGTACTAAAATCTTGATTTTTAATCAAAAAAATTGTATTTTACAGTAACCCAATATAAAATGAGTAAATATCCGAATCGTCAAAACCAGGATGAATTAAAAGAGTTACTTGAGCAATACGATAACCTTAAATCCGGCAGAAGCCATTCCTTCTTGGATGAAGAGGCTTTTGAGACCATTATTGATTATTTTGATGAAAAAGACGAACTACCTAATGCTTTGGAAGCGGCAGAATTAGCCGTAGAAAGATACCCATATTCATCTTCACTTTTACTGAAAAAAGCCGACCTGCACATTGCTGATAAGCAATATAAAGACGCTTTAAATATATTGGAGCAAGCTGAAATTCTGGATAGCAGTGATATTAACCTGTACATTTTAAAGACCGATGCTTACCTGGCTTTAGATCAGCAGGAAAAAGCCGCAAATGTTTTAGAAACTGCACTTGATTATTTTGAAGGAGATGAAAAAATTGAACTATTGTTTGAGTTGGCTGATGTATATGATGATTATGAAAATTTCGATAAAGTATTTGATTGCCTTGCAATGATCTTAGAAATAGAGCCAACCAACGAAGAGGCACTTTATAAAATTTGTTTTTGGACTGATTTTACAGGCCGCAATGAGGAAGGAATTCGCCTTCATCAAAAGATCATAGAAGAGCATCCATTTAATGAATTGGCCTGGTTTAATTTGGCTGCCGCTTATCAAGGAATAAAATTATATGAAAAAGCTGTTGACGCTTATCAATATGCAGTAGCTATTGATGAAAAATTTGATTATGCTTATCGCAATATGGGAGATGCCTATTTACGTTTGAGAAAATATAAAGAAGCAATTGAAGTATTGCAAAAAGTATTGGAATTAGCAAGGCCCGAAGATGTCATTTATGAAGCCATTGCTCATTGTTATGACAAATTGAAAAATTATGCTCAGGCAAGGTTTAATTATAGAAAAGCAACGCATTTAAACCAGGATGATAGCCAACTGCATTATAAAATAGCCTGCACATATATGAATGAAGGCGTATGGGATAGTGCTATAAAAAATCTACAAACAGCCATGCGTATCCATAGATTGCAACCGGAGTATAATTTGGCAATGGGGCAATGTTATATGCAACTGGGAAAAATAGAAGAAGCAATTCAATATTTTGGAAATGTAGTACGTACAAAACCCAAAAACAGCAATGGCTGGATAGAATTATTAAAATGTCTATATAGCGTTAATTGCTTTGAAGAAGGACTGGAGTATGTGGATCATGCCATTCAATTGACCAATGGTAAAATTGTTTTTCATTTTTATAAAAGTGCATTCTTGTTTGCATTACGAAAAACAAAAGAGGCTGTTGTAGAACTTGAGTCAGCCATGCATCTAAATCCTAAACAAATAAAAAAGATGCTTGAGCTCAATCCTTCATTATTGCAAAATCAGGCGGTAGTGGATGTAATTGCAAGATTCAAACAGAATAAAAAATCTTCCTGATAATATTTTATGGCGTGCCCCTTTGGGTCGGGCTTTGCGCTACAATCTTTTTTCTCGTTCCTCACAAAAAGGATTTACGCTTCAATCCCTCACGCAGGTAGCCTTTAATATACAACGTATTAACAGTTGATTGCCAAAATCCATTTATCTTTGCAGCTATCAAAAAAAGCTAGCATGAATTTTAATCTTTCTCAGATTCCGGATAGAGTAAAAAAGCCTCGTAACCATGGTATTACAATGATAATGGATAAGGGCTTAAGTATTCAGGAAGCCAAAAATTTTATGAGTATAGGAGCGCCTCATGTAGATGTGGTGAAATTGGGATTTGGTACAGCTTTCGTTACACCGGATCTAAAAGAAAAATTAGCCGTATATGCTTCTTACGACATTCCTGTATATTTTGGAGGTACATTGTTTGAAGCATTTTTGATCAGAAATCAATTCGATGATTATATCAATGTTTGTAAAGAATTCGGGATTCAGCATGTAGAAGTAAGTGATGGGTCTATTTCTATACCGCATGCTGAAAAATGTGGTTACATCGAAAAACTTACAAAACATTTTATTGTTTATAGTGAAGTAGGTAGTAAAGATGCTGCACATATCATTCCTCCTTATAAATGGATAGAACTAATGAGTGCTGAGTTAAGCGCCGGTTCTACTTATGTTATTGCTGAAGCAAGAGAAGCAGGAAATGTTGGTATTTATCGTGGTAGTGGTGAGGTAAGGGAAGGGTTGGTGCAAGAGATCTTAACTAAGATACCTGAAGAACAAATATTATGGGAGGCTCCACAAAAAGCCCAACAATTATACTTTTTAGAATTGATCGGCTGCAATGTTAATCTTGGTAATATTGCCCCTACAGAGATCATTGCATTAGAAGCAATGCGTATTGGTTTACGTGGTGATACATTTGAACTTTATCTGAATAAATAATTTCAATGAAACTTTACGGCTTAATTGGTTATCCTTTAGGGCATTCTTTTTCAAAGCAATATTTTATTGAAAAGTTTGCAAAAGAAAATATAACCGGTTGTGCATTTGAAGCATTTCCTATTCCTTCTATAGACGAATTCCCTGCGTTACTAAAACAGCATCCCGAACTAAAAGGCTTGAGTGTAACAATACCTTACAAAGAACAGGTGCTTCAATTTGTTACTGAGTTAAGTGATGAAGTAAAAGCAATAGGCGCTACTAACAGTATAAAAATTTCGGGAAATAAATTAACTGCCTACAATACAGATATTACCGGCTTTAAAATATCATTCACTGAGTTATTAAAACCATCCCATATTAAAGCACTTGTATTAGGTACAGGCGGAGCTTCCAAAGCTGTGCAATATGTTTTAAAGGAATTGGGTATCGAGTATATTATTGTTTCCCGTAAAAAAGATGATAGTAAAAATATTATTGATTACGAAATGATCGATGTGGATCTGATGGCATCTCACAACATTATAATCAATACAACACCTGCAGGAATGTCACCCAATGATCATACTTTTCCTGATATACCTTACAATCTTTTAACGGCTGATCATTATTTGTATGATCTTGTTTACAAGCCTCAGAAAACTATTTTCCTTCAAAAGGGTGAAGGCATAGGAGCTACAACAAAGAATGGTTATGATATGCTGTTGTTACAAGCAGAGGAAAGCTGGAGAATTTGGAATGATTAAAGACTTACTATCAATATATTTCTTAAAATTTCCGGAATAGCAGTTGGCTTTTTGTTTTCATAATCAAAACAAACCATATCTGTTTTTGCATTTGCGATCAAAATTGTTTTCTCATTTCTTGTTGCACTTATCTTGTAATATAATTCAAATCCAAGCTGAGAAATTTCTCCAGCGCTAATCTCAATTTTTAAAACATCGCCATAAAAACTTTCAGATTTAAATTCAATTACCAAGCCACTCATTATGAGGGAAGTTTCGCCGGCACTAAGTTCTGTAAGATTGTGTTGTTTTAACCATGCCATTCTTGCTTCGTGTATGATGGAAACAAAAGAATCATTGCCTACGTGATTGCCATAGTTTATATCCGTGATACGTACAGGGATATCAATTGTTGCAATAATAGTTTCTGGTGTAATGAGTTTTATTCTAGGCATGTTTAATGGGTATAAAAAAACCTCAATAAATGAGGTCTAATAATTTGATGATGATAAAATTATTTATTTTCTTCTAATAATTTACTCAAATCAATAATATCCATAAAATTAGAAGGAGAAGGGCTTACATTGTTATTGATCATTTTCTCCCTCCAGCTTTTAAATTTACTTTTCCAAAAATTACTTTCATTAATAATTTTATCAAGATTTTCTTCCTCCTGAACGGCACTGCCATTGATGTATCCTAATAAATTAGAAAACTTAGAAGACACTTTAACTTCCTGGCCATTAGGACCGATAATGCTGACATAACTATTAGGGGAGGTCATTAAAGAGATATCGTTAATTTGTTCTCCAGATGTACCAATAAGCTTTTCTTTATTTAAAATTGGATCTGTTGCTAAAGGATCAACTTTCTCAACATTAGCATATTGCAATTCAGTAACTGTTTCTTCTTCTTCAGTAGGCTTTGTTACTATTTTCTTTTTTGAAATAGGCATTTTAGATACTGCTGAAATATTTTCATTCGCTACTTTAATATCTTCATTTGGTTTTGATGGAGATACTGAAGGCGCTGAAGGTACAGAAGGAATTTGTTTACCTGCAAGAGAGGTGTTTATATCAGTAGAAGACGTTCCTTTTTTATCAGAAGTGTAAAACCAAATACCACTAAAAATAATTCCTGCTATACATGCTGCGGCAGCAATTCTTAAATAAATGATCCGTTTGTTTTTTACAACAGTAAGAACAGGAGTGCTCTTATCTTTTTCAATAGCATCCAATTCTCTGGCAATATTTTCCCATGCGTTAGCCGGAGGCTTTTCCTCATGTTCAAAAATTCTATGTTGCCAATTATCAGACATTATAAATTGTTATGTAAAATATTTGTTTCAAGTACTTTTTTCAAAATTGATTTAGCCCTTGCTAATTGTGATTTACTGGTTCCTTCGCTTATTTCTAAAATGTCTGCTATTTCCTTGTGCGAATAACCCTCAATAACATACATATTAAATACTTGCCTATAACCCGGACTTAATTGTTGTACAATTTTGATAAGATCCTTTTGAGCAATCGTTTCTAAAACACTTAAATCATTATCTTCAATCGTGTTTTCCTGGGTATCAGAAACCGCTATAAGTTTAACTTTTCTTCTAAAGTGTTCAATTGAAGTATTTACAAATATACGTCGCATCCAGCCTTCAAATGAACCATCTCCTCTATATTTATGAAGATTTGTAAAAATCTTTATAAATCCCTCTTGTAAAAGGTCTTGCGCATCTTCATTATTTTCACAATAGCGCATACACACAGGATACATCTTAGAAGCAAAACGGTTATAAAGCATTTCCTGCATTTTCCGGTTTCCTTCAAGGCATCCTTTTATCAAGTCGGTTTCTGATACAATATGGTTGCTTGCGCTACTCAATTTTTTTGTTAAACTTTATTTTAGATTTTTATAGAATAATTATAAGCCTTGTAAAAACTGAATAAATTTTTCCATTGCTTTTTTTCGATGACTGAATTTGTTTTTGTCTTCCATGTTCATTTCCGCAAAAGAATGGTTACTTCCTTCCGGTATAAAAACTGCATCGTAACCAAATCCATTATCTCCTCTGCGTTCTTTTAATATCAGTCCTTTACAGATACCTTCAAACTGATATTCGATTCCGTTGAATATTAATGAAATAACTGTTCTGAACTGTGCATTACGCTGTTCAATACCAGTCATATTCTGTAATAATTTATCAATATTTAATTCGTTGTCCGCTGCGTCACCTGCATATCGAGCACTTTTTACACCAGGTGCACCATTTAGTTTGTCAACTTCCAAACCGGTGTCTTCACTAAAACAATTTTTTTTAATTAAGCGGAAAATAGTAGAGGATTTTTCCAAGGCATTTTTTTCTAGAGTATCGTGTGGTTCAGGAATATCTATATTAATGCCGGCTTCTTTTAAAGATATAATGTTAAAACGATTATTTAATATTTTTCTTACTTCATCAATTTTATGCAAGTTATTTGTTGCAAATATCAGGGTTTCCATTTTTTCGCAAAAGTATTTTATATAATGGAGAAAACCTGCTTTAAGCAGTTCCATAACATAATTTTCTCTGCTTTATCATTTTGCAATTTATGCAACAATGGAGCTGATAAATATAACTGGTTGTTAAACTTCTGTAATTGGTAATGTGGAAATTCTATTGGCATTTCTATTTGTGTGGCTGTTACGCCAAATAGTAATACGGTGCCTGCTTTTAATTCTGAGGTTATCAATTGATAAGTTGTTCCATTATTCTTTTTGAGATTTATGATAGCAACATCATCCATTGATAATTTACACGCTGATAGAATTCCCAATAGAAAATTTAATTCTTCATCCGGTAAATGCATAGCTTGATCGCTGGACACCACAATAGCGATCCTTTTACTATTATTTCCCAAAAAAGAAAGCGAAATTTTCGCCGAAAGACCCTTTTTAGGGCTTTTTTGGATGCTTTCTATAATTGAATTTTTATATAGCCCATACAACGTACCTGCATCTAATTCTATATTATTTAAGCTCATATTCTTACAGGTTTTAACTGCGTTTTTTTTATTATATTTGTTGCAAAAATAAGGAATATGATAGCAGCGGCGGATTTTAATATTACTCTTACAAAAGAAAGCAGGTTAAAGGATTTCAACGTTAAAGAAATTCCTTTTGGGAAATATTTTACTGATCACATGTTGGTCGTCGATTATGCAGATGGTGAATGGAAAACTCCTCAGATAATGCCTTATGGGCCATTACAAATGTCACCAGCCTCATCTGTACTACATTACGGACAAGCCATTTTTGAAGGTATCAAAGCATATAAATTCTCCGATGGAAATGTATACATTTTCCGTCCGGAAGATAATTATAAACGTTTCAACATTTCTGCTGAAAGAATGATGATGCCTGAAGTGCCTGAAGAGATCTTTATGGAAGGGATGCGTCAACTCATTAATATTGATAATAAATGGATACCTCAAAAAGCAGATCATGCTTTATATATTCGTCCATTTATGATCGGTACAGAAGAAGCATTAGGAGTGAAACCAAGCAATAGTTACAAGTTTATAATATTATTAAGTCCTACAGGTCCATATTATTCTGCTCCTATGAGAATCAAGGTTGAGGAGTATTATGTAAGAGCTGTAAAAGGTGGAGTGGGATCTGCTAAATGTGCCGGCAATTACGCCGCATCATTATATGCTGCTACAGAAGCTCATAAAGAGGGTTTTGACCAGGTTTTATGGACAGATGCTTATGAGCATAAGTACATACATGAATGTGGCACAATGAACGTATTTTTCATAATTGGAGATACTGCCATTACTCCTGATCTTGAAGAAGGAACAACATTGGCCGGTGTAACAAGGGATAGTGTGATCACTATGCTTAAAGAAGCTGGTTTAAAAGTAGAAGAAAGGCCTTTAAATATTGAGGAAGCAGTTGAGGCCTATAAGGCAGGAACGCTTAAAGAAGTATTTGGAACGGGTACTGCAGCTACTATTTCACCTATTAAAGAATTGGTTTATAAAGGTTTTCAAATGCAATTTGACATCACTAAATGGACGATTTCTACTGAATTAAAGAAAAAATTAGACGCCATTAGAAATGGTGAAGCCCCCGATACTCATGGCTGGCTTTATAAAGTCTAATTTTGGAAGCTATAAATGATACTGAAACCGCCTGCCATGGCGGTTTTTTTGTAAATATTGGGAAAATGCTAAAAATTTTGATTTTTAATTTTTAGTTTTTAATTATTTCCCTACCTTTGCCGTCCAAAAAATAAAGGGTTTACAATGCCTACAATACAACAGTTAGTAAGAAAAGGAAGAGAAATTATCAAAGCAAAGAGCAAATCAAGAGCTTTGGATGCATGTCCACAACGTCGTGGCGTATGTACAAGGGTGTATACAACTACTCCTAAAAAACCAAACTCAGCTTTGCGTAAAGTTGCTAAAGTTCGTTTAACCAACAAAATTGAGGTTATCGCCTACATTCCGGGTGAAGGACACAATTTACAAGAACACAGTATCGTGTTGATACGTGGCGGAAGGGTTAAAGATCTACCGGGTGTACGTTATCACATCGTTCGTGGTAGCTTGGATACTGCTGGTGTAAAAGACCGTAAACAAAGCCGTAGTAAATACGGAACTAAGAGAGCAAAAGCGAAATAATACCCCCATCCCCTAAAGGGGAGAAAAACAATAAATAAATATTAAAAAACGGTTGAGTAAAGTTTTAATACTTGAAGAAATTCAGCCTAAAATCAAAATTAAACAATGCGTAAATCACAACCGAAGAAGATTCCTCTAGCACCAGATCCAAAGTTTAACGACAAACTGGTTACCCGTTTTGTAAATAATTTAATGTGGAATGGTAAAAAAAGTGGAGCTTATATCATATTTTATGATGCTTTAGATAAAGTAGCTAAAATAACCAACGATAATGGTTATGAAGTTTGGAAAAAAGCTTTAGCTAACATCACTCCAGGTGTAGAAGTTCGTAGCCGTCGTATTGGTGGTGCTACTTTCCAGATTCCTGCTGAAGTACGTGCTGACAGAAAAATTTCTTTAAGCATCAAATGGATGGTACGTTACAGCCGTGAAAGAAACGGACGTAGCATGGCAGATAAATTAGCGAATGAGATCGTATCTGCAAGTAAAGGTGAAGGTGCTTCTTACAAAAAGAAAGAAGATACTCACCGTATGGCTGAAGCTAACAAAGCTTTCGCTCACTTTAGAATTTAACTTTAATAGATCAACTATTTATAAAAAATCCCCTGATAATTATCGGGGGATTTTTATTTTGGGTGGGACCGAAGGACGGACCCGTTTTCAATATTTTAGTGGAGTTTATTTCAGTCTGACATTCGGTCCCGACCTTTATCGCAAGGTTTTTTTCAACTGCTGTAACAATGCTCTTATATCCTTTGGCAGTTCAGCAACAAGATCAAATTCATTTCCTAGCTCATCTTTAAACTTTAATTGATAGGAGTGTAAAGCGATCCTGTTAAGCAATGGTCTTTCTTCTTCATCATGCTTGCTCAACTTAAATTTCTTTTTAAAGGAAGATAGCATAATTGGTTTACCATCTCCATACACAGGATCACATGCAAGTGGGTGGCCAATGTTTTTAGTGTGTACTCTTATCTGGTGTGTTCTTCCTGTATGCAATTGAAATTTAACAAGGGAATATTTACCCAGATCTTCTATCACTTCATAATCAGTAAGTGAAGGCTTGCCTTTTTTATTAATGACCATCTGTCCTTTAAATACGGGGTTCTCCATGATGCCTGCATCAATAGTACCTTTTTTATTTGAAGGAGACCCGAGTACTAAACCCATATAATATTTTTCCACTTCTCTTTCTTCAAATATTTTAGAAAAATATTTATGCGTTGCTTCGTTTTTAGCAAATAAAATAATGCCGCTTGTTTCTCTGTCCAGTCTATGAATAGTAAATATGCTGCCATATTTCTCTATCAATTTATCTTTTAAAGATGGTTGAGATTGTTCTCTGTCAGGAATAGATAACATGCCTGCAGGTTTATTAATTGCAAGAAAATGATCGTTCTCAAAAATAATATCAAGAACATGTTTTGCAGGACGATTTGTGTTTTTCTGATCGTTGATCTCTTCTATCATTTCTTTTTAGCAGGAGTTTTTTCTTTAGTAGTTTCTTTTTCTTTGGCAGCTTCTTTTTCTTTTGGTGTTATTTTTTTCTGAGCAGCATTTAAATATTTCAATAACCTAACTTCTTTTTCACTTAAGAAACGCCACTTGCCTCTCTCTACATTTTTCTTAGTAAGCGTTGCATACATAACTCTATCCAATCCTTTTACATCATACCCTAAATGTTCAAAAATGCGGCGTACAATTCTATTACGACCACTATGGATCTCTATACCAATTACAGATTTATCTTTTGTATCAACATACCCTAAAGAGTCAGCTTTTATTTCTCCGTCCTCCAATGTCACTCCGCTTAATATCTTGTCAAAGTCAGCTTTGGTAAGCACTTTGTCAAGTTTAGCTTCATATACTTTTGTAATATTATAACTTGGGTGAGAAAGTTTTTGAGTAAGATCACCATCATTGGTAAGCAATAATACGCCTGATGTATTTCTATCTAATCTACCTACAGGATAGATCCTTTCAGCAGTTGCATTTTTAGTAAGTTGTAAAACAGTTTTTCTGCCTTGTGGATCATCAGTAGTAGTGATGTAATCTTTTGGTTTGTTAAGTAAGATGTAAACCAGGTTTTTTGTAACGAATAATTTCTTGCCGTTAAAATTTACTTCGTCTTTATCTGTTACTTTAAAAGCAGGTTCAAGAATGATCGTATTATTAACTTTTACTTTTCCTTCTTTAATAATGATAACTGCATCTCTTCTGCTACATACACCACAATGAGCTAAATATTTATTCAATGGCATTTCGCCAAATTTAGCACCTACAGTTTGTGTCTTTTGAGCAGGTGTACCTCCTTCAGTTTTAGGAGAGCCTTTTACTTCTTTTTCTTTTTTAACCGGTACTTGTCCATGAGTAGCTTTAAAGCCTCTGGCTTCTGCCTTCATTCTTCTTTTCTCTTCAAAACGTTGATTGATCGCAGCGGCTTTATCTTTTTTAGCTTTCTTTTTTGCTTGTCGGAATTCTTCCTTTATTACGCTGTTCTTTTTTACCTTAACAAATTTTTGAAAATTGTTTGACTGGTTCATAATTGTAGTAGTTTGCTGTTTTTTCAACAGTAGTGAGCTACAAAGGTAAATTAAAAAAGCGAACCTATATTGGTTCGCTTTATAGGGTCAGATGACCGTATTGTACTTTAAACTGTTTTCTTGTGTGCTTTTTTGCTTTTCATTTCCTCCATCTTTTTTATTTGTTCCGGAGTAAGATATTTCTTAATTCCTTCTTTTTTCTGTTCTTTTAAAGCTGCTAATTGTTGTTCTCTTTCTGTACGGCTTAAATTTTCATTATCTCTTATTGCTTCCATTTTAGCATGATTAGCTGCTTTATCCGCTTTGATCTTTGCAACCTGGTCATCAGTTAACCCCAATTTTGTTTTTAACTTGTCCAATTTTTCAGCAGACTTTTTTTCATGTTCTGCTTTTTTATCTTTTTTTAATTGCTCCATTTTAGCTTTTTGATCAGGAGTTAACAGCGCCATCATTTGTGCTTTCTCTTCTTTTTTCAAAGCTTCTTTTCTATCTCTATATTCTTTAACTGTAATGCTTTCATTTTTTTCAAGTGCCTGTCTTTTAACTTTCATAGCTTCCTTATTGGCTTTCATCTGCTCTTTTTGAGCATCAGTAAGGTTAAGCTCTTTCATCATCATGCCTTTATCATGTTTGCCATGTTTTTTATCATGCATAGCATGCTGGCCTTTCATTTTTTTATCACCTTTTTCTCTTTGTTTTTGAGCGAAAGTAGCAGTTGTCATAATTGTTACTGCTAGCATGCTAAATAATATTTTCTTCATTTGTATTTTTTTTATTGTTTAGGTAATAGACGGGCATAGGAATATAAAGTTTAATCTATATCCTAAAATAAATGTTAAGGAATGTGGTGCTATTTACCTTTATTGGCTAATTGTCCGCAAGCCGCATCAATATCTTTTCCACGGCTGCGTCTTACTCTTACATTTACACGATTCTTTGCAAGATGATCGGTAAAGCTTTGTGTAGTATCCTCGTCGGGTTTTACAAATATTTCTCCTTCAATGGAATTGTATTCAATTACGTTGATAAGATGAGTAGGAACTTTTCTGTAGATTTTAATTAACTCTTCAGCATCTTCGAGAGTGTCATTTACACCTTTCAATAATATATATTCAAGTGTAATGTCATTCTTTGTTTTTTCGTAGAAATAATTCAATGACTCAACTAATTCTGCAATATTATTTGATTCATTGATCGGCATGATCTCATTTCTTTTTTTATCATTTGCAGCATGCAATGATAAAGCAAGATTGAACTTAACGCCATCATCACCTAATTGCCTGATCATTTTTGCAACGCCGGCAGTAGACACAGTAATGCGTTTAGGGCTCATTCCAAATCCATCAACAGCAGTGATCCGTTCAATTGCCTTTAGAACATTTTTGTAATTAAGCAAAGGTTCACCCATGCCCATGAAAACAATGTTCGATAATTTTTTATCAAAGGTTTTTTCTGATTGTTTATTGATCAACGCTACCTGGTTATAGATCTCATCAAAATCCAAATTACGCTTACGATCCATTTTGCCTGTTGCACAAAATTTACAGGTTAGGCTACAGCCTATTTGTGAGGATATACAGGCAGTATTCCGTTTTTCAGTAGGGATCAATACACCTTCGATCATATGTCCATCAAAAGTTTGAAAACGGGATTTTATAGTGCCATCACTGCTGAACTGGGTAGCATTTACTTTTAAGGGTGTTAAATGAAAGTTTTCAGCTAATTTTTGACGAAGCTCTTTGGAGATATTTGTCATTTCATCAAAATCCTGAACATTCATTTTCCATAACCATTCATATACCTGAATGGCCCTGAATTTTTTATCTCCCATTTTTTCAAAATATTCTTTTAATTCAGGGAGGGAAAAAGTACGAATGTTCGGTTTTGTAGCTGTGATCATAATGTTGCAAAGATACGTTACTTACAGCTTTCGGTGAAGTGGATATTAAGCTTTGTGGCTCAATGAATAGTTAAAAATTAGCTACTTAGTATTTAAATAATCATATAAATTATCTAATACCACCAATTCCTGTATACCGGTTGACAAATTTTTAACCTGGCAATAGTTTTGCTCAATTTCTTTGCTGCCTATTATAATGGCGTATTGAATATTTTTCTTCTCAGCATAGCTGAATTGTTTGGCAATTTTTGCTGTTTCATAAAACATTTCACATGCGATCCCTTTGTTACGCAACTCTTGCATGGCATTAAAAGCAAAGGCACTTTCTGCATCACCCATATTAAAAAAGATCGCTTTGATAGTGTTGCCAATATTAGACGGGAAGAGGTTTAATTCTTCAAGTACATCATAAATTCTATCTACACCAAAACTGATACCAACACCGGGCACACTTTCCTTCACCCCAAATAGGCTCGTAAGGTCATCATATCTGCCACCCCCGCCAATGCTTCCTATAATTACTTCAGCCGGCGCCTTCGCTTCGAAAATTATTCCAGTATAATAATTCAATCCCCGTGCTAAAGAAAAATCTACAATTATATTTCCTGCAGTAGTTTTTTGTACCACATTGGTTATTTCCTCAAGCCCCTTATTTGCTTCTTCATTTTCACCGAACAAAGTTTTTGCTTGTGCCAGCTTTTCTTCATTTGTTCCATTGATCGCAAGATATTTTTCTACTTTATTTATCTGCTCTTCTTTTAACCCTTTTTCCAAAAGTTCAGCTCTTACTTTTTCAATTCCTATTTTATCAAGTTTATCAATAGCTGTTGTGATAGTGATAAGGTCGTTTTTAGCATCACATAAAGCTGCCAATGCAGATAACATTTTTCTGCTGTTAATTCTTACTTCATAATTAGTCAGTCCTAAGGTTGTAAAAACTTCATGATAAATATTTGCCAATTCAACTTCTATCAATAATGAAGTGCTCCCAACAATATCTGCATCGCATTGGGTGAATTCTCTGTAGCGCCCTTTTTGTGGCCTGTCTGCCCGCCAAACCGGTTGTATTTGGTAGCGTTTGTACGGCAACGTTAGTTTTCCGATATTCATTGCCACATATCTTGCAAAAGGAATAGTAAGGTCATATTTTAAAGCTCTCTCTGTAAGGTCGCTGGTTGTTTTACCTTCCATCAGTTTGTCGAATCCAAGCTTAGCCTTATCTATATTTTTAGGATCATTTAATCCGTTATTCAAAATTTTAAAGATCAGTCTGTCACCTTCTTCACCATATTTTCCCATCAATGTTTCAAGGTTTTCCATGGCAGGCGTTTCCAGTGGTTCAAAAGCATATTTTTCAAATACTTTTTTAATAGTACTGAAGATGTGATTGCGTTTGTGTAATACGATAGCATTGAAATCTCTTGTGCCTTGTGGAATTCCGGGTTTGTTCATTATCTGGTTTTATATTTTTTTATGATCTCATCGCAGGTCTTATCCAGCAGATCGTACACTTTATGATATTCAATTTCCACTTTGCTCCATGGATCCGGCACTTCTTTATGTTGCCCTGGATAAACTTCATCAAGCAACAAGCATATTTTCTCTGGATCAAATTTTTCCTTCGCAATATATTTAATGTCTGCCAACACATCATCGGCCATCGCATAAATTTTATCAAATTTGTCAACATCCTCTTTCGCAAATAATCTCGAGAGCTGGCAACTGATATCTATCCCGTTTTTTGAAGCCACTCTTTGAGAAAGCATATGTGGATGTTCTCCAATATGGTAACCATTTGTACCTGCGCTGTCAATTGTCCAATCTAATCCTGCCTTCAAAGCTTTTTGCTGCAATATTCCTTCTGCTAAAGGGCTGCGGCAGATATTGCCAAGGCAGACCATTAAAATTTTCATGCTGCAAAGATATGATTCGGCTATTTAAACAATCGTCAAATAGAAACAATCATTATTAAATTAAAAAATATTATGGATTTCTTTTAATAAAGCATCCAATAGTCAAGGCGCCAATTTATTTAATCATCAAACTAATTATTATGAATAAAGACATGATATTGGAAAGTGATATATTAGATATCATTTTTGAAAACAAGAATAAATCCTATGGCGCTTATAACCTACGTAAATTTTATAATAAGCGCTTAAGAATAGCAGTGGCTGGAATGTTGTTATTGATCACATTGGTTGTAGCATTTACTTTTTTACCATCTCAAAAAGAAATAATGACAACAGGGTATGTTTATATCCCTGATATTGAAACAGGAACAATTTTCAAAAAGGAGCCCCCTAAAATTACACTTCCACCAAAGGTTAAACTTAAAATCATTCCGCCAATACCTACTGATAAATTCATTGCTAACATTAAGATTGTAGAACAGATTGATCCTGCGGATAAGCTTCCGCAAAATTTATCGCAAAATGCTATTGGAGGAGAAACAGTTTCAACAGGACCTTCAGATGGAGGGGTTGTTAAAAAAATAATTGGTGATGACCCAGGACCTCCAAAAGAAACAATAGAAGAAGTAATTGATATTAATAAACCATTAGAAAAAGTTGATGATGAAGCCATGTTTCCCGGAGGGCAATCAGCTTTAAGAGAATTCCTTAAACGCAATCTTGTTAATCCTAATGAAATGGAAGAAGGAGAGGAAGTATTCGTTAGAATAAAATTTGTGGTGGGCTATGATGGAAAACTAAAAGGCTTTGAGGTAATGCAAAGTGGCGGCAATGATTTTGACAAAGAAGTGATCAGGGTGCTTAAAAAAATGCCTCAATGGACACCGGGTAAAGTAAAAGGTAGAAATGTTTCAGTTTACACGATGATACCAATAAAGTTTGTCGGGTTATAACATATCCTTGATTTTTGTATTAATTTGCCAACCTAAAAACATAATATGGCTTTAGAAGAATTTGAAAAAGAAGAAATGAGTGAAAGAGAAAAAGGGATTGTGCGTATGCGTACGATCACCAATTACGGCATGGGAGTATTCATGATACTTGTTGGTTTTTTCTTTATGTTCCCTATAAAATATACTGCTCCATTTATTGATAAATACGATCCGGTCCTGATAAAAATATTTGCTGCAGTGTGCTGGCTGTACGGTGCTTTTAGAATATACCGTGGATATAAGAAAAACTATTTTAGAAATTGATACACTTTACCACCAGATACTTCTATATTTTATCTGTTCTTTTTTTTGGGGCATTTCTTTTTTCATGTAATAATGAAGCAGGCCTTAAAGTTACAGACAGCCCCACTTCAGGTACGATACACATTAGTGTTGACGAAAGTTTTAGGCCTGTAATAGAGGAACAAATAAAAATTTATGAGGCTTCATATTCAGGCACTAAGATCATTGCCAGCTATAAAACAGAAGCAGAATGCTTTAAAGATCTTTATAGCGATTCTATCAATCGTATGGTGATCGTTACCCGTGGTTTAACAAGCAAAGAAGATAGGTATTACAATAACCTATTAAGTTATTCACCCGTGAGTGATAAAATTGCTTCCGATGCTATTGCTTTAGTCGTAAATAAAAACAGCAATGATACCATATTTACATTAGGACAATTAAAGTCGCTTTTGTCCGGCGCTCAAGGAAGATCTAAAACAATAGTTTTTGATGGATTAAATGCAACCAGTACCGTTCGTTTTGCTGTTGATAGTATTTTAAATGGGGAAAAATTTGACACAAGTGTGGTGAAGGCAGTCAAAAACAGTAAAGAAGTATTAGAATATATACAAGACAATGAGAATGCTATTGGATTTGTGGGTATTAGCTGGATCGGTAATCCAGAGGATACTGCACAGGTAAATATGTTAAAAAAAGTAAAAATAGCCTACGTTGAATGCTCAGTTTGTATTGATTCGCCGTATGTAAAACCCACCCAGTTCAGCATAGAGACAAGAAGGTATCCTTTGGTACGTGGTTTGTATTATATCCTCAAAGAAAATTACAGCGGGCTTGGTTCTGGCTTTGCCGCTTTTATGAAATATGAAAGAGGGCAGCTTGTTTTTAGAAGAGCATACTTGGCTCCGGTAATGGACTTTGGAATTAGAAATGTGAAGATTAACGAATCATTAAACAACTAATGACTTTTTTTTTCGTCTATATCTAAGCAATATTAAATATCATTGCAAAAGTTTAAAAAATTGAAAATGAGTAAGATAAAAATTGGATTTTTAGTAGCCGCAATTTTATTATTGACGAATGTTATCAAAGCACAAAACCTTGAAGAAGGTAAAAGATTGTTTTTTTACGAAAAATACACCAGTGCAAAAAATGTATTAAGCCAAATACCTAATAACGTTGAAGCAACTTATTGGTTAGGTCAAACATACATAGCTACTGATAATGTAGCAGGAGCAAAGAGTTTGTACCAACAGGCATTAGCTGCTAATCCTAATAGTCCAATATTGATCGCAGGTATGGGTCATATTGAATTATTGGAAGGCAAAACCACAGATGCCCGTCAGCGTTTTGAAACTGCTATTAGTCTTAGCGGAGGAAAAAATGCTTCAGTATTGAATGCAGTAGGTTATGCTAATATTGAATCTAAAAATGGTGATGCTGATTATGCAATTGATAAATTGAAATTGGCATCTACATTGAAAGGAATGAAAGACCCTGATGTATATATTAATTTGGGGGATGCCTATCGTAAAAATTTAGATGGAGGTATGGCGCAGATAGCTTATTTAAATGCACTAACATTCAATAAAAATTACGCAAGAGCTTTATACAAAACCGGTAAAATATATCAGACGCAAGGTGGTGGTCAAAGAGATATTGTAATGAAATATTATGATGACGCTATTGCAAAAGATCCTACTTTCCCACCTGTTTATTATAGCTTATATAATTATTATTACAGCACAGATGTAGGTAGATCTGCCGAGTATTTAGAAAAATATTTAACAGCCAAAGGTGATGATGAACCAAATGCTTGTTATTTCAGAGCTTCTATGAAATATGCTCAGGGATTATTTGCAGATGCCATTACTGAATCTGACAAATGTATAGCTGCAGGCGGCGCTAATCCATTTCCAAATCTTTATGGTTTAAAGGCGTACTCGTATAATCGTTTAAAAGATTCTATCAATGCTAAACTTTTCTTTGATGAATATTTTAAAAGACAAAATCCTGATAAAATAGAAGCAACTGATTATGCTACTTATGCGAATGTGTTGCTTAAATTACCAGGGAATGATTCTCTTGCAACTTTCTATACCACAAAGGCTGTAGATATGGATACTACTGAAATAGGGAAGGTTACTATCCTGAAAAATGCGGCGTTGTATTTTGAAAATCAAAAGAAATTTGTAGAAGCAGCGGGATGGTATAATAAATTATTATCTGTAAAGAAAAACGTAACTAAAACAGATCTTTACAATGCAGGATATAATTATCTTAGAACAGGAAATTATACAAATGCACTTTCAGTATTTAGTCTATACACCCAAAAATTCCCTGAAGATCCTTATGGGTATAATATGAGTGGTAAAGTTAGCTGGAGTATTGATTCAACAATGCAACAAGGCCTGGCAAATCCATATTTTGAAAAAGCAATTCAATTAGGTCAGGTAGATAGTGTAAAGTATAAAACTCAATTGATCGTTAGTTACAAATATTTTGTTTCATATTATGCAAATATTAAAAAAGATAAAGCAACGGCATTAGTATATTGTGATAAAATATTAGCTTTAGACCCAACTGATGCTGAAACAATCAATAACAAGGCACTCATAGAATCTATGAAGATGGGAACTGCTCCAAAAACTGCGCCTAAGCCTGTAGTATCTGAAAGTAAAGGGGAAAAAGTTGTTATTGGTGCTGATGGAACGGTAACGACAACTGCTAAAGATGGAACAGTTACAATAATTAGTAAAAACGGGACGGTAACAACCATTACCAAAGATGGCAAAAAAACAGTTGTAGCCCCACCGGCAAAAAAAAACTAAAGTCAAAATCAAAAGCTAAATAATAACATCCCCAAACCTATGAACAAGTTTGGGGATTTTCTTTTAAATAGTAAATTGTTTTTTGATACAGCTACCTTATTTTTGCGTATTAATTACATATATGGATTTTTTCTTTCTTCAAGCGACCCAGTCCAGTAGTGCAACCAATTATCTACCAATAGGTATACAACTGGTTTTTGCAATTGGATTCATTGCAACCATGATGGCCCTGACCCATTTTTTTGGTCCCAAAAGAAAATCAGCAGAAAAGCTTCAGAATTTTGAAAGTGGAATAGAAGTTAAAGGCAATGCACGCCAGCCCATGGCTATTAAATATTTTTTAGTAGCCATTTTGTTTGTATTGTTTGATGTGGAGGTAATATTCTTTTACCCTTATGCTGTAAACTTCAGAGAGCTAGGCTGGCACGGTTTTTTAGCTGTATTAATGTTTGTGGGATTGTTTATATCAGGGTTCATCTACATCATTAAAAAAGGTGCGTTGAACTGGGAAGATTAAAAAATGAATAAATAAAAATTAAAAATTAATAATAAAACTTACTGCTTATTGAGAATATTATTAATTCTTAATTCTAAATTTTAACTATGTCTCGTCCGGTACAATATAATACTAAACTTAAAATGGTCGAAGCTCCTGAGAGCTTCATGGGTGATGGCTTTATGGCTACTTCTTTAGAGAAGGTTGTAGGGCTTGCTCGTAAGAACTCTATCTGGCCACTTCCTTTTGCAACAAGTTGTTGCGGAATTGAATTTATGGCAACCATGGCAAGTCATTATGATCTGGCAAGATTTGGGAGCGAAAGAGTAGGATTCTCTCCTCGTCAATGTGATCTATTAATGGTGATGGGTACAATCTCAAAGAAGATGGGTCCGGTTTTACGTCAGGTTTATTTGCAAATGGCTGAACCACGTTGGGTTTTATCTGTAGGTGCTTGCGCTTGCAGTGGTGGTATATTCGATACTTATTCTGTTTTACAAGGTATCGATCAGGTTATTCCGGTAGATGTGTATGTGCCAGGTTGTCCTCCTAGACCCGAAGCAATTTTAGATGGTTTTTTAAAGATCCAAGAATTGGTGGGTAATGAAAGTTTAAGAAGAAGAAACGGTGAGAAATACAAAGACATGTTGGCCGAATACGGCATTCAATAATAAAATAAGATCAAAAGTTGAATGACATTCTTCTTTTGAATAAAGATATTTATGGCGCTAACGAACGATATTATTAAATCAAGATTAACTGAAAAATTTGGGGACCAGTTTACCGAATGGGGCGAACCTTATGGTATGCTTACATTCACAGCTCCAAATGACCTCAATTTAAAAGTGTTACAGTTTTTGTTTGATGATGCCGAATTGAGATTTCAATTTTTGACAGATCTCCAAGCTGTACATTATCCAGAAAGAAAAGGCGAAGAATTGGCAGTAGTGTATCATCTGCATAATCTTACAGATAATGTACGAATACGTTTTAAAATTTTTACTTCTGTAGAAAAGCCAGATGTTTTTAGCGCAACAGCATTATATCAGGCGGCTAATTTTATGGAAAGAGAAACCTATGATTTTTTTGGCGTGAATTTTTTAGGTCACCCAAATCTTATCCGGGTTTTAAATGTTGATGAAATGGATTACTTTCCTATGAGAAAAGAATTTCCTTTGGAAGATCAAACCAGGATCGATAAAGATGATGAAATGTTTGGCCGTGGAGGAACACTGGGTTTTGGGACTGAGAAGACAAATCATGGAACTTTAACAGAAGATGACAAACACAATGAAGGACAACAGGTCTTGTAAAAAATAAATTTTAATGTCAGCAACAGGAGATCATATCTTATTACCGGAAGGCTCAATAGAGAAACAAACAACTACACTAAACCTTGGACCAACCCATCCGGCAACGCATGGTGTATTTCAAAATATTTTAGAGTTAGATGGTGAACGTATCATGAAAGCCACTTCAACAGTTGGTTACATACACAGAGCTTTTGAAAAATTAGCAGAACGCCGTCCTTTATACCAGATCACTCCACTTACAGACAGGTTGAATTATTGTTCATCGCCTATTAATAATATGGGCTGGCATTTGACCTGCGAAAAATTGTTGAATGTTACTACTCCAAAACGTGTTGATTACTTACGTATCATCATTATGGAGTTGTCTCGTATAAGTGATCATTTGATTTGTAATTCTATTGTTGGGGTGGATAGTGGCGCTTACTCGGGCTTTTTATACCTTATGCAATACCGTGAGTTGATCTATGAAATATATGAAGAAGTATGTGGCTCACGTCTCACAACAAATATTGGCCGTATTGGTGGCTTCGAAAGAAATTTTACAAACACTGCATTTGAAAAGCTTGAAAAATTCTTAAAAGAATATCCAAAAACACTTAAAGAATTCGAGAACCTCTTTACACGTAACCGTATTTTCATGGAGCGTACAATAGGTTGCGGACCAATACCTGCTGAAAGGGCATTGAATTACGGATTTACTGGTCCTAATTTAAGAGCAGCTGGTGTGGATTATGACGTACGTGTACATACACCGTACAGCAGTTATGAAGATTTTGATTTCACTATTCCTGTAGGGAAAACAGGTGATTGTTACGATAGATTTTTAGTGAGGAATGATGAAATGTGGCAAAGCTTGAAGATCATCAATGATGCTTACAAAAAGGTTCAGGAATTTAAAGGAGCAGAAGCAGAAATATTTCATGCTGATACTCCAGCATATTATTTACCAGAAAAGAAAGACGTATATACAAAGATGGAAGCTCTTATCTATCACTTCAAAATAGTGATGGGTGAAACAGATATTCCTGCCGGCGAATTATACAGCAGTGTAGAAGGAGCAAATGGTGAATTAGGGTTTTATTTAATAAGCGATGGTGGTAGAACTCCTTACAGGCTTCATTTCCGTCGTCCTTGTTTTATTTACTACCAGGCTTATCCTGAATTAGTGCAAGGTGGTATGTTGAGTGATGCGGTAATAACTATGAGTAGTTTGAATTTGATCGCTGGTGAGCTTGATGCTTAATTTAATTTTTTGAATTTTGATTTTATAATATGATTCAGTTTAATGATAAAAGTTTGGCGAAGGTTGCGGAAATAATAAAACGCTATCCTGAAGGCAAACAAAAAAGTGCTTTACTACCTGTATTGCATATGGCGCAGGATGAGTTCGGTGGATGGCTGGATGTGCCTGTTATGGATTACGTAGCGACCTTATTGAGCATCGAACCTATTGAAGTATACGAGGTGGCAAGTTTCTATAGTATGTATAATTTAAAACCTGTAGGCAAGTATATGTTTGAAGTTTGTCAAACAGGACCATGCATGGTGAATGGCAGTGATAATATCATTGATTATATCAAAGAAAAATTAAACATCAAAGTTGGTGAAACAACTGCCGATGGCATGTTTACTTTAAAAACTGTTGAGTGTCTTGGAGCATGTGGTTATGCGCCAATGATGCAGTTAGGAAAACATTACAGAGAGCATCTTACTAAAGAAAAAGTAGATGCTATTATTGCAGAATGCCGAAGTAAAGCAAATTAAGAATGAAATATTTTTTTAGCATAGCGGTTCTATTTATGACTTTGTGTTCATGTGCACAATCTAAAAAATTACGCTATGCTATGTCCAATGCTGGGTTATTAGAACAAACTGTATTTGATACAAAAGATAGCGCAACGCTTGAAAAACTTTTTGCAAAAACATTGACCTACGAACATTCAAGTGGAAAAGTTGAAACAAGAGAACAGGCACTACAAGGTATAATTCATAATAAATCGATCTATGTACCATCGATTGAACCACATCCTTATGGTGTAATAGAAAAAGGGGATTCAATCATTGTGAAAAAAATGTTTGCGGCTACAGAGAAAAAAGCAGATGGCACTGAATCAATTTTAAATCTGACAATAGAAACTGTTTGGATAAAAGAAAATGGCGATTGGAAATTGATTCGAAGAAAAGCGACCAAAAATCTTTAAGCTGTTTTGTAATAAAAAAATAAAAATTTGCTGAAAGCAAATTGAATTATGAGTAGAAAATTATTATTAGATAAAGCAAATGTTCCGGGGATTCTCGGCTTTGACGTATATCGCCGTGAGGGTGGTTATAAAAGCGTTGAGAAAGCTTTGAAAATGCCACCGGCAGATATTGTTGAAGAAGTTAAGAAAAGCGGCTTGCGTGGACGTGGAGGTGCTGGTTTCCCAACCGGTATGAAGTGGAGTTTTATTGCAAAACCAGAAGGTGTTCCCCGTCACCTGGTTGTAAATGCTGATGAAAGTGAGCCTGGTACTTTTAAGGATAGATATTTGATGGAATTTCTTCCTCATATATTAATTGAAGGAATGGTTGTTTCTTCGTTTGCGCTTGGCAGTAATGTTAGTTATATTTATATCCGCGGTGAATATGCTTGGATCGTTGATATATTAGAAACTGCAATTGACGAAGCAAAAGCAAATGGGTTTTTAGGGAAAAATATACTAGGTTCAGGATTTGATTGTGAAATATATGTGCAACGTGGAGCAGGAGCTTATATCTGCGGTGAAGAAACTGCATTGATAGAAAGCCTTGAAGGTAAAAGAGGTAATCCGAGGATCAAACCTCCATTCCCTGCTGTTAAAGGAGTTTGGGAAAGACCAACGGTGGTGAATAACGTAGAAACAATTGCAGCTGTTGTGCCTATTATTAATGAAGGTGGAGAAGCATATGCAAAGATCGGGGTAGGGAAATCTACAGGAACAAAATTAATTTCTGCATGCGGTAATATCAATAAGCCCGGCATTTATGAAATAGATATGACCATCACTGTCGAAGAGTTTATTTATAGTGATGAATATTGTGGTGGTATACCAAATGGTAAAAAATTAAAAGCATGTATTCCCGGAGGATCATCTGTTCCTATTTTACCTGCAAATTTATTATTGACAACAGCTAAAGGAGAGAAGAGATTAATGAACTACGAAAGTCTTGCTGATGGAGGTTTTGCAACAGGTAGTATGATGGGGTCAGGTGGATTTATTGTTTTGGATGAAGATCAATGTGTTGTTAGACATACCTTAAGCCTTGCAAGATTTTATCATCATGAAAGTTGCGGACAATGTAGCCCTTGCCGTGAGGGTACAGGTTGGATGGAAAGAATTTTAAAAAAGATAGAGAATGGTAAAGGTGAAATGAAGGATATTGATCTATTGTGGGATATTCAGCGCAAAATAGAAGGAAATACAATTTGTCCGTTGGGTGATGCGGCTGCATGGCCGGTTGCTGCAGCGATCAGGCATTTCAGAGATGAGTTTGAATGGCATGTGTTGAATCCGGAAGAATGCTTGAGAAGTAATTATGGATTGAGACATTATGCTGATCCAATTCATGTACCGGTAACGGCTTAATTAAAAGTAAGAACAAAGTAAAATATGGCTGACGAAACAAAACCAGCAGCGCCATCATCATTTAAAGTAACCATTGACAATATCACTATCGATGTTGCCTCTGGTACTACTGTATTAAATGCCGCAAGACAGATCGGAGGAGAAGTTGCACCGCCTGCAATGTGCTATTACAGCAAATTACAGGGCAGTGGAGGTAAATGCCGTACTTGCCTGGTAGAAGTTGCTGCAGGGTCTACTGCAGATCCAAGGCCAATGCCTAAATTAGTAGCAAGTTGTCGTACCACCGTAATGGATGGTATGATCGTAAAAAATATTACTAGTGAAAAAGTGGCTGATGCAAGAGCAGGTGTAGTTGAATTTTTATTGTTGAATCATCCATTGGATTGCCCGATCTGTGATCAGGCGGGAGAGTGCCATTTACAGGATCTAGGATATGATCATGGAAAAGAAGGCACCCGTTACGAGTTTCCAAGAAGAACATTTGAGAAAGAAGATATCGGTCCTTATATACAATTACACATGACAAGGTGTATTCTATGTTATCGTTGTACTTATGTTGCCGATCAATTGACCAACAAACGTGTTCATGGTATTCTTGACAGGGGGGAGCATTCTGAAATATCTACTTATATATCTAAAGCCATCGATAATGATTTTAGTGGTAATATGATCGATGTATGTCCTGTAGGCGCTTTAACTGATAGAACATTCCGTTTTAAGAACAGGGTGTGGTTTACCAAACCGGTTGATGCTCACAGAAATTGTGAAAATCCGGATTGTTGTGGTAAAGCTACTTTATGGTTAAGAGGAGATGATGTGTTCAGAGTAACTGTTCGTAAAGATCCTTGGGGAGAAGTTCAAAGTTATGATGGCAAACCGGGATGGATATGCAATACTTGTCGTTTTGATAAAAAGAAAACAGGTGATTGGGTTATTGAAGGGCCAACAAAGATCAGCCGTCACTCAGTTATAGCACAAGGGCATTACGAAGGTGTGATAAAACCACAGGAGACGCTTAAAGAAGTTATGGGGGGAAGAAATCCTAAATTATTAATGGATATCCATAATGTGAGTGAAGTAAATAAAGCGAATATAGATTTGAGTAAAATAAATGGGCCGGCAAATTCTGATACCTTTGAGCATCCGAATGTTAAAGACATATAATAGCGATAATAAATAATTCTTTTTTAATGATAGATTGGTTTTTAATAATTGAAAAGTTGGCTTTGATCATTGTTGTGGTAATGTCATCATTGCTGATAGCGATGTATGCTACATGGGCGGAAAGAAAAGTGGCTGCGATCATGCAGGACAGGCGTGGACCAAACCGTGCAGGCCCTTTTGGATTATTACAACCTGTTGCCGATGGTTTAAAATTATTTTTTAAAGAAGAGATCATTCCTAGTTTTTCAAATAAATTTTTATTTATTCTGGGGCCGTGTCTGGCAATGCTAACAGCAATGATGACTGGAGCTGTTATTCCATGGGGAGATAAAGTGCATTTTTTCGACAGAGATATTTCATTGCAAATAGCAGATATCAATATTGGTATTCTATATGTATTCGGAGTTGTAAGTATGGGAGTATATGGTATTATGATCGGTAGCTGGGCAAGTAATAATAAATTCTCTTTAATGGGAGGATTAAGAGCCGCTTCGCAGATCATCAGTTATGAATTGGCAATGGGGATCGCATTGATCGCTTTATTGATGGTAACGGGAACGCTTAGCCTAAAAACAATGGTAGGTTTTCAAATGGATGGGTATTGGAATATTGTAAAGCAGCCTTTAGGGTTTCTCATATTTTTAATTTGTGTTTTTGCAGAATGTAATAGAACACCATTTGACCTTCCAGAAGCAGAAAATGAATTGATCGGTGGATATCATACCGAGTATTCATCAATGAAGCTCGGGTTCTTCTTATTTGCTGAATATATCAATATGTTCATCAGTAGCTCTGTAATGGTAAGTTTGTTTTTTGGAGGGTATGATATCCCTTTTATAAATGATGGTCATTTAGTGCAAAGTATCGGCACTAATTGGATGGCTTTATTGCATACAGGAATGTTCCTTTTTAAAGCAGCATGTTTCTTATTCTTCTTTATGTGGGTAAGATGGACGATACCGAGATTTCGATATGATCAATTAATGAATTTAGGTTGGAAGATTTTAATACCATTGGCATTGGTAAATATGTTGGTTACAGGCGCATTGATACTGTTGAAGGAAAATAACTGGCATTTTTAAACAATAAAAATATATTTGCGCAACATTGGTTGCAACAATAAAAAATATATGCAAGCATTAACAAACAGAGTAAAGCAAGTGGATCGCAAACCAATGAGTTTGTTGGAGAGGCTTTATCTACCTGCTATTTTTAAAGGAATGATGATCACGTTTGGACATATGTTCAAAAAAAGACCAACGATCAATTATCCTGAAAAAACAAGACCATTCAGTCCTGTATTCAGAGGGTTGCATATTTTGAACAGGGATGAAGAAGGGAGAGAGAATTGCACAGCATGCGGATTATGTGCTGTTGCTTGTCCGGCAGAAGCTATCACAATGGAAGCTGCAGAACGTAAACCGGGTGAAGAGAATTTATATAGAGAAGAAAAATATGCAGCGAAATATGAGATCAATATGTTGCGTTGTATTTTTTGCGGATTATGTGAAGAGGCTTGTCCGAAAGATGCAATTTATTTAAGTGAAACTTTTGCACCTGCAAACTATCAGCGCAAAGGCTTTATTTATGGTAAAGATGATTTATTAATACCTCATCCGATAACAGAAAAAGAGGCATACGAAAAAGCAAAAGGTGGAAGAGTTACAATAAGATAAAATTTGTATTAAGATTAGAACTTTTATATGAGCTTAACAGAAATATTTTTTTGGTTTTTAAGTGTACTAGCTTTAGGATCGGCTGCTATGGTGGTTTTGAGTAAAAATCCTGTGTACAGTATTTTATTTTTAATTATTACTTTCTTTTGTATCACAGGGCATTATATTTTATTAAATGCTCAGTTTCTGGCAATTGTAAATCTTATAGTTTACGCCGGAGCTATCATGGTTTTATTTTTATTCGTAGTGATGCTTATGAATCTAAATGCAGATTCTGAACCTCCTCAAAAAAGTAAATACTTGTGGTTCATTGGCGTTATTGCAGGCGGCTCCTTACTTATAATTTTAGTTGCTGCTTTAAAAGAAAGTGAAGCCAGTTATCAGCTTACACAAATGAATCATGGTAATGTTGGCTTGATAGCAACATTGGGCAGGACTTTATTTACTAACTATGTTTTCCCTTTTGAGATAAGTAGTGTATTATTCTTAAGTGCAATGATCGGTGCTGTAGTGTTGTCAAAAAGAGAAGCAGTTCAAAATTAAAAAAATGAAAAAAATATTCATAATAACATTTTTCTCTATTGCAATTGTAAATGTTGCTTCAGCACAAATTGACCTGAATAAAATATTCAACATGAATGATATTTTAGGAAAGGTGATGCATGTAAAGAAAGGGTTTTCGCCTAAATTTTCTTTAGGAAATCTTAGTATTCCAAAAGTTGATAAAGTTGGGGAGATCTTAGGTTTAAAGAGAAATGTTGAAATAAATAAATTATTCAAAACATTTAAAACCGGACGTACTATATATAAAGTAGCTTCTTATGCAGGTGGCGCAATCGCTTTATATGGCTCTATTAAAGCAATCGATAAAGCTTCTGTCGCTAAAGATTACAAAGGGGCTTTAATAGGTGGGTTTACCACTATAGCTTCAGGAGTTATTACTAAATTATTGACAAAAGGCGCTTCATATAAAGCTGTAGATATTTTTAATGGAGTAGTTAAAAGAAAAGTAAAGGATATTTTTTCTATACAACCTGCATCCAGTACAATGGGGATGGGTATATATGTAAAACTTTAAATTATTTATGCCGATATATTATTACATAGTTCTTGCAATAGCTTTATTTACCATAGGTATAATAGGTGTGTTGACACGCCGTAATGCTATTATTATTTTTATGTGCATAGAGTTAATGCTGAATGCAGTCAACTTACTGTTAGTAGCATTTTCAAAAATGCACAACATAGCTACTGCGGCAACTAACCCAACTGCGGCTATTGATGCACAGATCTTTGTATTTTTTATAATGGTAGTAGCAGCGGCTGAGGTGAGTGTGGGCTTAGCAATAATTGTAATGATGTATAGGAATACACATTCGGTAGATGTAAATTTTTTAAACAGGTTGAAGAACTAAAACTAAAAATTTAAAATTAAAAATGTGACCCTGAACTAATTTTCATTTTTAATTTTTCATTTTCATTGATTTATGAGTAATACGTTACAAATAGGTTGGTTAATACCAATATTGCCATTGATTGGTTTTTTGATCAATGGGATATGCAGGAAACAATTATCAAAAACACTTTCAGGTTTGATAGGAAGTGGTGTTATTTTAGCATCATTCGCAATTAGCTTATTTGTTTTCTTCCAGGTAAAAAATGGCAATACTCACCTTGCTCATTATTTTGATTTTATAAATACTGAGTCTATTAAAGTTGGGTTTGATTTTCAGATAGACCAATTGTCTTCACTATTTCTACTAATCATTACGGGTGTTGGGTTTTTAATACATGTTTATTCAACATCATACATGCATGAAGAAGACAGTAAAGATTTTGCAAAATATTTTTCTTATTTGAACCTGTTTGTTTTCTCAATGTTGCTTTTAGTAATGGGTGGAAACTACATCATCATGTTCATTGGTTGGGAAGGTGTTGGTTTATGCTCTTACTTATTGATCGGCTATTGGTTTAAGAATAATGATTACAATGATGCAGCTAAAAAAGCATTCATCATGAATCGTATTGGTGATCTTGGGTTTTTATTAGCTGTATTTTGGTTGATCACAAAAACCGGTACTGCTGATTACCATGAGGTGTTTGCAAATGTATCAAAGCTCTCTACTTTTGATATTACCGGTATTACAATGTTATTGTTTGTTGGTGCAACAGGTAAGAGTGCACAGATCCCTTTATATACATGGTTGCCCGATGCGATGGCTGGTCCTACACCCGTGAGTGCGTTGATACATGCGGCAACAATGGTTACCGCAGGTATTTATATGATTGCACGTAGCAACATATTATTTACAATGGCACCTTTCACACAATGTGTGATCGCTGTAATAGGATTAGCAACGGCTGTTCTTGCAGCTACAATTGCATTGAAACAAAACGATATTAAAAAAGTGTTGGCTTACTCAACAGTTAGTCAATTAGGATATATGTTTTTAGGCTTAGGTGTCGGTGCATATACAGGTTCTGTATTTCATGTAATGACACATGCATTCTTTAAAGCATTATTATTCCTTGGAGCAGGTAGTGTGATACATGCAATGAGCGGAGAGCAGGATATGCGTAACATGGGAGGTCTGAAAAAATACATGAGCATTACTCATATCACTTTCTTACTTGGCTGTTTGGCTATTGCAGGTATGCCACCTTTCTCAGGTTTCTTTTCTAAAGATGAAATACTTGCAGGTGCATTTGCAAAAAATCCTGTGTATTGGGCTATAGGTGTGTTAACCGCATTTATGACTGCATTTTATATGTTCCGTTTATATGCCATGACTTTCCTTGGAAAATTCAAAGGTACACATGATCAGGAACATCATTTACATGAAAGCCCAGCTGCTATAACAATACCATTAATTATTCTTGCTATTCTTGCAGTAGTGGGAGGTTGGGTTGGAATTCCTGAGGTGTTCATGCATGGCGGACATCGTTTGGAAGCTTTTCTTGAACCTGTATTTGCACCAAGCAATGCATTGGTTGAAAAGCATCACTTATCTCACAGTACCGAATATACGCTGATGGCTGTTTCTGTTGGTGGGGCATTGATCGCTTTATTATTTGCCTGGAATAAATTCAGCAAATATCAAAAAACTGAAGCTCCTGAATCAGGCATTGGTAAAGTGTTATCAAATAAATGGTATGTAGATGAATTATATAACACGATCATTGTAAAACCAATTCAGGCAATTGCTGCATTCTTCAATAATATTTTAGAGAAAAAAGGCATTGATGGTTTTGTGAACGGAATTGGCAAGGCAGTTAATTATGGCAGCAGGCAAATCCGGTTATTACAAAACGGCCAGGTTGGTATGTATGTATTATTAATGGTCTTAGGTATTTTGGCATTATTTATTATTCAATTGTTTTTAGTAAAATAACTTTTTGATGTTTGGATATTCTGTAACATTTCCCCATTTGTTGGTTTTTGTTCCGTTGATAGCGGGACTGATTATTTTTTTTATAAAAAAGGAAAATTCTGCAAAAGCAATTTCGTTGTTTGCATCAATTGTCACACTTTCTGTTTCATGTTTTAGTTTGTGCTACGCAGATAATAAAGATCTGAATTGGGTTCCTTACGAATGGTTGAAATATATTGGTTCAAGCTTTTCTTTAGGCCTTGATGGAATGGGTAAAATACTTACACTGTTAACTGCAATTGCTTTCCCGGTAATATTTGTTGCATCCTATAAAAGTTCATACAAAAATGCCAATGTTTTTTATGGTTTAATGTTGTTGTCACAGGCTGGTTTGATGGGTGTATTCTTGTCAATGGATGCTTTATTATTTTATTTCTTTTGGGAATTAGCATTGATACCTGTTTATTTTTTATGCAGCCGTTGGGGGGGAGAAAGGAGGATACAAGCTACATTCAAATTCTTTGTTTATACATTCGCAGGTTCTTTATTAATGTTATTGGGAATTATTTATGTCTATCTACATACAGATAGAACTGTTTATGCAGCACATAGTTTTTCAATTAATAGTTTCTATTCTGTTGTATTGAATGCTCATCAGCAAAATTGGTTGTTTTGGTTATTTTTTATAGCCTTTGCCATCAAGATGCCTGTCTTCCCATTTCATACATGGCAGCCTGATGCATACGAGCAATCGCCAACTTCAGTAACAATGGTCTTGAGTGGTGTAATGGTTAAAATGGGGTTGTTTGCAGTATTGCGTTGGTTGATTCCTGTTTTTCCTGAAGCAGTTTTAAACTTTAGCAATATTGTAATCATTCTATCTATCATAGGAATTATCTACGCAAGTTTAATAGCTATTAAGCAAGATGATCTTAAACGTTTAATTGCGTACTCTTCTATTGCACATATTGGGTTGATGTGTGCTGCAATTTTTACTGTTGAACAAATAGGGATAGAAGGGGTGATGATACAAATGTTCAATCATGGTATTAATATCATTGGGCTGTGGATAGTTGTGGAATTGATCGAACGACAAACAGGTGTTCGTAAAATATCACAATTAGGAGGCATTGCACATACTGCTCCTTTTCTTACAATTATGTTGGTTGTTATTGCATTTGCAAATATTGCTTTGCCTTTGACTAATGCATTTGTAGGAGAATTTATGATGTTCAACGGGTTATTTAAATATAATATTTGGTATACAGCCATCGCAGGGATCAGCATTATTTTAGCAGCTGTGTACACTTTGAATATGGTGAAAAATGTTTTTTACGGAAATAGCAATGGTTTAACTGTCGCTATGAAAGATATTTCATTGAATGAAAAAATGATCTTGTGTGTGATCATTGTTGCAATATTTCTTATTGGTATTTATCCTCAACCAATGCTTGACATGGCTAAGGATAGTGTAAGTTTAATTTTGTCAAGATTTAAATAGAGTATGAACGCAATAATATTAACAGCGCTTTTTGGTATTATATTGATGTTTGGAGGAGTATTCTTCAAATCAAAGAGTACACCCAAATATGTAGCTATAGGGGGATTGATTATAGTGTTGATCGCTAATTGTCTTGAATTAAGGAATGGCGAACCCTTCTTCGATATCAACCTTAATGATATGCTGCGTTTTACAAGTTTCAATCTTACATTTCTCAGCGTAATATTTTCTGCTACGCTTTTATATTTTTTATTGAACGGACGTGATATTGAAAAAGTAGGAACGAATGTCTCCGAATATTTTGCATTGATATTTTTTGTGCTTTGTGGTGTTGGTATTTCAGCAACTTACAATACATTGCTTACTTTATTTTTAGGAATTGAGATCATGTCGATCCCATTATACATACTAACAGCAAGCGATAAACGTAATTTGAAAAGTAATGAAGCAGCATTGAAATATTTTTTAATGGGTTCTTTTTCGACAGGCATTATGCTGATGGGTATTGCATTTATTTATGGTGGAAATACACAAGGTTCTTTTTACATAGATAATATTGCATTAGGTGAAGGCAAGATGCCTGTAATGATCGCTGTTGGGTTAGTGTTCTTATTAACCGCTATGTCTTTTAAAGTTTCTGCAGCTCCATTTCATTTTTGGACTCCGGATGTATATGATGGTGCTCCTACCGTATTTACCTCATTTATGGCAACGATAATAAAGGCCGCAGGTTTCATCGCTTTTCTTCGTCTTTTTGAAAATGTTTTTGGAAAAGTGCAACCACAATGGCAAATATTATTGGCTGTAATAACTGCTGCCACATTATTGATCGGAAATCTTACCGCTGTTTTTCAGCAAAGTGTAAAAAGGATGCTGGCTTATTCAAGTATAGCACAGGCAGGTTTTATGTTGCTGGCCATATTTGCGCTGAATGAATATGCAAAAGAAGGATTGGTCTTATATGCTGCAGCTTACTGTCTTGCATCAATAGGATTGTTTGCAATTTTAATAAGGATGAATGATTACACCATTGAAGGGTTTAATGGCTTGGGCAAAAGACAACCACTTCTTGCTGTTACCGCCACTATCTTTTTATTATCATTAACAGGTGTACCTCTTACTGCAGGGTTCCTTGGAAAATTTTATATGCTTGTTGCTGTAATGAATGATGGCCATCAAAAATGGTTAGCAATTTTAGCTGTATTATGTGCAGCGATCAGCGCTTATTATTATTTCAGAATTATACAGGCTATGTTTTTTAAAGACAGTAACGAAGCACCCTCTGAGATTTGGGATATTAATCCCAGGTTCAAAGCTTTACTTGTTATCACTGCTGCGCTGATCATACTTTTAGGGATCTTCCCTTCATTGATAGCAGATTGGTTACATTATTAAGTTTTACCGCCTGTAATTTTTTGCATCGCAAGTCAATTTACCTTTCTACCTTTATTGGAACATTCTAGGCATGCGTTTAAACGACACGATAGCACTTTCATACCGCAACATTAAAAGCAACAAACTTCGTACAGCTATTACTGTTAGTATAATGGCTTTGGGTATAATGGCCCTGATTGCTATCATCACTGCAGTAGAAGCTGTGAATGTTAGTCTTACACAAAGCTTCAGCACCATGGGTGCAAATTCTTTCAGTCTTCGATTTAAAGAAAGAAATATTCGTTTTGGTGGTGACCCTAATCGTGGTGAAACAAAAAAAACTACTAAAAGTTTATTAAAACAAAAAACCTCAAGTGAGGGAAAGCCTATCAGTTTTGATGAGGCAAGATTATTTAAAAGAGATTATAATTTTCCTGCATTAGTTGGTATTGGGATCTCCGGGCCATCAGGAATTATTGTTAATACGGATAATAAAAAAACAAATCCGGATATAAGAGTGATTGGTGGGGATGAAAATTATCTGCAATTAAATGGATATGAATTAGCGGATGGAAGAAATTTTAGTTATGCTGATGTTGAATCAGGGGCAAATGTTTGCGTTATAGGTAATATAGTTGCACAAAAAATGTTTGGAGAAAATGCATCAAGGGCCATCGATAAATTTATTACTGTTGCCGGAAATAAATATCGTGTCATCGGTGTAACAAAAGATAAAGGCAGCAGCGCTTTCATGAATGCTGATAAAATTGTAATAACAACTTATAACAATATCAGACGCATATATGGTACAGAAGGAAAATCTTATAATATTGCGATCATGGTCAGTGACCTTAAAATGATGGATGTAGCAATAGGTGAAGCAAAAGGTGCATTTAGGCCTGTTAGAAAACTTGATGTAAAAGAAGAGGATAATTTTTACATTGACAAAAGCGATAGCATTGTACAATCTCTAATGACCAACCTCGGCTTTTTAAAATATGCGACTTTTGCCATAGCCTTAATTACGTTAATCGGCGCAGCAATTGGCTTAATGAACATCATGTTAGTTGCAGTAAACGAACGTACGAAAGAGATCGGACTTATAAAATCCATTGGAGGGAAAGCTGCTGAAGTAAGGGCTCAATTCTTATGGGAATCAATCATAATAAGTTTATCCGGGGCAGTAGTGGGCATTATTGCTGGAATTATCCTGGGAAATTTGGTAGCAATGATGCTGAAAACGGGCTTTTTAATTCCCTGGGCATGGATTATTACCGGAATTATTATTTGTTCATTAGTTGGATTACTATCCGGACTCTACCCGGCATATAAAGCGGCAAAATTAGACCCAATTGAAGCCTTACGATATGAGTAAAAAAATTGCAATTTTTTATCTCATAATTATGTAAAATCACCTTTTTTTAATCTTGTTTTTGAAAAAAACTTTTCCTTGAAATACTTCCGATTATTTTATTAACTTGTGGTATACAAAATATTAACGATAAAATTTTATTGTTAAAAAGCTTTTTTTTCTTAGCATTGTAAAATAAATATTTTTTAATCTGAATTTAATTTCATCAATCAAAATCTGAACGTTATGGCAGCATCTGCAACTGTAAAAGGAACTACAGTACAAGTAAAAAAAACCAGTAATGCAATATCTTTATTAGCACCAGTTATTTGTATAATAGCAGGCTATGTTATCTGGAGATTTATATTAGGTAATCCATCTGGATTTACAAAACCAGGAACAGGTTGGTTCTGGCCAAGTCATGATGGTCCTAAAAGTGCCCTCAGTAAAATTTACTTAGGTGGAATTATTGTACCTATCCTTATCGGATCTTTTTTAACGATGATAACTTTTGTTATCGAACGTTTTTTAACGATCAGCAAAGCAACAGGAAATGGAAACATTGCAGATTTTATTCGCAAAGTGCAATATCATTTAGCAAATAAAAATGTTGATGCTGCTTTAGCAGAATGTGATAAACAAAAAGGTAGTGTAGGAAATGTAATGAAAGCAGGTTTATTCAGATACAGAGAAATGATCAGCGACAACTCATTAACAACAGAACAAAAAGTATTAGCAATTCAAAAAGATGTTGAAGAGGCTACAGCACTTGAATTACCAATGCTAGAAAAGAACCTGGTGTTCCTATCAACTATTGCATCGGTAGCAACTTTGTTAGGTCTATTAGGAACGGTATTGGGTATGATACGTTCATTCTCTGCCTTAGGTGAAGGTGAAGGCGGTGGTGATGCTGCAAGCAAATTATCAGTAGGTATTTCTGAAGCCTTGTACAACACTGCATTAGGTATTGGTACATCCGCTTTTGCAATTATTTTCTACAATATTTTTACTACAAAGATCGATGGTATCACTTATGGTATTGATGAAAGTGGATTTACTTTAACTCAAAGCTTTGCATCTCTTTACAAATAATTTGTATGGAATTTGCATTGTTTTGAATCATAAATAAGTAAAATTTTTAGAAAAATGGGAAGAGCCAAATTACCTCGTAAGAGTACTATTATAGATATGACGGCAATGTGTGATGTAGCATTTCTGTTGCTTTCATTCTTTATATTAGCTACCAAACAAAAACCGCCTGAAGCGGTGGCTGTTGCAGCCCCAAATTCAGTTTCTTCGAAAGCGGCACCAGAAAAATCTTTTTTGATCACATTAACAAAAGAAGGAAAATGCTTTTTGATGTTAGGGGATGATACAAAGAAAGTAGATATTCTAAATGATATTAATGCAACCCGTGGGTTAAACTTAACTGGCGGCGAAATTGCCAAGTTGAGCAAGATGCCTTATATCGGAATGCCGTTAGGACAAATAAAAGGATTGTTAGGGATTGACCAGGCTATACCTGCTTCAAGGCTACCGGGAATACCTGTAGGGGATAGCACTAATAATGAATTGACCTATTGGATAAAAAGCATTACAAATGTTTATGCCGGTACAGATCAAAAAGAACTGGAAGAAAAAATATTAATTAAAGGAGACCAGGAAGCTTTGTACCCTGTATTTAAAAATATAAAACAGGCCTTGAAAAGAAATAGCCTGTATAAATTCAGGATCGTTACCAATGGGGAAGCAGCCCCGATAGGTTCTGAATTATATAATAAGAACAAAGAGAAGGCTTCATAAATAATTAAAATAAAAAAAATATTTTATGGCAGAAATGGATACCTCGTCGGGTGGCGGTCACAAGAAAGGCCCCGGCGTCAAAAAAAGTAAAAAGCTTTCTACAAGGGTGGATCTTACACCTATGGTAGATCTTGGTTTTCTGCTGATCACATTCTTTGTGTTTACCACTACCATGGCTAAACCAACAGCAATGAATATGTATGAGCCAAAAGATGATGTTAAGCCTGAAGATCAAATGAAAGTAAAAGAATCAGCAGTAATGACATTGTTACTTGGAAAAGCAGATAAGATATATTATTACCATGGTACTTTGACCGCAGAAAATGCATCTGCTCAGTTTAAAACAACTGATTTTAAAGATGTCCGTCAGTTGATCCTTGATAAGAAAAAAGCTGTTCCCGATGGAGATAAGCCCAAAAGTGATCTGATGTATATCATTAAAGCTGATAAAGAAAGCAAATTCAAAAATGTGATCGATATCTTAGATGAGATGCAGATCAATGCTATTCCTCCGGGTCACTATGCTGAAGTAGATATTACTGATACTGAAGCACAATTGATCCAGATGACGGAACAGGCAAATGGTGTAAAATAATTGTGGAATTTAATAAAATTTGAATCTTAATAAAAAAGCATTCACGATGGATATAAATAAAATTTTAAACGCTGATATTCTTGATATCATCTTTGATGGTAAGAATAAAGAATATGGTGCTTATGACTTAAGAAAAACGTACCCCGAGCGTATAAAAAAAGCAATGCTTTTTACTGCAGCTTTATTGGTACTTGTTTTTCTAGGTAGTTTTTTTGCAAGCGCATTTAGTAAAGGAGGGCCTACAGAATTGGACGTGTTGGATACGCAAATGGCAGAGATCAAAAAAGATGCACCGCCACCACCGCCACCGCCACCGCCTCCACCGCCACCAAAAGCACCGCCACCACCGGAGATCAAACAAATTAAATTTACTCCGCCGGTTATTAAACCAGATGAAGAGATCAAGGAGGAAGATAAGCCCGAAGAAATTAAAGATGAAGTTATCAGTAATGTAACTGTTGAGTCTGAAAACACCAATCAAATTGTCCAAAAACCTATTGAAGATGCGCCTGTTGCTGCAGCTCCTGTAGGGGATGATGAAGATAAGATCTTTACGAAGGTGGAAATTGATGCAGGTTTCCCTGGAGGTTCGGCTGCATGGGCAAGATATTTACAGAAAAATTTAAATGCTAATCTTCCTATTGATAATGGAGCACCAGAAGGTACTTATACAGTTGTGGTGAACTTTGTTGTAAGTAAAGATGGGAGTGTAAGTGAAGTAAGTTGTATTAGTGATCCCGGTTATGGTATGTGCGAAGAAGCTAAAAGAGTTATCAAACGTACATCTAACTGGACACCAGCAGTACAAAACGGACGTAATGTAAATGCTTATCGTAAGCAACCAATTACTTTCGTTGTTCAGGAACAATAAAGAAAAATTCATTTTGAAATTATAATCATCCCTCTTCATTTTTTGAAGAGGGATTTTTTGTTAATATACATAATGAAATAAATGACGATGACAAAAGGCTATTAAAAAAGGAGAAACTATCTTTGTTGAATGTTACAGAAACTTTCAGGTTGGGATGATACGATCGTAGCGTTGGCTACAGCTCCGGGGATTGGCGCTATTGGCGTAATACGTTTAAGCGGTAACAAGGCAATAGATATCATCAATAATTTATTTCCTTTAAAAGATCTTAGTAAACAAAAGTCACATACACTGCATGTAGGTTTCATTAAAGAGAATGAAAAAGATGTTGATGAGGTTGTAATTTCTTTATATAAAAATCCGAAAAGTTATACCGGAGAAGATACGATTGAAATAAGCTGTCATGGCAGTCCGTATGTGCAGGGACAAATATTGCAAATATGTATAAGAAATGGAGCCCGACTTGCTAAGCCTGGAGAATTTACACAAAGAGCTTTTTTAAATGGAAAATTAGATCTTACACAAGCTGAAGCTGTGGCAGATATCATTGCATCAGAAAGTGAAGCGGTTCATCTTACCGCATTACAACAAATGAAAGGGGGATTTAGTAATGATATAAAAAAATTAAGAGAGCAGTTGATCAATTTTGCGGCATTGATTGAATTGGAATTAGATTTTGGAGAAGAGGATGTTGAGTTTGCAGACAGAACGAAACTTAAAATTTTAATTGATGAAATATTGCAGGAAATAAAAAAACTCATCAATTCATTTCAGCTGGGTAATATTTTAAAAAATGGTGTAACAGCAGTAATTGCAGGTAGGCCCAATGCAGGAAAATCTACTTTATTGAATGCAATGCTGAATGAAGAAAGGGCTATTGTTACAGATATTGCTGGCACTACAAGAGATACCATTGAAGAAAAACTGGTCATAAACGGAATTGTTTTTCGTTTAATTGATACAGCAGGAATACGGGAAGCAAATGATGTGATTGAAAAAATGGGGATTGAAAGATCTTTAGAAAAAATAAATGCGGCTAGTATTTTATTATATGTTTTTGATGCAAGTACTGGAAGTGAGCTTGAAGTGCTGGAAGATTTAAAAAAGTTGCAACAAGCCGATCAAGAAGTATTGATCATTGCAAATAAAATTGATAAGTGTCATGGGCATGAACTCGGCATGCTTCAATTTAGTATCAATGAGATAAGTTCAAATGATTATACAATTTTTGAAGTGTCAGCATTGAACAAAACACAGATCGATGACCTGATAAATTATCTACCCTCATTGGTAATATCAGAAAAGATAAATACAAATCAAACAATTGTTGTTAACTCACGGCATTATGCATCTTTAAAAGAATGCGAAAGCTCCTTACTAAAAGTAAAAGCCGGATTAGATACGACTATCAGTAGTGATTTTCTTGCATTAGATATAAGACATTCTCTTCAATCACTTGGAGAAATAACAGGCGAAATTTTACATGACAAAGATATATTAGGAACCATTTTTGGAAAGTTCTGTATCGGAAAGTAAAATATGGAAATTAGTAGATACTAAGTCTGGCTAATTTTTTGTAATTATGTTCAGGGTATGGAAGGAATTTGAAAATTGAAAATTTTTATGAACTGGCACACCATTACAACTGAAGAAACACTCATACAAACCGCCAGCAAAGCAGAAGGGCTTACTGATGCCCAAGCGAAACAGAAACTCCAAGAACATGGAAAAAATGAATTGCAGGCAAAAAAGCAAGTGTCTGCGTTGATCATTTTACTTCGCCAGTTTTTTAATGTAATGATATTGGTGCTTGTTGGAGCAGCTATCATTTCTGCCCTTGTTAGTGATATAACTGATACAATAATTATTGTAGTCATTATAATATTGAATGCCATTATAGGATTTATACAGGAATACCGTGCAGAAAAAACAATGGAAGCATTGCAAAAAAGCACGGCGCTTTCTTCCACTGTACTGCGTAATAATAGTGAAACGGTAATTCCATCTGCCGAAGTAGTTCCTGGAGATATAGTGGTCATAAAAGCCGGCGATATTGTTCCTGCTGATATTCGCTTGTTGCAAAGCGAATCATTAAAAATAAATGAAGCAAGTCTTACCGGTGAATCTAATGCGGTTGATAAGATCACTGATCCTTTAAAAGAAGAAAATATACCACTCGGTGATCGGCAGAATATGGGGTTTAAAGGAACAAACATTGTGAATGGTAGAGGGAAAGGAATTGTTATCGCAACCGGTATGCAAACCGAGCTTGGAAAAATTGCAAAAATGCTGGAAACAGCACATAGTGTTACACCACTGCAAAAAAGATTGACCGTTTTTAGCAGAAAGCTCACTGTCATTATTATTTTTCTTTGTGGTGCCTTTTTTCTTACCGGATATTTACAGGGTAAAGAGATGACGAATCTATTACTTGTCTCTGTTTCGCTGGCGGTTGCTGCAATTCCAGAAGCATTGCCTGCAGTAGTTACGATAGCGCTTGCATTAGGGGCAAGACGGTTAATGAAACAAAGGGTTGTAATTCGTAAACTTTATGCTGTTGAAACATTGGGCTCGGTTACGTACATCTGTACTGATAAAACCGGAACCCTTACAAAAAATGAAATGCATGTACAAAAAGTTTGGGTAGCGGATGAGACCAAACAACAAATGCTGATGGAAGCAATGAGCCTGAACCATGATGTGAATAAAAACGGCGATGGTACTTATACAGGAGATCCTACTGAAGTAGCAATGGTTGTATATGCAAAAACTCAAAAGCATTATAACCGTATAAAAGAAATACCCTTTGATTCCGAAAGAAAAGCCATGACAACCATCCATGAAAAAGATGGTAAGTTTTGGGTAATTACCAAAGGTGCTTCAGAAATAATACTTACATTAAGTAATGACAAAAACATTGATCAACATATAAAAGCACAACAAGAAGAAATGGCGCAAAGCGGCATGCGTGTGATAGGCTTTGCAGGAAAAGAGATACAAGAACTACCTAATGAAATATCTCCTGAAACAATTGAGAAAGATTTAGTATTCATTGGTTTTGCAGGTTTAATAGATCCGCCAAGAGAAGAAGCCAAGCAAGCGATAACGGAATGTAAAACGGCAGGCATTGCCACTGTAATGATCACCGGTGATCATCCGGCTACAGCCGGTTTTATTGCAAAAGAAATTGGCATAATTGATAATGCAGCGCAAAAAGTGATAACGGGAACAGAAATGGAAGCAAAAAGTGATGAGGCATTTAAAGAGGAAGTAGAACAAATAAGAGTGTATGCAAGAGTTTCGCCACAACAGAAATTAAAAATTGTTGAAATGCTTCAACAAAAAGAACAGTTTGTTTCGATGACAGGTGACGGAGTTAACGATGCTCCATCTTTAAAGAAAGCAAATATTGGAATAGCAATGGGAATAACGGGAACGGATGTAACAAAAGAAGCAGCCCACATGATTTTACTGGATGATAACTTTGCTACGATCGTAAAAGCAGTAGAAGAGGGTCGACGCATTTATGCCAACATCAGGAAATTTATTAAATATATCCTTACGGGTAACGCTGCAGAGATATGGACTATTTTTCTTGCGCCTCTTATTGGTTTACCCATTTCGTTGTTACCTATTCATATTTTATGGATCAATCTTGTAACCGATGGTTTGCCGGCCCTGGCATTGGCTGCAGAACCTGCCGAAACACACAATATGAAACAAGCTCCCCGAAAACCTAACGAAAGTATTTTTGCACAGGGGCTCGGGATTCATGTGCTATGGGTAGGGCTTTTTATTGGCTTGCTTACCATCGCAACCCAATGGTTTGAGATAGCAAATAATAATTCTAATTGGCAAACAATAGTATTTACGATTCTTTGTTTTTCCCAACTCTGGCATGTGATCGCTATACGTAGTGAGTTGGATTCTGTATTTAAGATCGGCTTTTTTTCGAATAAACCTTTATTGTTTTCTGTAATTATCACTGTACTATTACAAGTTTGTATTATCTATATACCAGCGCTGAATGTTTTTTTTCATACTAAACCTCTTACAGCTGTTGAATTTTTCACCGCTTTTGCAGTTTCATCGGTAGTTTTTGTAGTGGTGGAAATTGAAAAATGGATAAAAAGAAAAAGGAAAGCCAAAGCTGGGAAATAAAAATAACCATGGACAAGATTTTATTATTGAGAATAAATTTTCGTATGAAAAAAGCAGCTATTACAATTATATTTTTTTTTTGTATTTTTCTTTTGAATGCCCAGGAGTTAAAACCTTCCGCCGGAACAATTAAAAGCTTTAAAGATTTTCCTTCTAAATATATTGCAGCAAGAAATGTAGATGTGTGGCTTCCTGAAAAATATGATCCTAATAGAAAGTATGCAGTTTTGTATATGCAGGATGGACAAATGTTATTTGATTCATCCAATACCTGGATAAGACAAGAGTGGGGCGTAGATGAAACTGTTCAAAAATTGATCAAAGAAAATAAGATCAAACAGTGTATTGTTGTCGGCATTTGGAATACCGGACTTTATCGTCATTCAGAATATATGCCTCAAAGATCTTTTGAGTCTTTAAACAAACAAGAGCAGGATAGTATCTATGGATCTAAAAGAGTGACCGGCGAATCGATCTATAATGGAGCAAAAATAAATTCAGATAATTATTTAAAATTTATAGTAAAAGAATTAAAGCCTTTTATTGATAGCGCTTTTTCTACCAGAAAAAATAGAGAGAACACTTTTATCGCAGGATCAAGTATGGGAGGTTTAATTTCTTTATATGCTATTTGTGAGTATCCAAAAGTATTCGGTGGCGCTGCATGTTTATCTACTCATTGGCCGGGCATTTTTACAACTGAAAACAATCCGATCCCGGCATCGATCATGCAATATTTAAAAACTAATCTTCCTGATCAAAAGAATCATAAGATTTATTTTGATTATGGAACGCTAGGATTAGATACGATGTATAAGCCATTTCAAATGCAGGTCGATAAGCTTATGAAAGCTAAAGGTTATTATTCTAAAAATTGGGTAACAAAAGAATTTCCTAATGAAGGTCATATTGAAAGATCATGGGCAAAACGTTTGTATATACCTATCACCTTTCTCCTTAAAAAAAATAAGGGCAAATAAAAATCCCATTCACCCGCCAAAGACGGACAAATGGGATGACCTATTAAATACTTCGTTTATTATATAACGTTATGCTGCTTTAAGATCAACCTTAAATGCAAGGCTGAAATAAGAAAAAGCATCTCCGTTTTTATTATTATTTGTAAAACGCCATTCTTGTCCACTTGTGAATGGTGGTTGTTGATAGCTTCCTGCAGCTTCTCCAACACCAATAAAAGCTTCTCCGCTTTCAAGTTTAAAGCCATAAGATTGGCCTTTATTTAAATGAAGACCTGGTAGGTTAAATGCAACCCACTTGCCGGTATCAGCTTTATTAAATTCAACGCTGGCAGATCCTAAAGCAGGTCCCCAGCTTTTATTTTGTGTATCAAAATTATGAACTGTCATTACCACTTTTCCGGTATCTGTAACGATGCTGGAAAATACTTCTATCGCTTCAAGGTCACCTTCTGAAGTCGCAACAAAAGTTTGTCCCCCGATAACATCTTTGTTATCACCACGTCTGTGACCAATCCAACTTGTTGTGTTGTTTGTAACTTGTTCTACAACTGAATGTAAAGAAGAGCTTTTTGTGTTAGTGTTCATGGTATTAATTTTTTTTGATTTGGGTAAAAACATAGGATTCATTAATAATATCCTATATAACAATGATTTACTCCAAATATTGTGCGTAACTGATAGTTTATTTGCGAAAGCTATGTTAAGTTTATATTGATAGAATAAGAGTTACCTTTACAGCAATAACATTATCAATCAATTAGTATTATATTTTGAAGTTCACTGAATTTAAATTTGATGAAAGGCTATTAGAGGGGATAGAAGCATCAGCTTACGACGAAGCAACCCCTGTTCAAGAACAAGTTATTCCATTGGTACTCAATGGAGAAGATGTTATTGCATCAGCACAAACCGGAACAGGAAAAACTGCCGCTTTCCTTCTGCCTTTAATTAATAATATTCTTTCCACACCATTAAATCATCATAGCATTACTGCATTGATCATTGTGCCTACCCGTGAACTTGCGGTACAAATTGCCCAACATATGGAAGGGCTTTCCTATTTTACCTCAGTAAGTTCTATTGCGGTGTATGGAGGAGGAGATGGTAATGCATTTGTTCAGGAGAAAAAAGCTTTGAGTGCAGGTGCCGATGTAGTAATATGCACACCGGGTAAAATGTTGGCGCATATAAACATGGGTTATGTAAAATTACAAGGGCTTAAATATTTGGTATTGGATGAAGCTGACAGAATGCTTGATATGGGATTTTATGATGACATCATGCGTATCATCAATGTACTTCCTGCGAAAAGACAAAACCTTTTATTTTCAGCAACTATGCCTGTTAAGATCCGTGAACTTGCAAGAAGGATCTTAACGAACCCTAAAGAAATAAATATTTCTATCAGCAAGCCAAATGAAAAAATAATTCAAATGGCTTACGTGGTATATGATACACAAAAAATTCCTTTGGTAAAATATATACTTCATCAAAAAGAGTTTTCATCAGTGTTGATCTTTTGCAGTAGTAAAATAAGTGTAAAGCAACTTACAAGGGATCTTAAAAGAACCAAGCTTGCGGTAGATGAGATCCACAGTGATCTTGATCAGGACAAACGTGAAAATGTTTTAATGGATTTCAAAAGTGGAAAATTAAATGTACTTGTTGCCACAGATATTTTAAGCAGAGGAATAGATATTGATAATATTGGGTTGGTAATAAATTATGATGTTCCGCATGATGGGGAAGACTATGTTCATAGAATAGGACGAACTGCAAGAGCAGCTGCAGAAGGAACAGCGATCACATTTATTAATGAAAAAGAACAGCGCAAATTTGCAAGAGTAGAAAAATTATTGGGCAAAGAAGTTTTAAAAGCAGAAGTGCCTGGCGAATTTGGAGAGGCGCCAGCATATACTCCACATGTTTTTGAAAAAAGTGGAAGGAGTAATCATAAAAAACCATTCCATCCTAAAAATAGAAATAGTAGCAATTCTCCTCACAATAATCAACGGTCTTAATTACTTAATTAGTAATACGCTTCCTCTTGATGTAATTATTTCACCTTGTGAACATTCAGCTTCAATAAACCAAACGAAAGATTCATTGTTTGTTGTGTTGTATTGTGATTGTCCCCATCCAAGATTTGGAATATTTGGAAGGAAATTTTTTCTTTCAAATACCCTTTGACCGAGCCTGTTAAAAATCACAAAACTTCTGATCTCTTTATACCCTCTTGCTATCGGGTAAAAATAATCGTTCTTACCATCTCCATTCGGAGAAAATGCTGTTGGCATTAACAGGTTACTCTTTTCACAAAGGATAGAAACATAAACACTGTCCCACGCTTTGCAGCCATGTATATCTGTTCCTTCTATTTTGTATTGTACATTGTCTAATAAAGTTCCCGTAGGAGTAGGACATTTATCACAATATAAATTTGTAGATGGGGTCCATTGATATTGATAAATATTTTTACTGTAGTTAGGAGTTATAGTAAAACTGCTGCTATAGGGTAATGTTTTATTTTCTCCTGCATTTACTATCGGCAATGTATGCACTTCAATATTTACAATTGATGTGTCGGTAAAACAACCTGCTGAATCTGTATTGATCACTTTGTAGGCCATAGAGCTATCAGGTTTTACAATTGGATTACCAATAGAATTATTGCTTACAAATAGCGGCGGTTCCCAAGTGACACGTCCTCCTCCCGAAAAATTGTATTTAATAGTTTTCCCAAAACAAATACTTGTGTCGGCAGGAAATATTTTTATTGGAGTTGGCATGTTTACTTTTACAGATGCAGTGTCATATTTTTTACATCCATTTTTATCTGTTGCATAAGCTATATATTTTGAACTTGATGTTGGCCTCACATTGATCGTATCACAATTGTTGCAATCGATCCCTTGTACAGGCATCCATGTTAAGGTATCTAAAGTGAAGGCCCTTAATTCTGCCGTACTATTTAAACAAACAGTTTTCATTTTAGGAAAAACACTTATAATGGGTAAAGAAAAAACCGGTAAAGGCCTATCATCTGTTTGGCTGCAATTATTTATATCAGTTGCTGTTAATTTTACATAATAATATCCGCCATCTTTATAATAATGTTGTAAAGGTGTTTCTCTTGGGTCTTTAATACCATCACCAAGTTCCCATTGCCAGCTAACAATATTATCACCGGCAACAAATGGTTTTGTAAGATTTGTATAAGTAGCCGGGGCATCAAGGCATATTTTAGCAGGAACTTTAAAGTTAATGATAGGGCCTCTTACCAAAACTTCAGAAGAGGTATAAAGCGTATCATCGCAAGTATATTTATTTCCATCTTTAATTACAACATAATTTGTGAAAGTCCCGAATTTATTTGGCTTGATGTTGAGAATGCTGTCAGTACCATTGTTTTTTATACTGCCGGTTGTATGAAATTCATATTGAAAATTGCTTGCAGGATCATAGGTATTAGATACTGTAAAATTTATAGTACTATCCTTGCAAACTTTGGTTGTGTTTGAATGAAATGATGGTGTAGCTAAATAAATATTCTTAATAGTTGTATCACTGCAACCTGTTTCATTATTGTTAGCAATTAATTGTGATTCAAAAGACCCTACCCGGGGAAAAGTATATGCAGTATTATAATTCACAGTATCAGTTACGATTTTTTCTTCTGTAAATACCCATTTGAAATTACTAACGGTACCTACTGATAAATTAGTAAATGAAAACGCATTTTTATTGCCACATGAATTACCAATTCTATAATCGCCTATTGGAGCTTTGATGAAAATTTTTGTAAATGCACTATCTCCGTAACAACCGTTGAATGATGGTTTTACAACAATAAGCTGATCATCAAGTTTTCTGTATTTGTGCGTAATAAAAGTATCTATTGAAGAAGCTTTGGTGCCATCTCCCATATCCCATTCATAAAGATTAGCATCAGTGGCTTTGGCAATAAATTCTATTTTTTTTGATGCACATGAACTGTCAATATTGTCTGTGATCTTTAATGTAGTTGCGTAAGGTGGTGTACCATATGCAAAGGGAGCGAAAGTAAAATCGTTTATACATCCTTGATTGCTTGTAACAATAATTTTTGCATTTGTGATGGTATCAGTAGTTGTATAAATATGTTTTACAGTAGGTATTTTACTATTGGTCTGCGGAGAACCATCGCCAAAATTCCAAAGAATATTTTTTATAGTGTCTCCATTGGGGAATGCAGTGTTTATTGTCAATGTTACAGTAGCTGGTATGCAGCCTTTTGCAGAATCAAGTGTTCCGGAGATGGGGATCTTTGCAATGTTTAGATTATATGAAGCATTGCTGATGCATCCATTTTCTGTAACACCCTTTACAGTTATCAACTTTGGTCCGTAATCAGAAAAAGGATGTGTAATATTATTTACATTGGTAGTTTGTATATTACTGCTATCTCCAAAATTCCATTCATAACTAACTAACCCGACAGAAGAATTAGCTGAGAATTTAGCAGAGCCTGGTTGACATAAACCACTTTTGTCAGATAATAAAGTCATGGTTGGAGTTGGGTATATAGTAACCGTTTTTGTAACAGTAGCAGCTGTAGTATCATATATTACAAGAAGCGTAACATTGTAGGAACCTGGTTCGTTATAATGAATTTTGTTAACGAAGCCGGTGCCTCTTTCTCCATTTCCAAAATCCCAAACATACTGCAATGGGTTACCAGTACAATTTTGTGTAAAAGTTACAGTTTCTGGATGACAAAATAAACCGGAGCTTGTAGTATAATTAAAGTCTGCACTTTGGCTTTTTGCTGTGTAAAAAAGCACCAACAAGGGAATCAGACTGTATAAATTTCTTCTCATCTCTTTCTCACAATTGCGGATCAAAGGGTAGATTTTAACAAAACATATATTAATAGTCTACTGAATGAGCCTGGTTTTCAAATTACTAGGGTTGTAAAGGGAAATAATAACATAATCTTTACACTTGGAAAATAACAAAAAGGGTGCTAACTTTGCCGCCGCTAAAGGTGCAGCAATTGAAAAGGATGGAGTTGTACTATTTAGCATATTATGAGAGCGTAATAAATCATATCAAACTCCGAACGGCAAAAAAATAGCTGTTCAACTACGGGGAAACTATGCTCAATAGTGATATAAAAGTAAAAGAGTGCGACGCCAATGAAGCTTAATAGATATTCAAAGGCTCGGTAAAAAAAATAAAAATTTTCATTCAAAAATTAAAATTTAAATAAAATGGGTGACTTACGTTATCAAAGAAACTTTGGGATTGCCGCTCACATTGATGCTGGTAAAACCACAACCACAGAGCGTATTCTTTATTATACCGGTGTAAACCATAAAATTGGTGAAGTACATGACGGTGGCGCTACGATGGATTGGATGGCTCAGGAACAAGAAAGAGGTATCACTATTACCAGTGCTGCTACCACTTGCTTTTGGAACTTTCCAATGGTACAGGGTGCAAAAACTCCTGATACTAAACAATACAAATTCAACATCATCGATACTCCGGGTCACGTGGATTTTACTGTAGAAGTAGAACGTTCACTTCGTGTATTAGATGGTTTACTAGCATTGTTTTGTGCAGTATCTGGTGTAGAACCTCAGTCTGAAACAGTTTGGAGACAAGCTAACAAATATAAAGTTCCTCGTATCGGTTTTGTAAATAAAATGGATAGAAGTGGAGCTGACTTTTTGAACGTGGTAAAACAAGTTCGTGAAATGTTGGGTGCTAAAGCTGTGCCTTTACAATTACCAATTGGTGCTGAAGATAACTTTACAGGTGTAGTTGATCTGATTACTATGAAAGGTATTGTTTGGAACGAACATGATATGGGTATGACTTTTAAAGAAGTGCCTATTCCTGCAGATATGCAAGAAGAAGTTGATCAATACCGTCAGGAATTGATTGAAGCAGTTGCGGAATACGATGAGAAATTATTAGAAAAATTCTTTGATGATCCTAATACGATCACAGAAAATGAAGTACATGAAGCTATCCGTAAAGCAACGATCGATATGTCTATCATTCCAATGATGTGTGGTTCATCTTTCAAAAACAAAGGTGTACAAACAGCATTAGATGCAGTAGTAAGATATTTGCCTGGTCCAATGGATATTGAAGCTATCAAAGGAACAAATCCGGATACTGATGAAGAAATATTTCGTCATTGCGATCCAAAAGAACCATTCAGTGCTTTGGCATTTAAGATCATGACAGATCCTTTCGTAGGTCGTTTGGCTTTCTTCCGTGCTTATAGCGGACGTTTGGATGCTGGTAGTTATGTTTTGAATACCCGTACAGGTAAAAAAGAACGTATCAGCCGTATCATGCAAATGCATGCTAACAAACAAAACCCAGTTGATTTTATTGAAGCTGGTGATATTGGTGCAGCTGTAGGTTTTAAAGATATTAAAACAGGTGATACTTTATGTCATGAAGATAATCCGATCGTTTTAGAATCTATGACCTTCCCTGAACCGGTTATCTCCATTGCTGTTGAGCCTAAAACTCAAGCGGACGTTGATAAAATGGGTATGGCAATCGCTAAATTGGTAGAAGAAGATCCTACATTACGTGTACGCACAGACGAAGAAACAGGTCAAACTATCTTGAGTGGTATGGGTGAGTTGCATCTTGAAATTATCATCGATCGTATGAAACGTGAGTTCAAGGTTGAGATCAACCAGGGTGCTCCGATGGTGGCTTACAAAGAAGCATTTAGAACTGCAGTACAACACAGAGAAACATATAAGAAACAAACGGGTGGCCGTGGTAAGTTTGGTGATATCGCATTCGAGATCGGGCCAGCTGATGAAGAATGGTTAGCAGCTAATCCTTTAGGTGGTTTACAATTTGTAAACGAAATTTTTGGTGGTAGTATTCCAAAAGAATTTATTGCGCCAATTCTTAAAGGGTTTACAACTAGTATGACTTCTGGTGTTTTGGCAGGTTATCCAATAGTAGATATGAAAGTTAGAATTTTTGATGGTAGTTACCATGATGTGGATTCTGATGCAATCTCTTTTGAATTGTGTGCTAAACAAGGTTTCCGTGAAGCCGGACGTAAAGCAAAACCTGTTTTACTTGAGCCGATCATGAAAGTAGAAGTATTAACTCCTGACCAATACATGGGTGATGTTACGGGTGATTTGAACCGTCGTCGTGGTATGTTGGAAGGTATGGATAGCAAACATGGTGTACAGGTTATCAAAGCTAAAGTTCCATTAAGTGAAATGTTTGGTTATGTAACTCAATTGCGTTCATTATCTTCTGGCCGTGCAACTTCAACAATGGAGTTCAGTCATTATGCTCCAGCACCAAACAATGTATCTGAAGAGATCATTGCTAAAGCAAAAGGCAAAATGAAAATTGAAGATTAATTTATAGTAAGAATAAAAGCAGAGCCCCGTTATTACGGGGCTTTTGTTTTTATAGGCAATAAATATATTTTTTTCCTTTATTGATCTGTAATACATTCGCTTCCAATTACAAAAAAATAATAATATGAGATTTCTGCTTGCTTTCTTGTTAGTATCATTTGCATTCACCGCTAAAGCACAAATTGGAATAGGTACAAATGCTCCCCACGCCAGCGCTGCGTTAGAAATAAAGGATACTACAAAAGGTATTTTAATTCCCCGGATGAAACTTGCTCAACGCACAGCTATTGCTAATCCTGCAGACGGTTTAATGGTTTATCAAACAGACAATACAAAAGGATATTGGTATTTTGACGGCACACAATGGAAAAGTATTACCGGGGGCGGAGGTTCTTCGAGCAATGGAGGAAAGGCGATAATAACATTAACAGATACTATAACTAACGTACAGGCGCAATCGAAAATTGCCGCTGAATACGGACCTAACACTATTGAGATTTTAGTTTTTGATTGTACAAATTTAACATCCCTTGATCTTTCTTCTATTACCACTACTTTTTACATAAGTATTAGTAGCTGCCCTCTATTACAAAACATTAATTTAAGTAGTCTTACAAGTATAGAAGGAGAAGGGTTAGATATAAACGATTGCCCGCAATTAACTACATTAAATTTATCTGCTTTGCAATTATTACTAACAGGCGAGGGAGGTTTATCAATTAATAGAACCAAAATTTCTACATTAACCCTTTCTGCATTAAAAAAAGCAAAAGGATCACTATATATATATGACAACCCAAATCTTACTGCCATTTCTTTTCCTTTGCTTTCACAAAGTATTGGTAGAGTAGATATAATCGATAATAATTTGCTTACTACTATATCTATGCCATTGGTAACATCTATAAAAACTGTTACTATATCAGGGAATAATGCACTTGGGACACTTAGTTTTCCTGCATTAACTGCAATTACTGATTCAACATTCTATAATAATAGTATTTCTAATAATGCCAATTTAACTTCTATTGCTTTTAATAATTTATCTACTTTTAAAAGTGCAGGATTTGATGCTAGTGGAAATAAATTGCCATCGGTAAAAATTAATTACCTGTTAAATAAATTTGTATCAATAACGCCTGCCCTTACCAGTAGGTATTTTTATTTTCAAGATCAAAACCCTCTTGCACCACCAACAGGACAAGGTATAACTGATGCTGCCACACTTATTTCAAATGGGAATTCGGTGACAACTGATTAATTGTGTATCAATTAACAGGATAGTTTATGGTATAATTATTGGTATTTTTGCAGTATATAAACAAATCATATATTTTATGAAATTCATTATATCTCTTGTATTCATTTTATCTTTTGTAAATATTGTTTCTGCTCAAAGAAACAAACTAGACCAGGATCGTGAAAATTTTTTTAGAGCTGGTATAAAAGCTGGAGTAAATATTAATAAGATACAGGGTACCTCTTACAAAGAAGGGTATAATTATAATTACCAGGCAGGTGCTTTTTTACAATTTAATTTTAGTAGTCGTTTTGGTTTACAACCGGAAGTGAATTTTGTGCAAACTACTTCTGAATTCACAGATGATAATAGTAATATCTATAATGATCTTTTTAGAGACGGAACACAGAAAAATGCCAAGCTCAATTATCTTGAAATTCCTCTTTTATTAAATGTGAATGTTGGTCCAAGTAAACGTGTTAAACTTCAGTTGGGGCCTTCCTTTGGAAATCTTTTAAAAGAAACGGTGGATAGTTTAAAAAACCCAAGAAGCATTTTTAAGAAGGCAGACGTAAGTGCGATAGGTGGTTTATGGCTTCAATTACCTCTAATTAATTTAGGTGCAAGATATAAGATAGGATTAAACAATATTAATGCATATGATGATCGTGAAGTATGGAGAAATCAGGCATTTCAATTTTTTATTGGTATAACCTTATAAAAAATTGGGTTTTCAGCAATCTTTTATATTTTTGTTCCACACTACTCTACTTTATAAGCAATAAATGCCCCTCTTACACATTTTTTGCCTTTAAATCCGTATCCAAATACTATTTCAACAATTTTTACGTTATACTGATCTCCAATCCTTTGTAAAGTCTTCAGTGCATAGATATATCTGGCACAAATCCATCTTCTATACGATTACCACACGAACTGAAAATTTCCCTAATCGTACTCATAATTCTGAAGATGAAGACAAGTGTTTTTTTACTATTGACTTTTTGCATTAATGCCGCTTTTGCTCAAAAGCCATGGAAGTGCGATGGTAAAGCAATAGGAACTTATAATCCCGAAAGCAATACTTTCACAGATGATACAAAATTGTATTCAGCTGTATTCGATGCATCAGGCAATGTTAATTATCTGGATAAACCTGCCACCCAAAAAGTAGGTTTAAATGCACTTGGTTTTAGGCAGCAGGATGGATTTGTATATGGTATAAGGTATTCAGGCTATGATAATCAAGTAAATGAATTATGTAGGATAGATTCAACCGGTGAGATAATTTCATTAGGAAAAATTACCGGACTTACTGCAAACGTTCAATATTTTGCCGGGGCATTTGATGCTAACGGTTACTTATATGCGACAACTGGTAGCGGTAGTGCTCCTTATGAATTATTTAAGATCGATGTTAGTAAAAGAGAAGCGACTGATCTTGGAACGATATCTTATAGATTAATTGATATGGCTTTTGACCCTATTACTAATGATCTTTACGCAACAAGTGCAAATGCTATAAATAATGGGGGAGAACTTATTAAGATTGATATTAGTACTATTCCTGCAAAAGTTACATCGGTAACCGTTTTAAATGTTTTTATGTTTGGCGTTTTCTTCACAGATGCTGCTGACCTGTACGGTTTTGGAAGATCTGTTGTAGATAATTCTACTGCTTATTATAAGATAGATAAAAAAGACGGCTCAATCATCAATGCTGGTGCAGGCCCATCTGCTACTAATGCTGATGCTTGTAGTTGTCCTTTCAGATTGTCACATTCTTTGCAAGGAAGATTTAATTGCATTAATATAGAAGATAATTCTATGTTGACTATTGCTGTTACTAACATTACTGCCGAAACGCAAAAAGCAACTTTTGATCTGACTATCGATAAGAGATTTAAATTTTCTGAAACAGCTGATCAAATAAAAATTTCTATACAAACTTATTTTCCTGGTTCTATTCCGGAAGTTTATTTAAGCGATGCTTATGGAGGAACAGACAATGTGATCTCAATAAAAAATATTGCAATACCTGTTACAACAACAGCTGCGGCTGCTAAATTTTTTAAATTAGCTATTAAAGCAAGAACAAATAATTTTGTTACAGGCGAAAAAATTCTATTTCAATCTACTATAAACGTACCAGGAAATTCCCTTAACCTTGGTGCGGATGTTTCTGATGATCCTCTTACTGCACATTTAGACGATGCAACTACACTTACTATTTGTGCTGCTGAAGCAGCACCGCTGCCGGTTACTATCACTGACTTTAAAGGACAGTTTGATCAAAAAATTGCCCACTTAAGCTGGACAACAAATCATGAATTAAATGTTCAAAGATTTGAAGTCGAAAGAAGCTTTAATGGAGTAAATTTTGAAAGATCAAATGTGCTTAATGCCAGTGGTAACAGTCTTGCACATTCATATCAATATAGCGATGTGAATGTGCAGGGTAATGCAGTAGTTTATTACAGGATCAAGGTCATTGACAATGACGGATCATTTAAATATACATCTGTTGTGGTATTGAAAAATAATGATGATGTAAAAGAAACCCTTGTTTATCCTTCACCATTCAATGATAAAATTGCCATCAGCACTTTTGTACAGAATAAAGGAAACATTACCATTTCAGTAATTGATGGCATAGGAAGGAAAGTAGCAGAAAAAAGATCAATAGTTAGTGCTGGTGACAATACCATTACTTTAGATGGATTGACCAAACTTGACGAAGGATTTTATTTTATCAATATTTATAATAATGACAAATTGGTAAAAACGAAAAAGACAATGAAATTATAATAAACTAGCGTTACTATTTAGAGAAAAGGGGTTGCAGAAATGCAACCTTTTTTTATTTTTTGACTACTGATAAATATGCACAACATCTCCCTAAGTAATTTATTGCTGATAGATATTGAAACAGTATCGCAACAACCTGCCTTTTCTGATCTCAGTAAAGACTGGCAATTGCTTTGGGAAGAAAAGAACACACGTACTTTACCTGAAGGGCTTTCTATAGCAGATTATTATCCTCAAAGGGCAGGCGTAATGGCTGAGTTTGCAAAGATCGTGTGCATTTCTATAGGGTATTTTAAAAAAGAGAATGATCATTGGGAATTACGCATCAAGTCTTTTTATGGAGACGATGAAAAAAAACTGCTGGAAGATTTTATTTTGACATTACAACAAATGGAACTCAATAATAAAAGATGGTGCTTTACAGGTCATAATATCAAAGAATTTGACATCCCATTTATTTGTCGTCGATTATTGATAAACAGCTTAATTATACCTTCTTTTCTTGATTTCCAGAATATGAAGCCGTGGGAAACTAATATGATAGATACCTTTCAATACTGGCGTTTCGGAGATTATAAAAATTATACTTCTTTAAAATTATTGGCAGCTTCCTTAAATGTTCCGTCACCGAAAGATGACATCGATGGGAGTATGGTAGGAGAGGTTTATTGGAAAGAGAATGGCTTGCAACGCATTGTAATTTATTGCCAAAAAGATGTGGTAACTGTGGCAAATATCATTTTACGCTTTAAAAATATGACTTTGCTTACCTTCGATCATATAATTTTTACATGATTTACAATATTTTATAAGCCTAAAACATGCATTCACTCTGATATTCAGAAGAAAAAGGTTTTTTTTGGGAAAATAAGCTCCTTTTTTCAAAATTCTTTTACTTTCCCTTTGCTATTTCAAATCAACCCCTTACCTTTGCACTCCAAATTCAAAAAAACGAATTTTAAAGTTCTTTATATATGTCACAAAGAATCAGAATAAAACTACAGTCTTACGACCACAACTTAGTAGACAAATCTGCTGAGAAAATTGTAAAAACAGTACGTAGTACTGGCGCAGTTGTAACAGGACCTATTCCTTTACCTACGCACAAAAAGATCTTTACTGTGTTACGTTCTCCTCACGTTAATAAAAAAGCTCGTGAGCAGTTCCAATTGTGTACACATAAACGTTTATTAGATATCTACACTAGTAGCAGCCGTACGGTTGACGCTCTAAGTAAATTAGACCTACCAAGTGGTGTAGATGTTGAGATTAAGGCTTAATGAACCATCCGTTTAGGCGGAAAGGCAAAAAGTCAGTTCTTATAACAAAATATTGAAACGTCCATCTGTTTATTTAAACAGCGCTGGGCATAAAAAAAGATACAATGAAAAGTATTATTGGAAAGAAAATTGGCATGACCAGTGTCTTTGATGCAACAGGCAAGCAAACTGCCGTTACGATCATTGAAGCAGGTCCATGTGTAGTTACCCAAAAGAAAACCGTAGAAACAGACGGTTACAATGCACTCCAAATTGCATTCGGAGATAAGAAAGAAAAGCACTCCATCAAAGCTGAAGTTGGCCATTTCGCCAAAGCTCAGACATCCCCTAAAAAAGTAGTTCAAGAAATCCGCGATAGCGAAATAGATAAAAATGTTGGTGAATCAATCACACTTGACATATTTGCCGAAGGCGATAGCGTTGAAGTTGTTGGTACTACCAAAGGTAAAGGTTTCCAGGGTGTTGTAAAACGTCATGGCTTCCATGGTGTGGGTGAACAATCTCATGGTCAGCATGATCGTCAAAGAGCACCGGGTTCAATCGGTAACTCATCTGATGCATCACGTGTATTCAAAGGAATGCGTATGGCTGGTAGAATGGGACAAGATAAAGTGAAAATGAAAGGATTGAAAGTTGTTAAAATTTTCGCAGAAAAGAATTACATATTAGTAAGTGGTTCAGTTCCGGGACATAACGGTTCAATCGTTTTAATTCAAAAATAATTTTTATAAAACACGTGAGTGTTTAAAAGATAAATAAAATGCAAGTAGATATTTTAAATATTAGTGGAGCTAAAACCGGCAGAACAGTTGATTTGCCTGAAGAAATTTTTGGCGCAGAACCAAACAATCACGTTATTTATTTAGCTGTGAAACAATACCTTGCTGCACAACGTCAGGGTACACACAAAGTAAAAACAAGAGCGGAAGTTCAAGGGTCGTCTAAAAAATTACACAAGCAAAAAGGAACCGGTGGTGCTCGTAAAGGTAATTTACGTTCTCCTATCTATAAAGGTGGTGGTACTATATTTGGTCCAAAACCTCATAGCTACGATTTTAAATTGAACCGTAAAGTAAAAGATCTTGCTAAGATCAGCGCATTAAGCTACAAAGCAAAAGAAAATGCAATTGTTATTTTAGAAGATGTTGCTTTAGAAGCTCCAAAAACAAAACAATTAGCTGGTATCTTAAAAAGTATCAACGTTGCTGATAAAAAAACATTATTCGTAACAACTGAACATAACGACAATATTTATTTGAGCTTAAGAAATATTCCATCAATAAAAGGAACTTCTTTAAGTGATGTAAATACTTACGATATCGTAAACGCTAACGTGTTAGTATTTACTGAAAGCGTAGCGAAAATTTTCAGCGAAGAAGAAAAAGCGGAAGCATAATAATAAACATTAAAAATTTAAAGACGTGAAACTGTCTGAAGTATTAATAAAGCCAATTTTGTCTGAAAAGATAAATAAGCAAACAGAAAAATTGAATCGTTACGCTTTTGTGGTTGCCAGAAAAGCTAACAAATTAGAAATCAAAAAAGCAGTAGAAGAATTTTACGGTGTGCAGGTTGCAAACGTAAACACTACAGTTATGCCTGGTAAAGCAAAATCTCGTTACACAAAAGCAGGTTTTTTAAATGGCCGTAAGCCAGCTAAAAAGAAAGCGTTTGTAACAGTTGCTGAAGGCGAAACAATTGATATCTACGGAACAGTATAATATTATTTAAGGATGGCATCAACTGCCGCAAAAGTTGAATAAAAATAAATAACAATGGCATTAAGAAAGTACAAACCTACCACAGCCGGAACTCGTTGGAGAATTGGTAATGCATACGCAGAGATCACTACCAACAAACCGGAAAAATCTTTGTTAGAAAAACAAAAGAATACTGCAGGTAGAAATTCAGACGGTAGAAGATCTATGCGTTATATGGGTGGCGGAAACAAAACCATGTATCGTTTGATCGATTTCAAAAGAGATAAAAAAGATATTCCAGCTACTGTAAAAAGTATCGAATATGATCCAAACCGTACAGCATTCATCGCATTGTTGAATTATGCTGATGGTGAAAAACGTTACATCATTGCTCCAAACGGATTACAAGTTGGTGCAACAGTTTTAAGTGGTGATGCAGTAGCTCCTGAATTAGGAAATGCATTACAATTGAAAAACATGCCTTTGGGTACTAACGTTCACAACATTGAAATGCAACCTGGACAAGGTGGTAAATTAGTTCGTAGCGCAGGTGCAAGTGCACAGTTATCGAATAAAGAAGAAAAGTATGGTATTTTAAAAATGCCTTCTGGAGAATTAAGAAAAGTATTGATCAATTGCTATGCAACAGTTGGTGTTGTTAGTAATAGCGACCATAATTTGGAAAGTGCTGGTAAAGCAGGCCGTAATCGTTGGAAAGGTGTTAGACCAAGAACGAGAGCAGTTGCGATGAACCCGGTAGATCATCCGATGGGTGGTGGTGAAGGTAGAGCTTCAGGTGGTCACCCACGTAGCCGTACAGGTAAATATGCGAAAGGTGAGATCACACGTACAAGAGGAAAAGGATCTGATAAAATGATCATCGTACGTAGAAACGGAAAGAAAATTAGTAATAAATAATTCACTGTTAAAATATCTCGGTCATGAACCGGGAGAATCAACAAAAAATAAAACAACATGGCTCGTTCGATAAAAAAAGGTCCTTATATAGATGCTAACTTGGAAGATAAAGTTTTAGCGATCAATGAAGGAAAAAATAAGAAAGGTGTTATCAAAACTTGGTCTCGCCGTTCTACCATTACTCCTGATTTTGTAGGTCATACATTAGCAGTACATAATGGTAACAAATTCATTCCTGTTTATGTAACAGAATTTATGGTAGGTCATAAATTAGGTGAATTTGCACCGACAAGAAATTTTAGAGGTCACTCAAGTAAAAAAATATCATAAACGTTTAACGTTTAAACATAAAGAAAATGGAAGCAGTAGCTAAACTTAACAATTACCCAACATCACCACGTAAAATGCGTTTACTGGCTGATTTGATCCGTGGCATGGAAGTAGAGAAAGCTTTAGGTGTTTTACAATTCAACCCAAAGCATCCTGCAGTACCAATGTACAAATTATTGAAAAGTGCGATCAATAACTGGGAACAAAAGAATACAGAAGCGAAAGTTGAAGATTCTAAGTTGGTAGTTAAAACAATTATGGTTGATTGTGGTAGAGTAATCAAACGTATGCGTCCTGCACCTCAAGGTAGAGGTTACAGAGTTCGTAAACGTAGTAATCACGTAACAATTGTTGTAGACAGTAAAAACTAAATTTTAAAATCAAATGTGGGTCAACCACATCGAAAATTAATAATATGGGTCAAAAAGTAAATCCGATTGGTATCAGACTAGGAATTATCCGTGGATGGGATAGTAACTGGTATGCAAATAAAAAAGATTTTGGTAAGAAACTTATCGAAGATAACAAGATCAGAAATTATTTGAATGCCCGTATCAACAAAGGTGGTATCTCTAAGATCGTTATTGAGCGTACGCTTAATAAATTGATCGTAACGATCCACACTTCTAAACCGGGTATCATCATCGGTAAAGGTGGTGGTGAAGTTGATAGGATCAAAGAAGAGTTGAAAAAATTGACCGGTAACGATGATGTACAAATAAATATTTTGGAAATACGTCGTCCTGAATTAGATGCTCAAATTGTAGCTGATACAATTGCTCGTCAATTAGAAGGTCGTATCAATTTCAAACGTGCCGTTAAAATGGCAATCGCTTCAGCATTACGTATGGGTGCAGAAGGAATTAAAGTTAGATGTGGTGGTCGTTTAGGTGGTGCTGAAATTGCACGTAGCGAAGAGATCAAACAAGGTCGTACTCCATTACATACATTACGTATGGATATTGATTACGCAAATGTATTTGCTCAAACAGTTTACGGAAAGATCGGTATCAAAGTATGGATCTGTAAAGGTGAAGTATTAGCTAAAAGAGATCTTAACCCTAACATCTTGGCAGGTGGTGGTAAAGAAGGTGATTCAAGAGGTGGTTTTGAAAACCGTGGTGGTGGAGATAGAAGAGACGATCGCAGAGGCGGTGGTGGTGGAGATAGAAGAGGCGGTGGCGGTGGAAACCGTGGCGGTGCTCCGGGAGGAAGAAGATAATCTGAATTAAGAATTAAAAATTAAGAATTAAAAATTAGAGGAGCCAGAGTTATAATTCAAACTCATAATTCTCAACTCTAAACTCTAAATTGAAATAAAATGTTATCACCGAAAAGAGTAAAACATAGAAAAGCCCAGAAAGGCCGTATCAGAGAAGTTGCTAAAAGAGGAACTACTATTTCTTTTGGTTCATTCGGATTAAAAGCTTTAGAACCAATTTGGTTAACTAACAGACAAATTGAAAGTGCTCGTCAGGCTATGACTCGTCATATGAAGAGAGAAGGGAATGTTTGGATCAGAATTTTTCCTGACAAACCTATCACTAAAAAGCCTGCTGAAGTAAGGATGGGTAAAGGTAAAGGTAACCCTGAATATTGGGCTGCTGTTGTAGAACCAGGACGCATCTTATTTGAAGCTGATGGTGTTCCAATGCAAGTTGCAAAAGAAGCATTTGAATTAGCAGCACAAAAATTACCAATTGCAGTAAAATTTGTAATACGCAGAGATTACCAAGCATAAGAAACTAGATAATAGACTTATCAAATTATAATAAAATGTCAAAGAAAGTAGATTTTTCAACGAGTATTAAAAGCCTAGATGCTGAAGCTTTAAAAGCTAAGATCGCTGAAGACGAATTACGTCTTAAGAAAGTGTCTTTTGCTCACAGTATTTCTCCATTGGAGAACCCGGTAAGCTTACGTTTTATGCGTAAAGATTTAGCTCGTTTAAAAACAGCATTAAGAAAAAAAGAATTAGGATTTTAATTGATCCATAAAAATTTCAACAATGAGTGAAGTAACAACAATAGCAAGAAACCTGCGCAAGACCAAATTAGGTGTTGTGACAAGTAACAAAATGGATAAAACCATTACTGTAAATGTAGAAAGAAAAGTAAAGCATCCGCTTTATGGAAAATTCGTAAAGAAATCTACAAAATTCCATGCACATGATGATAAGAACGAATGTAGCATTGGTGATACAGTAAGAATTATGGAGTCTCGTCCTTTGAGCAAAACAAAGCGTTGGAGATTAGTAGAAGTAGTTGAAAAAGTAAAATAGTATTCAATACGCAGTATCTAAGCTTTATACTTAGTACTTAAAAAAGATATAAAATGATTCAGCAAGAAAGTAGATTAAACGTAGCAGATAACAGCGGTGCCAAAGAAGTTTTGTGTATCCGTGTGTTAGGAAACTCTGGACAAGACTACGCTAAGATCGGTGATAAAATAGTTGTTACTGTAAAAGATGCAATGCCAGCTGGTGGTATCAAAAAAGGTACTGTAAGCAAAGCTGTTATCGTTCGTACAAAAAACAAATTACGTCGTAAAGATGGTTCTTATATACGTTTTGATGATAACGCAGTAGTGTTGTTGAACAATTCAGATGAACCAAGGGGTACACGTATTTTTGGGCCAGTTGCTCGTGAATTAAGAGATAAAGGCTACATGAAAATTATTTCATTAGCTCCGGAAGTATTATAATAAAACAGAAAATTAGTTCTGGCAAAAACCAGGATACAAATTCATAAAAAATGAGTACAAGATTTAAACCAAAGTTCAACATTAAAAAAGGCGATAACGTTATTGTTATCACCGGCGAAGATAAAGATCTTAAGAAGCCACGTAAAGTGTTGGAAGTAATTGTAGAAAAAAGCAAAGTGTTGGTAGAAGGTGTTAACATCGTTACCAAACATACTAAACCAACTTCTCAAAACACTAAAGGTGGAATTGTTAAGGTTGAAGCTCCAATCGCAATTTCTAATGTAATGCTTTGGGATGCGAAAGCTGCAGCTCCGGCTAAAGTAAAACGCACAAGAGAAAACGGTAAATTAATTCGTGTATCTAAAAAATCAGGAGGGGTAATATAATCATGGCAACAAAAACTTATTCTCCAAGATTAGCGGACAAATACTCTAAAGAAGTAGTTCCAGCTTTAATGAAAAAATTCGGTTATAAAACCGTAATGCAAGCTCCAAAATTGACCAAGATCTGTTTGAATCGTGGTGTGAATGGTGCTGTAGCAGATAAAAAATTAGTAGATATCGCTGTTGAAGAGTTAACAACGATCACTGGACAAAAAGCTGTAGCTACAATGTCTAAAAAAGATATCTCAAACTTTAAATTACGTAAGAACATGCCGATTGGCGCAAGAGTTACTTTACGTGGTGTAAAAATGTTTGAATTCTTAGACAGATTTGTATCAGTTTCTTTACCACGTGTACGTGACTTCAAAGGCGTTAATGATAAATCATTCGACGGAAGAGGTAACTATACATTAGGTATCACTGAACAGATCATTTTCCCAGAAATTGATATTGATAAAGTAAATAAAATTACTGGTATGGATATCACTTTCGTAACAACTGCAGCAACAAACGAAGAAGCGTTTGAATTGTTGAAAGAGTTGGGAATGCCATTTAAAAATATAAAAAAATAATTTAATAAAAATAGAACATGGCAAAAAAATCAATTGAAGCCAGGCAGAGAAAGCGTGAAGCAATGAACGCTAAATATGCTGAAAAAAGAGCAGCTTTAAAAGCAGCAGGTGATTATAAAGCTTTGGACGCTTTACCAAAGAATGCATCTCCTGTACGTTTAAAAAACCGTTGCCAGTTAACAGGCCGTCCAAGAGGTTATATGAGACATTTTGGATTATCAAGAAACATGTTTCGTGATATGGCCCTACAAGGTAAAATACCAGGTGTTGTAAAAGCAAGCTGGTAATCGAAATAAAATATTAATAAAGTTAATTTTAAATAATTATGGTAACAGATCCTATAGCAGATTTTCTTACAAGAATCCGTAATGCACAGATGGCCAACCATCGTATTGTGGAAATTCCTGCGTCTAATTTAAAGAAACGCATGACTGAAATTTTGTATGATAAAGGTTACATTTTAAAATACAAATTTGAAGATGATAGCAAACAAGGCGTTATTAAAATAGCGTTGAAGTATGATGCATCTACAAAATTACCAGTGATCCAAAGTTTAGAAAGAGTAAGCCGTCCGGGGTTACGTACTTATGCTAAACCAGAAGAATTCAAAAGAGTAAAAAATGGTTTGGGTATTGCGATCGTTTCTACATCTAAAGGTGTAATGACTGATAAAGAAGCAAAAGCTCAAAACGTTGGAGGCGAAGTATTGTGTAATATTTACTAATAAATAAATGATTTGACAATTAAGCCTAAGTCGTGGCTGAACACAAATCGAATTGATAAAATAAAATAAAAAATCGACTATGTCTAGAATAGGAAAAAAACCGGTAGAGATCACTTCAGGAGTTACAATTACAGTTAGCGCTGATAATGTAGTAACTGTAAAAGGTCCAAAAGGTGAATTGAAACAAACTGTTGACAGAGATATTAAATTGGAACTTAAAGACGGTACTTTAGAAGTAATTCGTCCTACGGACCAGATCCGTCACAGAGCAATGCATGGTTTATACCGTTCATTGGTAAGTAACATGGTAAAAGGTGTTACTGAAGGTTATAAAAAACAAATGGAATTAGTGGGTGTGGGTTTTAAAGCAGCTAACCAGGGAAACTTGCTTGATCTTGCTTTAGGTTATTCTCACAACATTATTTTTGAAATACCGAAAGAATTAAAAGTTACTACATCTCAGGAAAAAGGTCAAAACCCGATCATAACTATTGAAGGGTCAGACAAACAATTGATCGGTGCAGTATGTGCTAAATTACGCAGCTTACGTAAACCAGAACCATACAAAGGTAAAGGTGTGAAATTTGTGGGTGAAGTATTGAGAAGAAAAGCAGGTAAATCAGCAGGTAAATAATTGATTTGAAGATTTGAAGATGTGCCCATTTGGAAATGGCACTCTGTTCGAAAGAATTTTCAAATCTCCAAATTTTCAAATTTTCAAATTCGTTCCGGCAGCATCGGAACAACAAAATAAAAGATCATGAATAATAAATCAAGCGCAAGAGTAAAGATAAAATATCGCATCCGTAAAAAAATCAGCGGTGTGAATGTTAAACCACGTTTAAGTGTTTTCAGAAGTAATTCTGATATCTATGCTCAATTGATCAATGATGATAACGGTACTACATTGGCATCTGCTTCATCAAAAGATAAAGATATCTTGGCTCAAAAAGTAAACAAGACTGAAAAAAGTAAATTAGTAGGAAATGCTATTGCAAAAAAAGCTTCTGAACTAGGTGTTACTACAGTTGTGTTTGATCGTGGTGGATATATCTATCATGGTAGAGTAAAAGCAGTAGCTGAAGGTGCTCGTGAAGGTGGGTTACAATTTTAATTTAAATTTCTAATAACAAATACATGTTAAAAGCAAACGATAACAGAGTAAAAGCAGGTGATCTTGAGTTGAAAGAAAAAGTAGTTTCTATCAACCGTGTTGTTAAAACAACAAAAGGTGGCCGTGCATTTAGTTTTTCTGCCCTTGTAGTAGTAGGTAATGGTGCAGGTGTTGTAGGACAAGGTTTAGGAAAAGCTAAAGAAGTACAAGAAGCTATTACTAAAGGCATTGAAGATGCAAAAAAGAATTTGATCAAAGTTCCTATTATGCATGGTACTATACCTCACGATCAGTGGACAAAAGAAGGGGCTGCTAAAGTGTTGATCAAACCAGCTGCTCATGGTACTGGTGTGATCGCTGGAGGTAGTATGAGAGCTGTTTTGGAAGCTGCTGGTATTACAGACGTTTTGGCGAAAAGCCTTGGATCTGCTAATCCGCACAACGTGGTAAAAGCTACTGTAAAAGCATTGGCTACATTACGTGAACCAATTGCAGTAAGTAAAGTAAGAAATATTTCTTTGAAGAAAGTTTTTAACGGATAATTTTAAATACTGGGTCTTAGTCTAGTACTAAGCAAGAGTCAAAATTTATAATAATGTCTAAGATTAAAGTAACACAAATAAAAAGCGTAATTGACAGGCCTGAGCGTCAAAAGAGAACTATGGTTGCTCTTGGTTTACGTAAATTAAATGCTTCAGTAGAAGTAGAAGCTACTCCTCAAATTTTAGGAATGGTTACTAAAGTAAATCATCTTATTAAAGTAGAAGAAGTAAAATAGAACAAATGAAAAGCGTAAAATGAAAAGTGAAAAATATTCTCATTATCATTTTTAGTTTTTCATTATTAATTTATCATTTACAAAGCGAGGGGTGATACCCCGTAAGTACAAAATCAAAAAATATGAAATTACACGAATTAAGACCAGCAAAAGGAGCAACTCATAAAGCTATCCGTATCGGTCGTGGTGAAGCAAGTGGTAAAGGTGGTACATCTACAAAAGGTAATAAAGGTGGACAAAGCCGTGCAGGTTACAAAAGTAAACCAGGTTTTGAAGGTGGTCAAATGCCAATTCAACGTCGTGTTCCAAAACGTGGGTTTAAAAATATTAACCGTGTTGAATACAAGGTAATTAACGTTGGTAAAATTGATCATTACGCTGAAAAATATGGTATTACTGAATTCAGCCTACAAAACTTATACATCAATGGTTTAATAGGCCAATTTGATAATGTTAAAATATTAGGTGTTGGTGAAATAAAAGGAAAATATTCTTTTAAAGTAAATGCTATCAGCGAAAAAGCAAAATCTGCTATTGAAGCAGCTGGTGGTTCAGTTGAGATAATTAAATAATTTACCGATATTTGCAGACGCATTTCTACTTGTCTTCTTTTAGGCAGGCTTGAAAAGCGTCTTTTTTCTTTTAATCAAAATATTAAATCGCTTAAAGTCTGTGAAGAAGTTCATTAAAACATTAAAAAATATCTGGAGCATTGACGAGCTACGCAAAAAAATATTATTCACTTTATTGTTGATATTTATTTACCGTATTGGTTCATTTATAGTATTACCTGGTATTGATCCTAATCAATTAGAAAACCTTAACAACAGCACTAAAAGCGGTATGTTAGGTTTATTAGATGCCTTTGTGGGGGGAGCATTTTCTAAAGCTTCAATCTTTGCATTAGGTATCATGCCTTATATCTCTGCATCTATCTTTATGCAATTGGTTACAATTTTAGTTCCTCAAATGGCTAAAATTCAGAAAGAAGGTGAAAGCGGTAGAAAGAAGATAAACCAATGGACAAGATACCTGACAGTTATTGTTACAGCATTTCAGGCTGCAGCTTATATCGGTTATTTAAAAAGTCCGGCCAATGAAGCTGCATTGATTGAGGCTTATAGTAATTATTTTGTGGTGTCGACTGTTATCATTTTAACTGTAGGTACTTTATTTGTAATGTGGCTTGGTGAAAAGATCACTGATAAAGGTTTAGGCAATGGTACATCTATCATCATCATGATGGGTATCTTAGCAAGATTACCAGAATCATTTATCCAGGAATGGACTTCAAGAGCTACAAGAGGTGGTGGTGGTTTGTTGATCTTCTTAATTGAGATCGCTTTCCTTGTTGCTATCATTATGGGATTGATCATGTTGATACAAGGTACAAGAAGAGTTCCTGTAAATTATGCAAAGCAAATTGTTGGTAACAAACAATTAGGTGGAGCAAGAAACTTTTTACCATTAAAAGTAAATGCATCTGGTGTAATGCCGATCATCTTTGCTCAGGCTATTTTATTTTTACCTACAATATTTTCAGGATTTACCGGTGCCGGCTGGGCTAAATATTTTACTGACCATACCAATGTAATTTACATGCTGGTTTATTCAGTGTGTGTGATCGGTTTTACATTCTTATACACTGCGTTGATATTTAATCCTAAGCAAATGGCTGAAGATCTTAAACGTAGTAATGGATTTATTCCAGGTGTAAAACCAGGTCAACCAACTGCTGATTATATTGGTACTATCATGGATAGAATTACTTTACCGGGAGCTGTATTATTAGCATTTGTAGGTATCTTGCCAGGTATATTCCAATTGATATTCGGAACACAACAAGGCTTTGCAAGCTTTTACGGCGGTACTTCTTTATTGATCATGGTTGGGGTTATTTTAGATACCTTACAGCAGATAGAAACTCAATTATTAATGCGTCAGTATGATGGATTAATGAGTGGAGGAAGAATACAGGGAAGACAACAAACTGTTGCTTCAGGAATGTAAGATTAATTGATCTTTTTTTAAAGTGAATATAATAACCCCGACGCAAAACGTCGGGGTTTTACTATCAAAAAATATATACATACAACTGGTATGATCTATTATAAAACAACAGAAGAAATAGAATTAATGCGTCAAAGCAGCTTGCTGGTAAGTAAAACACTTGCTGAGGTTGCTAAGATCATCAAGCCCGGTATATCTACTTTAGAGATAGATAGCTTTGCTGAGAAATTTATTTTAGACAATGGCGCTAAGCCGTCTTTTAAAGGCTATGGTAAACCGCCATTTCCTTTTGCATGTTGTATCTCTGTTAACGACGCAGTAGTTCATGGATTTCCTACAAAAGCAGAATTAAAAGAAGGTGATATTGTTTCTGTGGATGTTGGTGTTTTTAAAAATGGTTTTCACGGCGATAGCGCATATACATTTGCGTTAGCAGGAGTTGGTGAGGATGTAAAAAAACTTTTAACAGTTACAAAAGCATCCTTATATCTTGGAATTGAAAAAGCAATTCATAATAACAGGATAGGCGATATATCATTTGCAATACAAAATTATACTGAGAGAGAAAATGGCTATGGTGTAGTGAGAGATCTTGTAGGGCATGGATTGGGGCGTCACCTGCATGAAGATCCGCAGGTGCCTAATTACGGTAAGAGAGGTACAGGCGCTAAGCTTACTGAAGGTATGGTAATAGCAATTGAGCCGATGATAAATATGGGTACTAAGAATGTTTATCATGATAAAGATGGCTGGACAATAAGAACTGAAGATGGCAAACCTGCCGCTCACTTTGAACATAATGTTGCCGTACAAAAAGGGAAAGCTGATATACTTTCTTCATTTACTGAGATAGAAGCAGCTGAGAAGGGAAATAGTAATTTGTGCAGCGATTATTGATCCTTTATTAAAACAAACTTATTTTATTTATAAGCCTCGTGCAATTTGTACGTGGCTTTTTTATTTCTTTTTTGTAGCGAACTATTTTTTTGATTGTACGTCTTCGCAGTCATTTTGTATACTTCCAAAGTTATTGTGTATGCCTCCGCAAAGATGGTGTATGCTTTCGTAGTCATTGTGTATTCATACTGAGTTGTTGAGTATACATCCACAGCTATTATGTATTCATACTGAGTCATTGAGTACTCATCCCAAGTGATAGCGTATGCACCCTCAGCGATAGTGTATGCACCCTCAGTGATAGCGTATGCATTCAAAGAGATTGTGTATGCGTTTTCAGTGATTGTGTATGCATACCCAATCATTATGTATGCATTCTTAATAGCTGGGAAAGCGCACTGTATTGTTATAATTGACTGATTATTAATATTATATGAACAAGCGAACCTTATGCCATATTCGTTGTTGGTCAGAAGACCGAACAACGGCGAAAGGGAAATAGTAATTTGTGCAGTGATTATTGATCCTTTATTAAAACAAACTTATTTTATTTATAAGCCTCGTGCAATTTGTACGGGGCTTTATTATTTCTATTGGCGACAATACCTCTTTTTTTATGTTTTTTTATTTGACAATTGTGGTTATTTTATTAAATGGCATAACCACTTTTGCAGCATTAACAATGGTGATTGCAGAGGTGGCAATGGTCTTTGCAGCAAGTACATTTGTCATTGTAGGTGTAATTGTGTTTTAATGCAAATCAAATATTTTGAGATTCATCATATTTAAAATCTTTTTTATAAATAATTCTAAAAAGGCTTGCATTTACGCCTTTCGCTGTCTATCTTGTATTGACCGTAACAATTGCATTGATCTCCCCCCTATAAAAATTTGCCTTTTTGAAATCACATTAGATATCCCACAAAGAACTACTGCTTTTTATTATCATTTATATCCTGGCAAAATCTTACTATTCCAAAGATGAAAGACTGAATCTTTTTCAGTGTATTATAATTTCTTTATAGCCTTTGAACTTACCTACAACCCCTATTGGAAATGTTGGCTCGTATCCAATTTTTTCATCTTTTAAATTAGCATTTATGAAATCATTATTATCAAGCATGCAATTTTTCAATTGCATAAAAAAATTAAAAGGCTCTTGGAGTATATCAACTTTTTTGGTGATTCCCATTTTGTTTTTTTCAGCACAAATATTTGGACAATCGGCAGATCTTGACCAGATAAGAAATGGATCTGCAGGATCACCTGAAAACCCTGCAAATTGGGTTAATGGTAATGCAGGCCCTTCCAATGCTCACTTTGCCGAAGGTTATTCTGTTCCTTATAGAATGAAAATAGCCTCGCTGGTAGGTAATGCAAACACTATTCATACTTTGGTTATTGAGTGGGATACCAAAGATCAGAATGGCCATGCAATTGATTATATTACCCATTATAATAATATTGATAATGAATTAGGATCTCACCAGGCTACTTTCCACCATAATCCTGAAGCTTTAAACCCTGCATTGGGGACTGCATTTGCCGGTACTTCACCTACATTGTTTCCTATTCCGCCACCTACAATTTTTGCGAATTCAGAAGTAGTAGGCATGCCTAGAGCAAGCTTTAATAATTTGCCGGGGCAAACAGGTAATGCAGACATTACTAAAATGGCCATATGGGGAGGAACAATAACCGAAATAACTTATGGTCCTGAAACTGCACCGGATGCAAATACTCCTAGCACTAAAACAACCTGCACCATAAAATTCAAATCCACTAATGGAAGCACTGCGTTAATTGCGTGGGGTGGACATATTGGTGCTGAGTATGATTGGGGTGGAGGCAGAGGTGCTACGGGTGTGAATGGTTCTCCTTATCATACACGTCTTGTTTCTATAGATGGTGGTGGTGGTAGTCAGGATAGATCATTGAAAGCAAGTGCGGTAGTAGTTCCTCCTCCTACTTGTGGTATCAGTTCTGCTCAATACGTTTGTAATGGAACTACATCACTATCATTTAGTGCAACAGGAAGTTCTACAGGATCAAACGTATCATATGTGTGGACATTAACAAACGGCTCTACATCAGCTGGTGCTAAGATCGATGGAAGCAATACAGGATATACTATTTCTGTTGTTCCTATAGGAGCTGCATTTATAGGAGGAGGTACTTTTAATTTATCTCTAACGGTTAATAAAACAGGCGCAACATCGGCTACGTGTACACGAACACCAGCAGGGACTATTCAAAAAGTTGTGACAACTGCAAGTGCAAGTCCAACATTAGTTGATATTACTTCTGCTGCTCATTCAACAACATTAACTGCAAATATTGGCGCAACTTCGACTGATCTGAATAATGCCAATTATGATTATTTGTGGACTATTGTAACGGGTGGTACTACAGGAGTTCTGTCGAATGCTACATCAAGAATAGCTACTTATACTGCAGGAGTTGGTGATGCAGGTTCTTCTATTCAGTTTAGGGTAACAGCTACACAAAAAGCTATTCCTCAGTGTGCTGATGACGAAGTGGTTTCTATTAGTTTAAATTCTCCGGGGGCTTGTAATGTTTCAAGCCAGGCAGCTGTTTGCCAAGGTACAACCACTACGCACAATGGATCACCAAGTCCAAAACCAGGAACAGCTACATATACATGGTCGTTACAAGGGCATGGTGGAGCAGGAACTACGACTTCTACTTTTGCAAGTGCGAATGGTGGCATATCTATTCAGCTGAATGCAACTCAAAGCTATCGTATAGTATTAAGCCAGGTGTATGAAAACACAGCGTTCAATACTTCCTGCTTCCAGGATGTAACTGTTGTTCCGACGCTTAGTTTGCAAACACAATACAATGCACCTAGCTGTTCACAAAAAACATTTACAGTGGATGTTGTAAACCCAATAAGTGGTGTTGTGTATAGTATTGATCAGCCGGGAAATAATATAATTTTTCCTACAAAAACATCTACTGCAGGCAGTGCTGTACAATTTACAGGACTTACTAACGGGGATGGATATACTGTTACTATGACCAGTACTACTGCAGATTGTTCAGTGACTTCAAGTTGTGCAACAAACCCGTCTTCAGCTCGTCCTGCACCAACAACGAGTACTGAAACTATCGTTACACCGGAAGCAAGTAAAATGGAAACTAAAAGTCCGGAAGTTTATGATATAGTGCTTAGGTCTCCAACTAAGGTTACTGCATTACCAAATCCTTTTACAGATAAGATCAAATTCAATCTTGTTTCAGGAGTTTCTGGATATGGTACGCTTGAATTGTATAACAGCCTTGGACAGAAAATAGCTGTTGTATATGAAGGTCATATTCAGGCGGGAAGAGAATTAAGCAAAGAATATATTACATCAGAAAGAAGAGAAACTCTTTTGTATGTTTTCAAAGTTGGAGATCAAAGGATCTCAGGGAAATTGATAGGATTGAAATCAAAATTTTGATGATGTAAAATGTAATACAAGTTAGTCTTGTATTTTAAATGAAAACAATAGGCGCTTAAATTTTTAAGCGCCTATTGTTTTATATTATTTAATCGTTGAAATTTTATTGTATCACGTACGTGTAGTAAGATGATTTTTGCGGAAAGAAATTATAATCTATCCATGTAAATCCTGCATCACCCCATGATGTACCCCATGAGTTCATCACTTTATAAGCATTTTTAGCATCATCATATCCACAAATGATAAGTGTATGTGGTAATGAACCTGATCCGGAATAAGTATTCCATAAAAAACCTGTACCAGCATTCACAATACTATTGTCCATTATCAATGTAGCAATTACAGGATGTTTCGAAGCTATCATTGTTTTTATTGCAAGCTGATCTATATTTGGGATTGCTGCGTAAGAAGAAATTTTATAAGAAGAAGCATTAGCAACCTGATCACCAGTAGGCATAAGCGAACATCCATTTACATCACTATATGGCATAGATTGATAAGTTGATACACCTTGATTTTTTAGTAGGTCTAAAGCCAAAGTAATTGCAGTCCCAGTTCCGCAATCGCCAAATTTAGTTTGATTGTAAACATATTCAGGACTAAAAATATTAGCCCCAGTATTAAAACCTGTAGCACTTGTTTTATAGTAGTGTTCAATAGATCTTGCTGCATAAGCAGTAGCAAATGCAACACAACTTCCTTCATTGCCCTGGTTACCCACCGGTGGAGTAGCTAATTGAAAGCTTGCAGGAATAGGTAAAGGAGGTAATACTGTAGTATTTACAGTAACCTGTATTGAATGTGTATTTGTATTACCTGCAGCATCAGTTGCAGTAGCAGTTAATGTATGCGTACCGCTTGCAAGTGTTGTTGTATTTAATGAAAAAGAAAATGGTGAACTTGTAAGTGTACTGATCAATGTGCCATCTGCACTAAGTCTAACAGAACTTATACCAACATTATCAGATCCACTTACTCCAACGTTTATTGTACCTGTTACAGAACTGCCTGTAGCAGGAGAAGTAATGCTTACCGTTGGTCTAGTAATATCACCAATAACAATATTGTTTACAATAACTTGTATAGAAACAGATCTTGTATTGCCGGCTGCATCTTTTGCACTTATTGTTAAAGTATGGTTTGCGTTAGACACAGTAGCGGAATTCCAAAGAATTGAATAAGGAGAAGAACTGGTGGTTGCAATCGCAATACCATCAACACTTAAAGTAACTAACTTAACACCTACATTATCACTTGCAGTTGCTCTAACAGTAACAGTGCCTGAAACTGTTGAAGCATTTGAAGGAGTGGTAATTGAAACCGTAGGCAAGGTATTATCTTGTTTACCTCTTGAAAGTGTATTAGAAGTTGGTTCAATAAAATGAGTTGAAAAATCTGAAGAAATGATCATCGGAACTTTTTGAACAAGAGCAGGATCATCTTCAACTACACCAGATACTCGTGAATTATTTTCAGTTACAGAAGGATCCGAAAAATTCGATGAATTATCTTTTTGACAAGATGCAAAGAAAAATGTTGCACTTATACTTAAGGCTATGCCCCTAAGAAATTTGGTTAACTTCATGGTCTTTCTTTTAGATATTGTATTTATAATCTTACCTGTAATTGCCAATAGTGATCAGCAATCATAAAATAAGAGCTTTTATTTAAAACGAAAAATCAAAGGAAATATTGCCGATGTATGGCATATTAAGAATTTATAATATGGCGCAACTGCATGGCTTTTCATCTGACATTTTTCTTAAGGAGTGGATTGCTCCTAGACTTTGCATTTTTCGTGCCAACTATTGATTTACAGCAGGATTTAGAATTTATTCTATAAGTCCTTTAAGGCTCATTTTTGAGAAGCTTAATAAAGAACTGAATATGTATTAAAATATATTTTTAGACATAAAACATGGAAAAATGTTCTAAGTGTAACTTTCTGGTTCTAATTATCTGGTAATCTTTAATGTTACCTTTACTCACTTTAATAATGATTTAGAGATGAATAAAAAGAAATTGATAGTAATTGGAGGAGGGGCTGCTGGCTTTTTTTGTGCAGTAAATGCAGCAAAATTAAATAGTGAATTGGAAGTAATTATTATTGAAAAATCAAGCAAGCTATTAGGTAAGGTTAGAATAAGTGGAGGAGGTCGTTGTAATGTAACACATCATTGCTTCAGTATTGCTGAGATGATAAAAAAATATCCTCGTGGAGAAGCATTTTTGAAAAAAGCATTTCATCATTTTTTTACTTCAGATACAATTGCATGGTTTAAAGAAAGAGGCGTAGAATTAAAAGCGGAATCTGATGGAAGAATGTTTCCTGTAACAGACTCATCTCAAACGATCATTGATTGCCTGATGAAGGAAGTTAATAAATACGGAGTGCAGATCATGATGAATAAAGAAGTGAAACAATTGACTGTTAAGGATGAAAAATGGGTCATCGATCTTGGAAATGAAAGAACTGACACTGCAGATTATGTATGTATTGCAAGTGGCGGTTACCCTAAATCCTTGCAGTTTGAATGGGTGAAAGAAACAGGTCATATGATCATAGACCCGGCTCCATCTTTATTTACTTTTAATATGCCCGGTAATTCTATTACTGCTTTAATGGGTATTGCAGTTGAAAATGCTTCAGTGAAAATAGCTGGAAGCAAATTGTCAACATCTGGTCCGTTATTGATCACACATTGGGGGATGAGTGGGCCTGCTATCTTGAAACTCTCAGCCTGGGGTGCTAATGAATTAAAAGCTAAGAACTACGAATTTTCAATCAGCGTTAATTGGCTTCCTTCTTTTAATGAAAATACGTTAAGAGATAAAATGCAAAAGATAAGATTTGAGATCGCTACACAAAAAATGATCAATAGAAATCCTTTTTATTTGCCGCAAAGATTGTGGCAATATTTATTACAACAGTCTGGCATAAACGAAGATATACGTTGGGCTGATCTTCCTGCTAAAGAGCAGAATAAGCTGATCAAAAATTTATGTGCACAGGAATTTGCAGTTAAAGGGAAAACAACTTTTAAAGAAGAGTTTGTAACAGCTGGTGGAGTTGCTTTGCAGGATATAGATCACAATACTTTGGAAAGTAAAATTTTACCTAATCTTTTTTTTGCTGGAGAGGTATTGGATATAGATGGGATAACAGGGGGATTTAATTTTCAAAATGCCTGGACCACAGGGTTTATTGCTGCAAAAGAAATCAGCAAAAGAGCAGGGCAATAATATTTATCGCTCCATCCAATCTTTCTCTTTTTTATCACCTGTTGCAATGATCATTGCAGTAAAGAACAATATCAGTATCTGTGATATCAGTCCCCAATGAGAATTTCTATCAATTGTATAAAGCCATTCGTTTTTTATTCCCCAGAAATGAAGCAATAACAATAGCATAATAATAAAGCATGACAAACTTCCTATTATCAAAAGAAGTTTACCAATGTTTCTTGATATTTTACCTGGAGAGGCTTGTATTTTTTTATGCATATAATAATAGCCTGCAAAAAAAATAAGATAAGGGACAATAGTTACTACAAATCCAAAGAAAGTATGAAAGCCTGGGAAGTTAAATAGTGTAATCGCAAATAATTTCAGCAAATAAAAAATACCAACTCCTAATAATAAACTTCCTACTAAACCTGCAATAAGCAGGGTCATCAATCCAAAATATTTTTCAAAATCTTTCATTACTTAAATATTTACTACAAGTACAGGGATCTTTAATTCATGCCTTACAGAGTTAACTGTTTCTCCATAAATAAAATCTTTTAAACCTGTATGTCCATGAGCGCCTACAACCAGCATATCAGCATCTATTTCTTTTACAATGCGTACAATTTCTTTTGCTCTGTTTCTGAAACCAATAAATCCATCCGCTTGCAAACCTCTTTGATGTAGCTGTAATACATACTGGTCCATTCTTTCTTTATCCTTTCTTGTTTCGTAATCATCGCTTTCTTTACCCAGCATTTTGGCGGAAGCACTTTCTACAATATGAACCATATAATAATGCGTATGCTCATTACCTTGCCCTAATGCAAATGCCAGTAACTTATCATCGTTTTCAGAAAAGTCCAATGCTATTGCTATTTTATTAAAAGTTGGTATAGCAAGGTTCTTTAATTCATGTGTCTCTGGATGCATCTGTATGGAAACTTGTGGTACAGCTCTTTTGATGAATGGATGAATAATTATATACACTAATAGAGACACAAAGATCAATCCGCATATACCCAAAATCAATTTTGGCATCATTGCTGTTCCTTCAAAAACTGATAATGTTTCGTTCAATAACATTTTAAAATTAAGAAAGATCAAAACTGAAGCGATCACCCATGCAGCAATTTTTGTAAGTGTATTAATTGAGAAATTTCCCATTTTACTTTTATCACTTACAAAATGGATAAGCGGAATGATAGCGAATCCTAACTGAAGGCTTAATATAACCTGGCTTAAAACCAATAATGCGTCAATGTTTTCTTCTCCGTAAATAATTATAACTATCAATGCCGGAATAATAGCTAATAACCTTGTGATCAATCGTCTTAGCCATGGGTTTATTCTTAAGCTAAGATATCCTTCCATTATAATTTGGCCTGCTAGGGTTCCGGTGATAGTGCTGCTTTGTCCAGCTGCAATTAATGCTACTGCGAAAAGAATGGGGGCAGTGTTTCCTAAAAATCCGGGAAGTAACCTGTGTGCTTCTTTAATTTCCGCAACATGAGAATTACCTGTTTTATAAAACACCGTTGCCGCCAATACCAATATAGCGGCATTCACAAAAAAAGCAAGATTCAATGCAATGGTACTATCTATACGGTTAAATTTCAAGGCTTGTTTTATGCCGGCATCATTTCTGTCGATTTTTCTAGTTTGTACCAGGGCAGAATGCAGGTATAAATTATGTGGCATCACTGTTGCACCGATGATCCCAATTGCGATGTATAATGCTTCATCAGTAGGGAAATGCGGTACAAAACCTGCTACAACTTCATCAAGCGCAGGCTTAGCTAATATTATTTCTATTAAAAAAGAAACAGCAACTATAGCAACCAGCGTAATAATGAATGCTTCCATTTTACGCATGCCCATTTTTTGTAGATATAACAAGAGGAAAGTATCCAGAACAGTTATTGACACACCCCACACCAATGGAAGCCCTGTAAGTAATTGAATACCTATTGCCATACCTAATACCTCTGCAAGGTCGGTGGCTGCAATGGCGATCTCAGCAAGAATGTATAAAACAAAGTTCACTAACCTCGGGTATGCTTCCCTGTTAGCTTGTGCAAGGTCACGCCCTCTTACGATACCTAATCTTGCCGAAAGGCCTTGTAAAAGCAAAGCCATCAGGTTGCTCATTAATAATACCCAGATAAGCGTATAGCCAAATTTGCTCCCGCCTGCAATATCAGTAGCCCAATTGCCTGGATCCATATAACCGACACTGACTAGGTAAGCAGGGCCAAAAAAAGCAAATATCCTTCTCCAGCCAATTTGTTTTTTGGTGGTGGTATCTACACTTTCGTGGACTTCACTTAGCGATAAATCGTTACTTTTATTTAGCATTTCACGGCAAATTTACACATTATATGGCTGAAAGATTAAAAATACGTTCAGAAGGTGTCTGGGAAGATATTGTTGGGTATTCCAGAGCTATACGTGTAGGTAAAATTATTGAAGTGGCAGGAACAACTGCGATGGAAGGAGATGCGGTAATAGGTGAAAATAACGTTTATGAACAAACGCAGTTTATCTTTTTAAGGATTAAAAAGGCGCTGGAGCAGGCGGGAGGTAGAATGGAGGATATAGTACGGACACGAATGTATGTGACCGACATTAGCCAATGGGAACAAATAGCAAAGGCACATAGTGAAATTTTTAAAACAATTAAGCCTGTAGCTACCATGGTAGAAGTTAAAAGACTGATCGATGAAAAATTACTAATTGAAATTGAAGTAACAGCAATTGTTCCTTAATTTTTTGCTATAAAATATAAAAGATGTATCTTCAATCTGCTGCCAATACGAAAAAAGGAAGTAATTAAATTATTTCTTAATAAATAAGTAGACTCTCCGGGCAGCTTTTTTAAGCATCTTATCAATATGTGTAAAAAATACACGTCGATTTCCCCCGAATAGCTATTTTACTGAATTTTTTATCTTATTATTGCACCCGAAACCAAAAAACAGAATATGAATTTTGCAAATTTTAAAGTCCCGTTCCAGATCAATGAAAATTATTCTAAAAGAGTCGCCTATTTTTCAATGGAGTTTGCTGTACATCAGCCATTAAAAATATACAGCGGTGGGTTAGGATTTTTGTCAGGTTCACACATGCGTAGTGCATATGAATTAAAACAAAATCTTGTAGGTATCGGAATTTTATGGAAATATGGTTACTATGATCAAGCTCGTAATCCTGACCAAACATTGCAGGTGCAATGGAACGAAAAAATATATAATTTTTTAGAAGATACTGGTATTAAATTTCAGATAACTGTACATGATCATCCGATCTGGGTGAAAGCATTTTATCTTAATCCGGAAACTTTCAAAAGTGCTCCGATGTTTTTATTGAGCACAGATCTTCCTGAGAATGATTATGTAACACAAACTATTTGTCACCGTTTGTATGATGGTAATGTATCCACTAAAGTGGCCCAGTTCATTTTATTAGGAGTTGGTGGTGCTAAATTGATGGACGAATTGAATTTTAATCCTGAGTTATATCATTTAAATGAAGCACATGCAATTAGTGCAGCATTTTATTTATATAGAAAATTTGGTAATGCTGAAGATGTAAAAAAACGTTTAGTATTTACAACACATACACCTGAAGAAGCCGGAAATGAAAAGCATGATATTTTCCTTTGTGAAAAAATGAGTTATTTCTGTGGTATGCCACTTGATCAGGTACGTAAGATAACAGGAATGGAAGATAATCAATTCAACCATTCATTGGCGGCCTTAAGATTTGCAAAATTAGCAAATGGAGTATCTCAATTGCATGGTGAAGTAAGCCGCAAAATGTGGGGCAAGTATAAAAATATCTGTGAGATCAAAGCTATTACAAATGCACAGAACTGGACATATTGGGCAGATAAGCAATTGTACAAAGCCAAAGCCGAAGAGAATGATGTTTGGTTTGATGATCGCAAAAGATATCTTAAAAAAAGAGCCTTGGAGATTGTTGCAGACCAATCCGGTAAATTACTTGATCCGGATGTACTTACTATCGTTTGGGCCCGTCGTTTTGCTGGATATAAAAGAGCAGAGTTACTAACGAGAGACCTTAAACGCTTTGAAGCTTTATTAGCAAGTACAAAATATCCTGTTCAGATAATCTGGGCTGGTAAACCTTATCCATTGGATTATCCTGCTATTAATGATTTTAATCATCTAGTACATTTAAGTAAACAATATAAAAATGTTGCGGTGTGTATCGGGTATGAGTTGAGTTTGAGCAAGCGTCTTAAACAAGCTGCAGATGTATGGTTAAACAATCCACGTGTACCAAGAGAAGCAAGTGGAACAAGTGGTATGACTGCTGCAATGAACGGAGCTGTTAACTTTAGTACGAATGATGGCTGGATATGTGAGTTCATCAATAATGGTAATAATGGTTTTGTTGTTCCGCCGATTGATTATGAAAATATTCATGTACAGGAACAAGATGAATACGATCTTAATCAATTGTATGATATCTTAGAAAATCAGATCCTACCATTGTATTATGATAATAAAGATACCTGGAGACATATCATGAAAAATGGTATGAGTGATGTTCAGGTACAGTTTGATAGTAACCGTATGGCTGATGAATATTATAAAATACTTTACAAATAAATTTATAATACAAAATAAAAAAGGCTGTCAATGACAGCCTTTTTTATTTTGTATCTTTTCTCTATTGCTTTAATTCGACTGTATTGGTAACAGTTCCGGTAATAGGCATTGAAATACCCATCACATCAGCAGTTCCAGACATTTTGTTTATTGATGTTTTACGTTCAATTATTCCTGATGAAAGATTTACCTGCCTTGTTTCCTGGACATCATTGGTAATATCCATTTCTACTTCTAATCCCATCATTTCTGACTTGATCTTGTTGTTTATTTTTTGAGTAATTTTTATAATGGCAATATTATTAATTGTAGAATCCCATTTAAAACTTGTATGTCGTTTATTATTAGAATTTACAATGCTATCCTGCCATGTACTTCCTATTTTTTTATCACTATTTAAAAGCATGAAATAACTTTCAAGTGTACCTTGTTCAGTTTCGTTACTTATCATTTGATCTAATAATCCACTCATTGGATTTGGAGTAGCTTCTTTGGTAGTTGTTTTATTAATTGTATCCAAGGCTATAGATTGTCCCTTGTGATCAAGGCTATATTTTTTTGCGACATTAATATCCCTTGCAAGATCATTCATTTCGCTTTTCATATCATTTTTATTGTCACTATCAAAAGTTGTTCTTTGATCTGCTAAAACAACATCCATTTTCAAATGCTTAGTAGTGTAATCAATCAGATAATTTTCAGATTTTTTTTCTTTTACTGAAATGTTTTTATCTGACGATACATTTAGATCCATATCAATGCTCATTCCCATATATTCCTGGTCCATATTGCCTTTAACTGTGGAAATAAAATTCAATTGTTGGTTTTTGTCCAAAACTATCTTTTGAGTTTGTTGTTGTGCAAAAGATTTGCCTAAAAACATTACTGCGAAAACAAGTACTATAGATCTCTTCATTTTTAATTTTTTTATCAAGATGCAAATTTAGTCTCAATCGTTGTTTGAATCAAACCTATTAGGATGAATTTAACAAGCATAAAAAAAGGGCTGCAATAGCAGCCCGTAATTTTATTAAGAAAGACTAAATATTTTTATTAAGCCAGTTTAACGTTAACGGCGTTTAAGCCTTTTTTGCCTTCTTGCAGGTCAAACTCTACTTTATCACCTTCTTTTACGTCGTTTAATAAACCACTAACGTGTACAAAAGTTTCTTTGTTAGAGTCGTCATGCTTGATAAAACCGAATCCTTTTTCTGAATTGAAAAATTTCACGGTTCCTTGATTTTTTGTGTTCATTTTAAATTGTATTGTATTATTAATTCACGAAGGTAAGCCTTTTTTTCCTATTATATGTAAAAGTATTGATGCACTTGCTTTTGTTAAGGCTTCCTTAATTAATGTTAATTGAATTTTAAGTGCTGATAATTCGCTTGTTATGAAGCATTAAACAGCAATATTTGTCGGGAACGTTACCGCAATTAATCTTTAACAGCAAGCATTGAAAGTGTAATTTTGGTCTCATTTGCTTGTATAGAAAACACAAAAACATGATCAATTTATTCAGTAAAAGACCTTTCTTAATAGTAAGGCAAACATCATTCTCCTTTTTGACAGTAATACTTTTTTCGTTGAGTACCAATGCTCAACAAAAAGATATTGCCTGGTATACTGCCAATGCTCCCTTTAAAATGCCGACAGTTTTACTTCCTACATTTGGAGAAAAGGTTTTTTCCATAAAAGATTATGGCGCAGTAAATGACGGCCATACTTTAAATACAACAGCATTTGAAAAAACAATTGCTGCATGTGCTTTGGCTGGAGGCGGAAAGGTAATTGTACCGGAAGGATTGTGGTTGACAGGCCCGATCCAATTAAAAAGTAATATTAATCTTGAAGTCCAAAGAGGTGCTATCATCAATTTTACTTCAGATCATACACAATATCCTATTATCAAAGCTTCTAATACCAGTACCACTTATCAACCTGCCTCACCAATTTATGGCTACGATCTAAAGAACATTGCTATTACCGGCGAAGGGATCATTGATGGTGGTGGTGAAAGCTGGAGGCCTGTAAAGAAAAACAAAACCACGGAAGCACAATGGAAAAAATTATTAGCATCTGGTGGTGTTCTTAGTAAAGATAGCAGCATCTGGTGGCCAAGTAAGGAAGCATTAGAAGGAGAAGCATATGTAAAAGACCTGAAGCAAAGAGTTGCCAAACCAACTGCAGCAGATAATTTACCTGCACGTGATTTTTTAAGGCCGCATTTACTTTTCCTTGTAAACTGTGAGAATGTACTTGTAGAAAACGTTACGATCAGAAACTCTCCGAAATTTATATTTTATCCAAGCAAGTGTACAAATCTTACAATAAGAAATGCTAATTTTTTCAATGAATGGTGGGCTCAAAATGGTGATGCTATCGATATCAGCGCTTGTGAAAATGTAGTAGTATATAAATGTAATGTTAGTGCAGGTGATGATGGTATATGCATGAAAAGCAGCAGGGGTAAAAGTGATCCTGCAGATCAATTTAATTTACAGAATATCCTTGTAGCCGGGTGTACTGTGTATAATGGCCATGGTGGATTTGTAATTGGCAGCAATACAGATGGCGGTATGCGTAATATCTATGTAACGGATTGCAACTTTATCGGAACAGATATTGGTATACGTGTTAAGAGTAATGCTGGCCGTGGCGGATTGGTAAAAGATATTTATATCTCCAATATTTATATGAAAGATATTCTGCATGAAGCAATTTCTTTTGATACTTATTATGAAGATGTGCCTGCAGGAGCTGTGAAAGATACTGTACGTACTATCAGAGATAAAACACCTCTGTTCCAAGATTTTCATTTGAGCAATATCTATTGTAGTGGTGCAGAAACAGCAGTGACCATTAATGGTTTGCCGGAAATGCCTATTACTAAATTGTTTTTTGATAATGTAACGATCAGCGCTAAAAAAGGTTTAGTTGCTGAAAACGCTACTGATATTAGTTTGAAAGGAGTTAAAATACTTACAGATAACAGTAATGTGTATGCGCTTAACAACGTAACAGGCTTTACTGTTACAGATGGCTATTTTCCTTTGACTGCAAAAACTTTTGTAACTGCAGACGCTAAATCTAAGAATGTGAAAGTAGTATCTACTGACTTAAGGAATGTGAAAAATGCTATTCAGGTAAATAAGTAAAAGATGATATTTTTTAAAAAGCCCTGTAGGATTCTACAGGGCTTTTACTTTTATTTATGTTCACATTGAGATAATATGAAGGCCCATTTCTTTGCTTCTTTTTTCATGCCGGCATATTTGTCTTCACTGTCTCCATGTCCGCCTTTATAATCTACCTGTAATAAAATTGGCTTATCTGAACTGTTTGCTTTTTGAACAGCTGCAGCAAATTTAGCAGGTTGCCAACTGATCACACGTGGATCATTCCAACCGGTAGTAATAAGCATTGCAGGATATTTAACTCCGTTTTGTACATGTAATGTTGCATCCATTTCCATTAATGAAAAGAATTCATTGATATTTTTTACGGTACCAAATTCAGGAGTATTGATCGCTCCGTTAGGTGCAAATTCCTGTCTTACCATTGATAAGCATCCTACCTGCGGAATAGCACAAGCCCATAGATCAGGGCGTTCAGTAATTGCTCTTCCAATTAAGATACCACCGGCACTTGCACCT
>JAZKCS010000001.1:177184-304674 GCA_040387955.1 Bacteroidota bacterium | reverse complement strand
TGGAGAAGTAAATCCTTTGCTGATCAAATATTCTGCTGAACTGTTCAGATCTTTCCAGGTGTTAGGCTTACTTTGTTTGTAACCAGCTAAATGCCAATTCTCGCCTTTTTCTCCGCCACCACGTACATGCGGAATAGCTATTACAACTCCTTTATGCGCCATTAAAAGGAAATCGGTACTAAAGCCTGAACCTGTGCTGTAACCATAAGCTCCATAACTATATAGATACGCAGGGTTGTGGCCGTTTAATTTAATATCTTTTCTATAAACGATCGAAAGTGGTATCATTACACCATCATGACCGGGGATCTCAATTTCTTCTACTTTTAATTCATTTACGTAAGGATACTTAACTGTTTTACGAAACGAAAATTTCTTTTCTCCTTGTACAGGTGTTGCAAGACTGCCATATGTAAATTGCAGAGGTGTTATCCAGCCTGTACGTGCAATGTGAATGTCATCATTTTCTTTATTGAAGGGAGTAAGGTAAGTAAGGTTAGTATTTTCAGGGAATGGATTTTTAGATACTTTATTGGTACGCATGTCTACAATATAGTTATACATCAACACGCCATTTTTTATATATGGTACGATCAAAAAGTTTTTAGATTGTGAAAGGCCTTCCATGGGAACCTCTCTTTCAGGAACAATTGTTTTTGCTTTTTTTATATCAGGTGCATTCAGGTCTAGTAAAAGTATTTTACCATTCGGAGCATTCTTTTTTGAACTAACATATAATTTATTACCAACTCCATTTAGAGAAACAGCATCATCTTCTTCCATACTGATTATCTTTTTCCATGCGGCTTTACTGTTGATCGGACGATAATACAGATCCATAAAGGGTGATACACTTGATCTTGATAAAAATTCATATTTGCAATTGATATCATCTGACCAGAAAGGAGCTACATATTTTGAGTTGTCTAATAAATACAAATCAGGGTTAGTTTGATAGGAAAGATAAATTTCATCCTGTAATGTATCCGTGCCAAGTGTATGAAGTTTAAAAACTTTGTCTTTGTCGGGAACTTCTACGTGTACATCATAAGTAGGTTTTTGCATGTATACAACCTGGTTGGGCTTCCCGGTGTATCCATAAAAGATACCTGGAATACTATCACTGTAAAATTTATTTTTAGCAATGTCATAAAATTTTACAACATCTATTTCTTTGCCACCTTCTGATGCTGTTATGGCAATGTATTTTTGATATGGATCGAAACTAAAATTGGAGATATTATAATTGGTTCCCCACATTTCAGGTCCTGCTAATAATTCTTCTTTACTGAATTCGCCATTGCGTTTGTACACTTTTACTTTGGGTTCGCCGAGCTTCAGATTGAAGTAAACGAGTAACTTTCCTATTTGCCTGATCTTAAAAATTTTGTCAGGTCTGATAGAATCCAACATCAGCATATCTTTATAGATACCATCTGCCTGCGGCAATTTATCAATGATACCATCAGCATAATCTGATTGTGCTTTAAACCAGTCGGTTACTTCTTTGTCTTTGAGATTTTCGAGCCATTGATATGGATCTTTTATAGTTATGTTGTGCCAGGTATTGCTGCTGTCAACCATTTTTGTAGCAGGGTAGGTGTATTGGGCATTTGATAAAAGGGTGATAAGTATTAATACTTTTAGGATCAATAACTTTTTCATAGCTGAAAATATTTATTCAATAATTGTACAGAAAATATAGTGATTTCTATATAAATGAAGGTAACAAAAAACAATTATTCTTCATCCATATTATCCTTAATTGCTTCGGAGATCTTTACGAGTAATTTATCAATACGCTGGCCGTCCATATCAATTATTTCAAATTGAAAGCCACGCCAATCAAAAGTTTCTCCCGTAGAAGGAATGCGTTCTAATTCATGTAAAACAAAGCCGGCCAATGTATCAAATTCATGCTCACCTTCATTCATCCATTCTGTTTTTTCAAAACGGCTTAAGAAATCATAGAAGGGAATTTGTGCATCTACAAGATAGGTGCCATCGGCTCTTTCAACCACTTCATATTCTTCCTGGCCTGTTTGAGGTACATCTCCAACAATGGCTTCGAGAATATCATTGAGTGTGATCATTCCTTCTAGAGTACCATATTCATTTACAATAAAGCAACTGTGGATCTTTGTTGATTTTATCTTTTCTAATAATTGATAAGGATTGTTGTTTTCAGGAACGAACAAAGCAGGTTTTATCAAAGTGCTTAGTTTGGTGTCGGGATCGGCTTTTAAAAGATCTTTAATATAAAGTATACCCTTGATATCATCCACCTGTTTTTCGCAAACCGGATAAGTTGAATAAGGAATAGTATCATATTTATCTTTTATAGATTGAACAGTGTCTTCCATGTCGAACCATTCAATATCTGTACGGTGCGTCATAAGAGAAGTGATATTTCTATCTCCCAAATGAAAGACCCTTTCAATAATTTCTTTTTCTTCTTCTTCAATAGTTCCATGTTCGCTTCCTTCTGATATCATCGCTTTTATCTCTTCTTCGGTTACAGCATTATCGGTAGGAGGCTTCACATTTAAAAGTCTGAATAATAAATTACTGATCCTGGTAAGTAACCAAACAATGGGTGCAGTTAATTTAGAAAAGAAATACATTGGCCCTGCAACAACTCTTGCAATTTTTTCAGCATACATTAAACCTATACGTTTTGGCATTAACTCTCCGAAAATGATGGAAAGAAAAGTGACAATGATAACAATGATGGTTGTAGAAATCGTGCCGGCATACGGTGTGAGTATATCGATTTTTGCTACATAAGGCTCAAGATCCTTGCTGAATTTTTCTCCGGAATACAAACCCGTTAAAATTGCAATGAGTGTAATGCCTATTTGTGCAGCTGATAAAAATACTTCGGGATTCTCAGCAAGCTTTAGTGCTTTCCTTGCTTTACCATCTCCCTTATTGGCCATATCCTGGAGCCTCCCTTTTCTGGAGCTTACCAAGGTAATTTCGCTGATCACAAAAAGGCCGTTTAGAATTATTAAGGCTAGTAAAATAAAAATTTCTGTCATAATTAAGCTAACAGGGTAAATTTCCTGTTGAAGACTGTTGCCCACAAATATCCGATAACTATTCCAATAATAGCACCACCAATGATATCAAGTGGATAATGTATGCCAATATAGACCTGGGCATAACAGATAGCAATTGCCCATACAAAGAAAAGTGCAGGCTTCCATTTAGCGAAGTTTTGCTTTAATGTCATATAGAAATACATTGCAAACCCGAAGTGATTGGCTGCATGCGAAGATGTGAAACTGCCATTTTGAGGCCTGTGTACCAATATGTTTATCCAGCTGGAATACTCAGGCACATTGCATGGACGCAGGCGGTTGAAAGTTGGTTTCATGATACCACTGCTGATATAATTTGCCATAATAACTGTAATGGCGCAAAACGCCACCCACCACCAACCGTTCTTTTTATAATTGATAGCTGCAAATAATAATAGAAATAAATAAAGCGGATACCATGTCAATGGGTTTCTTAAGAATGGTGTTATCCAATCTGAAAAACTATTGCTTCCTGTGCTGTTGATCAAACGGAAAATGGCAGTATCCCATTGCAATATTTTTTCCATTTTAATCTTTTTTAGTAATTAATGAAATTGAAAATGTGTCTAACACATTTTTTCTTGTTTTATGATTTAAGAATTTTCCTGTTAATTGGCTGATATGAAATTGCTCAAAGGTCTTAAGAATTTTGACATCAGCGCCTTTTTGTTTTAAGCTGTCAACTATTTTGATCGGACTGAATAAAATGGTGCTTTGAGCTGATTGTTTTTTTTCAAGAAGATCTTGTACATCATTTGCTCTCTGGACAGGCGTATTGCTATAAAATTCAAAAGCATAACCGTAAGCGCCGCAATTGAGCAAGATAGGAGTTTGGTAATTTTCCTGAGCGTTTAAATATCTTGCTGCTTTCATACCAGATTGATAATTTAGTAAGGAAGGATAAAAAAAGCAATTTAAAAATATTGCCAGCAATAAAGCAAACCCTACGCTTTTTTTAATGATAGCTAATTTTAATGAATGTACTGGATAAAATAATATTACTACAGTTATTACTAAAATAGTAAGACCTAGAAAAATTGTTGTAACTGTACCAAAAGAATAAAAGAAACATATCAATCCAATAAAAACTATCAGTATAAAATATAATACTGTTTGAATTGTATTAAAATTTTTTGCTGCTCTTTCAGATGCATATCGCAATAACCAATCTGCTGTTATCATTCCAAAGAACGGAAATAGAATTACTACATAATGCGGTAATTGAAATTTTGATAAAGAGAATAATACAAATGTTGTAATGGCCGTTCCGCCTATGATCCAGCTGTGTTTGATGGTAGCCATTCGTTTAATTTTTTTGAAAATTGTAAATGTTGCCGCTCCCAACAACAATGCCCACGGTAAGAATGCCCATAAGGTTGTATGGATAAAAAATGAAAGATCGCCTCTGCCTTTGATGGGGCCTGTGTTTAAGAATCTTCCGAATTGACTATCCCAGAAAAAGAATTTTAATCCTGAAACATTTGTTGTGCCAAATACTATCTTTTCGGGGTGTTTATCAAATTGATTGTATAATGAAACTAATTCAGGAAAAATGAAAATGAAACTAAGCAATACAAATAAATACCATTTCAATTGAAGGAATTGATGCCACTGTTTATATTTTATCCAATAAATAATAAACCCGGATGAGATAGTGATCAAAGTAAATATTCCTTTTGTCATTATTGCACAGGCACAAAAAATAGCGGCATATACAATATGAAGACTATATTTTTTATCCATCAACTTGTAAAGATGATAAACAGTAGCAATAATAAAAGCTGTGAGATAACCTTCTGCTCTCACATCAAAATTTGCTAAAATAACATGGAGGGATGTGATGAAAATGATCGTTGCTAATCTTGCAGTTACAACACCATAAATATCTTTTGCAAGTTTATAGCAATAATAAACTGCTGCCAGCCAAAATATAAATGATGGTAATTTATAAGTGAATGAAGAAATCCCTAATAACTTTAAGCTGATGGCAGTTATCCAAAAAGGTAAATGTGGTTTATCCAACCAATCAGTTCCGTTGACCCATAAATTTTGCCAATCATTTGTTAGTGCAATATGTTTTGCAATGGAAGCGTATAGTGTGCCATCAGTTTCTAAAATATCATTGAAAAATGCAGTAGCATTCAGCAATATGCCTAATAGCAAGAGGAATGAAAAATTCTTTTTTGTGATTAGTTCCGGCTGATCCATAGTAGGTATTAATATATCAGAATAGCTTATTACTGAAATGCACTAGATCTTCTTTGCAATTACGATCAACCTCGGAGAATTCCTGACATGATAATCTGCAAAATTGTAATCGCCAAAAACTTCCTGGATCTGTAATCCCTGGTAGGCAAACATTTCTGTAAAATCACCCAAAGAAAATTTTGCAACTTTTTCGGTATAGATAAGGGGCTCATGCAAGGCTTCATCCTCTACCTGTATCTTTTTATAGAAATGTGTTTCGTCAAACCATTTTGTTATAAAATAATTTACGCCATCTATTTCTTTTTCAAACTGATGAACCAAATGATCTTCGGCGTAATGTGTGTTGAGATAATCTAATACAAAATACCCGCCTGGCCTTAAAGATTGTGCAATGGTACGTATAGCGTTATCATGTTCACGCCTGGTGGCAAAATATCCAAAGCTTGTAAAAAAATTAAATGCGTAATTAAAATAATTTATCCAGAAAGGGAGACGCATATCATGCTTGTAAAAATGCAGTTTGTCATTTTGTGATCTTAGTGCTTCAAGAATGCTTTCTGCACTTAGATCGATGCCAGTTACATCAAAACCTTTTTCGGCCAAATGTATGGAGTGTCTACCTTTTCCGCAGGCTACATCAAGCATGAGTGAACCAGGAGCAGGTTTTAAATGATCGATGAGTTTATCAATGAATGCACCAGCTTCCTTCTCATCACGGTTAAAATATAACTGGTGATAATAAGGTGAATTGAACCAATCTTTAAACCACAGCTGATTAACTTCCATTGAAATATTAATTAACTAAAAATTTTAAAACATAAAACGATCACAGCGTAAATACAAGTTGAAGTAAAGATACCTTTTGCTGTTTTATCTTTCCTGACATTTACATACAATGTAAAAATAATTGCATTTGCCAAAAGCGACACACTAATTGCTGCAGTTAGCATTGCATGGCCGGGTTGAACAAAAATATATTGCAAAGCATCCCAATAACTCAGAGGGGACAAATGCCGATATCTGAAAAAAAGGAAACCAAGAAAAGGCGCTATTAAACCTAATACAAATCCTAACCAAAAATTATCTTTCTTAAAAATCATCTTATTTAAATGTTTTTTGTAACTGGTCTTTTAATTTATAATTGGTTAGGTCAAAATGAACAGGTACAATACTTACATATCCATTGTCGAGAGCCCACACATCAGTATCCTTGCCTTTATCAAAGTTTACAAAAGCGCCTGTTAGCCAATAGTATTTTTTTCCGTGTGGATCTTTACGCTGTTTGAAATCCTCTTCATATTTTGCATATGCCTGCCTGCATATTTTTATTCCTTTTATAAGTTCCTTTGGCATTGATGGAATATTTACATTTAATAAGAAATGCTTGTCAAGTTTTCTTTTTAAGAAAGTAGATACTATTTTATTTACATAAAATCTGGCTCCTTCAAAATCTGCTTCATAATTATAATCAAGCAATGAAAATCCCATACTTGGAATACTTTCAATAGAAGCCTCCATAGCAGCACTCATTGTGCCGCTATAAATAACATTGATAGAATGATTGGCGCCATGATTGATACCACTAAGGCACAGGTCTGGTTTTTTATGCAATATTTTATCAACTGCAAGTTTCACACAATCTACAGGTGTGCCGCTTGTTACCCAGCTTTCAACTCCGGGGATAATATCATCGGCTTTACTCAAACGTAAAGGATGACCAATAGTTATAGCATGGCCCATTCCGCTTTGTGGTTTATCCGGTGCAACTACAACAATTCTTCCAAGTCCTTGCACAGCTTCTACTAAATTACGTATACCCGGTGCAGTTATGCCATCATCGTTGGTGATCAGTATTACTGGTTGTGTTTTTTTTGTCATTTTAATTATTCAATTGGGGGTAAGGATAGCTGCAAAATATTTTGCAGGCATAATCAAATTTGCAATTAACTTATTTGCTGACGATTTTTTCTTGCATCAATAAAACTTTTAATAAATGCTACTAAAGCTATGGCATTACTTGCAATACATGCAAGAAAAACATATTTCTTAGCATTCCATCCATCTACTTTTACAAAACGCATGATACACATGATCAGCAGTACCAAAGTAAGCACTACTACTATGTGAGCAACAACCTTATTAGATGTAGCCACACCTTTTTGCATAGCCAGAAATAAAAGGCCGAAAGCAGCGGGGATAAGTGCAGTTAAAGAATGAGTGCCATCAGCAGCGGCTATTCCGAAATAACCATATAATCCTGCAGCAATTAAAACTACAGCGTTCAATAAATTAGCAGTTCCAGCTTTCATGTTTAATGTTTTAGCTGCCAAAGATACAGCCCCAAGTATAAATGCTAAAATTTAATGTATTGGTACCTGCCACATATTAATGGGCATCAGCGTTGCGAACTTGTCTGTTAAAAATTTATTTCCAGTGGAAATGGATTTTTAATCAATCCTTTCATCCTTATAAAGTATGGCATCTTTTTCCACCATATATTTTCGGTATACAGTATTGTTAAAAATAAATTTTGGTAAACTAAAAAAATTAGTATATTTGTGCTAACCAAATTAGTTAAACCATGTCCCAGGCCGGTCAAAATCTGAAATACCTGCGTAAATTAAGAGGATGGACGCAGGAAGAATTTGCCAATAAATTAGGCATTAAGCGTTCTTTAATTGGCGCTTACGAAGAGGAGAGAGCAGATCCTCGTATCGAGATCTTAGAAATAGTAGGCGATATTTTCAAGCTAAGCCTTGATGAATTGCTGCTGAAGGATGTAAGTGATACAGGAGGCAGTTATCTTGCTAAACGGCGTCAGCAAAAAATGATGTCGGCAGAAAGGAATGTAATTCATTTTGTACCTGTAAAAGCTGCTGCCGGATATTTGGCTAGTTATGCTGATGCAGAATTCATAGATGAGCTTAATACTTTTACCCTGCCTATGCTAAGTGGTGGTAATTACAGAGCTTTTGAAATAATAGGAGATAGTATGTTACCTACACCAAGCGGCAGTATCATTGTAGGTGAAAAGATCGAAGGAGTAGACGATATTAAAAATAATCAGGCATATATAGTAGTAAGCCGTAATGAAGGGATAGTATATAAAAGAGTGGTAAAGAATAACAAAACAAGGAGTAAGCTGACATTGGTGAGTGATAATCCACAGTTTCAACCTTACCAGGTCAATACAGAAGATGTGGTAGAACTTTGGGCTGCACAAATGGTGATCAGTAAAGTAACTACGCAGCAACGTTGGGATGTAGATTCTTTAGCAAGTATGGTAAATACGCTTCAAAGCCAGGTGAGTACTTTAAAAAAGAAGATGAATTAAGATGACACGGATTTAACGAATTACACGGATTGCACGAATTTTTGGAGACCCGGATTTGACGAATTACACGGATTACACGAATTTTTGAATGTGATAAATTAAAAAGCATTTCGTGTAATTAGTTCTTTAAATTCGAGTTATAATATAAAACAAGGTCTATTTTGAAAAATAAAGAAGGGTGCTTTTAAAATCTGAAGAACCGGTGACTAAATAATCCTTATAAACTTTATCAATCAAAAGTAATTTTCATAATTTTCAAATTCAGATACATCGATTAAACATTTAAAAACACACAGTTATGATTAAGTTACAAATTGTAGGCAATCTTGGTAAAGATTGTATTGTAAAGGAAGTAAACGGAAAAAACGTAATTAACTTCAGCGTTGCTCACACAGAGCGTTTTAAAGACAGTCAGGGAAATCAAAAAGAGCGTACAACCTGGGTTGAATGTGCATATTGGTCAGATAAAACTGCCATATCACAATACCTTACCAAAGGAAAAATGGTATATGCAGAAGGTGCTCCTGAAGCAGATGGTTATTTAAACAAAGAAAATCAACCGGCAGCAACTTTACGGATGAGAGTACAAAATATTCAGTTGTTAGGTGGAAATACAGATGGAGCTGTTCCGGCTCCACGTCAGGGTGGTGCAAGTACTGCAAGCAGTTCTGCAACTTCAATGGCGAGTGACGCTTCTGTTGCTGATGATCTTCCGTTCTAATTCAACAAGAATGAAAAAACATAATGCCCTTGCTTTTAGCAGGGGCTTTTTATTGTTTACGATATAACTCCAGTATGTCATTTTCATATACCATTTTGCATGGTATCCCCAATCTTTCAATCCATACAGGTATGCTTTGCATTTCTTTTATATACCCTAAATTTTTCAATAAGTCACCATACTTTTTATTAAGCTTTGTGTCTAGCCCTCTGCGTAAAACATAAAAATTAATTTGAGTTGTATCAATGAATTGAGTTTGCAGAGTTGATAATGAATCTAACTGTATAAGAGTAGCATTTTCTTCTTTGTAAAAATTAGCTGGTATACGTGGAGTAAAATAATCTGCCCAACGACTATAGACAATGCTTATTGGTTGATACGAATATTTAGTATGAATATATTTTGAAATAGCTACTCTTCCATCAGCGGCTCTTATTGCCACTGCAAATAATGCAATTCCGTTTCCAATAAATAATAATATTAAAATACTATTAGTAATAAGTTTTGCAACTTTTGGGTTTAGATGTTTTGTCCAATTTATTTGTTGATAAGCCAGCAATAAAAGGATCGGGATGAAATTGGCAATTGGAAAAAGAAAACGAAATTCTTTGTGAGGAATGATTGAGTGAATGATCAGAAAAGGAATTGTCAACCAAAGAAATAAATTCTTTCGATCTTTTATAAATAAAATAACTAAAGAAAAAAGAATAGGTATTCCAATAAACATCGATGGTCTTATAACAATTGCTTTAATGTAATCATACCATGGAGAGATGCCAAATTTAGAAGCAATATCTAAAATAATATTGGCATAAAAATAATTGTATGGAGTTAGCGTGAACTCCCCATAAAACCAATAATCAATAGCTATTCCAGCTAATACAACAATTGTAATTCCTTCTGCTATTTTTATAATATTTTTCCACTGATCTTTTTTTATAAATAATAACCAGCTTAATAGCGATACTGATAAAATAATAGTTTGAAACCTGAATAAAAAAGCTAATCCTAATAATGATCCAATAAAACAATATTGACCTTTATTTTTAAGTGCAGTTGCTACAGCCCACATACAAAACAAACCCGCCCAGGCTTCAGATGAAAATCTAACATTTAAAAAAGGTAAGAACCAAAGAAGATATGCTATGAATATGTAGAAGCGTTGAAATCGTAATTCTATTAATGATAACGTTGATCTTACAAATTGAGTAATAATATAAATAGCCAGCATAGCACTCAGTAACCTTAAAATAAAAGCTAAAGTATAAGGATCGGTTATTGATATCTTATTACAAATGCTAAAAACGGTATAAGCGATCAATGGTTGAATTGCGGACCTTACTTGTATTGTATACTCCCATGCAAGATCCTGTACTTGGTTAACACCAGATTTTAACCGGGCAAATTCTATTATCTGGTAATGTTCATCTTCATGTATATAGCCATTACTGTTATAAGCAGTGATACAATATATTACGACTGCAAGTGCAATTATGATCCGATGAAATTTATTAACGCTCATTAAGCGATAAAGTTAGGTTTTTAGTTAGGGTAAAAAAGTGAAAGCATTCAACAGATGAGGATAAGTGCCAAATATATATACTTAATTTTTGTTTTGTAACTTTACTCAGACTTTACTTAAGCACTATTGATGTTTAAACAGCCGATACTCTTTTTATTTATTGCTTTTTTAGCCTCATGCCTACAAACAGCGGCTCAAACTCCTGTCAGAAATACTTACAAATTTTATAATTCATTATCAACTACGGAAGCTGATTGTGCTTCAAATCTATTTCCAATAACTGGCCTGAATACATATTGTACACCCTCTACCGCTGTAATTTCGGGAGAATTTATTTTAGATAAATTATCTGTTGCAGGCCAGGATAGGATAGTATATCATAATAATTTTAATTGGGGATTAAGGTACGACAATACATCAGGAGTCATCGGTAAAACATATACTGTTCAAATGTATATCAAGGTTGTGAATTTCAATGATCTTTATACAAGGATAATCGATTTTTCAAACGGGGTTGAAGATGATGGTATTTATTTTAAGAACGTTGATAATAATCCGACACCAACATCACAGCGATGTTTAAATTTTTATCCCGATGGTAATTTTGGTGTCTGCCCTTTTTTTAATAATAATACTTATTATCTTTTGACCATTACAAGAGATGATGCTACAAAAAAAATTGACATTTACGTAAACGATCAGTTGTTTACTACTTATAATGATGTTGCTGATTTTTATGTCAGCACAGTTGGAAAACCTGTTTATATTTTTCGTGATGATCCGTTCGGTGCTAATTGTGAAGATGGCGAAGCATATTTTGCATATTTATCATTTGCAAATTTTTATTCAACACAATCAGATATTGCTTCGATCTACAATAACATCACAACTATTGCTAACACTGCAGATTTTACTGTTACTCCTTCAGCCAGTTGTGTTGATAAAGATGTTACAATAACTTATAATGGAGATATTCCTGCCACAGCAATGAATTATACTTTCAATTGGAGCTGGGATGGAGGACAAGTGATATCAGGTAGTGATAGAGGGCCTTATGTTGTACGATGGAATGCTGCAGGCGCTAAAAGAATAAGATTAAATATTACAGGTGGCGATTGTTTTAAACCTATTACAAATTTGAAACAGGTTGTCATCAGTACTTCTGGTAGTTCACAAAAAGATACTACGATCTGTGCAGGAGAAACTTTTGAAGGGTATACTACTTCCGGAACATTTGTAAAAACTTTTTCTAGCGGTACAGGTTGCGATAGTATAAGAACAGTTAATTTAACTGTAGTGCGTGCACCTACTTCTTTTCTGGACACTACAATATGTGCAGGAAACTCAGTAGAAGGATATACTGCTTCGGGTACTTATGTAAAAACTTTTCCTAAGCCTGCTGGCTGTGATAGTGTCATGACAGTACAACTTACAGTTATTCCTGCGCCGACTTCTTATGTAGATACAACAATTTGTGAAGGTCATAGTTTTGAAGGATATAATACTGCCGGAACATTTACGAAAATAATTCCAGGTACTGCAGGATGTGATAGCACAAGAACAGTAAAATTATCAATACAACAAAAAAAAATGCCGGAGTTGGGATCGAATACGATATTATGTATTGGAGATTCTACTGTTTTATACCCGGGACTTTTTGATACTTATCGTTGGCAGGATGGATCAACACAAAGTAGTTATATTGTAAAAGCTGCAGGGCTCTATAAAGTTTTGGTTACTGATAAATGTGTGAATGCCAACGATGAAATTATCATAACGGCATCAGATTGTACTATCTATTTTCCTACTGCTTTCTCACCAAATAGAGACGGGGTGAATGAAGTATTTAAAATATTGAATATAACAGCAAATAATCTCTCTCAATATAAATTGGCGGTATATACCCGATTTGGAGATAAAGTTTTTGAGACCAATGATCCAGATGCTCCATGGACTGGTTCTATTGATGGAAAAGATGCAGCTTCAGGTACTTATGTATGGTATTGTACTTATAAAAAGAAATCAAACGATCCTGCTCAAACCATAAAAGGTTCGGTAATGCTGATACACTAATAAACATTCTTTTTTTAATCTCTTGAAATACAATTTGTTAAAAAAATATTTAACAATTATAAAACCATTTGAATGATTGTTTCGTAACTGAGTTTTTAAACACTTAAATCTCTTTTTATGAATATCAGATCATTTATTAAGAATACCCTTCTGCTAAGTGCTTGCAGCATTATGTTTTTTTCTTGTAAAAAAGACACAGATCTTAATGCAAATTCTCCCTTAGCCAAACCATCAATTGACCATGCACCAGATAAAGGAACTTCATTTTATGCTTTGACGGCTTCCAATGAATTAGTGAATTATATTTCAGGAAACCCATTGATCGAAAAATCCTCCATGGCTATTACGGGTTTGCAAGCAAACGAAAAAATGCTTGCAATTGACTTCAGGCCTGCTACGGGGCAACTCTATGGAGTTTCTGATCTTAGTCGCATCTATGTTATAAATATGAATAGCGGTCTTGCGTCACCGTTAGGTATTGCTTTTACTCCTGCTATCAATGGTACTGCTGTAGGTTTTGATTTTAACCCTACAGTTGATCGGATCAGGCTTGTGACCAATGTCGGACAAAATTTACGTTTGCATCCTGAAACAGGGCAGGTAGCTGCAACTGATGGTAATATATCTCCGTCTACTGCAATGGTAACAGCGGTAGCATATACAAACAGTTTTGCAGGAGCAGCTTCAACGGTATTATATGATATTGATGTAGCTTCTGATAAATTATATATGCAGAATCCGCCAAACAATGGAACCCTTGTTGCCGTTGGCTCTCTGGGAGTACAGGCTGACGGAGAGGCAGGTTTTGATATTGCTGCGGATAATTCTGTAGCTATCGCTGCATTGTATGGCAGAGGTTATGAAGAAGGATCAGAACCGGTTACTAACGGTAACAAGTATCGTTTTTATCAAATTGATCTTGCAACAGGTGTTGCTACTAATGCCGGCAAGACTGACAGACAAATTGTAGGCGTTGCTATACCTACGATGCCCGTGGCATACGCAGTAGATAATGCCAATCGTTTAATGATCATGAATCCTGCTACAGGTAGCATTGTTACAAAAAATATTACCGGCTTAGATGCAGGTGATATGATAGAAGGAATTGATATGCGTCCTGTAACAGCTCAATTGTATGCATTAGGGGCCAATAGCCGTATTTATACAATTAATATGTCGAGTGGATTGGCAACTCCGGTTGGTGCTGCAGCTTTTGCAACAGCATTAAGTGGAACATCATTTGGATTTGATTTTAATCCTACAGTAGACAGGATCCGTATTGTAAGCAATACAGGTCAGAATTTAAGAGTACATCCTGTAACAGGTGCTATTGCAGCAGTAGATCCTGCCCTCAATCCTGGTACACCTGATGTAGATGCTGCTGCATATACAAATAGTTTTATTGGTTCAACAATGACCACACTGTATGATATTGATGCAACTTCAGATATGTTGTTGCAACAAAATCCAGCTAATGCCGGTACATTAATAAACGGAAAATCGCTTGGTGTTAATGTTGAATCAGGAAATGGTTTTGATATTGGAGGAACTTCAAATAAAGCATGGGGAATTTTTAAAACATCCTCACAGACTGGATTATATAGCATCGATCTTTCAACAGGACAAGCTTCTTATATGATGTCTGTACCAGCAACAGTGAAAGGCTTTGCGATTGGCTTAGGATTTTAAAGAGAGATGAGGCGAACGAAAAAAAGGAGATTGTTATCAATCTCCTTTTTAATTTTTTAAATTATTTTGAATTAATCTTTTTTATTGGGATTTCTAAGTTTACTGTTTTTGGCGCTATATCCAAAATAAATAATAAAGCCAATAGCTAACCATGCTATTAAACGAAGCCAGTTTGTCCAACCTAAACCAAGCATCATTAATAAACATGCAGCTACGCCTAATATCGGAATAAAAGGCACCCAAGGTGTTTTAAATTGACGGGGTAGATCAGGATCTGTTTTACGAAGTATAATAACACCAATACATACAAGACAAAAAGCAAATAAAGTTCCAATACTAGTCATATCGCCTACAACATCACCTGGAACAAAAGCTGCAAATAAACCAACTAAAACTAAAATAATAAGGTTGGCTTTATAAGGGGTTTTAAATTTAGGATGCACATCACTAAACACTTTTGGTAACAATCCATCTTTGCTCATCGAATAAAAAACTCTTGATTGGCCTAATAACATTACAAGAATTACAGAAGAAAATCCTGCAAGTATCGCAACGGTCACCAATTTACCTAACCATCCATAACCCATCATATATTTGTTTATTGCAAAAGAAACAGAAGCTTCTTTTCCGGATGTTCTAAAATCTTCAACAGATGCTACGCCGGTTAAAACGTGAGCAAATAAAATATACAAAACGGTACATATAGCCAAAGAACCAAGGATGCCGATCGGCATATCTCTCTTTGGATTTTTTGCTTCCTGTGCGGCTGTACTCACTGCATCAAAACCAATGAATGCAAAGAATACAACACCAGCTGCACCTACTATTCCCCAGAAGCCACCAAAATTATGACTGATACCCTGGTGATCGGTGTATGTTGAAGCCGGTGGAATGTATTGTTCATGATTGACAGGATTAATGAATCCCCATCCTATAATAATTATTAAAATTACTATAGCCACTTTTGCTATAACGATAAGATTATTTACAACTGCGGATTCTTGTGTACCTCTGATCAACAAAAGGCTTAAGGCTGTTACTATACCTAATGCAGGTAAGTTAATAATCCCGTGTACTCCATCAATATTATGTTCAAAGGGGGAATGGCACCATTCATATGCAATGGCTTTCCAATGCAAAACATTTACTAATAAATTATTAAGATATTCACTCCATGCGATACCAACAGTAGCAGCACCTACCGCATATTCCAATACAAGGTCCCAGCCAATGATCCAAGCTATGAATTCTCCCATCGTAGCATAACTATATGTATAGGCACTACCTGCAATAGGTATAGATGAAGAAAGTTCTGCATAACATAATCCGGCTAAGCCACAACCAATAGCGGCTAAAATAAATCCTAACGTTACAGATGGTCCGGCATTTTGTGCTGCAGCTGCAGCAGTTCTTACAAATAAACCTGCACCAATGATCGCACCTATCCCTAAAGCGATTAAAGATGTTGCTGTTAAAGTTCTTTTTAAACCTTTCTTATCATCATCACCTGCATCGGCCATTAACTGCGACAGTGGTTTTTTTACAAATAAACTCATATAGTATATGTTAGTTAAGTATTAAATGATTTGGAAAAATAAGCATTTATATTAAAATATTTCACGAAAAATTGATTGCCTTGTCCTTTAGGGCAAGGATTTCATTAGTTTTGATTTATGTCCACAATAAATATGGTAGTATGAATAAACGAAAATCTGCATTATTGTCTTTAGGACTTTTTACAATTGTCGCTATTTTACATTTTTTAAGTATCAATAATTTAGTAGCGATACCTTCTTTGTTTTTGCAAATATCCAGATGGGTATTGATCATTGCCTTATTGATTTATGCACTTTATAAAAAATCACTTACTACATGGATATTAGTGAGCATGGTAATAGGGATTGAGGTGGGGTTAGATTATCCTGCATTTGCACAAAATCTAAAAGTGCTGAGCCAGATATTTTTAAGGATGATCAAAACCATTATTGCGCCTATTCTTTTTGCAACACTTGTAGTAGGGATCGCAGGACATTCAGATCTGAAGCAGGTGGGACGAATGGGGTGGAAATCAATTTTGTATTTTGAAATAGTAACCACCATTGCATTGGCAATCGGTTTAATAGCCATCAATATTTCCAGGGCAGGAGTAGGTATTCATATACCCGAAGGTTTTCACCAGGATATTCCAGAAGTAAAGGCACAAAGCTGGCAGGATATAGTATTACACATCTTCCCTGAGAATTTTATCAAATCAATTTATAATGGAGATGTATTACCAATTGTGGTATTCAGTGTATTATTTGGAATTGCACTCGCCATGCTAAGTGAAGAAAAAAGAAAACCTTTGCTTAAATTTTCTGAGAGTCTTGCAGAAACGATGTTTAAATTCACTAACATCATCATGTATTTTGCTCCGATCGGTGTTGGCGCTGCAATTGCTGTTACAGTCGGGCATCTCGGATTAGATATTTTATTTTCTTTAGTAAAATTATTACTCACTTTATATATAGCATTGATCGCTTTCTTATTGGTTGTATTGCTACCAATTGCTTTACTCATAAAAATACCCATCAGAAATTTTATAAAAGCTATTTCAGAACCAGTATCTATTGCATTTGCTACTACCAGTTCAGAATCCGCATTGCCTAGAGCAATGGAGAATATGGAAAAATTTGGTGTGCCACGAAAGATCGTTTCCTTTGTTTTGCCTACAGGCTATACATTTAATTTAGATGGAACTACATTATACCTTTCCCTGGCATCTGTGTTTGTTGCACAAGCAGCAGGCATAGAAATGAGTATCGGCCAACAGGTCATTATGGGGCTAACGTTGATGCTTACAAGTAAAGGTGTTGCAGGAGTACCAAGGGCATCATTGGTGATTCTATTAGGCACTGTTGCTTCTTTTGGGCTACCTGTCTGGCCGGTTATGGCAATTTTAGGAATAGATGAATTGATGGATATGGCTCGTACTTCTGTAAATGTTATCGGAAATACTTTGGCAAGTTGTGTAATTGCACGGTGGGAAGGTGAATTTGATAACGAAAAGGCCATTAACTTTACAACCAATTAAAAAAAACTGAATGCTAGACCTTATTTTGCTGGATTTTAACTGGCATCAACTCATACAACCCCAATGGTATATTGAAAATGGTGGGTTATGGTTATTATTATTTGTTGTTTTTGCTGAGACAGGATTATTCGTTGGCTTCTTTTTACCCGGAGATTCATTGTTATTTGTGGCAGGAATGTATGCTCATCAGATCAGTAAAGAAGATGGTTCAATAGTCCCTGGATTGGGCTACCAGTTTTTAAAATATTTCGGATATACAAATCAACATAGTTATTGGCTCGACCTATTTGTACTTGTAGTGCTTATTTCAATTGCGGGTATAGTAGGAAATGCTTTAGGGTATTGGATCGGGAAAAGATTTGGAAGTACTATGTATGAATGGCGAGAGCGATGGTTTTTTAAACGTAGATATTTGTATGAAGCACACGAATTTTATGAAAAACATGGCGGCAGAGCTATCGTTATAGCCAGGTTTGTACCTATTATCAGAACTTTCGCTCCATTAATTGCCGGTATTGTAAATATGAATAAATCTAAATTTACATACTATAATATTGTGGGTTGCATAGCATGGGTAACATCTATGATATTAGGAGGTTTCTTCTTGCAAAAATGGATTTTGGATGCTTTTGGATTCGATCTGAAGAATCGACTTGAAATTATTGTACTAGGTATTGTGATCATTACAACGGTTCCCATTCTTATTAAATTATTGTCAACAAGGAAAACGCCAAAACAAAATTCTTCATTATAACATGACGAAACAGTCTTCCTCTATTTTTAACATTGCGGTATTAGTGGCCGCTCTTGGTTACTTTGTTGATATATACGATCTTCTTTTATTTACAATTGTGAGAGAACCTAGCCTTGCAGGGCTTGGTGTTAACTTAAAAGATACTCAGAGTGTTATTGCAGCCAGTACAAAAATCATTAATTGGCAAATGGTCGGGCTGCTAATTGGAGGTGTGTTGTGGGGCACGTTGGGAGATAAGAAAGGTAGACTGAGTGTGCTTTTTGGATCTATCCTTTTATATTCGATTGCCAATTTTATAACTGGCTTTGTAAATACAACCGATCAATATGCGTATGCACGCTTTTTTGCCGGCATTGGACTTGCCGGGGAATTAGGAGCAGGTATTACGCTGGTTAGCGAACTTCTTCCTAAGAATAAAAGAGGTATAGGCACATCGTTAGTTGCAGGCATTGGATTGTTTGGAGCTGTCTTTGCTTATTTCACCTATAAATTTACTGATGACTGGCGGATGTGCTATAAGATAGGAGGAGGTTTAGGTATCGTTCTATTGGTATTGCGTATAAGCGTAGCCGAGAGTGGAATGTTCAAAGAAGTAAAAGAAAAGAATGTATCACGAGGTAATATTTTGATGTTCTTTACAAATGGCTACAGGTTCAAAAAATATATACTGGCTATTTTAATAGGATTGCCAACATGGTATGTTATCGGTATTCTTGTAAACCTTAGTAATAGGTTTGCTAATGAATTCTATGGCGAAAACAAAATTGAATCAGGAAGATCTATTATGTACGCTTATGCTGCTATAGCAGTAGGAGATATTCTTATTGGTTTTGTCAGCCAGTATTTTAAAAGCAGAAAAAAAGCATTGTACTTATTTTATTTATTTTCTATTATTTCTATCTTCTTCTTTTTTGGTGGGTTTATAAAGAATGATGTAAGCATGTATATCGCTTGTGCAGCTCTAGGATTTAGCACTGGGTTCTGGGCCATTTTTGTTACTATGGGTGCAGAACATTTTGGTACAAATTTACGTGCCACCGCAGCCACTACAATACCAAACATGGTTAGGGGAGCTTTGCCTTTATTGAATCTTTTATTCGTAGATGTTTTTCAGAAAACCTGGAAATGGACCATTGTTGAAAGTGGTATTGTTACCGCCGTTATTGTGATGGTAGTAGCTATTGTTGCTGCTTATTTTACAGAAGAAACTTTTGGAAAGGATCTTGATTATATTGAGCATTAGTTGTTAATGCTGTGATAAAATCTATCATCGGTCATCTTTCCAAAATAATATTTACGAAGTTTGTCGTATAATTTTCTTTCAATGAGTAAAAATATCCTTGTTCTATTTTTCTTTTGTTTTTTTACCGTTGTTGTTTCTGCACAACAAACTTTTGTAACGGTCAATTATGAACCTGCAGATACAAAAGATAAACTGATCATTAGTTATAAATATGGTGATAAATTAAGCTGGGCAGATTTTCAAGGGATTCCTACAGATACAGATAATACTGCGGCTATCACTTCATCAGGGATTGGTTATAATTTTAAATTACACAGAACAGAAGACTCGTCCAGTTTTACTTTTATTGTGAACTGTACATTTTCTAAAACTAAATCCTGGGTCAAAGAAGCGAAGAACGATTATGTTCTTAAGCATGAACAGAATCATTTTGATATCAGTTATATCAATACCTTATTATTTATAAAGAAATTAAGGGCTGCAAATTTTTCTTCAACCGAATATAGAAAAGAAATAACACGTCTATACAGGGAAACCGCCAATGAACTGGCTATCATGCAAAATAATTATGATACTCAAACATTAAATGGTAGAGATAAAGACAAGCAAAAAGAATGGGATGAAAAAATTGAAAAACAACTGAAATTATTACAATCGGAAGTCTTATAATATCTGAAGTGCTGGAGCCTTAAACTCTTACCACTGCTTTAAAACGAATATATTTGTAAAAAATATCGCTATTACTTCTGTCTCCGATATATTACTTACCCCTATCGAATATTTAAAAGGCGTAGGCCCTTTAAAAGGGGATATGCTTCGTAAAGAATTAAACATTTTTACTTTTAAAGATCTCCTTGAACATTATCCCTTAAGACATTTAGATAAAACAAAAGTTGATAAGATTGGTGAATTGAACGGCAATGATGAATATGCACAGATCACAGGAAAATTAGTTCAGTTTGATGTTGTTGGGGAAAGACAATCGAAAAGGCTAGTGGCTTATTTGCAGGATGATACAGGAGAAATTGAATTGGCTTGGTTCCAGGGAATTAACTGGGTACAAAAATCATTACTTATCGGTGAACGTTACCTGGTGTTTGGAAAGATTGGTTGGTTCATGGGTAAGCTGCAATTAGTGCATCCTGAATTTGAAGTTTACACTCCTGAAAAAGCAGTAGGGAAAAAATATCTTGATCCCATTTATTCATCTACAGAAAAATTAAAAGTAAGAGGTTTGAATGGGAGGGCAATTGCAAAACTTACTTATGCATTACTCCAACAATTATCTGCAAAAGAATTGCCTGAAAATCTTCCCGGATCAATCCTCACAAAATATCGTTTTATAGGACGCTGGGAGGCATTTTGCAATATTCATTTCCCCGAAAATGATATGATGTACAAACATGCTGTCAGACGGCTTAAGTTCCAGGAATTCTTTTTTGCCCAGGTACGATTAGGTTTGATCAGAAGTACAAGGCATCGGTTCAGCAAAGGCTGGTCATTCGACAAAGTGGGAGATCTTTTTAATGATTTTTATAATAAACAACTTCCTTTTAGCTTAACGAATGCACAAAAGAAAGTATTAAAAGAGATCCGTAGAGACACAGGCAGCGGCAAACAAATGAACCGACTCTTGCAAGGAGATGTAGGTAGTGGGAAAACCATCGTGGCTTTATTGAGTATGTTGATAGCAGCAGATAATGGTTTTCAAAGTGTGATGATGGCACCTACAGAAATTTTAGCGCAACAACATTTTAATAGTGTAAAAGAATTGCTGGGAGGTATGGATGTTAGCGTGCGGTTACTAACGGGTTCGACAAAGACAAAAGAACGTAAAGATATTTTAGCAAAGTGTGAAGATGGAAGTGTACACATACTGATAGGTACGCATGCTGTTATTGAAGAAAAAGTACAATTTAAAAATCTTGGATTTTCTGTGATAGATGAACAACATAAATTTGGCGTAGCGCAAAGAGCGAAGCTTTGGAATAAGAATTCATTGCCTCCGCATATCTTGGTGATGACTGCTACTCCAATACCCAGAACCTTAGCACTAACCGTTTATGGGGATCTTGATTATAGTGTTATTGACGAACTTCCTCCGGGACGGCAACCTATCAATACAATTCATCGTTACGAAAATAAACGTCCCCAGGTGATGGATTTTATCAGGGCCGAAATTAATAAAGGCAGGCAGGCTTACATAGTTTATCCTTTGATCGAAGAGTCATCAAAAATGGATTATGAAAATTTAATGAAAGGTTTTGAAGAAGTAAAATCCTTTTTCCCAGAACCAAAATTTTGGATCAGTATGGTTCATGGTAAACAACCTTCCGAACAAAAGGAAACTAATATGCAGCGCTTTATAAAAGCTGATACGCAAATAATGGTAAGTACTACCGTTATTGAAGTTGGTGTAAATGTTCCAAATGCTTCTGTGATGGTTATTGAAAGTGCCGAAAAATTCGGGCTATCTCAGCTTCATCAATTAAGAGGAAGAGTAGGAAGGGGCGCAGAAAAAAGTTTTTGCATATTATTAACAGGAGGTAAATTGTCGGCTGATGCAAGGGAAAGATTAAAGATACTCTGCGCTACCAATGATGGTTTTGCCGTAGCCGAGAAAGATCTGGAGCTGCGAGGGCCCGGGGATATTGAAGGTACAAGGCAAAGCGGTGATTTAAACTTTAAGATAGCTAACATAGTCCATGATAGGGTAATATTGGAAGCGGCGAAAAATGCAGCTTCTTTTATAGTAGAAAATGATCCTGATTGTAATATGGCAGAAAATTTGCCAGTAAAAAATTACCTTGAAAGACAAAAAGGTAAAACAATTTGGAGTAAAATTTCGTAAATTGAAGTAAGGATTTAGCTGATTGCTGAAACATATTTTGTAAAAGGAACAAGGAGCCACAATTTGAAAACTTTATCAATCGTTGTATTATTTATTTCTGCAATATTTTTTGCTGTGCCTTTATATGCCCAACTGTCTTTTGCTGAAAATAAAGGGCAATGGGATTCTAAAGTGGATTTTAAGGTTAATATTCAGTCCGGAGCATTCTTTATGGAAAAGAATGGCTTTACTGTTTTATTGAATCATCCTGATGATATTCAAAAATTTTCTGAGCAGATACATGGCCACAGTCATAATGATGTAAAAAAAGGAGAATCTCCAAGAAAAAATTTAATGAAATTTGGTGATCCTGTTACCATTCGTTCACATGCGTATAAAGCAATTTTTGTTGGTGCCTCGAACAACGTACAAATATTGCCAGAAAAAATACTGCCTACTTACGATAATTATTATATAGGAAATGATAAAACAAAATGGCAAAGTGATTGTAAATCATATCAAGCTGTTGTTTATAAAAATATTTATCCAAACATTGACGTAAGATACTATACTGATGCAGGGACGCTTAAGTATGATATCATTGTAAACCCCGGGGGTAATGTAAATGATATTGCTATGCAATATCAAGGTGTAGAAATGCTGAGCATTAAAAACGAAGAATTATTGATACAAACATCTGTAGGAGAAATAAAAGAATTGTATCCGTATACTTATCAATTAACTAAAACAGGAAGAGAAGTTTTGAATGCTAAGTATCAACTGAAAAATAACATTGTAAAATTCAATATAAAAAATTATTCTCCTGATGCTACTATCGTAATTGACCCCACTTTAATTTTCAGCACTTTTACTGGAAGCACGGCTGATAACTGGGGATACACAGCAACTCCGGGTCCTGGTGGGACAATGTTTGCTGCTGGGATAGTTTTTGGAACGGGTTACCCGGTATCTCAAGGAGCTTTTTCAAGAACTTTTAATGGCGGTATAGATGAAGATGGTAATGGTCCTTATGATATCGCTTTGATCAAGCTTTCAGCAAATGGTTCCAATAGATTATACGGAACTTATTTGGGAGGTAACGGTAATGAACAGCCGCATAGTATGATGAGTGATGCCCAGGGAAATCTTGTGTTAGCAGGAAGATCTAATTCTAATAACGGCAGCTTGGCATTCCCTACTACTACAGCTCCGCAGGGACCTTTAGGCGGCTATGATATTGTGATCACAAAATTCAACGCTGGAGGAACTGCACTAATAGGATCTGTAAAAATTGGTGGTACTGGAGATGATGGCGTTAATATCAAACCTAAATATGTTTCATTAAGTGGAATAGCGCCATTTGGCCAAACGGATGGTGCATTTGAAACAAGGAGGAATTATGGTGATGATGCAAGAAGCGAAGTGATCCTTGACGGTAATAATAATATTCTTTTAGCATCTTGTACTCAATCAAGCAATTTTCCTGTAAGAGGTGCATTTCAATCTACTTTTGGCCAGGGAAGACAAGATGGGGTAGTATTAAAATTTACTCCCAACCTTTCCTCTATGATATTCAGTTCCTACTTTGGTGGTAATGGAAGTGATGCTTGTTTTGTTTTATCAATAAATCCATTTACCGGAAATATATATGTGGCAGGCGCTACAACAAGTACAGATCTTCCGGGAGATAAAAATGGTGTTATTACTGCTACATACCAAGGTGGGGAAGCAGATGGTTTCATAACAGAAATAAATCCTTCCGGTTCTGCTATAATAAAAACTACTTATCAGGGTACTTCAGGTGATGATCTTGTATATGGTATTCAATTTGACAGAGAAGGGTTTCCGTATATAATGGGTACAACAACAGGAAGCTGGAAAGTTATTAATGCTCCTTATAATCGTCCCGGTGGTAAACAATTCATCAGCAAATTACAGCCTGATCTTTCGGCATATGTATACTCTACCGTTTTTGGAACTAATTCTACAGTACCAAATATTTCACCTATTGCTTTTTTAGTTGACAGGTGTCAAAACGTATACGTATCAGGATGGGGTGGTGGTATCAATGTAAGTAAACAATATCCTTCAGCAGGAACAAGAGGTTTGCCTGTTACAGCCAATGCAATAAAAAGTGGAACAGACGGTGATGATTTTTATTTCTTCGTTCTTGAAAAAAATGCAGCAAGCCAATTGTTCGGAAGTTTCTTTGGACAAACAAATGGCCAATTGGGTGATCACGTTGATGGCGGTACAAGCAGGTTTGATGCAAACGGTATTATTTACCAGGCATTGTGTGCAAACTGCGGGGGGCCTACAACGTTAGGTTTCTTCCCAACTACTCCGGGTGCATGGGCCCGTACAAATCCATCGCCAAGCTGTAACGAAGCTGCAGTAAAAATTGAAATGAATTTCGGCGGTATAACAACCGGCATAAAGGCGACAATAAATGGGAAATATGATACCGTAGGTTGTGTTCCTCTTACAATTGCTTTTGCAGATACTGTTGCTAAAGGAAAACAATATGTATGGAATTTTGGTGATGGAACAGGAGATCAGGTAGTAACCAATCCTAATACTACACATACTTTTAATAATGTTGGATCATACAGGGTAAGATTAATAGCAATTGATTCTGCAACTTGCAATATTGCTGATACGGCATACGTAACTATTAAAGTTGGCAACAATATTGTTTCACCTAATTTCTTTGCTCAGAAAATAGGCGATTGTAATAGTCTGACTTTTCAATTTACAAATACAACTACCGCAATTAATCCTATCTATAATGATAGTTCTTTTCTGTGGGATTTTGGAGATGGAACGCCACCTCTTAAAGCCGGGCTAAATAATGTTACACATACTTATTTATCTGTAGGAACTTATAATGTTATATTGACTGTTGTTGATACTATATTTTGTAATGCACCAGATACTGCAGCAAGATCAATTCGTCTTGCAAATAATGTGGAAGCTGCATTTACAACCCCTGATAAAGGATGTCTTCCTTACAGTGCTTTATTTACAAATACCTCATTAGGTGGAACAGACTTTATCTGGAATTTTGGAGACGGTAGCCCAACTTCAACGGATATTAATCCTGTACATACTTACACAAGAACGGGTACATTTACTATAACACTTATCGCTATTGATCTTTTTACCTGTAATCAAAGAGATACGGCAACTTTCACAATTGAAGTATTAGCAATCCCTACGGCCAACTTTAGCTTTACGCCTGTTGTGCCAAAAATAAATACGCCAACACTATTCATAAATTCATCACTGAATGCTACAAATTATTTATGGCAATTTGGTGATGGGGATTCTTCAATAGAGGCAAATCCAAAACATCAGTTCAATGCTACAGATACTTTTACTGTTTGTTTATTAGCGATGAATAATGCTGGTTGTGTTGATACCATTTGCAAAGATGTTTCAGCGCTTGTAGAGCCATTGCTTGATGTGCCAAATGCATTTACACCTAACAGCCATGATATAAATAGTATAATAAAAGTAGAGGGTTTTGGAATTGCAAAAATGAGTTGGAAAATTTATAACCGTTGGGGACAATTATTATTTACATCAACAAGTCCCAAGATAGGATGGAATGGTATATATAAGAATAAGATACAACCAATGGACGTTTACACATATACTTTAGATGTAGAAATGTTTGATGGTAAAAAAATAAGACGAACAGGAGATATTACTTTACTCAGGTAAAGAATGTAGTATGATTTTTGATTTAAAAATAAAAGAAGGAGTTTATATAGATGAGTGATATAAGAACATATAGTACAAATAGATTCAAACAAATATTTATAAAAAAATATTTCTTGCTGATAGTAGTATTGTGTTTTGGTTTTAAAGGATTTTCTCAGGATCTCCATTTTTCTCAGTTCTTTAATACACCATTGACTACCAATCCTGCTAATACAGGTTTTATTCCTGATGCTGATTACAGATTGGGAGCTCATTACAGAAATCAATGGTCATCTATTTTGGGGCAGCCGTATAAAACTACCAGTGTTTTTGGTGATGCCCAGATATTAAGAAATCAATTTGAAAATGGATGGATGGGTTTAGGTGGAGTTATATTAAGCGATGTAGCAGGAACTGGAACTTTGCGTTCAACTAAAGCATATGCTTCACTAGCATATCATCAAATGTTAGGTGAAGCAAGTTTGTTAAGTGCAGGATTTAACCTTGGTTGGGTCAACAAAAGAATTGATCTTAGTAAATTAACTTTTCCAAGCCAGTTCAATGGTAAATTTTTCGATCAATCTATAACAGCTAATTATCCTGACTTTGTTGCTACTAACGTAAGTTATTTTGATATGCAGGCTGGATTGAATTATGCTTATTTCCCTGATGAAAATACTTACATCAATGCAGGCTATTCCATTCACCATGTGAATCGTCCTTCAGAAACTTTTTTTGCACAAAGAGGCGACAGTAGCAAGATAGCTATGAGGCATATAGGTTTTGTGAATGCAATTCTAAAACCTAATGACCGTGTGATCATTAATCCTAATGCTTATTTCACTACGCAGGCTAAATCCAAAGAATTGGTATTAGGGTTAAATGCTAATTATAATTTAGGCGAAGGTGGAGAAAAGCAATTAATAGCCGGAGCTTATTATCGTGTAGGCGATGCTGTTATACCGGTACTTGGTTTTGAAATTAAAAATATTCGTTTTACCTTTAGCTATGATGCAACTACTTCAGCACTTAAAAATTTCAATAATTTTCAAGGAGCTTCTGAATTTAGTATTATTAAAAAAGGTTTTTATAATGAATACAACGGAGATACCCGTAAAGTACTTTGCCCAAAATTTTAAAGATGAATAAAAGAATAATTTTAGTTTGCACATTGGTGCTTTTGATATCCGCTACCTATGCACAGGATAATGATTCAACCTATACTGAGAAAGGTTTTAAGAAAGAAAAATTGTTTACCGGAGGTAATGTGGCGTTGTCATTTGGTTCCGGAAGAACTGCTATTGGGGTAAGTCCTCATTTTGGATATAGTCTTACTAAGTGGCTGGATGCTGCTGTTTCTCTTAATTATAATTACATTTCTCAACGGTTTTATGATTCTGAGGACAAGTATCGTTATTCGACAATAGGACCGGGAGCATTTGTTCGTATTTTTCCAGTAAAGTTTTTGTTTGCTCAAATTCAGTATGAACACAATTTTATTAAAAGAAAATATATACCATCTTCGGGCTCATCTCAGACCCAAAATTATGGAGCTAATAGTCTTTTAATTGGAGCCGGTTATGCAAGTAACCGCTCTTCGGATAATAATACTTATTATTATTTATCAATTGGATTTGATGTATTAAAAGAACCATATTCTCCTTACAAAGACAATTTTGGAAGAGCAGAACCTGTCATCAGAGCAGGTTATAATATAGCTTTATTCCAGGGAAGAAAAAACAGATAATATTTATAAATATTTTTCCAGTTCGGCAGGTTCACTCAATATGGTCATTTTTGATTCTACTGTGTCGTACAAAAAACCATCTTCCTGGAGTTTGTGCATGTGATTAATTAATGCAGTATAAAAATGTGCTGTATTCAATACAAAGATTGGGATGTCATGAATGCTCAATTGGTTCCAGGTAAGTATTTCAAAAAATTCATCCAGTGTGCCAAAGCCTCCGGGTAATACAACAGCAGCATCACACTTTTCATAGATCATTTGTTTTCTTGTATGCATGGTATTGACTACTATCAATTCTGTCAGCAGATCATGCTGATGTTCCCATTTGGTTAATACCTCGGGCATTACTCCAATAACATTTCCTTTTTGTTCCAATACAGCATTTGCAATAGCAGCCATTAATCCTTTATTACCACCGCCGTATACAAGCGTAATATTTTTTTTGGCTAAAAGGACACCTAATTCTTCAGCATGTTTTTTGTATAAAGGATTGTTACCTGCTTTACTTCCACAAAAGACCGCAATTGATTTTATTTGCATATTTTAACTATCTTGAATTTTAAAGCAAGCTAATTTTAAATTTTTAAATTAATCCATGTCTCCATTAATTCTTTTCTCTTTTGTAATAGGTTATTTTTTAATACTGCTTACCGTTGCTTATTACACCTCAAAAGGCAGTAATAATGAATCATTTTTTATTGGAAATAAAAATAGTAACTGGATGCTGGTTGCATTTGGTATGATAGGTACTTCTTTAAGCGGCGTAACTTTTGTAAGTGTGCCCGGTGCTGTAAGTAAGCCGATGGGATTGGGGGTAGAAGGATTCGCTTATTTTCAGATCGTATTGGGATATTTAATTGGCTATGCCATCATTGCTTATATTTTATTACCTCTTTACTATAAGCTAAATCTTACATCCATTTATAACTATTTGCAGAACCGCTTAGGATTTAAAGCTTATAAAACAGGCGCTTCATTTTTTATTCTCTCACGTACATTAGGAGCTACTGCAAGATTATACCTGGTTGTAAAAATATTACAGGAAAGTATTTTCGCCAATCTCGGCGAAGGCTTTCACGTACCTTTTTGGGCTACAACACTCATTATTTTATTAATGATCTTATTGTACACTTTTAAAGGTGGCGTAAAAACAATTGTATATACTGATACGTTACAAACAACCTGTATGCTTGCAGGTCTTGTAGTGTGTATAGTTTATATATTACATTCACTCGACACTAATTTTGGCGAAGCCATGGCTACACTTGATTCAAAAGGGTATAGCAATATTTTTGTATGGGATCCAAATAATAAATTATTTATCGTAAAACAGATCATTGCAGGTGCTTTTATAACTGTTACTATGACTGGGCTTGATCAGGAAATGATGCAGAAAAATATCAGCGTAAAAACTTTGAAAGATTCACAAAAAAACATGATCACTTTCTCAGGGATATTGATAGTGGTCAATTTCTTGTTTTTACTTTTAGGGGGTTTGTTGTATTTATATGCTGCTAAAAATGGTATCACAGAAACGGGAGATAAACTTTTTCCTGCTACTGCAATAAAGCATATGCCGCCTTATATCTCTATCATTTTTGTTATAGCATTAATATCGGCTTTGTTTCCTAGTGCTGATGGAGCGATAACTGCATTAACCTCTTCCTTTTGTATCGATATTTTGGGAATGCAACGAAACAATGATGTATCCGATGCACAAAAGAAAAAAACAAGACAGATCGTTCATTTGACCTTTGCATTTGTATTTCTCTTGTTTGTAATGCTTTTCAAATGGATAGATGATCCAAGCATGATAAGCCTCATTTTAAAAATTGCCGGGTACACCTATGGACCTTTGTTAGGATTGTTTGGATTCGGTATTCTTACCAAACGAACGGTCAATGATAATCTCGTACCTGTAGTCGCTATTTTAGCGCCTATCATTTGTTTTTTTATAGATAAATACCAGGCTTCATTATTCGGTGATTTTCAGATAGGGTTGGAGTTATTGGTAATTAATGGGTTACTCACTTTTATAGGGCTGTTAAGTATTTCAAAAAAGGCTTAATTCTTATTTTTTTAATGTAACTTTGAATAAGTAAGTGCCGTTTTTCAAATTGAAAGATTTTGAGAAATGGCATTTTATGTTTCTAACAGAAAATAAAATTTAAGTGGAGTTAGTAAATGCACTTGCAGAAAGATATGCTGAACAGTTTACAACTGAGGATGATAAATTGTTGCAAACTGTTATAGATGAAACAACTGCAAATCATGCGATGCCACATATGTTGAGTGGGCATGTGCAGGGACAGTTTTTATCGTTGTTGAGTTGTTTGTTAAAACCAACATATATTTTAGAGATCGGCACGTTTACAGGTTATAGTGCATTATGTTTGGTTAAAGGATTAAATGACAATGGGGTATTGCATACCATTGACATCAGGGATGAAGGGGCAGAAAGTTATTTTAAGAAATCTGCTTATTCTGGCAAGATCATTTTTCATATAGGAGATGCGAATGAGATCATTCCTTCTTTAAAAGAAAATTGGGATATTGTTTTTATTGATGCAGATAAAACAGGGTATATTAATTATTACGACTTAATTTTGCCGGCAGTAAAACAGAATGGACTGATAATTGTTGATAATGTGCTGTTTCATGGAGATGTTTTAGAGCCGGAGATCAAAGGGAAGAATGCGAAGGCCATTCATGCATTCAACGAACATATAAAAAATGATGTAAGAGTAGAGCAAGTATTGTTGACAGTAAGAGACGGTTTACTTTTATTAAGAAAATTATAAATATTCATATGAAAAAAGGAATTCTATTAGCAATTGTGATCTTCAGTGCTAAGTTTACATTTGCTCAAACCATTACACCGGAGGAATACATTTCCAAATACAAGGATATTGCTATAAGGGAAATGAAACGTATGGGTGTGCCTGCTGCTATTACTTTGGCTCAAGGCATCTTAGAAACAGAAAGTGGTAATAGTGTTTTAGTGAAAAAATCAAATAATCATTTTGGTATTAAATGTAAGGCCAGCTGGACAGCTGGTGGTGTAAGTCATGATGATGATGCACCTCAAGAATGTTTCAGGGTTTATAAAACGTCAGAAGATTCTTACAGGGATCATAGTAATTTTTTACGAGGCGGCGAGAGATATGCCTTTCTTTTTAAATTAGATCCGTCAGATTATAAAGGATGGGCTTATGGTTTAAAACAGGCGGGATATGCTACAAACCCAAAATATCCTTTGATCTTGATCAAACATATTGAACAATATAACTTACAACAATATTCACTTTCTGCTGTTGATGAAGTGCCAAAATTTGATACCGATAAATTTACAAGTGATCCAGAAAAAAAAGTTGTTATTGAAGAAGAAAGACCACAACCAATTGAAAGCCAGGTTGTCGACCAGGAAAGTATTGTTGAAACTGTTTTAGATGATCAGGATAAAGCAATATTTATCAATGGCAGCAAATGTGTGTATGGTAAAAAGGGAACATCGTTATTGGTAATTGCTACAAAAAATAATATTAATCTTAATAAATTGTTAGAGTATAATGAATTAGGTGAAGATGGTTTATTAAGCAAAGACCAGATAGTTTTTTTGCAAAATAAACGTGCCCAGGGAAATAAAGATTTTCATCTTTCTCAGGAAGGCGAAACTTTATATGATATTGCACAAAAAAATGGCGTTCAATATAAATCGCTTTTAACTTATAATAAATTACAGGACGGGGCAAAGATCACAGCAGGTTCCAAAATTTTTTTAAAACCTAATGCTGCTGCAGGGTCTATAAAAACTGCTATTGTAGAAAAGAACACAAAATATTATGAGGTACAACCCAAAGATGGCTTGTATTCTATCGCAAAAAAGAATGGTGTAAATGTTCAGCAATTAAGAGAATGGAATAATCTTGAAACTGATTCTTTACAAATAGGCCAACAGCTAATTGTTTCACAGTAATATAACCTTATGCCGATACTACAGGTACACGACAAAAAATTTGAACCTTTTATTACCGCCGCGGAAATTGATGTGCAGATAGCAAGAGTAGCAGAAGAGATCAACAGAGATTATGAAGGCAAAAAACCTTTATTTATTGCTATCCTCAACGGGTCATTTATGTATGCTTCAGATCTGTTTAAAAAGATCACCATCGAAGCAGAGATCTGTTTTATCAAACTGGCTTCTTATAAAGGAACAAAATCAACAGGAAACGTAATTACTTCTATTGGTTTGGATGAGCCATTAAAAGGAAGACATGTAGTGATCATTGAGGACATTGTTGATACCGGAAATACACTTACAAAATTTTTACCGCAGTTACACAACCAGCAACCGGCATCATTAAAAATAACTGCTTTACTTCAAAAACCTGATGCATTAGAACATCCGGAACTAATTGTAGACTATATAGGGTTTAGTGTAAAAAATATTTTCTTACTTGGTTTTGGATTGGATTATGATGGTTTAGGTAGGAATATACCTGAAATATATCAGTTAGTAGGAGAATAAGGCAATAAACGATTTGGTTTCACGTATATATGGCACAAATTTTTTATCTTTCATATATATTATCTTATTGAAAAAAACAGTTTTATATCTACTTGCCCTTTTTTTTGTAAATTCTTTATCCGCCCAATATTATCTCAGAGGTGAAATAAAGGACAAAGATGGGCAACCTGTGCAGAATGTAAAAATGCTTTTACAATCTAATAAGATAATTTACTATTCCGGTAGTTCAGGTGGATTTGGTATCAGCACCGAAAAATTATACGACTCTCTTATATTAAGCCTGGAAGGTTTTGAAACTCAAATCGTTGGTATAAAATCGGATGTGTACCAGGAAATTGTCATGAAAAAACTTTTTTCTAATGACAATAAAAATCGACAAAAATTAATTTCAATTACAAAAGATCTACAGCAAAAAACTAAATACAAATGGTTTTTAGGTGATGAATCTTATTTTTCTTTAGTAGAGAATTCGACTGTTGATGCAGGCAAATATCCCAACACAGGTTTTTCTTTAAATGTAAATAAAGCTTCTTATAGCAATATCCGAAGGTTCATTAATATGAAAAGTTCTGTGCCACCTGATGCGGTACGTATTGAAGAACTGTTGAACTATTTTAATCTCTATTATCATGAGCCTGAAAAACATGAAGTATTTAAAGTAGAATCCCAGATCACAAATTGTCCGTGGAATGCACGTAATAATTTATTATTCCTAAATGTAAATGCCCGTAAAATAAATTTAGATACTGTACCTCCAAGTAATCTTGTTTTTTTAATTGATGCATCGGGTAGTATGGATATGCCTAACAGGTTACCATTGGTAAAAGCTGCATTTCAAATGTTGGTAAAAAATTTACGTGCAAAAGATACAGTGTCCATTGTTATTTACGGAGGTCCCGTGCAGGTTTGGATGCAGCCCACAAGCGGTGATCAAAAAGAAAAGATCATTCAGTCTATTGAAGAACTAACGGCTAATGGGGATACCCCCGGTGAATCTGCAATACGCACTGCTTATAAAGTTGCAAAAAGTACATTTATCAAAGGAGGAAATAACAGAGTTATTTTGGCAACCGATGGTGATTTCAATGTTGGAGAAACTACGGAAGAAGCATTGGAAGACCTGATCGTAAAAGAGAAGCAAGCCGGTTTATATTTAACCTGCCTCGGTGTAGGTATGGGTAATTTTAAAGATTCCAAATTAGAGACGCTTGCAAAAAAAGGCAATGGCAATTACGCTTACCTTGATGATATTCAGGAAGCAGAAAAAGTATTGGTAAAAGAAGTTACACAAACATTTTACACTGTTGCAGATAATGTTTTTTTAAACGTGCAATTTAATCCTGCATTGGTGAGTGAATACCGTCTTATTGGTTTTGACAACAAGAAAGATGCTATTGCAGATAGTACGGGTGAATTAGAAGGAGGAGAGATAGGAAGCGGTAATAGTGTGCTGGCAATTTTTGAATATAAATCAAGTGTAAATAAGATCAATGAATTTCCAAGTACAGATCCTATTGCTGAAGTTACTTTGAAGTATAGTTTGTCTCCTGATAGATCTCGTAAGGAATTGCATTATAATTGCAGACAAAATTTTATTGATTTTAAAAGCATAAATAAAGAATTACAATTTGGTACTGCTCTTGTAATGTTTGGTATGAAACTTCGTCAATCCAAAAATTTGGGCATTGCTGATTGGAATGATATTGAAACAATAGCTACCACTGCTGCTAATCCTGCAAATTATCTACAAAAAGATTTTATTAAACTGCTGAAAGAAGCAAAGAAGTTTTATACTAAAAAGAGGAAGAAGGGGTATGAGTAATTTCATCCTTTAGTTAGTAATTCCTATCCTTATTTGCGAATTTCACATACAATTTTTCGCTTTTCATCCCATTTGCTCATAACAACACATAAGAAAAGTAGTACTTTAACGTTGTATAATTGGTGTTTGTACCCCTTATACTATTCCTACAGCACTACTTACCTGTCTTCCTTTGTATTAAAGTACAAATATGACTGCATTTTTTCGAATGAGATGGCTTAAAGATGTTTCAATAGCAAAAAAACTCTATTTCATAGTAGGGGCTATGGCTGTATTGATAATAGTTGAGTTAATTACACTCTGGTTTGCTATTCATACCCTTTCATCAGTAAGGGCATTTGTAGGCGCAGAAGGCTTATGGTCTAAAGCGCAGAAAGATGCCGTATACCAGCTAAGGAAGTATAATACTACGCATGATGAAAATGATTTTAGGCAATTCAACAAGTTCATGGAAGTGCCATTGGGTGATCATAAAACAAGGGTTGAGTTAGGCAAATTGGATCCTGATATGAATATAGCCAGGCAAGGGTTTATAGAAGGTAGGGTGCACCCTGATGATATAGATGGAATGATAAAATTGTTCAGGCGTTTCCATACAAATCATTACATAGGCAAAGCCATTGATGTTTGGTCGAAGGGTGATTCTCTCATACTAAAATTAATGCCCATTGCAGAAAGCTTGCATGCAGAGATAAATGCTCCGCAACCATCCAAAGAAAAAATGGAAAAATTGATGTCGGAAATTGATGTGATGAACCAGGAACTAACGGTGCTTGAAGACGATTTTTCTTATACACTGGGAGAGGGGTCAAGATGGTTGGAGAATCTTATTCTTAAAATATTATTAAGTGTAGCGTTTACAGTTGAGTTTACAGGTTTGTTCTTAACTTTTTTAGTTACAAGAGGCATATCAAAAGAATTAAAAGAAATTGAAAAAGCAACCAATAAAGTTACAAGAGGCGATCTGACGGCGAGGGCTAAGGTGTTGTCAAAAAATGAAATAGGACTGGTTGCTGCAGAGGTAAATCAAATGACGGAACAGCTGGTGCTTTCAAATAAGGAACTCGGCCAGGTTGCTTACATTGCTTCACATGACCTGCAGGAGCCATTAAGAACAATTTCAAATTTTGTTGTCTTATTGCAAAAACAATATGAAGGAAAGTTAGGAGAGGATGCAGATGAGTACCTTGATTTTATCAGTGAAGGAACTTTAAGAATGCAAATGCTTGTAAAGGACCTGTTGGATTATTCAAGAATTGGAAATGATAAAAAGCTTGTAAAAATAGATTGTAATAAAGAAGTTGAAAATGTATTGAAAGGAATGGCTGTTTATATTTCTGAGAACAACGCAACAATAAATGTTCAGAAATTGCCTATAGTAGATGGTTTCTTTGAGTTGCAATATCTTTTTCAAAACCTGATTTCCAATGCTATAAAATTCAGACAGAAAGATGTAGATCCTGTTGTTAATATAACGGTAAAGGATATAGGTAATGAATGTGTATTTACAATAAAGGACAATGGAATAGGGATTGATAAAAAATATCACCAACGGATATTTACGATATTCCAGAAACTTCATTCTGATAGAGAATATGCTGGTACAGGTATCGGGCTTGCTCATTGTAAAAAGATAACGGATCTACATAGGGGACAAATATGGATCGATTCAATGCCGGGAGAAGGAAGTGCTTTTCATTTTACAATACCAAAACAAAGTAACTGATGAAAACAAAATTCAAAAGTATTTTATTGATAGACGATAAGGCAGGTGATAACCGGTACAACCAGATCATCCTTGAACAAATGGGAGTGATCGATAAAATTGAAATTGCAGAAAATGGCGAAGAAGCTTTAAGGATATTGGTAAACGCTGACCCTTCTCAACCTAAACTTGTTTTCCTTGATATTAATATGCCCCGGATGAATGGATGGGAGTTCCTGGAAATGTATCAATCTTTGGGAATGGCAAAAACCAATAATGAAATTATTGTTTTAACAACATCAATGAATCCTGAAGACAAAATAAAATCTGACGGTATTTTTTTCGTAACAGAGTTTCAGATAAAACCACTCACTCCTGAAAAAATAAAAAGTATTCTTGAAAAATATTTAGCACCACATACTGAACAATAATATTTTAAAAAAAAATGACCCGTCAAAAGACAGGCCATTCTATAATAAAATGTTACACTAGTTAATTGAACATTTCTCTTACTTTATCAAAGAAAGTTTTATCTCCTTTCTCAGGTTTCGGTTGAAAATTAGGCCCAGCCTGCATTTTTTCAAGCATTGCTTTTTCTTCTGCACTAACATGCTGTGGCGTCCACACATTTACATGTATCAGTTGATCACCTTTTTCATAACTATTTACTGAAGGGAAACCTTTACCTTTTAATCTGAAAATTTTACCGCTTTGTGTTCCTGCAGGGATCTTTATTTTAGCCTTACCATCAATGGTAGGAACTTCTACCTGTGTTCCAAAAACAGCATCAGGGAATGATAAATGTAATTCATAAGCTACATTCAGTCCATCTCTTTGCAATTCTGCATGTGATTCTTCTTCTATTAAAACTATGAGGTCACCATAAGCTCCACCACGTTCACCGGCATTACCTTTTCCGCTCATGCTCAATTGCATGCCTTCCTGTACACCTGCCGGTATTTCTATCGTAACAGTTTCTTCACCGTACACTCTACCATCGCCTTTACAAGCAGTACATTTATTTGTTATCGTACTACCTTCACCGTTACACGTAGGACAAGTAGTTACTGTTTGCATTTGTCCTAAAAAAGTATTCTGCACTCTTTTTACCTGGCCACTACCGCCACATGTTCCGCAGGTTTGTGTACTGTTCTTATCTTTTGCACCACTACCGGTACAAGTATTACAAGTCACATATTTTTTTACCTTCACAGTTTTGGTGGCACCTTTTGCCATCTCCTCAAAATTCAATTTTATTTTTATTCTCAGGTTGCTACCTCTTATACCACGGGTACGGCCAGATGAACGACGACCATTGCCTCCCCCAAAAAAGCTACCAAAAGGACTATCATCACCAAATACATCTCCGAACTGGCTAAAGATATCATCCATGTTCATACCACCACCATTAAAACCACCGCCACCCCCACGGCCCGGTCCAAATGCCTGGTGGCCGAAACGATCATATTGAGCTCTCTTATCAGCATCGCTTAATATTTCATAAGCTTCAGCGGCTTCTTTAAATTTCTCTTCAGAAGCTTTATCTCCGGGATTACGGTCAGGGTGATGTTGCATAGCTACTTTGCGATATGCTTTTTTTATCTCATCCTGAGTTGCTGATTTAGCTACACCTAATATTTCGTAAAAATCTTTTTTCATTATTTTGATTTGGAGATTTGAAGATTTGGAGATGCGAACAGTTTTTTAATTATAGATTCTTTCATTTCCAAATTTCCAAATTGACTAATTATTTCCCTACCACCACTTTTGCAAAGCGGATGATCTTATCATTCAAATAATATCCTTTGATGACTTCATCTACAACTTTATCTTTCAGTACTTCAGTAGGAGCTGGTATCTCTGTGATGGCTTCATGTTTTTCAACATCAAAATCAGCATTGATACTTTCCATAGCTTTTAGGCCTTTGCTTTGAAGCGTATTTCTAAGTTTATTAAATACCAGTTGTATACCTTCTTTTATTTGTACAATATCTTCTGTTGTCTGCAATTGTTTTTCTGCCCTGTCACAATCATCCAAAACGTCCAATAAAGAAGTTATAACTTCTTTACCTGCAGTTTGAAAAAGTTCAACTCTTTCTTTTGCACTACGACGTTTGTAATTATCAAATTCAGCAAACAAACGAATGTATTTATCCTTTTGTTCATCCAGTTCAGTTTGGATTTTTTCAACTGCATTCTCTGCTTCATCGGGATTGCTTAAATGATTGCTTCCCGGGATATCAGAGTCTGAATTAATGTTTATTTCTTCTTTTTCGGCGGTTATATCCTTTTCTTCCATATTATAAAATTGTTTGCAAAGGTACGATAGTCAAACATTCTGCCAATGCATGATTTGCAGTCAAATTGACAAAATAAATGGATTGATACTGACGAGTTGTAGTATTTGGAATTTTTCTATAAAAAAGTGAAATGATTATTTAACTACCTGGAACTTACCTGATTGAAGGATCCTTCCGCTTTTATCACGGAGTTGGTAAACGTAGATGCCACGATAAAAATCGTTTAATGGCAAGAAAATGTGTTGAGTAGTTGTCTTGATTTCATAAACTTTTTTGCCCATGAAATTATATAACTGAAGAGAATAGGTTTTATCAAAACCTCTTTGAAAATCAATATTTACACCCGTATAGGCAGGCGAAGGATACACTTTTATCAGCTTAATGATCGGATCGCCGGGAGCGATTTTATTTTGAGCTAAAGAAGTAAAAGTTATTCCAAATAATAATATTGTTATGGTTAGTAGCCTTTTCAATGAAGTAAAGTTAATGTTTTTTTTAAATAATAAAAAAAATCTGCCCTGTTTTATAGCTAAAATGATAGGAAATCCCCCGATTAAGGGGAATTTCCTATTGTTTTTTATTGTTTAACAAATTGAATGTATTGAATTTTCTCACCATTTACCAAAACCAGGTTATAGTTTCCTTTAGCTAAACCTGTAGCATTTACAGTAGATTGCACAGCATCTTTTGTCACTTTGTATTCAGTGATCTTTCTGCCATCAATGCCGTATACTTCTAATTTAGCTCCATCCAAAGCTTTTGAATGAGATACATATAAATTATTGGCAACTGGGTTAGGGAAAACTGCTAAAGCATTTTTAGCTTTATTATTAACAGCTATGATATTGCTGTATTTGGAACCGCCATTTCTGTCTATTATTTTCAATCTGTAGTAATTAACACCAACAATCAAATCTTGATCAGTTACTGAATATGTATTTGAAATAAGATTGCTTGCAAGAATGATATTTTCTGTAGCGTTAAAGTTTTTGCCATCAATACTTTTTTCAACTAAATATTTGGCAACATTTATTTCATTGTTTGTAGACCAGTATAATTTAGTTTGTCCATTAACCAAAGTAGCATTGAATGAAATCAAACTTACCGGAACGGTTCCTGCTGGTCTTAATCCAAAAGTAAATGGACTGAAAGTACTCATGATTTGGCTGATTGTAACTCCAGAAGATGCACTTCCTGATATAGAAGTTCCTCCTGCACCGGTTTCATCTATCCAGCTGCCACTTACTAAATGTGCAACAACAATTTCATGGGCAACTGTTGGTGAGCCCCCGTTTGACCACGTAGTAGTTAGTGTGTTGTCATAACTTAACCAAAGCCTCGCATCTGATCCGCTATTCTTAGTTATATCCCAATATTCACTTGTTCCAACAGAAGTTATTGGAGTAGTAACAGAAGTTGTTAAAGGGCCGGATACGTTGAAGTATTCTCCTGTATAGCTACTTGCAGTTGCTGTGGATGGAGTAATAGTAGCAGGATGATATATTCCTCCTTTTCCTACAGGGAAAACATAATTGTCAATTGAATTGGTAAGCCTTGTAACAGGTCCTGCAACATGTGATGCAATGCTGCCACCATTAACAACTGATGCGGTCCCAACTGTAAGCATTTTTGCAGCTTCGGTAATGATTATACCACTTATTAAATTTAAAGAATCTGTTGTTTGTGAACTAGCACTTAAGATCAAGCTATCAGCATTATTTACGGTAAGTCCACTTACTGTTGAAGGTAAACCATCTCCTGAAAGTTGATTGACAACACCTTCATACGCATAGGCTGCACCGTTAGAGAAGTTTCTTACATCTGTTTGTATATTTCCTGCTGCTGAAGTTGCAGTGATACCATCAACAGAACCTATTCTTAATTTTGCACCACTTAATAAATTAAATGTTCCTGCACCTGTTACTGTTTGTAATGGATTACGGAAGTCAGCGATCTTGCTAACATTTAATGCACCGCCGCCGGCTACATTAATACTAATTAAAGTACCTGTTCCAGGAGTGTTATCAGCTTTTGTTCCATTTGGATAAAATTCAGTAACATTTAAAACTCCAACGCTTCCTATATTTAAATTCACAATCCTGTTTCCACTTGTACCTAAACTCATATAGCCACTTGGGTGCCATAATATTCTTGAAATAGTAACTGTATCAGGAGCAGCATTCCCTGGCATAAATGTCATGGTCCCATTAATATTTATATCCATTGTTCCTCCTGTACTACCGCCATTAGTGTGAGAGGAAGAGACAGGAGTGTAACATGACCATGGGGCAAAGGTCAATGTTTTTCCAGCATTAATGGTAAGCGTATTTGAATCACCGGCTGCAGTATAATATCCTGCTGCATTACCTGCATTGCTTGAGCCATGATAGTTCAAAGTCATATCATTATCAATGACAACTGTTGTATGAGAAGTATTCGTTCTTAATCTGCTGATACCAATTGTGCCACCCCCTGTAATTGTTACTATCGGATTTGTTGGATTGCTTACAGTACCAAAATAATCAATACTTAATCCATCTGCAGCATCTCCCAAAGTTTGAGAAGCACTGCCCATAAGTGCTCCAGGGGCAACATTTACTTCAGTACCATATACTCTAATATAAACGGGGCTGTTAACTCTACTATTAGATCTAATTCTTCCATTTACATATAAATTCTTACAGTTCTTACTGCTTGCTTCAACAATTACAGTGTCTGCTACATTTATCCATACATTATCAGCTGTTGTTGGTGCTGCTGCAGCTACAGTATTGAATCCATTTCCATCCCATAATTTCCATGTTGACGTAGTACCCCAATTACCTGAAGTAACAGAGCCATAGTCCCCAATTGTATAAGAAACGTTTGAGCCATTACCGCTAACCGCTAGTGATTGTGTAGCACCTCCTCCTTCTAATACAATAGAACCATTGTATGCTACTAAAGCTGTAGGGATAAAACGTACATACAGAGTTGTAGAAGTTAAACTGCCGCTATTGTATGCAACATTTACAGATGAACCAAATCCTGAATTTGCATCATTCGATATTTCGTAACCTGCAGGAGCAGTTACAGAAATATTACCTCCTGCAGGGCTTAATCCTCCTGCTACGATAGTAAATGTTTTGTTTGCAGAAGTAGTATTAATTAATAAACTTCCAAAATTCAAAGAACCTGGATCAGTAATTATTGTTGGTAATGATGGCGCATCAGTTGTAAAAGTTTGATCTGCCCCATAGCTTGTACCTGCAGAACTTGTTGCATATGCTCTTGCATGGTAAGTAGTGCTGAATGTAAGTCCGGTTACCGGGCTGGCAATAGCTCCGGTACCTGTAGGTCCATCTGTAGTTTTAGTACCGGCAATTGTTGGGTCAGCAGATATGCCATAGGCAATACCACTAACTGTAATGCTTGACGAACCTGCATTAGTAACCTCTCCGCCAAGTATTGCTGAGGATGAAGTAACACTAGTGGCTACTGGAACATTCGTTGTTACAGTAGGGGCCACACTTGCTGTTGCAGTTAATAATAAGGAAGTAATATTTAAGTTACCTGAAAAAATAAACTTAATATAAGTGCCACCCGGTATAATTGTTTCGGGAGTGATAGCAATAGTACCACACGTAGAACCATTAATGGTACCTACACCAGGAGCTGTAATAGTTGAATAGGTTCCTGTTAATGTACTTGATGTTGAAACAGAAGTTAGTGTTCTGTTAGATCCTGTACCATTACCACGTACTGTTATGGCAGAGATATCTCCAACAGCAAGAAATATAAAAGTGTTTCCGCTTGTAGAAACAGAAGAATCAATGCCATCGCATACTGCAGATCCGAAAGAAGTGCTGCCACCTGCCGTTCCACGAAAGAAAGAGCCTACACCTGCCAACTCGTAAGCTTTGGTTGTTGCATTGTAAGTTGTAGGCAGTTCAAAACTAAAAAGCGTTTGCGCTTTACTGTAAGTTGTGATCAGAAGTAAGCAGAAAATTGTTAAGTAAAGATTTTTTTTCATAATAATTTTTAGTAATCGTGTTAAAAAAATAGGCGTAGATGCAATCGTTAAATTAAATTGTATAACAAATATAAACTTTGCATCTATATAGATATTAAGAGTTTATGCAGATATTTGTCTTTTTATGCAATCGTTCCCGAAAAAATATTTTATAAATAATTATTTGAACTTGAACTCGTTGCTTTGCATCCATTCATCCATTAAAAATGTTGTTGATAATTATTTTAAAGCAAAAAAGCGGCTGATGTAAGCCGCTTTTTCAATCAATATCAAGGATTAATCATACAAGATCAAAACGATCAAGATTCATTACTTTGGTCCAGGCTGAAATAAAATCATGTACAAATTTTTCTTTAGCGTCTTCACATGCATACACTTCAGCAAGAGCACGTAGTTCAGAATTAGAACCAAATATAAGATCCGCCCGGGTGGCAGTCCATTTCACAGCGCCAGTTTTTCTGTCGCTACCTTCAAACACATCTTTTGATATGGCTTGCCATGTTGTACCAAAATCGATCAAGGTTACAAAAAAATCATTTGTAAGTGTACCAGGTTGTTTAGTGAATACACCATGTTGGGATTGCCCGAAATTTATATTGAGTACTCTTAACCCACCAATAAGAACAGTTAATTCAGGGGCGGTAAGTGTTAATAATTGTGCTTTATCAACAAGCATTTCTTCGACAGATACTGAGTGTTTGGCATTAAAATAATTACGGAAGCCATCAGCAGTCGGTTCAAGTACTGCAAATGATTCTACATCAGTTTGCTCTTGTGTTGCATCAGTTCTTCCTGCAGTAAATGGAACAGTAACAATATGACCAGCATTTTTTGCAGCTTGTTCTATTGCTGCACAACCGCCTAAAATGATCAGGTCTGCCAATGAAACTTTTTTATTGAATGCTGACTGAATTTTTTCAAGCGTATCTAAAACTTTTGATAATTGCACAGGATCATTAACTTTCCAATCTTTCTGCGGCGCTAAACGTATTCGAGCTCCATTTGCACCACCACGTTTATCTGAACCACGGAATGTTGAAGCGGATGCCCATGCTGTGGCTACCAACTCTGAGATCGATAGTCCTGAGTTTAATATCTTTTCTTTTAATGCTGCAATATCATTTTCATTGATCAATTCATGCGTCACTGCTGGCAGAGGATCTTGCCATATCAATTCTTCCTGAGGCACTTCCGGCCCAAGATAACGGGCAATTGGTCCCATATCTCTATGAGTTAGTTTGAACCAAGCTCTTGCAAAGGCATCAGCAAATTGATCAGGGTTTTCTAAGAAACGTCTTGATATCTTTTCATAAACTGGATCTATCCTTAAAGCAAGATCGGTTGTAAGCATAAAAGGTGCATGACGTTTTGAAGCAATGTGTGCATCAGGAACTAATCCTTCGCCTGCATTATTTTTAGGTTTCCATTGTTGTGCACCTGCCGGGCTTTTAGTTAATTCCCATTCGTATGCAAAAAGATTTTCAAAAAAATTATTGCTCCATTTTGTTGGGGTAGTGGTCCATGCCCCTTCAAGCCCACTGGTAATAGTATCTTCAGCCTTTCCTTTTCCAAAAGAATTCTTCCAGCCTAAACCCATTTCTTCAATACTTGCTGCTTCAGGCTCTTTACCAACATGATCTGCAGATGCTGCTCCATGTGTTTTACCGAAGGAGTGGCCCCCTGCGATCAATGCTACAGTCTCTTCATCATTCATGGCCATACGGGCAAATGTTTCCCGTATATCTTTTGCTGCAGCAATTGGGTCAGGGTTACCATCAGGCCCTTCCGGGTTTACATATATTAAACCCATTTGTACTGCTGCTAATGGCTTTTCTAAATTTCTTGAATGGATATCCCCATCCGCATCATCATCCGATACAAGTACCCCATGATCTTCTTCCACACCAGGAGACCCATGAGCATAACGTATGTTTCCTCCCAGCCATTCTTTTTCAGCACCCCAATAAATATCCTCTGATGGTTCCCAAACATCTACACGACCTCCGCCAAACCCAAAGGTTTTAAAACCCATTGACTCCAACGCACAATTACCGGCAAGGATCATAAGATCTGCCCAGGAAATTTTTCTGCCATATTTTTGTTTAACAGGCCATAATAATAAACGAGCCTTGTCAAGATTTACATTATCAGGCCAACTATTTAAAGGCGCAAAACGTTGTGTTCCAAAACCTGCACCACCTCTTCCATCCTGTATACGGTATGTTCCAGCACTATGCCATGACATACGGATAAAGAATGGACCATAATGGCCATAGTCAGCAGGCCACCAATCTTGTGAAGTTGTCATCAGGTCGAAAATGTCTTTTTTTACGGCATTCAGATCTAAGCTTTTAAATTCTTTGGCATAATTAAATGTTTCATCCATAGGATTTGACAATGATGAATGCTGCCGAAGGATATTTAATTTTAATTGATTCGGCCACCAATCACGGTTTCTGGTACCGTTACCAGCGCTTGGCTTCAATGCTCCACCAGAAAATGGGCATTTACTTGCATTGTTCTCATTATCAGTAGCTTTATTATTTTCCATATTATATTATTATCTTTTTTACAAAATTGAGTAGTAAAATTATGTAATCCTTTTGTAAATTAATGGCCCAACTTTGATTTTAAAGGGTTTAAAATTTAAGTATTGAAAGTGTTAAATATTTAACTATGTCAATTTTTGGAATGCTTTTTTCTTTTAATTGGGTGTTAAAAAATCAGTTAAGTTCGTAAGCGGTCAAAAGATATATTATATTTGATTTAGCGTTTATTTAAACAGCACAATCATGCAAAAATTTCAATATTTATTTTTTTGTTTATTAATAGTAATCAGCAATAGTGTTTCTGCTCAGTATAAAGAATTTAAATTATCTGCAGATGGTGATACTTTAAATGCCATCGATAAAAAAGGCCTTAAGCAAGGTAAATGGGTTGTGACCTTTCCTGAATTAAGAGGTAATCCAGGATATGATGAAGAAGGTATGTATAAAAATGATAAGAAAGAAGGCGTTTGGAGAAAGTATACTGCTGAAGGTGATCTTTTAGCAATGGAAAATTTCAAATACGGAGGTAAAGATGGAATACAACAATACTATTCTTTTTTAGGTTCACTCGAGAGAGAAGAAGAATGGCACTCATACAATCCGGATGCACCATATGATACCATTCCTGTTTATGGCACAGGGAGCAATGAAATCATTGAATATAAAATTGTAAAAGCAAGTCAGTATAGTGTACCACATGGACAATGGAAATATTTCGATAACAGCGGCAGGGTTTCAAAAGTTGATAGATATGAAAGAGGAAGATTGATGTTGGACACAGAGAAAAAAGAAGAAGTGGCTGCTACGGAAGGAGCTGTTAAAGAAAAACCAAAAGAAAAAGCTAAACCTCAAGAGGTGTTAGAATATGAAAAAAAATATAGTAAAAAGAAACGGGAGCATATGGAACGAACCGGTGCAACGGGACTTTAAATAATAGAAAATGGTCGTTAAATATTAACGACCATTTTTTATTCTATCGGTTGTAAACTAATAGCACAGCCGCCACCGGCAGCAATGTCAACATTTATTTTATCTTCACTCGTAACTACTCTGGTTACCACATTATATGATTGTGGATTTATTTTCCAATCAGCATCCTCTCCATCAGAATAAATAGTAGCAAGGAATTTTTTATTCTTATCAAGAAAAGATAGATCAATGGTTGTTTTGCGTTTATACTCATCCGTTATAGATCCAACAAACCATTTATTAGTGCCTTTAGCTTTTCTTGCAACAGTAATATAATCTCCAGGCTCAGCCTCAAGATATTTACTATCATCCCAATCTACTGCTACATCTCTTATGAATTGAAAAGCATCTAAACGTTTTTCATAACTTTCTGGGAAATCAGCTGCCATTTGTAAGGGGCTGCAAATGGTAACATATAAAGCCAATTGTTTTGCCAATGTTGTATGAATGATATTTGTTTTTGAACTATCCCAATAATTTAATTTCAGTTCAAATATACCCGGTGTATAATCCATTGGGCCACCCATAAAACGAGTGAAAGGTAATATTGTTTCATGCTCTGGTTTATTACCATTGCTCCATGCATTGAATTCCATTCCTCTAGCAGCTTCGCAAGCTAACCAGTTTGGATATGTTCTTGATAAACCGGTAGGACGAACGGGCTCATGAGCATCCAGCATAATTTTATAATCAGCAGTTTTTTGTGCTACTCTTACATAATGGTTTACCATCCATTGTCCGTCATGATGTTCGCCACGTGGAATGATCTTTCCTACATAACCCGTCTTCACTGCATCGTATCCATTTTCTTTCATAAACCGATATGCAGTATCCATTTGTCTTTCATAATTGGTTACTGATCCTGAAGTTTCATGATGCATGATCAATTTTACTTTTTTTTCTGAAGCATAACGATGCAATTCTTTTACATCAAAATCATCATAAGGTGTAACAAAATCAAAAACATTTTCTTTCCATTTGCCATGCCAGTCTTCCCAGCCAACGTTCCATCCTTCAACCAAAATACCATCAAATCCATATTTGGAAGCAAAATCAATATAACGTTTTACGTTTGCTGTTGTAGCTCCATGCTTGCCGCTTGCTTTATCCCACGAAGCTGTACCAACATGCATTTCCCACCATACGCCTACAAACTTTTGCGGCTTGATCCAACTCGGGTCTTTTATAACAGAAGGCTCATTTAAATTCAAGATCAATTTAGAAGCTAATATTTCTGTTGCTTTATCCGATACAATAATAGTTCGCCATGGTGTTTTTGCAGGAGCTTGTAGGTATGCATAATTACCAACAGCATCAGGTACAAGCATTGCAGATAAAGTAAAATTCGTTTTATTGACACGTAAATTCATTGCAGGATAATTTACAAGTGCTGCTTCATGAATATTTATATATAGGCCATCTTTACTTTTTAACATCAATGGTGTTTGTACAGCATCTTTATCAAAAAATGTTTTAGTACTAATGGCTGCATATTTAGAAACACTTGCTGCATCGATCTTGTTTAGATCGGATGTAACAGGATTATATTCATTGGTATCAAAATCTCCCGGTATCCAAAATGCTTTGTGATTACCAGCCAACCGAAATTGTGTGAACTCATTTGCAACAATAAAATGATTTAGATTTTTTTGCGTTGGAAATTCATAGCGAAAACCAACACCATCATCAAAAATTTTAAAAACAATATCCAATAAAATAGCGGTATCTCTTTTTTGTGAAAGATGAACAGTCAATTGATTATAATTATCTTTTATTTCTTTTACCTCGCCCCATACTGGTTGCCAGGTTTCGTTAACAGATTTTTGTTCTGTAGTTAATATTTTCAGGTTATTCTTTAATGACGGAAGGAGTGTGGAGCTATTGTTCTCTTTGATCTCAAATCCCAAAGCAGATGGAAGTATGACCGGTTTACTTTTAAATGTAAAAGAATAATTAGGGGCACCTTTGGCATCCAGCCAAAAAGCTAACTGAATATTTTTATTTGGAGATCGAACTGTAGTTTTTGATTGAGCATACATTGTAAAGTAGCCTGTAAAGATCAGCAAGACTGATAAGGTAAGTTTAGATTTCATATAACAGTGGTTGTGCAATGAATGTACAATTTATAAAATTGACATGATTAAATAAAATCATTCCTTACAACAGATATAGAAAATAAAAAATCCCTCCGCTATTAACGAAGGGATTTACTATTTATACTTTAAGAGTATTATGCTTCTTCTTTTTCGTCAGCAGCAGCGTTGCCATCTAATTTAGCTTTCAGATCAGCAAGAGCGCTAATATCACCTAAGGTAGATTTTTCAACTTTGCTTTGAAGAGTCTTAACTGCTTTCTTAGTTACTTCAGCATCTGCTTTTTTCTCTTTGATAACAGCTTGTTTTTCTTCTTCCTGAACTTGTTCCCATAGACGAGTATGGCTTAACACGATACGTTTGTCGTTACGGTCAAATTCAATTACTTGGAATTGAGCAACTTCATCCGCATTGATTGTTTTACCATCTTCTTTCGCAAGGTGGCGAGCAGGAGCAAATCCTTCTAAACCATAAGGTAGAGAAACGATAGCACCTTTGTCATCTTTTTTAGTAACTGTACCTTCATGTAAAGTTCCTACTGCAAAAGTATCTTCTAAAGAATTCCAAGGATCTTCTTCAATTTGTTTGTGTCCTAACTGAAGTTTACGGCCATCTTTATCGATGTTCATAATGATCACTTCGATGTTGTTGCCAACTTTCGTGTATTCGTTAGGGTTATTGAAACGTTTCAACCAGCTAAGATCACTTACATGGATCATACCACCAATACCGCTAGCTAATTCAACAAATACGCCATAAGGAGTAATGTTTTTAACAACGCCATTGTGTTTGCTTCCTTCAGGGAATTTAGTGTCGATTTCGCTCCAAGGATCATTTGCCATTTGTTTGATAGACAAACTCATCTTACGAGTGTCTTTATCTAACGTAACAATTTTAGCTTCATGTTCATCGCCTAATTTAAAGAATTCTTTAGCATTGATCGGAGTGTTAGCCCAAGTAATTTCGCTTACGTGTACCAAACCTTCAACACCCGGCATGATCTCTAAGAAAGCACCATAGTCTTCGATATTAACTACTTTACCTTTAATGATCTCACCTTCTTTAATTGATTCGCTCAATGTATCCCAAGGGTGAGGAGTCAATTGTTTTAAACCTAAGCTGATACGTTTTTTATCATCATCAAAATCTAAAACAACCACATTGATCTTCTGATCCATCTTCAATACTTCAGAAGGATGGTTGATACGACCCCATGAAATATCTGTGATGTATAGTAAACCATCTAAGCCACCAAGATCAAGGAATGCTCCGAAATCAGTGATGTTTTTGATAGTTCCTTCAAGTACTTGACCTTTTTCTAATTTACCGATAATTTCAGCACGTTGTGCTTCGATATCGCTTTCAATAAGTGCTTTGTGAGATACAACAGCATTCTTAATTGTTTCGTTGATCTTAACAACTTTGAACTCCATTGTTTTACCAACAAACTGATCGTAATCAGTAACTGGTTTAACATCAATTTGAGATCCTGGTAAGAAAGTTTCCATACCGAATACATCAACGATAAGACCACCTTTAGTTTTGCTTGTAACAAGACCAGTAACAATTTCGCCAGTTTTGTGCAATTCCATAATGCGTTCCCAAGCACGACTTGTACGAGCTTGTTTACGGCTAAGGTGAAGATTACCATTTTTATCTTCTTTGTCAACCACCATTACTTCAATGATGTCGCCAACTTTGATACCGCCAACTACATCTCTGAATTCGTTCAAAGAAATCAAACCATCACTTTTAAAACCGATGTTTACAACAGCATCTGTTTTAGTGATCGCTTCAATAGTTGCCTGGATCATTTCACCATCGTTGATCTGTTTGAAAGTGTTATCATAAACACTGTCATACTTCTCTTTTTCTTCTTTTGAATAACTTGATACGTTACGTTTGTCAACGCTCCAATCAAAATCATCATGAGCAGTTGCAATTGTTTCTGCAACAGGCTCAACCACAGGCACGTTTGTTACCGCAGCAGTTTCAACTTCCTGAGAAGCTGCTCCTTCCTGTGCATCTGCGTTTAATTGTTTTAAAATATTAAATGACATAAAATTAATCCCGTTTTTTTAGCGGGACGGCAAAGGTAGGATAAAATTGCCGATTTTAGACGTACGATTTGCAATTTTTTTCAATGCAGGAGCAGGTTTTAGGGTAGGTAGTATTTGACTTTTTTTGTACTCAGCATTACCGCTTTGGGTATCATCGTTGTGTCACTCACTTGTACGGCAAACCAATAGGCCGCTTTGCATACATTATAGCATATAACTTATTGATTATAAGTGCCTAAATTATTGGAGGTTAGTAAGTGAGATAGTAAAATCTAAAACAGAATTAGCGGGAATAGAACCATTAGGAGCACTACCATATCCATAATATGAAGGAATCAACAATCGGATCTTACCACCTTTTTGAATATATGGTATTCCAATTTGCCAACCGCCTATTAAACCACCTAAAGTAAATGTTCGAGGAGTTCCTTCAGAATCGTCGAAAATGGTACCGTTTAATAACCTGCCTTGGTAGTCAACAGTTACTTTTGTTGAACTGGTATATGTAAAACTTCCAGTTCCTGGTTCTATTATCTGATAGAATACACCATACTCTCCTTTAATAGCGGGAATATTATTGGAGGTAATAAAAGCTCTTATTGCAGTAGTATCAGTAGTGAATTGAGCAAGCTCATTAAACGGCTCATTTTTTTTACAAGCAGTAAAACATACTGCGATACAGATCGATAGTATAAAATATTTAATCTTCATAGTATGCAAAAATAAGTTTTAAAATCAAGAAATGTTTTTTCGGATCATTAACTGTTAGAATAATTCTACCTGAATTAAAAAAACAAGTATTGCAGCAATAAAGCCTAATAAAGCGAGACCTCCGATCTTTTTAAGATACCACATGAAATCAATTTGTTCAATGCCCATTACAGCAACACCAGCAGCTGTGCCGATAATAACAGTACTGCCCCCAGTTCCAGTTGTTAAGGCAAGGAATTCCCAAAAATTATGGTCAGTAGGATAGGTTGTTAGGTCATACATACCCTGAGAAGCAGCAACTAACGGTACGTTATCAACAACTGCAGATATTATTCCAAGTGCAATACCGATCAGATAATCATTTTTGAATGTTGAACTTAAAAATGTTGCTAGTTCTTTTAATATTCCAAATGATTGCAAAGCAGATACAGCCAATAGAATTCCCATAAAAAAAAGAATACTGGGTGTGTCAATTTTTTGTAAAGCTCTTGCTACCGTAAATCTTTCTGCAATTTCATTGTCCTTTCTTTTATGAATAATAGTTGTAATTACCCACATTAAACCTAATGCAAGTAACATGCCCATAAAAGGGGGTAAATGTGTAATTGTTTTAAAAGCAGGTACAAATAATAAAAATCCTACACCTGTAAACAATATGATCTTGCCATCTTTTTTTTCCTTAGGTGTACAAACAGAATCAGGTATAGGAGAAACTTTTTTACCTTTAAAACGATAGGCTACTATTATAGCAGGAATGATACATGCAACAAGACTTGGCAGTATCAATGTCTTCATAATATTCAAAGGTGTGATTTGGCCCCCTATCCAAAGCATAGTGGTTGTAACATCTCCTAATGGCGACCAAGCGCCACCTGCATTTGCAGCTATAACGATCATTCCTGCAAACCATATCCTGTCTTTTTTTTCACTTAAAATTTTAGAACACAGTGAAGTCATTACGATGGCGGTGGTTAAATTATCGAGTAAAGCAGACAGAAAAAAAGTAAATGTGATTATTATCAGTAATAATTTAGACTTACTGGAAGTTCTTATTTTTTGTGTAATGATATCAAATCCATTGTGAGAATCTATTAATTCCACAATGGTCATAGCTCCTAATAAAAAAAATAGGATAGAAGCTATTTCTCCTAAATGATGTGATAGTTCTTCCCCTACAATATGAGATGATTCACTTTGCAGTATATAAACTGTCCAGCAAAGTACACCTGTAATCAATGCCGACGCTGCTTTGTTTATTTTTAAAGGGTGTTCGAAGGCTATCGCAATGTATCCTAAAATAAATATTGTAATAATTAACCCTGCTATCATATTCTTGACTTGGGGCAAAAGTAACTCTAAACACAATGATATTTAGTATAATAGAAGGTAAATAGACTTGATAATAAATAATATTTATAAATAAACAAACATTCATTTATTTTTGTACTTCAAATGAGAACAAGAGACGAAAATAAAGAACTGTTAGTGCGTCAAAAAGCATTGGAGATTCTTGTAAAAGAAGGATTTGATGGTTTTAGTATGCAAAAACTGGCAAAAGCAGCCAATGTTTCACCGGCAACATTGTATATCTATTATAAAGATAAAGATGACCTGATCGTAAAAATTGGTATCGAAGAAGGCTTGAAAATGAAAAAAGCTGCTTTAAAGGATTTCGATCCCGAAATGCATTTTGAAGAAGGGCTTAGAATTCAGTGGAAAAACAGGTCTGAATTTTGGTTAAACAACAGGTTGTCGTATGAACTCTTTGAATTATTGAGACAATCATCGTACAAAGAAAAAATTTTCGAATCAATATTTATTGGATTCAAAGAAAAGATGAAATCTTTTGTAATGAATGCAGTAAAAAACGGTGAATTAAAAGCAATGCCGGTAGAGGTATATTGGTCGATGGCATTTGCACCCCTTAATAATTTGATCCGCTTTCATATTGAAGGAAGAAGCCTGGGAAATATGCCTTTCACTTTTTCTGAAGATCTGATGTGGCAAACTTTTGACCTTGTTATTAAAGCATTAAAACCATAACTAATGAGTACAATGCAGCAAACTATTTTGGTGTTCAAGACAAACATCAAATACAAAAAAGATATTGCAAAAGTATCATCTGTATTGAGGCATGATGCAATTAACAATTGGAACATTGATAGAACGGATATTGATTGTGTGTTACGAATTGTTACACATTCATTATCTACAAATGATATTATACAACTTATTACAAATGAAGGCTACCATTGTAGCGAATTAAATAATTGACATGCAGACGAAGAACGTACAAACTATTACACCCACTTTTACTCCGTACCAAAAATTTATGATAGCCATACTTGCTTTATTACAGTTTACTGTAGTATTGGATTTTATGGTGCTATCACCATTAGGAGATGTATTAATGAAATCATTGGATATTTCGCCAAAACAATTTGGAGCTGTGGTTTCAGCGTATGCTTTTAGTGCTGGTATATCCGGAATATTGGCTGCAGGCTTTGCTGATAAATTCGATCGTAAAAAAATATTAATGTTTTTTTATGTAGGGTTTATAGCAGGTACTGTTTTTTGTGCAATGGCACCAAATTATCATGCTTTATTAATAGCAAGGATAATTACCGGAATTTTTGGGGGTGTTATAAGTGCTATTTCCATGGCTATTGTAGCCGATGTATTTGCAATGAATCAACGTGGCAGAGTAATGGGCTTTATACAAATGTCATTTGCAGCGAGCCAGGTATTAGGTATTCCTATTGGATTGTATTTGTCTAACATGTGGGGTTGGCATGCACCATTTTTTATGATCGTTGGATTTGGGTCATTAGTTGGAATTTTTGCACTTATAAAAATTAAGCCTGTAACAGAACATTTAAAACTACAATCAGGGAATTCTTTTTTTGTACATCTATGGCATACCGTTAGGAACAGAAAATACCGCATTGGGTTTTTAGCTACTGCATTATTGTCAACCGGTGGATTTATGATGATGCCATTTGGTAGTGCGTTTTTAGTGAATAACGTTGGTATTACAAATGAACAATTGCCTTTGATTTTTATGATAACAGGGTTGGGCTCGATAATTATAATGCCGCTTGTAGGCAAATTCAGCGATAAGATAGATAAGTATAAAATTTTTGCAATTGGTTCTTTATGGGCAATGGTAATGGTAGTAGTTTATACGCATCTTCCTATTGTACCATTATGGTTAGTGATCGTTGTAAATGTAATTTTGTTCATGGGTATCATGAGCCGTATCATTCCAGCGACAGCACTTGTTTCTGCCATTCCTGAAATGAAAGACAGAGGTGCATTTATGAGTATCAATTCATCTTTGCAACAAATGGCTGGTGGGATCGCTTCTGCATTTGCAGGGATGATCGTTGTACAGCAAACAAAACATAGTCCGCTTGAACATTATGATACCTTAGGTTTTATTGTGGTAATATTAATGGCGGTTTGTATTTATATGATCTATAGAGTAAGCAAGGTTGTAAAAAATAAACTGACAACAGACAACAATACCATAAAAATGGAAGAGAAGATACTTATTGTTGAATAAATTTAATGTGCAATTGAAAGTGTAACTCCTGTAGTAACTGTAACATTTGCTCCCGGTTTGACAGTTAAAGTTCTGCAGTTAGCATTTTGTCCTACTATTATTGTTCCCGAATTTATAACTACATCAGTATTGCCATCTGGTATTGTGCCACAATCCCAATTAGCAGGGTTCTCCCAAGAAGAGTTGTTTATACCTATCCAAGTATTTGTAAATTGCAAAAAATATATACTACTGTTAATTCCATCAACAACACAACGGTATTGATACCCATATAATGACGAAGGGATGTTGTTCAATTGCAATGAAGCACTATTGGTATTTGTGTAATTGCTATTATCACTAAGATTAATAAAATTAGCATCACCCATACTATATTGCCATTGATAAATAGTTCCCGAAAGCGGCGAACTTAAAACAGTATTGCCAACTGGATTGCATAACTCTTTTGTAATAATTTTAGGTACTATAGAATCGCTATATAAAGTAAGCTGAGTCGCAATTTTATTAGTAACCGCAACAGAATATATTCCCAAATCTTTTGGTGCATATGTTGAATCTCCAATATTAGTTGCTATTAAAATTCCATCTTTATACCAATTGTAAGTATTATTACTAAGTGTGCCACCTGCTGAAACTGAAATTTTGTTGGTAGTTTGACGAATGCTTATTTTAGCCTGCGGCGAATGACTAACAACCCATAAATATGGATTACGAGCTACAATTTTTTCCATTCCTACAAAAGTAAATTTATTGTTTTCAATAAAAAATTCCGGATAAGGAAAAGTTATCTGAGCAGGCTCATTTATAAACGAAGGATCACCCGTTAACTGATTGTTTTGAATATATATAAGATTAAGATGATTTAAATTTTTAAATGAAGTTGGAATATCACCGGTCAACGCATTGTCGTTCAATGATAATGAAACTAGATTAATTAAATTTCCAAGAAAAGAAGGGATATCTCCTGTAAATTGATTTTCACTCAAAACAAGAACTTTTAAATTATTTAAATTTCCTAAAGATGAAGGTATAGATCCATTAAGTTGATTCTTTCCTAAAATTAAATGAGTTAACATTTTAAGCATATCGATTGAATCAGGAATTACTCCGGTTAATTTATTATTATAAAGATCTAATGTCTTTAAATCCGTTAAATTAGTAATGGATTCGGGAATTGACCCGGTTAAATTATTGTAAGAAAGCCATAAATTATTTAAACCTGTTAAATCGCCAATTGATGCTGGAATTGGTCCTGTTAAATTATTATCATCTAAATATATTTCACTTACCCGGCCATTTAACAAAGATATACCCGGCCATGTACTTAGTGGTTTATTAGAAAGCCAATTGGTCTTGTTCTTCCAATTTGGCCCACCATTATTATTATATAAATTCACTAATACCAAAGAATCACTATGTAAATCTCCTGTTTGCCCAAATATAATAATAGGGATTAAAATATTAATTCCTAAGAAAATTTTTTTCATCAGTTTATCTAAGAGTGTTGCAAAAGTATACAATAATACTTATCACAAGCCATGTTCTAACGGATTATCAACGATTCTTTATCTTTACTGTATGGAGTTTGAAGATATCATAAATGCAAAGCTGTCTAAGGAAACTGACAGGCCGATGATGAAGAAGGATAGCTTTCCTGTAAGTGAGGCATTGGCAGGGTATTTACACAGAAATGATAGAGATATTAAACTTCCAATTGCTTACAGAGATCTTCTTGATTACCGATATGCTACTTCATTAAGAGATAAGAATGGAAAGATCACTCACTGGGAAAATGCAGTGTATGATCTTAAAGAAATGGAAGCGTTAAATGAAGCATTGGTTAAAACTTATGCGATCTTAAAAACAGAAGGTGACCTTAGTTATACAAAACACCTTGCTGTTGAGAGAATTGATTTCTGCGAATTTGGTAACAGTGTTCCTTTCAGAATAAGAATGCGAAATAAAGTGAACGATAACTACGATCACTTTTATGTAAAATCAGCAGATGCTTCCCGTATTTATGGTTTAGAGTTGGAAGATATGCTTTCACCTAACCGTATCACTTTTTTATATCATAAGAATACATTGGTTGAAGAGCATATCCCCGGAATACCTGGTGATATTTTCATTGAAAACTATATTAATCTTCCTGAAACAAATAAAGTACGTATTGCTAAGGAATTTGTAAAATTCAATGAACGTTGTTTTGCAAGATTATTAGGCGATATGCGTAGCTATAATTTTGTAGTTGACATAACACCTGATATAGAAGACTACCAGTATCGTATACGTGCAATTGATTTTGACCAGCAGAGTTATGAAGGGAAAAAGAATTTATACCTGCCCCAATTTTATAAAGAAAATTTTGAGTATGTGCAAATGGTGCTTAAAAATTTAAGCCCTGATGTGATAGCACAGTATCGTACAGAAGAACGAACCACAATGGCTTTACGTGTTATTGCTTCCCGTAAACGCTTAATGGAATTACTCAACATCATGAGTAAAGATGAGATATCAGAAAATTACAAAGTAAAGATCTTAAGAGATGAATTAAATGAACATTTTGGCAATACATATTTCTCAAAATGCAAAACAATGGGAGAGTTGGTAAAACGCCAATTAAAACAAATGCTGCAAAAACATTTGAACCAGTTTCAGAAAATACAATCAGGTTTTTAAAAATTATGAATTAATTAGCAAGTAAAGGCACTTCATAATTCATCATTCTAAAGAGTATGCATCAACAGATCATTAAAATTCTGTAATGAAGAGATTTTAAGGTCTGCCGCATTAAATTTTATATGCTGATTTTCATGCGGAGCAGGGATCACTACACATTTCATTTTTGATGCTTTTGCTGCTATCATACCATTGAAGGAATCTTCAAAACAAATACATTCAACAGGGTTGCTGCCTAATTTTGACGCACAGTTTAAATATACTTCAGGGTGAGGTTTGCCATATTGCAGATCATCTGCAGAAGAAATTGCCTGTAGGTAATTGCTAATGCCCAATTTTTTTATAACAGTATTGATAACCGGATAGCCTGACGATGTCGCCATTCCGATCTTAAATTTTCTATCTATAAAATAATTAAAAATATGTTCCAGGCCGGGCATTGCCATTCCTTTTTGATTGATCTTGTTTACCACCGTTTCTACAATATCTTGTTCTGCACGTACAGCATTTTCCAAAGGGATCTTGTAAACTGAGAACCACCAGTTTACAAATTCTTTTGTTCTAAGGCCGGTAGTGGTTGAATATTGTGTTTGTGTGATGGCAATGCCATATTTTTTAAAAACCTCATCAGTAGCCTCACTCCATAAAGGTTCACTATCTATCAACACCCCATCCATATCAAAAATTACTGTATTCAATTTCATGGCGCAAAGATAAATGATAAGGAAATATTGATAGCAATTGTTCGTAAATTGAATCTCATTACATTTGTGTACCTAAAAATTTATTTACTGCATGGCTGCCTTGTGGGAAAAATTTAAAGAAACAAAACTCGTAAAAGGAACTATCTATGCATTAGTGGGTGTACTTTCTTATCCTGGCCTAAATATTATCAACAGGCTTAAGATAACCGGTATGGAAAATCTTAAGAAACTTCCTAAGCAAAATGTTTTATTTGTAAGTAACCACCAGACCTATTTTGCTGATGTAATCACATTCCTTCATATTTTTTGTGCTGTGCGTTGGGGCAAAACTAAAGGCTTGGGTATCCCATATTATCTTTTATGGCCATTTACAAAAGTTAAATATGTTGCCGCAGAGGAGACTATGAAAAAAAGCTTTATCAGCCGTTTATTTATGTTGGCAGGAGCACTAACGGTAAGGCGTACTTGGAATGATGGTAGTAAGGAAGTTCGTAGAACGCTTGATCCAAGCGATACCAGGAAAATAGAAAGAGCTTTACAAAATAATTGGGTGATCACTTTTCCGCAGGGCACTACTAAGCCTTTTGCTCCCGGACGTAAAGGAACAGCGTTTATCATTAAACAGCATAGGCCCATTGTAATACCTGTTGTTATTAATGGTTACTGGCGTGCATTTAATAAAAAGGGTTTGAAATTTAAAAAGACAGGAGTACAATTATCCGTAAGGTTTAAAGAGCCTATGCAAATTGATTATGATGACACTACTGAGAATATTTTAGCGCAGGTAATGGATGCAATAGAACAAAGTAAATCTTACATGTACTTGGGGAAACACCATCAAAAGCCTATTGTTGAAACGAAAGTATCTTAAATTTTTAGAATTTATTTTCAGTATCAATAAATAACGCTTTCAATTCATCCGCATCCTGCGGTTTCATTTTGCCGCCAAGTATTAACCTTAACTGCCTTCTTCTTAAAGCACCGGCAAATAATCTTTTTTCTTCTTCCGTTTCAGGAATTAATTCATCTGTGATAGCCTGCGGTTTATTATTTTCATTCAATGAAACAAAGGTCATAAATGCTTCATTGCTTTTATATTTATTTTGCTTGAGCGCATCTTCACCCCACACAATAAGATGTACTTCCATACTTGTTTTAAATGTCCTGGTAACTTTTGCTTCAATATGTACCACATTACCTAACCTGATAGGATTTTCAAAAGAAATATTATCAACAGAAGCCGTTACGCAAGCAGTTTGGGTATGTTTCATCGTAGAAAGTGCTGCAGCAATATCCATCCAATACATTAATCGTCCTCCCATTAAATTCCCCAAATGATTGGTATCATTTGGCATTACCAATTCAGTCATAACTACTAATGATTCTGATGCTTTCTTTAACATGCGCTTACTTTTTTATCAAAGATAGTATATGCACAATTTTATTTGGTAATTCGTTTTGATTGGTGCAACTTGAGTGACAATTTTTTTTATGGTTTCCTTTGATAACACCGAATATGCATTTGCTTATAAATCCACCGCCCAATTAAAAAAGGCTCGTTTTCTTTTTGCTTCTATGGGAACAGCATGGCTGGTGAATGTCGGACTAAAATTAATTCCTGTTGCTATAAAATGGGATCTTCCATTTACAAAGAAAATTATCCGTAATACAATATTTCAACAATTCGTTGGAGGGGAAACATTAGCTGAGACGGCAAAAGTTGCTGACAAACTCGAAGAATATAATGTACAGGTAATACTTGATTATGGAGTAGAGGGCGGAGAAAGTGGTGAAGCTGCTTTTGATCATTCAACTGAAGAATTTATTAAAGTGATCAATTATGCTGCGACACAGCAGAACATACCTTTTATGAGTATAAAGGTTACCGGTTTTGCAAGATTTGCTTTACTGGAAAAATTGGATGCTACTATGAATGCGGCTTCTGGTACATTGATGAAACGATATATGAAAGCTGTTGAAGAATTATCTTCTGATGAAAAAAAAGAATGGCATAGTGTACGACTTAGAATGTTGAGGATCTGTGAAGCTGCAAATGAAAAAAAAATAGGCGTATTGGTGGATGCTGAAGAAACATGGATACAGGATCCGGTAGACGCATTGACAATATTAATGATGGATGCATTTAATAAAAACAATGTTGTAATTTTTAACACTGCTCAATTCTACAGACATGACAGACTAAAATTTCTACATGATATGTATGAAGCAGCTGCTGAAAGAGATTTTATTCTGGGTGTTAAAATTGTAAGAGGGGCATACATGGAAAAGGAGAGGAGCAGGGCCGAGGAAATGAATTATCCTTCTCCTATACAACCTGATAAACTTTCTTGTGACAGAGATTATGATACAGCCGTAGAATTTTGTATCGATCATTTAAAGCAGATATCTGTCATCATCGCTTCTCACAATGAAAAAAGCAATTTGCTTGCTACAGACCTGATGCAACTGAAGAACATTCGATTTGATCATCCTCATATACATTTTTCTCAATTATATGGTATGAGCGATAACATTACTTTTAATTTAGCAGCCACAGGTTTTAAGGTTAGTAAGTATCTTCCGTTTGGCCCAATTAAAGATGTGATACCTTATTTAATGCGTCGGGCACAGGAGAATACTTCTGTTAGCGGACAAACAGGAAGAGAGTTGTCATTAATTAAAAAAGAACTAAAAAGAAGGATTAAATAAGAATTTAAATTTTTAATAATAAATTTATCTAACTAAAACCAAAAATTTATGAACACAACAGATGCTTCAACCGATCTATTAAATTTTACTGAGGAAAATAAGCCAAAAATTCCTCAGGGATTAAATGTCTTAACCATCCTGACTTTTATTGGATGTGCTTTTGGGTTACTCGTAACAATTGCCACACCTTTTATAATGAAGTTCAGTTTGGGTATGATGGATAAAGCTACTTCGATGAATCCTGATATGGGGCAAAAGGAATTGACAGATATGGAAAATGCGAAAAAATTAATGGCGCTTACTCAACAACATATGGGGCCATTGATAATTTTAGGATTGTTAGGTATAGTCGCTTGTTTTATAGGTGCTCTTTGGATGCGTAAATTAAAAAAGGATGGTTTTTGGGTATATGTCGCAGGACAAATTATACCAATAGCAGGTAGTATGATCTTTTTAGGAACAGCACAATATCAGGATTGGAAAAGTTATTTTGGATTAATAATTCCTCTGGTATTTATCGTACTTTATTCAATGCAAAGAAAGCATCTCGTAAGATAATTACCATGCTTTAGAAAGAGTGCCATTCAGGATCTTTACGAAATACAAATGTTTGTTTTCGAAATAATCCGGGATGGCATTTTCTTTTTTAAGTTTTACAGGATGAAAATTATATTCTGTAAAGACTTTAAAAGTTTTGTCATTTATATGACTCATAAAATCGTTAGGGTATTTTGCAAGCAATTTTGTAAATAACCAGACGCTTTCAAATCCTTTGAAAGTCATATCACTTGGACTGCCTTTATACTTTTTATTATAAACTGCAGCTATCATTTTACTATGACTATCCCATTTATTATTGAAGTAAGGTGTAGTAAAATAGATTGGAAAATTCTCATAAGCATCCTTTGTTGTAAAAGATTTAAAGCCATCCCAGTTAGGCATTCCTATCAAAGTGATAGGATATGTAATTGGAAATTCTTTGTCAATATTATAACATGCAGTTGCAAGATTCGAAGCAAAATCTTCATCAAGGCTTCCTCCAATAATGATAGATTGTTTGTTGCTGTCTAATCTTGACCTGAGAAATGAAGCAGAGATAGAACTGTCAAAATTTAATATTTCAATATTCAATAATTTTTTACCATCCTGCTCATTAAAAGTTTTGAAATAAGCTGATACTTTATCTTCCTGTGTTCCACTTTGTCTGCAAAGTAATATTTTATCTGTACCATGATTTTGTAAGGCATAGCTGAATATTGCTTCGCAATGTGCTTTCAGTGTAGAGTTTGCGATCATCACAAATGGATTAGCAGTTACACCACCATCATTTGGATATGTTGCTGAAATAAATGGAATGTTTTTTTTGCCAGCGAAATCTGCTAATTGTTTATAGTCATTGTCTTTCACGGATCCTATAATGAGATCAAGGTTATCAAGAGATCTATTTGCTATAAGAGTGGTTATAGGCGTTTTGTAAGATTTTGAATCATATACGTACGCATGAATATCTGCATTCCATACATGCATTGAATCAAAAGCAATTTGTGCACCTTGTACAAAATCAACACCGGGCATCACAAATTTTGGAATGCCTTGTTTATACCTGAAATTTCCAGATGTACTAAAAAGAGAATCTAAATATAGCGGAGCAAAAATTCCAACCTGGTATGATTTTAAAATAGGCGTTGAATCAATTTGTGCAAATGTTTTTTTATCACAAAAAATCGCAGCAATAAAAAATAAAATCAGTAAAAATCTTTTCATAACCTTTTAAACCTTTAAACTTATTAAACCCTTAAACCCAGCTTACTCCCATTCTATAGTTGCCGGAGGTTTACTGCTAATATCGTAAACAACTCTATTTATACCGGGCACATTATTTATTATTTCATTTGATATGTTTGCCAAAAATTCATAAGGCAAATGGGCCCAATCTGCTGTCATTCCATCTACCGAAGTTACTGCTCTTAAAGCTACAGTAAATTCATAAGTTCTTTCATCACCCATCACCCCAACACTCTTAACTGGTAACAAGATGGTTCCTGCCTGCCAAACGGTTGCATATAACCCTGATTTTTTTAAACCATTGATATATATAGCATCTGCATCTTGCAATAACCGTACCTTTTCTTCCGTAACTTCTCCTAAAATTCGAATGGCTAATCCTGGTCCGGGAAATGGGTGCCTTGCTATCATTTCTGTTGGTATACCTAATTCAGTTCCAACTCTTCTTACTTCATCTTTAAATAAATAACGGAGTGGCTCTACAAGGCCTAATTTCATAGTATCTGGTAAGCCGCCAACATTGTGGTGAGATTTAATTGTTGCAGAAGGCCCATGAACAGAAATAGATTCTATTACATCAGGATAAATAGTACCCTGCCCAAGCATTTCTATGCCCTCCAATTTATGTGCTTCCTGATCAAATATTTCTATAAATCCACCACCGATGATCTTTCTTTTTTCTTCGGGATCAGATTTACCTGCAAGCTTATCGTAAAAATGTTTTTTTGCATCAACACCTTTTACATTTAATCCCAGCTGATTATATGTAGCAATTACTTTTTCAAATTCGTCTTTTCTTAAAACACCATTATCTACAAATATCCCATAAAGATTGTCACCAATAGCTTTATGGATAAGTGTAGCAGCTACAGTGCTATCTACTCCGCCACTTAAGGCCATGATAACTTTTTTATCACCAATTTGCTTTTTTAAAGCAGCAACTGTATCTGTAATAAAATGAGCTGGTGTCCAATCTTGTGAACACCCACAGATATTAACTAAAAAATTTTTTATTATAGTTTTTCCTTCTGAAGAATGATATACTTCCGGATGAAACTGAAGTCCATATAAAGCACAACCTTCATTATTGGTTCGTTTGAATGCAGCTACAGGAATACTGTCGGTTGTTCCTAAAATTTCAAAACCCTCAGGCAATTCTTTAATGCTATCACTATGGCTCATCCATACTTGCGATGAGGGGGTAATATTTTCCAATAGAACATCTTGCTTCTGGATCTTTAAACTTGCTCTGCCGTATTCTCTTTTTTCACTTTTATCAACTCTACCTCCAAATGCTTTTGCAGTTAACTGAGCGCCATAGCAGATACCCAATACTGGTAATTTATCTGCCATCGATCTAATATCAGCTATCAATGCTTTTTCTTCATTAACCGAAAAAGGAGAGCCAGATAGAATGATCCCTTTCAATGTACCGTCAAATACAATTTCTTTGTTATATGGAGTTATTTCGCAATAAACATTGGCCTCTCTAACAGCCCTTGCTATCAGTTGAGTGTATTGAGAACCAAAATCAAGAATCAAAATTTTTTCTGTCATAGGACTGCGAAGGTAATATATAGTTTTGAGTTTGAAATTTGATTAAAAAAAGAAGCTTTTATAGCCTCTTTTTTAGTCTAATATTATTTTTCATAAGGAAAATTTCGAGAGACCTTCTTTATCATTCAAAATCGCCATATTAAAAAGCCCCGGTATTACCAGGGCTTTTATTTTAAAAAATATTTAAGAATACTATTGTATCGATACTTTTTTAGTTGTTACGTTAGTAGCATCTATGATCTTTACAAAATAAACACCCTTAGCTAAACCACTTGTAGGTATAGATATTGTAGATAGAGCTGAATTTTCTGAACGTACTATTTTACCATTAATATCAGTTACTTTAACAATAGTATTAGTGTTGTTGTCTTTTGAAACATACACATTAATAAAGTCTGTTGCAGGGTTAGGAGCAATTAATACTTTATAATTAACACTAAAGAAAACTTTTTTAACAGCTGATAAATTGTAGGTGCCATCTTCGTTTACTTGCTTCAAACGATAGTAATTAAATCCGCTTAATGGATTGTTATCCGTTGATGTGTAATTTTTTGGAGATGAATTGTTTCCTGCAGTTGGTATGATTGAAATGTCTACCCAATTTACACCATCATTGCTACGTTGTACTACAAAAGCTTTATTGTTGAATTCCTGTTCAGTACTCCATACAAGACCTACAGCTGTATTTGTTTTTTGTAATGTAAATCCATTTAATTTAACAGGAGCTGTACTTGAACAAATGAAAACAGCAGATGCACTGTTTCTTGGTAGCGCATTAGGAATAGTATCAAAATCAGCAGCGTTGTTATCAGTATCCTGGCAACCGTTGTTTTTTCTTACAGCTACTACTCTTGAATTAAGAGAAGCAGTCCCACCCAATACAGTTGCTGTAGAATCAGAATAAGTACATCCTTCACAGTTTGAAACTGATTTAGGTAATCTTCCCCAACCTACCATATCAACATATCCTGATGGAGGCCATGTAGCACATAAATTTTGTGGAAGAGAAGTTTGACCACACCTGATCAAGGTTGTATCACTTCTTAAAACAAGTTTACCATTAGTTGCACTCATTGCTGGAGCACCGGTTGGAATTGTAAGATCAGGAGCAACTGGCAATTCTGAACCTACAACAGTACCTCCTGTAGAAGTAATTTGTATTAAATAATAACCGCCTGCAGGAATTACAACACCTGGAGTAATAATAGCTCTTGATGTAGCACTACCGCCTACATTTCCATTTTGGGAACCGTATTGGATAGACCATGCTGTCGAACTATCTCCTGCCACCCCTAATGAAATGGAATTTGAAGTTATATTATGCAGTTCTACATAATCATGTTTATAAGCAGGTGCACCAGATGTAGCGCCGCCTCCAGGATATACCTGGCTTAAGACGATCGAAGTTGATTGACTTTTTGCAGTAATAAAAAAAGCCAATAAAGTTAAAAGAGTAAAGATTTTCTTCATAATAGTGTGTTTTTAATATTTATCAAATATAAAAAAAAGTAACGAGACTTTTTAATAAGAGTCTTACAAAAACAATTTTGCTGCACAATGTTTAAAAACAATCATCGTGATCTTCAACAAAAAATGGGAAAGGAGTTTGGATATTTGTGTTCAATGCTACATAATTGTAGTAATTAAAATATTCATTGAATCCGTAATTTGCCGCAGCATCATTAGCATCTTTGTGTTTTGGGTTAAAGACATTGGTTAAAACACTTGCCAATCTTAAGCCGCCACGTAAAAGTTGCAAACGGATGATCGGCGCCATGTTATCTAAATAGGGCTTATCCAATAACCCATCTTTAAAATTATAGGCTGTATCTAAGTATGAACGTGATTGTTTGTACCATCCCAAAACATTGATCTTTCTGATATCTTTTATTTGATCTTTTGATAATGAATCATATACTTTTAAACAATCAGCAAGGTTAATAGGAATATACTCAATGATCTGAGTATCCCATACGCTATGCAAGTTGCCCGACACAAAAGGAGAGTGGATACTGATACTATTACCGCCTTTATCACTTTCATAACCACAATGTAAAGGCTGGTGGAGATCACCGATCAGGTGAAATAATAATTTGAGGTCACGGTTAATATCTTTTTTCTTTAACTGATCGACTTTTTCCAATTCTTTTAAAGAAGAATAGATGATTGTCAGCATATTTCTTTCAGGAGTTACTTTTATTTCTGCGCCTTTGTCCACATCAAAATAGTGCCATGAACGCATATAATTGTAATAGGTATTGCCTTTGCTTTCATCCATCCACGTAGAAGCTTCTTCAAATGTCATATTCCCTAAGTACTTTTGTACTATAGCTTTAGTAGAATCATCTAAAAAATGAAATGCGATCTGGGCAACCAAATTATGGCCTTTTGCTCCCCAGGCATAGGATTTATTAGGAATTGTAAAAACAAAAGCAGCGAAAACCACTAATATAATGCTCTTCTTCATGAAATATTTTTTTATACCTACAAATGTACTTTAATTTCCTCAAGCATTTCCTATGTGAAAAAATTATTTCTACATTATTTTTATATTAATTCATATTTTTCTGAAAAATTAACATTATTTTTGGCTCTACTTAAAATTTTTTTATGGGCAAACCAAAATTGAGGCTTTCTGCTTTACTGCTTTCTTTGTGTATTTCTTCAGTAACTTTTGCACAAGAGATACCCGTTGTTACAGCTGATACAACTATTGATGAAATGATCAATGCGAATGATGTGCCGGTTGTTTCACTAGAAGAAAGCGATGGTAGTGATGCAAATGTGGTGAATGTAGCAACACAGGCAAATGCATATCGTGACGCTTTTTATAATGCAGCTCGTTTTAACTGGAGCCCGGTAAGGTTTCGTAAACGTGGTTATAATAATGATGCAGACAAAACCTTTATCAATGGTGTACCTATTGAAAATTTAGGAAATGGCGCTACACCCTATTATTTATGGAGTGGCTTAAGCGATATTTATAAACATAGCACCAATGCTCCTGGATTGCAATTGAATAATTTTGGATTTGGTGGTTATGGTGGTACATACAATCTTGACGCAAGAGCATTTAAGCAATTTAAACAGTTGAATGTAAAATATGGTATCAGTAATAGAAACTACCAACACCGTATTTCAATAACTAAAGCTACAGGCTTTAATAAAAAAGGATGGGCATTCAATTTCGCCGGTGATCGTAGATATTCAGATGAAGGTTATGTAACTGGTACTTATCAAAATGCCTGGGCAGCTCAAATTGGTATCGATAAAAAATTCGATGAACAGAATATTGTTTCATTTGTTGCAATATATGCACCAAACGAAACCGGCAGACAAGGAAATGTTGTTCAGGAAATGTATGATATAGCCGGCTCACATTATTATAACGCATTGTGGGGTTATCAAAATGGTAAAAAAAGAAATTCAGGGATCAATAAAACAAGCCAACCTCTTTTTATTGTTTCACAGGATTTGAAGATATCTAAGAAAACATCTTTATTAACAGGTGCCTCATACTCTTTTGGTACAAGAAAGCGTAGTGGGGTTGATTGGTATAATGCACCAGATCCAAGACCGGATTATTACAGATACTTACCGAGCTATTATGTAGAAAATGATATTCTTCAAGATCAGGTATTAGATGCTATGTTAGATGATGTGAATTTAAGACAGATAAATTTTGATAAATTTTTTGATGTAAACAGAATACATCCACAAACTATATATGATCTTGAAGGAACCCCATTAGCAACCGGCAACAGATCATTGTATGTTTTGAGCGACCAGGTTACAAGTTCTAATAACTTCAATGCAAATAGTACTATCAATACAAAATTTGGTAAGCATATAGATTTTTCCGGTGGACTTACTTATCAGTACATGCGTAATCATTATTACAAAGAAATAACTGATCTTCTTGGAGGTGACTTCTTTGTTAATGTGAACCAATTTGCTGAAAGAGACTTTCCTTCGAATGATTCGGCTACAATCAATAATTTAAATAATCTGAATACCATTGTTAAAGAAGGAGATATTTATGATTACAATTATGTTATCAATTCTCACAAAGCATCAGCATGGATGCAGGCAATGTTCAAATATAAAAAACTTAATTTCTTTTTAAGTGGTAATGGATCTACTACAAGCTTTTATAGAGTAGGTCAATACAAAACAGGTCTATTCCCTGATAATTCATTCGATAAATCAGACATTCAACAATTCTGGAATTACGGAGTTAAAGGCGGCATTTCTTACAAACTAAATTACCGTAATTATTTATTCGTGAATGGCTCTTACTCAACGGCTGCACCACAATTTGAAAAAGCTTATATCTCTATACGTCGTAGAAATGATCTTCAAAGTAATTTGGTAAGTGAAAAGATCGCAGCAATTGAGGGAGGTTATGAATATGCAAGCCCTAAATTTAAATTCAGAGCTACAGGATATTATACAGAGTTTAAAGATGGTATAGATCAAAATACTTTTTATGATGATCTAAGCAGAACTTTTGCCAATTTCAGCACTTCTAAAATAAACAAAGTAAACATGGGTATTGAAGCGGCGTCTGAAATATTATTAGTGAAAGGATTGACATTGAATTTAGCAACTTCAGTAGGAAGATATCGTTATAGCAACAGGCCATTATTAACTGCTACGAGAGACAATACAACTGATATTTTCTTGAAAGACGTAGTAACGTATATTGAAAATTTCCATACAGGCAGCCCTGAAGAAGCTTATTCTGCAGGATTATATTATCGCTCTAAAAATTATTGGGGTGTAGGTATTAATGCTAACTATTTTGATCAGATGTGGGCAAGGATCAGTCCTGTACGCAGAACATATTCTGCAGTAGAAGGAGTAGATTATGACAGTAAATTATGGCATGATATTCTTGATCAAACTAAATTGCCAACTCAGTTTACGTTAAATGCAAATGCTAACTGGTCTAAAAGATTAAAAGGATCAATTTTTCCGAACAGGAAATTTACTTTGTTGTTGATCAACATTAATGTAAATAATATTTTAGATAATCAAAATATTGTACAAACAGAATACGAGCAATCACGTTTTGATTACTTAAATAAAAATCCTGATAAATTTCCTAACAAGTTAAGCTATGCCTTTGGTTTAAATTTTGGCGCAAGCGTAGCATTAAGATTTTAATTCCGATACACACATAAATAATATACATTTTTTAAAAATTCAAATATGACTAAGTTTTTTAAATTTTCTTACGCAGCGCTGATAACCCTATTGGTAATTGGTGCTATAAGTTCTTGTAAAAAAGATTTTGATGAACCACCATCTTTTCAAGAGCCCTTGATCACTGTTACAAAAACAATTGCTCAAATTAAAGCATTGCATGTTAGCGGTCAGATAGAAGCTTTTACTGAAGATGATGTAATATCAGGTGTTGTAAATGCTGATGACCAAAGTGGTAACTATTACAAACAAATTAGTATCCAGGACGAAACAGGTGGTATCACTATCCGTTTGGATGCAACTAATTTATATGCTAACTATCCTGTAGGACGTAAGATCTATATTAAGTTGAAAGGCTTATTTATGGGAGATTACAATAGTCTGATACAATTAGGTGGTGCTGAAGATTACAGCGGCACTTTCCCGAATGTATTAGGTATACCAAGCGCTATGTTAGATACATATATTATTAAAGGTAGCCCAGGTTATACAGTACCTGCAAAAGTTGTAAAAATTTCTGAATTAGACAATTCATTACAAAGCATGCTTATTCAGATCGATAGTTCTGAATTTGCAAAAGCTGATATTAATAAAACTTACGCTGATGCAGTTGGCAAATTATCTGCTAATCTTAATGTTGAACCATGTAGTGGTGGTAAAATCATTGTTAGAACGAGTGGTTTTGCAAATTTTGCAGCCATCAACGTTCCTGACGGTAACGGTCCATTAAGAGCAATCTATACAACTTTTGGTAGTACAAAACAATTGATCATTAGAGATACAAGTGATGTTCAATTTTATAACACTGAAAGATGTGATGGTTCTATTGTAACACCTCCACCACCTCCAGGTCCTCTAACAAGAATCAGTATTGCCGCTTTAAGAGCAATGTATACAGGTACAGATATTACTTTAGGCGCTTATCAAATTGGGGGTGTGGTTATTGCAACTGATGCTGAAAAAAACCTAACTAAAGGCAATGTTATTTTACAAGATGGTACTTCTGGTATCGCTGTATATTTTGGTAGTAGTGCAACACTTACTTATTCAGTAGGAGATTCAGTAGTAATAGATATTACAGGAACTGATCTTAAGAAATTTTCTGGTTCTTTAGAAGTTGATGCTTTTGGTATGACACCACCTGCAAAAAAAGCTGGCGGTTCACCAATTACACCAGTAACTAAAACCCTTGCACAAATAAATACAGCTTTAGCGCTTCCATTAGGTGATCCGGGGAATGTTGAATACACTTTAGTAAAAGTTGTGAGTGTTACAGCTCCGGCAGGTACCTATGGTGGTAATAAAACAATTACCGATGCTACAGGATCAACTACTTTGTTCACACGGAATAGTACTACCGCTCCTGCTACCTTTGCAGGAAGTTCTTTCCCAAGTACTTGTATTGATATAGTTGGATATCCTTTAAACTTTACATCAGGTACGGAAATGCAAATTAGAACTACTGCCGATGTAACTACTGGTACCGGTTGTACCTCAACACCGCCACCACCTCCGCCAACAGGAATTTTCAGTGAAAATTTCGAATCATATACTTCTAGTAATACTGTTCCGTTTGCAGCTGCAGGGTGGCAAAATCTTTCTTATCCTTCTACAGAAGATAAGTCTAAATTCTTTGTTGCTACATTCAGTAGTACTAAATTCTTAAAGGTTTCGTCCTTTACATCAACGCAAGTGGCAACTTCAAATATTACTAGTTGGTTAATTACTCCTGCTATAAGTTTAGTAGGGGCAACTACGCCTAAATTGTCATTCACAACTGCAGCAAGATATTCAACAGGTACATTAAAAGTACTAGTATCTACGGATTATAATAGCGCAAATCCACCATCAAGCGCTACCTGGACAGATATTACTGCAGGAGCTACTTTACCAACTTTGCCTAGTGCATCGTTTACACCATTTATTCCTTCGGGAAATATAAGCTTATCAGCTTACAATGGTCAAACAGTTTATATTGCTTATAAGTATGAAGTTCCTGCCGGAACTGCACCATCAGCAATAGCTACTTTTGAAATTGATGATGTATTAGTAGCAAACTAATTTATTTTAATATTTTAAAAATACCGCTTCGAAAGAAGGGGTATTTTTTTTGCCATCATGTCAGTAAATCATCAGTGGCACTCAATTTGTAAAACAGAATACAAAAATACATACCATGCAAAAAGGAAGTATACGGGTACAAACGGAAAATATTTTTCCTATCATTAAGAAGTTCTTATACAGCGAACATGACATTTTTTTACGTGAATTGGTAAGTAATGCCACTGATGCTACGCAAAAATTAAAAACTTTATCATCATTAGGAGAGGCCAAAGGTGAATTAGGGGAGTTAAGGATAGATGTGAAAATTGATGCTGAAAAAAAGACATTGACGATATCTGATAAGGGTATCGGTATGACAGAAGAAGAGGTAGACAAATATTTGAACCAGGTTGCTTTCAGCGGTGCTGAAGAATTTGTAGCAAAATATAAAGGGCAGAATGAAAATAATATCATTGGCCATTTTGGGTTAGGTTTTTACAGTTCTTTCATGGTAAGTGAAAAAGTGGAAGTTATTACAAAGTCGTTTAAAGAGGATTCAAAGGCAGTAAGATGGGAATGTGACGGTAGCCCTGAATTTATTTTAGAAGATGCAGAGAAGGCTGAAAGAGGCACTGATATCATTTTACATCTTAATGATGAAAGCCTTGAGTTTTTAGAATCAGGACGTATAAGTACCATCCTTGAAAAATTCTGCCGCTTTTTACCGGTACCCATATTTTTTGAAGATAAACAGATCAATAATACTACTCCGGCATGGACCAAAAAACCAGCTGATCTATCTACAGAAGATTATCAAAATTTTTACAAAGAACTTTATCCGTTCAATGAACCACCATTGTTTTGGATCCACTTGAATGTTGATTATCCATTTAATCTTACAGGTGTATTGTATTTCCCTAAGATCAAACAATCATACGAGATACAAAGGGATAAGATCCAATTATACAGCAACCAGGTTTTTGTAACAGATGAAGTGAAAGATATTGTTCCTGAATTTTTAATGCTATTACAAGGAGTTATTGATAGTCCGGATATCCCTTTAAATGTGAGCAGGAGTTATTTGCAGGGAGATCCTAATGTTCGTAAGATAAATGCCCATATCACAAAAAAAGTTGCAGATAAATTAGAAGAAATATTCAACAATGATCGAAAATCTTTTGAAGAAAAATGGGAGAGCCTTGGATTGTTTGTTAAGTACGGAATGATGACAGATGAAAAATTCCTTGAAAAAGCGAATAAGTTTTTAGTGTTGCAGGATACTGCCGGAAAATTCCATACTATCAATGAATACAAAACAACTACCGAAAGCTTACAAAAAAATAAAGAAGGCAAGCATGTAATTTTATATACTACAGATGTGGTGCAACAAGATGCATATATCCAGCAAGCGATTGCTAAAGGATATGTTGTTGTGAAAATGGAAACCATTATTGATGGCGGTTTCATTAGTCAGATGGAAATGAAATGGAGTGATGTTCAGTTTACAAGAGTAGATAGCGATATAACAGATAATTTAATTGATAAGCAGGAGGGAGGCGAAAGTGTTTTAAGTAAAGAAGATGAATCTAAATTGAAAGAATTATTTGCTGTTCAAATTCCTGAATTGAGTATTAATGTAGAAGTAAAAGGACTCTCAACAGATGCTCCTCCGGTAACCGCTACAAGGCCTGAGTTTATGCGTAGGATGAAAGACATGGCTGCAATGCAGGGTGGGATGGGAGCTTTTTATTCACAAATGCCGGATGAAGTTACTTTAACTGTAAATGGTAATCATCCTATTTATAAAAATGTTTTATCACAAACAGAAGCCGATAAACAACAAAAGACAATTCATAACCTTGCAGATCTTGCATTGTTATCACAAGGATTATTGAAAGGGAATAGTCTTACTAATTTTATAAACAGAAGTGTAGAGCTGATGAATTAAGCAATTTTTAGAATACTTACTTCTAAATATTTTAAGCGTTTACTGTAATATATTTCAGTAAACGCTTTTTGTATAAAAAGATCTTTGTGTAAAGGGTTTACATACACAATATAGACATCACGTTTTCTCTTTTGGATGGATGTAAGAATATTTTCAATCACATTTTTCATAATGATATCATTAAAAGGGTTGAACATAAAAATGCAATCTACATCTGATGGAATGCTGTAGGTTGCAGCATTTGCTACATGAACATCAAAAGAAGGGCTGTCTTTTTTTTGCATCATTATTGATGCATTTGCAAGCGCTTCTTTACAGAGTTTTTTAGAAAAATCTATCCCTGATATTTTTTTATAATTGTTTTCTGCAGCTACACACATTGCCCTGCCTCTGCCACAGCCGATATCTAAAAAATGTTCTCTCGGAGAAAGTGGTAAATGAGTAAAGATATCTTCCAGAAGATCATAGCTTACTGGCATATAAATAGAAGCGGTTGAAATATCCTGACCGGTTTTTTTTAGATCATCAATACCTGTGGTATGAATGCCATATTTTTTTTCGCCTTTAATATCATTGATCAAAATATGCAATGCTATTCTTAAATTCCAGTTGGAAGAGAGGTAAAGAAAATAATGTATGTAGTTTAAGAATTTCATTCACTCGATCTGATGTCTATTACTTTTAATTGCAAAGATGTTTGTCCGTTCCATTCGTTTTCATCAATTGTATAGATAATGTCAAAAGGCTTGCCAGATTGAATGACGGGGAATTTATCAGCCATATTAAATCCAATGCCGGTAAATGTTTTCTCATTCTCTTTTACTACAAAACGTACGTGAAGATCCTTTACTATTTTTGAATAGCCGGTATCAGTAACATTTTTTGTAATAAAAGTTGGCCGCATGTTTTCAGGTCCAAATGGTTCCATCTGTGATATGATATCGAAGAAGGATCTGTTTAATTCAGAAAAAGAAACATTCGCATCAATGATTATTTCCGGTATCAACAATCTTTCATCAATTGAGGCAGTCACAACCTCCTCAAATTTTTTAGTGAAGGCTTCTATATTTTCCGGAAGGAGGGAAAGTCCTGCAGCAGCAAAGTGGCCACCATAGCCAAGCAAATATTCTTTACATAAATGGATCGCTTCATAAAGATTAAAGCCTGTTACACTTCTTGCGCTGCCTGCAGCAACATCACCACTTCTGGTAAGCACAATCGTTGGCCTGTAATAAGTTTCAGTTAACCTACTGGCAACAATTCCTATAACTCCTTTATGCCAGTGTTCTTTATAAACAACAGTTGTTTTTTTATTTTGAAGAAGAATATCATCATTAATAAGTGCCAATGCTTCTTCAGTAATGGTGCTATCGGCTTCTTTTCTATCGGTATTATCGCTATGTAATATTTCTGCAAATTCCATTGCTTTGACCGGATCAGTTTCTATAAATAGTTGAACAGCTTTTTTTGCATCATCCATTCTCCCGGCAGCATTTACCCTGGGAGCAATAACAAATACAACATTGTTGATCGATAATCTTTTTTTAAAACCTGCAAGCTGGATCAATGCTTTAATACCTGCGCAAGGTGATTCATTAATTCTTTGTAAACCATGGTATGCCAATATCCTGTTTTCTCCCGTCATAGGAACAATATCGGCAGCTATCGCAATGGCAGTAAGGTCAAGGTAACAGTGATAGAAATATTCGTCTATGCTATATCGTTGTGCAAGTGCGGTTATAAGTTTAAAACCCACTCCGCAACCACACAATTCTTTGTAAGGATAATTGCAGTCTGATTGTTTAGGATTTAAAATAGCTATAGCCGCAGGTAATTCTTTATCAGGTAAATGATGGTCACACACAATAAAATCTAGACCTAACGTAGTGGCGTATGCGATAAGATCAACAGACTTGATACCGCAGTCTAATGAGATGATCAGGGAAAAGCCATTTTCTGCTGCAAAGTCTATACCCATCTTACTTACACCATAACCTTCACGATATCGATGGGGGATATAGTAATCTACATTTTCTGGAATATAAATTTTAGAAATAAATTGATACATGCATGCAACGGAAGTTGTACCATCCACATCATAATCACCAAATACAAGAATCTTTTCTTTTTTTTCAAATGCATTGGTGATACGCTCAACGGCCTTGTGCATATCTTTCATCAAGTAAGGATCATGCAATTGACTTAATTGTGGCCTGAAATAATTCCTAGCTTTTTCGAAGTCATCAATACCACGTTCTACTAATATTTTGCAGATAGTTTTATTGATCTTCAGTGATTCTTGCAAAGCGTTCACTTTATCAACATCAGCCTCAAGTATCGTCCAACGTTTCTGCATTATTATTTTATTTACGAGCCGGGTATTAGAAACTAATATTTTCTGTCAGTTGTAAAACGCACCAATTCTTCCAAAGCATTTCTTACAGGAGAGGCAGGGAACTCATGAAGAATTGACAATGCATCGTCACGATATTGATTCATTTTTGCTGAAGCATACTGGATTCCTCCTGCCTTTACGACAGCATCAATTACAAAATTAATTTTCTCTGTATCCTTATTCTCGTTCTTAATGATGTAAATAAGCTTCCTTTTGGTTGCATGGTCAATATTATTCAACGTATAGATGAGCGGAAGGGTTAGTTTTTTTTCTTTGATATCATTGCCGGTAGGTTTACCTATATCTTCTTTACCATAATCAAAAAGGTCATCTTTTATCTGGAATGCTATTCCCACCTTTTCTCCAAATAACTTCATTCGTTGTGTAACTTCATCACTTTGAGAAGTTGTATAAGCGCCTACACCGCAGGCAGATGATAGAAGTGAAGCAGTTTTATTGCGTATTATTTCAAAGTAAATGTTTTCATCCAGGTTAAGGTTACGTGATTTTTCAATTTGCAGTAATTCCCCTTCACTCATTTGTTTTACAGCTTCTGATAAGATTTCCAAATGTTTAAAGTCCTTATTGTCAGTGGAAAGCAACAATCCTTTCGATAGGAGGTAATCTCCGACCAAAACGGCAATTTTATTCTTCCAGATAGCATTAATTGAAAAAAAACCTCTTCTTTCAAGAGATTCATCTACCACATCGTCGTGAACAAGGGTAGCAGTGTGTAAAAGCTCTACCAGAGCGGCTGCCCGGTAAGTACTTTCGTTAATATCCCCATGCAATTTGGCAGATAAGAAAACAAACATGGGACGTAACTGCTTACCCTTTCTTTTGATAATGTATTTCATTATCCTGTCGAGTAATGCAGTGTTGCTTTTAACCGCTGTAGCAAACTTCTTTTCAAAGATTGCCAGTTCTTCACCAATGATGTCCTTTACAAAATCCATTTTACAAAATAAGTCGGCAATTTAGTGTTTAATACGGAATAGCCAATAATCTGGAAAATTGTAACCTATCGCATTTGTTCACAAAGAGATGTGTAAAAAATAAATATTTTGGGGGGATGCAGCGAATAAGAACCCAGCTCAGTCATTACTATACTTAATAAATGCGAAATAAAAAAAAGAAAAAAACTAAATTAATGATAAAAAAATTTGGTTTTTAACAATCAATCAATATTTTTGCATTCAATCATCATGTATTTTCAGATTAAAATCAAATAATCATTTAGTTATGGCAAGCAAAAAGTACAAATTATTATTAGGGTTACTAACCCTTATTACGGCAACAACCTTCGCACAGACGAATGTCAGAGACTCCTCTGTTATTCCTGCGAAAAGAATGCCACAAGACAACGAATTTTGGAATAACAATTATTCTTTCCCTGCAAAACCACGTAACATGTGGGAAGTTGGTGTAGGTGGAGCTATGCTCACTATTAGTGGTGACGTTCCTTCAGTTATTCCAACCATTGGTTTTGAAGCACACGTAAGAAAAGCATTTGGTTATATCTTTTCATTAAGATTACAATATGTTCACGGTTCTGCTAGAGGTCAACATTGGTTAGGCGCTTACAACTACGGTAAGAATATTGCCCATGATGACAACAATGCTGTTAATGGCGGTTTTGCAAGCATTTACAATGCTAACGCAGTTGATGGCAATGGTAACAGAACATTAGGTACAAAAATATTTTACAACTATAAGACTCAATTGAGAGATTTGAGCTTACAAGGTATTTTTACTTTGAACAACATCCGTTTCCATAAAGCTAAAACTGGTTTCAACCTTTATGGCGGTGGTGGTATAGGTGCTACGTTGTACAATGCTCAGATCGATGCCTTGAATGGTGACGAACCATATACGCAATGGGCAGGTATTGCTGACGGAACAAACGATACAAGAAAAACAACTATAGATGCGCTTAAAGATTTACAAGACGGTGAATACGAAACACCTGCTGAAAATCAAGGCCCTCGTCGTCCAAAAATTGGCAAATACACAATGAAGCCATCTGGTACTATCTTAGCTGGTGTTGCTTTCAAATTAAGCAAAAGAATTAACCTTGCTTTAGAAGATCGTCATACTTTTGTTAAAGATGATCTATTAGACGGTCAACGTTGGCAAGAACAAGCTTGGGGTGATGCGGTTTTAACTCGTGATTTCGATTCATGGAACGCTTTAACTTTAAGCCTTAACTTTAACTTAGGTTCTAAAGCTGTTGAACCATTATGGTGGTTGAATCCTTTGGAATATGCTTACAACGAATTAAACAATCCAAAACATATCAAATTACCTAAACCTACATTTGATGACGCTGATGGCGATGGTGTTCTTGATCAACTTGATAGAGAACCAAATACTCCAGCTAATTGCCCTGTAGATACACACGGTGTAACTAAAGATACAGATGGTGATGGTGTTCCTGATTGTAAAGATAAACAATTGATCACTCCTACTGAGTGTCAACCAGTTGATGCTGATGGTGTTGGTACTTGCCCTCCTCCAGCTTGCTGCTCTGATTCTACAAGAGGTGGTGGTGGTGATGATGCTTGTGCTTCAATGGATTATCCAAGCCTAAGCTTCAAAGCTGGTAGCGCTTCATTAAGTGCTGATTCTAAATCATTATTGTCTAGTGTTGCTGGTAAATTAAAAGCTAGCCCTACTTGTACAATTAGTATCACAGGTTATCCTGGAGCTTCTAAAGCAGCTCAAGCTGTATGTAGCAAAAGAAATGATGCTATCAAAGCTTACTTAGTTGAAACATTAGGTATCAGCGCTGATAGAGTAACATTCGATTGCAGTGTAGATGGTGGTGATGTGAATACAGTTGATATTAAAGCTAACTAAGTTTTTATTTTCACTTTTTGCTCAATGATAGAACCCTCTCGATTATTCGGGAGGGTTTTTTTATGTTGTAAATAGACTTTAAAGCAGTTTAGATTGGTTTAGGAATAGATCATATTGTTTGAGGATCGATTATTGTATTTAACTTCTAAATACCTTACCACTAAACTCTCCATCTATAAGCTATATGTATAAACTTTACAAAATATTAACTCCCGGGTTTTTGCTGATAAATAATTTATCATGACTTTCGGGTAATTTCCATTAATTTTGCACTCCTTTATGAAGTTTTTCAGAATATCGTTTTCGCTGTTTTTTTCTTTGAGCTTACTTATCTCATGTAGTTCATACAATAAGGTATTAAAAAGTAAGGATTATGAGTATAAACTGTCAATGGCAGATAAATACTTTGCAGAAAAGAAATACACACGTGCACAGGAATTGTATGAAGAGTTATATCCAATTTATAAAGGAACGGATAAATTTGAAGAGATATATTATAAAGATGCATATTGCTTTTATTATTTAGGTGACTATAGTGCTGCAGAAAATTTTTTTAAAGGCTTTCTGGAAGTTTTTCCTAATAGCCCTAAAGCTGAAGAAGTAGATTTTATGCATGCTTTATGTTTTTATAAACAATCGCCTAAAATTGAATTGGATCAGACGAATACAGCAAAGGCGATCGGAGTAATGCAAACCTTTATATCGACGCATCCTAATTCAACCAGGATAGCAGAGGCAACAGAGATCATTGATAAATGCAGGGCTAAATTAGAATTGAAAGATGCAAGAGCCGCTGAATTATATTATAAAGTAGGACAGTACAGGGCTGCAGCTTTAGCTTTTACTTCTGTATTAAATAATTATCCTGAATCTGCTATAGGAGATGAGTACAAATTAAAAGCAGTAAAATCTTATTATAGATTTTCTAAATTAAGTGTACTTGACAAACAAATTGAGCGTTATGAAAAAGTGATTGCAGAATATGAAGATTTTGTTGATAGGTATCCTGAAAGTAAATTGCTGAAAGAAGCAGAAGAATATAGTAACTTAAGTAAAAATAATATTAAAGAAATACAAAATGAGCAAACTAAGACGACAACTAAGCTCTAGTACCAGTAATGTGGTTGAGCCAAAAAATTTGTTTGATATCAAACAAAAAACCGGCAATCTGTATGAGTCAATTGCTATCATAGCAAAAAGGGCCAACCAGATCAACATTTCTATCAAAGAAGAATTGCATAATAAATTAGAAGAGTTTGCAAGTCATACAGATAGTCTTGAAGAGATCCATGAGAATAAAGAACAAATAGAAATATCTAAGGCTTACGAACGTATGCCTAACCCAGCTTTATTGTCATCTCAGGAATTTATGGAAGACAAAGTTTACTTCCGTAAAAACGACGAAGACTTATTTAGTTAGATTTTAGCATTTTATCTCAATAAGAAGTTATAATTTTAAGCCCGCCTAGTTTAACTACTGGCGGGTTTTCTATGTTACAAGGAAAAAAAATATTACTGGGTGTTACAGGAAGTATAGCTGCCTATAAAATACCAATTTTAGTCAGGCTGCTTATAAAGCAAGGCGCTGAGGTGAAAGTAATTGTTACACCGGCAGCGAAAAACTTTGTTTCACCACTTACGCTTTCAACACTTTCAAAAAATCCCGTTTTAAGCGATTTAGAGGTAAATGATTCATGGGCCAATCATGTAATGCTTGGAAGATGGGCAGATATTATGATGATTGCACCATTAAGTTGTAATACTTTGGCCAAAATGGCCAATGGAATCTGCGATAACCTGCTAACTGCCGTTTATTTATCTGCTACCTGCCCTGTAGTGGCTGTTCCTGCCATGGACGAAGATATGTGGCATCATGCATCCACTAAAAGGAATATTGCCAAAATAAAGGCTTTTAACAATCATGTGATGCCTGTAGAGAACGGTGAGCTGGCAAGTGGGTTATCAGGGGATGGCAGAATGCCTGAACCGGAAACGATCACTAATTGGCTGAATGATTTTTTTTTTAATAAAGAACAATTAAATGGGAAAAGGGTGTTGATCACTGCTGGTCCCACTTATGAAGCGATAGATCCTGTGAGGTTCATTGGAAATCATTCTTCGGGAAAAATGGGAATAGCAATTGCTCATGAGTTTAAAAAAAGAGGAGCAAGCGTAACATTGGTGTTAGGTCCATCTCAAATACCAGTGGATCTGGGAATAAATGTGATCAAGGTTAAAACTGCAGATGAAATGTTTGATGCATGCATCAATGCTTTTGAAAAGACAGATATTGCAGTAATGAATGCAGCTGTTGCTGATTATACACCAATAAATATTGCCCAGGAAAAAATAAAAAAACAAGGAGATAGTTTTTCTATTGAACTAAAAAAGACAAAAGATATTCTTAAACATTTAGGTGAGATAAAAAGAGCCGATCAGTTTTTAATTGGTTTTGCTCTTGAAACACAAAATGAAAAAGAATATGCTTTGAACAAGTTAAAAGAAAAGAATGCTGATGCGATCGTACTCAATTCTCTACAAGACCATGGCGCTGGTTTTGGTTATGACACAAACAAAATAACTATTTTTGATAAAGGAGGAAAAGAACATTCCTTTGACAAAAAATTAAAAACTGCAGTGGCAGCGGATATTGTAAATACCATTATTCAATTATATGTATAAAGTAAAAATTATTTTTCTTTTTCTATTGATTAGTAAATTATCCATGGCGCAAGAATTAAACGCCAGGGTAACTATTAACAGTAGCGCAATTGGGAGGAACATAAATAAAAATGTTTTCCAAACATTACAGACTTCCATCACAAATTTTCTGAACAATCGTAAATGGTCAACAGAAGTTTATACACCACAGGAAAAAATTGATTGCAGTTTTTTATTTAACCTTGAATCTTCAACTGATGCGAACGTGTATACAGCATCACTTACTATTCAGGCGGCTCGTCCTGTTTTTAATTCTTCTTATTTATCCCCGATAATCAATTACCAGGATAAAGATGTAACCTTTAAATATGTAGAGTTTCAACAATTGGAATTCAATGATAACAGGGCTGCAGGATCGGATGGGATGACAGCTAATTTAACGGCAATTCTTGCCTATTATGCATATATAATAATTGGCTTTGACCAAGATTCATATTCTCCAAAAGGTGGAACAATTTTTTTTCAAAAAGCACAAAATATTGTAAATACAGCACCAGAAGGCAGGACTATTTCAGGATGGAAAGCGTTTGATGGTATACGTAACCGTTACTGGCTTTCAGAGAATATGCTTAACAGCCGTTATACAATGATCCATGATGTATATTATAATTACTACAGAAAAGGGTTTGATAAAATGTACGAGGATGAAAAGCTTGCAAGAGAAGAATTAATGAACGTGTTGAACATATTAAGTACATATAATTCTGATAATCCAAATACAATGATCAACCAGTTTTTCTTTCAGGGGAAAGCTACCGAGTTGATAAAAGTATTTTCAAAAGCATCTCCGCAGGATAAAACAAGAGCCTCAGAAATACTGCAGAAATTGGACATTACAAATGCAGGCAGATATAAAGAAGAATTAAAATGAGAATAGGATTTATTTTTTGTGTAATTGTTTTGATGGGATGCAGTAAAAAAGAATTACTGGATAAAAAGAAAATGCAGGCTGTTTTATGGGATGTGATACAAGCAGATGTATATACAACTCAATTTTTAAAAATAGATTCTGTTGTAAAAGATAATAATATAGAAAATGTAAAATTACAAAAGCAGATTTTTACAATACATAATACTACGAAAGAAGAATTTTATAAAAGTTACACCTACTACCAGGAGCACCCTAAAATGTTACAGGAAATATTTGACAGCATATCAGTGCAGCAACAACGAAAAGAAAGAGAAAAATATTTAAAATCGATTAAAAAAAAGTAGCATGAATAAAGTTTATGGAGATTCTACTTCAGCTATTGATGATATAAAAGACGGCGCAATATTAATGTTGGGAGGGTTTGGGTTATGTGGGATACCTGAAAATAGTATTGCTGCCCTTGTAAAAAAAGGGATCAAAGATCTTACGTGTATTTCTAACAATGCAGGTGTGGATGATTTTGGCATTGGCCTTATGCTAAAACAAAAGCAGGTAAAAAAAATGATCTCATCATACGTAGGTGAGAATGCAGAATTTGAACGTCAATTACTAAGTGGAGAATTGGAAGTGGAATTGATACCACAAGGAACATTGGCAACAAGATGCATGGCTGCAGGATACGGCATGCCGGCTATTTTTACACCAGCTGGGGTGGGTACAGAAGTAGCTGAAGGAAAAGAAACCAGGATATTTGACAATAAAGAGTATTTATTAGAATATGCGTTTAAATCAGATTATGCATTAGTAAAAGCATGGAAAGGTGATGCTGATGGTAATTTGGTATACAAAGAAACAGCCAGAAATTTTAATCCTATGATGGCAATGGCCGGAAAAATTACTATAGCTGAAGTAGAAGAATTGGTGCCTGTTGGAACACTTGATCCAAATCAAATTCATACTCCCGGAATTTATGTTCATAGAATTTTTCAAGGAGTGAATTATGAAAAAAGAATTGAACATAGAACGACCACTGCTAAGGTTTGAATTTCTTAACTCTAAACTTTCTAAACCATCTAAACAATTCTAAAAATGCCGCTCAATAAAAATCAGATAGCACAACGTATAGCACAGGAATTAAAAGATGGGTTTTATGTTAATTTAGGCATTGGGATACCTACACTGGTGGCCAATTATATCCCTCAGGGTATCAATGTTATTTTACAAAGTGAGAATGGTTTATTAGGAATGGGGCCTTTCCCTTTTGAAGGAGAAGAAGATGCAGATCTTATAAATGCCGGAAAGCAAACTATTACCACTATACCTGGGTCATCTTTTTTTGACAGTGCAATGAGTTTCGGAATGATAAGAGCAGGCAAAGTACATCTTACAGTTTTAGGAGCAATGGAAGTAAGTGAAAATGGTGATATAGCCAATTGGAAGATACCGGGTAAAATGGTGAAGGGAATGGGAGGCGCAATGGATCTTGTGGCAAGTGCAAAAAATATTATTGTAGCAATGATGCATACGAGCCCGAATGGCGAAAGTAAATTATTAAAAGCATGCACACTACCGTTAACGGGCAAACGATGTGTGAAAAAGATCGTTACAGAGTTAAGTGTTATTGATGTTACAGAAAACGGATTTAAATTAGTAGAGAGAGCTCCTGGAGTATCTGTTGAAGAGATCGTTTCTAAAACAGCAGGCAAATTAATTGTTGAAGGAGATATAAAAGAGATGAACTTATAATAAAGATCCCCCTAAAAAATTAGAGGGACCTGTCTGGCTTGCAATCGTGTTTATTTTACTTAGGTTCTGGGTGTGCAGCGGCTAAAATTTCTTCAGTAGCTGAACCGGCATATTTTTCAAAATTTTTATTGAATTGATCTGCTAATTTTTTAGCATGTTTATCAAACTCTTCGGGGTTTGGCCAGGTGTTTTTTGGATTTAATATTTTGGCATCAACATTGGGACAAGTTTTAGGTATAGATAGTTTGAACCAATGGGTTTTATCATATTCTACATTATTCAATGAACCATCTAATGCCGCTGTGATCATAGCCCTTGTATTACTTAATTTCATTCGTTTGCCAATGCCGTACGGTCCCCCTGTCCAACCCGTATTTACCAACCAGATATTTACATTTTGTTCTTTAAGTTTTTCTCCTAATAATTTTGCATAGAATGTAGGATGTAAGGGTAGGAAAGGAGCACCAAAACAAGCACTAAAAGTACTCTTAGGTTCTATGATACCTGCTTCTGTTCCGGCAACTTTAGCAGTGTATCCACTGATAAACTGGTACATAGCCTGACCAGGTGTCAACTTACTGATAGGCGGCAAAACACCATATGCATCACATGTTAAAAAGAAAATATTTTTAGGAATGTTTCCGATAGATGGTTCTATTGCATTGCTGATAAAATGTAAGGGATAACTCACCCTTGTATTTTCAGTTATTTTTTTACAACTGAAATCAATAGTGTTTGAATCATCAAAAAATTGAACATTTTCTACCAACGCACCTGAACGGATCGCATTATAAATTTCCGGCTCATTTGCTTCACACAGATCAATTGTTTTTGCATAACAACCGCCTTCAAAGTTAAAAACATTATTATCTGTCCAACCATGTTCATCATCACCGATCAATTTTCTGTTTGGGTCTGCACTCAAAGTCGTTTTACCGGTGCCACTCAATCCAAAAAAAACTGCTGTATCACCTGATCTGCCAATATTGGCGCTGCAATGCATGCTTAAAACATTTGCTCTTAATGGCAGCACATAATTCAGCATTGTAAAAATTCCTTTCTTTATTTCACCGGTATAACCCGTGCCACCTATCAAGATCGTCTTATGCGTAAAACTTAAAATAGCAAAATTCTCAGACCTTGTTCCATCTACCTTAGGGTCTGCTTTAAAATTAGGAGCTTGTATAATATGCCAATGGGGTGAAAATTTTTCAAGGTCATCTTCTTCAGGTCTAATGAACATATTGTATGCAAATAAATTTGCTGAAGGAGTTTCGTTGATCACTCTTAAATGCAAACGATAATTTTTATCAGCACAGGCATAACAATCTCTTATCCATATTTCCTTATCATTTAAATAAGCAAGCATTTTTTGTTTCAGCTGCAAGAAATAATGTTCTTCTATCGGGATATTAAATTCGCTCCAGAATACAGTGTCTTTTGTCATTGGATCCTGCACTATAAACTTGTCTTTTGGGCTTCTTCCCGTGAACTCTCCAGTGTTGATCACCAAGGCTCCGGTATCACTCAAAACACCCTCATTTCTGTCTAAGGATTGATCAGTTAATTCCTCCGGCCCTAGTTGATAATGAATATTTTCTGAAAATTTTAATCCTGAATTTAATAAAGAATTCCTGTTAATAGCAAACATCGTAGGTACTGACATATCAATCATTAATTTTTACAAAGTTAGCTGTGGAGTCATTTTTGTATCATTGGCTCAATTGAATATCCATTGATATTTTACGAGGTTTTTTATTGATTTAGTAGTAGAAATATTCTTTTGTTGAATGAGGATTAAGATTGCATTGAAATGATTGAAAAGATTGAATTTTTTTTATTTTTTTTGTGTATTTGTTACGCATATAAAATGTTAAAAAACAATGCTTAAGCAGTATATTGCAGCATAATTTATAGCTAATGAAGTACTTACCATTAAACGCAGATATTTTTATTCAAAACAGGAAACGCTTCACTGATAGAATGAAAAAAAATGCTATTGCTATTTTTAACAGTAATGATGAATTACCAACAAATGGTGATGCATTACATCGTTTCAAACAAAATGCTGATCTTGTTTGGTTAACAGGAATTACCCAGGAAGATTCAATGCTGATCTTATTCCCTGATAACATTGATGGTGTTTATAAAGAGGTATTGGTGTTAGTAAGACCAAACGAATTAAAAGAAAAATGGGATGGCCATAGATTAAGAAAAGAAGAAGCTACAGCTATTTCAGGTATCTCAACGATCATATGGTTAGATTCATTGGATGGTGTTTTACAACAATGGGTTCATGCTGCGGATACTATTTATTTAAATACAAATGAAAATGATCGAAAAGCAAATGCTATTGCTGTAAGAGATTACAGGTATGCAGAATCAATGAAACTGCAATATCCTTTGCATCAATATGAACGTAGTGCAAAAATTTTGAAAGAGTTACGTGCAATAAAAACTCCTTTGGAAATTGAAGTAATGCAAAAGGCAATGGATATTACTGATAATGCTTTCAGAAGAGTTATGCAATTTGTAAAACCAGGTGTAATGGAATATGAAATTGAAGCAGAGGTAGTACATTCTTTTTTAACGCAAAGAGCAACTGGGCCTGCTTATAATTCTATTATTGCAAGTGGAGATAGAGCACGTACACTTCATTACGTAGAAAATAATAATGAATGTAAAGACGGAGAATTGATATTGATGGATTTTGGCGCTGAGTATGGAAATTATTGTGCTGATCTTACAAGAACAATTCCTGTAAGTGGCAAATTTACACGTCGCCAAAAAACAGTTTACAATGCATGCCTCCATTTACATAAATATGCTGTAAGCATTTTAAAACCGGGTATCAGTATTATAGATTATACAGATAAAGTAGGAGATGAAGCAACGGTTGTATTTCAGAAGATCGGTCTGTTGAAAAAATCTGATATTAAGAACGAAACAAAAGAGAACAGGGCTTATAGAAAATATTTATACCATGGTATTTCTCATCATTTAGGAATAGATGTGCATGATCTTGGTACAAGAACGGAACCAATAAAAGCAGGAATGGTATTTACTATTGAACCAGGAATATATATTGAAGAAGAACAAATGGGTATCAGGATAGAAAATAATTTTTGGGTGACAAAAACCGGCAATAAAGATCTCATGAAAAATATCCCGATCGAAGCAGAGGATATTGAAAGATGGATGAAAAAGTAGCGACGGACAACTGACCACGGACGACAGTCAGAAATATTAATGACGCATCTGTAGTCTGTTATTGGTGGTCAGTCGTCGAATAAACCTTATCTAAATGAAATTTTTATCTCACATAAAAATTCAATTAGATGCCTTTTAAGTTTGAGAAGTTGGGAATCTGGAAATTAGCTATTGATTTGGCTGATGATATACATAGACTAACAAGGGTTTTTCCCAAAGAAGAAATATTTTCATTAACATCTCAAATGAAAAGAGCTGCGGATTCTATTTCATTGAATATCGCAGAAGGCTCTACTGGTCAATCTGATCTTGAACAAAATAGATTTTTAGGGTACGCACAACGTTCAGCATTAGAAGTTGTTAATTGTCTATATCTTGCAATAAAAAGAAAATATATTGATCAAAAAGAATTCGATAAATTTTATTCAGATTTGGAAAGGTTAATAATTAAAATACAGGCATTAAAAAAATATATAAAAAATAAAACATAATCATCTGTCGTCCGTTGTCAGTGGTCTGTCGTCCGTTGTCAGTGGTCTGTCGTCAAAATCATCATGAAACAGATCCCCAATATTTTCACACTCCTTAATCTTTTCTTCGGCTGTATTGCTATTGTCTTTGCCCTGCAAACAGAAAATATTATTATTTATACAGATGATCAATTCTCGAGTAGTTTCAACATTCCTGAAAAATTATCTTATGCTGCATTGTTTTTATTTGCCGCAGCAATTGTAGATTTTCTTGATGGGTTTGTCGCAAGATTGATCAATGCCACCTCAGAAATGGGAAAGCAATTAGATTCTTTAAGTGATGTGGTAAGCTTTGGTGTGGCACCGGGTGTAATTCTTTATCAACTATTAAGAATGAGTTTTTTAAGAGAAGAAAATGGCTTAGATGTATCGGTTGTCGCATTATTTCCTGCTTTCATTTTAAGTTGCGCTGCTGCATATCGCTTAGCAAAATTTAATTTAGACGATTCACAGCAATATGGTTTCAAAGGAGTACCAACACCAGCGGTAGGTTTATTGGTCGCTTCATTTCCGTTGATATTGCATTATGGGAGTGGTATAGTGGATGTAAATGAGTTGCTTATAAACAAATGGGTGTTATATGCATTGATCATAATATTAAGTTGGCTGATGGTGAGTAATTTGCCACTTATAGCACTAAAATTCAAAGATTATACAGTAAAAAATAATATTCCAAAGCTGATATTAGCTGCTATAGCATTGATTAGTATAATTTTCTTGCATTGGTTGGCAGTTCCGGTTATTTTCATTGCCTACATTATTTTATCTTTGCTGTACAAAACCAAAAATTAACCATGACCTTCACTGCACAAGTAAAAGTAATGCCGCACAAAGAATTGTTAGATCCGCAAGGAAAAGCTGTTTTAGGTGGCCTAGGAAATTTAGGATTAAGTACAATTAAAGATGTACGTATCGGAAAAAATATCACATTACAAATAGAAGCCGATTCAGCAGACAATGCAAAACAAATTGCAGAAGAAGCTACAAAAAAATTGTTAGCTAATGGTGTGATGGAAATGTTTGAAGTAACCATCAGTTAATTTGAAGATTTGGAGATTTGGAAATTTGAAGATGTGTAGAAGTAAAAGAATTTGTAAATTATTTTTTGATACCAGCTTCAATATTCCATAGCGTCATCGTTGCGTCGCAATCCTTTCATCAACATACATAATGGCATCATTATATACCGTTTACTGTAACAATTAAACAATCTCCAAATTTCCAAATCTTCAAATCTCCAAATCAAAAAATGAAGCTATACATCGTCCCCACCCCCATCGGCAACCTCGCCGACATGACCTTCAGGGCAGTTGATGTATTAAAAAATGCCGATCTTATTTTAGCAGAAGACACACGTACTTCATCCGTACTGCTTAGTCATTACCAGATACAAAAACCAATTACACCTTATCACCAGCACAACGAACATAAAATTGTTGAACATCTTGTAACTCAATTGGCAGGCGGGAAAACAATGGCCTTGCTTACTGATGCAGGTACTCCTGGCATCAGTGATCCTGCGTTCCTGCTTGTACGTGAGTGTGTAAAAAATAATATAGAAGTAGAATGTTTACCAGGTGCCACCGCATTTGTGCCGGCATTAGTTAACAGCGGATTACCTCTCAATAGTTTTTGCTTCGAAGGCTTTCTCCCATTAAAAAAAGGCAGACAAACATTTCTTAAGAAAATGGCCGAAGAAGAACGTACCATGGTCTTTTACGAAAGCCCTATGCGTTTAGTAAAAACTCTCCACGACTTCATAGAATATTTCGGCCCCAACCGTCAATGCTGCGTAAGCCGTGAGCTCACAAAAAAATTCGAAGAAAATAAACGGGGCACTTTACAAGAGGTTCATGATCATTTTAATTCAAAACCTGTAAAAGGAGAGATAGTGATTGTAGTGGGAGGAAAGGAGTAATAAATTATTCTTCTACTATGTATTCAACTTGTTTTGTCATTACCAGTTTCTGTCCATTTTGATCTATAACTTCCATTGTAACTGGGAGGCTGTATTTGCCAATTTTATTTGAAACTTTTAATTTATAATTTACTATAGCATCTTTCATTTCAATATTTTTTCCACTGATACTTATTTTTGGGGCTGCATATCTACTATACATTCCCAAGCCGGCAGATATTTCTAATGTTTCTCCTGCTTTTAAATGACTATAATTTTGTCCTACTAAAAGTCCAGGTCTGTTGCCAAAATCACATCCACCAGTATAGCCACTTTTGCTATGAATCAATAATATCATTTTGTTTTCTTGAACTTTAATATTATTCTGAAATTTATTCAATATTGTCATGGCGGAAATGGCCATTACATCTTTGAAATAAATATTGTAAAAATCATTTTGAAGATATATAAAGCTTTCCTGAGATTTTGCGGTTAATTCACTATCGATGGAATTAATACGGGATTGATATTCTTTTAATTTATTCAATAATTCATCACTCTTTTTTTCATGCTGGAAAATGACGGTGACAGCCGATTTATTTTTTGTATCAAATTTATATGAGAATGGGATGGAATCTTTTAAACTTGCCTTTTTTCTTAATTCATTTTTTAAACTTTCAATGTATTCAAAAATTTCATTTGATATTGCTTGAACGTTAATAACCTTTGGCTCCAAGATTTTGGCAAATTTACTGCTTCTTGGATCAACTAACTTTTCTTCTAAACTTCGATAGATAATTTTGTTAGCTTCATCTATAGTAGTGGTTGCTAATACTAAACTCTTATCTATATCGGATTCCTTTAAAATAGCTTGCTCATCATTTTTACAACCAGTAAAAATTAACAACAAAGCTATAAAGCAAAACAAATATTTAGCAAACATGATTTTCAGGTTTCAAAGTGTCCTCCAATGTATAACTAATTCCTTCAGATTGAAAACACCAGCCAAACATTAGCATTCCCTTATAATATTAAATTCGTAACAATAGCAGTAAACTCACCAATCCTAAGAGTAAAGAACTAATGTCGAAGCCACAGTAGTACTAAGATGCACAAAGCTGTATACGCCAAACGGGGTGTAATCGTTTGGCGGGGTCTTTTTTTGGTTCTTTTTTGGACAAGCAAAAAAGAACAATGACCGGCAGAAACTAACAAAAATCAAACACTGCCAAAATAGACAAATGCCTTTAGCCTTAGAAAACATCATTCACGACACCGAAATAGGTTTTCCTGACATAGAAATAAGTTTTCCTGACATAGAAATAGATTTTCATGGTATAGAAATACATTTTCCCGACATAGAAATAAGTTTTTCTGACATAGAAATAGATTTTCATGGTATAGAAATACATTTTCCTGACATAGAAATAAGTTTTTCTGACATAGAAATAGATTTTCATAGCATAGAAATAAGTTTTCATAGCATAGAAATATATTTTCATGACAGAGAAATCAATACTGGCAGCACAAAAATCAAGCTTACCCCTCTTAGTGATCCTAAAACTCCTATAGGCGGTAACAGAATTACTATTATTTTCCCGAAATTTACCATATAAACATTCCACATGAAGAAGTACGTACTACTTATAACTTATAACTTATTACTTATTACCATCGCATCAGCGCAACCTGGCTACTGGCAACAATCAGCCAATTACAAAATGGACATTGACGTAAACGTTGTTTCCAATCGTTTTACAGGTAAACAGGAATTAGTATACACCAATAATTCACCCGATACATTAAAAAGAGTTTTCTATCATTTGTATTACAATGCTTTTCAGCCTAACAGTAGTATGGATACCCGTAGCCGTGAGTTAGGCAAACAAACTATCAACGGCAGACAGGATTGGGATGGACGTGTAATGGATAGAATATTGAAATTAAAAGATGACGAGATCGGTTATCAAAAAATACTTTCATTAAAAATGGATGGCGTGTTACAAGAATATATTTATCACGAAACAATATTGGAGGTGGTGCTTACTAAAACAATACTGCCAAATAGTAAAGCCATTTTTAATATGGATTTTGAAGCACAGGTTCCTGTTCAGATCAGAAGGACAGGTCGTGACAATCCTAATACCGGCGTACGTTACAGCATGAGCCAATGGTACCCTAAAATGTGTGAGTATGATAAAGAAGGTTGGCATCCTACACCATATATAGCAAGAGAGTTTTATGGAGTTTGGGGCAATTTTGACGTTACTATTAATATCGACAAGGCATATAAATTGGGTGGCACAGGCGTTTTAGTAAATGCCAGTGAAATAGGCTGGGGGTATGATTCTGCAAATAGCAAAGAATTAAAACCAATTAAAACTGATAAACGCAGTTGGCATTTTGTTGGTAATAATATCCATGATTTTGTTTGGGCTGCTGATCCGGATTATAAACATTTGGTAAGACAAATTTCAGGAGGCCCGACATTACATGTTCTATATAATTTCAAAAAGAAAGATAAAGACAATGATGCGGCATGGGAAAAAGTTGCTGATGCTGCAGTAAAAGTGTTACCATTTATAAATAAAAATTTCGGACAATATCCTTATCCGCAATATTCGTTTATCCAGGGTGGTGATGGAGGAATGGAATATCCGATGGCAACATTATTGAATGGACCGGGACTTGGTGGCGTTTTTCATGAATGGATGCATAGCTGGTATCAAATGATGTTAGGGACAAATGAAAGCATGTATCCATGGATGGATGAAGGCTTTACAAGCTTTGCAGAAAACCTCGTTACAAAATTTTATAACAATGCTTCTTCAATTGAAGAGTATAAAGCTGCTTTAAAAGAAAATCCGGATAATAAAAGATTAGCAGATCTCATCAAACAGCTTCCAGATGACCATAGTGATTCTTATGCAAGTTATTATCACTTGGTCAAAAGTGGTTTAGAAGAACCGCTTACAACACATTCCGATCATTACAACAGCAACTTTGCGTATAGCATAGCTTCTTACTCAAAAGGCGAAGTTTTTCTTGAACAATTAGGATATATAGTCGGCGCTGATACAAGAGATAAAATTCTATTAGAATATTACAATCAATGGAGATTCAAACATCCGAATGCTGATGATTTTTTTCGTTTATCCGAGAATGTTAGTGGTATCAAATTAGATTGGTATAAAGAATATTGGTGTGGCACAACTAAAACCATCAATTATTCTATCGATAGTGTTTGGGAAGATGCCGGTGTTTCAAAGATCAGGGTAAAACGTATAGGTCAAATGCCGATGCCTATTGATCTTCAGGTAGAATTGAAGAGCGGCACTACTGAAATGGAATACATTCCATTAAATATGATGTATGGCAAAAAGGGAAAAGAAAATGCAGCACAGCAAGTCAATATTTATCCTGAATGGAGATGGACACATCCTACATATATAGTTGAAATAAAACAAAAGCTATCGGATATAAAAAAGATTGTCATAGATCCTACAAGAAGGTTGGCTGACACCGATAGAACTGATAATGTTTTTGAACAGAATTGATTTTCATGCAAGGCATACATATCCGCAGGCTTACGATCAAGGATGCACCTGCTCTTACAGAAATAGCGAAGCAAACATTCTACGATACATTTACAGGTACTTGTACTGAAAAAGATATGGAATCTTTTCTGAACGAGATCTTTAGTGAAGAAGCACATACTAAAGAGTTATCGGATGAAAATATATTATATTATTTTGCTGAAATAGACAATATTCCCGTCGGGTATATGAAGTTCGAGGAAGATTACAGCTCTTTTGAAGAAATGAAAAAATGGAAAGCGCTTGAGCTAAAAAGAATTTATGTTTCAAAAGAGTTTCATGGCAAGGGCATTGCCCAGTTATTAATGGACTTCTTTTTAAATTATGCTGCTGAAAATAAGTATGAGGTCGTGTGGTTAGGCGTGTGGGATCAAAATTATAAAGCTCAGAAATTCTATGAAAAATATGGTTTTGTAAACTCAGGGTTTACGCATGATTTTCCAATAGGAGATACCCCTCAGACAGATTGTTGGTTCTGGAAATTTTTATAGATTAACGTTAAGCAGATATTTTTCCTTGAAGAAAGGCTCATCAAATATTTTTTCTATTTCCCAAACTCTAGGTTTGCAATTGCTTTCCTGAATTTCTTTTGCAAGATCACCACCTTTTAAACAGATCAAACCACCTGGGCTTACTCCTTTTTTAAGAAGTGGTTTACTCCAGAACCAAAGATCTTTCAATGGAGCAACCGCTCTCGAAATAACAACATCAAATTTTCTGTTTTTAATATCTTCCGCCCTGGTATGTTGTGTTGTAATATTTGTTAGCCCAATTGCTTCTGCAATTTCACTTACTACTTTCAGTTTTTTATTAATGCTATCAACCAGGTGAAATTGTGTTTCTGGAAAAAATATTCCCATTGGGATACCCGGAAACCCACCACCACAGCCAAGATCCATAACTTCTGATCCGGGTTTAAAATCAAATTGAGTTGCAATTGCTAAAGAATGCAAAACATGGTGTTCGTAAAAATTATCCATATCCTTCCTGGAAATCACATTGATTTTTTCATTCCACTCTGCATACAATGGTTTTAATGCTGCAAATTGTCCGAGTTGTTTCTCAGAAAAGTCATCGAAATATTTTAATAAACTGTCCATTTATTTCCAGGTATATTTTGGTTTTTTGATCAATGCTATTGAAAAGATCAGGTAATAAAAAAACATCCAGATATCAAAGAATAAAAATAAAGGATATAGATCTTTTTCATCTAATTTTTTCATTGCCGGATAGAATACAATGAATTGAATGATCAAACGTATACCAAAAACTATCAATGCCCATTGCCAGCAATAAAATATCAGCGTAGCTGCAAACAAAGGAAAGAATAAGAAATGTGATAAAGAATAAAGACCCAATAAAAATTTATGTACTGGCTGATAATATTTGCCGGTACTATAATGCCTCATTTTTTGATTAGCCCATTGTGACCATGTATTAGCAGGTTCACTCAGTGTAAAAGCTTCTTTATCGATATTGATCTTAGTATTCTTTTTAGTGGCTGCCATATTGATGAAAAGATCGTCATCTCCACTTGGAATATTATTGTGAGCAGAAAATCCTTTATGCCTGTAAAAAACTGTTTTCTTATAACTTAAATTTCTACCTACACCCATGTATGGTTTTCCTGCCAGTGCATAAGTAAAATATTGTAATGCTGTATGAAATGTTTCCCAACGTATCAATTTATTCAGTAGGCCTTTCTTTTTTGTATAGGCGCCATATCCCAAAACGATCTCTGTGTCATCATCAAAACTTTCCTGCATCTTGTCTATCCAATATTCACTTGCAGGGACACAATCAGCGTCAGTTAATAATACGATCTCGTATTTGGCAGTTTTTATACCAACGCTTAAAGGGAATTTTTTGCCGGGAATAAGTTTGGCTTCTTGCTTTAATTGAATGACCTGCATTTGCCTAAACTCTTTTCTGAATTCTTCGAGCAAGTATTTAGTGTCATCAAAAGAATTATCATCAACAACGATCACCTCATGTGTGGTGCGGTATTTTTGTAATAAGGAACCGGGCAGATTTTTTGCTAAATTTGCGGCTTCATCCCTGGCACAGATAATTACTGACACAGGGTGCGTTTGAGAAGAATCTTTTTTCTTCTCTTTATAAAAAATTAATCTTGCAAAGAAAAATAAGTAATAAAAAACTTGAATTAAGGTAATTAGGCAAAAACTATAAAATAACCAATGCCACCACTGCAGATAGTTCATAAGTGCAAAAATAAGCACAGCGGCTATAATGCAGAAATGAATTACCTGATTGTGGATATTGCAAGGATAAATAATTATTATGGCAGATCTAGCATTTGAATTACAGCATACTGATACCGTGACTAAAGCCAGGGCAGGTAAGATAACTACTGATCACGGCGAAATATTAACGCCTATATTCATGCCTGTAGGGACTGTTGGTAGTGTAAAAGCTGTTACCCAGCAACAACTTTTGAATGATGTAAAGGCCCAGATCATTCTGGGGAATACCTATCATTTATATTTAAGGCCGCAATTGCAAATTTTGGAAGCCGCCGGAGGGTTGCATAAATTCAACGGATGGCACAAGCCCATTTTGACGGATAGTGGGGGATACCAGGTTTTTTCTCTTTCAAGTAATAGAAAACTTACAGAAGAAGGTGCTCTTTTCCAAAGCCATATTGATGGTAGTAAACATTTGTTTACTCCGGAATCGGTAATGGATATTCAACGAACAATAGGAGGAGATATAATAATGGCTTTTGATGAATGCCCGCCTGCAGGATGTGAATATGCCTATGCTAAAAATTCAATGGAGTTAACACACCGATGGTTAGACAGGTGTTTTGATCGATTTGACAATACACCTAACAAATACGGGTATACGCAAAATTTATTCCCTATTGTTCAGGGTAGTACTTACAAAGATCTGCGTACGGCATCTGCAGAATATATTGCTTCAAAAAATGCTACCGGTAACGCAATAGGAGGCTTAAGTGTAGGGGAGCCAACAGAAAAGATGTATGAGTTTACTGAATTGTGTTGTGATATTTTACCCAAACAAAAACCAAGGTATTTAATGGGTGTAGGCACTCCTTGGAATATTCTGGAAGGTATTTCTTTAGGGGTAGATATGTTTGATTGTGTAATGCCTACCCGTAATGGAAGAAACGCAATGCTGTTTACCACCAATGGTGTAATTAATATTGATAATAAAAAATGGGAGAATGATTTTTCTCCGATTGACGAAGGATTAGACTGTGAAGTAAGCAATTATTATAGCAAGGCATATTTACGGCATTTGTTTAAAGCAAAAGAATATTTAGCATATACGCTTGCCAGTGTTCACAACCTTGCCTTTTATCTATGGCTTGTCACAGAGGCACGTAAACATATCATTGCCGGAGATTTCCTTGGCTGGAAAAATGAAATGATTGTCAGGTTACAACAGCGATTATAGTGTCATCTTACCAGAATGTCCAATTGGCATTTGAATCATAATCGTAGTAGTGGATATTGGTTTCTGGCCAATGATCTTTATCAAAACCAGGTGCATTTTCCAGCACTGATTTTGGCTGATCAAAAATGAATAGTTGTTTTTCAGCATCCACTCTCAACATATCAAATGGAATGGCAAAGAATTTTTTATTCAAATTAAAAAAGCTTCCGAATTCAACAACATAATATTCAATTCTACCATCATTTACATTAAGCATAATATCTTTAATGTCGCCAAGATGTTCGTCTTGTAGATTATGCACTTTATCACCAATAATAGATTTTGCCGTTAATACTTTCAACGGCACATTTGGATAATCTCCTTCGGTGTTGACACCTGTCAGATTCTCTTGAAAAATTTCCATGACTTGAATATTTAAATTAATAATTTGGAAAATATTCCTATTAATAATGCCGAAAATTCCATGCCAAGAAATATTAACTTCAAAAATTAAATTATTTATAATCAATCGTTAATGATTAGTAAAATGATTTGATGCAACCATTATTGTTGCATATTTGTCTATTCATGGCATAATAATTGAAAATCAGTATTATCTTTAAAAAAAATAATTATTCAAAAATGAGAAAAGTTAGTTTTTACACTTTGTTGATGATGTTATTACCATTTTTAGGTATTGCCCAAAATTCTCCAATAACCGCAGCCAACGTACCAAAAGATGCCCAGGTGGATGTATCAATGATTGATGCAAAAAGTGGCAGATTACTCCCAAGTGAAATTGTAGTTTTTAAAAGTCAGGCCAATGGTACAGAATTTCAAGGCCTTACAAATGACCAAGGTAAATTCTCTTTCAGAATACCTACGGGTTCAAAATATGATATTTTTATCCTTGGGTTTAAAGATTCTACAGCTTATCCATTGGTATTAGATATTCCTGCTTTATCAGGAACCAAGTTTTATAGCAAGCCGTTTACTGTCGATATAGAATTCGAAGCGCCGGGAGCTTTCGTTTTAGATCATTGTACTTTTGAAAGTGGTAAGGCAACTTTAAAAGATGAAGCATTTCCTGTATTAGATGAATTGGTTGAATATCTTAAGAGGAAAGATGATGAACGAGTAGAGATTGGCGGACACACGGATAATGTTGGGACTGCAGCTAAAAACCTTGTATTATCACAAGATAGAGCGAATACAGTAAGAGCCTATCTTTTGACAAAAGGAATTGCTCCGGATAGAGTTACTGCGAAAGGTTATGGTCTTACACAACCGATTGCTGAAAATGATACAGATGAAGGCAGGGCTATCAATAGAAGAACAGAAGTTAAAACATTGGATTAAGCTTTATATATACATCATTGAAACGGAGTTGGTATCTATCAGCTCCGTTTTTGTTTATTGTATGAATCAGGTATGTTTTAATTACTTTTGCACCAGAGTTTTATGAAGAAAATAGACCGCTACATACTAAGCAAATACCTTACTACCTTTTTCTTTTGCTTAATATTATTTACTGCAATAGTAGTGGTAATAGACCTGAGTGAAAAAACAGACAATTTTGTTCAATCTAAATTATCAGCCTGGCAAATAATTACAGATTATTATTTTGGATTCATTCCACGATTGGATGCTATGCTTTTTCCGCTGTTTGTTTTTATTGCTGTTATATTTTTTACTTCTAAAATGGCTGAACGTTCGGAAGTGGTTGCCATACTTAGTAGTGGCGTAAGTTTCCGCAGGTTTTTATTTCCTTACTGGATAGGAGGGATTTTTTTATCAATTCTTTTATGGCTTGTGTATCATTTTGTTTTGCCAAATGCAAATACGATATGGGGTAGCTTCCAGGCTAAATATGTTGATACAAATTTTGGCAATACCGGAAGAGCTAATCAAAATTATTATTTCAGGATCGATTCTAATTCCTATGCCGGAATAAGATATTATGATACTTCAAGAAAAAGAGGGGATGTGTTTTTTATACAGCGTTTTTCAAAAGATAAATTAATATACAATCTCCGATCGGATAATATTGCCTGGGATACCGCAACAAAAAAATGGAAGTTGACAAATGTGATGGAACGCTTTTTTACAGCGACTCAAAAGGAAACTGTCAAATTTTCAAGAACAATAACAGAATCCTATAATTTCAAACCAAGGGATCTCCGCCCTGATGAATATTTAAAAGATCGCTTGCCAACTCCGGAATTGAACCAGGTAATTAAAATGGAGAAGGTGAGGGGATCAGAGGATATTAATTCATTCCTTGTAGAAAGATACAATAGAGATTCGATACCGGTTTCCGTGATCATATTGACGTTAATAGGCGCTGTACTAGCTTCCCGTAAGGTTAGGGGAGGAAGCGGTTTTCACTTAGCCCTTGGCGTTATGTTAAGCGTATTGTATATTTTATTTGGCCGGTTTGCGCTGGTATTTGCTACCAAAGGGGATTTTACACCATGGCTAGCTGCATGGTTACCGAATATAGTTTTTGCTTTATTAGCGATCTACCTTTATAAAAGAGCCCCTAAATAAATTGAACACAGATTTAACTGATCATACTAAAAAAACACTGATTAATAATTTATAAGTGATCATAAGTCAAATAAGTCCATCAGTATTCTAAACCCTTAGCCTTTTATGATCTTCTCATAACTCGTAGAAATTCCTTTTATCAAAGAAGAACTGAATCCCTGATGTTCCATTTCATTTAAACCAGCAATGGTACATCCTTTAGGTGTGGTTACTTTATCAATTTCCTGTTCAGGATGAGTGCCTTTTTGTAATAATAATTCTGCTGCGCCTTTTACTGTTTGAGCAGCTATAAGATTTGCAGTGGCTGCATCAAATCCAATTTCAATCCCACCTTGTATATTGGCACGGATATAACGCATAGCATATGCTGTTCCGCAAGCGCCTAATACAGTAGCTGCATCCATTAATTTCTCATCAATTACAACAACTTTTCCTACAGTGGAGAAAAGATCTTTAACATAACTGATCTGTGCTTCTGTAGCATTGTTAAAACTCAGGCAAGTCATACTCTCCTGTATTGCAATAGCAGTATTAGGCATTGCTCTGCAAACAGGCAATTTCTTTTTTATGATCTCTTCAATATCTTTTATAAGTATCCCTGTAAGTACAGATGCAATAATATGTTTAGATGTCAGCTCTTTTTTTAACCCATTTAAAACATCCTGTACTTGGAAAGGTTTTATTGCAAGGATGATCAACTCACTGCTACGGACAGCCGAAGCGTTATCAGTTGTAACTTTTACTCCCTTTGCCTCTAAAGATTTAAGTGTACTAATATTTCTCTTGGTAATAATAATATCAGCAGGCTTACAGAATTTACTTTTTAATAAACCTTCTGCTATTGCTGTTCCTAAGTTTCCCCCACCGATGATGGCAATTTTTTTGCTCATGATTAGTTTTTTAATTGGCTGTTTACTTTTTTTACAATATTATCGATATCCTGTTTCTCCATACATTTAAAATGTCCCAGAGGGCATTTATCCTTTCCATATTTACTACATGGCTGACACCAGAGATTTGGTACAATAATATTGTCGTAAGGTAAATTATTTTGAGTAGATAAAAAACGGCTGCCGTAAAATGGCTCTACAGCTAGCTTTGGAGAGGTTCCTCCCCATATGGCGATCACTTTTTTATTAAAAGCGCAGGCAATATATTGTAAACCTGTATCATGAGAGATCACAAGTTTAGCTTTTTGTACAATATGTGCTGATTCGTTTAAATTGAATTTGCCGCAGGCATTGTATATTTTTATATCATCAATTGCTGCAACAGCATTTCCTACTTCAGCATCATCTTTTCCACCAACCAGGACTATTGGATGGTCAATCTTATTGCAAAGCTCCTGTAATTTGTGTACAGGTAATTTTTTTGTAAAATAAGATGCGCCAATTACGATTGCAATAAATCCGGCTGAATGGGAAGTAGGTAGATCGTCCTGTGATATTTTATCTTGCTCAGGAATAAAATAATCAAGGCCTTTGCCATCATCTTTGATGCCTAATGATTTTACGGTGTCAAGACTTCTTTGTGTGATATGCCTCTTCGGCATTATATTGATATGGAGTTTTGTAAGAATTAATTTTGGGATACTTAATTTGTCAATTGAAAGTGTTTTTGTTTTTAAAGATTTTGCAACTTTAATACTTCTGAAATTTTTATGCAGATCGATCACATAATCATATTTCTCTTCTTTTAATTGTTCGATCACTAAATCCAGGTCATCATTAAAATAAAAGAATTTGTCAATATATGGGTTAGATGCAGTCACAGTTTTAAAGCTCTCTTTGGTAAGAAAATGCACCTCTGCATCTTCCAGCTGAGTTTTCAGGCAACGCATTACCGGTGAGGCCAGAACTATATCTCCGATGGATGAAAAACGGATAACTAAGAATTTCATTAATTGATTTTACTGTTTGGGAATTAATATAACTGCTAATTTTTCAGGATCTTTTTTTCAAATATACTTCTGTTTTCAGTTATTATTTTAAGAAGGTATGTTCCTTTAGATAAATTCTTTATTTCATTAGTTAGATCAAGCATATTCTTACCTTTTATAACTGATATGACTTTGTTAAAAATGTATTGTCCTGAAGAATTGAATAATTGAACGTTGATGTCTGCGCTTTGTTTGCAGCTGATCTCAACTTTTAATTGAGTACTAAAAGGATTGGGGTAAGTGATGATCTCTGCAATCAAATAATTTTTGAGATCAAGTTTGACTATCTGGCTATAAATAAAAGAGCCGGTTATATCTACTGCTTTGATCCTGTAATATGCATATTGATTTGAGAAATCTACATTGTCACTTAAATTATAATTGTTATTGCTGGAGGAATTACCAATTGCTTTTTGTTGAACGATCACCTTAAAATCATTGCCAGAATAACTCCTTTCAATTTCAAAATATTTTAAATTTTCTTCGCTGATCGTATTCCAGTTTAATAAAGCAATATTATTATTAAGTGTCGCTGAAAAATTTCCTAATCGTAATGGTACAATAGATTCTTTTGGCCAATAGTTTGACGAAAGATCTACAATTCCAATGATAGATATTACCGAAGATGCAGTAACAGTACCAGTTGCATTATCTACGGTGCTTTTTGGGATAAAAAATAATCCAGTGAAGTAAGAGGAAATATAAACATTGCCTGCAATATCAAATGCTACACCATTGACCTGTGTGGTAAATGGTAAGTTATTATTATCATTGACCTGAAATCTTTTTTTGAGTATAGGTGTAGCTGATCTTGTATCAAGGCTAAATATCACTGTATTGCCTGCGCCGTTATTTGCAAGTACTATCATCATACCATCGCCATCAATTGCAAGGTCACCATTTGCAAAGTCTTTTACAGATCCCTCTGAATTTTCGAAAAGAACATTATCATTAACAATAACAGGACTAACATTTGAAGTTCCATTAGTTGAAAATTTTGCCAGGTATATCTTTGTATAACCTGTATCAGCAGCTAATATCCATCCGGCACCTTCAGCATCTATTCCTAATCGTACATAAGAAAGTGATGTTGAGTCATCTTCGCCATTCATATCAAAATGTGCAGCAATTGATACCGTGTCTCCATTAGGGCTTGCAGCAATCACATAAAAATCTCCTTGGTTCAAGATCGTTGGTAAATAATAAATATATCCTTGTTGATTTACAGCTATAGCAGCGGCGAGCGTATCGATTCTATTATCAAAAAAAATGTATCCATCAGGGGTTTCTGGATTAATAGCGCCTTCGTTTATTGAAAATCCTCCTATCAATTGACCTAAGCCATGATAACTTCCTTCGATTGACGCAAGTAGATTACAAACAACTATGTCATAGCTAACACTCATCTCACCTCGTGAAATAGTAAATGTGTATTTGCCTGATGCCTCTGAAGAAAAGATAACCCTTTGTTCCGGATCGATGCTGGTGGGTAATAAGCCACTTACGCCAGTTGTTGAAGAAACAGTCCATGAATATTCCCCTGTACCTGGTAGATCTGCATTTGTTAAATAAACATCTACCGGTACTGTATAGCCGGGAAGTGGTTGAAGTAAATTGTAAGGAAAAGAAACAAGTGATTGTGATGAAGAGTTTATTACAAACAAAAAAGTAAGTAATATGACTACAAGCAAAGGTTTAAAAATCAATTTCTTCATCACAGTAACATTTAAAACAAATCCAGTAGTAAATTTAATGAAAAAAAACGTACGGGATCATTTACAGAAATGTCTGTGGAATAATACTATAAAGCGCTCAGGGCTTGTTCACTAGCTTGGCCAGCCAATAAATTCCCAATAGCATTATCGTATTTATTTTTCCAATCGGAGATCGCATCCCAATTTTCAGCATCTATAAGTATTGCTCCATCAGTAACAACGCCTATTCTCGTAAATGTTGTGCTTAAAGAAGTAAGTTTTTCTTCCAGCGCATTAATTTGTGTTTCATTTACAGAAACTACCACTCGGCTTTGTGCTTCCCCAAAAAGAACAGCATCTTTTCTTAAATTATTGTCAGTTTTGATCGAATAACCCAGGTTTCTGTTAAATCCGCTTTCAGTTAAAGTTACAAATAAGCCTCCCTCACTTATATCATGTGCTGATTGAATTAATTTATTTTTTATTAGGTCACTAACGGTTTGCTGTACATGAAATTCTTCGTCAAGTTCAAAATGTGGTGCAGGACTAAATTCTACTCCATGTATTTTGTGAAGGTATTCTGATGAATTGATGTCATTCTGTTGTTTACCTATGATATAAATGGCATCTCCCGGTTGTTTAAAATCCATTGTCATTTTATCAGCTATATTATCCATTACACCTACCATTCCTATTGTAGGCGTAGGGTACACTGGCCCGTCAGGAGATTGGTTATAAAAGCTAACGTTACCGCCTGTAACCGGGGTATCAAACTTTACGCAAGCTTCACCCATGCCTTTGATAGCATTCACAAATTGATAGTACACTTCAGGATTATATGGATTACCAAAATTCAAACAGTTGGTTACACCTAAAGGTTGCCCGCCACTGCATACAATATTTCTTGCAGCTTCAGCTACAGCGATCATAGCGCCTTTGTACGGATCTGCAAAAACATAACGACTATTGCAATCTGTTGTTAGCGCAAGACCTTTATTGGTTGGCTTTGCAATAACTACTGCTGCGTCACTTGGTAAATTTGTGCTCACAGTTCCTGCTCCAACCATACTGTCATATTGCGTATACACCCAACGTTTAGATGCGATGTTAGGAATGCAGATCAATTTTTCTGCTGTATCTTTTAGGTCCCCTGGTACTTTAATTGTGTCAGCATTAAATGCCTGGATTTGAGCAAGATATTTTGGCTCATTATATTCTCTTTGATATTGAGGAGCACCACCCCCTAACACTAATTCATGTGCAGGTACTTTTGCTTCAAGTTCATTGTTCATGTAAAATTCCAAAAATCCATCATTGGTTACATGGCCAATTTCACTACATGGCAGGTCCCATTTTTCAAAAATTCTTATCACCTGATCTTCCTTACCTTTTTCTACAACCATCAACATTCTTTCTTGGCTTTCACTTAATAATAATTCCCAGGCTTTCATATTTTTTTGACGCATAGGAACTTTATCCAAATCGATTCTCATGCCTGCATTTCCCTTTGCACTCATTTCAGCAGTAGAACAAATGATACCGGCTGCCCCCATATCCTGCATGCCAACAACAGCATCTGTTTGTAAAAGTTCAAGACAAGCTTCCAATAATTTTTTCTCCTGGAAAGGGTCTCCAACTTGTACAGCAGGAAGATCTTCTACGCTATCTGCTGTAATATTTGCTGATGCAAAACTTGCACCACCTATTCCGTCTTTACCTGTTGCACTACCTACAAAAAATACAGGATTACCTGCAACATTTCCTGATGTAGCTGAAATAGTAGTGCCGTTCTTCAAAGTACCTACACTCATGGCGTTTACTAACGGGTTAGTATGATAGCAGTTTTCAAAATATATTTCTCCGCCAACTGTTGGTACACCAAAACAGTTTCCATAATGACCTATACCATGTACAACACCTGCCAATAAATGCTGGGTTTTTGCTTCAGTTAAATTTCCAAAACGTAATGAGTTTAAAGATGCAATTGGTCTTGCACCCATTGTAAAAATATCTCTGTGAATACCACCTACTCCTGTTGCGGCACCCTGGAAAGGTTCAAGTGCTGAAGGGTGATTATGACTTTCAATTTTAAAAACTACTCCATATCCTTCACCAATATCCATTAATCCGGCATTTTCTTCACCTGCCTTAACAAGCATTTTTTTTCCTTCTCTTGGTAATGTTTTTAGCCACTTGATTGAATTCTTATAGCTGCAATGTTCACTCCACATTGCACTAAAGCAACATAGCTCAGTAAAGTTTGGAGTACGTCCAAGCTTTTCTTTGATCATTTCAAATTCTTCAGCCGTAAGTCTGAGTTGTTCGGCGGTTGTGGCTGTTATTTCCATTTATGAAGTTATCTTTTTATTACACGAATTTTAGCGAATTACACGGATTGGCTTTTGACCTTCTATTAATTCTAATTCGTGTAATTAGTCTTAATTCGTGTAGTATTAATTATGAAAGCGCAAAAGTACAACCTGTATTTCTTTTTATGTTAGTGATTGATATTTATTATTTTAACTAACTTCCCACACAAAATTTTTCCATTGGCATATTTTCTTTTCTTTTTTTATTTGATTTTATTGAGTTTCATTTTGTGTAAAATAAAATTTACAGGAAATGCCGGCTTAAATAAAAAAATAATAGTAATACTTTTTTTAACTAAAGTATTTGCAGGAATATTTAATGGATGGTTGTCTCACTATTATCCACATGCGGATACATGGCTGTATCATAATGAAGCTTTAACGGAGTATCATTTACTTTTTAAAGATCCGAAAGAATATTTCACTAATTTATTTATATCTAATTATGGAGATAATTATTCGGGGTTGTTCAAATCAACCCATTCTTATTGGAATGACCTTAAAACCAACCTAATGGTGAAGTTCATTTCTGTAATGGATATTTTTAGTGGGGGTAATTATTATATCAATGTAATACTATACAACTTTATTTGCTTTTTTGGGAATATGGCCTTGTTCAAAGTGTTTTCATCTATATATAAAGGACAACATAAAATTTTGGCAGCAGGTTGTTTTCTTTTGCCATCGTTTTTATATTTCGGAAGCAGTATTCATAAAGAAGGATTGATTATTGCATGTTTAGGCATAGTTATATATGGTATGTATACAGGGCTTAGGGCAAGATATTTTAAAATTAAAAAACTCATTTATATTTCAGCCGCCTTGATCTTCATTTTTTTATTACGCAATTATATATTTATCGCATTATTACCGCCATTACTTGCATGGATCATCTGTGCAAGATCACGTTTCCATCCTTTATTTGTTTTTTTAGCTGTATATATAATAGGGGTAATGATCTTCTTTTCAATATCAAAACTAACACCTCAACTCAATCTGCCTGCAGCTATTGTTGATAAACAACAAGCCTTCCTTGCCTTAGAAAAGGCCAATTCGGGCATAACTTTAAAACCACTTACGGCTGATTTTTTGAGTTTTTTATCTAATGCGCCGGAAGCTTTAATAAATAGTTTATTCCGACCTTTTATAACAGATGGACAAATGCTTAAGTTTTTATATCCATTAGGACTTGAGATATTAATTTATGAGTTGATCTTTTTGATGTTTCTTTTCTATAGAAAATCTAAAACAGAAAGTGTGCATCCCTTTATATATTTTGGTATCTTTTTCAGTTTTTCAATGTTATTAATTATTGGATATATAACACCTGTTTTAGGGGCAATTGTGCGGTATAGATCCATTTATCTTCCCTTCCTGATCATCCCCATGATCTGCAGTATAAAAATTCCAGATTTTGTAGGCTCTAAACAAATTAAAAAATAAATACATGTTTTAATTTTGTTCATTTTTTACAAAAAAATTAAAAAACTGAGTCCCAAATCGTTAATATTGAAAATAAAACCGTTAATTTTGTGGTTCTAAAATAAAAAAATCATGGAATCACTACGTTTTAAAGCAATCGACAATTTAGGATCTAGGCCGGAAGTAGAGATAAAAGCGTCTACAAAAATTACCGCTATTTTCGGTGAAAATGTTTTTACTCTTAAAGTTGCCCGTCAATTTTTAAGCGACGAAGCATATAAAAGTTTAGTAGCATCAATTAAAGGTGGCAAAAAAATTGACCGTGTAATGGGCAATCAAATAGCTAATGGCGTAAGAGCTTGGGCTGAAAGTAAAGGTGTTACACATTATACGCACTGGTTTCAACCATTAACTGACCTATCTGCTGAAAAGCATGATTCATTTTTTACATTAAAAGGTGACGGAACTCCGATCGAAGAATTTGAAGGCACTGCTTTAATTCAGCAAGAACCGGATGCGTCTTCTTTCCCGAATGGTGGCTTAAGAGCAACTTTTGAAGCTCGTGGTTACACTGCATGGGATCCTTCTTCTCCAGCTTTCATCATGGAAATTGGCCAAGGTAAAACTTTATGTGTTCCTACAATTTTCGTTTCATATACAGGTGAATCTTTAGATGCTAAAACTCCATTGATCAAAGCATTGGTTGCAATGGATAAAGCAGCTGTTGATGTTTGTCAATATTTTGATAAGAACGTAACTAAAGTAACTGCTAACTTAGGTTGGGAACAAGAATATTTTGTTATCGATGCAGGTATGGTAAATGCTCGTCCTGATATCGCAATGACTGGCCGTACAGTATTTGGTCATGCTCCTGCAAAAGGACAACAATTGGAAGATCATTATTTCGGTGCAATACCTGAAAGAGTGTATGCTTTCATGAGAGATTTTGAAACTGAATCTTACAAATTAGGTATTCCTCTTCGTACTCGTCATAACGAGGTTGCTCCATCACAATTTGAGTGTGCACCTATTTATGAAGAAGCGAATTTAGCGGTTGATCATAATACTTTATTAATGGATATTATGACAAGAACTGCTAAACGTCATGGCCTTGTTGTTTTATTACATGAAAAACCATTTGCCGGAATTAACGGTAGTGGTAAACATAATAACTGGAGTATCGGTACTGATACAGGTGTAAACTTGTTGTCTCCTGGTAAAACTCCAAAAACCAATTTGATGTTCTTAACGTTCTTCGTTAATACTATCAAAGCGGTTCATGATTATGCTCCTTTATTAAGAGCATCAATTGCAAGTGCAGGTAATGATCACCGTTTGGGTGCTAACGAAGCTCCTCCGGCTATCATCTCTGTATTCATCGGTAAATACCTTACTGAAGTATTAGGACAGGTTGAAACCCGTGTTGGTGGCAAGTTTGACGAACAAGATGAAGCAATGTTGAAACTGGATATTCATAAAACAATTCCGGAATTGATGTTGGATAATACTGATCGTAACCGTACATCTCCATTTGCATTCACAGGAAATAAATTTGAGTTCAGAGCTGTAGGTTCTGCTGCAAATTGTGCTAACGCAATGACAGTGTTGAATGCAATTGTTGCTGATACATTGAAACAATTTAAGAAAGATGTTGATGCTTTAATTGAAAAAGGCGATAAAAAAGAAATTGCTATCATGCAGGTAATTCAACGTTACATTGTTGAAAGTAAAAAAGTATTATTTGAAGGTGATGGTTATAGTGAAGCATGGGCAAACGAAGCTGCGAAAAGAGGTTTACCAAATGTAAAAACTACTCCGCAAGCTTTAGATGCTTATACAACTGACGTTGCTAAAAAACTATTTGAAGGTTGTGAAATATACAATCATGCTGAGTTAGAAGCCCGTCATGAAATTATGCTAGAAGCGTACATTAAAAAAGTACAGATCGAAGCAAGAATTATGGGTGAGTTAGCTACATCGGTTATTTTGCCATCTGCAGTTAAATATCAAAATGTGTTATTGACTAATATCAAAGGATTAAAAGACGCTGGTTTGAAAGAAGAGTCTTATTCTAATCAATTGCAACTATTAGAAAAAATAAGTACACATATTGCAAAAATGAGCAGTGGTGTTGAAAAAATGATCGAAGAAAGGAAAAAAGTAAATGAAATTTCAAGCACAAGAGAAAAAGCCATCGCTTATTGTGATGTTATCAAAGGTAAATACTTTGATGAGATCCGCTACAGCGTTGATAAATTAGAAGTATTGGTGGATGATGCTTATTGGGCATTACCTAAATACAGAGAAATGCTTTTCTTAAGATAATATTTAAAACTCGCTGGCAAGCAATCGTTAAAGCCCGGTCTACTTTAGTAAGCCGGGTTTTTTTATGTCCCATTAAACTTTGTGATATTTTTTTTATCTATAGAATACGATAGCGAAATTGTTTTTAAAAAAATGTTGTTAAGTTTGAGTTAAGCAGAGAAAGGCTGCCACTTATTAGTGGCAGCTTTCTTATTTACATTAAATTGCAGCATAAACTTAAAGATGCATTATTACATTATATCAGGTGAGGCAAGTGGTGATCTGCATGGCAGCAATTTGATAAAAGAATTACAACAGTTAGATGCTGTTATAGAATTGCGTTGCTGGGGAGGTGATAAAATGAAAGCGACGGGAGCTACTCTGGTAAAGCATTACAGTGAGTTGGCTTTTATGGGTTTTACGGAAGTGATAAAAAATCTGCCTACAATTTTACGGAACATTAAATTCTGTAAAAAAGATATTCTTGAATTTAAACCCGATGCATTGATATTGATCGATTATCCCGGATTTAATTTACGCATTGCAAAATGGGCAAAACAGCAGGGATTAAAAGTGATCTATTATATTTCTCCGCAAGTTTGGGCATGGAAAGAAAGCCGCGTAAAAAGCATGAAGTTGTGCATTGATAAAATGATCTGCATTTTACCTTTCGAAAAAAAATATTTTAAAGACAGATGGGATTGGGATGTTGAATATGTTGGTCATCCTTTGGTGCAGGTAATTGAAGAGTTTCAAAATATAAGTGCTGAGTTTTTGGTTCCGAGTTTATCAAATTTGAATAGTGAGTACAAGCTGATAGCATTATTACCCGGTAGCAGAAAACAAGAAATATTAAAGAAACTTCCGATCATGCTAGATGTTGCAAAGCATTTTCCTGATTATCAATTTGTAGTGGCGAAAGCTCCTGGAATTGAAGAAAGTTTTTATGATATTTTATTAGCGCCTTATAAAAATGTCTCATCTATATTCAATCAAACTTATAATTTATTAAATCAAAGTAAAGCGGCTTTAGTAACAAGTGGTACTGCAACTTTAGAAACCGCTTTATTTAGTGTACCTGAAATTGTTTGTTATAAAGGTGGAAATATTTCTTATCAGATAGCAAAGCGTTTGATCAAAATAAAATACATCTGTTTGGTAAATCTGATCATGGATAAAGAAGTAGTAAAAGAATTGATACAGCATGAACTAACGGTCGAGAATTGTGTTGCTGAATTAAAACTTCTTTTAAATGACCAGCATAAACAACAGCAATTGCATACTGATTATAAAGATTTAAAAAAACTTTTAAGCCAAGGAGGTAATGCATCTTTGAATGCAGCAAAAAGTATCCATGATTTTCTTTCTTAGTTCCTCAATAATTTTATTGCTAAAATGATCATAGCCAATAAAAATAATAGAATAGATAAGCGATTAATTCCATGCATGTATTTCATCCACTGTGTACGAGGAGCGTTTGGGTCTTTTTTCTTTAAGTATAGATACTCAGCAATTTGTTTTAAAACACCCATTTTTATGTAAAATTTAGCTCTGTAAAGTTACAACCAAAAAGAATATTAATTAAATTGTTAAAGCTTTAATATCCTGAAACCAAATCTGCTGCTGTTCCGTAATTACTAAAAATTAATATCATGAACAGATTATTATTCTTCCTTTTATTTATTACTTCCGGTTGTAATAGTTCTGGACAAAAGCATGATTTTGCTGTAAAGAAAACTGATGCTGAATGGAAAAAGCAATTAAGTAAGGAAGCATATACCGTTACTCGTCAGGAAGGAACCGAAATTGCCTTTACTGGAACGTATTGGGATAATCATCAAAAAGGTACTTACAAATGTATATGTTGTGATCTGCCATTATTTAGTTCTGCAAATAAGTTTGATAGCGGTACAGGTTGGCCAAGCTTTTGGCAACCACTCAATAAAACTTCGATATTAAATGAAAGTGATAATGCATATGGTATGAAACGTACCAAAGTTACCTGCAGCAGATGCGGTGCCCATTTAGGACATGTGTTTGAAGATGGCCCTGAACCAACCGGGTTACGCTATTGCATAAATTCAGTCTCATTAACTTTTGAGAAATCGAAATCATAAGTAACCTCTAATTTTTTTGTATCTTAAACTGATGAAAAAAATTATTCCCAAACATTCTTTGGCAATCCGTTGGTTTCATTGGATCAATTTTCCGATACTTGCCATAATGATATGGAGTGGGTTATTGATCTATTGGGCAAATGATGTTTATAGAGTAGGATGGGGAGATACAACGATCCTGAAATTTTTTCCTGATTCATTTAATAAAGCTTTAAATATACCTTATAGATTAGCAGAAGGGATGAGCTTTCATTTTGTTTTCATGTGGATCTTTGCAATCAATGGCCTGCTTTATTTTTTGTATCTCCTTTTTTCAAAAGAATACAAATTGATCTTTCCACACAAAAAAGCATTAAAAGAAAGTTGGTTAGTTATATTACATGATCTGCATTTACGAAAAGGGTTACCACCTCAAAAAAAATATAATGCTGCTCAACGCATTGCTTACACAGGTGTAATTGTGATGGGCTTTGGGTCTATCATTACAGGCCTTGCTATTTACAAACCGGTACAATTTAAAACACTTTGTTATTTATTGGGAGGTTATGAATGGGCAAGGATTGAGCATTTTATTATAACCATTTTATTTGTATTGTTTTTTCTTGTTCATGTCATCCAGGTTATTTTAGCTGGCTGGAATAATTTTCGAGCAATGATAACTGGTTTTGAAGTAAAGAAAATACCTCCACCTCCAACAACTGAAATATTTGAGGATGAAAATAATAATGATACACAACCAATTCCAACCTTACCTGTAAATCCTTGATCATGTTAGCAGAAAAAAATGTTACGCAAAAAGAAATTACGAAAAGAACGATTGTTGCGTTCCTGATTTTTTTTGCTTTGATTGCTGCAGGAATATTCGGTTGGCAATTGCTGACTGATCAACCTAAAGATAATGGAGCTCTTAAACCTTTAAGAACTATTCTAAATGCAAATGAAAATATTTTCAAAAATTATGTTTTTGATTCAACTGACTTAAGCAGAAAATATTCATCGTCTGCTGTAGCGCCACGTACAAGAGTAAATGGCGATGCAGGTATGAGCGCTGATTTCGATCCAGCTAAATGGAAGTTGGAATTGGTACGGAGGCCAGGGGATACATTATTCATTTCCTTGGATGAAATAAAGGCATTGCCAAAAACAGAAATTATTTTTGATTTTAAATGTATAGAAGGATGGAATCAGATCACACATTGGGGAGGTGTTAAATTTTCTGATTTTGTAAAAAAATACAATTTAGATGAACAAGCTAAAATGCAATACACTTCATTGATAACACCCGATAAAGAGTATTACGTTGGTATTGATAATAAGAGCATTTTACATCCGCAAACTATTTTGTGTTATGAAATGAATGATAAACCCTTGCCTATGAACCAGGGATACCCTCTGCGTTTAATCATTCCCGTTAAGTATGGCGTTAAACATTTGAAACGCATCGGTACAATTACATTCAGCAATACACGACCTCGGGATTATTGGTTTGAGAGAGGCTATGATTATTATTGCGGATTGTAGTTTCTAAAGCCTTTTCTTCTATATTTGCACTCTCAAAAATGGGGGGTTAGCTCAGCTGGCTAGAGCGCTTGCATGGCATAATGAATCCTACAAAAACTCCAGTAATTCAACGTTGATTATCAACAACTTTCAAAACTTAAATCTGACCTGACAATTAAAATTGGTCAGGAATGGGTCAGAAAAACTCCAAAGGTTCTGTTACTATCACAAACGATAATAATAGAATAAGATTGAGATGGGGATACCTAGGTAAAAGGTATTCTTTAAATCTCTTTCAGTACACGAAAACAAATTTTCTACAAGCTAAGAAACTGGCTCTCGATATCGAACAGGATATTGTCAATAATGAGTTTGACTTTACTCTTAGTCGGTACAATGGCAAGCCAGAAATTAAGATCGTAGACAAGAAAACGGCAGTTCAATATTTTGAAGAATGGACTATTAATTACAGGCAAATGGATTGCAATGTAAACTCAGATTACAACTCACTTAGAGGAATGCTAAGGAAGTGGGGTGATATTAGGGAAGATAATATCCTCAATAAGCTCAATAATGAGACCTTTTGTGCTTCTACCTATAATAGACGCTTAACTCTATTAAAAGCGTTCTCTAAATGGCTTGTAAAGCAGTCTATATGGATTAGTAACCCATTTGATGATGTGTCGAACAAGAAGTATAAGAAGGTAAAACAATCCACCAGAAAGCCATTAACTATTGATGAGATAAAACTTGTCCTTAATGCCTTTAAAAACGACACTTATTGTCCTAAATATTCAGCTTTTAAGCATTCTCACTATTACCCATTTATGTACTTTATGTTCAAAACAGGAGTTAGGAATGCAGAGGCAATAGGCCTTAGGGTAGGAAGCATAGATACTGTTCAAAAACAGATTCATATAAAAGAAGTATTAGCTCGCAGTCTAAAAGGTACAAGCTCTAAACAACGAATAAGGAAAGAAACAAAAAACGGTAAGGAAAGAGTCTTGCCTTTAACACAGGATATGGAAGAGATTCTATTACCAATCATCAAAAAAAGAAAAGTAGATGATCTTGTGTTCATATCTCCAGAGGGTAAGCCGATTGACGACAACAATTTTAGAACAAGAGTCTTCAAAAAGATTCTGAGAGACCTAGGGATAGAAGAGAGGGTTTTATATGCCTGTAGACATACTTTTGGCAGTAGGTGTATAGATGAAGGTCTTACGCCTGTAATGACTGCTTTCTTGATGGGTAATAATCCAGAGACTGCATTAAGAAACTATACTCATCAGATTACTATACCTACAAACCTTCCTGAGATATAAGGTGAAAATGCCGTTAGTAAGAAATTATCTATACCTTCCCAAAAATGGAGTTCAGCAACCATTAAAAACGAGGCGTTACCGAAAAGCCATACGAGTAGGGAACCTAAACTAACAAAATGAAAAAGCAAATTTTCTTTGCCTTGTCGGCATTGGCATTACTGGCATCCTGCTCTGTTACCAAATCCAAAACAATTACTACTAAAACCTTAGACATCTATGGAGCTGGTGTTATCCATAAGCCCATTCTAGTAGACCTAGATGTAAAGGAAACAAAAGTAACAGGTACTGCAACTGTTTATCAAGCTTCTTCTTTAGAAGAAGTAAAGCAACTAGCGGTTGCAGATGCAGTTAAAAAAGTAAACTGTGATGTGTTAGTTGAACCAGTCTATGTAACAGAAACCTCTAACGGAAAAACAGTTGCAACCGTAACAGGGTTTCCAGCAACTTATAAAAATTTCAGAGCTGTTAAATCTGAGGATATACCATTGCTACAGGTAGGCATAATACAAAAAGCACAGGTAGCTGAGCCTCCATCATTAATTCAGAAAGTTAGGAAAGGAAAGGGAGGCCTCGTACTTCTATCAATATTAGCGGGAGCGGCAATTATTTATGGTGCTACGAATTAATACAATATTATTAAGTTTATTAAAAAGGGATTCATTTATGAGTCTCTTTTTTATTATAGGATTACACAGCTTTATCCTACGGTTACACAGCAGAATATTAGCAAGGATATGCCGCTAATAACTAAAAGGCATAGACGATAAATAAGAGGGAGGTAAAAGGCTTATTTCTACCTCCCTTATTATCTAAGCAGCCATCTTCAAGAACTCAAGTTGCTCTGTGTCTAATCTAGGTGCATAACCTATATATTTTTCTATTTCTTGGCTCATTATCTGCTCTACAAGGGCTTCATTTCCCTTTATGGTTACAATGCTGTCATGTATAGTAAATAGGGGAATTTCAGGGTGTAATTGGCTTATCTGTTTGCAGACAACATCAATCACTAGAAAGCTCTCAATTCTCTGAAGAAGAAGAGGTAAAAGCGTATAGTCTACGGACTTGATCAATTTAAATAGTTCATATACCTTTGGGAAAAGACTTTTGAAGGTCTGGCATGGTTTGTAAAAAGGCACAAACTCTCTATTGGGTTGAGAATACAATATCCTCAAGACCTCACGTTTTACATTCTGCCTATTGTTAAATCTGTCTGGATACAAAGGCTTAAAATTCTCTTCTATGTACTCATAAAATTCACCTCCAGTCACTAAATTTATGTAATTTGTGAAGGTAAAGTCTTTACTAGAGAGAGTTGTAGAGCATTTTGATAAAGTAATGATACTATTAATAATACCTTCCTCTACTACATATCCTCTCAATTTCCGTTTCAAATTCTGTAAATTCAAAATTTTGTCGGACTGATCAGAGGCTTCCCAGAAGGATTGTTTCATCAAGGCAATACTGAAGAAAGGTTGACTATTTTTTATATCAATACTTACTAACGGAACACCATCATAAGTGATGAAATCCCTAAGCTCCTTTTTAAGGTTACTAAGAGGATTATAGAACCTGTGACCTACACCACTGAAGCAATAGGAATACTTTTTCTGGCTTATTCTATTGACCAAATACCTAAAATCTATTGATGTGTTTTTGGCATTCTCTATATAAGGTTCTTTAGTTGTTATAGAGTCATCATTATTGATTGCTAGAATCTTTGCAGCTTCATAATTTTCAATCCATTCAAGCGCACCTTCTAAGTCAATTTGGAGTTTATCACTATCCCACCACTTAGTTAAATAGTTATAACCCCAAGTCGCTTTTTTTTGTTTCTCTTCTAGTAAGTCTTTCTGTCTTTTAATTGCTTTTCTTAAGTTATGATTAGAGATATGCACTTCAACTAACTCTTGACCATTATAGGGGGAATTGAAACAGTAGCCCTTACACTTTTTGCCTCTTATAAAGTGGTTATCTGTGAGGATTATTTCTGCTTTTAGTAGAAAATCAATGTGCCTCCTATAATCTCTGATGACACAAGACAAAAGATTACTTGATAGGTTAGTATAGGGGGTGTCTTTTTCCAGCATTTCACTACGCTGGTTTGCCCTAGCTTTAAGCAGGGCATCAATAATAAACAGGATTTTGTTTTTATCCAGTTTGTTGGCTTTAAATAAAATGCTATCCTTTTTGATAATAGCATCAATGTCTAAATTTTCAGGTTTTAGGAACCTCACCTCATGTTTCATTCTCCTCAATTTTTCTCTCATTAGCTCTTGGCAATATGCCAAAAACGATTCTTTATCACTATGCTTGTTTAGGGGAGGTATTTAGGAACTGCAAATATACGATGTTTAGACATCGATTCCAAATAATTTTTAATATTAAAAAGGTTAATTCTTATGAGTTTACGCCTCTTCTGGGAGCATCTCCTCTCTACCCCCGTCTGATTGAAAGGACAAGTTGGGGTACCCCTATGAATGCATTGAAGAAAATTTAAAATCATGAGAGGCTGAAGAGTTAGCACAGCAAAAAACCATGGAAATAAACTTACAAGATTAATTGATCTAATAGGTGATTAGTGCAATATATAACTGAATATTCATCCCTGCAATCTCAAGACATTAAATATGAGATTCCATGGTTGGGTGATTAATAAGCCAAAAAATAAAATCATGATATACTATCCAACAACTGGTTATTATTTGGGTCACCAACTCTTCATTGTCTTTCTCCTACGGTCTGGAGAGTATGCTCACTGCTTTAGATACGGATTTTGGATTCAGGAAACACCTTTCTCAGAGGGTTATGAAGAATACTTTGATTGTGCGGCTGCGCCGCACTCTCTTGAGATGTTATCTCCGCTCCGCTCTGATAACAAGATTGGTAAAAAGGTATGAGATTAACCTATGCTCTGCAAAATAGAGTGCCAAACTAGTTAGACTAACAGGCATGAATACCCTGAGATGTTTGTCACGCATTTTGCTGCTCACATAGGTTCTCTCATTCCAGCCACTTACGGCTCTGTTTTTAAGTGCTAAGCAATGGAGACAACCAAAAACAAAGCCTGTGGCTTCCTTTCTTTTATTGGTGCCACTGCATGGACTATTAGGACTTATCTATTGTTATTGCTCCGCTTGCGCTACGCATATTTTTTGTCGTACGGCGGTTTAGTGATACCTCCATTTTGCTTTGCCAAACACAATGCCAGGAGTAAAACAAAATTCTCGGTATCACTATCCTAATGTCTATGGCACAGTGGCACTAGTCCAATACTTATTTTTTATCTATGGCTATAAGACTATAGTTCCTTGCTCGGCATTTTCTTTAGTTCTGTACTAATAATTCAAACCTCATCCAAGAAGCAAAGACCGACATTAGGTCATTGAATTTGCATTTTTTATTTGATACCTACTTTAGAGAATTAATATCAGTATAAACCTACGTAGCTATCAAATAAAAAACGCCTACTTTTTATCATTTGTAATGGGTAACTTATTCATCTGCAGATTAAAAATCCACTATATAGACTAGTCTTTATAGACTATTTTAATTGTCATTTATATTTCCTTTTTTGTGTAGCAAAGAATGAGAATGGAGAATTAGGCTGGCCCAGTAAATACATTTAAAATGTGCACTACTTGATAGTCACTCCTGAATAAGTTTAAAGGTTAGTTTGTAGATATAAAAGCAGTTCGAAACAATTAGTATTAAACTAGGGAGGTTCAATAGTTACCTTGTCTACATGTGCTAATATTTAAGCCATTCGTCTCATTCTTTTCCTATTATTAAAATTAAAGAATGAGAGTATGGGAAGGAGAATAAGGCTGACCAGTAACATGTAAATATTACGAATCTACATGTAGTCACTCCTGAATTTTATTAAAAATTAACTCTTTTATATAATAGAATAACATCAATAATAATCCGAAATAAAATGTTAGCATACAGCTAGTGCAACCAGTTTGAAATTGGTGTTATCGTTATAAAAAAAACTAAGTTAGTTTTTATATAAACCCATATTCTTTTACCTAAATAATATAATATGAAATCTAAACCTTTATTATGTGGCATTGATGTTTCAAAAGAAACACTAGAAGTACATTCTAATAATGAATTGGGAAAAGTAGTACACTTTAAAGTTAAAAACAATAAGGAAGGGCATAATGAATTAATAAAAAAGTTAGGCACTAATCGTACATATATTATGGAACATACAGGAGTTTATTGCCTTCAAATATGTTTAAGACTTAAAAAAGCAGGTGCAGATTTAAGAGTTGTAAACCCACTAATAATTAAACGGTATATCCAAATGAATTTGGAACGACATAAGAATGATAAAATTGATTCTAAATGGATTTTCAAATACGGTCAAGAACATGAAGCAACAGTATGGCATTTACCATCTAAAGCACAATACCATTGCTCCCAATTATTAAAAGCTATTGAATTGTACAAAAGAAGTAATATAATGATTAAAAATTTTAGAATCAGTCAAGAAATCCACCCATATTGCTTTGGGGTGGTAAAGACTAGTCTCCTAAGTACGCAGAAAAAAATCGAAAAGGAAGTCTCAAAATTAGAAAAAGTATTGGAAGATATAATTGGAGATGGGTGGGGAGAACTAAAAAGAAACTTACTTACCATTCCATCATTTGGCATGCGTGTAGTTTCATATCTCATTATATATACTGATGGGTTTACTAAAATTCAAAATGCCCGACAATTAATTGCACTTACTGGAACATCCCCAAGAGAACATTCAAGTGGCTCTTCCGTTGATGTAAAGAAAAAAATATGCAAAATGGGATATGCAAAACTCCGAAAAACTCTTTATATCTGCTCATGGAATGCTATTAGGTACAATCAACCATGTAAAGAACAATACGAAAGATTAAAGGCTGCAGGGAAACCATCTAAAGTAGCTTTAATAGCTGTTTGTAATAAGCTTTTGCGACAAGCCTTTGCAATTGCAACTAAGGGTACTACTTATCAACAAGAATATAAATATATTAAACAAGTAAGCTGATCTACCATAAAATAATTTTATCACAAGCCCTCACTTCGGTGGGGGTTTTTCAATTTAAGCACATGAAAGAAACAAGACAAGTGGCTGAGATAACTATCAGCTACAAACCTACGGTAACCCGTATGCCTACAATTAGATCATCTAACGATGCCTACGAAGAACTTAAAGAGTTCTTCTCTGAGGACTTAATCTCATTACAAGAGCAATTTGTAGTGATGTATCTTAATCAAGCTAATGGTGTCCTAGGTATTCAGGTACTATCCACAGGAGGGATTACAGGGACGTTTGCTGATCCTAGGTTAGTATTGGGCACAGCACTCAAAGCAGCAGCTACAGGGCTAATAATAAGCCACAATCATCCCTCAGGAAACCTTAAGCCATCTGAAGCTGATTTATTAATGACTCGAAGAATAAAAGAAGCTGGTAAACTTATGGAGATTAATCTGCTCGATCATTTAATTATAACTCCTGAGGGGAAGTATCTAAGCTTCATAGATGAAGGGTTAATTTAGTTTTGGAATTTCAAAATTTGTTGTAATTTGCTAAAAATATTAGCAATGCAGGGGCAAAAAAAGACTGAAAATATTCCAATTTTAATTAAAGCATATACAAATAGTGTCCCAGCAGGATTTCCGTCCCCTGCAAATGATTATCTCGAAGAAAGGTTGTCTCTCGACAAAGAATTTATTAGGCACCCTAACTCAACATTTTTGATAGATTGTAAAGGGGATTCAATGGTTAATGCTTTTATTCCTCCAAAAGCAAAATTGTTAATAGATAGAAGTATTACTCCAAAAAATGGAGACATAGTATTAGCTATTTTACATGGCGAGTTTACCGTTAAATACTTTAAGAAAAATGATTTTAAGTGTTGGTTAATTCCTGCAAATAAAAAATACAAGGATATTGAGATAACACCTGAGATGGATATGGAGGTTTGGGGAGTAGTAACACAAATTTTTGTAAATCCAACTGATACAAGATGTATGCTTTAGTAGACTGTAACAATTTTTATGCTTCTTGTGAGCGCCTATTTCAGCCTAAATATAAAGGCAAGCCTGTTGTAGTGTTATCAAATAATGATGGCTGTGTAATTGCAAGAAGTGATGAAGCAAAAGCTATTGGTATTGAAATGGGAGTGCCTGCTTATATGAACGAGCAAATGTTTAAAGAGAATAATGTAAAAGTGTTTAGTAGTAACTATACCCTTTACGGAGACATCTCTGATCGTGTAATGAAAACGTTAATCGACTTCGTTCCTAAGATTGAACTATATTCTATTGATGAAGCTTTTTTGGATATGAGTGAACTTGCATATGAAGATCTTAATAAGCTAGGTCTTAGAATAAAGAAAACGGTTTATAAGAATATTGGCATACCCGTTACCGTTGGTATTGCTCCTACAAAAACTTTGGCTAAAATGGCTAACAGGTATGCTAAAAAGAAGTACAAGCAATTGGGTGTATTTTATGCAGCCAATCAGCAATTGATTGATGAGATGCTCCTAAATACCGAGGTAGGAGATGTATGGGGTATAGGAGGACAATATGCCACTAGATTGCGGGCCAATGGCTTAAAAACAGCAATGGATATATCCAAAGTGCCAGAAGAATGGATGAGGGTAAATATGACTGTTGTAGGACAAAGATTGTGGAATGAATTAAGAGGCGTACCTGCAATAGAATGGGAATATGAAGCACCTCCGAAGAAGAATATCTGCACAAGTAGAAGCTTTGGAAAATTAACTGGAGAGAGAGGAGTAATACAGGAAGCTGTAAGCAATTATGCTGCTAGGTGTGCCTTAAAATTGCGTAAACAGTATTCAGTGTGTAAATCTATCCAAGTATTTTTACAAACCAATCCACATAAATTGGAGCATAAACAATACAGACCTTCTATAAATTTAGAATGTGAAACGCCCATTAATTCCTCTACAGAATTAATAAAATATGCCTTGAAAGGGCTTGATATTATTTATAAGGAAGGCTATCTTTTTATGAAGTGTGGAATTATAGTTAATGACCTTTGTGATGAAAATATTATTCAACAAAGTATGTTTGATCTTAAGGATAGAGAAAAAGAAAATGCAGCAATGATAGCAATGGATAAGATTAATAAATCTATTGGTAAGGATATAGTGAAAGTTGCTGTACAGAGATTTGATAATCGTTATAAATTAAGAGCTGATCATTTATCTCCTAAGTATACCACAAGAATAAATGAGATATTAAAAGTGAAAATCTGATGTTACAACCATTTGAATTATTTAATGAACGTTACTTAGAGAGGTTAATTACTCTCAAGAAATTTTATCTGGTAAGCCAATCATATAAAAGGGGTTTTAATCACTTTGCGGATGCTCATAAAATAGATATTCTAGTAACGGATTATGAAAGTGCAGGAGAGGCTCAGATGCATCTTAATGCAGTTAAGAACGATAAATATGGAGCTTTGATTGATCTTCAAAAGCCCGAGCATAAGAAGAAGGTTTTGGATATGCTTTTAGGCGAAAAATACCAATTATATTGGTCTATAGTAAAGAGTGCTGATGATCTGCAAAAAAGGTTACAAGCTAGCTATAAGGATAAGATGAGAAGGTATATCGAATCTAATACGGATTGGCGTATTGGTGGAGATGAAACCATAACTCCGAGCATAGAGACCACATACGGAGAATTATTCATAAATTTAAAGTGGAGAACTAAGAGATTGAGAATAAAATTTGAGGACATTGAAAGATATTAATTATGTGTTACGATATATCCTTTATGGTAAATATGCGTCAGCTCTCGGATTACTTCCCAGATCTGATTTTTGACCAACAAATTAACATGGATTTTGAAGCTGCCCATATCATAGGTCATGCATATGGAGAGCATCCTATAATTTATAGAAACAGGGAAGATATGAAGTTGCACTGTAGGTTGAGTGAATGGGGGTGCATTCCGTATTATGTAAAAGAAGAGGCTGCATTTATAAGGCAAAGAGCAACTATGCTAAATGCAAGAAGTGAGAGAATACTTGATGATACAAAGAGCTATTGGAATAAGATTAGGAATAGGCGTTGTTTAATTCCTGTTACGGGAATCTATGAACATAGGAAAATAGATCTAAAAGGTTGGACTAAAAAGGTTCCATACTTTATAAAGCCTGAAGATCAGGAGATGTTCTTTCTTCCTGGGCTTTACTCAGTAGTAGAATTTCCAAATAAAGAAACAGGAGAGATGATTAAACGATTTACACATACAATTATTACAACTTCTGCAGAGGATAATTTTGTAATGAAGAATATTCATAATGATGGTGATAATGCCCATAGAATGCCCTTATTCCTTCCATTTGAGCTATCAAAAAAATGGTTGAATGAAGAGTTGACAGACGCTGAGTATAGAGAGATAATCAACTTTAAAATGGCTTCAGAAGAATTATATTATCATCCAGTTTTCACAATAAGAAGTCCTAAAGAACGACCAGATGGCAAGTCTAAAAATCAGGTTTGGGAATGGGAAAAACTCCCTCCCTTAGGAGAAGCAAATCCTGTAATAGCTTAAGTCTTATGAAAACAAACAATTGAATCCAGCAGTATAATCTGCTATATAAACTAGTATATTAATGAGAGCATTTAATCAAATCACTATTTACGATTTTGAAAATGGTAGAAAGATCGATATGGCTAAAGAAATCCAATCTTCAGGAAAAGATTATATATTAAAAGTAGATGAACAAGAGTATATTAATTACTTGTATGATAAGTATGTTTTAACACCAATAACTATACATACTGAAACTGAATATTTTGGTACACCCTATATCTCAAAAGAAACAGTCACTAATTATGCTTATGATAGAGGTTATCATGAGGTAGATACATATTTATTTACTGTTGTGTATGATTATAGTGGTTCTGATGAATTGTTTTATGTTCATACTAATCCTTGGACATATGCCTCCTATGATATAACACTTGATAATCGATTAAAAAAAGTTTCATTTGATTTTAAGATATATAATCAAGACGCTGAAGAATTTCGAAGCATGAAAACTCAATGCTTTAGTAGTGCTTTTGCTAATGTTGTAAATGCAAATAAAAATGCGGAGGATTTTAATAGGCTTCTGCGTGATTCCATTACAAGAGCATTCCAAAAAGAAAAAGAAAAATGTTTAAAAGAGAATGATTTTTTTGCAGCTATAAACATTAAAGTTAATCAAGATACAAAATCAGTTTTTACAGCCCCGACTATAACTAAAAAAATAATTCCTCAGCCTGTTGTTTCCAATAACAAAGAATTCTCTTCTGAGCCGATGATGAGCTCGGAAATGTATATAGATGTTTTAAAGGTCATATATGAATCTGGTAAAAATATGGAAAAGAAGCCTGCTCTTTATATTGGTAAAGATGAAGAAGGACTTCGCGATCAATTTCTATTTGTGCTTGAGACTCGTTACGAAGGGACTACTGCAACAGGAGAGACATTTAATAGGAGTGGCAAGACAGATATAATCTTAAAATATGCAAATGATGGCAGTAATTTATTTGTAGCCGAATGTAAATTTTGGCATGGGGCTTCAGAGCTGTTATCTGCTATTTCTCAATTATTTGAACGATACTTAACTTGGAGAGATTCAAAAGCAGCATTGATAATGTTTGTAAAAAATAAAGACTTTTCTAATGTCATTTCTTCTATCAAAAATGAAGCAAAGAAGCATAGCTTATTTGTTAAAGAATCTGGCCAAAGAGGTGAAACCTCTTTTAGTTATATCTTTTGTTTACCCCAAGATAACCAAAAGCATGTGCTTTTCGAAATTGTAGCATTTCACTACGATAAATAAACACTAGTTTATAATGTTTAAGGTAATAATTCCTTTGGAGTTACTCCAAGAGCCTCAGCTACTCTGAACAAGTATGAGATACTAAAATTAACCTTACCCGCTTCCATTCTAGCTAATTGAGAATAATCCATACCACTAGTATTAGCCAAATACTCTATAGTTATATCCTTTGAGATACGAATCTCACGCATTTTAACGCCAATCAATGAGAGTGCAGTCTTATTGACATAATATAACTTTTTAGCGGGTTTTTTCACGCTGTAAAGGGAAGCCTAAGTTAAATTTTATACAATGGAGAATTCTCTATATTTTTAATCTCCTACCTTATGCAAATAGTAAGATTAAAACCACCTTATAATAAATAGTTATGAAAAAATTACTCCTTATTTCTATATTATTATCGGCTACTGTTTTCTGCAACGCTCAGACGCTAATATGTTGGAGAGCTGAACTATGTAAGTATAATGCTTCTACTGGAGAATTTGATCCTACTCCATTCAAGGTTGATGTGATTTCAGAAGCGTTCTTTAATGACAAATGGATTCGTATTAATGATTATCAAATCCAGCTAACTAAAGTGAGTACAAGGTCTAGAGATGTCTCTGGTGATGGCATAGTAACAGTATATGATGTTCTTGATGAAAATAATACAGAAATGGTTGCTACAGTAGTTGAGGATAGCCAAGGGATCTTTAAGATGTTATTAACTACAGATAAATCAGATGCAGCGACAGCCTACTATATAAAAAACAGATAAAACTTCAATAATGAAATACTTAATAGCAACTTTCATTTGGGTGGTAGTAACATTATTCTTTAACTATCAGATGGCATATAATTCTACTTATCAAAGCGATGCTCCAGATGTAAAATTTTGGAATCGTTTGCCAGTTACAGCTCTTATATGTGCAGTCATTGTGATTTTTATATTTATTATCTATCTAGCTATAGCAAAAAGCAAAAAGGATGATTGATAAAATCTGTGCCCTAATATTATATGGTGGACTTATAGCTTTCGTATTAACTGTAATGAAAGGTCTATTCAAAGACAAACCTAAAGACTAATTTTTTTTCTCCTACGAAATAACTTCTAAGGTTATACGAAGATTTAGAAAATCATTTATCACTTTACGTTAGTATACTCACATATTTTATATTTATTGAAACATTATTATTTCACAATTGGTCAGGTTTAGGTCAGAAAGTTTAAAACATGAGTTTTTTTAGCATGAATTTTATTGTAAAATTTAGATGATTATTGGTTTGAGAGAGGCTATGATTATTATTGCGGATTGTAGTTTCTAAAGCCTTTTCTTCTATATTTGCAACTCAAAAATGGGGGGTTAGCTCAGTTGGCTAGAGCGCTTGCATGGCATGCAAGAGGTCGTCGGTTCGACTCCGATACTCTCCACAACTTAAGCCTGTTGTAAAACCAACAGGCTTTTTTATGCAATTTTTTTTATAAAAGTTAGGGCCTAATTATTTTAAACATCCTGTGTTTAGAGATTTTGTTTTAAACAAAATATTTGATGCCCAAAACAATATTGAACTCTCATATTTAAAGGTCCTTTAAAATGTTTTATATAATTTATTGTAAAATCCTTTACCATAAAGGTTTTTATAGCATACGATTAAATTTTTTATTTTTTTTTATTAAAAAAATAAAAAAACACTTGCGAATTAAAAATATATACTTTAGCTTTATTTAAAATTACCCCCTTAGAACTGAATTCTGACATCCTTCTTAAAAGCTTAAACTAACTTAAGTATTTCCGATATCCCATGTAATGTATCCTCCAACTTCAGTATGAAATAACTTTCTTAGAATTACCCAATTTCTATAAAGACCCCAATACATCTATTTTCCTGTGTTTGATTAGAACTTGCTTGCAAGTTATCGTCGTGTCCCCTCGAAAACAACTTTTTTAACCTATTTGAACAATTGGTTGAAACCTAATGCAGTGCTTGCTATGGCTGTATATTCAAATTCATGGTACTATAAAAATACACCCTTAAACTTGTTATTTTTTAAATTTTAAACATTTGATTATGGAAACAATTTTTAACCCTTGGCATCCTAACCGATGCTGTTCTAAAATCCCTGACCGGAAGAAACATTCTCCGAGTGGTATAAAAAGATTCCTATCGCTTTTTATTCTGTCGGTCTTCACTTTTACTTTATCCTTTGGGCAGGATGTAGATTTCAGGCAATCGGCAAATGATGATGCTGGTTATGGCTTGGGAAGTATCCATTGGCTCAATTCCATCCTTCAAGACAATAATTCCAAGTACACGGAAGGAATGTCGACGTTACAGCGTATTGTTTTTTTGAATATCCCATCAACCACGGGTAACGTTCATAAATTAATATTTGATTTTCAAACAGTAAAATCAGCTGCAGGCGCTCATGCATACGATTTCCTTACTTCGTGGGAACAAGCAGTAGCGGCAGCAGATGCTATCAATGGTCCGGGATTAATGGTAAACCTCAATGTCTGTGGTGCAGAGCCGGGATCAGATCCTACCGGCTATCTTACTGCATGCGATGCGGCACATGCAGGTTTTTCAGCAACAGCATCTTATTCTGACAATATGGGAGATCCCCCAGGTACACCATTTGTTGGAAGTAATGTTGATGCAAAAATTGCAGCATATGAAAGTGTTTTTGGTGATAGAACCATAAAACTTTGGGGTACAAGTGCAATAAGCAATGTTTCCTTAAGACAAGTAGGTGATGGTTGCCCAGGGAAATTTCCTTTGGGGTATCAAACAGGTTCAGATGCTGATTTCAGGTATGAATTGACCTGGACTTCAGCAGCACCTACCATAGTAATTGAATATGGTGGGCATTTGGCTGTTGGTAGAGATCCTCTTGATGCAGGTATTGGTTATGGTTTTCAAAAAGGTGCCGGTAATATTCCAGGCGGTCCTTACCATACGCATTTAAGAACATTGGATTGTGCAAGCCTTGGTTCTCAAGATAATCAGATCACTGCAGCGGATGTTATCATACCTCCACAATGTGATATGACAGGTCCAACATGTTTCAGTAATAATCAAACTTTACAATATTCAGCTCTTATTAATACAGATGAAGGAGCTATTAGTAGTTATACATGGGAATTTGTGACCAATACGGCAAATGCAGTATTTAGTGGTACCACCACAGGTTCATTGCCCGAAACTGCTACTCAAACTTCCATAAATATAAATGTGGTGCCAGGCGTAGGGGGTTATACACCCGGCGGTACCTTTACATTAAAAATAACTGTTGTTAGAGATGGTATTACTCACGTGTGCTATTTGAATAGTGATGAAAGCCCGGGTGATATAGTAGGTGGGGTATCAGTCACAGCAACAAGTGATCAATATTTGATCAATGTTTTATCTGCTGATCACTCAGCAAATCTTGGTGTAAATGTTTCTCCTGGTAGTACCAGTGATTATACTTATGCTTGGAGTATCCTTACTCCAGGTAGCGAAGGTTCATTAAGTGCTACTAATATTTCTAATCCTGTTTATACAAGAAATGTTCAAGGTGTAGATACAATTAAAGTTGTAATTACAAGTATAGACGGAGGATGTACAGCAGAAGATACTTTAATCATAAATACATCAGGAGGGTTCCCTCCATGTACTCAGGATCCTAAAACAATGTGCAGTGGCGTTCAAACTACATTTACTGTAGATGGCCCTGTAAATCCGGATCCGGCAAATATTAATTATTCATGGTCTATTATTCCGGCTTCAGCAGGTACAATTAATGGAAGTTCTACAGGAGAAGATGTAAGTGTTACATCTTCAAGCACAGCTAACTTTACTGTAAGACTTACAATGACAGCTCCGGCTATACAGATATCAATTAATTGTAATTATCCTGTAACGGTTGTAACTGCACCAACAGTGGTTGTTACAGCTCCTGCCCGTTGTTCAAACGGTGCAGCGTCAACTATCTCTGTTACACCAACAGGTGCATCCAATTATGACTGGACAGTACCAGACGGAGCAACTGATCCGGGTAGTGTATCCAGCTTCCAGGCAACTGTAGGCGGTGTTTACAGTGTATCTGTAACCTTGGCGAACGGATGTTCAGCAAGCAATTCAGCAACACTTATAGTAAATGATCCACCAACCGTTGTTGTTACAGCACCAGCCCGTTGTTCAAACGGCGCAGCTTCAACAGTTTCTGTTACACCAACAGGTGCATCCAATTATGACTGGACAGTACCAGACGGAGCAA
>JAZKCS010000001.1:0-177084 GCA_040387955.1 Bacteroidota bacterium | reverse complement strand
CTGATCCGGGTAGTGTATCCAGCTTCCAGGCAACTGTAGGCGGTGTTTATAGTGTATCTGTAACATTGGCGAACGGATGTTCAGCAAGTGGTTCAGCTACTTTAGTGGTTAATTCACCAGAATGTACATTGACTGCTCCAACAACATTACCAAATTGTGCTGCTTTAGGTAGAACGTTGTCAGTAGCCGGTACTTTTGCTAACTATGATTGGACAGTAACAGGTAATGGAACGTATGTTTCAGGCGATGGTACAAACACATTGGTATATAATGTAGGAAGTGGAGGAACAATTAATATTTCCTTGACTGTTACAGATGCTGCTGGTTGTACTGCTACTTGTACTGTATCATTTGGTTGTGTAGAAGTAGGCAAAGCTTGTACTCCAGGTTTCTGGAAAACTCATCAAGAAGTTTGGGATAATCAGTCTGATGCTACGGTGAATAATATGCCGGGTACTTTGACCAGTCCTGTGACTGCTGGTGGAACGTTTGTAGCAAGTACAAGTTTCTGGGCATATTTCAATCTTGCACAAGGTAGTATCAGTGGTATACCAAATACTCCATTGACCATGGCTCAGGCAGCTGCTTTGGGTGGTGGTAATTGTAATGCGTTGGCAAGACATGGAGTGGCTGCTTTGTTAGGAGCTTCAGCATTCCCTGCTGTATATCCTTATCCAGCAGAAGCTGGAAATTATGCAGGTCTGTATACTATGATCAGAAATGCATTTATTTCAGGCGATTGCGGAGCTGCTCATGCTACTTTGGCTGCTATCAATGAGGCATTTACCGGTAAACACTGTGGTGATCTAGGTAAATTAACTCAGATAGCAAACACAAGAAATGTTTCAAGACAAACAACACAAGCTTCCACAACAGTTGGAGCTTCAGCAAATAAATTAACATTGTCCGCTTATCCAAATCCTTTTAATGATGTTGTTAACTTCCAATTTGTTTCACCAAGAACAGGTCAGGCTTCATTGGAAATGTATGACATTGTCGGCAGGAAATTAGGTGTAGTTTATCAGGGAACAGCAACAGCTTTCATTCCGATAAACGTCCGTTACAATGTTCCAGCAATAGTTAAAGGAACATTGTTCTACAAACTTGTTGTGGATGGAAATACTATCCATGGTAGTTTGTTGTCGAGAAACAAATAATACTTAACCTCTAAAACAAAAAGGGCATCCGAAAGGATGCCTTTTTTGTTTTTAGGAGTTACATAAAACTTTTTAATACTTACAATAATAAAGCTACAGATAAGGGCACTTAAAAAAGTTACTGTTACGTTGTTGAAATAGGAGAGTAGTTTAAGCAGGGTGTCTAGGGGGCAGTCTTGTTATTTAAGAATAGCAATGGTATTAATGGTTCTGATTTGTAGTATGCTAATAAAATTTTAATATAAAGAGTGAATGTATTAAACCAGTTGTATCGAATATGCAAACATTCTTTTAACTCTTTAATGATATTGTGAAAAATATTGTCTTCTTATTATTTTATGTTTAAAGCAATTGTATTTTATATTTAAAATAGCTTTTTTTTTATTACGTTTATACTATATAGTTAGTTCATTCATTCATTGATCTTTTATTTTTTAATATTTGCCTGGTATTTATATTGTATAAAGCGATCTTAACTGCAAAAAGATGCAAGCGGTAGAAAATATTGCATACAAAAAAGCACCTCTTTCGAAGGTGCTTTTACTTTATAATTTTATTGGATTATTCTTATTAGTTAATTGAGTAAGTTAAATAAGAAGTAACTGTAGGGAAGAAGTTGTAATCAACCCAGCAGAAACCTGCATCACCCCAGCCAGTCCCCCATGAGTTCATGGCTAAATATGCTTTCTTGCTATCATCATAACCAACTATTGCAAGAGAATGAGGGAAACCATAAGTACTAACTTTAGTATTCCAGATCATTCCAGGCATAAGATCATAAAAAGCCTGATCAATAGTACAATATACCATTACAGGATGATTAGATACTATTCTTGATTTGATCGCTGTTTGATCTGTATTGGCAATTGAAATATAAGAGCTTATTTTATAGTTTGCAGCATCAGCATATTGAGTTGAAGTAGGCATTAATGTACATCCGTTTGTGCTGCTGTAAGGCATAGATTGCCATGTAGGAACACCTTGGTTTTTCATTAATTCCAAAAGATTTGTATAATTAGTACCTGAGCCACAATCTGCTCCAACTTTAGCTAAATTGTATGCAAATTCTGGGCTGAAAATATTTGTTGCCTGGCTATAACTTGTTGCGTTTGTTTTATAATATTGCTCAATTGATCTTGCGATATAAACAGCTGAAAAAGCTACACAAGAAGATTCACTTCCCTGAGTAATTGCAGGAGGAGTATTTAATCTATAACTTGTAGGTAATGTTGGAGGATTAACAATTACTGTATTTAATGCAACTGATATAGAAGAAGTTTTTGTATTTCCAGCAGCATCTTTAGCTGTAGCTGTTAATGTATGTGCACCACTTGCTACACCTGTTGTATTCCACGAGAAATTGTAAGGAGCAGCTGCTAAAGTACTTTTTACTACACCGTCAACACTAAAGCTAACAGAAGTAACACCAATATTATCTGAGGCAGCAACACCAACTGTTGTAGTTGCACCTATAGTAAATGAACTTCCGTTTGCAGGCGATGTGATACTTACTAAAGGAGCTGTAAGATCTCCAGTAGGAAGAGCATTGATACCAACCTGAATTGAAGTTGAACTAATATTTCCAGCAGCATCCTGAGCTGTTGCTGAAATTGTGTGAGTACCGGCTATAGCAGTTAATGCATTCCAGCTAAAAGTATATGGAGCAGCAGATTTAGTTGCTAATACAGTACCATCAACACTTATTTTCACTGAACTTACACCTACATTATCCGATGCACTTACTGTAATACCTACTGTACCAGATACAATAGATCCGGTTGAAGGTGATGTGATAAGAACTGTAGGTAAAGTACGGTCTCCAGTTGTAGGTTTCCCTTTGGCCAATCTTGTAGGATTGTTTGAAGCAACTGATTCTTCTGAAACACGTTGAAGGAAATCAGTAGACATCAACATTGGAACGCTTGCTGCTATTTTTTCATCATCTGCAGCAACGCCAGAAGCTTGGACAGTTGAGTTTGTCTCAGAAGTTGAAACTTGTACACCCGAGTCATCTTTTTTACAAGATGTGATCAGGCCGGTCGTGCATATAGCTACGCCTAATAGAATTTTGTTAAATTTCATGGTTTTCTTTTTAGATATTAAATTTTAAAATTTTTACTTAAAACACACATGGTGTTTTTTAAAATAGTTATAATCATATTATACTGCTCTTATAAAGCTGCAATTAAGTTTAATTTATATATAACGTTAAAAAGGGAAAAAAATTACTAAAATTTGAATCGTCTGGAAAGGTTTTTAATTGATTTTTTTATTACCAATTGTCTTCTAATGTGTTATGTTCTTCTCTTAAGTCAACCGTTTTTGTTTTTCAAAATTAAAGGCACAGAGGATTTGCAATAACTATGCCAAAGCCTTTGTCAAATCTACGTTTTCACGTAGTATTTCTTCGATAAAAAGCGTTGTTTTTTCTTATGCTAACATTATCAAAAGGTTAGAACTTATCGATTATTGAAAAATTTTTAAACTTTTTTTGGAGATATTTTTAATATAAGACCTGGGGAATTTTTTATACAGCCAAAAGACAAATTAACATAACTGATTCTATTGATTATCAGCTATATGTCATAAGGTGTCAAAATATTTGTAATACATATCAACATTTAATTTTTATCTAATATAGATATCGATTTTTATTTTAAATCACTACTTCCCGATTTCATAATTTTGCAATGAATGGGCTTCAATTTTCAATCATATTATCAAAGTCATCTTAAGCTAGGGTTCATTGGTAGTGAAGGGCAAGGTAAATTACAAAATGCCAAAGTACTCGTAATTGGGGCAGGTGGATTAGGATGCCCGTGCTTGCAGTACTTGACAACCTGTGGTGTAGGGTTGCTTGGGATAGCAGATTTTGATACTATTTCATTATCAAATTTGCATAGGCAGATATTGTACAATCCAGAGGATGTTGGAAAATTAAAGACTGAAGTTATTAAAGAAAGACTTCCCAGGTATAACCCTGGTATAAAGATCCAGCTGCATAATGGACTAGTTGATATTTCGAATGTACTTTCTCTGATAAAAGAATATGATATTATAGTTGACTGCACAGATAATTTTCAGGTAAGATACCTGATCAATGATGCATGCGTTATAGCGGGCAAGCCATTGGTTTATGGGGCAATTTATCAAACGGAAGGCCATGTAACAGTGTTTAATTATCAACAATCTGGTAATTTAAGATGTTTGTTTCCTCAGGAGAATAATGAGACCATCCAAAGTTGTGCTGATATTGGTGCGTATAATATCATTACCGGCATCATTGGTTCTATGTTAGCCAATGAAGTAGTAAAGATCATTCTTCATCATAAAGATGTACTTGCAGGGAAGCTTTGCCAGATTGATGCGTTGACTGTTACAATGAAACAAATAAAATATCATTTGTCACCATATAGTATCCAAAAAAGTTTTAATACATTTTCGGCGTCAATACAATCCCTTGAAATATCTCAATCTGCTCTTAAAGAAAAAATAAAAAATAATGAGGGTCTTTTTTTAATAGATGTCAGAGAATCTAAGGAACATAAAGCTTTTAATATAGGAGGGGAGTTGATTCCGTTACAGTCATTATTAAATAGAAATTCTTTTCCCTTTTCCCAAAATGATACAATTATATGCTATTGCGAAATAGGCATTAGGAGCTTAAAAGCGGCAAAGTATCTCTCATCTTTAGGCTTTAAGCATGTTTTTAATCTACACGGAGGCGTAAAAAGCTGGATTTCTTAGCCTAATTCATATAAAATAATTTATAATGTATTTTATATCATGCTTTTTTGCAATAAAAATCACTTTATGATAAAAATAATATGATTTAAATTATATTATTTCGATTTAATTTCTTAATATTGTTATATAAATAATATATATTATTTATTTTAATGTAATTGTTTTTGATAATTTCATTATCCCTCAACGATTTCTTGCCATTTAACTCATAAAAATTTTCTTATGGAAAATTCAATTAAACCAGTAGTGGTTGTTATTGGCAATGGTATGGTAGGCTATAAGTTTTGCGAAAGATTATTAGCAAAATCTACCGGCTTTAATTTGATTATTTTCGGTGAAGAACCTCGTAGGGCATACGACAGGGTACATCTTAGTGAGTATTTTAGCGGTAAAACTGCTGAAGATCTAAGTATGTCAACGGCAGAATGGTACGCTGAAAATAATATTACCCTGCATTTAAGTGATCCGGTACTTGAAATTAACCGGCCAAACAAAACGATCCATTCTCAAAAAGGTATTACCATCAATTATGATTACCTGGTCTTAGCTACAGGGTCATCCGCATTTGTGCCAAACATTCCAGGAATAGAAAAGGAAGGTGTGTTTGTATATCGTACGATCGAAGATCTTGAGATGATGAAGACACATGCTAAAAAAGCAAAAAAAGGGGCTGTTATTGGTGGCGGATTGTTAGGGTTGGAAGCTGCAAAAGCATTATTGGATCTTGGATTACAGGAAACACATGTGATAGAATTTGCACCAAGACTTATGCCAAGGCAAATAGACAGTGCCGGGAGTATGATGTTGGAAAATAAATTAAAAACATTCGGGTTACAGATCCATTTAAATAAAAGCACAAGTTCTATTAACGGAGATAAAGAGATCAATGCATTGCAGTTTTCAGATGACTCTAAAATGGATCTTGATATGTTAGTTATTTCTGCAGGTATCCGTCCACGTGATGAACTTGCAAAATTAGCAGGACTTGAAGTTGGCTCCAGGGGCGGTATCCAGGTGAATGAAAAATTGCAGACCACTGACGAAGATATTTTTGCAATTGGTGAATGTGCCTTACATAACGGAATGATCTATGGCCTTGTTGCGCCGGGTTATGAAATGGCAGAAGTTGTTGCAGCAAATCTTTGTGGTGGAGATAAATCCTTTAACGGGTTTGATATGAGTACCAAATTAAAATTGATTGGTGTGGATGTAGCAAGTTTTGGTGATCCATTTGTTACTGAACCCGATGGTAGAACAATTGTTTTTGAAGATACACATAAGGGCATTTATAAAAGGATCAATGTAACAACTGACGGAAAATATTTGTTAGGTGGTATTTTGATCGGCGATGCGGATGCTTACAATATTTTATTACAAACAGTAAATAATAAAATTGTACTTCCCCCTAATCCTGAAGATCTGATCCTTGGTAGCAGGGGTGGAGAAGGTAATGCTGGTGCAGGTGTCATGAGTTTACCGGATGAAGCTTTGATCTGTAGTTGCGAAGCGGTAAGCAAAGGTACTATTTGTTGTGCTGTTACTGAAGGTGGTGTTACTTCAGTTGATGGAATGAAAAAATGTACCAAAGCCGGTACAGGTTGTGGTGGTTGTATACCGTTAGTGAAAGATCTGATCGTAGGTACAATGAAAGAAAATGGTGTTTATGTTAAGAATGTAGTTTGTGAACACTTTGATTATTCTCGTCAAGAGTTATTGAGTTTAGTTAAAATTGATGGCATCAAAACATACGATGAGGTATTGACCAAATATGGTAAAGGTGATGGGTGTGAAGTGTGCAAGCCTGTAGTAGCAAGTATTTTAGCAAGTTTATGGAATGACCTTATTTTAAAGCAAGATACCATTCAAGATAGTAATGACCGCTTTTTAGCCAATATTCAAAAAGGAGGAACGTATTCAGTTGTGCCACGTATAGCAGGAGGAGAGATCACACCTGATAAATTAATTGCCATCGGTACCGTTGGTAAAAAATATAACCTGTATACAAAGATCACAGGTGGGCAAAGGATCGATTTGTTTGGTGCCCACCTTAGTGATCTCCCTGATATCTGGGAAGAGTTAATAGATGCAGGTTTTGAGAGCGGACATGCTTATGGTAAATCTTTACGAACAGTTAAAAGTTGTGTTGGTAGTACCTGGTGCCGTTTTGGGTTACACGACTCCGTTAGTTTCGCTATTGAAGTAGAAGACCGTTACAAAGGGCTTCGTTCTCCGCATAAATTAAAAGGTGGTGTGAGTGGCTGTATAAGAGAATGTGCTGAAGCTCAAAGCAAAGATTTTGGTATCATAGCCACAGAAAAAGGTTGGAATTTATATGTGTGTGGTAATGGTGGTAGTAAGCCTCAGCATGCACAATTGTTAGCAACGGATATTGATAAAGAAACCTGTGTAAAATATCTTGATCGCTTCTTAATGTTTTATGTAAAAACCGCTGATCCTCTAACACGTACAGCAACCTGGTTAAATAAAATGGAAGGCGGCTTAGCATATCTAAAAAATGTAATCATCAATGATAGCCTTGGTATTTGCGAAGAGCTGGAAGCCGCTATGGTACAGCATGCAAATACTTATCAATGCGAATGGAAAGCAGCGATTGAAAATCCTGAAATGCGTAAAAGGTTTTCACATTTTGTGAATGCACCGAAAGTTAAAGATCCTACATCGGAGTTAGTACCGATGAGAGATCAGGTAAAGGCAAAAGAATGGTAAACAATTATCCTGTTTTGAACTTATTAAACGCGTTAAATAAATTTTTATGGACACAAATTCTTTAAACACAATAGATTTCAACTCAACTTTGGTGGCCGATGGGAAATGGTTTCTGGCATGTTATGCGTCTGATGTTCCTATGAATGGTGGGGCTTGCGTTAAATACGAAGATGAGCAAATTGCAATTTTTAATTTTAGCAGAAGAGGAGAATGGTTTGCAACACAAAATCTTTGTCCGCATAAAAAGCAAATGGCTTTAAGTCGTGGTATGATCGGTAGTTCCGGAGAAGCATGCGAACCTAAAGTAGCCTGTCCTTTTCATAAAAAGACATTTAGCCTGATAACGGGAGAATGTATAAGCGGAGATGAATGTGCTATCAAAACTTATCCCATTAAAGTAGAAGATGGTAAGGTATATATCGGCGTAGAATAAATAGAACTGCATTTATTTCGACGATGGAAGGGTTTAGTTTTATCAATAGTGAAATATTTCTTTTTCTTTCTTCCTCGTCGAAATGAATAGCATTTTTCCTGCAATTCCCTTTCAATTCGTGCAATAAGAGAATATATTTGCACTATGCAGGTAAGCCAACTTTTTATTTATCCCATTAAATCCCTTGGCGGAATTTCTATATCATCCGCAGAGCTTACCGATAGAGGATTTAAATACGACAGACGATGGATGCTTATTGATCAGAAAAATAATTTTTTAACTCAAAGAGAACATCCGCAGATGTCCTTACTTCAAGTAACACTTACTGATGGAGGACTACAAGTGTTACACAAAATAAATAAACAATCCATACATATTTCTTTTACTCCTGAAACCGAAGAAATGGTGACTGCAAGCGTGTGGAGTTTTAAAGGGAAAGTTCAATTTGTAAGTGTAAAAGCTGATGAGTGGTTTTCAGAAATGTTATCAAAGCCATGCAGGTTGGTTTATATGCCGGATAAGACCAGGCGTAGGATCAATCCTTTTTATGCGGTAAATAAAGACATTAATAGTTTGTCGGATGGTTACCCAATGCTAATGATCGGCGAAAATTCTTTAAAAGACCTTAATGAACGTTTAAAAGAGCCGGTTCCGATGGATCGGTTTCGACCTAACATTATTTTTAAAGAAGGAAAACCATTTGAGGAAGATACCATGGCAATTTTTGAGATCAACGAAATTACTTTTTTCGGAGTAAAATTGTGTGCTCGTTGTGTGATTACCACAATTGATCAGGAAACAGCAGAAAAGAATAAAGAGCCTTTAAAGACATTAGCAACCTATCGCAAGAAAAATTCTAAAATTTATTTTGGACAAAATGTAATTCACGGAGGAATAGGGACAATTACAATTGGTGATACGATCAAAGTGATCAAAACAAAACGAAGAAAAATTATTGTAAGATGAGAGACATTACACATAAACAGATCACATTAAGAACAGCCAAAGCGATTGGTGTGATCTTTTGTAGCCAGGCAACAATAGATATGATAAAAAATAATGAATTGCCAAAAGGCAATTTATTTGATGTGGCAAGAACTGCAGGTTTTGTAGGAGCAAAGAGCACACCGCTATTATTGCCGCATTGTCATCCTGTGGCAATTGATGGAATGAATATTGAATTTGATTTTTTAGATATTATTACACATAAAGAAAATTTTAGTGAAACGATCTTAAGTCGTACAGGTATTGTAATAACTGGTGAAGCAAAATCAATTGGTAGAACCGGCATTGAAATGGAGATGCTTACTGCTGTTTCAGTTGCTGCGTTAGAAATTTATGATATGCTTAAACCTGTAGATATGCAATTAGAAATAGGTAGTATAAAATTATTAGAAAAGAAAGGGGGTAAAAGCGATCGTAAAAAATTCTTTAATACTCCGCCGACTTGTGCAGTGCTTGTTTGCTCTGATTCTACTGCGGCGGGAGAAAGAGAAGATAATAGTGGTAAAATGATTGAACAAATGTTAGCTGCAGTTAATGCTAACGTTAAGCATTATACGATTGTTCCTGATGATAAAAAAAAGATTCAACAACAAATAAAAAACTGGGTTGCTGAAGATGTGCATTTTATTTTTACAACCGGAGGTACCGGACTTGGCCCTAGGGATAACACAGTTGCAGCAGTAAAAGAAATTCTTGAAAGAGATGCTGAAGGTATCATGGAAGCGATCCGTAGTTATGGACAAATGCGGACACCATTGGCTATGATGAGCAGGGGAGTAGCTGGTTCTATTGCAAAGACCTTGATAGTAACATTACCAGGAAGTACAGATGGAGCAAGAGAGAGCTTAGAAGCAATTTTGCCTGGTGTATTTCATGCCCGTAAAATGATGCTTGGCGGAGGGCATTAAAAATGAAAAACAAAAAACTAAAAATTACTACTAAAAAATAAATATTTGATGATTTCATTTGGCCAAGCAAAGAATTTAGTTATTGAACAAGCAATATCTTTTGGAACAGAAAAGATATCGTTAGACAACGCTGTGGGTCGGGTAATTGCTGAAAAGGTTTTTGCGGACAGAGATTATCCTCCATTTAATCGATCATCAATGGATGGTATTGCAATTCAATTCAGTGATTGGGGAAATGGTGTACGAGAATTTTCTATTAAAGAAACGATTTACGCAGGTAAATTTTCTCAGTCAAATATTAATTCAGGCGAATGTTATAAAATCATGACCGGTGCAGCTGTGCCGTTAATTGCCGATACTATTATCAGGCGTGAAGATCTTACGCCAAATGAAAATAGAATTATTGTCAACGATATTAGTGTAGATCAATTTCAAAACATCTCAAAAAAAGGGCAGGATCTCCAAAATGGAGAAATAGTTATTGATAAGCCTGTTCGATGCGATACTGCTGTTGTTGCAGCATTGGCATCGGTTGGTAAAAGTGAGGTGTTAGTTGAGTGTCTTCCCAAGGTTGCCATCATTACAACCGGTGATGAAGTGATGAGTGTGGGAATGCCTGTGAATGAAGTTCAGATCCGTAATAGTAATGTGCATGTTTTGAGATCCTTATTAAAAGAATGGGATATTGTTCCTATCAGTACAATTCATGTTCGTGATGATAGAACTGAATTGCATAATGCAATTGCTTCATCTCGATGGAATGATATTTTAATTTTGAATGGTGGTGTATCTGCCGGTGATGCAGATTATGTGCCTGATGTTTTAACGGGATTAGGAGCAAAAAAAATATTTCACAAAGTGGCTATAAAGCCCGGTAAACCTATCTGGTTTGGGAAGTTCGAAAATGGAGCAACAGTTTTTGCTTTACCAGGCAATCCTTTCTCCTGTATGGTTACGTTCAAGTTATTTATTGATCTTTTCTTAACTGCATCATTTGGTCTAGAAGAGGAAATAGGGATGCAATTATCTTTCGCTGCTACACGTAACAAAAAAAATGTTTTAGATGAATTTTTTCCTGTATCAATTATCGGTTCTCCATCTACGTTAGTTCCTATTCAGTTTAATGGTTCCGGTGATATCACCGCCGCTATGGCTGCTAAAGCTATTGCTCAGCACCCTGCTGATAAAGAAGTTTTGGAAGAAGGCGACTTGGTAAGTTGTATACTTTTATAGATCGCTTTCATCTGTGAAGCTTGTAAGTTTTGCTTCATCAATTATTGAGATACTCTTTCCCGTTAATTCAATTGCCTTGTCCTGTACCAATTCATTTAGTATTCTAAATACTGTTTCATAAGTAGTGCCTGAGAAAGAAGCAAGATCTTGTCTGCTTAAAGTTATATCCAGGTGCTTATCTTTAGTTACTCCAAAACGATCTTTCAATGATAATAATGATTGCGCTACTCTGCCTTTAACACTCATATGTGCCAGGTTACGCATTTTTCTTTCAGATAATTGTAATTCATCTGCAAAGAACATCATCAACTGAAAAGTAAAATCATGATTTACTTTAAGAGTAGTTAGAAAAAAATCAAGATCTATAAAACAAACGGTACTGGCTTCAATAGCAGTTCCCGAAACAGGGTAGGTAGTATTGCTACCTAATCCTCTGTGCCCTACTATTGCACCTTTATTGGCAAAGCGTACGATAAGCTCTTTATCAGTACCCCATTTCTTGTGCACTTTTATTTTTCCTTCATTAACAAAATATACACCGGTAACCTTATCTCCTTCATTAAAAATTATTTCTCCTTTTTTTACGTGGAAGGTTTTTCTTTTGGCATCTATGGCTGGTAACCAATCGGGAAGACACCCCTTACAAAAAAAACAACTCTTTAGATCACAGCCTTGTTTACTTAGTTTCATTTTTCAATTGTTTAGCAATTCCAATGCAATATTAAGGGTTATTAGGCTAAATGTTTTTTGTAAGGAATATATAATTAAATAATACATTAAAAAATTTAAGCATATTTAGTTTAATTCATCATTTAAAGGCTGATTTTGCTATCCTAGTATTAAAATTTATATTACAATAAAAATTATATAAAATTTTATTACCAAATATTTTATTCTTTCACTTGAAATCTTTATTTTTATGTTATAAATCATATTTTAAATAATAAATATGATTTAATACGATAAGAAAGTATTAAATATAAAAAATTATAATATTTAATTTTTTAACAATGGTCTTCTGAAATTTATTAACTCTCTTACTCTGGTTTTCTACTACGATTGCTTTCCCCATTTTGAAAAAATGCCATTTCGGCAAACTGCTTCTCAGCAGGTCTAAAAACTTATAATATAAAAATGATAAAATATTAAACCACTAAAACTATAGCCGTGACACAACCAAACATCCCTTAAACAAAAACCCCGAAAGATTGCAGTCTATTCGGGGCAAGACAAAAAATTAAAAATTAATCTTTCATCAAATCAAATCAAAATTATGAGAAAAAAAATAGTTATAAGTATAGTATTTGCAATTATTTTTCTTGCAAGTTTTACTCAACTCAGTTATGGTCAGTTTACACTAGCCGGACAAATTCGTACACGTACTGAAGTAAGGGATGGTTTTGGTACACCGTTACCCAAAAAATCGGACGTAGCAATTTTTACTTCACAAAGAAGCAGATTAACATTCGGGTATGCAGGCTATCGTTTAAAGTTTGGAGCAAGTATCCAGGATGTACGAGTTTGGGGGCAAGATGTTTCAACTATTAACAGAAATACAGTTGCTGATTATAATGATCTAATGCTTCATGAAGCTTGGGCAGAAATAATGTTGACTGATACTGCTGTTAAAAATAAAATGTTTTTGAAAGTTGGCCGTCAAGAAATTATATATGATGATTCCCGTTTGCTTGGAAACTTAGATTGGTTGCAACAAGCTCGTAGGCATGACGCTGCTATTTTTAAATATGAAGCTAAAAAAATAATAGTGAATGCAGGTTTTGCTTTTAATCAGAACAGCGAAAAATTAAGCAACACCACATATAATAACACTACACCTGGATATCCGGCAAATACCAATGCAGGTTCTATGTATAAGAGTTTTGAATATTTATACGCTGCAAAAAAATTAAAAGAAGGAACAGTTTCATTTTTATTCTTTGCAGATCAATTCAATAAATTTCATATGAGCGGTTCAACAAAGATCATTGATACCGGCACATGGACAAGAGCTACTACAGGTCTATATTACGCACAAACTTTTAAAAAACTTTCTGTTAATGCATCAGGTTATTATCAATTTGGTAAAAATGCTGCGGGTGCAAAATTGAATGCACAATTATTAACAGCAAATGTAATGTATGCAGCTACAAAGAAACTTACAACAGGATTAGGCGTTGATTATTATTCAGGAGGAACTGATGGTACAACCAGTAAAGCATTTGACCCACTATATGGTACTCCACATAAATTTGCCGGCTACATGGATTACTATTATGTTGCCTGGGGTGCAGGAAAAGCAGGTTTAATAGATGCTTATGTAAGAGCTAAATATAAAGCAACAGCAAAATGTGTATTGGCATTAGATGTTCATCAGTTTATTGCCGGAAGCAAAGTTGTAGACGGAAGTAACAATACATTAAGTAAAAATTTAGGAACAGAAATAGATATTACTGCCACACATCAACTTACTAAAGAAGTAGGTTTTGAATTTGGCTATTCACATTATTTCACAACTTCTACACTTAACTCAGTTAATGTAAAAAATGTAAGTAATGCAAAGGCAGGGGCTAATTGGTTTTATGCAATGATCATTATCAAGCCCACATTTTTAGTTAAGTAATTTCTTAAACAATTTTTTCTATCCTAAACTTAAATTATATGTACTATAAAATATTAAATAAATTCTCTTTCTTTTTATTAGCTATCGTAATGATAGCTGTATCATCTTGTGGTAACGGTAAAGCTGATAAAGAAACCAAAACTGATTCTGCAGCGGTTATAAAACTTGGATTCATTCCGCTTACAGATTGTGCCTCTTTAGTAATGGCAAAAGAATTAGGTTATTTCGCCGAAGAAGGTGTAAATGTTGAATTGTCAAAAGAAGCATCTTGGGCAAACATCAGAGATAAAGTATTAAATGGTGAACTTTCAGGTGCACATTGTTTGTTCAGCATGCCATTTTCTGTTTATAGCGGTGTTGGTGGCAAAGCAGGTAGTGTAATGAAAATTGCGATGATACTGAATAATAATGGCCAGGCAATTACGCTATCCAGTAAATTCTGTGATCTTGTTGGTGCAAATGAAACCTCAAAAGTTGCAGCAGCAGTTGATAAATTGAATGCTGTTAAGCAAGTACAGTTTGCAATGACCTTTCCGGGAGGTACACATGATATTTGGTTACGTACATGGTTAGACGCAACGGGTGTTGATCCTAAAAAAGTAGGTATCAAAACAATTCCTCCTCCGCAAATGGTTGCTAATATGAAAGTAGATAACATGGATGGCTTTTGTGTTGGAGAACCATGGAATGGTGTTGCAGTAAAAGATGGAATTGGTTTTACTCATATAGCTAGTCAGGAAATATGGAAAAATCATCCGGAAAAAGCGTTGGTATTAAATGACGCTTTTGCTTCTGCAAAAAAGGATGATGTTAAAAAGATCATGAAAGCGATCTTAAGAGCTTCACAATGGTTAGATAGTTTACCAAACCGTAAAAAAGCAGCTGAAGTTATTTCTCAACAAAAATATGTGAATTCTCCAACCGAAGTAACTGAAGCAAGATTAATGGGAGTTACAAATGTGGGTTGCAAATTTGGAGAGAAAAAATACACAGACGATTACATGAAATTTTATGATGGGGGCCTTACAAATTTCCCTCGTAAAAGTTACGGTATCTGGTTCCTTGCAAAATATGTACAGTGGGGCTTGTTAGCCACACCACCAGCTAATTATAAAGAAGTTGCTGATAAAATAATTATGCAGGATCTGTACAATGAAGTTATAGGCGAAATGAAAATAACATCACCGAATGATGATATGCAACCTTTTAAATTAACTATAGAGACAAAAACATTTGATCCGAATAACGTTGACGCATATATCAAAAAATAAATTTTAATAAAAGTAGCTGCTAATTTATTAGTGGCTACTTTTTAAAAATAATAAAATGAAAAAATATCTCTTACCAATTGTTTATTTAGTAATAGGAATAGCAGTATTGCTAGGCATGTTTGATCTTGCAAGCATGTTAACTGCCGGAAATAAAATTCCAATTCCTTCAGCATCTAAGGTATTGAGTACTTTATTCGGTTTATGGAGTGATCCATTTTATGATAATGGCCCTAATGATAAAGGAATAGGTTTTCAATTGCTGGTTTCATTAGCCACTGTATTCAAAGGGTTTCTATTGGCGACATTAGTTGCATTACCTGTTGGATATTTAATTGGGTCAAGTAAGATCATAATGTCAATATTAAATCCGATCATTCAAATATTACGTCCGGTTTCGCCGCTGGCTTGGTTTCCATTAGGGCTAGCCTTATTTGAGGCATCTGATAAAGCAGCAGTTTTTGCTGTATTTATTACATGCATCTGGCCAACATTGATCAACACAGCTTTAGGCGTTGCATCAGTTCCTGCTGATCATAAAAATGTTGGAAAAGCATTTGGTTTTTCTAAATGGAAAACGATCACTAAAATTTATTTCCCTTTTAGTTTGTCATACATCTTCACTGGTTTAAAACTTAGTATCGGTGTGGCATGGTTAGTAATTGTTGCTGCAGAAATGTTATCAGGTGGTTCAGGTATTGGTTTTTTTGTTTGGGATAGCTGGAATGCATCTTCATTAGAAAAAGTGATCGCTGTGATATTAACAATAGGCGTTGTGGGATTGTTGCTTGATAAAGCATTCTCAATGATGCAAAAGAAATTTAGTTACACTTCATAAAATTTAAACTTTCTAAAAGTAATTATATGTCAGATCTAATTATTGAAACAAAAAATACTTCTGTAGAAGAAATAATCAGCAATGCTATCAATTGCATTGAAGTTGATAATGTTACAGTAAGTTTTGGGTCAGGAAAAAATATTTACACTGCTGTAAAAGATATTTCTCTTACTGTAAAGAAAGGGGAGATCGTTGCATTGATCGGACACTCCGGTTGTGGTAAATCTACTTTAATGGGATCTATCAGTGGAATGGTGAAAGCTACCCAGGGCACTGTAAAAGCGAATGGTAAAATTGTTAGTGGCCCTGGACCGGACAGAGGGATCGTTTTTCAAAATTATTCTCTTTTGCCATGGCTAACTGTTTATAGAAATATTTACGAAGCTGTCGATTCAGCATTACCCAGCTTAAGCAACGCTGAAAAGAAAAAATTAGTTGAACAGAATTTACAACAGGTAAATCTCTGGGTACATAAAGACAAACTACCAGGTCAATTGTCCGGTGGAATGAAACAACGTGTTGCCATTGCAAGAGCCTTCGCTATTAATCCATCTATATTATTATTGGATGAACCTTTTGGAGCACTAGATGCATTGACCAAAAGTAATATGCATGTTGAGTTATTAAAACTCTGGAATCTTGATAATAGAGAAAAAACTATCATCATCGTTACGCATGATATTGAAGAAGCTATCTTCTTAGCTGATAAAGTTGTTGTAATGAACAATGGCCCCGCTGCAACAATTAAAGAGATCGTTGATATTTCATTGCCAAGACCAAGAAATAAAAAAGAGATCATACATGATGCTGAATATATGAAAATACATGATAAGCTACTTGGCTTGTTGATCGACAAATTTTCAATCGACGATATTTAATAAACACGATTACTTCAACCATACATAAATTAAAAAATGAATCAACCATTAAACAAACTGAATATTTTTTCTTTGAAAGGCGTGCAAATGAAAACCTTTCATATTACCTGGCTTACGTTCTTCTTTTGCTTTTTTGCATGGTTTGGTATGGCACCATTAATGAAATTGGCTAAAGAACAATTGCATCTTATCAAAGACCAGATCGGTAATATTCAGATTGCATCTGTTTCTGCTACTATTTTAGCTCGCCTGCTTATTGGTAGGTTAGTTGATAAATATGGCCCAAGAATAATTTATACATGGTTATTGATCGTGTGTTCTATTCCTGTTTTGTCAATAGGGTTGAGTAATTCTTACATGTCATTTTTAATGTGTCGTTTAGCCATCGGCGTTATCGGCGCATCTTTTGTAATCACACAATTTCATACATCTGTAATGTTTGCACCAAATGTAAAAGGCACCGCAAATGCTACCGCAGGTGGTTTTGGGAATGCAGGTGGTGGTGCAGCTAATTTCTTTATGCCAATGATTGCAACAGGTTTTACTGCTTTAGGATTTTGTTCTAAAGAAGATAGCTGGCGTTTTGCTATGATCGTTCCGGGAATAATGTTATTGGTATGTGCTTTTTTATATTACAGATACACAAAAGATACTGTTGCAGGAAATTATAAAGAAATAGGTTATAAAGTAAGCGATAAGAAAAATACCTTCATGATCGCAATAAAAGATTATCGTACATGGATACTTACTATTGCTTATGCTGCATGTTTTGGCGTAGAAATTACTGTTGACAATTTTGCTCCTATATTTTTTATGGATTCATTTGGAGCAACACTTGCCATTGCTGGTATGACAGCCGGCATATTTGGTTGGATGAATATTTTTGCCCGTCCCCTTGGTGGTATAGTTGCTGATAAAATTGGAGTAAGATTCGGCTTTCATGGCAAATCACTTTTACTTTCTATTCTTCTTTTATTAGAAGGTATTGGTGTTATCTGGTTTGCAAAATCAGGCAACTTAGGTATGGCAATTTTCATGATGTTCTTTTTTGGGTTAAGCCTAAAAATGGCTAATGGCGCTACTTACAGCTTGGTTCCTTTCATAAGTCCTATTGCAGTTGGTAGTGTAGCAGGTATCGTAGGCGCAGGTGGAAATATTGGTGCAATGCTGATCGCATTTATGTTTAAATCACTTTCTGTAAAAAATACAAAGGAAGTATTGGAAAATGGAGTGGTAAAAACTAAAGAGCTGATCGATTATACTCCTGCTTTCACAATGTTAGGATATATCGTATTGGGAATTGGTGTAGCAGTATTAATATTCAGAACTGTTGCTGCTGCAAAAGATACGAAAACTGAAGCTGATCTAACATTGGCTCCGGTAATAGTTAAGTAGAATGAATTTTAAAATCAGGCTGAGATAAATTAACGATGCAAGAAAAAAATAACATAACAAATTCAAATACCACAACCTGTTGCTACTGCGGCGTAGGTTGTGGTATTGTTGTTAATAAAGATAGAAAGGGAAATATAACAGTTGAAGGAGATAAAGATCATCCTGTAAATAAAGGCATGCTTTGTAGTAAGGGAATGAATTTGCATTATACTGTAAATGATAAAACTGATAGGCTGCTTTATCCTCAAATGCGGTATAATAAAAATATGCCTTTACAAAGAGTGAGTTGGGATGATGCTTTAGAAAGAACCGCTGCTGTTTTTAAAACTTTCATTGATAAATATGGCCCTGATTCAGTGGCATTTTATGTTTCAGGACAATGCCTTACAGAAGAATATTATGTGATCAATAAATTGATCAAAGGATTTATCGGAAGCAATAATATAGACACCAACTCCCGTTTGTGCATGAGTAGTGCAGTTGTTGGTTACAAGATGAGTTTAGGCGAAGATAGCGTTCCTGTTTGTTATGATGACATCGAATTAAGTGATTGCATTTTTGTTACAGGAGCTAATCCTGCATGGTGCCATCCAATTATCTGGCGTAGAGTAGAAGCTCATAAAGCTGCTAATCCCAATGTAAAAATTATTGTAGCAGATCCTCGTAAAACTGATACATGCTCAATTGCTGATCTGCATTTGCAATTAAATCCGGGAACTGATATTACTTTGAATCATGCCATCGGTAGATTATTGATCGAGAATGGTGATATCGATTTTGATTTTGTAAAAAATTATGCAGAAGGATTTGATAAGTACAAAGAAGTTGTTTTTAAAAGAACATTAAGTGAGTCAGCTGCTATATGCGGTATCGACGAAGCTGATATAAAATTAGCAGCTAAATATATTGGAGATGCAAAAGGTTTTATTACCATGTGGACAATGGGATTAAATCAAAGCGCAATAGGGGTAAATAAAAATCTAAGTTTAATAAATCTTAATTTAATTACAGGGCATATAGGAAAACCAGGCTCAGGGCCATTTTCATTAACAGGACAACCAAATGCAATGGGTGGTCGAGAAGTTGGTGGACTTTCTAATTTATTGCCGGCGCATAGAAATCTTGCCAATCCTTTGCATAGAGAAGAAGTGCAACAGTTCTGGGGAGGAACAAAAATTTCTGAGAAACCAGGATTGACTGCAACAGAAATGTTTGATGCTTTGAACGAAGGCAAACTAAAAGCTATCTGGATCATTTGTACAAATCCTTTAGTGAGTTTACCAAATGTTCGTGTGGCTGAAGAAGGTTTGAAAAAAGCAAAATTCGTTGTTGTGCAGGATGTAAGTAATAAGCCTGAAACATTAAAATATGCTGATGTTATTTTACCTGCTGCTACATGGACAGAGAAAGAAGGCACGATGACCAATAGCGAACGCAGAATAAGTTATCTGAATAAAATTGTTGATGCTCCCGGAGAAGCCTTGCCTGATACTGAGATCATATGCCGCTTTGCAAAAAAGATGGGCTATCATGGTTTTGATTTTAAAGATTACAATGCCATCTACACAGAACATGCTCAATTAACTGAAGGAACCAATATTGATATTTCAGGATTGAATTATGATATCATTAAAGAGAAAAAAACAGTTCAGTGGCCTTATACAAAAGATGAAACTGGAAGTGGGGTTCAGCGTTTATTTGAAGATAAAAAATTCTTTACTGCATCTGGCAAAGCAACGATACATGGAGTGCCGGATACTTTAACAAGTGAAAAACCTACAGGAGATTTTCCATTGATATTGACCACAGGTAGAGTACGTGATCAATGGCATACAATGAGTAAAACTGGGAAAGTAAAAAAATTGAATCAGCATACTGCTAATGCATTTTTAGAAATTAATCCGTTGGATGCAAAACGTTTGCAAATAACGGAAGATGCTGTAGTAGTAGTTAGTTCAGCAAGAGGAGAAGTAAGAGTAAAAGCTAAGGTCACTGATAGTATTAAAAAGGGAGTGGTGTTCTTGCCAATGCATTGGGGTAAAATTTTAGGCAATGATCTTAATAGAGCAAATAATGTCACGAGTCCAATGTTGGATCCGATGTCTAAAGAACCGGATTTTAAATTTTGTGCAGTTAAAGTTGAATTGTACGTTAAGCCTAAGCAACGTATCGTTGTAATCGGTGCTGGTGCTGGTGCATTTGGTTTTGTAAAATCTTATAGAGAGATCAATGCTGGCGATGAAATAGTGATCTTCAGTAAAGAAAATTTCCCTTTTTATAACAGGGTAATGCTTCCTGACTATATCAGCGGTGTGCAAAGCTGGGAGCAGTTGGTAAAGATGACTGATGAAGAAGAACCAGTCTATAATATTCGTTTACACCGAGGAGTTAGTGTTGAAAAAATTGACAGAGAAAATAAATTTGTTGTTGATTCAAGAGGAGAAACAACTTACTACGATGTACTATTAATGGCGACAGGTAGCCGTGCTGCTGTTCCAAAGAATGTTCCTGTTTTGCCAGGCATATTCACCATGCGTAGCCGTACAGATGCAGATAATTTTAAAGATCATGTTCCAAAAGATGGGCATGTTGTAATTGTAGGTGGAGGATTGTTAGGGTTGGAGATGGCAGCTTCTTTACGTGAAGTAGGAATTAAAATAACTATCATTCAGCGTATCTCAAGATTCCTTGATAGGCAGCTTGATGTATTAGGCAGCCAGCTTTTGCATGAAGAGATGGTTGATCAAGGTTGTGATGTTTATTATAATGATGAAGTGCAATTGTTTTACGGACAGGAAAAATTAACGGGTATTCGTTTGGCAAGTGGTAAACAAATTGATTGTGATGCATTGGTGATCGCAATTGGTACCATACCTAATGCTGAATTAGCAAGAGAAATCGGATTAAATTGTCAGCGTGGCGTAATTGTGAATGAACGATTACAAACCAGCGATCCAAACATATTTGCCATAGGAGAAATTGCAGAATTCAAAGGTTTTCTATTTGGCATTACGGCAGCAGCCGAAGAACAGGCTGCTGTTGTTGCCAGGTATTTACAAGGCGATATTGCCAGCTATTACGATGGAAGCCTGTTGATGAATATTATTAAGATCCACGGCTTTGATCTTTGTAGCTTGGGGATCCCTGAAAGCCCTAATGATAAAGATTACGAAGAAATTGTTTTCATCGATAAAGCAAAACGATATTATAAAAAATGTATCATACACAATGATAGATTGGTAGGCGCAATTTTGATCGGAGATAAAAGTGAGTTCATAGAATTTAAATCCTTGATCGCAAACAAAATTGAATTAAGCGATAAACGTTTGCAATTATTACGAAGTGGCAAAAAAGCAGAACCAGTCATTGGTAAATTGGTTTGCAGTTGCAATAACGTAGGCGCAGGAAATATTAAGAACAAGGTAGCAGAAGGTTGTAACGATTTTACAGCGTTGTGTGCATCAACGGGTGCAGGTATGGGCTGCGGAAGCTGTAAGCCTGAAGTGAAAAGGATCCTGGAGGAAAGTGTTACCGTAGATATTGAAAAATTATTAGGGATAAATGCAAACGGATAAAATATGTTAGTTAAGAAAAGTAATATCATAAAAATAAATTTATCTGCAGGTATCGTATCCTCTGGTGATCTATACGCTATTATGTGTGCTGCAGAAAATGCATTGATCAAAGATGTTCAATTTGGTGTAAGGCAGCAACTGTATTGCAAAGTAGCAGAAAAATATTTGACTGGATTTGTAAATGACCTGGATGCCATTGGCATTTCTTATGAAGTAAATATTGAACAATATCCGAATATTGTAAGTTCTTATGTAACAGAAGATGTATTTCAGAATGCTAATTGGTTAAGCGAAGGAGTTTATAAAGACATCTTAGATCTTTTTGATTTTCAACCAAAATTAAAGATCAATATTAATGATAACAGCCAAACCTTTGTTCCATTTTTTACCGGCAATATCAATTTTATTTCTTCGTATGTAAGTAATTATTGGTATTTATATATTCGTTTTCCAAAAACAACACACACGTATCGTTGGCCGGTGTTGATCTATACCGAAGACATTCCACGTATTTGTAAATCCATCGAAAATATTATTGGAGTAAATAAAACTTTATTCCAGGACAGAGATTTCATTAATGGAAATGCGCTTTATGCTTTGGTGCATGATAAAGACAGTTATATAACTCAACCTGTTACTGAAGACCTGAAGATTCCTGATTTTGGTATGCCTTATTATGAAGGCTTTAACCGCTATGGAAATAAATCATGGTTAGGAATTTACAAAAGAGATGAATTGTTCAGTGTTGCATTTTTAAAAGATGTATGTAGCGTTTGTTTAAAAACAAAGATCGGGCAGATGTATACAACTCCATGGAAATCTTTGATCATCAATGGCATACAACAATCTGATAGAAAATTGTGGGATTTTGTTTTGAATGAACATAGGATCAATGTTCGTCATGCAAGCAACGAATTAAATTGGCAGGTAGAAGATCTTTGTGATGAAGGACTTAGTTTAAAAAAATATCTTGTTCGCCAATTTGATAAAGATGATGTAAGAACCTTTGGATTATTTTTCGCTATCAAAACAAAACCTAAAACCGGTTTATTTGGTTCTGTGATCATTCGTAAACAGCAAAAGCCTGCAACAGCAAAATATAAAATTACTGATAGATTCGATATATTATACAGCAGTAATTTTAATCCAAACTCTAAAGATTATGTATTATTCCGAAGTGATGTTGAAAGAGAGAATCTTGAAACCTATCTGCTCTCTTTATGCAAATATTATTATGAGTTGAAGAATGAAGCTACTGATGTGAATCATGCGGCATTTAGAAAAACAGAAACAGTAATAGAAGAGGCGCCGGCACTTACATTAGTACATCAATGTCCACATTGCTATACAATTTATGATGAGATCTATGGAGATACAGCAAATGATATTGCTCCAGGCATTACATTTGCTGAATTAAAAGATGAATATGAATGTCCAACCTGCGGTGCAGCAAAGGATGAATTTGTGTCTATCGCTAAACCATTGATCGCTGAAAAGTAAATGCCAAGTGAAATATTAATTCCAGTTTTATTATTGATAGTTGCATTTTTATATGCATCTGTTGGTCATGGGGGAGCAAGCGGCTATATCGCTGTCCTCTCTTTATTCAGCATTCCATTAGCGGTATATAAACCGGTGGTATTGGTGTTGAACATCATAATAGCAAGTATTGCATTCATTCAATTTTACCGGGGCGGATATTTTAAATGGAAATTGGCATGGCCATTCCTGTTAACGTCAATTCCATTTGCATTTTTTGGATCAAGCTTTAAGACCAGCGAAAGCGTTTATAAATTATTACTTGGTTTCGCTCTAGTATTTCCAATTGTAAGATTATTAATGAAACCTGCTGATTTACAAAGGGATCATAAAGAGCTTCCTTTTTTAATGGCATTGATATGTGGTGCAGTTATTGGTTTTGCATCAGGATTTTTAAATATTGGCGGCGGAATTTTTCTTAGTCCGCTTATTGTTTTGATGGGATGGGGAAATGCAAAAGATGCGGCGGCAGTAAGTAGCCTGTTTATTGTTTGTAATTCGTTATCTGGCTTGGCTGCTGTCACAAATGGCATTAACTTTACACCTGCGTCATATACGTGGTTGGCTGCAGCTGTTGCAGGAGGTTTGCTGGGAGCATATTTAGGAAGTTTTAAATATAAATTGTTAACCGTTCGGTATGTTTTGGCAGGAGTATTATTTATAGCATCTGCCAAATTGATAAGCGACTTTTTTATTTAAAATGATGATACCGGCATTTGGTTTTCATGGTATCATCGTTGTAAGCGAAGCTTAGTTATTGTTTTATTTCAGTGAAAGAAAATAAATAACCAATCCGTTCATCCGCATGCCATTGGGCATCTTTAATTGAAGCGTAAAGAAGTAAGAGGGAAAGAAAATAAATAATGGAATTACTATCAGATATATATAACAGGAATTTTAAATCACTCAGGATAAGCTTGCTTAACCGGTGTAATTTCAGTTGTACATATTGTACCATGGGTGAAGATGATATCACGGAACATACTTCCATAGAAGCCAATAATTTATTGGACACAGTAAAAAAATTACACAACGTTTTAAAATTAGAAACCATCCGCCTAACAGGTGGCGAGCCTTTATTATATCATGACCTGGTTCCTGTAATAAAAGGCATTAAACAATTGGGAATCGAAGATGTAAAATTAACTACCAACGGTTTTTTGCTTGAAAGAATGGCAAATTCATTAAAGGATGCAGGTATGCATTCCATCAATGTTTCTTTAGATGCAATGGATGAAGATGTATTCTTTTTAATGAGTAAGAGGAGTGATGTTCAGAGAATATTAAAAGGAATAGAAGCAGCACAAGCAGTAGGGTTACAGGTAAAGATCAATGCGGTGGTAATGAAAGGCATCAATGAAAATCAATTATTGCCATTGGTTGATTATGCATTCAGTAGAAATATTGCCATTCGTTTTTTAGAAGTGATGGCCATGGGGCATTTGCATAATGATCCATTAAAATATTTGTTTACTGAAAATGAGATACTGAATATTATTGCGACAAAATATAATTTCAAAAAGATGAAACGCAACAATTCATCAACAGCAAATTACTGGCAAACGGATTCAGGAAATGTTTTTGGAATTATAGCTAATGAAAGCGAGCCATTTTGTAAAGATTGCAACAGGCTTAGATTAGATAGCGAAGGAAATATGTATGGCTGTCTTAGCAGTAATCATCCTATATCTTTAAAAGATGTAAATGATGATGAAGCATTGGTTGAAAAATTACAACAGGCAATGGAGCAAAAACAATTAGTGAAATTTGTTGGCAGCGATTTGAGTATGTTACAGATAGGAGGATAAAATGGAACACTTATCAAAGTGATTAAACTTATTTTAACTTATATTAAATCAGTGTTTCTCAGTTCAATAAGTCCAATCAGTGTTCTATCAAAAAGAATAAAATGAAGATTGAAGTTTACGCAGTACTAAAAGATTATTTTGACAAGGAGTTCTCCATGGATGCTCCTGTAAGTACTGTTGCGGAATTAAAAGAAATGCTCATTCATCAAAATGCTGATGCAACAAATGTTTTACAGCTTTGTCGCTTTGCAGTGAATGATGAATTTGTAGATAATAATTATGAATTAAAACCAGATGACAACATCCACATCATACCACCCAGCAGCGGCGGATAAAATAAAAGCATTATCTGCTGAACCTATTGATATGGTGGGTTTGCTGGCTTTGTCACATCATCCCAAAGCAGGAGCGGTGGTATTATTTAGCGGGGAGACAAGAGATAACAGTCATGGTAAGCAAGTTGATTACCTTGAGTATGAAGCACAGGAAGGATTGTCCAGCAAAATGATCGCTGATATCATTGCTGAAGCAAAACAAAAATGGGATCTTAATATTGCTATTGCTCAACACAGAACCGGAAAAGTTGGAGTGAGTGAATCAGCTGTAGTGGTCATCACAGCATCTGCACACCGAAGTGAAGCGTACATGGCAAACCGTTATATCATCGATAAAATAAAACACGAAGTGCCTATTTGGAAATGCGAATATTTTACTGATGGTACAAAAGAATGGGGAGGGAATTGCAATTGCCAGAAAATTACCGGTGATCCACACAAACATATTTATGAAATGGGCCTATAAAAAACAACCACTTATTGTACTAAACTTACCTTTTGCTTTTCGGTGTTTTCGTTTTGATATTCAAAATATTTTTTCAGATTGAGGAATCTTTTTTCAATCAATATGAAAGAAAGCCATGAAATGGCCACCACCAAAATTGCATTTTCCACTAAAAATAATTCTCCCCAATGCTTCTTATATAAGAAGTCGGGTAAATATGGATTTAAATATATGTCGATGATCTTTGTGTTAATTGTACCTGGGATAATACTGTGGTATAAATACAAGCCGTAACTGATCTTTCCTAAAAAAATGAGGATCCTATTATTGAAAATAAATTTAAACTTAAGTGATTCAGTGTCACGGTATATGATAATATAAGTGATGATCCATAATGTGATAAGTGACACTATTGTTCTCAAAGGCAATATCCATATATTTTGAAATGTGCCAATAATATAAAATATAAAGCTAAGTGCAGCGATCACAGATATTAGGGAGAAAAATTTCTTTAATTTTTCCTTTCTGTAAGTCATTTTCCATGCCAGTAAGGCTCCCAAGCCAAAAGCGTCAAAACAATTAAAGGTTAAAACTGTACTCATTTTTATACCCATCATAAAAAATTGACCAAGTATGCCAATTAGAATAAATGAAATTATTATATGAAAAAAATATTTCTTGTTGGTAAATAAAATGAACCATGGCCAAATTAAATAAAATTGCTCTTCAACTGCAAGAGACCACAGGTGTGAGATCATTCCATCCCAGGTGTGGATCTTAAAGAAATAAAAATTAGAAGTATAGGTTGCAAAATATAGAAAAGCTGATTTAATATTTGTATCTGTAATTTCAGAAAAGATCAACAATAAAAAAATTACCATGTAATAAATGGGAAATATTCGCAATGTTCTTCTTATGTAAAAATTCTTTATTAAGGTTGAACGGGAAGTTTGTGAAAGTTCAGCCTTATCCCTGCTATTAAATAAAATATTAGTGATCAAAAAACCACTTAAAACAAAAAAAATATCTACGCCAATAGCGCCAAATTGTGAAAAATTGATTGAATGTTTTGAAGGTATCCAATGACTTATCATCACAAGCATTACTGCAATTGCCCTTAAGCTGTCTAATTGTTTTATATACTTCATGTTTTTCTGAAGATTGGAACTTCTTACAAGAATCTTTAAGTCTTGTGGCTGTTTGATTTTGCCGAAGATATGTAGTAAAACTGATGATAGAAAAAGCTGTGTTATTTCTTTTTTATTAACATGTGTTGGTCATCCTTTGCTGGTCTTTTACCAACAAACTACGCTCCAGTAAAAGCTCAATAAAGGTATGCGGTACAAGTGAGTGACACAACGATGTTTAATCTCAGCACTCAGCTAAGTACATAAAAAATATCGGCAAATATTTGTACTTTGCAGGTATAACCACCATAACTTTTATGAAACCTTCTATCAAGATCGAGTATTGCCCAAAATGTCACTGGATGATGAAAGCGGCTTATATGGGACAAGAATTTTTAACTACTTTTTCTGATGAGTTATATAGTGTTGAATTGATACCAAGTGAAGTGAACGGAAGATATACTATTTATTTAAATGACAATAAAATTTTCGATAGGAAAGAGGCCGGCCAGTTTATTGAGGTGAAATTATTGAAACAACAGATCAGGGATATTATTGCTCCGGGTAAAGATCTTGGACACTCGGATAAAAAATAATTTTCTATGCAACATTTATTAGGCATAGTGTTATGTGGCGGCGAAAGTAAGCGCATGGGCAGTGATAAAGGATTGCTTCATATTGAAGGAACGATCTGGGCAAAATATGTTGCCGACAAATTAACCCCTTTCAACATTCCTGTTTTATTTTCTGTAAATGAATCACAGGTTCCTGATTATTCAAAACATATTGATAAGAGTAAACTGATCATTGATGATGTAGATGTGCCTGGCCCATTAAGAGGCTTATTGAGCGTGCATGAACATTATCCTACAAACAATTTGCTTTTACTTGCCTGCGATATGCTTGATCTGGATGTAGCAACAATTGCTGCGATCATTAAAGAATATCAGAAAGGGGGCAGCCACGATTTTATCGTTTACCAGGATGAAGATTATGCCCAGCCTTTCTGCGGCATCTATACTGCTAAAGGATTAAAAACTGTTTTGGCAAAAGCTGAATCTCATACCATTCATAAATTCAGTTTGCAAAAAGTATTGAATGAAGGGATGACGAAAAGATTAGAAATAAAAAATCATCCTGCATTTAAGAATTACAATAACTCTCATATTTAGAAATTTCCTGAGCTTATTTATGTTCAAACAACCAACGCAGTGGTTTGTAAGGCTTTTCGTGTTGTAAAGCGAATTTATTGATGCCGTTTTTTTGTATATATTCTATTGCCTCATCAATAGAATCTGTTACTAAAAACAAATTCATATCTGCTTCAGAAATGGTCTGCTTTTCTTTCATAAGAGTTATATGATCCAATAATTCTTTATGATATTCTTTGTCAAAAATCACAATAGGAAATTCATTGATCTTTTTGCATTGAATAAGTGTAAGCGCTTCAAAATATTCATCCAATGTACCAAAGCCGCCGGGCATGACAACGAAAGCGTAGGAGTATTTGATCAATAAACTCTTTCTTACAAAAAAGTATTTAATGTTGACCCATTTATCAAGATAGGGGTTAGGGGCTTGTTCATGAGGCAATACAATATTGCAGCCTACAGATCTTCCCCCAACTTCACGGGCTCCTTTATTTGCAGCTTCCATAATACCAGGGCCACCACCGGTCATTATGGTAAAACCTAATTGGGCAATTTTTGCAGATAACTCTTCCGTTAATTTATAATAAGGATGATCTTGTTTAAAACGTGCTGACCCAAAGATCGTTACGCATGGACCAACAAAATGCAATGCCCTAAATCCTTTGATGAACTCAAAAAGTACACTTATGGCAAACTTGAAATCTTTCCAACGATTCTGTGGCCCTTCAAGAAATTTTATTTCTGCTTTTGTCATGTTTGCACAAAAAGTACAAAATCGTACTCCTCATTTTATTTTCAAATGAAAATTTAATTTGGTTTATTTGCCGGAGAAGCAGAAGGTGTAGTTACGCCTGCGTTCACTTTATTTCCGGGGCCTTCCAAAGATCTGATAGCTTCTAAGTTTTGTTTTGCCAATGCAAAACTTGTATCTAATTGTAATGCTTTTTCAAAATATTTTTTGGCTTCCTCTTTATTGCCAAGATCATACAACGCTAAACCATGTATATTATAAATACTTGATTGCAGGTATGTCCTTCCCATTTGTTGTCCTACACTGTATGTCATTGTATACTCAGGTTTGAAGACAAGTTTTTCTGCTGCTTCGGCAGTACTAACTGCTTCGGACAAACGTTTAATGCCATATTGTAATTCTAATAATTTATATGCATGAAAGGGGTTCTGTGTTTTTTTGAATAATTTTTCAAAGATGGCAATTGACTCTTTGGGCTCATTTAATTTATCAAGACAAACACCTTTCATTTCCAGTAGATTATTATCCTCCGGCTTAACTGCCAATCTTTTTTCTACCCAATAATAACATTGCGGATAAGCAGATTGTTGGAGGTAAAGCATGGCCAATGTATCTGTGTAAGGATTGTTGTCGCCTTGTTCGGAGATATAATAATTTAATGCAAGTATCGCACTGGCAGCATCCCCACTGGTTATACTTTGATTAAAAACGTTTAGGTGTTGATTTTTTTTGGAAGGAGTGGTTCCTGATTTTTTAGTTACCTGGGCACAAGCAACGCTGCTTAAAAATAGTGCTACTACAAAAAATGTGTTTCTGATATTCACGAATTATATATTTAGTGGCTAAAAGTAATAAAAAACCCTGAAACGAATTCAGGGTTAATATATAATACGAAAAAATGGAGACTCAAACTTTAATACTTCCTTCAATGGAATCATCCATTGTTTTGCCAATGGCTGCTCCAACTAATCTTTTGATGAAGCCTACAGCCATGTTATGTTTTGTGTCCCAGTAATATCCTTCCTGCGGATATATTTTTATAACTGTAATTCTTGGGTCATCTTCTCCTTCGGTAAACCATGTTTTAAAAATGGGTTTCCACAATTCTTTTATTATTGCTTTATCCTGATTTACGATTGCCCTGCCATAAATATTTAAAAAATCTGAATAAGAAGATCCCTGGAAAAGTAATTGAACATAAGAGTCATATGCAATTTCATGATTCAATGTGCTATCATTAGCGCTTAAGAACCACAGATTACCCTCATCATCAGTTTTTTGCACGGTCATTGGCCTGGCAGAAAAACTTTCTCCTGTTCTTATTTTAGTGCAGAAAAAACAAGTATGTGCTTTTTCAGAAAAATCCTTGATCTTTTCAACTGCTTCTTTCCCTATCAGATCAAGATGATTTTGTTCTGATTGAATTTGATTAATGCTTGTACTCATCTAAATGTAAAATTTAAACTGCATAATTCTTTTTAGCAATATCAAAATGATAATCGTTTTGTGATCCTGTAAAAACAGTACTAACATTTTGCATCCATCTTTGTACAATGCTTAATGCCTTTGGTTGATTTTCATGATAATTTGCTTCAAGGATCCTCACACAAAGCAGTAATTGACCAGTACCACATTCATTTTGCAAATGTGCCGGAAGCTGGTTAATTTCTTCAGGGTCAATAATGATCCTTGCCATACCTGAAATATTTAAAAAGAAGGAAGTTCCTTTTTTATAATAATTCAGTTCCACTTCAAAAGTGCGGTCAAATTCACGGATCAGTTGTCTTGGCTTTTGTATGCTTATCCAAACACAACCTACTTCATCAACATATAATGTTCTGGCTAAGCAGGTAGGTAATTTAAGCACACAATTACTGTTACTGTATAGGATGGCAGTTTGTAATTGTTGGATCTTATCACTGATAAATCCAACTTGGTTGTTTGTTGTCATACACGTATTATTTGGGTTATGAACTATAATGAAATTTATGTACCAAAGTTTTTACGTTAAAAATTTGCAGTAAATGAGGAAGAAATTACACGATTTATCCATGTAAGCACTCATCCTGTAGACAAGAAGGGGTTGCTGCCGCCAAACCTCCTAAAAAAGAATAATAAATGCGAACAAATTATCCACTTTTTATTGATGTTATTGGCTATTTATAGAATTATTGGTTGTTCTTATTTATTTTTTTGTATTGAAACAAAAAAGTAACAAAAAAATTCAAGGCAGAAACGATTACATCCCGTTTCTGCCGTACAGCTATGTGGGACTTTTGTACTACTGTGGCTTCGACATTTGATCTTTACTCTTAGGGTTGGAGCTGCTTACTGTTTTAAGAAATTATATGCATTCTGATTCAAACAATTTTTTACTTCCCAAATTTAAAGCGATGAATAAAGTTATGAAGTACAAGAGTGCGATGCAACGATGATGCCCAAAGCGGTAATGCCGGGTACAAAAAAATCATTTGTTAAGTATGTATTTGCGCAACTCATAATTCATAATTCATAACTCATAATTCATAAGACCTAATGCAATATATCAAGCTTTGTATTTGAATAGAGGTATATGCTCCCAGGGAATTGCAGTCTTAAAGAATAACAAGATGAGTTAGTGGTGATCGTTATACCATGCTTTACTATTACCTGTGAAGTTGCTACAGGTACATGGCCGTTATCCCATAAAGTAGGATCATCCCACTTGCCGTTTTTTACAGTCACAAATATTCCCTCGTAAGTAAATACAGTTTTAAAGCGGATGATATTTCCATAAGATGTTCCATAACTATTCACTGCTTTTACACGATAAAAATAGGTTTGATTGCCTGTTAAGCCGTATACATTGGTGTAAACCTGGTTTGCCGTGTAAGGTGAACTAGCAACAGTTATTACACCTGTGGTAAAGGTGGAGTCGGTACTGTATTCGAAAGTTGATGTTGTGGTACTGCCATTAGGGTTTACTACACCGGTTAATGATACCATGGAGAGTTGTACAACTGGAGTAGTTGTAATTACTATAGGTTTACCCGGTGCGGTAGTAGTAAAGCTAAGTATACTACCCTTAGTTGTTCCGGCAGAATTTGTAGCTGCTACCTGAAAATAATAAGTAGTGCTTGCCGTAAGATTTGTTAACTGCAAACTTGCTGCTGTATTGCCTGAGCCGGCAGCAAGATTAGGAGCAGTAGCAGGCAAAGTGCCTATAACAGTAACCATTGTCGGACTGGTGCTATATTCAAAAGCGATGGTTGTAGCAGCTCCTTTATCATCTACAAAAGCATTTAATTGTGCCACATTTGAATAAATATTTGTAGCTGCCTGTGTGCTAACGGTTGGGGGTACTTGTACTATAGGTACAAATGGAGTGATCGTTACGGAACCATCACCTGTTTTATCTCCCTGTGTCATTACTACCTCTGTTGCCAACAAAGCATCTGCCCATGATGATCCGCCACCACCACCTGCTGCGGAAAAGACAAGGCCTACATTAGCCATGGATCCGCCACCACCACCACCATAATAACCACCACCACCACCGCCAGCAGCGGAGGCTCCCCATCCACCATTTAATCGTGTTCCGGGAAGGGCAAACCCTGCACCAGCACCCGATATCGATCCTCCTGCACCACCATTTGATTGAGTGCCGCCTTTTCCTGAATATTCATCAGTTGGGCCGGTAATACCTCCTCCACTTTGTCCTACCACGCCGCCGCCTGCACCGCCGGGAGCACCAGATGCAATTGCAGCACCACCACCACCGCCGCCACCGGCTATAACTTTGGTGTTATCGAAAGTATTCATAGCAATTTCGGAAGCACCACCACCGCCGCCTCCCGAAAAATAAATTGTATTACCATTAGAACCCGTGGCACTACCTTGAGTACCAAAGGCACCACCATGATATCCGGGAAGATCACCTGAACCAGATCCTCCTACATATATGTACAATGTTTGTCCGGGAGTTACAGCCATTTTACACTGCACACTACCACCACCACCACCATTTGCACCGGCTGAGCTTTGGCCTGAAGCATTAGCACCTTGTGCACCACGTACATTCACCGTTATAATATTAATACCTGCAGGCACCGTATATGTTTGTGGCCCACCGGTATAACTGAAAGCTGTTGTTTGTGCGGAAAGTTGTGTGATCAATAGTATGAATGAGAGAAGAAGGGTAGAGATTGTTTTCATGAAAGGGTTTTGGTAAAAGTAGTCTTTTATTTGCGTTGATTTTTTTTGTCTGAATCAGGATTTTCAGAATTTAAGATGAACAGAATTTTTTTGTCTGAATCAGGATTTAGAGGATTCGAAGATTTTCAGGATTGGCACTTTTTAATTCGAAATATTTTTCAAATTTTATTCTCTAATCCTGTTCATCCTTTAATCCTCTAAATCCTGATCCAGACAATATTTGCATTAAATATTTGGTGAAAGTTTCATTATTGAGGAATGGTTTGTTTAACTTAAACCTCCATAAAACTGTATTGTAGGAATGATAACGCTGTTGTTAAAACCCGTGATGCCAAACTCCCCGACGATATTGATGCTGTGAGAAAACTATGGTTTGATTACCTCACCTGGGGAAATGATAATATGCAATTAAACTACGGTGTGCATCCGCATGATCCGACAAAACAGGTAGCACAGGATATTACCGACATTAAAAAATTTCTGCCGCCACACGGCCGGTTGATATTGGTATTTATTGATGATGAAGCATATGGTATTGGCTGCCTGAAAAGTATCAATGAAACGATCGGTGAAGTGAAACGAATGTATGTTGATCCATCTTTCAGATAGATCGGTGCAGGGGGCTATTCTTCAATCCTTGATCAATGCGGCTAAAGAAGCAGGGTATATTACCATACGATTAGATAGCCCGAAGTTTATGGAAGCTCCTCATTCGCTTTACCGGAGTGTTGGTTTTAAGGATATTCCGGTTTATGATGAGGTTGAAATTCCGGAGGAGTTCAGGAAGTATTTATTGTTTATGGAATTGGATTTGGAATAATGAATTGGTGGTATTTCGTGTGTTTGGGACAGTTAGAAAATTAAAATATATGAGGGAAAGTTTCATTTTTTGGGGAGGGTTTGTTATGTTGCATACTTCTCCACCCTTAGATAAGCTAGCGAATATCCTTCCTGAATACTTTTATTGATAAGATTGTGTTTTGTTGTACGTAGTTGTAGATGTACGGATAACTATAATTAATCATCATTTATATAAACTAAAAATTATGAGTAAATCTATTATTGTTTTTTTTGCATTGAGCTTTAATCTAATAGTTTCAGTGCATGCACAGGATTTTGACAAAATTATTGCTTCGACAGCAGATACTCTTTCAAAAAAGATCATTAGCTCTGAAAGAAAAAAGGTAGCGATTACTGATTTTGTTAATCTTGACGAAAGTATAACTCAACTTGGAACTTTTTTGAGTGAAGAAGTTTCTTCTGAGCTATCGAACCTTACAGATAATCAAACTAAATTTAGAATTCTGGAACGGTCTAAACTAAATCAAATACTTGAAGAGAAGAATCTGATTCAATCTACCGATGGTTCAAAAATGGCAAAAGAACTGGGAAAGCTTTCGGTAGCTGATGCCTTAATTTTTGCTACAATAACTGATTTTAATGGATATTACCGGGTAGTAATGAAATTATTAGATACGAAAACAGGGGATGCATTGAGTTCTTATAAAATAAATCTGGTTAAAACACCTTCACTGGAAAATCTTAATCAAAATAATATAAAGAAGAGTTCAATAGTAGAACCAAAAGTTGCACCTGTAGTTTATACTGCACCAGAACCTCCTTTATCAAGGACAGGTGATTTTTGTTTTTCAAATAAAGGTACATGGCCTCATTATAATGTAAAGATCACCATATTTAAGATTAAGAGTGATGATATTGAAAAAGTGATAAATGTATCTAATGACGAAAAAACCTGCGCTTATGAAATGCCTGTTGGAATACACAAAGTAGAATTAGTATGGTTAAGTAATTCTAATGAAGTTAAAACTGAAGTAAAAGAAATTAAAGTAACAAGTGATAAACCGGGTAATGTGGAATATATCTATAGTTTTTGATTTTACCTTACTGTGTCGAATCATGATGAAGAGAAGAAACGAAAGCTTATTATAGACGGACACAAGCGGATGCTTGATTTGATTTATTTAAATACACATTGTTAAACAAAAAATATGAGCCATACACCACCTATATTTATTAAACACGGGAAGAACTCTTCTGCTCTTTTTACTTTAAACAATCCCACCACCTTAGTAATATTTGTTCATGGTTTTAATGGTAGTGCAACAGCGACTTGGGATGATTTTCCTCGTTTAATTCGTACTACTAATGATTTTGCACACGCCGATGTGATATTTTATGGTTATGAAAGTTTAAAGGGACAGGCCAATAATAATGCTATAAAATTTTATAGTTTACTTAAAGCAGCTTGCGAAAATAATCCTAATAAACTTGGCTTCGAAAGGAAGGAAATCGGTGATGATCACTCTTATAAAAAAATATTAATTATTGCGCATTCTTTAGGTGCAGTGATTGTTAGGAGAGCTTTATTAAATGCCAAATCAGAAAATAAAATTTGGTTAGACAAGTGTAAGATGATCTTATTTGCACCTGCTCATCGGGGAGCCAGAATTCCAGACTTAATTTTAGAAAGTCTTCCGAAAATTGTGAGAGTACTGGCGGGACTCGGAATGATAGCTATTCCAATTATAAATGACCTTAGGCCTAATTCCCAAACAATTTTAAATTTAATTGCAGATTCTGAGAAGCTTTTGGAAAAGAATGAAGGTGATTTTACCATTGCATCCCATGTAATTTGGGCTAACAACGAAAAGGTTGTACATAATCAGCGATTTTGTGTCGATCCAGTAGCTACTCTTATTGATAATAAATCACATGTTGCTGTTTGCAAACCAAATCAAAAAAAATACGCTGACCCTTATTCTATTGTTTTAAAAGCTTTATAATTTTCTAATATGGACATTAAAAAAATTAATCTTGAAGTACTTACTAATGAGTATCGTAAAAAAGGCGCTGCTGCCAAGGGGTACAAAATAGTTAATATGCTTATCAAAGATAACGAAGAAGAGAGTTTAAGATTTTTGCTAAGAGATCATGACAGAGAACAAATTAAATCTTTTTTAGAAATAGAAGAAAGAGATAATATTGATTTTTTAATTGATTACTATAGCATATTGGAAATTGCTTTATTGGCAGGTTACATTCATAATCCTCTTTCAGGCAAAATAGAAAATGAAGCTGAATATATTTTAAATAATGATTCTCTGAAGCGTTATTTTACTGACTACTATCCAATTCTTCTTCCGCAATTATTACTAAAGCAAATACTGAAGTCCGGAACAAAGCAATATTTTAATAAGAAAGAATTGCCTGAGTCATCTATTCTTTTTGACCGCTTTATTATGCTTAATCATTTTGTGAAGGAAGACCCGGATATTGATCAGTTTCTTTGGTTTTTGGATAGTGGATCTACATCTGGTTATACTATTTCAGATTTTTGGGAAGTCCTCGCCGATAAAAATTTGATAGAATACAAATTGGGTAGTGATAATAAACATCCATTAAATAGTGCTTTATGGGGTTTTATAAAATACATTCAATTTCTGTCAGATTTTTCTGATCTAATTAAAGACTGCAGTGACGACCCTATTTTACAATCGGCTTTTTGGCATCATCAATCTTATTGGTTTAAGCATATGAAAAATAAAATCGGCGATATAATCAATATTGGGATTAATAATATAAGACAGTCTTTAGATGCGGTAGATACTGAAGAGTTAGTTGCAAATAAAAACTCTTATTTAGATTCTGAGACAGAGGTTTTTGAATGGCAAAAAAATATTGATTATTTGGAAGGGATTGAAGATGATATTACTTATTTACTTGATGATAAATGGGGAAAGCCATTAGAAGTTTTTTTTAATATGAATGAATAAGGTTATTTTTTAATTGTATTTCGTGTGTTTGGGACAGTTAGTAAATCAAAATATATGAGGGAAAGTTTCATTTTTTGGGGAGGGTTTGGTATGTTGTGGAACTTCAATCCTTAGATAAACTAACGAATATCCTTTCTGAATATTTTTTTATTATGCTTCGTTGTCAGTAGTCGGAGACATACGGACAGTGCAGCTTTTATAATTGTGAGAACACTACGGAGACGGGGAAGAAAATAAACTAAGGAAATAATTGCTGCAGCCCAGGTTCATGACACGAAACGGTAAGATTAATGTTGTTTCGTGTGTAAGGACCAAGGCGAATAGACATTTTTATTTACGACCTGCACCTAAGATGAAATACCAAAAAAATATGAAACTAGCTATAAATGAATCAAGCGTTATTCTGATATACGCAAAACTTTTTTGGAATTTTACTAATATTGAAATAAATAAAGGTGAGGTTTATAAATTTGAAGCCGAGGGAATTTGGCGTGACCTATATAAAAAAACAGATCCTGAAGGTTATACAAATTTTTATATGAATCTGTTTAATTCATTAAAACGTTCACAGGGTCATAAATGGTTTGCTCTAATGGGTAATCTGGATAAATCTTATGATTTCTTAATTGGCAAAAGTCAACAAATCAGTTTCAGTGAAAAAGGAAACCTTTATTGTTATGCAAATGATGCTAAAGGGTTTTATTGGAATAATTCGGGAAAAGTTGCAGTAAAAATTAGAAGAATAAATTGATCTTAATAGAAATGAAGTACTTAAAAATTTTCTGATTATGGCGGATAAATATGGACTTGATATTATTGCTCCTTCTGGGAAAAAGAATCTTATTATTTTCATCCACGGATTAGTTGGTGGCAAAGAGACATGGTTGAGAACCGACAAAAGGCGGTCTGTATTAGATTATTTATATTCCAATTCAACGATCAGGGAACATTATGACTTTGCAGTCTATTCCTATTACACAAAAGCAAGTGACTTATTATCCAATTTGTCTTATTTTCTTAAATTAATTTATTTTAAAAAAAGCAGCCAGTTTCAGAAAAATCAAACAGTAGAAAAAAATGCAGATATTTTATACGCTGAGTTAAAAAATTCCGGTTATGAAAATTTAATATTCGTAGCGCATAGTATGGGAGGGCTGATTTCGAAAAGTGCTATTCTTAAATTAACTGATGATAACACAAAAAAAAGAGACAGTTCACCAAATGTGCGGCAATATTTTTCGCTGGCTGTTCCGCATGAAGGCTCCGACTTAGCTTTTTGGGCAACATTATTTTTGAGAAGTGGTCAAATAGCAAACCTGAGGCCATTGAATAAATTTCGTAAGACCATCAATCAAAAATGGCTGCGAACTCCACCGGATAAGCTGCCTGAAACTATATACTTTAAAGGAGCGAATGATTGGGTAGTTGCAGATGAATCGTCTCTTGCGTATGAAATCAGAGAGGTTCAGGTTATAGATACTCAAGATGATCACTTTAGTATTGTGAAACCCTCAGACAGTAATAATATTGTAATTAAAGTTTTAAAAAAAGCACTCAGGGAAAATGTATTAGTTGAAGAACTGGCACCGGATGATGCGACTAAAGTTCCCGTTCCTGATGAGCCGACACCATCTCCAAATCCTAAATTAAATTGGCGGGCGGTATTAATTACAGTGACATTAGCACTTCTTTTTTTATCATTTTATATATTTAAACCTCCTGTCTGTAAGGACAATCCAATTTGTTTTTTAGATTTAAAAGCTTTCTGGGGTTATAACAAAAGTGATACAAATTGCACAATGGCAGATTACTTTGGTAATTCTGATTTGAAGTCTGATGAAATAACTTCCTATTCAATTCCCGGGTTTATTAATAATTACATTGGTGAAAGAGAACAAATTGATTCATTGACATTATCTAAATCAATTGAAGAAAATGAAAACGATACATTTCTAATATTTAAATTTCATTTGACCCCGAAACAAGACAGGAATTACAGTGCATTTATAATTAAAATGAACGCTAAAGCAAATCAGTCATTTAGAATTATCAATAATAAAGATTGGCTTGCATACGGAGATGGAGAGATTTTCTCAAAAAGAAAATTATCTGACACTTTAACATTAAAGCTTAATAAATCAATTTTAAAGGAATGAAAATATTACTGATAATCTTATTAGATATATTCTGTTTTTCCGCTTTTTCACAATTTGAAAAAAAAGAATATACTTTTTCATGTGAGTTAAATCTTGATTATTTAAAAACTGGGTTTAATGATGAATTATGCAGAGCGCCTTACAATACATTTAAGAAACTATTTTATTTGAGATTGTACATTGAAAATGGGAGTAAAAAAGGGACCGAATTGTTAAGCTTTGAAATTAAACCAAGTACGAGGACTAATATAGATCCTAAGAACCCTCCATACGTGTACTTGAATATCACTATGCCTGAAGATATAATACCAAAGGGTTCTATTGATTTATATGCAGAAGTATATGAAAATGGAGCTAAAAGGCCATTTGCCTATATTTATCCAATTAAACTTGAAATTCCGAAACCGGGTTTTTCAAATAGATGGACCTCTACATTTTTTATTGGAGCTCCTTTGAAAATCGGGTATCCTGAACAAGTGGGTATTAGCTTAACGTTAAACTATTTAAAGGAAGTTCTTGATACAAATAAAATTTCAGGTTTTAAAGAAATAATAAAAGACATTGACAATTTTAAATTAATAAAGGAGAATAGATGTACAATTGATCAAAAGCAATTGAAAGGATTTTATAAATTGCTAAGTTTTATTGAACCTTATATTGATGAAAATTCTTTTTTAAACTCTGAGGCAAAAAAACTGAAGGATCAAATTGAGATTTTGGAAAATTCTCTTTTAGTGGATCCTGATCTTGTAAAAAAGTTGGACAAATTGGGTAATGATAATTTCTTAGATTCTGTCAATCGGTCCCTCGCTACTTATGATAATCTTAAATCAATGAAGCTGCTCTATAAAGATTATTTAAAATTTATTAACAGGATTAGAGCATATTATGATCAATTGGTACTTGTACTTTTTTTAAAAGCACCAAAATTCTCAAAAACTGATAAAACAGATTCATTGAAGCAACAAAGAATATTCTTGGTAGCAGGATCTTCAATCTCATTCTTTACAACTCCTGTTTACAACGTAACAGTTTCTCGTCCTGACACATCGGGGACGGTTCAATTTGAATCTATCTCAAAAATAAATTCAGCAATATCTGCTGGAATAGTGTTTAATCCTTTTAGTAGAAATAAATTCAAACAAAAAGAAGATGGCCTAGATAGAGAAAATAAATTTGCAATCGGTTTTTTTCTAAATTATTTTTTGTCTCCAAAAAATAAAGATATTTTTTCAAAAAGATCATTTGGCGCAAGTATAGGGATGGGGTATACATTTGGAGATTTTGGAATTTTGGCAACCTGTAGTTTTAGAAAAGCTAGAACTCCACGTCAATATTTTATCGATCAATATAAAGGCAAAAATTTGCAATTTCCAGGAGGGCCAAGCTCATTTAGCATAAATGATGATAGAATATTTATTGACAAATGGGTTCCATCAATCGGCTTGACATTTTGTTATCTTTTTAGAAATAACATTCCTCCCTCCAAGTAAATATTATACCAATTATTAAGGGGATTTCCTGTCAGTATGAGCCAGGCGAAGACGGCCTGTTAATATGAGGACATTAAGGTAAAGACTCAGAAATTTTCCACTGGTCTAATAATCCTCTGATCCATTTTATGCAACCTTTTAATAAAAACCACTACTTGATTTAGGTATCTATATTTTTAATCTAAATCTAAATTTTTATGGCACAGGAAAACATGATGTCGGTAGTATTCACAGATGCAGACGTTGCAAAGCTGAGGCTGATTAAAAGCGTTGGCCGAATAATGGTAAAAGGTAAAAAGCCTTACACCGAAAGAAAGGCAGAACTACTGTAGGGTAAAATATGAAAAAGGAATGTGGGTATCTAAAGTGAAGATAGATATGGATAATAACCCCGAAGAATTCCTAATTACATAGACAAGGCTGAGTACGACAGGGATTTTGAAGCACACACATTGCTAAACAAATGGTCTGCTTTAATGGAACAGCAATTGAATGTAATGGAAGATAACCGTTTGCTCGGGCTTAGCTATTTGTAATAGTATGTAGATGGCTTCCAAACGGGGTGCTGACCTGTCAAGTAAAGGCTATTTCTGCATACAGAAGGAGTATACACCCCTTGCAGAAGGATGCTTATACCCGTTACGTAAGGGTGCCTACCTGTTCCGAAGGGGTATGTAACCCTTGCCAAAGGAGGCACACACCTGTTAGGTAAGAGGGTGTCGATGTGTTATGCAGACATGGGCAAGGCGTTAGTTTACCTATTGGATACCTGTTGCATAGGATATGATGGGGTGTTAGGTAAGATGTACTAATGCTATGCGAATGCGTTGATGGATACTTCGGGGGGAGTTAAAGGGGGAGCGGTATTTAATACGATCTTGTTAAGAATGGATATTTCGTGTGTTTGGGGCAGTTAGTAAATTAAAATATATGAGGGAAAGTTTCATTTTTTGGGGAGGGTTTGTTATGTTGTGGAACTTCGAACCCTAATATAAGCTGATCCATTTCCTTTTTAGACCTTTTTTGGTGGATGATTGAATAATAATTTTGGTAGTATAATATTTTGTTTCAAATAATTTCAAGATAAATAATTAGTGAAACAAAGTTGTGCCATTGAGGAATTAGTGCCAATCTTTCCATCCATAACATTCAAACTTAAATTGACATAAAATGAATAGCAATAAAAATCTGTTAGTTTTTATAATCATAATTACTATAATAATTTCGTCTTGTAGAAGTAGTCGAACAATTGGAGAAGGCGGGAAAATTGTAAGCGGGAAAGTTTATACAAAATGTACAAAACCACAAAAAAGATATACCAAATCTGTTGAAGCTGCTGTAAAAGGGTCAATAAAAGCATTGGACACAACCAATAACGGAAGTCTTTCCGCTTCACTTAAAACAGAAGTAACAAGGCTTACGGATTACTCTCAACAGGGGCTTGACTTAGACCTTTTACTATTTAGATTGTGTGAGATGTCAAATAATAGTTCACTATCACCTGATAATACAAATAAATTATTTGGTGAAGCAATGAAAACTTGGAATAATCGAATGACTATTAAAGAACAAAAAAATATTATAGCGCAATTGCAAGTAGAACTCTCTTCCAATTTAAAAACAGCCAATGAATTAAAATTAAATTGCGAAACCATTTTATCGGCATTAAATATGATTTCTGGAGACGACATCCTTAGAAATGCGAAGATTAAGATTTTACCTCTTATATTTCCAAAAGAAAATTTAGATAAAAAAACAAAACTATCTGTTTCTGATTTAGTCGCTCAAGGATTGACAAAATATTTGGAACAACATCTCGATACAAATCAATTAGAAAAAGCGAAATTTTCAGCAGCAGGAAAAGCAATTGCCTTGACTCTTGATAAAACACTACCAACATTTAATTCATTAGCAGACAAAGAAGGACATAGATATCCAATATATACAACGATTTGGAATGCTAATTCTCAAAATTTAAGTAAGATAGATGTATTTGATATTACTAAATTCCAACAATCATATTCGGATTTAAATTCACTTAAAACGAATTATAGTATTGTAATTAACCGTAGTATTGATTATTTGACGGAATTAAATAATTTTTTTAAGCCTGAAAAGAGTTTAATTACGAAAGAAAGTTTAGAAAAAATTTTGACTTCAGAAAGGTTCTCTTATGACCTAATTGAAACTTATAGCAAATCACTTCTTGAAAACATTAAAAATATTACTGACTTACAAAAGATAGTTTCTGAGAGTTTACTATAAAAAGGCTTTCTTGATAAACTTTGATTATGTTTTGTTGTCCGTAGTCGGAGACATACGGACAGCAGAGTATTTATAATTTGTGGAGACTACGGATAGCGGGGGAAAGTTTTGTTTTTTGGGGAGGGTTTGTTATGTTGCATACTCCTCACCCTTAGATAAGCTAGCGAATATCCTCCCTGAAGATTTTTTTATTCTTTAAACGAAACAAACTAATATGAAACAGCTCTTGATCTTGTTGGTAACAACATTCCTTATTTCTACGTCCTATTCACAAGACAGCGTAATGGCATTACCTAGAGTGGTAGAAGACACTTTATTCACCACAAGCGGTTACAAAATTATAGTTGGAGAGGATATTACCATTGGTACAGGTACCACAGACGATGGTGATTTTAAATTTATTCGCAAAAATTCTACTGGATTTGGAACTATGATGCAGACATCAAATAATAATAGGTATAACAAATCTGAACTTTCATTAAAGAGAAATATGGCTGGCCATAAAGGGAAAGTTGTAAAAATTGTTACCAGAGGCAATAAGAAAATTGGAAAGACCTATGAACCTCTTATCACATTTGGTTCAGGTAGATATGAAATTGATGTTGAGAATGCAATTGCTTCCGGTGAAATTGTGGTGCCGGAAGAATTTAGGCCTAAACCTAAAGTAATTACAACTGTTGTTGAAGTTAAACAATCGGTTAGTGTTGCAGACGAGTTAGTGAAATTTAAAAAGCTTTTAGACGATGGAATTATAACCAAGGATGAATATGAGGCACAAAAGAAAAAACTATTAGAAGGTAATTGATTATGTTTTGTTGTCCGTAGTCGGAGACATACGGACAGCAGAGTTTTTAGAATTTGTGAACACTACCGATAGCGGGGAGTAAAAATGCCTTGGAGCAGTTAGCAAACGAACCAACAATGACATACTGTTATATTTAATTTAGTAGTAAAAATTAAAAAACAGGATGAGGTTTAATTGGAGGCTTTTTTAAAAGAGAAGGTTTGAAAACAACTTATGCAAAGGATGGCTGCATGTTGTGATATTGAAGTTAACAGATTTATGAAATATGAACAAAATTTTTTTGTTGTGATGGATTTCGTGTGTTTGAAACAGTTAGTGAATTAAAATATATGAGGGAAAGTTTCATTATTGAGAAAAGGTTTACTATGTTGTGAGACTACGAAACAAAAAATAACCATGACTAAAACTGTTTTTATTTTAGGGGCAGGGTTTTCCATGAATGCTGGAGCCCCATCTCAGGAAAGATTAGTAGAGAAAATATTTGAAATTCATAATTCTGATCCAAATATATTCATTGCTGGAAAAGTTGATCAATTCAAAGATTTTCTGACTAATACTTTGAATATTCCTGAAATACTGCAAAATAAAATTCCATTTGAAGATATTTTTACTCCTTTAGATAAATGCTTACTCGAAAATTTATCATTTAGAAATTTAAGTGTTGACCAAGTCAAAGAAATTCGAGGTTTAATTTATTATTTAGTAGGGAAAACTTTACAACATATTCTTCAAACTTCTGATAAGGGTTATATAGATAAGTTTGCAACATTTTTAGTAGACGAATGTCAAAAGAGGAAAAATAAAAACTATCCCAATATTGATAACGTTAGTGTTATTACAACGAATTGGGATATATTATTAGACCGTTCAATACAAGAACAAATCGATTCGAATTTTTTTTTGGAAGCTGTTGTAGATTACTGTTGCTATATTAGTTCTTATCGAAAGGACGATGATAGAGTGAAACCGGGGCTTGAAATTTTAGGTGGCGGGGGGTTTAATGTAAAACTTATTAAGCTTCACGGTTCACTTAATTGGCTTCAATGTCCAAGATGTCAAAGGGTGTATGTCGACATTGATGATAAAATTGCAATTAGTCAATATACTCATCCGATAAATTGCAGACATTGTGACAAAAACTTCGGTGTACAGGTTTCTCATAAATTAACTTCTAACATTATAATGCCCACTTTCTTAAAAAATTTATCTAACCCTCAATACAAATTGCTTTGGCAAAATGCAGGGGTTGAACTTTCTGAGGCAAATAAGATTGTATTCATAGGTTATTCACTTCCTCAAGCGGATTATGAAATGAGACAATTGCTTTCTAGAATGGTTCGCAAGGATGCAGAGATAACAGTCGTTGGATTTTCTAATAGCCCAGCAACTGATAAAGATTTCCAAGATTTTGTAAATAGGTATAAAGTCTTTTTTGGTGACAGACTTCAATTGCCAGTCCATAATTTGGGAGCGAAAAAATATATAGAGGATACATTTTAATCGTAAAAAAAAAATATACGAAAGAAATTTAAATTATAAAGAAATGGAAAAGGCTCATGATCCAAGAGAATTTATAAGAGGAATTCAACAAATTCTTATTAATAATACAATAAGAATAGGGTTCTTATTTGGAGCTGGTACATCAATGGCAGCACCGTTAACTGATAATAAAGGGAACCATGTATTAGATGATAAAGGTAGAGGCTTACCTCTAATTCCTGGAGTTTGGGCTATGACGGAAAAGATAATTGCTAATATTAAGGAAAAAGATTTAGAGGATGCTTTGTGTATAATTAAAGAAGAGTTAGAAGAATCTGAAAAAGATGAAGAGAAAAAATTACAGGCTTTTATGCTTGAAAATATAATCTCTACAATAGATCAAAAATTAAGAGTAATTGGTAAAGCTAAATTATGTGGGCTGGATAAAACAAGATTAAAAGAATTAAGAGTTCTTTTCCAAAAACAAATTCGTGATTTAGTAGCTGTTCATGATAACAAAGATATTAGTATTGAACACTCTTCTCGATTGCATTGTGATTTTGCAAAATGGATTAGATATGCAGAAAGGAAAAATTCAATAGAAGTTTTTACAACTAATTATGATTATCTTTTTGAAATAGGTTTTGAAACAGAACACTTACCTTATTTTGATGGTTTTGTTGGTGGATACAAACCCTTCTTTGACCCAATTAGTGTTGAAAATGATCAACTAATTCCCCAATGGACAAGATTATGGAAACTTCATGGTTCATTAGGTTGGGGTTATGATGAAGATGAAAAAAGAATAATTAGAAGTAGAGAAATAAATGATGATGGAATTGTAATATACCCATCCCTCTTAAAATATGATGATTCAAGAAAACAGCCTTATTCAAGTTATATTGAAAGGTTATCGTCTTTTCTGAAAAAAGATGATGGTATACTTTTTATTTGTGGTTATTCTTTCGGTGATGAACATATTAATGATGTTATTATGAATGCGTTAGCACAATCAAGATCGACAACAGTTATAGCCTTAGTTTTTGATGAAAAATTAAATGAAAATTCTATTCCGATAAAGATTGGAAGTAGGTCTAATAAAATTATGATTTGTGGTAATAAAAGCGCTTTAATAGGAGGAATATTTGCAGAGTGGAAACTCAAAAGAGAGCCGGCAAAAGAAGATTTTGAATTCATAGATCAATTTTTTGATAGAGATGCCCCTGTTCCAGAAAAGAAAAAGGGCAAAGGAGATGAATTACTTATGCAAACAGGCACATTAAAGCTTGTCAATTTTAAAGAATTCGTAAGATTTTTAATAGAATTGTCTTATCCCACAAACGGACAAAAATAATGAATGATAAGTTTTATACTATTATTGGACATGTGAAAAGTGTAAACGGTAGTCGTTTATCCGTAAAACTTTCAGATGATTTTAAATCATCTATGCCAATTATAAATGGTATTGTTTATAGAGTTGGGCAAATTGGTTCTTTTGTTAGAATCCCATTGGGATATGCTCACTTATATGGCATAGTTACTCAAGCCGGAGCTGATGCAATTCCCGAAAAGCTAGCGACTAGCCCCAATCTTGAATCCAATTATCAAAGTTCACGCTGGATCACAGTAGTTTTAGTAGGAGAGAGAGTAAGAAATAAATTTGAACGAGGCGTTATCCAATACCCTACTCCTGATGACGAAGTACATTTGGTAACTATAGATGATCTAAGAATAATTTATAGTGAAATTGATAAAGCAAGTTCACTGACAATAGGTCAAATTAGTGCATCAGAAAGTTTGCCTGCACATATTGATTTAAATAAATTTTTATCACGTCATGCAGCAATTGTTGGAAGTACAGGTAGTGGGAAGTCAAATACTGTTTCAGTTATTTTGGAAGCGATAGCCTCAAATAAACAGTATAAATCTTCTCGTATTCTTTTGATTGATCCACATGGTGAATATAACGACACTTTGAAAAATTATAGTAAGGTTTTTAAAGTAAATGCGGATGTGAGAAAAGGTGAGACTGAATTGCATATTCCATTTTGGGCTTTACCATTTAATGAGCTTTTTTCAACTTTCCCTGGGACGTTGAAAGAAACTGCACTTGATTCAATTAGATTAAAGATTCAAGAACAGAAAATATTATCTGGTAAAAAACTGAAACAGAAACCAAATGAATCTTCTATAAATGCAGATACCCCCATCCCTTTTAGTTTAAATCAATTATGGTATGATTTAGATGATTTTGAAAAACAAGTCTTTGATAGAGTAACTATTGGGGGGAATGTTGAATTCCAGTTAGTTCCAAGAATTGAAAATGGAAATCCTAATAAATTAATTCCTAGTAAACATCAAATGCCATCTGCTGGAGGCGGTAATCCAAATTTGAATAAATCTGCTCTTGGAATTCTAGGTTACCTAAATGGGATGAGAAATCGAATAACTGATGATCGATACAAATTTCTTTTTAACCCTGGTAATTATATGCCAGATCTTAAAGGTAAATCTTCGAAAGATTTAGATACATTGTTATCGGATTGGCTAAATCATGAAAAACAAATTACTATTTTAGATTTGTCAGGTGTGCCTGCAGAAATAATGACATCTATATCAGGAACATTAATTAAAATTATTTACGATTCGCTTTTCTGGGGTCAAGAATTAAATGTAGGAGGAAGGAAGCAACCAATTTTAATAGCGTTAGAAGAAGCGCATAATTATTTAAAAGCCGGCGAAGATTCAATCTCATCAAGAACAGTACAAACGATTGCTAAAGAAGGTCGAAAATATGGAGTTGGATTACTTTTGATTACTCAACGACCATCTGAATTAGATGAAACGGTATTAAGTCAGATTGGGACGCTTGTTGCATTAAGAATGACAAATTCAAAGGATAGAGGTCATGTAGGAAGCGTAATGCCTGATGATTTGAATGATTTAGTTTCGTTGTTACCCAGTTTAAGAACTGGCGAAGGGCTAATTATGGGAGAGGCTGTTAAAATACCCTCAAGAGTTAAGTTTGATAAAATTGCTTATGCTCCGAAAAGCTCTGATCCCATGGTTTCTGAAAGATGGGTGCTTAAAAAACCTAATTCAAAAGAATATACAGAATTGTTATTAAGATGGAGAAATAGAAAACTGATTTAAATGATAAAATAAATTTTAAAAAAATGGAAATAGAAAAACAATACATTACTTCTTCAAATATAGAGGCTGTAGGCTATGATGAAGATTCTCAAACTTTAAGAATTTGGTTTCTTAACGGAAGTGTTTATGATTATTCTGGTGTAGGAATAATGGAATTCGAAGGATTAAGAGATGCTCCTTCACTGGGGTCTTATTTATATCAAAATATCAAAGGACAATATCCATATGAAAAAGTAGGTTAATTTCATTATCAAAATCAAGTAACAAATTCTTTGATTGTTAATGGCAAATAAATCTCTTTATCATTTTCTATTAAATCCTCTTTTTGAGGTAAGCATATTTTTATATTTAGACTAATCTCACTGTCTAAGTTAAAACGTATTTGTCTGCCTTCTGCCGGCTGCATTATTTGGATGAAGTCTTTTTCGCCAAGTATGGGGCGTAATTGTTTGGCAACTTCAAGATTGAAATCAAATGTTCCTAAATAAGCAGTTACTTTGTCTCCTACTGGGGCTGAAATGCTAAAAAGGTCATCATGATATTTCATTATTGTTAAAGGTTTAATGCCAATTATGAGAGTCGTATCTGAATGTGTAAACCCTAGTCTTTTAAAGTGTAATCCTAAGTCTTTACTGAGTGATAAATCAGGATAAGAAAAAACCTTTATTGGACTAATTAACTCTTTCAACATATTTCTATAAAGGTCTATTCCTCTTAAAGAAATATGGAATAAAGGTTTTGATCTACTTATGTTATAAAGAATAAAATAATGCCCATTGCAGAGTGCAAAGTAATTTACTCGAATCTCAGGATGTATTGCATAAGAATATGCTTGTTCTATGTGTTTAGTGTCAGTTATTTGCTCGAAAGGTGATTTAGCTTCTAGTATCCATGCAGGTTTTTCCGATACTTGCATTAAATAATCTGGAATAACCGTAATATTTTTTCTGCTTGACCCAATTGAGACAAACGGATGTTTTAATCCATGATTTCTTATGACTTGCGTATTACCTGAATTCGTATATCCTAAGTCTTTTATTAATGGTGCTAATAATTCTTCCCGAACACTTTCCTCCTTAAATCTAGGGTCATCTAGTAATGAAAAATTAAAGTCCTTAAATAGTTTGTCACTCATATTTTAGCCTAAAACTACTTTTTAAAAATAAAATATAAAAATTAATTCTACACTTAGATAAAAGATGAATATAGGTATGCCGTACAAGTGAGTGACACAACGATGATGCCCAAAGCGGTAATGCTTGTTTCAAAATAAAAAAAGGGCAACCGTAAGGGTTGCCCGTACAAATTTTAAAGGGAGCATCAAGAACGCTTACCCTGTTTCCAATGCTGCCGAATATCTAACGTAGATGGATAATCTTTATTGATCTCTATTTCGGGAGCATCAACAATATATGTTGGCCTGTCGGTAGTGATATAATGTTTTGCTTCGGTAACGGCATCGCCTTCTTGTATGGTGGCGGTGAGTACATCTTGTGTATGCCCGAAATCGTTGAAGCGGCTTACACGGCGGCTCTCTGCTTCGTAACTGTTTACAGGGAACACATCGTAGGATCGTCCGCCGGGATGTACCACATGATAGGTGCAACCTCCGACAGAGCGGCCATTCCATGTATCAACAATATCGAAAGTGAGCGGCGTATCTATACCAATGGTAGGGTGCAGGGCACTCGGCGGCTGCCAGGCACGGTAACGGATACCGCAAACATATTCGCTTTTAATTTCGGTGGATCGTAAGGGAACACGAACGCCGTTGCACAATAACACATAACGGCCTTCGTTGAAATTGCGGAGCTTTACCTGCACACGCTCTAAAGATGAATCGACAAAACGTGCGGTGCCGGAGCTGCTCATCTCTTCTCCTAACACATGCCATGGCTCGATGGCCATACGCACTTCCATATCGATGCCTTTTACCTGCACACTGCCGTAATGCGGAAAACGGAATTCGAAGAAGGGTTCGAACCATGCTAACCGGAACGGGTAGCCGGCGTTGTTGAGATCGGCCACTACTTCCTGCATATCTTCTTTTACAAAATGCGGTAACATAAATCGGTCGTGCAACTCTGTGCCCCAACGGATGAGATCATGCTTGTAAGGTTTTTTCCAGAACCATGCAATGAGTGTGCGTATGAGTAACATCTGCATCAAACTCATTTGCTTGTGGGGCGGCATATCAAATGCACGGAACTCTAAAATACCTAAGCGTCCGGATGAACTATCGGGAGAATACATTTTATCGATACAGAATTCTGCCCGGTGTGTGTTGCCGGTGATATCGGTTAACAGGTGCCTGAAAATTCTATCGACCAACCAGAAAGGAACTTCTTCGCCTTCGGGTACCTGGCTGAAAGCAATTTCCATTTCGTATAATCTTTCTTCACGGCCTTCATCAAATCGTGGGGCTTGTGATGTTGGTCCGATGAATGCACCGGAAAATAAATAGGAGAGCCCGGGATGATGCTGCCAGTAAGTGATGAGGCTACGCAATACATCGGGCCTTCTTAGTAACGGACTATCTTTTGGTACAGCACCGCCAATGGTGATATGGTTGCCGCCGCCGGTGCCGGTATGTTTTCCGTCGAGCATGAATTTTTCTGTGCCTAATCTGGAGAGACGGGCTTGCTCGAATACGGTGTCAATGATATATTTTAGTTCGTCCCAGTTTTTTGCAGGTTGTATGTTTACTTCTATTACACCGGGATCGGGAGATACCACCATTCTTTCCATGCGGTTGTCTCTCGGTGGTTCGTAGCCTTCGATGCGTACGGGAATATTTAATTTGGTGGCTGTTGCTTCTACAGAAGACAGCATATCTAAATAATGTTCTAAATAATCGCATGGCGGAAAGAAGACATACACGATGCCTTCTCTTTCTTCTACACAGAGGGCTGTTTTGATAACGGGGATGTCGTGGGTAATGTTTGTAGCGACGGCTGCTGCTGCTGGCTGCGGCTTACGGCTACTGGCTGCGGCCAGTGGCTGTGGCCGACGGCTAGTTGAGGGATCGTTGTGTGTGCTTACGGTGTTGTAACGATTGCGAATGATGTCATCGAAATTTTCGAATGGCGGTACTTCTTCGAATAAACTACGTTCTACTTTTTGTGGTTCGTTCTCTTTTTCTACCGCAGGTAATGAGTCTAACGGTAACCGTAAGCCGATGGGAGAGTTGCCGGGAACAAGAAATACTTCTTCACGGTTCATCTGCCATTTGATGCTTTGCCAGGTGTTGCTCCAATGATTCCATTGGATGGGGAGGACAAAGCCGGCGGGTTTTTCTAAACCTTTATCAAGGAGTTGTGCAATTGTTTTTCTTTCGGTGGTATCTTTTAAATTATATTTTAAAGGATCCACGTTGACAGGTATTTTTCCTTCGCTCCATAAAAAATAAAACATGTCTTCATACACAGGGCTGATGTTTTCAGGACTAACGGCTAAATGTTTTGCCAGCTCGTTGCTGAATAGTTGTGCATCTTGATAGGTGTATTTATTTTCTACTCTTTCGCCTGCTACATAGTTACTGCTTTTCCAAACAGGGATACCGTCTTTACGCCAGAAGAGGCCGTATTGCCAGCGGGGCAAGGGTTCGCCGGGATACCATTTGCCCATGCCGTAATGTAACATGCCGCCGGGTCCGAATTGGTTTCTTAATTTAAAAATAAGATCGTGTGCTAAGAGGCGTTTTTCTTTTCCATCTGCAGCGGTGTTCCATTGTGCAGATTCCATATCATCGATGGAAACGAAGGTGGGTTCGCCACCCATGGTCATGCGGACATCGCCTGCTAATAATTCTTTATCTACCTGGTAGCCGAGTGCATCCATATCTGCCCACTGCTGATCGGTGTATGGTTTGGTAACCCGTGGGTCTTCGTGGATACGGGTTACGCTGTTATCAAATTCGAATGTTACGTTGCACATATCTGTTGTGCCTACTACGGGTGCTGCACTTGCGAAATCGGGTGTGCATGCCAGTGGTATATGTCCTTCGCCTGCGAATAAACCGGAGGTGGGGTCCATACCGATCCAGCCTGCGCCGGGGATGTAGACCTCTGTCCAAGCATGCAGATCGGTGAAATCTTTTTCAGGGCCTGATGGTCCGTCGAGAGATTTGATGTCTGCCGTTAGTTGTACTAAATAACCGGAAACGAAACGTGCTGCAAAGCCGAGGTAACGTAATACTTGTACTAAGAGCCAGGCAGAATCTCTGCAAGAGCCCCAACGTGTTTCTAAAGTTTGTTCGCAGGTTTGTACGCCTACTTCCATACGAACGGTATAATTAATATCTCTGTTTATTTGTTGATTGATGTAAACGAGGTAATCTACAATTGGTTTTGGTGTTCTATCTATATTTAATAACCATTGACGTAGTAATGGCCCGTTCTCTGTTAACTCACGGTAGGGTACTAATTCTTTTGATAGATTTTCTTCATACTTGAATGGAAAATCTTTTGCGTAGTCTTCTACAAAAAAGTCGAATGGGTTGATGACGATCATGTTGGCGATGACTTCAACCTCAACTTTTAATTCTGTTGCCGGATCGGGGAATACCACTCTTGCCTGGAAGTTTCCAAAGGGATCTTGCTGCCAGTTGATGAAATGATTGGCTGGTTCTATTTTTAATGAATAGGCTTCGATGGGTGTTCTTGAATGTACTGCTGGACGTAACCTGAAAATGTGCGGTGCGATGTTGACAGACCTGTCGTATTTATAGGTTGTTTTGTGTTGTATTGCTACCCTGATTGCCATAGTTATTTTAAGTTATTTTGGTGTTTATGTGGGGAAGCAATCGTTGTGTATAAAGTAAGTGCATTTTTGGGGGATGAGCAAATATTTGTCTGAATCAGAATTTTCAGAATTTAAGAATTTCCAGAATTACAGTTTTTATAATTGTAAGCTGTTCTGATTACGAAGAGTCTAATTCTGAAAATTCTTAAATTCTGAAAATTCTGATTCAGACAAAAAGTAGACTAATCAATCCTCTTCACATCCACCGACACATTCAACTTATGCGGCCTGCTACTAAGAATAATCCCTTTCAGCGGAGCAATATCAGCATAATCTCTGCCCCAACCAATGGTGATGTGTTGATGCGTAGGCATGTGGTTATTGGTGGGATCAAAATCTACCCAGCCAGTTCCGGGAATATAAACGGAGAACCATGCATGTGATGCATCGGCTCCAACGAGTTTTGCTTTACCTGGCTTTTTGATTGTTTCGATATAACCACTAATATATTTTGCAGGCAGGCCAAGTGAACGGATACAGGTAATGGCAAGATGTGCAAAATCCTGGCAAACACCTTTGCGTAATCTCAGCGTTTCTTGTACTGGTGTAGAGACAGTTGTTAGTCCGGGTTTGAATTGAAAATCTTTATAGATACGTTTCATCAGATCATGAGATGCTTCAAAAAATGATCTGCCAGGAGTGAATGATTGTAAGGCATAATCTCTTACATCTTTTGTAATTACAGTCATATCTGTAGGAAGAATATATTGGCGGATATCCATGTGTTCTTCTACATTAGCGATAATATTTTTTGCTTCTTCCTCCCAGGGAGTTGTTGGATATTCATGAAATTCTAAAATAGCTGGAGTGATCTGAATATCTGATGTAACGGTAACCGTTAGTTTGATGTGATCCTGTTCAATAGCGAAATAAGCCAAATGGTTGCCAAAGAAATCTTCGTATCGTTTGTAGGTATCCGGTTCGGGAGTGATGACAATTTCCGACATGGTGCAGACCTGTCCGTTGACTGATCTTGGTATCAACCGGGCAATATTGTGACACAAGGCAATAGGCTCCTTGTAAACGTATTCTGTTTTATGTGTAACTATGTAGTGTGCCATTAGATCGTAGTATCATCTTCAGAAGCAAATAATTGTTTTTGCCCTTGTGCATGTTTAAAATATTTTCTTGAGATTACCATTGGAATTGCAGATAATAAAGATCTTAACTCATCGAAGAGGTCTTCCAGGTTTTTATGTGTGCCTGTTTTTTCATCAGGTTTAGCTAAATGATCTTTGTCTGCCAGTTTTAATAAAGTGAACGCTTCCAGAATTAAACGTTCATGTCTCTCCAACGAATAATCTTTTTTTGTTTTCGGCAGACTGGATAAATATGCTTTCAATCTTTCCAACTGGTACATTAATGAACGAGGGTTAGTAGGATCGAGTAACATGAGTTCTATCACCAATGGTAATTGAATATGCACTTTATATTTATACCTGAAGTTCATCAATGTTTCATGACTCTTCAATACTGCTTCCTGTAAATTATATTCAACTTCTTCTGATGCTATTTCTGTTAAGGTAGATTGTAAAACGTTTATTAGTAAAAGACTTTGTTCAATTTTTCTACCGGTATCTAATAATACCCAGCCTTGTTCACGTGAGATACTTTCCCTGTTCAATCCGATGAATGCAACCATTGAAGTGATGAGATTATCCAATGCACTGATCATCCTGAAATTGGTGAGCTGAGAATTTGCTGCTGCTTCCCAATCATCTTCCATACCTTTTAAAACACGCCATGTATCGGTGCTCCAGTGGTCACGAACAGTATTCACTGCTTTGGTGAATAAAGAGAAATTATAACTTAAGCTTCCTTGTCTTTCAACATTAAAAATAATATCTGTTAATTCCGGCCAAGGGTCTTTGAAATTTTCTTCTGCTTCATCTCCGGTAAAGCCGGGATACGTGCAGGTATAATCTGTGAGCGCCTGTAATAGTTTTTGTTCTGTTTCAATATCTGCATCAAACTGCAACCTGTTACCTTCTGTTACAAATTGCATTACGGTACGTTGAAAGCGGGCATTGCCCAACACTCTTTCTACATAACGGCCCACCCAGAAAAGATTTTCTGCAGTGTGACTTGGTAATACTCCGGTAGAAGAAGGCGTGATCGTTTTTAAAACATCTTTTTTGCTACTCAATGTGTAACCGGGTTCGGGAGAAATGATCCAGGTATCTTTACTGATGCCACCGAGTTGATTAGAAATAACAAAATTGCCGGGCTCTGCAGATGTTCTGCCAAGGCCGCCTGTCATGCAAGTGTATGTATCACCGCTGCTTACTAAGAAGCTTCTAAATAAAACATTCCGTGGTTCTATATTTCCGCCGATCAAAGATGGAGTAGAAGAGAAAGCAATTTTCTCTTGCCCAACATACATGTGCGGCTGAGCTTTTATATTTTTCTTAAGTTGTTCTAATGCATCTTTTGTTAGATTAGCAGTGTTTACAGAAGTGCTTATTCTTGATTCTCTGTAAATTCTTTTTACAACAAGTTTTTCAATATTGTCTAATACAAAATTTAATTCATGCGGCTGACCACACCACCATGAAGCGATGGTTGGGAGTATCAGGTCTTCTCCTAAAAGATGACGAGCTAATTTTGGTAAGAATCCCATTATTCCCGGATTTTCTAAAATACTGCTGCCTAATGGATTTGCAATAGCAACATTACCACTTCTGATGGCCTGCAATAAACCGGATACGCCTAACCGTGAGTCTTGTCTTAATTCTAACGGATCGCAATACACATCATCTACCCTGCGGATGATCACATCTACTTTTTCTAATCCACCAATTGTTTTTAACCAAACGAAATTATCTTTTACCATCAGATCCTCTCCCTGTACTAAGGTGTAACCTAAGTAAGATGATAAGTAAGAGTGTTCAAAATATGTTTCATTGCTTGGTCCCGGTGTAAGGATAACGATACGTGGGTTTAATGCTTTTGATGGTGCTAAACTTTCCAGTGAACTTCTTAATGCAATAAAGTAGGGAGAAAGATGTCTTACTTTTAAGCCATTGAATAATTCAGGGAAAATTCTGGCTACTGCTGTTCTGTTCTCTAATGCATACCCTGAACCTGAAGGTGCTTGCGTACGATCATTCAATACCCATATTTTTCCATCCGGGCTACGGGCCATGTCGGCAGAATACAAAGTAAGGCTATGCTTACCCGTTAGTTTGATGCCGGAGCATTGTCTTAAAAAGCCTGTGTGATGATAAATTAATTCTAGTGGTAGTAAACCTTGTTTTATTAATAAACGTTCACCATATAGATCTTTTAATATGATGTCGAAAAGTGTAGCTCTTTGTATAAGTCCTCGTTCAATTTTATTCCATTCCTGCTCACCGATCATAAACGGGATTGAATCAAGGTTCCAGGGGCGGTTCACACCATTAGGGTCATCACCATATACATTATAGGTAACACCATTCTCTTTTAAGAACCGTAAAATATCCTGTGCTCTTTCTTGGATCTGGCCAGGGCCTAATTGACTGAATGAATTAAAAAATGTTTGCCAATGGGGGCGGAGGATACCATCATCGCCTAGTAATTCATCGTACGAATAGTTATTGCTGATATAATTTTGAAATAATGCTTCCTGGGTGCCTGCGGTCATGCGTCGAGTTTGGTAAAAAATCCGTTGCTATATTAAAATTAAGAAATTATTTTTTTTTAGCATGCATTAGTTTTTCATGGCGGCATCGTTGTGAACTTGTTCTGTTAAAAATTTATTTCCGGTGGAAATCAATTTTTAATTTCACTTGTACGTCAACGCTTTAATGGGCCTTTATTATGTTTTGCTATGCTGCCAAAAAATTGAAAGTGATGTTATTTAAAAGAATAGCCGGAATTTTTGGTTCCGGCTATATATTAATGTTGTAAATTATATTCTTAGTCTCCCCAGATCTCATCTTTACCTTCCAACCATTTTTTTACCAGGTCAGTGGTTACAGATTTTGGTCTTTCAAGTGCAAAGCCTAAAGCTCTATCCCAGCATAAGCTAGATAAAACACCTAAAGCTCTTGATACACCAAATAGAACTGTGTAGAATTCATATTCAACCATTCCGTAATGAACTAGTAATGCACCACTATGTGCATCTACATTCGGCCATGGGTTTTTAATTTTTCCTAAAGATTGTAAGATCGGTGGTACTGCTTCGTAAATATTCCAAACGGTATTTACTAAAGGATCATCCGCTAAATGTTTTTTACCGAATTCCATTTGTGCAGTAAAACGTGGATCAGTTTTACGAAGAACAGCATGCCCGTAACCCGGAACAACTTTTCCTTCGCTCAATGTTTTCTTAACGTATTCTTCGATCTGTGTTTTAGATGGAGCTTCAGTGCCTAATTCTTCGATCATGCCAAAGATCCATTTGATCACTTCCTGGTTAGCCAAACCATGTAATGGTCCCGCCAATCCGTTCATACCTGCAGCAAATGATAAATATGGATCACTTAATGCAGAACCTACTAAGTGAGTAGTGTGGGCAGATACATTACCACCTTCATGGTCAGCATGTATCACCATATATAAACGCATCAATTCTTTAAAGTCTTCATTTTCGTAACCCATCATGTGAGAGAAGTTACCTGCCCAATCTAATAAACCATTTGGTTCAATGTGCTTACCAAATTTATACTTACGGCGATAGATATACGCAGCTACTCTTGGTAATCTTGCGATAAGATCTAATGAATCATCAAACACCGCTTCCCAATAATCTTTTTTGCTCATGCCTTCTGCATAACGTTTAGCAAAACTGCTTTCTGTTTGTAAAGCCATGATAGCAATTACAAACTGTGTCATCGGGTGAGTAGTTAATGGAGTTGCTTCAATTGTATCAAAAACATGTTTTGGAACATGACTGCGACGTTGTAATACTGAAGATAAATGTGCCACATCTTCTTCTGTCGGTAATTCACCGATCAGCATCAAATAGAATAAACCTTCAGGCAATGGTTCAGTGCCCCCCGGAGCTTTTGGTAATTTTTCCTGTAAATCAGGGATGGTGTATCCACGGAAGCGAATACCTTCCTGTGCATCTAATAATGAAGTTTCAGAAACCAACCCTGTCATTCCCCTCATACCCTGGTATATCTGGCTAAGGGTTACTTCTCCGATCTTTTTTGAGCCATGTTCTTTAAGCATTGCCTTTATTTCGGCTGATTGTTCATCTGCTTTTTGTTTAAATTTCTCTTTGATAACACCCATATACAGTTGATTTTTTATATGATTCCTGAAAGCTAGTTTTGGCAATTTTATTCATCATGGCCTAAAAAAGATGCCTAAAATTACGTTGCAAACGGCTGCCAAACAAAAGTTTTGGCATAAACTTTCATTTATTTCGGCAAATAGATTGTTGCAATCGTTTGCGTAGCAACATTATTTTTTCATTTACACTTCTTAACTCTTTTTTTACCATAATTGAGGTCCTAATTTTTTTTACCCCAAATATTTGCTGTATGTTTGCATGACCTCTCGGATATATCTCTTTTCACTTTTCCATCGGTCAAAAAAATGCATTTTTCAGCGTATCGCTGTACGGCATTGATTAAATTTAATATTACATTTTATGACCAAGTATATATTTGTTACAGGTGGCGTTACATCATCTTTAGGAAAAGGAATTATAGCAGCATCGCTGGCTAAATTATTACAGGCAAGAGGCCTGAAAGTAACCATTCAAAAATTTGATCCTTATATTAATGTGGATCCCGGAACCTTGAATCCTTATGAGCACGGGGAGTGTTTTGTGACGGAAGATGGTGCAGAAACAGATCTTGACCTTGGACACTACGAAAGATTCTTAAACATCTTTACTTCGCAGGCAAATAATGTTACTACCGGACGGATCTATCAAACAGTTATTAATAAAGAAAGAGAGGGTGCATATCTTGGTAAAACAGTTCAGGTAATTCCTCACATAACGGACGAGATTAAGCGCAGAATGTTATTGATAGGTGATAGTGGCGAATACGATATTGTTATTACCGAGATAGGTGGTACTGTTGGTGATATTGAAAGTTTACCTTTTGTAGAAGCTGTAAGGCAGTTGCAGTGGGAGATGGCTGATGAGGATTGCCTGGTGTTACATCTTACTTTGATACCTTATTTAAAGGCGGCAAATGAACTTAAAACAAAACCCACTCAGCATAGTGTAAAATTGCTAAGTGAGAACGGGGTTCATCCTGATATTATAGTATGTCGTACAGAACGTCCACTGGGTGCAGATCTTAAAAGAAAGATCGCTTTATTTTGTAATGTTAAACCAGAAGCAGTAATTGAAGCCATAGATGCAAGTACTATATATGAAGTGCCTTTAAAAATGTTGCAGGAGAAATTAGATCTTACTGTTTTAAAATTATTACACATCAACGGATATGCTGCACCTGATCTTGTAAAATGGAAAGGGTTTCTGGATAAATTAAAACGTCCGGCCGCAAAAGTTACTATTGGTCTTATTGGTAAATACATTGAGCTTCAGGATGCTTATAAATCTATCCTTGAATCTTTTATACATGCTGGCGCAATGAATGAATGTAAAGTGCAGATAGTGAATGTACATAGCGAGCATATCACTGATGCGAATGTTGCAGAAAAATTAGGTAATCTTGACGGATTATTAGTTGCACCGGGTTTCGGTATGAGAGGAGTAGAAGGTAAGATCATTGCTGTTAAATATGCAAGAGAACATAATTTGCCGTTCTTTGGTATTTGCCTTGGAATGCAAATGGCAGTAATTGAATATGCAAGGAATGTACTGGGATTGAAAGATGCCCATTCAACTGAAATGGATGCTGATACAAAAAATCCTGTTATTGCATTGATGGAAGGACAGAAAAAAGTAACGGCCAAAGGTGGTACAATGCGTTTAGGTTCTTACCCTTGCGAATTAAAAGAGAATACATTGGCTTATACTATATATGGTCAATCTCCAATAAGCGAAAGACATCGTCATCGTTGGGAATTCAATAATAAATACCTGGAGCAATTTGAGCAAGCTGGTATGGTGGCAAGCGGTAAAAATCCAGGCACAGGCTTAGTGGAGATCATCGAATTGCCTAATCATCCATTCTTCATAGGTGTACAATATCACCCTGAATTAAAAAGCACAGTAGAAAATCCTCAACCTTTATTTGTTCATTTTATTAAAGCAGCAAAGGAATTTGCCGGTAATAAAAATGCAGTTAAGAATCCTGCAATGCAAAACGAAATGAACTAATTCAACTGCAGGCTATTAACATATCATTAAACCTTCTCATTAAACCATTGATTGGCAAAAGCTATCTATTATATATCTTTGCAATCTCTAAAAATTTACAATGAAAAGAATATTTACGGTTTTATTATTGAGTTTATTTACTGCTTCTGCTGTATTTGCACAAACGAATAAAGGGTTAGGAAAAAGTGACCCTGAAGCAAAAAAAATATTGGATGCGGTAAGTGCAAAATTCAAAACTTTTAAAGCAGTACAGGCGAATTTTACTTTAAAAATTGAAAATGCTTCTGGTAAAGTTTTAGGAAATAAATCAGGTATTGTTTACATGAAAGGAACAAAATACCGTGTAAATGTAACCGGGCAAGAGATCTATTGTGATGGTACAAATGTGTCTACTTTAGATAAAGCAGCGAAAGAATTAACGATCACTAAAATTGATCCTTCAAATAATACTCTTACTCCTCAAAAGATCTTTACAAATTTTTACGATAAAGATTTCTTGTACAAATTAAATGGCGATGTAAAGTTGAATGGTAAAACAGTTCAGGAAATTGAATTGACCCCAATAGATAAATCAAAACCATTCTTTAAAGTTTTGGTGTATGTTGATAAAACAGCACAAACAATTGTAGCAACAAAAGTTTTTGAAAAGTCTGGTAGCAAATTTACCTACACAGTAAAAAACATGAATACAAAAGCTAAATTAACAGATGCTCAATTTGTGTTTGATGCTAAAGCAAATCCGGGTGTGGAAGTAGTTGATCTAAGATGATCTGAAAAGAATAATTAAAAAAAGGCGCTGTTTTTTACAGCGCCTTTTTAATTATACATGTAAGCTATTTGCCCCATCGAAATGTAGATATGTCTAAACCTGCCAGATCTAAAACACGGTCAACTACGGTGGCTGCAACATCTTCTAACGTTTTAGGCTTACTGTAAAAAGATGGCGTAGCAGGACAAATGATACCGCCTGCCAAAGTGATCGTCTCCATATTACGAATATGAATAAGGCTATAAGGAGTATCTCTTGCAACACATATCAATTTCCGCCTTTCTTTTAAAATGACGTCAGCTGCTCTGGTAATAAGATCATTACTGATACCGCCTGCAATTCTGCCAATAGTACCCATGCTGCATGGAACAATAAGCATAATATTGTATTGGCCCGAACCCGAAGCAAAAGGGGCATCAAAATCCTGTTGAGTGTAGAATTTTACGGGGTACTTATTATAATCTCCATTTTCAAGCTCAGTTTCCCATACAATTTTAGCGTTATTGGTTAAAACTACCGATAACTCGGTCCATTGATCTTTAATGGTAAGTAATTTATCTAATAGCACTTTAGCATATATAGCGCCACTGGCTCCGGTAATTGCAACAACTATCTTATTCATGTTGATCTAAATATGCGTCTAAGCTACAAAACAATTTTTTATGAAAAAGGTTCTTAGGGCTTAAGGCAGTAAAACCAAGCTTTTTTTCAATTTTTTCGGGGGTATTTAATAATTTTTTTTAAAGGCATGCAACCATTCGGAATAATTCTGCGACTATATATTGGTTTTTCATAGGATAAGGTTTAATGGTTAATGGTTTATGATTAGGGGCTTCCTTCGGAAGCCCATTTTTTATTTATACAGATGCAGAATTAGCTAATGGTTGCTGATTCATCAATTCACACATAGCATTATACAGGTCAGGGTAGGTATTTTTTAATTGAACAGGCTTTTCAAAAAATATCTCTACACTTTCTGCCCAAAATTCCTGAAAATTACGCAACGCATAATCAGAAAAAAGATCTTGTATTGATAATGCTTCTTGTGAAAAAGCTTTATTGGCACAAATGTCATATTGAGGGAACTTTACGGTAAATCCTTCATCTTTATGATTGCCGGTTTCAAAATTTTGAAAATGATAAGCATGGGCCATTTCATGTAATCCTACATTTTGGCCATCATCAGGATATTTAAATCCATTTAAAAAATGTTTCCATGAAATATTGACGCAGCTATTAGAAACATTGCCTTCCAAATAACGTATGCTCGGATGAATGCCTAAAAATTCCTCAGGATAGATCTGGATATTTGGAAAATCGGGGAGAAGGTATTTTTCAAAACCAAAACTTAATTGGATAGCTGCTGCACTTATTAAGATCGGCATTTCTCTGAAGCCGCTTTTATCATGAATGATAAATGTTTTTCTTGAGATGAATTTTTGCAGCCGATGTATAAATTTATCTTTATCAAGATCATTCAATAAATTATAATAAGGAAAATGTTTTAACAATACAGTTATGTAAACTTCTCTTGTAAAGTTTAATTCATCACCACCGTACACCAAATAAGACGGATTCGACTTTACTGTTTCAATTGAATATTCTTCCTCTTCCTGAATCGGAGTAGGAATTATTTTTGTTAGAGAACCGATCATAATGATAAAGATCGGAGGAACAATAAGCATAGGGATATTGGTTAAGACCCCAACAGCAATAATTGCAAGAGAGCTTATCAGTAAAGCATTTACCTGTTGATTTGAGTTTAATTTTTTAGTTTTGAATTTAGGAAGGATCTTAATCCCTATCACAACTAAAACAATTGCTACAACTAAAACAATTAATGCAGAGGTGTATACATTTTCTAAAGCTCCAGGTTCATTAACGGCTTCTTTCCAAGAGGGTGTTCTCGGCATTTATTAATCAATTAAATTTTCTGAATCATCACCACCATCCAATAAAGGGATATCACCAACTGATGCTCCAGCTATTCCTTTTACAGAGCCATAAAGTCCGCTTGTATTGATCAGCACTTTTTCTAATTGTTTTTCTCTTTCCTTCCAGATCTTTTCCATTTGGATACGCTCTTTGGTAATCCCCTGCTTCATTGCCATAAAACCTTCAACAATGGATTCCATTTGTCCACGGAATTCATTGCCGGTTAAATAGTCATATAACATTTGCATTTTACCGCCTTTGTTTTCCTGGCTTTTCTGTACTTCAGTTATTTTAATAATTCCATTACGCAAAATATGTGCAATGCTGCTAACCTCTTTGAAAGTGCATATCCATATGCCGTCTTTCTCACCAAACTTCTCCATATCCTTCGGGAAAGTTTGTGTTACAAGTATTGCAACATCAGCACCACTGTTACGCATATCCGCTTTTAATTTATCAACCCATACAGTACTCCAGCCTTTTGTTCGTTTGCTTTCATAAATTATCTTGCCACATTCATTGCCCGATACATTTCGAATGGTTTGAATGCAATCAGCACCTTCAACACCTTTTCCTACTTCTGTAATAAGATCAAATGGAAAATGTTCTTTTAAAATTTCTTCTAATAATAATTCCTGACTTTCTCCTTGCAATTGCATGCTGCCTTGTTCATTCTTACGTTTTAGTTCTTCAATGAGCTTTTGTTGTTGCTCCATCTGAATTTTGAACTCTCTCGTTTTTAAGTCAAATATTTCCTGCTCTCTTTTAATGGTGGATTCTTCTATCTCTTTTCTTTTTTCTAAAAAACGTTTTTCAATTTCTACTTCAAGATTTTTTTGTTTTTCTTCTAATGCATTTTTATCTCTTAAAAGATCAAGTTCTTTCTTTTGTAATTCATGTAATTGCTGATTTTTTATTTTAGCATCTTCTTCAAGTGATTTTAATTTTGACGCAGTTTCATCCGCTGCCTTTTTTAAGGCATCATTTATTTGAACAGCTTTTTGTTTTTCAAATTCCTCTTCTTTCTTTTTCTGCCAGTCAACCATTTTGCCACGCAGTTCTTTCTCAACCTCATTTTTAAGACTTTCATTCAATTCGAACTGATGTCCACAACTCGGACATGTTATTTCATTCGCCATTTTCACAAATTTTTTACAAGATAAGATATCTCTTGATTTAGAACGCTTTCTCTGTGTTCTCTGTGCAATCTTTGTGTATCTCTGTGTAAATTTTCACAGAGAGCACTGAGTAGTCACAGAGATTCACAGAGAGATATCATAACTTCGAGGCTAATTAGTTGATAGATATTCAATTGTTGATTGGCTGCCGGATTGTAGTGGAAATCCTTTTTGGAGGCACGACAAAAAGATTGGAACGGAAAGCCGGAACCGAAGCTGAACAGGGATATAAAGCTAAAAGCCCCAAAAAATTATCAATTATTAATTATAAATTATCAATTATTTCCTTACCTTTGCCGCCCCAAATAGTTCTTTAGTGGAATTTATTGTATTGGGAGTGTCGTTAAAATGACGGCACGTTATCACCAAAAAAAGTAACAACATGGCAAAAGAGATCACAGGTTATGTGAAATTGCAGTGTAAAGGCGGTCAAGCCAATCCTGCACCACCAATCGGACCTGCATTAGGTTCTAAAGGTATCAACATCATGGAGTTCTGTAAGCAATTCAATGCTAGAACCCAGGATAAACAAGGGAAAGTACTTCCTGTTCTTATCACAGTTTTCGCTGATAAGTCTTTCGAATTCATCATCAAAACTCCACCGGCTGCAGTTCAGCTTTTAGAAGCTTCTAAATTGCAAAGTGGCAGTAAAGAACCAAACCGTGTAAAAGTTGGTAAAGTTACCTGGGCGCAAGTACAAGCGATCGCTGAGGATAAAATGGCTGACTTGAACGCATTTAGTTTAAACAGTGCAATGAGCATGATTGCTGGTACTGCACGTAGCATGGGTTTAACTGTTGACGGAAAAGCCCCTTGGGAAAATTAATTATCAACCTTAAAAATTTTAGAAAATGATTACTAAAAAAAGAAAAGTAGCGAATACTAAGGTTGATATTAACAAAGCTTATTCATTGAAAGAAGCTTCAACCCTGGTAAAAGAAATAAACACAACTAAATTCGATAGTTCTGTTGATTTACATATCAAATTAGGAGTAGATCCTAAAAAAGCTGACCAAGCTATACGTGGTACGGTTTCATTACCTCACGGTACTGGTAAAACGAAAAAAGTATTAGTGCTTTGTACTCCTGATAAAGAGGAAGCTGCAAAAGGCGCTGGTGCTGATTTTGTCGGTCTTGATGAATTCATTACAAAAATTGAAGGTGGATGGACAGATATTGATGTTATCATCGCTACTCCTTCAGTAATGCCTAAGATCGGTAAATTGGGTAAAGTATTAGGTCCTCGTAACTTAATGCCAAATCCTAAAACCGGTACAGTAACAAATGATGTTGCTGGTGCAGTAAATGAAGTGAAAGGTGGTAAAATTGCTTTTAAAGTTGATAAAGTTGGTATAATACATGCGTCTATCGGACGTGTAAGTTTCAGTGCTGAAAAAATTGCTGAGAATGCTCAGGAATTAGTGAATGCATTGGTAAAACTAAAACCATCTTCATCTAAAGGCACTTACCTAAAAGGCGTTAGCATGGCTAGTACCATGAGCCCGGGTATTTTAATTGACACTAAATCTGTTTCTAACTAAGTCTCACCAGAGATTAAAAAATATTAGTCATGACTAAACAAGAAAAAAATGAAGTGATCGTTGCACTGAAAGAAAAATTCTCTCAGTACAATAACTTCTACGTAACTGATACCGAAAGTTTAACGGTAGCACAGGTTAGTCAACTTCGTCGTCATTGCTTTAACAAGCAAGTGGAAATGAAAGTTGCTAAAAACACTTTGATCAAAAAAGCATTGGAAGGTTTGGATGCTGAAAAATATACAGGCGTTTATGATTCTTTGCATAAAGTAACTGCATTATTGTTCAGTGAAAATCCAAAAGAACCAGCTTTAATTTTATCTGGATTCAGGAAAGAAAGCAAAGGCGAAAAACCTGAATTGAAAGCAGCATTCATCAACGGTGATATTTTTGTAGGCGATAACCAATTGGTTGCGTTGACTAAGATCAAAACTAAGAATGAGCTTATTGGTGAAGTTATTGGATTGTTACAATCTCCAATACAACGTGTATTGGGTGCGTTACAAAACAAAGATGCAGCTAAAGCCGCAGAAGAAGTTGTTGCTGAAGCAGCAGCTCCTGCAGTAGAAGCAGCAGCACCGGTAGCAGAAGCTCCAGTAGCTGAAGCACCTGCAACAGAAGCACCAGCGGCTCCTGAAGCAACAACAGACGAAGCTCCAAAAGCAGAGTAATATAATTATAACCTGGCCAGATGGTTCATAACTAAAGGCATAACAATTTTTTTAAACTCTCCGCCGGAGTGCAAACAATGAAGGCGGAAAAAATGTAAACATTATGGCAGACGTAAAAGCATTAGCAGAAAGCTTAGTAAGCTTAACTGTAAAAGACGTACAAGAATTAGCAGAATTTTTAAAATCAGAGTACGGTATCGAACCAGCTGCAGCTGCAGTTGTAGTAAGTGCTGACGGTGGTGGCGGTGCTGCTGCTGCTGAAGAAAAAACTTCTTTCAATGTAATATTGAAAAGCGGTGGTGCTAACAAATTAGCGGTTGTAAAAATCGTTAAAGAATTAACAGGATTAGGATTGAAAGAAGCTAAAGATCTAGTTGATGGCGCTCCAAAACCAGTTAAAGAAGGTGTTGATAAAGCAACAGCTGAAGAATTAAAAACGAAATTAACTGAAGCTGGTGCTGAAGTTGAAATCGCTTAATTTCTAAGTTAGTTTCTAACATAGCTTTAAAAAGCCGGTCTACGCAAGTAGGTCGGCTTTTTGCTTTATAAATCATCACTGGTCCAATGAAACTCCTTTTGTAAGGCAGGCAGTTTTTTTATATCAATTTGCCTTAATTGAATGTGTAGACTATCATTATCAATGATGCCATTTAACCCTAGAGTACTATCTGGATATATCGTATAATTTAATTTGAATTGTTTTCTATCGGCCTCTCTATTCAAAATAAAAATATGATCAATAGTATCTGTCATTAAAGTATAATCCTGCATATCATCGGCCATGTCTTGCGTAATGAAATATTTTTTTCTATGTACAAAAGCCCGTTTCCATCTCAATGTATTCAACAAGGGTAGAAGTGTATCATTATTCCGAACAAATAGTGTTACATCATAAGCTCCATGAAATGCAGGCCTCTCAGCAGTATCGTCATTAAAATTGTTTTCAATAAAATAAGGAGATAAGGTGCTGAATAAAATATATGCTATTGCGATCAGTTTGATCAGCACATAATTCTTTTTTGAAATTGTGTGAGAATAAATTGATGCAGTATTTATTTTATTTATTATTTCTTGATGAAAGAAAAATGCGAATAATTTTTTTCTGTATGGTGCAATTATCATCAACGCAAGCAATAGCAAAAAACACGATAATATTTTTACAGAGATATCATAACTGAAATTGATAACTGCAACATTTATCAGTACAAAAAATGCAAGTAAAGCACCAGCTAAACGTGTACGTTTAAAAAGCAATAAGCAAGCTGCTGTTATTTCTAACAGGCCTGCAAAAATTGTATAGGGCCTTGATAAGCCCATAGTGGTCCAATACATCAGGTCACGATAAGAATTGCCTAAAGTTGTATACAACGTATTGGGCTCAGGTAAATAAAATTGCCATTTGAATATTTTACTGAAACCATATTCAAACAATTGTAAAGCCAGGTAATAAATAATTACTATTGAAAACCAGTAAAATATTTTATCATAATTTTTTTTAATGATCAGGTTCATTGTAACAATAACGATCAATGAAATAATGAGTAAATTAAATACATGAATATATAATCCTGTAGAATCTGAAACCAGTTGACTTGTATAAGCATGCTGAATATGAAAAATATATTGAGCAGTTAACCTCACCAATGCTTCTGAAAGAGGATTAATGAATGCGCCGGTATCAGGTATATATTCATGAGGAAACGGAACAGTGATAATGAATAAGATTGCAAACAGTAAAATGAAGTTTCGAATGATCTTATGTTGCATGCTTGTTAAAAGGTTATTTGAATAGCGGTGGTTATAAAAATAGTTTAAATTTGATTTCAAATAAAGGTTATGAAAATATTGGTGGTTTTATTTGCAGTATGTTTTTCAGTTAATGCATTTGCTCAAACAGAAAGAATTGCTCATCGCAGCCATAGTGGGAAGGCTACAACCTATAAAATAACCGGAAAGGACAATTGGGGTTTACCATCTTATACAAAAGAAAAGATGCAAAAAACCGACTCCAATACGGTGGTCGATAAACCCAAAAAGAAATTCCATTGTAAAAAATGTAAGCTTAAAGCAACTCAAAAAGTTCCAAAAACTAAAAAATAGTCCCTTTTCTTATCCCATAATTGATTTTGAGTCAATAATTTGCCAAAAAAGGACAATAAACTCAAAAAAACAGTACAGTATCCCAAACAATTCAATCTTTTTACCTAACTTTGCCGTCCTTATAATTTTGAGTGAGCGACAGCTATGTCAAAGCTTGATTGAGTCAGGGTCTTCTCAGCATTAAAACGTTTTAATTAAAATATGTCTGCAACTAAATCTCCCGCCGCTAAACGTATCAATTTCGGTAAAATTGAACATTTGGCAGAGCAACCCGATTTGTTAGGAATTCAAATCCAGTCTTTTAAAGATTTTTTCCAGTTAGAAACAACGCCTGATAAGCGTAACGTAGAAGGGTTATTCCGTGTGTTCAAGGAAAATTTTCCTATCACGGATACACGTAACATCTTCGTATTGGAATTCTTGGATTATTTCGTTGATCCTCCACGTTACACTATTGATGAGTGTATCGAAAGAGGTTTGACCTATGCTGTGCCTTTAAAAGCAAAGCTTAGATTGAGCTGTAATGATGAAGAGCACGTAGATTTCCAAACCATCGTTCAGGATGTGTTCTTAGGTAATATCCCTTACATGACACCACGTGGTACTTTCGTTATCAATGGTGCTGAAAGGGTAGTAGTATCTCAGTTACATCGTTCTCCTGGTGTATTCTTCGGACAATCTGTTCACCCGAACGGAACGAAGATCTACTCAGCAAGAGTTATTCCTTTCAAAGGAGCCTGGATGGAGTTTGCTACAGATATCAATAACGTGATGTATGCTTACATCGATCGTAAGAAAAAATTCCCTGTAACTACTTTGTTACGTTCTATCGGTTTCGAAACTGATAAAGATATTTTGGAATTATTCGGAATGGCTGATGAAGTTAAGGTTGATAAAAAAACTTTAAAGAATTATACAGGCAAACGTTTAGCTGCACGTGTATTACGTACATGGGTAGAAGATTTCGTGGATGAAGATACTGGTGAAGTTGTGAGCTTGGAAAGAAACGAGATCGTTCTTGAAAGAGACAGCGTTTTAGACGAATCAAACATTGATACAATTTTAGAATTGGATATCAAAAGTGTATTCGTTCAGAAAGAAGAAGTAAGTGGTGATTATGCGATCATCTACAATACATTAAATAAAGATACTTCTAACTCTGAGTTGGAAGCGGTTCAACATATCTACCGTCAGTTACGTGGTGCAGATGCTCCAGATAACGAAACAGCACGTGGTATCATTGATAAATTATTCTTCTCTGATAAACGTTATGACCTAGGTGAAGTTGGACGTTATAAAATCAATCGCCGTTTAGGTCTTGATTTCCCTATCACTAAAAAAGTATTAACTAAAGATGATATCATCGCTATCATTAAAACATTGGTACAATTGACCAATGGTAAATCTGAAGTAGATGATATCGATCACTTAAGCAACCGTCGTGTACGTACAGTAGGTGAGCAATTATACGCTCAGTTTGGTGTAGGTCTTGCACGTATGGCTCGTACCATTCGTGAAAGAATGAACGTACGTGATAACGAGGTATTTACTCCGGTGGATCTGATCAACGCAAGAACATTATCTTCTGTTATCAATTCATTCTTCGGTACATCTCAGTTATCTCAGTTCCTGGATCAGACGAATCCTCTTTCTGAAATTACACACAAACGTCGTATCTCAGCGCTAGGGCCCGGTGGTCTAAGTCGTGAAAGAGCAGGTTTCGAGGTTCGAGATGTGCATTATTCTCACTACGGTCGTCTTTGTACAATTGAAACTCCGGAAGGACCAAACATTGGTTTGATATCTACACTTTGTGTACATGCTAAGATCAATGAAATGGGCTTTATCGAAACGCCTTACCATAAAGTAACTGATGGTAGAGCAGATATGAAGAAGATCACTTTCTTAAGTGCTGAAGAAGAAGATACCGCTAAAATTGCACAGGCAAATATGCCGATGGATGAAAAAGGTAACTTCACTGAAGATAAAGTTAAGAGTCGTCAAACAGGTGATTTCCCTATTTTAGATAAAGGAGAAGTTGAATACATGGACGTTGCTCCAAATCAGATCGTTGGTTTGAGTGCTTCATTGATTCCTTTCCTTGAACATGATGATGCTAACCGTGCCTTGATGGGATCGAACATGCAACGTCAGGCTGTACCATTGTTACGTCCGCAAGTGCCTATCGTAGGTACAGGATTGGAAGCAAAAGCGGCTCGTGATGCAAGAATTCAATTACATGCAGAAGGAACAGGTGTTGTAGAATACGTTGATGGTAATGAAATTCATGTTCGTTACAACAGAAGCGAATTACAACAATTGGTAAGCTTTGAAGATGATCTTAAGATATATAAAGTAACTAAGTTCATTCGTACCAACCAGGAAACAACGATCAACTTACGTCCGGCTGTAGTAAAAGGACAAAAAGTTGTTGAAGGTGATTTCTTAACGGAAGGTTACGCAACACAAGGTGGTGAAATAGCATTGGGTCGTAACTTGAAAGTGGCGTTCATGCCATGGAAAGGGTACAACTTTGAGGATGCTATCGTTATCTCTGAAAAAGTTGTAAAAGATGACTGGTTTACGTCTATCCATATCAGTGAGTTTGAAACTGAAGTACGTGATACTAAATTAGGAGAAGAAGAATTAACGCCGGATATTCCAAACGTTAGTGAAGAAGCTACTAAAGATCTTGATCAAAACGGTATCATCCGTATTGGTGCTCATATTAAAGAAGGCGATATCATTATCGGTAAGATCACTCCAAAAGGTGAAAGCGATCCAACTCCTGAAGAGAAGTTGTTACGTGCCATCTTCGGTGATAAAGCAGGTGATGCTAAAGATGCTTCTTTGAAAGCTCCATCAGGTACTGAAGGTGTTGTTATTGATAAAAAATTATTCCAACGTGCTAAGAAAGATAAGAATGCTAAAGTAAGAGAAAAAGCATCTTTGGATAAAATTGAAAAAACACACGAAAAGAACGAAGCTGATATTTTAGAATTGTTGGTTAATAAATTAACTACACTTCTTAAAGAAAAAACTTCTGCAGGTGTTAGCAATAATTTCGGTGAATCATTGATCGGTAAAGGTTCTAAATTCAATCAAAAGAATTTATCAAACCTTGATTATTTGAACATCAATCCACTTGGTTGGACTGGTGATGCAAAAACTGATGATCTGATCAACGTATTGTTGCACAACTACAGCATTAAATACAACGAAGAATTAGGACGTTATAAGAGAGAAAAATTCAACATCAGCATTGGTGATGAATTACCTGCAGGTGTATTGAAATTGGCTAAAGTTTATCTTGCTGTTAAACGTAAGTTGAAAGTGGGAGATAAAATGGCGGGTCGTCATGGTAATAAAGGTATTGTTGCTAAGATCGTTCGCCAGGAAGATATGCCGTTCCTTGAAGACGGAACTCCTGTAGATATCGTATTGAATCCATTGGGTGTACCTAGTCGTATGAACCTTGGACAGATATATGAAACTGTATTAGGATGGGCTGGTGAAAAATTAGGATTAAGATTTGCAACGCCGATCTTCGATGGTGCAAGCGTAGACGAAATTGCTGACAGGATCACAGAAGCAGGCTTACCTAAATTTGGTCATACTTATTTATATGATGGTGAAACAGGAGATCGTTTCGATCAGAAAGCAACAGTTGGTATCATCTATGTAATTAAGCTTCACCACATGGTTGATGATAAGATGCATGCCCGTTCAATCGGACCATACAGCTTGATCACTCAACAACCGCTTGGTGGTAAGGCTCAGTTCGGTGGACAACGTTTTGGTGAGATGGAGGTTTGGGCACTGGAAGCTTATGGTGCATCTAACATCTTACAGGAATTGTTGACGCTTAAATCTGATGATATCATCGGACGTGCTAAAACGTACGAAGCAATTGTAAAAGGTGAGAACATTCCTCGTCCTGGTATTCCTGAATCTTTCAATGTATTGGTTCATGAATTAAGAGGTTTAGGTTTGGATCTAACTTTTGAATAATTGATTTTCAAATAAATATTTAAAGCCTCCCATTATTAACGGGAGGCTTTTTTGTTTCTATAATATTTAGTTATTTCTTTTCTTTACTTTTTTGTCTTGAAACAAAAAAGTAACAAAAAAATTCAAGGCAGAAACGATTACATCCCCTTTCTGCCGCACAGCGATGTGGATCTTTTGTACTACTGTGGCTTCGACATTAATTCTTTACTCTTAATGTAGATGGGATATAAGAAATAGGGAGGAGTTCAAATTTTGAGTGGTATCAAGTTAAATATAACATAATGTAGAATTACAAATGTTCAGTTTACAGTAGTACAAAAGCTAAATCAGGGAACGATACGACAAAGGGGATGTAATCCTTTGTCGGCGGCTTTTTTGGTTACTTTTTTTCCGCAAAAAAAGTAACATAAATGATCTTGCAAAGACAATATTCTCTTTTTGTCGGTTCATATTTCATATCTGCCCTCCCGAAAGAATAAAAAAACCAATCCCTATCTTTATATACCCAAAATAAAAATGTTGCATGATCGAAAACTTCCCCTTTTATCTCAGTTTAATAATCGCCATTGTATTCATCATTATGGTGGCAAATAAAATGAAAGTGGCCTATCCCGTACTGTTAGTAGTAGCAGGATTGTTCATCAGTTTTATTCCGGGTATACCAACAATGCACATTGATCCCGAACTTATCTTTTTTATTTTCTTACCACCATTATTATATGAAGCCGCATGGAAAATTTCATGGAAAGAATTGTGGCGCTGGCGACGCATCATCACAAGCTTTGCTTTTGTTGTAGTGTTTCTTACCGCCATGACGGTAGCATTTGTAGCCAATTCTTTTATACCCGGTTTTTCATTGGCATTAGGTTTTTTATTAGGAGGCATTGTATCACCACCCGATGCCGTTAGTGCAGGAGCAATTTTAAAATTTGTAAAAGTGCCCAAGCGCATGTCCTCTATTTTAGAAGGCGAAAGCTTGTTGAATGATGCATCATCACTCATCATTTTTCGCTTTGCATTAATAGCCGTAGCAACAGGACAATTTATTTGGACCACAGCAGCATTAAGTTTTGGCTGGATGCTGATAGGTGGAGTAGGCATAGGTTTGCTGGTAGGATTGATCTTTATGAAAGTGCATAAATATTTGCCTACCGATGCCAATATGGATATTATATTAACACTTGTAACACCCTATATCATGTACCTGCTGGCAGAAGAAGTACATAGCTCCGGCGTATTGGCTGTAGTAAGTGGCGGTTTGATGTTAGCAAACAATCATCATCGTTTTTTAAGCAGTGCATCCCGATTACGGGGAGTCAATGTGTGGGAGAGTTTTTGTTTTATATTGAATGGCATGGTCTTTATGCTCATAGGTTTAGCCCTGCCCGAGATCACTGCCGGACTTGGAGCTGTAAGTTTAAAAGCCGCTATTGGTTATGGGGTACTCATCACCGTTGTGTTGATCGTTGGAAGAATTTTATCCGCTTATGGTGCAGTGCTCGTTACGCTGATCATGAGAAATTTTATTAAAGTGGCAGACACACGTAACCCCGGTTTAAAAGTGCCCTTGATATTGGGCTGGACAGGCATGCGGGGGGTGGTTTCCTTAGCCGCCGCATTATCTATACCCGTACATTTAAGTGATGGTACGCCTTTCCCTCAGCGTAACCTTATCTTGTTCATTACATTTATTGTAATTCTGTTGACCTTACTGGTGCAGGGATTAACCTTGCCTGCGTTGATCAAAAAATTAGATATCACAGCCTATTCAGATAATGAGCCATCCAACGATGAGGTCTATAATGACTTACGTAAACAATTGGCTAAGCAGGCTTTACTGCATTTAAATAATAAGTACAGTCATGAAATTGACTCTCATCCTGCATTGCAGCAAATGGTTACAAGGTGGGAAGCCAGCCAATTGCCCGATGAAGTATTACTGGCAGAAGAAAGTAAGGTCATTTACCTCGACATCATTAATCACCAGCGAAAATGGCTGCATGATAAGAACAAAGCCGAACGCCATTTAGATGAAGACATTATTCGAAAACATCTGCGGCATTTAGATATTGAAGAAGAGAAGATGCGGTTTGTATAAAAGAGATGAATGGTTTTTAAGTAGTCCAGGTTGGTGTACTATAAACGTACAGGTTTACTCTTTTTATAAATGGTGTCCCTTACAAAAGGTGTTGATGAGGAACGCCTCATTTCAAAAATATAATAATCTTTCGTTGTGGTTACAATTGAATATATAAAATCCGACAAGTTTTTAACCCGTTCTGTATTCATCACACCGTAACTATCTTTTTTAAGCAGCAATGTATATTCACAGTCACTTAGCCAGGTAATTTCCCATTCTGTTTTGTGTCCGGTTTCCTGTTCAATTTCTACCTGCTTTGATCCATGTCTTGTAATTGAATAGGTCATATTATTAGATGCCGCATGAAAAATAAAATCCCCATTTTTAAATGCTGAGCATGGCGATATGCTTTCATCTCGACAAGATAAAATAAAGCAAACAATTATTAAAAAGCACATCAAGTATTTCATTATCTTACCTAACTCTTTTTAAAGAAAAAGTACCCGACCCTGAACCATACACATCTTTCCAAACTCCTTCAGAGAGTGCACCATTCTTTTTATTGTAACGAAAAGTAAATATTTGTTCTGTACCAATATTAGATTCAAGTCCATAAACGGTAGTACAATTACACGTTAAAACATCTCCACTCAAAACCCATTTACCCAGCGTTAAATGTTGAGTGCCTCCACCATCAGAATCATAGATCAATGTTCCATCAGGCTTAATGATAAGGTTGCCGTATTGCCCCGTAATAGGATTGCCATCTACAGCATATGTTCCCAGCCATAAACCTTGTAAGGATGTTGTTTCAATATTATTGTAAGATGTTTTGCAACTCCACAGAAATAGTAAAGATGCCATTACCATCAAACCCCAAATTGTTTTTTTCATAACTGTACTTTATTAATTGATATGTCCTTACAAACATAGTCGATTAAATGTTGTAATACCCTGCTCCAACATCAGCACATCAGCACATTAGCACACCAGCACACCAGCACATCAGCACATCAAAAAACTCTAAAAATCTAACTGTTAACTCATTTGGACATCTCTTCAACAAACCTTAAATTTATTACAAACTTATCATCATGAAGATCATCTTAATTCTTATCCTTTTTACAGGAACTATATTACAAGCATTCTCTCAAAACGTTGGCATCGGTACCACCACACCATTAGCAAGATTACATGTAAAAGACAGTGGGGTACTATTCAGTGCAACTGGTGTGGCGCTGGTTAATGCGGCAGATGTGCCGGTAAGTGGAGCAGGCAGACGTATGCTTTGGTATGCAGACAAAGGAGCATTCAGGGCCGGGTATGTATCCGGACTACAATGGGATACAGATAGTATCGGAGCATATTCAGTAGCAATGGGTTTTTCCACTGTTGCAACAGCTTCCAGGTCTACCGCATTTGGCTATGCTACCGCAGCCCGTGGACAATACGCAACAGCTTTGGGTTCTAACACAATAGCTAGCGGCGAATCCTCAATAGCATTTGGTTCTGGCACTATAGCCAGCGGCTTTAAATCCATCGCATTAGGAAACGGCTCACAAGCCACAGCACCTAATAGTATATCTATTGGATATTTTAATACTGCAAGCAGCGATGGAGCAATAGCAATGGGCAGTAGCTGTACAGCATCTGAATATGGTAATGTAGCCATGGGAGATCGTTCACACGCTACCGGTTTAAATTCATATGCCATAGGCGCAGGTGTATATGCAAAGGCCCGTGGAGGTGCGGCGTTGGGACAATTTAATAACTCGTCCGATAATTCAGACCCTTATACAGCGAATGCAACAGACAGGATATTTCAGCTTGGTAATGGATCCGACTTTACCACTCGAAGTAACGCCATCACTGTTTTAAGAAATGGCAATACAGGTCTTGGCATCATAGCACCGCAGAGCATACTTCATTTAGTGGGAGAAGAAAATGATGGAACCGATGCAACACTCAAAATACAGTCAGGCTCACAACGTTTGTTGTTCGATGGAAATGAGATAGATGCGTATACCACCACATTCCTACCTAACAGTATGTACCTTCAAAACAACAGCGCCGGCGATATCATCCTCGTTTCAGGTGGAGGTAAAGTAGGCATCAACATTAATCCTACCGTCCATGCTTTAGAAGTAAATGGTACAGCAGCCAAACCCGGCGGCGGCTCCTGGACAGCATTAAGCGATGCAAGAATGAAACAACAAATAAAACCATACACAGATGGCTTGCAAAAAATATTGCAGATCGATCCTGTTACTTTTCATTACAATAATTTATCCGGCTACAACACCGCCGATGAGCATGTAGGGATACTTGCACAGCAATTAAAAACAATCGCTCCATACATGACCGGCACCATTCAAAAAGACGGACAGGAATACCTTACCGCAGATAATTCCGCAATGATCTATATGCTGATAAATGGCATGAAAGAATTGGCAAAAAAGAATGAAAAGCTTGAAGCGGATATGGAGGAATTAAAAAAGACGGTAAAATAGTTTAATGAAGTAAGTGGTTGAATGTTGGATTTTTTTATAATTCCATTCAGATAAATATTTAAAGCCCTTCAGTTTTTGCTGAACGGCTTTTGTTTTTGTAACAAGTAAAAAATCTGTCAGTCTGAGCCTGTCGAAGACGGTCTTAAAATAAACGAAACAATAAACTAAATTCTCCTAATCAGCACATCAGCATATCACCACATCAGCACATCAATCTGGGGCACTCACCTCCATACAACAATCAACATCAGTTCCGGCTTTCGCTCCAAGTCCTCGCCTTCGTTCCTCAGGCTCCGGGCTTTCCGCTCTATCCGGCAGCCCGTCAGCATTTGTTTTTCAATTAAGCAAATGTCGATACATCATTCAATGCTCAACAATGCTGTCATCCCGACGAAGGAGGGAACTGCTGGGTTAAGGATTCGCTATAAGCTAACTGCCTGCATAGATAATTAATTGGGCAACTAATAAAAAGAATTTATATTAGCGAATAAACCTTAAACTGTATGGACGAACTCTGGACAGATGCTGAGCTAGAAAAAGCCATTCAGGCCTATTTCAAAATGATCAAGTACGAAAAAGAAAGTACTCCTTATATCAAGGCAGAGGTAAATAGGTTATTACAAAAGGAATTACCCCAACGCTCACATAAGAGTATAGAATATAGATGGCAGAATATTTCTTCAGTACTACATGATAAGAATATGAAATTCATTGACGGGTTTAAACCAAAAAAGAATGTTGGTTCTAGTGTGAAAGAAAGAATTTGGAGGATCATCAATAATTTAAATTTAATAAATGAAGAATAAAAAATAAAATTTATAAATGAATTATTTTGATTGGAATAATTTACTTTTTAGCTATTTCTTCAAGCCTGAAAATGCGGGTAAGAATGTTTTATTCTATTTAACTAAATATGATCTGATAAGATATTCAAGGCAAAATTTTACAGGACTCTCAGATGATGAAATTTGGAAAAATTTCATCACTGCAATTAAATATGGAGAACAAAAAGTAGATAGTAACAAAATTCCATTTTCACCAATAACAAAACCGCAACAATTATATTTTAAATGGAATAAAGTTGATGTTCCTCCTTTTATTGCTTATCTGATACTTTATATTATACCATTGACTGAAACTTATGATGAGCATTTTAATGCATCAAATTATTATGGGAAAGTAAATATCTTTTTTAAAAAATATCAAATTTTAAACCAACATACAGAAGAGAATATTGGAACCGGAAATTTTCAGAACATCTCCCACCTTTGGAATGCACTTGAAGAATGGTCAGTTATGGCAATGAATTGTGATCTTGGAATTTTCGAATTAAAAAAATTCGGTAATCAAAATTGGATTCATGTTGGTAAACCATTTTCTCAATGCGTCTTACCTCCGAGTGCAATAAACAAACTTCCCGAACTCTTTTACGAAGCTGGTATGATTCCGGACTCAGCTTACTCAAAAGAGGAATTACGTAAAGTACTGATAAGGTACGGGCTAACGATCCTGTGGTTAAAAGAAAGTGTAATTGATTTAATCAGGAAAAGCGAAACTAATGAATTGGGACAATCTATTATTGAAATTGTAAAAAGGGAGTATAAAAAATGGACTGGGGAAGCACATCAGGATGATGAAATTACAGAGCGAATAACGAGAAATTACACAGTGGCCCCATTGTTTTTGCAATTCAAAGTAAATGAAAATGACGGGCAAATTTTCTTTTCATATAGAACGTATTCGTCTAATGATTACCCCGAAGATCTGAAGTTTGGTCAATATGAAAATTTGTACGAAACAAATGGGTGGTCAAAGACATTAAATATAGATTTTAAAGAACCTATTGAGATTAAAGATGATTTTAACAAGTGGGTTGCAAGATTTCCACAAAGAGAGGTTAGATTATTTGTTAGTGCGGGAACATTCCAATTAAGCTCTGGCTATTGGATTGAAACAGAGGTTCTTTCGAAGACAGATCCAATGTTTCTACTTTGTAAAACTGAAAAAAAACAATCGATAATTGATTGGGGTAATTCCTTTCGGAAAGGGAATTTCCGTGAAGAAGATTTTGAAGGGTTACCAAAAAATTATTCACTTTTCAAAATTCTAAATCCGGCAGCAAGTCACCCTGATATCCCATTACTTACTTTATTTACAGAAAAAAGAATTGAATTGACGGGAGGACTTAAGGTAAACTTTAGAACATTTATTAATGATTTTTTACCCGATGTGGAAATCTCAAATTCAAATGGTAGCGAAAAAGTTTATCTCCAATATAAGCATACAGAGGAGAAAATATTTCTTATTCGTAAACAATTAAACACTAATCGGTGGACACTACCGGTGGATACCTTATTGAATCATGATTTTTATATTAAGGTTGAGGAAGAAAGTTTTTCCGGAAATGAAATTGCATACAATCTGGTTAGTTCGAAAGAGGCTGCGGACAAAGTAGACGGGATTCAATTGCCTAAAAGAGATTCATTAGGCAGACATATTAATTGTGAGTCCACTGAACAACATTGTTTGGGTAGCAATATCCAAAATCCTATGAAAGAAAGTAAAAGGCTTTATTGCCCATATGCAAATCTATTTACATCAACTAATGAGGATGCTTGTGATGAAATTGCAAGTCCGGTATTTTTTAATCATGAAGGGAATATGCTTGCTAGCTTTCTTGCAATGAAAGGTGTTTTAACAACTGAGGAATTTTACAGGGCATTTGAATATTATTTTTCAAAACAGTCCTCAAGAAATAATATCGGTGCAAATTTTAATTTGACAAGAACAAAAAAATCAGCAATAAATTTTTATGATTATATAGGTTATCTTGATTATGATTATGAAACTAAAAAGATCGTCGTTAACCCTCCCCAGTTTATTTTTATTCCATCAGCAAAAGGAAGAAAAGTGTTATTAATTGGAGGAAGAGATTTGTCTTTTATAGCTTCATTAATAAAGATTGCTGCTCAAAATAATTTGCAAGTTGAAATCAAAAAGCAATTTTCTTCTAATAAATCTCTTTTGTTGCCTGATGTAATTACAATCAAATCATTTGGCATAGGAAAAGAGGGCTATGGGGAAAAGAACCTTATTGCCATGGCAAAAGAATTGAACATAAAGTTCTCAAATGATTATTTTCCACAGGTAGCATTTCAGGAGTTTTCTGCAAGTATCGAAGATTATGCTCAATCTATAGAATTGACTGACGAAAATGATTATGGTTGGGCGAGAAGAATTTTTAATCCTGAAACTTTGGAATATGAGAGAAGTGAAGTTCTCTATTTTGACAAGTCATTTTCTTTAATTGAATATAAACTAAACGAATATACATTTTATCATAAACTATGGAAAGAAGGGAAATGTTTTAAAGTAGATAGAAATTGGGGGAAGTATGTGGCGTTGCAACACTTCAATAAAAACGTCATCTTATTTGATAATAAAAGAAAACGTGTTGCTATTCCATGGCAAACTCCCTTGCCAAGATTGCTTTCTGAATCTATTATGTTATTAAGTGGCTTTGCTCCTGATTATATGGAAATTGAGGGAAAATATTACAGGGTTTATGAAAACATCCCTGGCATTTTTACAGAAAATTTATTTCGTAAACTAGGTCAAAAACCTGTAAACAAAGAATTAAGATGAAAGATCCAATTGGCTCATTTGAAACAATAAAAGAAAACTTTATCCGCTATGTTGAAACGGCATTCGGAACAAAGTTTGATGGCATTGAAGATGAACGTTATGCCTTACTTAATTATGATAAAGTCCTTTACAGGAAGCCGTGGATTGAACCATTACCTGATTATGTTTCAAGTAACAAAAGAATTGATGACTTAACGTTAGCTGATTTAGGCAAGGCATTAAATGAAAATGAAGCTGCTACTTTCAGAGAACTTGTTAAGACCGGCTTGTTTCCATCTACAATAAAATTGCATTCTCATCAAGCAGAAATGTTGAGGCAAGCAATGGGAGGTAACAATTGTATCATCACATCAGGAACAGGTTCAGGAAAAACAGAATCTTTTTTGTTGCCACTGTTTGCACAGCTTGCAAAAGAGTTTGCCAATTGGCAAACTCCTCTTGCAAAACCAGCAACTATAAATACATGGTGGAAAGAAAGGGCAGACGGTGGGCTTACTACAAATCAAACAGTAAACACAACAGACTTTACTTTAAGTGATGCCGCAAGACAAAGACACCATGAAAGAAGAAAAGCCGGAGTAAGAGCATTGATTCTTTACCCGATGAATGCTTTGGTAGAAGATCAAATGAGCCGGTTAAGAAAAGCTCTTGATTCAGACGATACAAGACAATGGCTAAATTCAAATACTAATGGTAACGCAATTTATTTTGGGAGATACAATGGTAGTTCACCGGTTGCAGGTGAATTGAAAAAGCTCACGAATAATGGAATAGTAATCAATAAGAAAAAAGTTACTCAGCTCATTGAAGTACTGAGGCAAATTGAAATTGATTCAGATAGAGTTGAACAATACATTCAGGCAACAGGAAAAACCGGAAATGAAGCGAAAGAATTAAAATCTTTTTTTCAACGCTTGGACGGTTCAGAAATGAGAAGCAGATTTGATATGCAGGTTGCACCACCTGATATTCTTATTACAAACTATTCCATGCTTAGCATAATGCTAATGAGGGATATTGACAAAGGGATTTTTGACGAGACAAGAGAATGGTTGGCTTGTGAAGATTTGCCGGAAGCAGAAAGAGCAGCAGCAAAACAAAACCGGATTTTCCATTTAATCATTGACGAGTTACACTTATATAGAGGTACACAAGGCACAGAGGTAGCATACTTGCTCAAACTTGTACTTGACCGGTTGGGCTTGCACCCACATCATGAGCAGTTACGCATACTTGCATCAAGTGCATCGCTTGAAGGAGGAGACGATGACAGCAAAAATTTTGTTTGTGATTTTTTCGGAGTGAGCAAAGAACATTTTGACAACAAGTTCAAACTGATTGAAGGTGTAAATAACCCAGTAACTCCATTTCCTGAAACAGGAAGAAAACTTCCTGTAAATCCGTTCAAAGAAATTGCGGAGCAATTTTCTTTGGCAAAAGGAAATATTTTAAATACAAGTTTCATTGCATCTTGCGAAACAGCAGCAACACAAATTGCAACTGTATTCAATATTACACAGACAGAAACAGGAATTGAAAAATTACTTTCGGTAATTACAAATCCTGCATTGCAACTCAAAGAAAGATTGTATTCGCCTTGCGATGATTACAAAGCAGTTTGTTCAATCCAAGCAACCGGTGATGATTCAACAGGAAACTATTTTGCAGAAACAGTTTTTGAAAACACTACTAATAAAGAAGATTTACAAAATGCGTTGAGAGGTTTGCTCATAACAAGAGCAATGCTTGACGAACCGGAGTTTCAAACAGTTGCTTCTTCAATTTCCGATGCAAGAAAATTACCACGTTTCAGATTTCATTACTTCTTTAGAAACATAGAAGGGATTTGGGCATCAGTAAAAGCAGATGATATTGATAATGCAGCTTTCGCCGACGGAGAACGGACAGCCGGAAAGCTTTATTCAACAACAAAAATAAATTCTGAAAGAGGAAATAGGATTTTGGAATTGCTCTATTGCGATAATTGCGGTACAACTTTGTTTGGTGGAAGCCGTTTGGTTACAAGAAATGCATCGGGCAATAATTCTTTTGAATTACTTCCAATCAGTCCGAATATTGAAGGTATACCGGAAAAGACACCTGCAAAGCTTGTAGAGAAAAGGAGTTTCCAAGAGTATGCAGTTTTTTGGGCTTGCGGAAATCAAGAGTTCACCATGCATGACCGTGAACATGGAATTCCGGTTAACTTCTGGAGACAAACAACTGTGAACGGATTTAATCAAGGCGACTATGAAGCAAATTGGATTCCGGCATCACTTAATTGCATTTCAGGGGATATAGATTTTTCACACGACAAAGCAAATACTGAAAGCGATTTTTGGATAAAGGGCTTCTACTTCACAATCACAGAGAATGGCTCAAACAGGGATATCGCATTTCCTGATGCAAGTGGAAACATCGACGCACGGGAAACACACAAAGCATTACCAAGTGTTTGTCCGTGTTGCGGTTTGAATAATCAAAAGCGAAGACAAGACACACCAAAAAGAAAATTTACTTCTATAAGAGGTTTTAGAACGGGTTTTGCAAAGACAACACAAATCTTTGCAAAGGAACTTATGTACCAGTTGCCGGATAGCGAAGCAGAAAGAAAGTTGGTTGTATTTTCCGATAGTAGGGAAGATGCGGCACAAATTGCAAACGGTATTGAAAGAAATCATTTCACAGATTTGTTGAGAGAAATTTTAGTCAGTGAACTTCATACAAATTTGATGTTGCGTTTTCAAATTATAAATGCGTTTGATAGCGGCGATACAGCAACACAAGCAGAACTCCGGTTGAAGTCAGCAATAATATTTGATGAAGTAGAATACTTGTTTGAAAAATCAAACTACAATGGAACAAATACAAACCGGTTGAGAGAAAAAGAAGATGCAGTTTCAAAGTTAAATGAGTTCCGTTCATTGCTGATAAATGTTAGAGAGTTGGTTCACATTACAAATTCGGTAAACCTTGCACCACTAATAAAACATTTTGTTGAATTAGGAATTAATCCCGGAGGTAACGATATTTCATTACAATCAAAACCCCTTAATGGAAGATTTGTTCCTTGGTATGAATTGATAAATTTCGATAGGGGAGAATGGAATGCCGGTATCAGTGATGAATTTATTGCAGAAATGAGAGATGGGACCTTTACGAATCTTGCTTCAATGTTTTTTGGTTCCCTTTTTTATTCGTTTGAATCTTCTGCATTAGGTTATGTAAGTATCAATCCTGAAATGCAGGTTATCACAGATCAGGCAAACGCAATTGCAGTCGCAAGAGATGAGTTTTTACAAATTGTAAATTCCACAATCCGGATTTTAGGAGACAAGTGGAAACACAATAAGGTTGATGATTCAGATCCTTTCAACTTTACCACTTACAGAGATTTGCCAGGACAAGTAAAAAAGTATATCCGTGCAATTGCTATACGATTATCAAGACAAGAAAATGAAATTGGTGATGCAGTGTTTACAACGCTTTCAGCAAGTGGCTTACTTGCGGGTGATACAGGAATTCAAATTGAAAATCTTTTTATCAAAGTTGCACGGGCAACTGACCAAGTATGGACAAGTCCGAGAGGGAGTAGACCTCACTTGCACTTTAGCGGAGGCATTTGCACATATTCAGTTACGCCCTTGCAAACACCCCCCGGCAGTATATGTGATGATATTTGGGAAGAAAATTATCTTTCATACAATGCTATCAAAGAACAACGCCAACCAATCCGTTTGCATTGTGAAGAATTAACTGGACAAACAGACGACCAGTTTGAAAGGCAGCGGCATTTCAGAAATATCATTTTGCCAGATGAAGGAATGAGGCAAGTAAAAACAATTGACCTGCTGAGTGTAACAACAACGCTTGAAGTTGGTGTTGATATCGGAGCATTGCAAGCAGTGATGTTAGGAAATATGCCGCCGCAAAGATTCAACTACCAACAAAGAGTTGGTCGTGCAGGACGGAGAGGTCAGGCATATTCAGTGATTCTGACTTTTTGCAGAGGTAGAAGCCATGACGAATTTTATTTTTCAAATCCTCATAAAATAACCGGTGATTCTCCACCTACTCCATTTCTTTCAATGAATCAGGAAAGAATTTTTAAACGTTTACTTGCAAAAGAAATTTTCAGGAAGGCTTATATTGCTGAAGGCATAGACATAACCAACGATGAAAAATCAAGTGTTCATGGGGAGTTTGGAAACATTGGAGATGCACAAGTGAATTGGGTTGATTACAAAATACAAATCATTCATTGGATAACAAATAGTAGAGCACAAATTGAAGAAACGGTTGATGCTTTGATAACTCCGCAGTTACTTGCAAAGCGAAATGATTTTATCACATGGGTATCAGATACAATGAGTGCAAATGGTTTAATTGAAAAAGCCCAAAGTATAATCAATAATGAAGAAATTGCAACAACTGATGTTTCTGAAAAACTGGCTGAAGGTGGAATTCTCCCAATGTTTGGAATGCCAACTACAATCAGAAATTTATATCATGGTGTTAATAGAAATTTTGATCCACTTTCAATTGACAGGGCACAGTCAATGGCAATTTATGAGTTTGCTCCGGGAGCACAGAAAACAAAAGACAAGGCTATTCATCAAGTAATCGGTTTTACAAGCGATATCATAAACACAAGAAGGAACGGCAATGAAACAGTTACTAATGCAAGGACTAGCAACCAGCTTCCATTTTCATTGAACCGTTGGTTTGTGAGATGTAGGGCTTGCGGATTTTTTGAAACTTATTCTGAAGAAAGAAAAATTGAATTGGAAGGGCAGAATCAATTTGACAGTTGCCCAAATTGCGGTGAATTAAATCCTGACAAATATCAACCTCCTGTAAAACTGAAATCGCCGAGAGCATACAGAACAAACCTTTCTTCGGGTAGTGATACAAAAGACGACTCAGAGTTTCTTTTGTCAAGACCACCAATTTTTGCTGAGAAAATAAATGACCCTGCAAATCCCGACCAACATCAATTAGTAAATAATGCAGACTTAATAATCAGCGACAAAGATGTTACTTGGAGAGTAAATACAAACTCTGACAGATATTTCACTGGGAAACTTTACAACACAAACAATCGCTTTCCATTTAATTCTGTAATCGGATTTTGGTTTAATGACCAATGGCTAGTGAATGATTTGGCAGTTAATTCAAACTCAAATGGCTATTCAATTTTCATTCAACCAAATCCGGCAGGACAAGACGAACAAATTGCTTTGGCAAGCAATAAGAAAACAGAAATTTTCAGAATTTCTCCTGCAACTGTTTCATTAGAGTTAGACTTGAATATGTTTTCAGGTGAATTTGACCCTCCTTATATCAAAGCACAATCAAACGGGGTACGTTCAGGATATTATTCAGCAGCGTTTTTGCTCCAAAGGATTTTAGCAGACAAACTTGATGTTGACCCGACTGAAATTGAGATAGCAGATATATCAATGAAAACGCTTGATGATGGAACCGGCAGAAAAATTGCAGAAATTATTTTGACAGATGAATTACCAAACGGTTCAGGGTTCGTAAGATATTTATACAACAACTTTCAAAATATTCTTGCTGAAGCAATGGTTCCACCCGACCCAACTAATTATTTGGGAAAGATTCATTCACCAACACATCAACATAGTTGTAAGGATGCCTGTTATGATTGTTTGAAGGTTTACAGAAACATGAACTATCACAGTTTGCTTGACTGGAAGTTAGGTTTGGCAATGATGAGAGTAATGAGTGATTCATCTTATGTATGTGGCACTGATGGAAATTTCAATGACCACATTGAATTGAGTGATTGGCTTGCATTTGCAACGGAGTTAAGAAACAGTTTTGTTCAAAGTTTTGGCTTTACTCATTTGAGTGAGATAAACGGATTACCTGTTATTAAATTTGGAAGAAACCAAAAGAATATAATAATGATAGTTCACCCATTTTGGGATTTAAGAAATATCAGGGAAGCAAATTGGTTGGCGGAAGTAAAAGCAGAGATTGATGAATATACAAGCAGCAGAAACGGAACAGTAAGCATTATTGATACTTTTAATTTGCACCGCAGACCGGGTTGGTGTTATGAAAAATTAGTAAACAGATAATGAATAAGATTGCAATAATAGAATATAAGAAAATTAGCAGGATTTCTCCAAGTCAGTTTTATTCAATGAAAAATTGTGCTTATAAATCACTGCTGGCAGAAGCATTTGAAAAGAAGCCTCTATTACCGGTTTCGTCAAATGCTTACTTCGGATCGGTTTTACATAAAATGCTTGAATTGATAGCAAAAGGAGTGATAAAGGATGAAGAAGGTTTCAATAAAGCGTTTGATGAGCAAATGACATTGCAAGAGGAGAATTTGAAACGAGAGGGTTATGATTTTTTTGTTCCCTTACAAAAGAATGTTAAGGACTTTGGGATGAAGAAAATTCTTTTGAAAAAGCAATTGAGAAATATTTCAGAAAAACCAGCTACATCAAGCGAGGTAAAATATTTATCTGAAAAATGGTTTGAATCAAAAGATAAATTAATTGCAGGTAAAATTGACCTGGTAATTGAAGCGGAACAAGAAGCAGAAATTATTGATTTCAAAACGGGAGCAATTACACAAGATGTTTTAGATGATGATGGAGAAATATTCTCTGACATTAAGGAAGAATACAAAGAGCAATTAAAACTCTATGCTTATCTGTATTTTGAAACTAACAACAAGTTTCCAACTCAATTGAGTTTAGTTGATTTGGCAAAACAGAAATTTACGATTGATTTTACGCAGTCGGAATGCCATGCAATTTTTAGTGCGGCAAAAGAACTCTTAAAAGCGACAAATGAAAGTATCGATACAAAATCCTTTGTAGCAAATCCGTCAGAAACAAACTGCAAGTATTGTTTATATAGACCGGCATGTTCCTTTTATTTGAAACTTTTGGAGAGTGACAATTCTTTTAATGATATTTCAGGGGTAGTTAAAAATATCGTTAAATACCAAAACGGGAATGTGAGCATGTTTTTAAAGAATGGGGACAAAGAAATAACAGTGACAAGTTTATCTTCTGAAAAATTTAATGAATTAAATGACAATAAAGGAAAACATATAAACGCTTTCAATTTGAGAAAGGAAGCAACTCAATTTGTTTATTCAGCTACTAAGACGACAATAATATATGAGCAATAAAAAGGAAAATAAAATACCAATTCTTTCATTCTATTCTGGAGGAGGTTTTTTAGATATGGGATTTGAAATGGCCGGATTTGAAATTATTTGGACAAATGAATTTGATAAAACATTTGCTAAACTTCATTCTGCAGGTATTACTTCTTGGAGAAAATCAAGAGGAAATGGATTAAAAGCAGAAATATTTAATACGAAATCAATAACTGATGTAAGTGCAGATGATATTGTTTCAGAAGCATTTCCTAAGGGTATACCTGAAGATTTTGGAATAATTGGCGGTCCTCCTTGTCAAGATTTTAGTATACAAGGAAACATGGATGGATTTAAAGGAGAACGAGGCAAATTGACAATTATATATATTGATCGAATACTTTCTTTAAAACCTGCATTTTTTGTAATGGAAAATGTTACTGGATTAACAAAAAGTACGTCTACAAAAGAGCATTTAGCAAAGCTTTTGAAAAGAGTGGAAGCAGAATATTATATTGATCATGATACTTTGAATGCATTGGATTTCGGAGTTCCTCAACATAGAGAACGGGTTTTTTTTGTGGGAATTAGGAAAAGTAAGATTCCAGCGAAATGTATTACGGTAAAACTTGATGGCAAGTGGTTTGATTGGCCAGAAAATAAAAAGTACAAAGATGCTGAAACAAGATATTCATGGCCTGATGCTGTCCCATTTGGTAAATCCTTAACCAAACCCAAAGATTTACCGTTAGAATTATGTGTAGAAAATTGCCTCGTACTTCAAAGGGAAATTAAAAATACACCTAATGCAGATGAATATTTTAATTTGTACATCACAAATAAAAAATTACAATCAATAAATGAAGGAGAAACAAAAAGACCATCATTTAAAAGACTCCATCGATTCAAATATAGTCCAACAGCTTGTTATGGCAATAATGAAGTCCATTTACATCCGTATAAACATAGACGTTTATCAGTAAGGGAAACATTGCGGATTCAAGGTGTACCTGATACTTATGTTTTGCAACCGGAATTACCTTTAACAAAAAAATTCAAAATGATTGGAAATGGAGTTCCTGTTCCTTTGGCACATGCTGTTGCTAATGCTATAAAAATTTTCCTTATAAAAAACAAGGTAATTTAAAAATGGATATTTGGTCTAAACAAAAACGAAGCGAAGTAATGAGTAAAATAAAGGGCAAGAATACTAAGCCAGAAATTATTTTACGTTCTCATTTGTTCAGACAAGGGTTTAGATTTCGAATACATCAAAAAAAATTGCCAGGTAACCCAGATATAGTTTTTGCAAAATATAAAACCGCAATTTTTGTGCACGGCTGTTTTTGGCACTATCATAAAGATTGTAAAGAAGGCAGAGTGCCGTCAACTAATTCAAAATTTTGGAAAGAAAAATTAGAAAAAAATATAGCTCGTGATGAAAAGCAAATAGAATTGTTAAGACAAATGGGCTGGGGAGTTTTGGTAGTTTGGGAGTGTGAAATTGAAAAGAAATTAGAACATGTTGTACAAAAGATAATATTATTCTTAAAAAGTTAAGGAACTAATTATTTTATTTAAAAATAATCTTGCATCATTATCAGATTTTCCAAACTTAATGCCTATGATGATTTATCCACTAGATAATTAATCCCACCAAATCCTAACCCCAATGCAACCATCCGCCCCCAATTCCCGTCTACCATTCTAACCTCCTCCTCCAAAAAGCCCCACAATCAAAATCATAACTCATTGAAAATCATAAAGCAATAAAAAAATAAGCTCAAACAATGAAAAAATGACCTCAAGCAATTGATATTTTTCTCAAGCAATGAAAAAATGAGGTCAAACAATGAAAAAATCAGGTCAAACAATGAAAAAATCACCTCGAGCAATGGAAAAATGAGGTCAAGCAATGAGAAAAAAGGTCAAGCAATGAAAAAATGAGGTTAAGCAACGAAAAAACAAGGTCGAGCAATGAAAAAATGAGGTTAAGCAAAGCACATCTCACCTAAAGCAATAAGAAACGTAAATCCATCAATAACATAAAAATCTAAAACAATGACATCACCACAAGAAGCAAAGCTCAACATGTTTAGAGCAACGCAAAAGCACTGCAACGAAAACCCAACTATCATCGCAACAATTCCCGTCTTCGCCACAGCAGTACAGTTACTAGATGTAAAGATCGCAGCACTCCTTGCCACCGCTCAGCAAGAAGATATAATAACAAAAGGTATCACAATAGATAAATCAGAAGCAAAGCTCACGCTATGTTCCATCGCAGCAGATACAGCCGCACCCATCATCGCTTATGCATCCGTTAACAGCAATAATGCCCTCCTCGAAAAAGTAAAATATTCTTACACAGAGTTGATCCGTACCAAAGACGATCAGTTAGCCCCACGTTGTCAAAACATCTGCGATCTAGCCACAGCTAATCTTGCAGAATTAATAGATTACGGTATCAGCCAGCCAATACTAGATTCCCTACAGTCAGCAATAGACGCTTATCAGTCAAAAGTTCCCGACCCACGCAATGCAGCCGCACAAAAAAGCACCATCCGAAAAAACATAATAACATTGATAGCCGAAGCCAATAAAGTATTAAAATTCCAGATGGATAAAACTGCAGTAGGCTTCAAAGCATCGCATCCCGATTTCTATTCCACATACAAGTCCAACCGCATTATAATAAACCCTTCAAAAACATCAACAACAGTAAGAGGAACAATCACAAGTGCCGCCGGACAAACATTCATCAAAGACGTAACAATAACCATCAATGAAACAGGCGCATCAGCAAAGACCGATCAATACGGAGAGTATCAGTTAAAGAAAATTCCTGCCGGCACATACACACTAACTTTCACCGCAGAAAATTTCACCACCATCACACAAACAGATGTTGTTATCAAATTAGGACAGATAAATAAATTAGACATCACCCTTCAACCAACATCAGAATAAAAGAAGCATAGCAAAGAATAAATATCATTATCATCAAAAGAATAAAAGACTAACAACTAAAAGGCGTACAGTAGAATTACCAATGTTCAGTTCACAGTAGTACAACGCCACATCAGGGAACAAATCCGACAAAGGGGATGTAATCCTTTGTCGGGGTCTTTTTTTGTTTCTTTTTTGGACAAGCAAAAAAGGAAATAACATTTTCAAAGAAGACGGTCTCTAAACAAATACATTCACAACCCGAAAGCGTACAATAGAATTCCATAGCTCAGTTCACAGTAGTACAATCGTCACATCAGGGAACAAGTCCGACAAAGGGGATGTAATCCTTTGTCGGGGCCCTTTTTGGTTACTTTTTGGGCAAACAAAAAGTAACATTAAAAAGCTCTAAAAATAAAAACAGAATCTTATCTTGTTGTAAAGAACAAACAACAACCATGGATCACAACAACCTCCTCCAAAAAGCCATCACCATCGCATTCTCCGCACACAAAGACCAACTCGATAAATACGGAGCACCATACTTAGGCCATGTAACAAGAGTAATGAATGCAGGAACAACAATAGAAGAAAAGATAGTAGGCGTATTGCATGATGTAGTAGAAGATACCGACTGGACATTTGAGCAATTAGAAAAAGAAGGATTCCCTGAAAATATTATTGAAGCATTAAAATGTGTCACCAAAACAAGTGATGAAGAAGACTATGAAGCTTTTGTGGAGCGGACAAAACAAAACGCCTTAGCAATAAAAGTAAAACTGAACGATCTTACTGATAACATGGATATAAAGCGTATGCCCATAATTAAACAAGAAGATCTGCCGAGACTTAATAAATATTTAAAAGCTTACCGCAGTTTAAAAAATATATAAGCGACTTACTTTATAGTAACTGTTGAGCTAACTGTTGTTTCTCTTTTACCTGAAGGATCGGATCCTGTAACTCTTACCAGTTTAACTATTTCAATTGGCCAGCTGGTGCCGTAATCATAATCGATGGTAGTAGAATTGGTGACATCAAAGTCTAACTCATTTATTTCTTTAGTGGCTTTTGTCTTTACACTATCTTCTGCACCAAAAGCGGAGGTCATAGTCTGCATCATTGTTATCATCATCTTTTTAAATTCTGTAAGATCTAAAATAGCAGATGAATAAATAGTGCAACGCTTATTTGCATCATCAATTTTTGAGAGGTATGATATTGTTGTCTGGGTAGTGGTGTCACCGGGGCTAAGCGGATTTTCGCAACGCTCTACAATACGCATGGTGTCTCCTACAATGTACTGTTTGTTATAAGGAAAAAATATGTATCCAATATTATCAGTCATGTATGATTCTATATTTTCCTGGCTCTCAAATATTTTTTTGATAGGCGCAAATGCATAACCTGCAAACTCCGCATCATCTGGTACTTTTTTTTGCAGTAGCGAATCTATCTGCTCAAAACTTTTATTTACAAATTGTTGTGCTTCCTGCCAGTTCAATAATTCGGGTTTGCCCGTTTGCTTATTTACTTTGTATTGCAGATCAAGATTTTTGTAATCAGCCAATTCTTCACCCAGGCGATCATAAAATTTAATGGCTGATGTCATGGCAACATTTTCATACAATACTTTAAGAAAATAATTCTCATTGTCTTCTTTCGTTACAGTAATTTCTGCTGCGACAATGTTAGGCTCTTCTTCGGTCCATTTTTCTTTCTTAAGTTCTTTTTCTTTTTGAACGATGGAGATCGTTCTCTTATCACCAATTTTCCATTTTGGAGAAAAAGCATATGCAGTTTTTTGAGCAGAAGCTGCACTAACTATTAAAACGAAGAATAACGGGAAAATGAATTTCTTATTTGCCATGTGTAGAATTAAGGAAGCAAAGATAAATGATTATCCTTTTGAGGGATATGCTAATTAAGGTGTATCGGAAGTTTCAGCAGGTAATATAAGTGTAACAGCACCAGCCATGATCTTTGCAATGATAGTTTTTACTTTACCCATATATTCTCCATCTACCTGGAAATGCATTTTACTCGTTGTCTTTATTTCAACAGCAGGGGTGTGAAATATTTCAATGTGTTTTGGATTGAATAGTCCAGGGTTGAAAAGCATTTTGAGTAAAGCCCAAAATGATAGGCGTTTAACAATGATCACTTCAAAAAGGCCATCATCAATTTTTCCTTCGGGATTGATGACAGCACCTGTACCGTATTTACTGGCATTGGCAAGTCCTACCATAAAAGCAGTATGCATTGAACGTTCGTGACCATTGCTGATGAGCACATGCATCTTTTCTTTTAACCACAATGTTTTTAAGATCACTTTAGCATAGCCTAATTTGCCACGGAGTTTTCCTTCATCAAAATGTTTGATGAGGTGTGCATTCAAACCTATATCACTGAGGTGTAGACATATCTCTTTATCATTGATAGAAATAAGGTCGCTTTTTTTGTGTATGCCATTGGCAATGATATCCAGGGCTTCGTCATCATTAATAGGGATATCCAATTCTTTTGCCATGCCATTGGCTGAGCCTGCAGGTAAGATGCCCAAGGCGATATCAGTGTTGGCAATAATGGCTGCAAGCATGGTAACGGTGCCATCGCCACCAACTGCTACTACAATCTCCGGGTTGACAGTAAGAACGTGGTCTTTTATTTGCTTTATATCAAATTGCTGCGGCAAAGGGTAAAATGTTTTGGAGAGATCTGTGCCCGATAAAAAGGCTTTGATCTTTTCCTCACGGCCATCATTATCATCGGGTCCGGAACCGGAATTAACTATGAACAGATATTTTTGCCGTTGGGGTTGCTGCATTGAAATGATTTATATTCATGGAATTGAAGACAAATTATATACCACATAATATTTCCTTCTGGAAGAAACTGCGATTGAAGGTCTTTAATCTGTTCCGGTTGCTATATGCACCTTCTTTAAAAATGTATACAGGTTTTGGTAATGAGGATAGCTGTGTTATTTACGGACATGCGTTTTCGTTATCGCCAATGCCACGTAAAACTTATCGTAATTTCTTTTTGTATAATAGCATTGCATTGCTGAGGTTATTTATGGTGAAGACGAAAGCCGGTGCTAAAGTGAAATTATTTTGGAATGATACAGAGTATGAGACAACAACCGAAGATGATGGATTTTTTAAATTCGAATGGAAGCCTGCTGAAAAGCTTGCTCCCGGTACATATAAGGTTACTGCCGTGTTGATGAAAAGAGGTTCGGCCACTAATACCATATCATTTGCAGAAGCAGAAGTGATCGTTCCTACACCAACAACTTATGCGTTTATCTCTGATATTGATGATACATTTTTGATCTCTCATTCATCTAATCTGAGAAAACGGTTGTTTGTTCTACTGACAGAGAATGCAAGAAGCCGCAGGCCTTTTGATGGTGCTGTAAATCATTACAGGTTGTTGCATGGGATAGATGATGAAGAGAAAGCGAATAATGCATTCTTCTATGTATCCAGCAGTGAATGGAACTTGTACAATTATATACGTGAATTCATCAGGAGAAATGAATTGCCCGAGGGAGTATTGTTATTGAACCAGGTAAAAACATTTTCGAAAGTATTTGCTACAGGACAAAATAATCATAATGGAAAATTTTTCAGGATAGTAAGAATAATTGAAGCATATCCGCATCAGAAATTTGTTTTGTTGGGGGATGATTCACAGAAGGATATAGATATTTATTCCTCAATTGTAGAACACTTTCCCGATAGTATCTATTGTGTTTATATAAGAAGGGTATATACTCCTGAAAAACCTCATGTAAGAGAAAAACAAAAAGATATTGAAAAGGCAGGGGTACAGTTTTTTTATTTTGCTCATAGTGAAGATGCTATTAAACATTCGATGGAAATAGGGTTGATAAATAAACATAAAGCAATTGAAAATCAAAGCGACAGAAAATAATTTCTCATAATAATATTTCTTATATTTAATGAAGAAAGAATAGCTTGATTTTTTATTTTTAAATTTAAATCTAATTATTATGAAATGGCTTGGCAGAAGAGAGAGTGGTAACGTAGATGATCGTCGTGGACTATCAGGAGGAGGAATGGTAGCTGGGGGTGGTGTCATCGCAGTGATCTTTTATCTTGTTTCAACTTTTTTGGGTGGAGGTGAGATAGATCCTTCGCAAATACCACAGATCAATCAAACGCAAACTCAACAATTGTCACCTGAAGAACAGGCTGCTGATGAAGAGCGTGCAAAATTTGTGAAAGTAGTATTAGCAGAAACAGAAGATGTATGGAATAAAATATTCTCGGAAAATAATTCTTCTTATGCAGAACCCACGCTTGTTATGTTTCGTGGTAGTGTAGCCTCTGCTTGTGGTAATGCAAGTGCAGCGATGGGCCCATTTTATTGTCCCGGTGATAGTAAGGTGTATATCGATCTTTCTTTTTATGAGGATATGCAACACAAATTAAATGCACCCGGTGATTTTGCCATGGCCTATGTAATAGCGCATGAAGTGGGGCATCATATACAAAACCTGATGGGTACGGCTGATAAAGTAAATCGTGTAAGGCAGCAAACTGATGAAGTTACGGCAAACAAATATTCTGTAATGATGGAATTGCAGGCAGATTTTTATGCTGGAGTATGGGCACATCATGCATCGCAAGTAAAAGATCTAATTGAACAGGGGGATGTAGATGAGGCATTGAATGCTGCTAATGCCATTGGGGATGACAGGCTTCAAAAAAGATCAACAGGTGAAGTAGTGCCTGATGCTTTTACACATGGCACATCTGCTCAAAGGATGTTCTGGTTCAAGAAAGGATATCAAAGTGGTGATATTAAACAAGGAAATACTTTTGAAGGAACTGGCTTATAGTTTATTACTACTCTTTATAATAATGGCTAGTATGCTTTCGTATACTAGCCATTTTGTTTTATATCTATTATAACATATCATGTTTGGGGATTTTATGTAGAAATTCTTACTCAAAAAGTTGATCATTTCGTTTATTGCTGAATGATTTTACAGTAAAAATATACTGGCTTAATTTTTTCATAAGTTAAGAGTATCGAATTCTTAACATAAAAACAATCATCATGAAAAAATTATCACTAGGCAGCTTACAAAAATTTATGCTCCTGATATATTTGAGTTTTGTACAGGTATTAGTAATGGCACAGGACAGTGTTATTAGTGGTGGATCTGCCGAAACTAAATCTACCACCACAACAACAACTACTGAAGCTACGAATATTCCACCTTGGGCATGGGTAGTAGGTGGTATTGTAATATTGGTTATAATTATTGTTGTTGCAAGTAATAACAGAAGCAGCAGCACTACTACCAATTCAAGAACAACTGTCATCAAAGACGATCGTCCTTAATTTTTTTAGGCAATCATTTGTATATATAAAATAATAGCCCGTATTTATTTTACGGGCTATTGTTTATTTATAGAGAAAGGGGTTTAAAGAATTAATGTCCTATTACTATTGAGTATGTTTTTCTGATGCCGTTATTATTTTGTAGTTCCAATTGATAAATACCTGTTCCTGGTTTTTTATTTAAGAAGAACGGCATGATACTATTACCTGCACTCACTGCAAGAGTTGATGTATATAAAACCTGGCCCATACTATTCACCAATCGCACTTTGTATGTAGATGCATTAGCCTGATCGTAAAAAGGAATATTGATATAATTTCCACTGAGAGGATTGGGGTAAACTCCAGCGGCATTGATTGCTGTTGCTTTTGCAATATCGCTTAAATACACAAACCCATTTTGTGCAGTTCCCTTGATCCTGTAATAACTAACGGTTGTCAATGGTTGCTGATCAGTTGAATTATAAAAAACACCCATCATATTATCATTTCCTATTGATGTAATGGTATTAATAGTTGTAAAATTCACGCTATCTGATGATCGTTGAATCTCATATTGCTGAATGGCTATTTCGCTGTCGACCATAAATTGTATTTCGATAGTAGCGGATTGCCTTACTGCATTAATAGATGAGTATTTAACTGCGGCGTTTGAATCAATTATAATGATCAATTCTTGTGTGTGGGTTCCTGAATTATTTGTAGCAGTAACATTTACTGTGTATTCTCCTCTTAACGATGGAGTGCCGCTGATGACACCTGTCATGGCATTTATATTCAATCCTAAAGGTAGATCAGTAAGAGTATAAACGGGACTGTTAGACGCAAGGATTGTATAATTAAATAGAACGTATTCTTTGCCGTTTGCAATATTTAAACTAGTAATAACAGGAGATGGTAAAAGAGGGGAGGCTTTACAAATAACGAGTGGCACTGAGCCAAAATTTGTGGTGTTTAAATAGTTATCTGAATTAGTGCTATTCCATCCCACAGTAGCTTCACGCTGGGCTGCGCCATCATGCTGATCATTGATATTAATATCAAAACCAATCTCTTTAAAATTAAAAGGGGTGCCCCCGCCAATGGTTGCCCATGGAATTGCTACTTCAAGCGTATATCCATCAGTGGTAGTAGGTATAGCATACACAATATTGTCTTTGGAGTTAGTGTTGCCTTGTATATTTCTTGTAGAATATGGCAACATATTCCAATTAAAACGATATTGATGATCAGTAGTGTTATTATATATTCCGTTCCTATTATTACTTCCTGAGATATAAATTTCTACACCATCCTGATCCCAATCGTTGTATCCGAGATTGCTTAATGTTGAATCTTTTACTTTTACAAATACATATAAATTAGTAGCATCATACATTGCCTGCCATGTAGAGCCTGTTTGAATTGTCCCACTGATCGTTTTGCCAATATCATTTACGGGAGCTCTTAACCACAACGAATCTGCTGCACCATCTATCAGTGGAGATAAAATAGTGTTTGTAATAATTGCTCCTTCGCATGGTGGGACTTCATTATCTCCAACAGTAAATGTTGCAATACCACTTCCGTTAATATTGAAAGTTGTATCACTGATCAGTTTAAATAATATGGTTTTATTTCTGTTTACTATTGTATCATCAACTGCTGCAATGGTGAATGTGTATGATGTATTTGTAGGTGTGAATACCAATGAATCAGGCAAAGCCGGCGTTATGGTATACAATGAATCTACACGTGTGCCTTCAAGTGTATAATGAACAGACAGATCATTTGTAATATTAGTTGCTGTGATTGTTATACTACCTGTGCCTCCATCCTCTGTTACAGCGCCTGTACTACTAAGAGATACTTTAGGCGCATTGATATTATCTATTGCATTCATTAATTCTACTGCCTGTGGAATTTGCAATGATGTAAAGAAATTGAACACCTGGTTCAACTGTAGTTGCTTAGCAGGATTGCCAGCAAATTTTTTTCTTAAAAGAAATAACCTATAAACCTCTTCAAGATCAGCCACGGTGTAGGGTACTCCGGTGAATCTTTGAATGGTATCTAAACTTTGAAAACCTTCTTCTACTGTTGGTTCAATAATAGTTCCTTCGCTGAAATCATTCCATGTTGCTAATTGCAATCCATCCAATACTGATTGTCTTTGAGTGTATAAATCTAGTGTAGCCTTTAACGTTGTTGTGCCGGAATAAGTCCTTGGAATAATTCCATATTGGGATGCTCCATTTGTACCATAAAAATCTTTGAAGCCGGGAAATGCAGTGCCCAATACAATATTTTTTCCTGCCGCATTGGTCTGATAATAACCACTCAAATTTGTATACCATGCATTGGCATTTCCTCCCAGCACTGCTTGCGGATATGGCCATGCAAATTCGCCGCCTGCATCAGCACCTATCTGTGCAGATTGATTGTAGAGTGGTAAGAATGCTTGTGTATTTCCTGAAAGTATAGTATTCCATTGCCCGGGAGTTTTAAATTTCTGCGGCCCGAAAACTGTTATCAATGGGGCAGTAGCACTTGTTGCATTGGAACCTCTGAGGTCTCCAAGTTTTACATATTCCGGTTTATTGAAATAATTATTGATCGCATAATTTCCATTATCGATAGCAGCATTAATATCTTTCCAGGCTGCATCTTCCATTGTTAGGGCAAACTTTAAACCTGTCTCTTCAGTTCCATTGATCAATGCATTTGAATTTACCAATAATGGAGCTGCATCCCCTGCACCATTGCCACCTTTACCATACCAATCTATCATTACGCCGTCAATGCCTGACAATTTCATTAATAATAAATGATATTCAATTACGGCAGTATCTTTTCCATCATACGGGCCTATCAATGGATGATAATGAGCACAGATATCTCTTGTTTGTACAGTAAGGCCACGATAGTCAGTAACAGTTATAAAGTTGTCTGGAAATTTTGTATTGTTACCAACACGGCTCCAATGCTGCCCCCATTTATTGGTAGCACCTGTATTTCCATTACCGAAACTTGTTGTTCCGGATCCAGGATTCTGAGGAGCAGAAAACCAGGGCATATAATGCATATATACTTTTGTAGGGTTCGTTTTTGTGACCGCTACAGTTTGCCCATTTGAAAATGTAGAAATTATTAAACCTATAAAAAGTAAACTTACAGCAAGAAAGTTTTTCATAAAGCTTTGTAATGTGAAAATGAAAGCCAGGATATCAGCATAGCTATAAATGATATCAAAAGCAATTCATGTTAGCAATAGATTGATCGTTAAAACCTTACCCCATTTTGGCTAAGGTAATTTTGAATAAAATTAACGGAAGAGAGCCGTTCGGGTAAAATGTATTAGAGGGATATAGAAATTCTTTTAAAAGAAGGTATGCCTGTTATTTTAATTAATTAATTATCAATAAGTTATTATTAAATTAAAATAAAATCTATATGAGTATTTAAAATAAAATATTTGCAGGATTTATTAAGATAAAAGGTTACGCTTTTTGAAAATTGATCCTTTTACTGATCCAACTATCTTTTATAGGGATGATCCAATTAGTCAAAAGGTCCTTTTTAGTCAGCACCGTATTATTAAAGTACAAGGTGTTTTCATTGATGAAATTATTTTCGGCAGCATAGTTCAATTGTGAAAGTGGCAGCCTTTCAATTTTATCTTTTAATACGAAAGCAAGGGTTTGTCTGTCAAACATTTGCACATTGAACTTTTGTTCTATGTCTTTTATCAACCTCACTGAGCTATCAGTACTGCAACCACTTACACCTGTAGCGGTTTCATCAGCCATTATGACGATGAACTGACCAAAGAGTAAGTTAGCATATCCTTTTACTTTATCGCCATGACTTTTCCATGAGTTGACAAATTGCTCAAACATTTCTTCCATCTCTAAAGCTTCGCTGATAAAAAATAAGCGACTGCTTTGATAGACCCACACTTTTGATGCGTCATGGAAATCGGCTGGTAAATGTTCCTGAAAATTTAAATCCATACTGCAAAATTATTAAATAGATGCGGCAATCAATTCAGCAATGTCAAAAACTTTTACATCATCTTCTTTATTGTTGCTTTTTACTCCATCGGTTAACATGGTATTACAAAAAGGGCAGGCTGCAGCAATGATACCGGCACCGGTTTCAAGGGCTTCTTTTGTTCGTTCAGTGTTGATACGAATATCTCCTTTTTCTTCTTCTTTAAACATTTGTGCACCTCCTGCACCACAGCATAGGCCATTGCTTTTGCAACGTTTCATTTCTATTAATTCTATATCCAATGCTTCTAAAACTTTACGAGGCGCTTCATAAATATTATTTGCCCTGCCTAAATAACAACTATCGTGGTAGGTGATTTTTTTGCCTTTAAAAATTCCTTTTTCCTGCATGGTGATCTTTCCTTCATCGATCAATTGTTGCAAAAAAGTAGCATGATGTATCACTTCGTAAGTGCCCCCTAATTCGGGGTATTCATTTTTTAATATATTAAAACAATGCGGACAGGCAGTTACAATTTTTTTTATTCCATAGCCATTTAAGATCTGAATATTTTGATAGGCCATCATTTGAAACATGAATTCATTGCCGGCTCTTCTTGCAGGGTCGCCGGTGCACATTTCTTCTTTTCCTAAAATGGCATATTTGATCTGTAACTTATCTAGTATAGTGACAAATGCTTTAGTGATCTTCTGAGCCCGCTGATCAAAGCTTCCTGAACAGCCTACCCAAAATAAAATTTCCGGAGCTTCTCCATTTGCTGTCATTTCTGCCATTGTAGGTACATTCATATCGTCTGTTTTATACCTAACAAATGTAATTAAACCTTTTATGTTTTGTATCATGTATTTATGTGCCTTTTAGACGTTAATTTTGCAATTCAATGAAGCAATTATTACGACGCATTACTAACTGGGAGGCCTGGCCATTTAAACTTTTATATACACCGATATCTCTTTTCTGGTTAGGGTATATTATTCGCTCAGGTGCTGTTTGGTTTTTTACGCCAAGCAACCCCAAACTAACTTTTGGCGGAATGGAAGGTGAGCCGAAAAAAGAAATGTATGATCTTCTACCAAAAGAATTATATCCTTCAACAGTAAATATTTTACCTGGTGAAGACTTTGAAAAAGTAAAGCATAAATTAATTGATAATCAGATCGCATATCCATTTGTTGTAAAACCAGAAGTAGGAGGGCAAGGTATATTATTGAGAAAGATAGAAAATGAAATGGCATTGGAAAAATACCATGGTAAAATGCCATGGGAATATATAGTTCAAAGCTGGGTAAAATTTCCAATGGAGGTGAGCATATTTTACATACGTCATCCAAAAGATGAAAAGGGGATTGTTACAGGTTTTTTACACAAAGTGCCTTTGCAGGTTATTGGTGATGGAAAAAGTACATTGGGTGAATTGGTAATGCAAAATCCAAAGGCTGCGAAACACCTGGAGTCAATGCAAGGTAAACATCAGGAGAATTGGGGCAAGATAATTGAGGATGGAGAAGTGTATAAACTAAGTTATGCAGCTAATCATAACCGTGGTGCTCAGTTCATTGACCTGAAAAATGAGATCGATGAAAAACTGGTGAGTGTGTTTGATGAGATCAGTCATAAAGTAAATGATTTTTTCTACGGAAGATATGATGTGATGTGTACGAGTGTTGCAGATCTTAAAGAAGGGAAAAATTTTACTATATTAGAGTACAATGGTTGCGGTGCTGAACCCAATCATTTTTATGATACCGGTTATACTTTGTTAGGTGCTTATAAAGAGATATTGAAACATTGGAAAGCGTTGTACAAGATCAGCAAATACAATGCACAACAAGGTATTAAACCATGGAGTTTGAAACGTGGGCAGAAATTTATTACAGACACAAGAAAATTATATGCAGCCATGAAAGCTGTAGACACAACGATAGATGCTTAAACTGTTAAAAGTATTTTTTTGGGGCTTGCTGATAAGCTTTTTAGGCTCATTGCCTCTTGGTACATTGAATGTTGCCGCAATGCAGATCGCTATCCAGGAAACTGTAACAGGTGCTTTGTTATTTGCCATTGGTTCTATGCTGGTGGAGATGACCTATGTACGTCTTTCTTTGGTAGGAATAGATTGGCTTCGCAAGCAGGAGAAACTAATGAAAGTAATGGAATGGGTAACAGTATTCATCATTCTTGCATTAGCAACAGGAAGTTTTATTGCAGCTATGAAAGGTGGTGATGGAACTGCAAAAAATGTTCTATTACATTGGGATATGAACAGATTTTTTTTAGGAATGTTCATGTGTGCTATTAATCCTGTGGTAGTTATTTTTTGGTTTGGATGGAGCACAGTTTTATTTACAAAAAAAATATTAGAAGCTAAACCTGCTCAATACAACAGTTATATTCTTGGTATTGGTATTGGTGCATTCTTAGGTACTTGCGTTTTTATATTCGGGGGTAAATTTCTTGTAGAAAAAATCAACAACAGTCAAAAATACCTGAACTGGGTGATTGGTGGAATATTTACATTAACAGCTTTGATACAAGTGATCAAAATACTCAGGCATAAAGATAGTGTGAGCAAATTTACACATCCTGAAGAAAATGAGCCTCCAACATTTCCTATGCCACCAGTTGATAATTTGTAATTATACTTTTACCTCCTTCCATTTTCCTTTCTTAAAATAATACCAGGCTACAAGTGCTATAAATGTTTCAGCAACAGGAACGGCAATAAATGCTCCTGTAGTTTTCATGTCAAGTCCTTTTGCTAAAAAATAAGCTAATGGTATCTGAAATAACCAAAAGCCTACAAAATTAATAATGGTAGGAGTTCTGGTGTCTCCTGCACCATTCAGCGCTTGCGTCATTACCATGCCAATACCATAAAAGACATAACCAGCGCCGATAATTTGTAAAGCTTCTGCACCGTATGCTATTACCGCTTCATCCTTTGTAAAAAGACGCATGATAAAGTTTGAACAAAAGATGAACAGTGCCATCACAAAACTCATAAATATTGCGTTATACTTAGCCGTTATTAACACACTTTGTTCTGCACGGTGAAATTCTTTTGCTCCCAGATTTTGTCCTACTAGCGTTGCTGCTGCATTGCTTAAACCCCATGCCGGTAAAATAAAGAATACTACATTTCTTATTGCTATCTGGTAACCTGCAGATGCAGTTGTGCCACCCGTTTCGGCTACCAGCCTTGCTAATATGATCCAGCTGCCGCTGGCTATGATAAATTGAAAAGTTGCAGGCCATGCGATCTTAATGATTGAACGGACAATGGGCATGTCAAAATTAAAGTGATGCTTATGAAATTTGAGTATGCCGCTACCTTTGAATAAATGATAGCATTGGTATAATACGCCGCTACTTCGGCCGATCACGGTTGCAATGGCAGCGCCTTTTAGTCCCATGTAATGAATAAAAATGGGGCATAAAATAATATTGATGATGCTGGCTATCCACAAACTTTTCATTGCCATTGCTGCATCACCGGCTCCTCTGAATATGCCATTGATCAAAAATAGTAACATGATCACGAGGCTTCCTCCAAACATGATACGTGTAAATATGGCACCTTCACGTACTACATCTTTATTGGCTCCCATCAGGGATAATATCTCTTCTGCAAATACGACTCCTGCAATACTTGTTAATACCGTAATGAATAACGCTACTATTAACGATTGAGCACCTGCATGTGCGGCTGAGTCTGGATCTTTCTCTCCAATTCTTCTTGCCACAACAGCAGTAGCGGCAACGCTTAATCCAATTGCGACAGAATAAACTATTGTGATAACAGATTCAGTAAGACCAACAGTAGCAATTGCATTTTGCCCGAGCTTGCTTACAAAAAATATATCAACAACAGCAAATACACTTTCCAAACTCAATTCCAATATCATTGGAATAGCTAATAAGAAAACAGCTTTTCGGATGCTGCCTTGCGTATAATCCTGTTGCTCTCCGTTCAATGATTGTTTAACTGCCGAAACAATACTTTTAAATGTGATGGGATTTTTTGGTGCTGTTATCATTTGGTAATCTTACTATTATGATTAAAGGTAATTTATGTTCATTTAATTTCATTTTTTTTACGATTGTTTCACTTGCATTAGCGAAATATAATTTCTATATTAAAGGTTTATTGTATTGCTTAACCATAAAAATAATTTCAATGAGACCAAACAAATTTTTGACGAAACTAACTGTGGCAGTAAGTTGTATGCTGTTATTTGCTGCCTGCAATTCGGGTGAAAAGACCGAGAGCGAAACCACTACTATAGATACTATGGCAAGCAAGATGGAGTCGACAACTCCACCTGTCGCTAAAGTTGATAGTAACTTATTGGTGATACAATACAAGGTTACCAATTTTGCAAACTGGAAAACAGGATATGAAGCCAATGATTCTATGCGATTGGCACATGGGTTACACAATTATGTAATTGGCAGGGGAATGGATGATTCAAATATGGTTGTTGTAGCATTAAATATGGATGATGTAAACAAAGCCAAAGAATTTTCTGCCTCACCACTATTAAAAGAAAGAATGAAGAAGGCAGGTGTTAGTAAACCTACATTTAATTACCTGCACTATGTTGTGACAGATGATTCAAAGATTGAACAGACCGTAAGAGTGAGAATAAATCATAAAGTAAAAGACTGGGATGCATTTAAAACTGAATTTGACAAACACAAGCAGGCAAGAATTGATGCAGGATTGGTAGACAGAAGAGTAGGACACAGCTTTGATGACAATCATATGGTATCAATTGTTCTTGCAATTACCGATATGAAAAAAGCTAAAGATTTTATGGCCTCAAAAGATCTTAAAGATAAAATGGCTGCGGCTGGAGTAGAAGGGGCTCCGGATATTTTCTTCTTTGATGTGGTTCAAAGATTTCAATAATTAATTTAAACGGCAATACTAATAAGTGTTGCCGTTTTCTTTTTTTAACTCTTCATGTCTTGTGCCCATCTATCCCTTTCATCAGGGCTAAACTTCCAGGGGGCAAAATTATTTTCTACATTACTGAACATTACATTCCATTCTTGTGGTGCGTTACTGTCTTCCATGATGAGGCTTCTACGCATTTCTAAAATAATATCCAAGGGACTGATGCTTACAGGGCATTCTTCCACACAAGCATTGCAGGTAGTACAGGCTCTTAATTCTTCTACAGAAATATGACTGAAAAGGTTCCTGCCATCTTCTTTAAATGTTTTATTTAGATTGATATTTTTACCCACGGCTTCTGCTCTGTCACGGGTGTCCATCATTATTTTTCTGGGAGATAAGAGCTTGCCTGTTTGCGTAGCAGGACAGGCGGCACTGCATCGGCCACATTCTGTACAACTGTACGCATCCAATAAGTTTTTCCAGCTAAGATCAAATACATCTTTGGCGCCAAATTTTACAGGTTGTGCTTCAGCGTTAGTAGGAGCAAGCTCTGGTTGCATGGCATACAATACTTCATTTTGAATGGCTTTCATATTGTCCATCTTGCCTTTAGGTTCAAGCCTGGTATAATACGCATTTGGGAAAGCAAGTAATATATGTAAATGCTTACTGTATGGTAAATAGTTTAAGAAAGCTAGTATGCCGATGATATGCAGCCACCAGCAGCTACGTTCCAAAATGATCAAACCTGATGTTGACATGTTGCTAAATGCAGCAGCAAAAGTTCCGGAAAAAATAAAGCTGCCTGTATTTGGATAATGTTCTGCTCCACGAAATTGCAAGGCTCTGTCTGCACTGTTCATTGTAAGGAACAATGTCATTAAAATTATTTCCGTTATCAATATATAATTTGCGTCGCTACGTGGCCACCCATTGAGGTCTTTGCTGATGAAGCGTTTTGGCTTGATGATATTTCTTCGTAATAAAAAAATAACGCAAACGATGATAACGCCTACTGCCAGTATTTCAAAGAAATTTATCAAGAATGAATATAAGCTTCCTAAAAAAGGAAGGAATAGACGATGTGTGCCAAATAATCCATCCAATACAATTTCGAGTACTTCTAAATTAATAATGATGAAACCGGCATAAATAACAAAATGCATTACTGCCACTAAAGGATTACGAAACATTTTTTTTTGTCCGAATGCAAGCAACAATAGATTTTTCCACCGTAGAGATCTATTGTCGCTAAGATCTTCATCTACACCTAATAAAATATTGCGGCGTATCTGCAATATGTTTTTTGTGAACAGGCCAATGGCAAATGCTGCAATAATTGCAAATAGAAATTGTTGGAGTAAATGCATAAACAATCTTTAGAAATGTATTGCATGTAATTTAAACTTTCCATTTGAGAATTCTAAACTTGGTGCAGGAAATTTAAAGGCACTTAAAACTGAGAATAAAAATTTAACGCCTTTCTTACGGGTTTTAAATTTGCTGAAATCTATATCTGGTGCTAAATACCACTGACGGTATCTTTTGATATCTGTACGATTGATGGGGAAGCCGGGATCTTCTGTCTCCCACTTATTTTCAAAACCACCAAACATACCGCTTGCGCCATAACCGACCGAAACACCTAACCAATCGGGTAAATTGCTTTTAGGAAAAAAGGGTTTTAAATTGGCACTTGCCCAATAGGTCTGTGCATTATAATCTTTAATAAATCTTTCAGCTAATGTTTTACCGAATAGATCATCGGCTCTTGCATTTAAAGTTGCATCGGCATATGTATTTTTATGGAAAGAAAATTTAAGTTTAATGCGTTGGTCATCCCATGCTAATTCCTGGGCTATTAATGAGCCACTGCCCAAGACATTTGCACCAAAGTCGCCCCAGCTCCAGCCCCATTCTGCACTAAACCCATCCAATACTTCAATTACAGTTTGATAAGCAGCACCGCTTAATCCGCCGAGCCAAATTCGCTTATTTCTTCCAATGCCGGTCCAGCGCCACATTTCCATACTTGCACGGCTTTCGATATATGCACTGTACATATGGCCAACTTTATCAACCTGCAACCATTCTTTATTATCATTGAAAGTGTGAAAACTGCTTCGGGGAAAATCTGAATACCATGCTGCATTTAAGCCAATTAATACTGCGGCGTAACCACCAATATTGGCTATAGCTATGGTGTTAGTTCGTTTTTTTATTTGTTTTTTGGTAAATAGATAATGATTTGGGTCTGTGTAATATTCCTGAAAATTTGCAGGCTGATGTAAGTTCTTTGTAAATTGATAATGATTGCTGTCTAAAATTATTATCTGCTTAGAGTTTTTGTGCGCTATAATTACGGTATCATGTTCTATCGTATTACTGATAAGAGTAACAGTATCCTGCCCCCAAGAATTGCATGATATAACAAGCATAAGGCCAAAGCTCAGTATAGCTTTAAATGTACAAGAGTGCGACGCCTGTGAAGTTGGGCTTTTTACTACTGTTTGGCTCATAAAAAACAAATTTACTGTTATATACTTTATTATATACGAATGTTTTACTTTTGAAGCCTTAAAAAAACATATTATGGATAATGCAATTCAGGAAAAAGTAAATGTGTGGTTGAACGGTAATTATGATCAATCAACGAAAGATGCGATCAAAGCTTCAAGCGATGAAGACCTGGTAGAGGGCTTCTATAAAAATCTGGAATTTGGTACAGGAGGTTTAAGAGGTATCATGGGTGTTGGTACCAACCGTATGAATAAATATACAGTGGGAATGGCAACACAGGGTTATGCCAATTATTTAAAAATATGTTTTGGTGATAATATCAGTGTGGCGGTTGCACATGACTGTAGAAACAATAGTCGATTTTTCGCTGAAACTACTGCAAATGTATTTGCTGCTAACGGTATCAAAGTTTATTTGTTTGAAGCATTGCGTCCAACACCTGAATTAAGTTTTGCTCTTCGTGATTTAGGTTGCAAGGGTGGTGTGGTTTGTACTGCATCGCATAACCCGAAAGAATACAATGGCTATAAGGCTTATTGGGATGATGGTTCACAATTAGTGCCGCCACATGATAAAAATGTGATCATTGAAGTTGATAAAATTACTTCTGTAGATGATGTAAAATGGAGTGGTGGAGAAGCAAACATTATCAGTTTAGGAAAAGATATGGATGCAAAATATCTTGAGATGGTTAAAGGTTTAAGTGTTTATCCCGAAGCTTGTGTAGCACAGCATGATCTTAAAATTGTTTACACACCTATACATGGTAGTGGTATTGTTTTAGTGCCGGATGCATTGAAACAATTGGGTTTTGATAATGTTCACATTGTTAAAGAACAAAGTGTACCTGATGGGAATTTTCCGACAGTAGAATACCCTAATCCTGAAGAAACAGCAACTATGAGTATTGGCTTGAAACAAGCTGAAGCATTGGATGCGGATATTTTATTGGGAACTGATCCTGATGCTGATCGTGTTGCAATAGGGGTAAAAAATCATAAAGGAGAATGGATATTATTGAATGGTAACCAAACCGCAATGATCGCTTTTAACTATATGATAGAAGCAAGAAAAGCAAAAGGGATTGCACAGCCGAATGATATGGTGGTAAAAACAATCGTTACTACAGATATGATCGATGTGATCGCTGCAGCAAACGGCGTTAGTTGTTATAATGTATTGACGGGCTTTAAATGGATCGCTGCTTTGATACGTGAAAAAGAAGGGAAGGAAAATTACATCATTGGTGGTGAAGAAAGTTTTGGTTTGATGATAGGCGATAAGATACGTGATAAAGATGCTGTGAGTGCTGTTTCATTGTCATGTGAAATGGCTGCTTATGAAAAAAATAAAGGCCGTAGCTTATTTGATAAATTAATTGATCTTTATTTGCAATATGGTTTTTATAAAGAAAGCTTGGTGAACATTGTTCGTAAAGGAATGAATGGCGCTAAAGAGATACAGGATATGATGGAAGGATACAGAAGTAATCCTCCTGCTACGATCGATGGTGCTCCGGTTGCAAAATTATTTGATTACGAATTGCAGGTTGGTAAGAATTTGCAAACAGGCGAAACATGGAAAATTGATCTTCCAAAAAGCAATGTGTTGCAGTTTGAATTGGGAGATGGAACTAAGATCAGTGCAAGGCCGAGTGGTACTGAACCAAAGATCAAATTCTATTTCAGTGTGAATGAAAAATTGGGTTCAGCTGCTGATTTTGATGCAACAGAGAAAAGACTGGATGATAAGATCGAAAGAATTATTGCTGAAATGAAATTGAAATAAATTTTCTATTTTTTTTGTAAAAGCCGGCAATGCCGGCTTTTTTATTTTGAGCCCTTATAAATAAAATATATTTTTCTGATCTTATTATTTTCAATCGTATAGAGAATAGTGGAAGTAATTCCTGATTGGTCTGTAGTTTTATCTATTACTATATTGTCTTCTTTTATCCTATCAAGTATCTGCATATGAGATAAAGGCATGTTGTCAAATTTTTCTTTATACATTTCCATTAAGCCTTTCTTTCCATTTAATAATTTCTTATGAGGAAAAATAAATGCTTCTATGCTGTCGCTATAGGGAACTAAAAAAGCTTCAGGATCATTAAGGTTATAGGCATTCACTTGTTGTTGGACCAGAGATTCTGGAGTTATTAAAAGCAACGTATCTTTTTTTATTATTTTCCCTCGGTTTATAATATATACTGCATCGTTCACTGCACCTAAGCTATCCAATGGGTTTTTATTAAGGATGAGCATATTTGCAAGCTTGCTTTTTTCTATGCTGCCCACTTCTGATTCTTTCCCAAATCCAATAGCAGTATTAATTGTAGCAGATCTTAAAATTTCAGCATTGTTCATGCCCGCTTGTTTCATTGCAAGCATTTCGGTATAAAACGATGCTCCGTGTTGTGTTCCGATATTACCTGCATCGGTGCCTGCCGAAATATTGATACCTGCATGATTTATAATATTTAAATTTTGTAAAATGGTACTATCTTCTTTTGATGGTACGAGTAAACGAGTGCGTAATTTTTTGTAATCAAAGCCTACATCTTTCACAGGAATATGCTGAAGATCAAATAATGTTCCCAACATAAAAGGATTGGCATATTGTTGTTCATGTAATGATATGCGATGTTGCTGTGTGAAAGTTTCGTCATATTTAGATGCAACAATAGCAGTAGGGATATAAGTAACTTTTTTTGTTTTTAATAGTTGAAGAAACAGTGGATCTAATACCTTGTCATCCACACTGTGCACCAATATGTCGCAACCTGCATTCACAGCCAATTTTGCTGTTTCATATTCAGTAGCATGTACTGCCACTTTCAAGCTATACTTATGGCTTTCTTCTATAGTTGCTTTGACAATTGATAAAGTTTTTTCTGCAGGTTGCCCCGGAAGAACAATATACCAGATCTTAATAAAATCAGGTTTGTAAGGAAGTTGTTTTCTTACTAATTCCCTTGCTTCTTCTTCGGTATTTACTTTAATGATCGGAGGGTCTTTTTCATCTAAATTTTTGGGAAGATAGGTTGATATTAAAGGCCCGGTAACGTACGCATTGGGAGATAATGTATTGGCAGCATTCTTTTTTCTTACTTCATAATTGCTGAAAGGGCCACCAACATCTATCACAGTTGTTATACCACAAACCAGGTATCTACGCATCAGCTCATCCTGGTTCTCCCATATCCATTGCTGATCTTTTTCATAACTGTATATTTTCATCAGGTCAAGTGCATCGGGCCTTGTATATAATCCGCCACTTTGAAAAAAATGAATGTGAGCATCGATCAAACCTGGCATAATGTATTTTCCTGTTCCATTAATAACAGTTGCTGAATCAGGTATTTTGATCTTTGCACCCGCTTTCATTATCTGGCGTATAGTGCTATCTTCTATTACGACCGTTTGTCCGGGAATGACCTTGCCTGTTGATGTATTAATTATGTCAATGTTAGTGATCCATGTTTGTTTTGTTTGAGCATTTACGGTCACTACTAAAAACAGTAGGAAAAGGAACGATAAAAATTTCATTGTAAATTATTTTAAATTAAAATACAGCCTGCCCAATTGGTATGTCTGCATTCTCAAAAGCTTTATTGAATTGGGTTTTAATTATTGTTGCTGCTATTGTCTTATTCTGTTTCGAGAGTGCCTTATATAATCCATACAATGACCAGTGGTTATTCGGATTTTCTTTCAGATCCTCTCTGAATATTTTTTCAGCCTCAGTTAACTTGTCTGCTTCCAGTAAAGCATTGCCAAGATATTGCCTGGCAGGTAACATCCAATCTCTTGGCTCATTATAAATTAGTGCGGCTTCATTTTTAACGGCTTCTCTAAATAATTTTATTGCTGATACAAAATCCTTTTGCTTCTCTGCAATTGTGCCTGCCAATATTTTCTCCGCAACTTTTGCCGCACTTGCCGGTGAGTTAAAGGGTTGCATAACAATTTGCATATCGGATTCTTTTATTTTTTCCTGCAAAGAATTTAATTCCATCTTGGCTTCAGCAATTTTATTTTTACCTGCAAAAGCCATACCCCTTGCCCAATGTGATAAAGCCACTGCGTAAATATGGTGAGATTGCTGTGGTGCTGCATTTAATATCTCATCCCATTTACCAAAACGTACATTGTTAATTGCAGGGGTCATGTACATGTATTGAACAAAATTTCCCAGTGGTTGTGGGAGGGAGAGAAAACTTGTATCAAAACTATTCTGACATTCAATTGAACTTTTATTGCTGTAACTGTAATTTGCTCTCATCATTGCACAAGCGCTTTGCATGTGCAGGTTATGGATCAGGTAAAGCGGTAAATTGTTTTGCACTTCAGGATATAATGCTAAATAGGTATTGTATCCTTTAACAGACATTTCATTTACCTCAATACCTCTTTTATACTTTCCACTGCGTATGTAAATATGGGATGGCATATGTATCATATGTGATACGCCTGGCATTAATTTACCCAGCCTGTCAGCGCTTGCCATCGCTCTTTGGGGGTTTGAAGATGCTTCCACCATGTGAATATAATAATGATTGACGCCGGGATGGATCGGTGCAATTTTCAAAGCATTTTCTATAACGGATATAATTTTTGGTGTCCACGGTTGTGCATTGCCGTTATGTTTCCAATAATCCCAAGGATGCTGCAGCATCATTGCATCTGCATACAGTGCTGCAACATCAGCATCCTGTTTAAATAATTTGTAAGCTTTGCTCATGGCATCGGTGTACAGTTGATTGAGCGATTCTCTGCTAACGGTACTATCATTTGAATAACGCACTGACATGGCTTGTATCAACGCTTTTTCCTTGACGGAAGCATTTCCTGAAAGAGCTAAAGCTTTTTGTACAGCCTCATAAGCATCCGGGGTAGAGGCATAAGCGAAATCGTTGATATTGGGCCCGTATGCTAATCCCTGTGCCCAGTATATCATTGCATTGTTATCATCAAATAATTGCGCTCTTTTAAAAGAAGCCATTGATTCAATAATGTGAAATGCATAATACATATTAATGCCCTGGTTAAAATAAAATTGAGCGCTATCATTTTTTGTAGAAATATTCCAGCGGTAATTTCCCCAGCCTGGTAATACACCAATGCTATTGGCAAGGCTATCGGCATTGATCATTGACCAATCCGGGGAGCATTGAATTATCAGCTTGTTCTTAAAAATGGCTGATCGGGTAATTTTAATCGGAGTAGCTTTTTCTTTACTTACATACTTAAAGCCACCGATCACAATGAAAAAAAATATTGCCAGTACAAAGAATATTTTACCTTTCATAATAAGAAATTTATATTAGAAAAGTAAAGAAAAGAAAGGAGAAATTCAAGTGGTATTTTGCGGGGGAGCAAATAGTTATTTTTTTAGAATGGCGGGTTTATTGTTTATTTTATATTCCATTAAGCCGGCTATACTTTTTGCTTTAGTAATTGCTTCGCCGGCAAGTTTTCCGGAAAAATTTTCATTCACAGTGGTTTCCCATAAGAATAACCAATGTTTGAAATGCTCTGCAGTTAAAGGATTTTTTTTATTTAATTCAATATGCTGCAACATGGGGTTGCCTTTATAGTTAGCTGTACCAAATAACAGGCTTTCCCAAAATGAGACCATGATAGGAATATGTGTTTCAAAAGAAAAATTAGCTGTATCTCTGAATATGTAGCCTATCACATTATCATCAACTACCTTTTTATAAAAAGCATTTACTAATGATAGAATGTCTTCTGTATTTTCAATATCTTTTTTCATAATTCATTTTCAATTTGAAGTCGGGCTGATGAAAGAATTAATGATGACGGGCTGCAGGACAGAGCGGATACCCCACAGGCCGACGAAGGAGGACGAGGAGTAGCAGCGATGGCCTGAACAAATGAAGGGATAGGGATCATAAGCTGAAAGCCCATAAGAATTCTACGATCAAATACTTCTGCTTACATCAAAATTCTCTAGCTCTTTTGCCACTGCATTTAAAAAAGTAGAACCCAATGCACCATCAATGATTCGATGATCATAGCTAAGCGATATATACATCATATGGCGTATCGCAATGCTATCACCTTGTGCAGTTTCAACAACTACGGGACGTTTTTTTATTGCACCCACCGCCATGATGGCTACCTGTGGTTGATTGATAATAGGCGTACCCATAATGCTCCCGAAACTTCCGATATTGGAAATAGTAAAAGTGCCACCGTTAGTATCATCAGGACGTAACTGACCGTTACGGGCTGCATTGGCAAGGTTGTTCACCTGCTTGGTAAGACCAACTAAATTTAATTGATCTGCATTTTTAATTACAGGTACAATAAGATTGCCGTTTTGGAGAGCCGTTGCCATTCCTATGTTAAGATCTTTCTTAACAATAATTTTATCGCCATCAATACTGCTGCTGAGCCATGGATATTTTTTAATGCACTTTACAACAGCTTCTATGAACAATGGAGTGAAAGTTATTTTTTCATTCTCTCTTTTTTCAAAATCTTTTTTAATTTTTTCTCTCCAGAAAACAAGATTGGTTACATCACATTCCACAAAGCTGGTTACATGTGCGCTTGTATGCACACTGTCGACCATGTGCTTTGCAATGAGCTTACGCATGCGGTCCATTTCTATGATCTCTACATTGCCGGTATAAGTGGCAGGTGGAGCATAGTTTGGTGTTGTTTGTATCTCTGATGTTTTTTGTGGAATGTTAGATACTGGTTGTGGTGCAGGGGTAGGGGCAGGGGCTTGTTGTGGCCTTTGACCTGAGCCTCTTGATGCTACATAATCAATGATGTCTTTTTTGCTTACACGTCCATCCTGTCCGGTTCCGGGGATCTGTTCTAATTCACTCATGCTGATGCCTTCCTGCTGAGCAATATTTAATACAAGCGGAGAATAAAATCTTATTGTATTTTTTTCTGTGGAAGCTACAGGTGCTGACACAGGAGTTGAAGGTTGATACGGAATTTCTTCGGCTTCTTCATAAGTCGGTTTTTGTGGCTGAGCAGGTGGCGGCGTTTCAATGATAGCACTGCTACTACCTACTCTTATTTTTGCGATAACAGCACCAATAGGAGCCACGTCATTTTCATTGTATAATATTTGTTCCAACACGCCTTCATGTGTTGCCGGTACTTCACTATCAACTTTATCGGTAGCAATGTCCAATACAGTTTCATCTAATTTGATAGCATCACCCGGTTTTTTATGCCATTTTAAAATAGTGGCCTCCATGATGCTTTCTCCCAACTTTGGCATAACCAGATCTACTAAACTCATAATGCTTGTTTTTTACCGATAAGACTAAGCAAATAAAATAACAATTTTGCTGCTTACCAAAGTTAATTTTTTATAATAAACTTTCGCAATAAATTCAGTGCATTTACAGCGGTCAGTTGAATGTTCCTTTCCCTATCAAAACGAAAATTGAATAGTTCAGTTTCTATCTTTTCTTTATTACCCACGGCTATCCAAACAGTACCCACGGGCTTGTCCGTTGACCCTCCCGAAGGCCCCATGATACCGGATACAGCAACACTATAATCGGCTTTGATATTTTGTAATGCACCCTTTACCATTTCAATCACCACTTCTTCGCTTACAGCACCGTTTTTTTCTAAAGTTGACCGTTCAACATTCAATAAATTTTCTTTTGCCTGGTAACTATAACTGACAATGCTTCCTTCATAAAAATTGGATGATCCCGAAATAGATGTAAGTAAATGGGCTATGTATCCGCCTGTGCAACTTTCGGCTGTGCACATTGTTTTTTTCTTTGCTAATAATAATTTACCTACGACTTTTTCTAAAGGCTCATCTTCATTAGTGACTAAATGTTTGGACACTAATTTTTGTAATGTGTCAAATTGTTGATCTACTTCAATTGTTGTTTGCTCTTTTTCTTCTCCTGTTGCTGTAAGTCGCAAGCGTACCATTCCATAATTAGGCAGATAGGCCAACTTGATATTTTTAGGTAATACTTCTTCAAAATCTTTGATCAGCTCTGCTAAAAAACTTTCTCCAACTCCTGCAGTCAATAAAGTTCTATGAACGATGGCAGACGTGGTATATTTTTTTTGAAGGAGTGGTAATACATCATCTGTGATCATTCCTTTCATTTCATGCGGTACCCCCGGCATAGAAATAAATATTTTAGAATCCTTATTAAAGATCATTCCTGGAGCAGTACCTCGTTTATTGATAATTACTACGCATGTATCAGGTACTTCGGCCTGTTTTGCATTGCGTTCTATCATTGGCCGCTTAAGGATATTCTTAAAAATATTTTCTACATTTTCAAAAGCCTTCTTATCAACGATCATCTTACCGTTGAAATATTTGCAGAGCAATGGCTTGGTAATATCATCTGCAGTTGGTCCTAAGCCACCGGTAATTAAAATAATGTCTGCATGTAAACTTTCTTCATCAAGTGCTTTCCATATCTCATCCCAATCATCACCTACAGCCACTCGTCTTGTGACCTGAATACCTATTGAATTCAACTCTTTTGCGATCCATGCACTATTGGTATCAATGACCTGTCCTATTAATAATTCATCTCCGATAGTTATAATACTTGCTTTAGCCATCTCTTACAATTACTTAGTGTATATTGAGTAAAAATAATCATTTATGGAGACACAGAATTTTAAAAATCACAGACATTATGACCCCGTTTTTCACCTGGGTGTATATGGCGGATTATTTGTATTAGTAGTAGGATCAATTATAAATCTATATACTTCTTCAAACGAAAATCTTTATTCGGCATCATTGCTTGTGCTTGCATCCATAATAATGATCTTCATGGCATTTTATGGGAGACGTTTTGCTTTGAAGGCACAGGATAGGGCAATAAGGGCAGAAGAAAAAATGCGTTATTTTATAGCTACGGGCAAACCAATGGATAGCAGGTTGCGGCTGGGACAGATAATTGCCTTACGTTTTGCAAGCGATGAAGAGTTTGTAGGACTATGTAAAAAAGCTATTGATGAAAATCTTAAATCAAGAGATATCAAAATGCTGATCAAAAATTGGAGAGTAGATCATCATAGAGTTTAGTGATCACTTAAAATATTTCTCCAGTTTTGTTTTAAGCGCTTCTGGCATTCCACATTTTTTCATTTCTTTGGCATCCATGAAATAGAGTGTTACATCTCCTGTATTCAGTAACTCATTTTCTTCATTGTATATTTCTGAATGGAATACTACTTTATGATGCACAGGAAGCTCTTTCAATGTGGTCTTTACTGTGATGAGGTCATCATATTTAGCAGGCCTGAAAAATTTGCTATGGATATCAATAACAGGCATGATGATACCCATAGCTTCAATGTCTTTATAAGTGTATCCTAATTTTCGAATAGATTCAGCCCGGCCTATCTCATAAAATTGAGCGTAGTTGCCATGGTATACAAAACCCATCTGGTCTGTTAACGCATAATGAATACGTATCTGTGTTTCGCTAATGAACATAGAAAATTTATTTGCCGGTCATACTATCTACGCTTACTCTGCCAGGGCCAACTAACAATAGTACTATAAACCCTATCAGGAATAAGGTGGCCTTTTCGCCAGTAACTGAAAAATCAAGATGATGTACCTTGTATAAAGCTACCGACATATTGATTATAATAGGAATGGTAGCAAGCCTGGTGAACAATCCTATAGTGACGAATAAGGCGCAAAAAAATTCAGCAAAAATGCTTAAGGTTAATGAGATGCCTGAACTAAGGCCCAAAAATGAAGTAAAGTTAGCAGACATGGTATTAAAATGTACTAACTTATCATAACCGTGTGTCATCAATAAGATACCAAACCCTAAACGAAGAATTAGCATTGCGGCACTAAAAGCTCCCGCTGAATATTTGGTCGACAATAATTTTTTCATATTATATTTTAAATTTTATTTAACAGTAAAACAAATGTACAATCTTTTATTTAGAGCAGTTATCCACTTATACACAATACATTTGGAACAGTGTTTGCATAACTCTTCATTGTAGTTAATTTCGCAAACGGTAATCTGACTTGTATAACCACTTTTTATGAAACGAAAATATTTACTTCTCCTTTATACTTTGTTCTTTTCTTTTGTCGCATTCTCTCAAGCTACTTTCTCTATAATTGATCCTGAAAAAAAATATAAAGAAGCCAATGATCATTTTGTAAAGAAAGAATATGCCCTTGCTTATCCTATTTTAAAGGAACTAAAAAATCAATACCCGGAAAATCAACAAAGCAATAATCTCTATTTATATGAAGATGTACAATACTACTATATTGTATGCGGATTGAAATTACAATTACCTATAGCTGTTGAAGACGCAAAAGAATATATCACTAAAGTAAATAACGAGCCAAGAATTCAATTACTAAGTTATCACCTTGCAAAATATTATTTTGTAAAAGAAGATTTTGAAAATGCGATCACATATTATGAAAGAGCTTCTATAGAAAATTTAAGCAATGATGAAATAGGAGACATGAAATTTGAAATGGCGTATAGCTATTTTAATTTAAAAAGGTTTAGTGATGCCAAGCCACTATTTGATGAGATACATCAGCTACAAGAAAGTAAATATTATATTCCGGCCAATTATTATTATGGTTTCATTAGTTATTATGACAGGCGTTATAATGATGCATTGAAAGCTTTCAAGGTAGTGGAAAAAGAAGATGAATATAAGTCTGTAGTGCCATATTATATCGCTGAGATATATTATTTTCAAAATAAGAAAGATGAGGCTTTAAAATATGGAGAATCTGTTTTGAATAGAGGGGGTATGTATTACGAAAAAGAAATGAAGCAATTGCTGGGACAGATATATTTTGAAAAGAAAGAATTTGCAAAAGCATTGCCTTTGCTTGAATATTATGTAAACAACAGCAGCAAGGTAAGTAAGGAAGACCTTTATGAATTGAGCTACTGTTATTATATGACCAACCAGTTGGGAAAAGCTATTGATGGGTTCAAACAATTGAGTAATCAACAAGATTCTCTTGGCCAGAATTCTATGTATCTTTTAGGCGATCTGTATTTAAAGTCAGGCCAAAAAGAAAATGCACGGAATGCATTTCAATTTTGTGCATATAACAGTAGTAATAAAAAACAACAGGAAGTTTCATTATTCAATTATGCAAAATTGTCCTATGAATTAGGTTATCAAGATATAGCGTTGAAAGAGTTTAGAAAATTCATTAATACATATCCTAATTCTGTTTATAATGTTGAGGCAAAAGAAATATTGGTAAATATTCTTGCAAATACAAATAATTTCAAAGATGCATTGGTCTTATACGAGTCTTTCGATAAGCCAACTCCTACCATGCAAAAAGTTTATCCAAGGATATTGTATGGCAGGGCTGTTGAATATATCAATGATCAGCAATTAAATAATGCAGACGAGCTATTAAATAAAATTCTTTCACTTCCAGCTTCATATGTTACACCTTATGCTAATTTCTGGAAAGGTGAAATTGCATATCGTTCTAATAATTATGATGAAGCAATCCGCTATCTGAATGTATATCTTTTAAGTGGTGCTGCTGCACAGGGTGAAGCTAATCCTGCTGCTGCAAGATATAATATGGGCTATAGCTGGATGAAGAAAGGGAATTATAAACAAGCCCTTACTTATTTTGAGCAAGTGACAAGATCCGTATCAGGTTCATCACCTGCAATAGAACAAGATGCTTTTTTACGAACTGCTGATAGTTATTTTATGAGTAGGGATTTTGCTAAGGCTAATGCAATGTATTCTATGGTGATCAACAATGCTTTGAATCAAAGTGATTATGCAATGTTTCAGCAATCGATCATTGCAGGTATTAAAAATTCTAGTGATAAAATAAAATTGTTGAATGCTTTGATCAGGCAATATCCAAGGAGCAGCTTAATTAATGATGCTAATATGGAAATTGCTGAAACGTATATGGCTGATGAAAAATTCAATGATGCAATTCCATATTTAAATAATTTATTAGGTAGCTCGGAGGCATTAGGTATTCGTCCTAAGGTTTATTTGAAACTTGGATTAAGCTACTATAATATCAATAATAATCAGCAGGCCTTGAGTCATTACCAGCAGCTGATCCAGAAATATCCATCATCACCTGAAGCAGATGAAGCATTGGATAATGTTAAGAATATTTATGTTGAAGACGGCAAACCGAATGAGTATGTTGATTTCATGAAACGTATCGGTAAAAACGTTTCAATATCTGAAGTGGAAGAATTGACATACAATGCAGCTGAATTAAAATACAATAACAATGATTGCAATGGCGCTATCGATGGGTTTAGCAATTATCTGAATAAATTTCCAACAGGTGCATACGCAGTCGATGCTTACTATTTAAGAAGTGAATGTTATTCAAAAAATAAAGATTGGGCCAATGCGATCAAAGGGTATGAAGCTGTAAGTGCAAAAGGACTAAATAAATATTTTGAAAAAGCTACATTGGCTGCAGCACGTATCTATTATTTTGAATTGAAAGATTATGCAGGAGCAAAGAAAAATTATGAATTGTTACGAGCTAATTCTGTGAACCAGGATAATCAATTAGAAGCTGTAAGAGGTTTGGTACGCTGTTATTATCAATTGAAAGATTATGCACAGGCGAATGAAGTGGCAAAAGAAGTGCTTGCTAAAAAGGGGACCAGTACTGATGATAGATCAATAGCTTGGCTTGTGTTAGGTAAATCGCAACAGGTAAATAATGATTGTGCGGCTGCCATTACATCATTTAAATCTTGTGCTGCAATCAATAAATCAGCATGGGGGGCAGAGGCCAGGTATGAAATTGCTAATTGCCAATTTACTATGAGCAATTTTTCAGCTGCTGAAAAATCTGCAATGGTTGTGATCAAAGAGACAGGTAGTTATGATTATTGGGTAACAAGATCTTACATTTTGATAGGAGATATTTTCATGCAGAAAAAAGATTATTTCAATGCAAAAGCTACTTATCAGAGTGTTGCACAAAATGCAGCCATTGTTGAATTAAAAACAGAAGCTCAACAAAAATTAGATAAAGCAATAGCAGAAGAAAGTTTGAATTCTAAATTAACTAATTAAATAAAGATGAAGAGCAGTAAATATTTTTTACTTTTTATTATAGCACTTTTTTCATGTGCCGGTGTATTTGCTCAAAGAGATACTACTAAAAAGCCAACGATTGATATTACGTCTAATTACAAACCTGTATTGCGTAATGCAGTTAAGATCAATCTTTCGGCTTCGCAATTAAGCAGTGATACCAGTAAGATCAAAATGAATTATGTAGTGCCTGCACAAAATCTTTTCTATACTTATCAGCCTATTCCTTTGCGTCCATTGGCCATTACGCCTAATGATACGCTGGATCTTGGCGTAAGGAATTATTTAAAAATAGGAATAGGTAATTATTCTACTCCATATTTAAAAGCCGGGTTAAGTTTTGGAGATGGCAAGACAAGCCTTGTAAATGTTTACGCAGATTATATTTCATCTAAAGGAAAAATTGAGCATCAGGATTATTCAAAGTTAAATGCAAAACTAACGGGTAGTTATTTTACTGAACAGAATGAAATTTATGGGGGTGCAGCATTAAGCATAAGCGATAATTTTTTATATGGCTACGATCATTCATTGTATACGTATAATAAAAATGATGTTCGCCAAAGGTTTCAAAATTTTACTGTAAAAGGCGGAATTAGAAATACGGCTGTAAATGAATTTGATATTAAGTATGATCCTTCAGTTGCTGTGGATATATTTATTAATGAGAATAAATTATCAGAAAATAGTGTTGTATTGAATGTGCCTATAGAGGCGCCTTTTGGAGATGCTATTACTGCTAAGGTTGTAGCGAATGCTGATATCACATCTTACAAAACAAAAAATCAATTACCTGCAAATATTAAATTGAGCAACAATGTTTTTCAAATTGCCCCAGAGGTAGTATATACTGCACCAATGTATACTATACATGGAGGATTGATACCTGCTTACAACAATAAAAAATTCACCTTGCTTCCGAATATTTACGGAGAGTTAAAATTGGCAGATAAATCATTTGTAGTACAAGCCGGGTTTGTTGGCAAGATCATAAAAAATACTTTTAAAAACCTTTCAAACACCAATCCATATATATTACCTGTGTTATCACAGCTGAATACCGAAGAGGTTGAATTATATGGTGGTATCAAATCTACTGTTGGCAAACATTTTAATTTTAGTGCTAAAGCAGGATTAGTATCATTTAAGAATTTTCCTTTATTTTTAAACGATACATTGAATGATCAAAAAGGTTTCATTGTAAGCAATGATGCAAGTATGGAAGCGGTACGTGTTCATGCTGATATGAGTTATATCAACCAGGATAAATTCACTTTAAATGGTGGCGTGACATTCAACGGTTATACAGGCATGCGAACGCATGATGCAGCTTATGGTACCGTTCCTTTTGAGATCAATGCATCAATGCGCTGGTGGGCATTTGATAAAATAAAACTTAAAAGTGATCTGCATGTTTTTGGTGGCGGGCCTTACCTGCTTAAAAATAATATTACAAAAGACCTTAAAGGCGCTGCCGATCTGAGTGCAGGTGCAGAATATAGCATCAATAAACGTTTAACTGCCTGGGCAGATATTAATAATCTGCTCAATAATAAATACCAGCGCTGGAATAATTATCCTGTTTATGGCATAAATTTCTTAGGCGGAATAATTATGAAATTTTAATTTTTTCAACTTTTGCATATCTTGTTATTAATATCTTAGCACATACCTTTGTGCTTTATTAAAAACGTATGTATAACAGTTTAATTGCTGCTTCACTTTTTCAAAACAAGAGCTGTACTTTACCAGGTATTGGTAAATTAACTGTGCATACAACCCGCGCTAAAACAGATTTTGTAAATACCCAACTCTTGGCGCCAGTCTATTCAATAAGTTTTTCTCCGATAGATGATAACGCTGGGGTTTTTAATGAATTTTCTGCTATCAGTGGATTATTAAAAAAAGATCTTGAGCAAACCGGTATGATAGAATTAGATGGCATTGGGATTCTTAAAAAAGACGATTCCGGTAAAATTGTTTTTACTCCTTATGAATTAGATCCCAATTTTACTCCTGCAATTTCTGCAGAAAGAGTAATACGCCAAAACTCTGAACATGCTATGTTAGTAGGAGATAAGGAAACTACCAATGTTGTAATGACCGAATATTTTATCGAAGATGAGGTTAAGAAAGATTATTGGTGGGTATGGGCAATTGTATTGTTTTTGCTTGGGATAGGGGCTATTGCTTTCCATATCATGCAGCATGGAAATATTATTGGCAACAGCCATGTATTAGGGAGTTGATTCTACTTGCCGTTGGTTCTGATTTCTTCTTGTCTGCGTTGATTTAAAAAGATCAGAAAGCCTGTCAACATCTTTTCTGTAAGTTAATTTTACCCCCGTTTTGTTTCTTTCACCTATAACATCTGGAGTAGTTTGATTAAAACCTACCACACTAACTCTTCCATCTTCCGTCAATAACCATTCTACAGTAAGATCCGGCGTAACAAGAATATTATTGGGCTTAGTTGTGATTACATAAGGATTATTATAATCAAAATTGCCTCCTACATTTACTATCAATCTATTATTAAGGAAAGTAAAGGTGACTCCAACTTTAGCAGCACCCTGCAACCTGGCAATGCTATTTTGTAAATTCAGGTTTGGATTCAGATCAAAATTAAATGCGACATTATTTAATTTCAAGGATTGTAACAATTTGTTTATTGAACTTGATAATAATGAAGAAACCATTCCTCCAATGGTACTTGCTGCAACATTCAATCCGGTACTCGTACTTAAAAAACTTTGATTATTTGTAATGAAAGTATTGAATAATAATAAGGAAGTTACCTGTTTGTTCATTTCATTTTCATCATTTTTAAATTCAGCTAAACGTCTGGTAAGAACAATATTATTCTTTAAAATACTGTTAGGCAATAACTCGAATTGGAAATCGATCTTAGGCTTTAAAAGGGTTTCAGTTAAATGTGCAACTACTTTTATATCTTCCTTACGTGTACTGTCTTGTGAAATACCACTGAAATCAACTTCCTTAGCAAGATATTCAGCTGTCATATCAATGATCGCTTTATAAGGATCTCCGTTCCAGCTAATGCTGCCATCTCTAAGTATAAATGCTTTTTTTAATAAAGCTTGAAAATTAAAAGTGTATTTACCCTCAGTGATATCATATCTACCTCTTATTGATAAGTCTTCTTTAGACCCTACACGAATGTTTAGTTCACCATTGCCCTGGCCTTTGATAATATCACCAGTTACCTCATCTAATATTACATCAACCTTACAAGCAGGGTTCGCTCTTACGGTCATGTCTACTAAAATATTAATGCCTGCAGATCCTTTATAATTGCTCTGCATCTCTTTACCAAACTGAATAAAATTAATATAGTCTATTGTTTTATTCTCGATACTTGTACTGCTCGTGTTTAAATAAAGTTGACTGCTGTCTGTTCTGGAAGGTTCACCATTGATTGTCATCAACATGTTTGTAACAGGCCCGTTCAATTCCATCGTTGCCCGGCCAATTACCTTTCCATAAAATTGAGGATTATCTTTTTTTACTGTATTCAACACAAGCATTTTTCTTGTATCAAAACGAACTTCATCAAATAAGAAATTTTGAAAAAAACGATGATACATTTTACCACTAAGAGTAGCAGTGTTATTAAGCGTATCTTTTAATTCAATGTTGCCAAAGTCTATTTCATCAGGGTTGAAAATGATGGTTTCATTAGAAAATTTATACTTGCATTGTGTGTATTTCACCATTAAAGAAGCATCGTTAATCGTAGCTGACCCGGTTAATGAAAGATGTTTGCTACTACCGGTAATTTTAAGATCGCTTGTATTTGCAATTCCATTGATGTCAGAAAAAATACCATCAAGATAATTATTCAATAATTTAAGATCAAAGCGTTCGGTCTTGATATTTATGTTTGCCTGATTATTTAAAGTGTCATTTGCATTGAAAGTGCCATCTATGTTGAACTTAAATGCACTGTCATTTGCGATGGCTTTAAACGTTGCAATACCTGTCTTGGTAGAATAATTGCCTGTAGCGGTAACTGAGCCAATCGAATCATTTTCAAATTTAAATTTTTCGGCAATAATATCATATTCTATTAACGGCTTGCCAAATGGATTGGTAATATTTACATTCCCGGAAACAATGCCTTCTAAATGTGGATCTTTAAAAAGAAAAGGAGTGAAGTCGTCAATGTTAACATTTTTAAGATTGATCACTGTGCTGTTGAATTCATTCAGGTCGGTTCCTATCGTTATTTGTTGATTACCTTGAGTAAGTCTTATATCGTTTGCGCTTACCTGTGAGTTGGTTAGCGTGAGTTCTCCATCTTTTTCAATTTGCCATTGTTTGTCATTTATGATAAAAGTGGAAGGAGAAAAATTGATCTTAACACCATCAGTAAGCGTTTGTACCTGCGCATGTAAAGATGCATCGTTCAATGTTTTGCTGGCCCTGGTATTAATGATCACATCTGAAAGGTCGTCATGTGAGGAGATCGAAATATTGGTAGCAGGTAATCGCAGGCTATCTCCCAATATGATATCATCTACATCGATCTTTGTAACAAGTGTATCAAAATTTCCTTTACCATGCAGCCTGATATTATTGAATGTCTTTCCATCATAACTAAATCTCGGAACATCTGCATTTATATTTAATTCATTCTGCTGCAATTTCAAATTACCGTCAAAGGTGGCATTGTCAAATCCCTGTAAACGAGGGTCCAATAATTTTACATATTCATCAACATTCTTTGTATGAATACTGAAAACGAAATCTTCTTTTTTTACAACAGCTCGAGGTTTTTTAATATAAGCGGGATAATAATTATTTAAGAATAATTGAAAAGCATTTGGCAATTCTAAAATGCTGAAATCCCCGGTAATGCTTGCATCCACTTCGTTTGATTGAAGCGTTAATTGTTTTTTATTGTCAATAATTTCAGATCGTAATGTTAAGGAATCGAAGGAGAGGGGTGTGCCATTGTGCTTTAAACTTGCATTTGAAATACTTGCTCTGCCTAAAAAGTTATCAATATTATTTCCGGAAAAATTAAGGTTAAAATGCCCTGTAATATCAAAACTACCTTTTGTGAATCGAAGGTTTTTTAGATCAGCTTTTTCTACATACACATCAAAATTTATCTGGGGTATTTTCTGACTTAGATCAATTGTTCCTTGTAAATTTTCAAGCTTTAAATTGGGGTCATCAATGCTTGCAAATCCATTGAATATTTTTTTACCAAAATCTCCTTTAACTGAAATGTTGTGGTAAGTATAATTTCCAAAGTCTATTGAACTAACCTTTCCGTCAAGATTTGCTTTTACGTTATCTGTTGAAAAACCACTTCCTTTTACAGTCCCGTCAAAAGCTATATTCCCAAATTCATTGTTATCAATAAATTGGCCTAACTGAAATCCCGGAGTTGAAACTTTACCACTATAGACTGGCGCTTGTCCTTCGGGGAACTTCATGTTCAGATCACCGGTAACTGTACCAAGGCTACTTTTTATAGTGCCATAAGCCACAAAATCATTCATGAACCCAATGTAATTACCCTTGTATTGAATATTTCCAAGTTTGCTTAATTGAGGTTGTGTAACAGATACTAAAGAAGGAATAATGGAAATAAGCTCTGCGTAAGTAGTTTCCAAATTCCGTGATGTGAAATCTATAAATGTATTATTGATATCCGGCAAACCACTTAACGTTATATCTCCATCAATTTGCGTATTGCCACTTTTGATGATCATATTTTTTGCAGAAAAATTATCAATGGTACCTTTTGCTCTTCCTTTAATATGGAAATTTCGTTTCCAATTTTTTAATTCAGGAGCAAAAAAAGCAAGGTCATCACTGCTTAATTCACTATTTATAAAATTACCTTCCAGATCAACTTTATGCAAAAAGCTGCTCATGTCATTGAACTGGTCATATCGCATGGCATAATAATCACCAAGCTTACTTTTGTTTGTAACAAGATCAAGTTTATTGAACTCCATCATTTGAGGAGTTAGTTTAAAAGCTGCCTGAAGTTTTTTTACTTCAAATCCACTTCTTTCTTTTGTACTTAAATTAATGTCAGTGGTTAAAGTGTCTTTTTCAAAATGAACATTTTTAAGATCGCCTGTTATGTTTGCAAATATTATATGATCACCATCAAATAAATTAGGAGTAGGAGTTTGATGATCGCTTTCTTTTTCATTATTAAATACCCCATCTGTCAACTTAATGTTTTTTACATCTACTATCCAGCCTTCATTATTCCATTTGTATTGAGATATGGAATCAGTCTTTGCTCTTTTTCTTTTTGGGATATTCAAACGATCCCGATTCCCTGTATAATCGCTTTGAGCAAAATAAGGTTGGTTGATCTCTAAAAAATTTATTGCAACCTTTTTATTCCTTATATCAATATTTTCCGCTTCCAGGTCTAGTTTATTCATAGCTATAACCATATCCTGTCCAAACCATTTATCAACCTGGTTAAAACGAATGTTTTCAAGCTTAAGAACTTTTACATCGAATTCTATTCCACCTTGTTGTTTGGTTGTTTCTTTCTTAGGTCCTGAAAAATAATCAATCAGAAATTGATAATTCCAGACAGAATCTGTGCGATTCATATTTACAACGGCATCTTTTAATCCAACGTATTTTAAGGTGGCTTTATCTTTAAAAAAGAACCAATCCGTGATATTTACAGATACAGTGCCTGCATATAATAGCGTGTCTTTTTTTCTATCTTCTACCATCATTCCCTTTAATTCCATTTTATTAAAAAATGCAAAATCAATGTGCTTTATGGTAACTTTTGTATTTAGTTTGTCAGAAAACGACGATGCTACTCTTTGGGCAAGCCATGTTTGTACAGGTGCAAAATGAAGTGAAATATATAAAAGCACCAATAGTAGTATCAGTGCAAGAAAAGAACGTTTTAATATTTTCCAGAATTTACGCAGGGGTCAGTAAAATTATAGCAAAAATACTTAATCAAGCCCGATAGGCAAATTCAATACCAAAGATTAATATATTTTTATAATTGAAATAAAAAAACCTGCTTAAAGCAGGTTATATTCCACTAAAAGGAGAAGTTATTTCAAATAATATCCAAAGCTCAATGATAACATCCTGTTCCGGATATTTCTATGATCAGATTGAAACCTGTTATTTATGTTAGCAAGCCCTATTAAATAACCTGCTTCTACAAACATTCTTGGCGAATGGAAGCCAATACCAGTACTCACCCCAAGATCAAACAAACCATAATAACCATCAGAGCTGATCTTCATTTTATGAGTAGTAGTGCCACTTATTGTTGTAAGTTTTTCAGTACCGGATATAGCAAAACCTAATTGAGGGCCTCCTGAGATCACAAGTGTGTTCTTTCGTTCCCCTACAGGAAAATCGGCACTAAGAGCTGGAATTATATCTATATAATGAATAGTGTTATCATATTTTAAAGTATCTCCATATGTTGGTTTGTAAATATAACCTCTTCTATTATATCCAATAGTAGGTGAAAAATGAAGTACATCATCAAATTGTGCTTTAAATAGTAAAGCAAATCCATAGCCATTTTTAAATTCTACAGGCTGTTTGATATTAGATCTTGTACGGTCATTTACGTAATAAACCCTGGCAGTAGAGACATTCCAACTTCCTTTAACTGCAATTTTTGAAAATTGGGCATGTGAAGAAAAAATTATAAAATAAGAAATCAATAAAAGGAAAATTTTTTTCATCTATGTTTTTTAAAAGTGTACAAATGTACAAATTTTAAGGTTAGATGTGTTTTTTATACAATAAGTTGTATTTGAGCGGTTTTTTTTAAAATAAATAGATGCTTACTTTTCTAATAACCTCTTGCATCATCTTCACCCCGGGAATCACCTACTGCAGTTATTTTTTTATTTTTTATTTCAATTAATTCTGTCCTGCCGATATTCCCTCTTGTTGTTATTTTATACCCCATTTTTTCTAATGCATCTTTTGTATCCATATTAAAATTTTCTTCAATAAAAATTTCGTCAGGTAACCATTGATGATGAAACTTTGGTTTGTTCACTGCATCCTCGGCTGTCATTTTAAAATCTATAATATTTATCAAAGTTTGAAAAACACTTGTTGGAATAGTTGTGCCACCCGGAGTACCAACAACGAGGTATGGATGGTTGTTCTTTAGAACAATGGTTGGTGTCATGCTACTCAACATTCTTTTATTTGGAGCTATGGCATTCTTTTCATTTCCAATAGCCCCATACATATTAGGTACACCTGGTTTAATACTAAAATCATCCATCTCATTATTTAAAATAAATCCGGCGCCGGCAACAACTGTCTTACTTCCAAAATGGCCATTCAATGTTGTGGTAACAGATACAGCATTTCCCTCCTTATCTACAATGCTGATATGAGTGGTTTCTTCACTTTCGTTAATATTGCCTGCCTGTATATCCTTACTATAGCCAGCTTTACCAAAAACGAAATCACTCATTCTTTCCTCAATATATTTTTTACTTGTAAGGAGTTTTATAGGCACATGTACAAAATCAATATCTCCCAAATAAGTTGCCCTGTCTGCATATGCTCTTCTTTCTGCTTCAGCCATTAGTTGTACACTTGCAGCAGTTTGAAATTTTAATGCACCAATATTCCTGGGTTCGATCATCTTCAACATTTGTTGTAAAATTATACCACCACTGCTTGGCAAAGGCATTGTTATTATTTGATAACCTTTGTAATTGAAAGTTATTGCGGCTCTTTTTTTAAATGCATAATTTTTCAGATCTGCCAAAGAGATAATGCCGTTTCCTTTTTGCATTTCTGCAACAATGAGTTTAGCAGTCGCACCTTCATAGAATCCTTTTTTGCCCAAGTCTCTAATTCTTTTTAATGTTTTTGCCAGATCTTTCTGTATCAATGTGTCACCTTCTTTCCATGGGGTTGCTTTTACAAATGCAGTAGGAGAGTTGTTTAATCTTTGAAATTCTTTGGCATAATCATTCAGGTCTTCTGCCTGAGCAAGGGTTAATACAAAACCTTTTTCTGCCAGGTCAATTGCAGGCTGTATCAATTTACTGAAAGGTAATTTTGCATATGGGAGTGTTGCAAAAAGTCCGGCCACTGTACCGGGTACACCTGCAGCCAAATGGCCATCCTGTGATAATAGCAGTTGTGCATTACCGTTACTATCAAGATACATGTCCCTATCTGCTTTAGAAGGAGCTTTTTCCCTGTAATCCAATGTTATATTCTCTCCATTCTTTAAATGTGCTACCAGAAAGCCGCCGCCACCTATATTACCAGCGCCGGGATAAACAACTGCTAATGTCAATTGTGTTGCTATGGCAGCATCAAATGCATTTCCACCTTTTTTCAGGATATCTCTTCCAATCATGCTTGCCAATGGGTGAGCCGACACCACAGCAGCCTTACCAACGGTTACTTTTTTTTGTGAGTGGTAATTATAAGGATTAAATTGTGCAGTACTTTGCAACAATAAGTTGCAACAGAAACAAATAAGAATAATTTTTCTGACTATTATCACCATTAGATTTTTATGACTAGAATAATATTATCGCTTTTATTGGTCTCAATGAATTTTGCTTATGCTCAACTAAAAAGTCCTGACAATTTTTTAGGTTATTCATTAGGCAGTAAATATACACCGCATTACAAAATTGTAAATTATTTTAATGCTGCTGCAAGTTCCAAGCCACAAAATATGAAGCTTGAAAAATATGGAGAAACATCAGAAGGAAAAGATCTGTTGATAGCTATAATTAGTTCTGCAGAAAATATGCAGAACATTGAGGAGATAAGAAAAAATAATTTACGGCTTACAGGTTTGTTAACAGATAAAGCCGGTAATGCAAATGCGCCAGCAATTGTTTGGTTGAGTTATAATGTACATGGTGATGAGCCAAGTTCCTCTGAAGTAGCGATTAAAATTTTGTATGAGTTGTTGAATCCTTCAAATCCACAGATAAATAATTGGTTGAAAAATACGGTAGTAATAATTGATCCTTGCTTAAATCCTGATGGAAGAGACAGGTATGTGAATTGGTTCAATCAAATGTCAGGGAAAAATGCAGATGCAAATATTGGAAGCAGAGAACATAGTCAGCCATGGCCGGGGGGAAGAACGAATCATTATAATTTTGATCTTAACAGGGATTGGGCTTGGCAATCACAAATTGAAACACAACAACGAGTAAAAGTGTACAATGAATGGCTTCCTCAGATACATTGCGACTATCATGAGCAATACCCGAGTAATCCATATTATTTTGCGCCTGCCGCAGAACCAATGCATGAAGTAATCACTCCATGGCAAAGAAGTTTCCAAACAGATGTAGGAAAGAATCATGCAAAATATTTTGATGCAAATGGCTGGCTTTATTTTACCCGTGAAATTTTTGATCTTTTCTATCCGTCTTACGGTGATACCTATCCGCTTTTTAATGGAGCTATCGGGATGACCTATGAACAAGCCGGTCATGGTGTAGGAGGATTAGCTGTGGTAAAAAATGACGGTGATACCCTTACACTTAAAAACAGGATTGAACATCATTTTGCAACAAGCCTTAGTACAATTGAGATCGCTTCTTTAAATGCAGCCAAACTGATATTAGAGTTTAAAAAATATTTTGATGAAGGGAATAAAAATGGGATTGGTGAATACAAAACATATATTGTTACTGCAGAAACGAGTAATAAATTTGATGCCATTAAAACTTTACTGACGAATAATAAAATTCAGTTTGGTATCTATAATAATAAACCTGCGAAGGGCTATAATTATTTTTCGGGGAAAGAAGAAACTGTAAAGACAGGAAAATATACTTTGGCTGTAAATGTCAATCAACCTAAGGCAGCATTGATAAAAGTTTTATTTGAACCAAAATCATTGTTAAGTGACTCGGTTACTTATGATATAACAGGCTGGGCATTGCCGTTTGCTTATGGTGTTAATGGATATGCAATAAAGGAAGGCGGTTTATTAAGTAAGGATACTTCATCTTTTAAAAATCATGTTGAAAAAAGTACCTATGGTTATCTTGTTAATTATGCATCTTTTGAAGAAGCAAAATTGCTTGGGAGCCTATTGTCAAAAGGATATAAAGTAAGGTTTGCAGAGAAGAATTTTTCTTTTAATAAAAAAACATTCAACAAAGGAACGTTGTTGATATTAAGATCAGGGAATGAAAAATTATATGATGCATTACCTAGGATATTTGAGCAATACAATACTGATGCAACTGGTGTTGGTTCGGGGTTTGTAGAATCAGGGTTTGATTTTGGCTCTGAAAAGATCCATTTGATCAAAAAGCCTTCTGTGGCCGTGCTTACAGGAAATGGTGTAGTGCCCGAAGCTGCTGGAGAAGTGTGGCATTTGTTTGACCAGCAATTAAATTATCCTATAAGCCTTATAAATGCTGATGATATCAGTTATGTAAATCTTAAAAATTTTGATGTACTTATTTTACCAAATGGGGGATATAAATTCTTGAATGATAAAGAAGGATCAGCAGAAATCAAAAGCTGGGTAAAACGTGGAGGTAAGATCATTGCAATGGAAGGGGCTGCAGTGCAATTAGCGATGAATGATTTTGGGCTTAAAGTTAAAAAAGCCTCAGAAGAAAAAGATAATAAAGATGACTATGCGGATGTAAGAAGATTTGAGAACAGAGAAAGAGAAAGCGTTACAAAAAATATTCCCGGTGCAATTTATAAAGTTGAGCTTGATGATTCACATCCATTGGCATTTGGCTATCCGGGTTATTATTATACGTTGAAATTGAATGATAATATTTTCGAATTCACAAAAGATGGCTGGAATGTTGGCGTTATTAAAAAGGGAAGATCTGTTTCAGGTTTTGTAGGGAGCAATCTTGCAGATAAAATAACTGATGGTTCTGTGATTGCGGTGCAGCCAATGGGAGCAGGCACTATTGTTAGCTTTGCAGATGACCCTATATTCCGTAGTTTTTGGGAAAATGGCAAATTATTATTTTCAAATGCAGTATTTTTTGTTGGACAATAATATTTGTCCCTTTATTTTTTAAATCTCAAGTATGCTTAAAAAGATCTTTCTAATATTTTCAATTTTTAATATTTCATTTTCTATTTCAGAAGCACAGACCCCAAAGACGTATGCATCTTCAGAAATATTATTACAATTGAAGAAGTTAAATGTACTTGGCTCTGTCTTATACATTGCAGCACATCCCGATGATGAGAATACAAGATTATTGGCATACCTGGCAAATGAGAAAATGTACAGGACAGGGTATCTAAGTTTGACAAGAGGAGATGGCGGACAAAATTTAATTGGAGATGAACAAGGTGTTGATCTTGGATTAATAAGAACACAGGAGTTATTGGCTGCAAGGCGTATCGATGGGGCTGAACAATTTTTCTCCCGTGCTTACGATTTTGGATTTTCTAAAAGCTCTGAAGAAGCGATCTCTACTTGGGGGCATGATAAAGTATTAAGCGATATCGTTTGGGTAATAAGAAAATTTAAACCTGATGTAATCATTACACGTTTTCCTGAAGATAGCAGGGCAGGTCACGGGCATCACTCAGCTTCGGCTATACTTGCCAGTGAGGCATTTGATGCAGCCGCTGATTCAACAAAATTTACAGATCAATTAACGCAAGGTATTGCTATATGGCAGGCCAAACGCCTGCTTTGGAATACTTTCAATTTTGGTAGTAGCAATACGCAATCTGAAAATCAGTTTAAAGTGGATGTGGGAATGTATAATCCTCTACTGGGAAAAAGTTATGGTGAAATATCTGCATTGAGCAGAAGCCAGCATAAAAGCCAGGGTTTTGGTGTGCCGGCTCAAAGAGGTACAACTTTAGAATATTTTCAAAATACAAAAGGACAAGCTCCTGTAAATGATCTGCTAGAAGGTGTAAATGTAAGCTGGGATAGGGTTTTATCAAAGCTAAATGATAAAGCAAATGTGCAGTTATTGATCGATTCAATAATCCAATATTATTCTCCTTCTAATCCTGAAAAGAGTGTTCCTCAGTTAGTACGCCTTTATAAAAAAGTAGAAGCTATCAACGATGTTTATTGGCGTGAACAGAAATTGAATCAGATAAAAAATGCTATTGAGATATGTAGCGGATTATTTTTAGATGCTACTACCAATTCTCAATATGCTGTTCGAGGAGATACTTTAAAAATAATAAAAGTGATCAATGACAGATTGGGAATAAATACAAAAGTTATCAATTGGACATCTGCAAATGTTGAAAAGGAGTTGAAGAAGAACATTAATCTAATTGATACACTTAATTCTTTAATTCCTATTAATGCAAAATTATCGCAACCATATTGGCTTGATCAGCCGATGGAGAAAGGAAGCTTTAATGTAAGTGATCAACAGTTGATCGGCAAAGGAGAGAATGACCCTATGAATGTTGATTTTTTAATAAACATAGAAGGACAGAATTTTAGTTTTAAAAAATCTATAAGATATAAATATACTGATCCTGTTAAAGGAGAAATATATCAACCGGTATATGTAATGCCACAGGTAACTGTAAGTATTCAACCTCCATTAATGATAACTTTTCCAGGAGATAAAAGGAATCAAGCCGCAACGTCAGTGTATAAATTATATACCGATGGAAAAAATATTGTTTCAGCCAATGATGATCTGAAACAAATGAAAAAGGGGGAGTCACTTCTAAAAAAATTGGATTATGATATTAAAAATAATAGTGCATTAAAGAAATCTGGGAAGCAAGAGATAAAATTAGAGAGCGAATCATTCTTGCATGAGATAACTTATGATCATATACCTTCTATAAAATATTTTACTACGCCGAAAACTGTAATTGAATCGATCGATCTAAAAAAAGTAGGTTCAACAATCGGTTATATAACTGGCGCAGGCGATAAGGTTCCGCAAGCACTAGAACAAATGGGCTATAAAGTAACAACATTAAAAGAAAGTGATCTTACGCTTAATAATTTAAAGCAATTTGATGCTGTTATAACAGGTGTAAGAGCATATAATACGAATGAATGGATGAGTAATAGCTATGCGGTATTGATGCAATATGTAAAAGAAGGAGGAGTGTTATTGTCTCAATACAACACAAATAATTTCATTAGTTCTGTAAAATCAAAAATTGGCCCGTTCCCTTTTACCATCAGCAGGAGCAGGGTGACTGATGAAACAGCAAAAGTGAATTTTTTATTGCCAAATCATCCTGTATTGAATTATCCAAATAAGATCACTCAAAAAGATTTTGAAGGATGGATACAGGAAAGAAGTATTTATAATGCAGAAAGTATCGACAGTAATTATCAACGTATTCTCAGCATGAAAGATACGGGTGAAAATGAACAGGATGGTAGTCTTATTATTGCCAATTATGGCAAAGGAAGATTTATTTATTCTGGATTAGTTTTTTTTAGAGAATTACCCGCTGGTGTTCCGGGTGCATATAGGTTGTTTGCAAATTTAATTGCCAATAAACGTAAAGCAAAATAATATGGAACGTAAAAGATCATATTGGATAAAATGGTATGTTGGTGTGGCTTTGTTTTTATTATTACAGATCATTATTTATTCTTACATAACCTACAGTTTAAACAATTAGAGATAGCGCATGAGCAATATTGATTGGATCATATTATGGGCTACTCTTTTAGGGATAATCGTTTATGGCGTTTATAAAAGCCGTACGACTAAAAATCTGGAAGGTTATTTTTTGAGCAACCGCAGCCTTCCGTGGTATTTGGTTCTATTAAGTATAATGGGTACACAGGCAAGTGCCATTACGTTTCTTTCTGCTCCCGGGCAGGCGTATAGTGATGGAATGCGTTTTGTGCAATATTATTTTGGTTTACCCATAGCCATGATCGTTATCTCCATTTTCTTTGTACCTGTCTTCAGTAAATTGAAAGTATACACAGCGTATGAATTTTTAGAAGAAAGATTTGATCTTAAAACACGTTCACTTACTTCATTCTTATTTTTATTATCAAGAGGATTAAGTACCGGTATCAGCATTTTTGCACCCTCGCTTGTATTAAGTGCTTTATTGGGCTGGAATATTTATTATACAAATGTTGTAATGGGAGGGTTGCTGATCATTTACACAATGAGCGGCGGTGCCAAGGCAGTGGCACATACACAAAAGCTTCAGATGATCATCATTTTCGTGGCATTGATCATGGTGGCTTACCTGGCATTAAAATTATTGCCTGCGGACATTCAGATGGGAGAAGCTTTTCGAGCTACTAATAAGATGAACATTATCAGTAGTGGATTTAATGAGAAGGGCTTCGATTGGAAAGACAAATACAATATCTGGAGCGGATTGATCGGTGGTTTTTTTCTGGCACTTAGTTATTTTGGAACTGATCATAGCCAAGTAGGAAGATATCTTACAGCAAAAAATGAAACCGAAAGTAAAAAGGGCTTACTTACAAACGGATTAGTGAAAGTGCCAATGCAATTTTTTATTTTACTGTTGGGCGTGTTGATATTTATTTTTTACAGCTACCATAAACCTCCTGTTTATTTTAATCAAACAATTATTGCTGCAGCAAAACAAACACCTTATCATGATTCATTGATAGTGTTGGAAAATAAATTCAATGGTTCATTTGCGGCAAATGATAAAGCTGCAAGTAATACTTATCGTCTTGAATATAAAAACATGTTGCAAAAAGCACTGCCGGGACAAGATTTGAATGATAACAATTATATTTTTCTTCATTTTGTAAAAGATAAAATGCCTGTAGGTTTAGTGGGACTAATTATTGCGATGCTTTTCCTTGCTTCATGGGGGAGCATTGCTGCTGCATTAAACTCATTAGCTGCTTGTACGGTTGTGGATTTTCATAAACGGTTTACGAAAAAGCAGTCAACGCAAAAAAATGATTTTATCTTATCACAATGGTATACGTTAGCATGGGGCATGTTTTGTATAGTTATTGCAATGTTTGCTTATAATATTGGTAACAGTTTAATTGAGGCGGTAAATATTATCGGGTCGTTATTTTACGGAGTAATACTCGGTATTTTTTTATCAGCATTCTGGATAAAATATATAAAAGCAACAGCCGTTTTTTCTGCCGCAATTATTGGCGAACTAATAATTATACTGATTTATAAAATAGATATTGTATCATTCTTATGGTTGAATGTAATAGGAGCTTTATTGGTAATAGTATTGGCTTTGTTTTTACAGGCAATGATAAATATGAGATCAGTTAAAAAAGAAAGCGGCGAGATGAAAATTTAAATTTTATCTCGCCGCTTTGCAATTATTTTTTTATTTTACTTTTTCATTTCTTTCTGAAAGTCTTCATTTAGTTTTACATAGTCATCATTTTTAGCATCTTTAGCTAAAGCAATAGAAGCGTCAGAAGCTACTTTAGCTTCATCAAGATTACCCATTTCTTTTAATATTCTTGCTTTGTATAATAAGATCCAAAATGCTTTTGGATTTTCTACTGCCGCTTTATTTACATTGTCCAAAGCCTTAGCAAGATCGTTATCATATTCTCTGTAAAATTGTGCAGCCTGCCAGTAAGGTTTTTTCTCTGTAAGCATTGCAGCTTCAATTTGTGCTCTTACTTTATCGTTAATATTTACTGTAATAGGAATAGCAACACTTGTTTTGTCCCACATAATTTGTAATTCACAGCTTTGTCCTTTAACATTTGCAAATTGTATGGTAAATGTTTCTACCTCTGGTTTTACTTTCGTTGTTTTTACTGTGAACCTTGCAACATCCTGATCTTCTTTATATCCATCAACACCCCAATTGGTGATTCCTTTATTAATGATGATTTCCCAATTGTCTTTGTCAGGTATTGTGTATAATACATATGTTCCAGTATCAACTTTTTTACCTGCAATTTCAACCGGCTCAGAGAAAATAATTTTAGTAGCAGCATTCGCTCCGGTACGCCATGGTTTGCCATAAGGTACAAGATCACCAAAGATCTTTCTTCCTTTTACACTTGGGCGAGAATAGACCAATTCAATATTACTTGTTCCAAAATCTTGTTTAATGGTTTGTGTAGGTGATGGGGCAGGCATTTTTACCTGTGCAGTTGTAGTAAGTGCTGCAAGTACAATGCAACAACTTAGAAGTAATTTGTACATAAGTGTAAGTTTGTTTTTAAAAAATAAGTTTTAATCTAATAAGTGCAGGCAGATCTGTTTTATCAATGATCTTCCAATCCGGTCCGTTGGTAACAAGCTCTTCAATAGCTGAATTGACATCAGGGTCAATTTGTTTTTCAAAAGTAAAATTACCAAATTCCAGATTGCTGTCTATCTCAAAGGTAAGAATTGTTTCCCCAACTACGGGTTCACCGGTATCATATTCCGAATATGATATTTGTGATGTTAAAAAATTCAAATATTTTGGCCATCCAATTACTGGAGCTGCTCCTTTATGATATAACAATACAGCTTGTCCGGCTTTACTGTTTCTTGATTTATCTGAAATGATCTTCCTTGAATCTAAAATTATGTTTTGGTATCCGGGTTTAATTTCAAGCACCTTAGGGTTGTAATTTTTTGCTGTAAAAACAATTTTTTGGGAGGTGTCAGTTATACGCAATCTGAAAGCGCCATCTTTATCAGTTGTAGATGTTAAACCCCTTTCAGTAGTGATCGTTGTATATGAAATAGGGTTATTATTCCTGTCAGTAACCCTGCCGGAAAAAGTGATGGGACGTATATTTTGCGAAGTGGCTTTTTGTAAATTACGGGACTGATTCTGGAAATTACGAGATTGATTTCTTATAGTTGCTACCGCTACTTCTTTATCCATCGTGGCAGAAGCAATATTTTCGTTGAAATCAAATACAGAATCTCTCTGAACTATATCATCTGAAACTTGAGCTATTACCTGGGCATCATCTGTAGATAAGTTATTGCTTTGTACATTAGCCGAAGCTGCCGTTTCTTTTTTTATTTTTTCATTCGATGCGATTAAAACTTGCTCCTTTTTTTCTTCAATAACCGGAGTTGTCACAATGCTATCATGCTGTTTTGGTATAGATGCAATGGACTTGGTACTATCAGTTGAAACTTTTTTACTTGCAACTTCTAAAGATTTTTTTGAATCAAAATTGTTGTTGAGGTACATGGCTAAAATAACTCCTCCCAACAATAATAAAATGGCCGCGGCAGCACGCCATGCAGTTGTGAATCTTCTTACTTTGGATGGATTGATCTGTTTCTTTAATTCAGATAAGTCATTATTTATTTTATCAAATTCAGTTTGATCTGTGAAGCCGGGCATATCCATGTACCCTTCTATAGCTTCAGCCAATAAAGGATCATCTAATGCAGCTTTTTCAATGGCATGCATTTCAGTCGCATTCATTTTACCTGAAAGGTATTTATGAATGTCTTCTGCGGTATAGACGATATTTATCTTTTTACTGTCCATTTTTATTTTTCTTCCATGCAAATTTTTAAATTTCTTTTACCATTCTGAATATAGCTTCTGATCTTATTCCATTCATGACCTGTTATTTCAGCTATTTCATTGTAGCATTTATTTTGCAAAAAGAATAGTTCAATACTTTGTTTTTGATCTTCTGGCAATTTGCCTATGCAATTTTCAAGTTTTTTATAATTTTCTTCTTTTTCAAATACTTCATTTACAAGATGCGTATTTTCCACTGATTGCATAAAGGGCTTTTCGCCAAATTCAGTTGTTTTGATGTTTTTGGGACTTCTTAATTGCATCAGGCAATAATTTCGTGCCAATGTATATAACCAGCCCTTAAAGTATTCAATCTCATGTACTTTTAATTTTTTAACCAATTCTTCAAAAATGTCCATTACGGCATCTTTGCTTCTTTCTGTCTCTTTAAAGTACTTAAAGCAAATACCAAAAACAAGGTCCATATATCGCTGATACAAGCTACTCAAATACTTTTTATCATCGCTTTTTTTATAAGCAATAATCAGTTCATTGTCAGTAATATCTACAGATGATATATTTTTTATAAAATCCAAGTCCTGCTTCGTAGTAGTTAAAAAAATTATTGGGTAATTCTGTAGGGTATCAAATTATCAGACCACTATTCAAAAAATACTTTTACAGTTTGATAGAACAGCCTATTGCTATTGTATTGGTTTTGATTTTGCTGCTGTATCTCAGAAAATCCCTGTAAGCCAAACAGCCCGGCAGCATTCCCTTTATTAATAGCTATTTCAAGATAACCTGCGGAATTAAATAAAGCCAATTTTTCGCCTTCATGAACATCGGCATATGTCTCACTTATTTTATCAATTACCTCATCTCTTTTGAACACTATTTTAAAGCTTCTTCCTTTGCGTTGTTCTTCAAATTCTTCTTTGGTAATATTTACAATAACGTTCTCAAAATTATCAATAAAGATGATCTGTCCTTCTATCCAGTTGTTGCCAAGCATAGGCCTTAAAGGATTTTTAACCCTGATTGAAACAGAAGAATCACCAACTTCTTCTAAAGATTTACCTGCAGCAATTTCACTGAAAGCTTTTCCAAAAACGGAAGTGCAATAAAGGGTATTTTTCTGTTGATTCTTATCAAGACTAATAGCTACAACTTTTTGAGGCACTTCTTCCAATATCATTGTCAATAAACCATTATCAGCCGTGCCAATGAACTGTCCATTGTGTTCTGCTATTAACAGATGATCTGGTTTCTCTTCAAATAGGTTAACCAGTACCAGGTGAAATGTTCCTTCAGGGAAATTTTTAAAAGCATTTCTGCATACATAAGCAGCCTGCGGATAATTAAATGGAGATACCTCGTGTGTGATATCGATCAGTGTAAAATTACTTGCCGATTGTAATAATTGCCCTTTCACAGCACCAGCAAGAAAATCATGCTGGCCAATATCGGATGTAAGAGTTAGTAAAGGCATTTTTCTTAATTAAAAATTAATAATTAAAAATTAATAATTTTTATTCTATAGGTAAATTAATTTTGATTCTTGAGATTCATAATTCATAGCTCATAATTCATAACTCTTATCACTTTATCAGTTCGCCTTCTTTGAAATAAAATTTTTTCACCAGTTTGTCGGTCCAGCTTGGAAAAAACTTATTTAAGAAAATAGTGCGTTTGCCCGTAAAAGTTAGCACAAGTGTTCTTTTTCTTTTCTCAATAGCTTTTAAAATATGTTCAGCACATTCATGTGCGGTCATCATTGTTCCTTCATCCATTGGATTGCCTTCTCCCTGTGCTGTACCTTTTTCATTCAGCGCTGCATTTCTAATATTGCTGCTTGTAAATCCAGGGCAAACCCACATTACATTGGTGCCGCTATCAGCAAGTTCTACTCTTAATGTTTCCATAAGCCCATTTACTGCAAATTTAGAGGCACAATAACCTGATCTGCCGGGCAATCCTCTATAACCGGCAATTGACGAAACGCCTACAATAGTACCTTTTCTTTCAATAATAGAATTAACTGCAAGTTTTGTGCAGTATAGTGTACCATAAAAATTTATGTTCATTACTTTTTCAATCACTTCTATATCGGCATCTTTAAATAAAGAACGCATGGATACACCGGCATTATTGATCAAAATATCGATACCTCCAAAGGTATCAATAGTAGAATCGATGAATTTTTTGCATTCATTATAATGGCTTACATCCGCCACCATTGTATGCAAAGGTTTGTTTGAATGTTGCACCTGTAAATTGTATAATTTATCCTGATTGCGACTGCATGTGGCTACTTTAGCCCCTGAATTCAGTAAAATTTCCAGTAATGCTTTGCCAATACCGTCACTACCACCTGTTATAGCCACTACCTTGTTATTAAAAAAATTATACATTCCAAATAGATTATAGACAAAAATAAGAGAGTTAATCGGCTGTTTGGTAAACAATCTTGAAAATAATTGTATTATATGTGGAAAAACTTTTTTAAAAAGTTTGGTACAAGATTATTTTGCCTTATTTTTGCACTCCGTTAAAAAAAGCGGACAGGAGAATTGGTAGCTCAGTTGGTAGAGCATCCCGATTTTTATCGGGAGGGTCAAGAGAAAAAAATTTTTAGATAATTGAATATAGTACGTTGAATTGGTAGCTCAGTTGGTAGAGCACATCACTTTTAATGATGGGGTCCTGGGTTCGAGTCCCAGCCAGTTCACAAGTAAAAGACCATTTTAGCGCAGGAACGAGCAATGATGAGCATTTCAAAATTGCCCGACTCACTAAAACGCAGAAACTCACTAAAATGCTCACTGAAATCAGGTGAGTTTGTTAGTGAGTTTTTTTTTGAGGTAAACTATCTTGTTTTGATTAATGAAATCTAACACGTTTATTTCTTCCACTCATTCACTAAGTCTAATTTTTTCACACCTCGTCCCTAGGTTGGATTGATCATAACGGTCACATGTTTGTATAATTACTAAAGAAAGTAATCATTGACAAACTTGCCCGCCATTGCTCATCAATTCCCTATTATGTCACGCCCCTTGTTTCGGATTTTTATCACCTTTACAATTGTAAATTATGAAAGAAAATTCCGATCAATCGATCAGTGCAATGAAGTTCACGGTATACCCTAAACGAAAAAATAAAGGGGAGGAGCGGGCTGTGATGTACCTGCGGATAGAGTATGATATTTACACTTCCGAAAAAAGCCTTACCATCGAAATCAATATGAAGGACTGGGATAATGAAACTCAAACGATCCGTAATAAAGAACTTGATACTTACCGACTGAACCAAAAACTTGCAGAGTATAAAACGAAATTACAGGGAGCGTACTTCATGCTTACTAAGTTTGAAGGTGTGTTTACTCTTAAAGAAATTATTGCCACCGCTTTTGGAACAGAGAAGCGACCGGCCTATTCACTTTTCAATGTTTTTGAAGAAGAGATCAACCAGCGCCAAAAGGCTCTGAAGCCCGGGCAGACTGATGCCTATGGCCGCAAGCATGTTGTCTGTATGAACCACCTGAAAGAATTTGTACAAAAGCAATATAAAATAAAAGATTTGGCTTTCAGCCGCATCAACCCTGACTTTATCAAGAAGTTCATGGTTTATATGAAAACAGAAGGAGGCAATGGGCATAATTCCACCATGAAGTTACTGCAGATCTTTAAAAAAGTGTACCAGGTTGCAGTGAACAACCGTTGGGTAGCATATAATGCTTTTGCTGGAATGAGGTTCAGTTATCATGATACTGATCCTGTGTCCCTGACAACTGAAGAATTAAATATCGTAGCGGAAAAACCTGTACCAATTGAAAGATTAGAAAGAGTAAGGAATATATTTTTATTCGGCTGCTATACCGGCCTTGCCTATACCGATCTGATGCATTTGCAACGCAGGCATATTGATTATAATCCTCTTAGTCATATCTATTACATTAAGAAGAAGCGTGAGAAGACAGGAGTACTAAGTTTGATACCGCTTTTTAAACCAACCCGTGATATCCTCGCAAAATGGTTTGATGTATGGGAGGAGTTAGAGGCAGAAACGCTCTTAGTTCCACATATCTCCAATCAGAAGTACAATGCATACCTCAAAGAGGTAGGAGAATATTTTGGCATAACAAAAGTGCTGGTTTCGCACTCGGCCCGCCACAGCTTTGCTTCTACTGTTTCATTAGAAAATGGAGTATCTATGGAAACTACATCAAAGATGATGGGACATACTAAAATATCGCAGACACAAAAATATGCTAAGGTTACAGAAATGAAAGTAGCACTTGATACTAATAAACTTTTTCAATCGCTGGAACATACAGGTACTTAATATGGTCAGGAATAATTAATTTATTAAATTTAAGGTTACTAACGACCTTTAAAATGCATACTAACGCTGACGATCCTAATTTCAAAACATATGTGTCGCATGAATATGACATTAATTTTAAAGAATTATTAAGGAAAGCTGAATTATTGTTGGATGAAACCAATAATCCCGAATTCCAGAAAACAATTCTTGATTACATTGAAATGTTACGATTTGGTATCAGGGATTTCTGCACTCACAATAATATTAATATTGATCAGCCATCAATTGTTTTTAATCTAACCTCTTATGACCATCTTTGGATATATTCCTATTTTTTAGCACAACAATTAATGTTATCACCTGATCATAAATGTGAATCAATATTAAGGTATCATTTTAAAAAAAATACTATCCAACAATTAGATTTCCTCAATGCAGTTGAACATTTAGTCGTTGGTGAAATTGAAAAAAATAAATTGTTCAACAACAAATCGAGGCTAGAAAAAATTTCAAATTGGGTATATCAACAGAAAGATATCATCGAAGAATTGGATAAACCAAATGTTGACACCAAAATGAATCAATCTGATATCAGCAATGCTGAAAATGTAAGCGTCGCAAATTCCGAAGACATAACTGCTCCTAATACAGAAAGTAGTGATTTAAATGATAAAGCGCTACCAGAATTCAAAATATCCCGTAAGGCTTCAGCTTTAAGAGTTATTACTAGGATTGACGAAAGACTTAAAAGTTTATCCCATATAGAAGCTAAAGGAGATTTTTTAAATGTCTTTATAAAGCAAACAGAGGTAGATTGGAAAGGAACTGTTCAATATTTAGTGTATTTGTTGGATCAATTAAAATTAAAAAATAGGGGATATATTCAAACTAAGGGAAGATCGGGCGATGAAATTTGGAATGCAGCAATTATTTACTTTAAATTCGGCGATACCAAAATAAAAAATCTTACTCCCTTAAGGCTTGCTCAAATCTCAAATCAAGTAAAAAAGAATATTAAAAAACATGTGAAAATGCGCGCAGAGATTGATTTTATGTTGGATGCAATCGATCCTGATAAATTGGGGCTAGTAAAGGATTTTAAAGCAAAAAGTGATATTTCGTGATATCACTTTTTTTTGTCTTTAAATAGCAGGTTTTATAATTCCTATATGAATAATTTTGGCTTGTCAAGTTTAATTATTAACCCAAAAATTCAAAAATTATGACAAGTCAAAAAAAAGTAAACGCACCTCCCCGAGCTGATTTTGAAAACATGCTTAATAGTCTTTCGGAGGATCTTTATATAAAGTATCCAACTAGAATACTGGACGATGTAGATGTTCGGGAGATATTAAAAATTTCCCGACGTACCTCTTTGGAATACCGACAAAAGGGGTATTTGAGATTTCATCGTTTTGCAAACGACTCAAAAATTTTCTTTCTATTGGATGAGTTGATTGAAGACATACGTAACGCATCAATTTAATTATTAACCCTTAAAAAATTTTAGAATGGAAAGCTTAGTAAATAATCAATACACATATAACGAAGGAAGAAAATGTCTGCACTGCAATACTCCTCTAGCAGACCAGTTTCATGAATCGAGGAAATTTTGTTTTAGAACTGAACTTACGGATGGAACCGTTCAGTCTTGTAAGGATGATTATCATTCTCCGATCCGTAAATCAAATTATGAGCCATTCAAAAAGATCTTTGATTTTCATAAGGAGATTCATGAGAACATAACACAGTTGTTTAATGCAAAAGGCGAATTGGTGTCTCTGGAAGAAATTAACCTTTTTGGTATTCCTCTGTCAAGGGCTTTTGAAACAGAAGTCAATAACTTAAAAAATCAAACTTATCGGTTCGTTGAATTTGAATTTCAATTATTAAATAAAAAACAATTTAAATTAGTAAGACATGGAAAAATATTTTGATAATGCAACTTTGATAAATAACATTTCTCCGGATGCGACTTTAGTAAATAGAATGAAATTGAGCAGAAACTGTTTCATTATAACAACATTTATGTTAGGGGTTACTTCCTTAATTTTATATCTGAAATTAAATGAGATTGATAGCAAACTATCGAATACTAATCTATGATTTATTATATTGGATAGTCATGCCGTAATGGTTTTTTTAACTCCTAAACATACTATTTTCCTGTTATATTTAATAACCCACTATTAATTTTAAGTACAGACGATGTTAAAGCTCTAATACTTCGGCAACTTTGGTTTGTAGTAACAATTGGATAATATGGCACTCCAGTATTAATGATTACATCTGTATTGGCATCAGGCAATACGCCACAATTCCAGTTTAATGGATTCTCCCATTTATTATTTACTTCACCAATCCATTGAACAGAAAATTTTAACATTAATTCGTTACTGAGAGAAGTTCCATTTACTAAACATCTATATTTATATCCATACATATTTGTGGGGGGTGATATTAATTCTAGGGTTTTAAGATTAACACCGTTATAGACATTTGTATTAGCCAAATTTGTGTACCCATTACCATTATCTACTTGCCATTGATATGTTGCACCAGTTAAACTTGAACTAATAACAAAATTACTATAAGGGCAAATTCCGGTATTTGTAAGACTTATTTTAAAAGCATATGAATTATGCCAAACAATATTATCGGGTAAAGCAGAAATCTCAATAAAATATGTTCCTGCATTTAAACGCATATTAATATTAATAAACCCCTTACCGTTTGCAGAATAACTATAAATTGAATTATTTGAAATATCAAATATTTCAACTTTACAATTACTAATAGGTATATTGAAGAGTTTTATATTTACCATTTGTGTCAATGGAACGGTAAATTTATAATCATCATAGTCTATGATATATTGGCTTCCTTTACTTTGTTCTGTAAAATTTCCGAAGTATAAAGTATCTAATCCAATTAAATAACTATCCTTGAACAATGCTGGTTCATCAATTCCTTTCATAATAAAACTTGTAGTATCTGGTAACCTAAGATGTAATGGATTCTCTATTCCTAAATTTTGGTTTGTTCTACAAATAAAAGTATCACCATTGATGCCATAATAATTATTCAAATTGGCATAATATGTTCCAACAACTCCATCGCAATCTGTACAAGTTGGATAAGAATCGTCTATCCCAATGGTGAATGAATAAGGTAAATCTATTGGTAAATTTTTTTGATTAAGTCCAGTTATTGTATTTCCTACAACTCCATTACAATTGACATCTATATTTTCGTAATTAATGAATGCATTATTCCACATAACAAAATTACTTTCAACCCCACCAAATAAAAATACTCCTGGATCTCCTGAAATAGCATAACTCCTCTTTAAATCTCTAACTGCTTCGGATTTTTCATTTATTTCAGTTGCACCGATCCCAAACATAGTTGCATTGCTTCCTCCATGTGGTGTTCCTGTAGTGTGAAGTTTTGCAATATGATGTTTGAAATCTGGTTGCCAAATTATAGAATTTTGTAAATACTGTCTTGCTGCTAAACCACCCATACTATGACCAACCAAAATAACTTTATCTCTTTTCGTTACATTTAAAATATGGCCTATTGCTTTTTGAATAGCTAATCCTTGTTTTACTATCCCTGATTGGTTACTTTCTTTTATTGTACTATATTTAGTGCCGTAAGCATTAATATCAAAATTAATTGTATAAAAATCACCCTTACCTAAGTCATTTTCTGTACTCCACTCCTTAAAATCATTTGGCAATGTTGAAACAGTTTTGTCGCCATCTTGATTTAAACAAAAATCCATATTGCCACCATACGAATACCCATAATTAATTAGAATATCTCTCAAAAAAGGAAACCATGTTTTATCACTTCCAGTCAATCCATGAATTAATAAAACAGGATATGGGAGATTTTGTCTAATACCAATATCGTTAATGGTAAAAGATGAAGTACTATAGAAATATTCATTGTTAACGTTTTCAATAACCTCATGTCTTGAATCCGTTATGATTATAATGTAATAATTCCCAAAATCAAAGCTAAATGGTATTGGATATACATAATCCATTTTTTGTGTCTCACTGTTTGCAGCAATTGCTTCAGTAGAAATTTCATTTAGTAAAACAGCGTCATTAAAACTTGTAGTTGGTGAAAGATAAATTGAAGTATGGCTTTTATTTGTTGAAGTGCTGCCAATATTTTTTATTTTAAAGGAAAATCTTAAGTACTCCCCAAGTTTAATATTTGGATCACTTTCAGTAATAAATTCAGCTTTAATATTTGGCTGCGAAAGAGCCGAAAACGACATAAAGCATAAAATAATTATGATATTACCTCTCATAATAAGTTCGCTGCTTTAGTTCCTTATGCAGAGTTTAATAAATAAAAAAAGCGTGGAACTTACATAGCTACTGCATTCGAGGTACTGGTATACCTAAGTTCAATAGACACAATAAGCCCACGCATACCGCAGGCGTTATTGCTTCTCTCTTGAACTTTTTGAAATTACCAGTTTCCGAATGCAAGAAATCAGCTAAACGCTAATATTTTAACGACTTAAAGATAATAAAATGTAATATTGAAATGTTATTTATTGAAATAGAGTTCTGAAATATTATTTAATGGCTTCTTAATGATGTGGCGGAAGAAACGATTTCTGAAATTGCAAAAATTCAATTTATGTCGTCAAAAGAAAGCCTATACCATTTCAAAAGATTTTATGGAAGCTTTGAATCCTTTGAGCCACCTAGCAATGACAAATTCCCTGCTTTTGAACTTATTTGAATTTATATATATATAAAAATCATAAAAATGAAAGAAACGCCTTTACCAAAATTGGATATGGAAAAGAAAATGAAAGAGTATATGCCATCTCTTTTTCCTTTAATTGGGACAAGGACATTTCCTTGGGAAAAAATTAATGAAATTGTTGGAAATAATTTTAAAGATAGGTTAAGAGAATATAATCAATTAAGGAACAAAAAGGGCGCTGGAGCTAAATTGGTGATTGAGTCTAATCTATTTGATATAATTGTTGAAGCAAGAAAAGGCGACCCTGACGCAATAAGATTGTTTACATTTTTTGATTTTTTATTGAAGGAATTAAATATTTATTTGCCGGATAAAAAGAAAGAACTAATTATTAGTAATTTGAAAGGATTTTTAACTAATACCGATAAAAATTATAGAAATTATATTGGCGAGTTATCTGTTTTAAATAATTGTTTAAAGAACGGGTTTGAACTAATTTCAATTGAGCATTGCTTAATTAATGGAAAAAAAATTGACTTTCATATTATACATACAGAAAGTAAAAAGGCATACCTTTTAGAAGTTGTAAATATTCATTATAATGATAAAAAGGATTATACTGATGAAATTCTGATAGCAGAGATTAGTGGAAAGCTAGCAATGAAATTAGCTGATAAAGCAAAAAATTTGGATATAATAAATTTTACTTTAATGCCAGTAATTTGGGCGAATTATTCCCAGTTAGAACGTATCTTTTCCCTACAGGATAAAATTTTAAATAATACAAACTCTATATTTGAACCTACAGCATTCTGTAGTTATCAGGATTCTATGGGTGAAAATGTATTCAAATTTGGAACTATCTCCTCTTTACTTGTTTAATGTCTAAAACTGATCTTTTATCTAACTTATCTGACCTAGCGCTTTCATTACAAATTTTTCATCGTACTGTTTTTAATACTGTCATTAGCCTATAAAGTTTTACCGACTCTTATTTATTAATAAGTGGAATGATTTGATAATTCCTAGAATATCGGGAATATTATGGGAAATAGTTTTTAATCATATATTTACGTCCAACCCTTGAATATTTGAAACAACCCAACTGCTTAAAAAGAAAAAATATGGGCCATAAACTTTCGCAAATCACAATTAATAATTATAAATCCCTAATTACTGAGACTTTTGAATTGTCGAATTATACGCCATTAATTGGTTATAATAATGCAGGTAAATCTAATATACTGACTGCAATTAAATGGCTTTTACGAAAAAGCAGTTTACAAGCCGAGGCTTTTAACCAAATAGCAGCACCAATTTCTATGGAGGGAACAATTGAAGGGATTGATAATAACCTATTACAGCTTTTAACTTTGAATCATCGGAATAGCATTTCGCCGTACATAGTAAATGATCAATTACGTATTAAGAGAATTCAAAGCCAACCTAGTGACACATCTGCCAACATTAAGTTATTTGTTTTCGATCCAAATGCCGCGGATCCTGCACAGCCATGGATTGCAAATCCTAATGGAATTGACAATGCTTTAAATGTTTTGTTCCCTGACCCAATTCACATAGGAGCAATGGAAAATGCGGAGGAAGATGTAAGTAAATCAAAGGCAGGAACTACCATCGGAAAATTATTAGGTGAAATTATTGAGCCAATAGAAAATCAATATGGTGCTAATGTAAGAAATATATTAGATGGGCTAAGAAACTTATTAGACGCGGATGGTGCTAATAGAGCTCCAGAATTGACGCAATTTGATTTAGATGTAAATCAAAAAATTGATACTTTTTTTCCAGAAGTTAATATTAAACTTCATATTCCGACACCGGAATTGAAAGAAGTTTTCAATAAAGGAACTATTAAAGTATATGAACTTCAATCCCCCAACGGAAGAGATATTTCATCACTGGGACATGGCGCTCAAAGATCAATTCAAATGGCTTTAGTCAGGCATTTAGCAGAATTAAAAAGAGCTGAACAAAATCATCACACAACTACACTTTTACTTATTGACGAACCAGAGCTTTATTTACATCCTCAAGCAATTGAAATAATTCGTGACGCACTTAAAATACTTTCAAATCAAGGATACCAGGTAATTTTCTCAACTCATTCGGCGATGATGGTAACCCATGAGGATGTTGCCAATGCTATTTTGATAAGAAAACAACATCCACAGGGAACATTTAGAAGAAGAACATTAAAAGCAGCCATTCCAATTGTAGCGCAAGACGCACCCAGTCAATTACAATTAATGTTTTCGTTAAGCAATTCAACCAACATTCTATTTTCCGAAAGAGTTATTTTAACCGAAGGAAAAACCGAACAAAGAATATTGCCGAAAATCTTTGAAAAAGTTACGGGACAAAGTTTGGGTATTTATAAATACGCTTTAGTTAGACAAGGGGGTGTTGCCAGCACTCGAAAATCAATGTTAGTATTAAATGCAATGGACTTGCCAACAAAAGCTATCGTAGACCTTGATTATGCTTTTCGGAATGCGGTAACAGATGGATTTCTTCAACCTGCAGATGTTGACTTAGCTGCTTGTAAACTACATTTAGCTAAAATTGCACAAGCCAATGGTATAGCACTTGAAGCAGATGGCTTCCCAACTAATCGGAATAGTTCCATGTCTGCCTCACAATCAATTGCCTTCTTGGCATCGCAACCAGCAGTTACGGATAATATTCAAAATATCCATACAAAATTGTTAGCACATAATATTTGGATATGGAAAAAAGGTGCAATTGAAGAGCACCTTGGAATTGTTGGCAAGACAGAACAAACATGGGCTAACTTTGTCAATGCTTTGGCTAATAATAACTTAAATGCTGTTGCCGCAGATCATGCAGAAATAACCGCATGTGTAACATGGCTAACTAATTAACGCTTTTGAAAGCTCTGAACTCATAATTTATAGTTACATACATACTAATTTGTTTTTAGTATTTTTCAAGAAAGGTAATTATCAAATAATTCTTTAATGATATTTAATTCAATCCACTGGAAAATGATTCTTTACTAATCGAGAACTTTCACAATAAATAAAGTTCTATTTTAACTTCATAATAAAATTTAATGAAATGGAAATTGTTGAAATCGAGAAATACATTTATGATATTGAAGAAACTGAGAGCAAAAGTGAGATATTGAAAATATTTGACTCTTTTTATGATGATTTTTTGAGTGACTGTATTTTATTAAAAAGAAGAAAATATATAGAAAGATTAAATCAAGTGAGAGAAAAGATTGCAGAAGTTAACTTTTTTACATGGGATGAAAATGAAATTATAGAAAATCAGGTTAAAGATTTTATTCGGCTGGTAGAGGACATAATGAACGAGAACAAAAAAATATTTATAGTCCATGGAAAAAATTCCGAAATGCGAAATGATGTCACATCATTTTTAGGTAAATTAAAACAAGAATGGACTGTTTTAGAATTAAGTAAAAATGCTGGGCAAACAATAATTGAAAAATTTATAACTGAAGCAAGGAAATGTGGTTATGCAATTATCCTATTCTCTGCGGATGATGAAGGCAAATACAAAATGGATTCTGAATATAAACCACGTACAAGACAGAATGTAATTTTAGAACTCGGTTTTTTTTTAGGATATTTGGAACGTAAAAATATTTTTATTCTTCATGATGACATTCCCTTAGATATACCAACGGATTTCTCAGGCATCGTTTATGAGAGTTATGATAAAAAAGGAGCTTGGCATAACAAATTAATAAGAGAGTTAAAAGCAACAGGTCAATATATTCAAGATAACTTAATCTAAATTGGCATAGAATATTCAGAATAAATATGGATCCTAAAACGATTTCATGAATTGCATCGCGGTTATCTGAGAATATGAGTGAAATTAGGATAATCAAAGTGATTGCTCAGGATTAAAGGCAATTTTATTCAGTTTTTCGTGAAATCACTTAAAATCAATTAGGGAAGAACCCAAAGGTTCCTATAATTATAGTCACCTTCTAAAAACTTTCCGAAGGTGTCAATTTCGGAAAGTTATTTAATTCAGCAATTAATTGATCCGTATAATTTTTGAAGTTTTTCGAATACTTTATCTATCTCTTCCGTTATATAAGATTGCGCAAAATTTACATACCTGAAAAATGATTCACTTTGGGCTGAATGTCCAGATATTTTTCTTACCATATATTCAGGCATTCCCATCATTAATAAATTCGTAATTCCTGTTCTTCTCATAACGTGAGATGTGATTAGATCACAAAACTTATATAGTTTGTGCTGGCCATTTGCAATTTCTATCGGCTTTCCATTTCTACTTCTGAATTTACCAACTACTTCCACCCATTTTGCTTGCTTTGCAATGGAGCGTATATGCTTATTGAAATTCAATAAACTAATTGAGGGAAACAATTTATCTGTTGCTCTTTTACTGATAGAATATTTTAGAAAGATATTTACTGCAAAAGGGGGTAACTTCATATTAACAGGTGTATCAGTTTTCATTGATCTGTAATAAAGGAAATGGTCTTGCCCAATACATTCAATATCTCTTACTCTTAAATTCATTAAATCTGAAAATCGCAATGCAGTTGTACATCCAAAAACAAAAACATCTTTCCAACGGCGTAACTTATAATTTAAATTGTTTTCAAATTCCTTGTTTGAAATCAAAAAGTAAAACCGTTCCGGCAAAAGGGAGATGATTCTAATTTCTTCTTTTGGTACATAGAAGTTTTCATAAAAGTCGGGGAATACCATATATTTTTCGTTTTTTAAATAGCGAAAAAAGCATTTCAAAGTTTTAAAAACACATCCCACATAGTTGTCGAAGCAATTCTTCTCCAAAAAAAGAAAATCAGAAAACTTCCTGTAAAATTCCTTCCAGTATTTCTTCTCTTTTAATATTATTCTTTCATTACGCGGGAGATTAATCTTAATTGTTAGATTCTTACCAGAAAAAAGTTCGTAATCCATTACATACTTTAAAACATACTTATAATTTTCTACACTTTGTGGTTTTAAACGTTTTCCGTCAGGCATTCGTCTTTTACCATTGAGGCTTTCTTTAATAAAGGTTCCAAATAATGAAACCAATGGAAGTTCTTTTAGCATAACATGAAATTTTAATTTTTAAAATTGTTAACATGTATATGATTAAATCTTACCTTAGAAATTAGTTCATTGAAAAAAATTATTAAAGTCGTTACTATCCTTTCGGGATGGCAATGCCGGGTAGAAAATATACCATCGGAAATAGCTACAGATATGGGTTTAATGGTAAAGAAAGAGATAAGGATATTAGTGAAGGAGATTATGATTTTGGAGCAAGGATACAAGATCCAAGATTAGGACGTTTTTTGAGCATTGATCCAATGTATAGAAATTTTCCTAATCTATCCCCTTATATATTTGCGGGGAATAACCCTATTAAATTTATTGATGAAGAGGGCTTATTTAAATTAGACCCTTCTCTGGAAAAAAGCCATCCATTAATTTATAAATATTTAAGCACTCAAATAGAGAAGGATGTTATGAATAGTGCTATAATTATTAATTCATTCAAAACCATGAATCCTAATCTTCAAGACAGGAATATCAAAGGGACATTTGCTAATAACAGCGGTCCAACCTTAGTCTCTAGTAAATATCCAAATGGACAAGAGGCTGGAGGATATTACGATTACGATACAAGAACGATTGAAATAAACACAAAAACTTTTGATTATGTCGAAAAGATATTATCAAGTTCAAAAAGCACTGAGAATGATAAGCTCGTAGCACTTACTATCTTATATGAAGAAGTAATTCATGAGTCAGGCCATCATTTAAATATTTTTGGAGGGTATAAACCTAATGGAGATATTATAATCAAGAGTAAGGAGGGGTCTGCTGATGCTGTTGTTAGTGCTGGCACTGGTGCTGATGAAACTTGGGAACCAGGACTTGTTGTTGAAAATTTAATCTGGGGTAATTCTCCAGTGAAAAGTGAAGAAGATAAAAAGAAACAGGATTTAATTCCTGGTGTTGGAGTTCATAATTCAAAACTCAAAAAGGGAGTAGTACAAAGTACTGTAGAGCAAGCAAAGAAAACACCAGCAGGGCAGTCTACCTTACCTACTGTTCCTAAAAAAGATTCTAGTACTGCAAAACCAAGATCTACTCCAGCAAGATCTACTAATAAGAGAAAAGGATGATTATGAATAAAAAACTTTTAAAAACTATATTTTCTGTAAAATATTATGTGCTTTTTTGTACAATATTTTTCAACTTTACCAACGCATATTCACAAAAAGAAAACTTCAACTGCGAAATTTTTAAATTGATCTTGAAAGGTATTGAGAAACAGAAGGAGAAATTGGAGGTATATAAATTTATCAAAGACAGTATTTATATTACCGCTGACAGTGAAGGAATGAATCCACGAATTGTAAATAATAGTCATATTCCCGATAAAATAGTGGATAGTTTAGTTAAAATATCAGATTTTTTAAGCATCACTAATGATTCTCTTTATTATTTCAAAGCTCAAAATGTAGTCATTGATACTTTTAATTTTTTTACAAATAATTGTGATTGTATAAATAATGGAAATATGTTTTTATTTGAAAACAACAAAGTATTAGAAACAAATTTTTTTGCGCCCAATCTTATAGAAATTAAAGGTATTTCTTTAAAGGATAATCAATTAGTCATTAATCTTAGTGACCGAAAATCAAAGTTTAGTGTTTACTTTTATTTTGATATAGTACTTAGTAAGCCCCTTTTATCAAAAATCCGTTCGGCGTATATTGAACTCAATTAGACAACTTTTGAAAATTATCATGCATCCTCCATTAGATTTTTCATTAGTTGATGGTTCAATCAAAAAACTATATTTCAATAGAATTTAAGGCAAAGTTATTATCAGTGCGGGGATAGGAATTAAGTTTGAAATTGTCTAGAATTTTGTTTTTCTATAAATGCTAAAACATAGCAATAAACATGGTTATAAAAAACACAATTGAGGTACTACAAGGAGATATTACTAAAATTCATGTCGATGCAATTGTAAATGTAGCAAATACTTCTTTACTCGGTGGCAGTGGTGTTGATAGTGCAATACATAAAGCTGTAATGCTTTATCTAATAATTTAAAGCCTTAGCATTATAAATCATAATGGGTTAAAAGGGTAAAAATTATAATTTAAGTTGAGCCTAGGTCATTGTAATATTCCGTTTAGATAATTTTCTTTAACAATTTTTCCTGATTTAAACGTGAGCCATTCGCCATGTTTTAAAGGTTCAAAATATTTTTGAACTTTCATAATTGAGGTTCTTCCTATTACATTTCGGGAAGAGACATATCTTTTTAAAGTATCCAATGAATTTGAGTACTGACCTTTTTGATATAATTTCCCTTTGATGTATCTTTCAAACGAACATTTACCCTTAGTATCCTCAAAAATTAGCTTAAAATTTTCTTTATTACTTTTATTATAGAATAAAGTATCTCCTATTTTTCCAATTTCAAATATCTCAATTCCAAATTCCCTAAAGTAAATAGGGGTAATATTTACATCTGTTAATCCGAAGGCAATTATAATGGAAAATATTATAATTACATTTTTAACAAAATGATTAATTTTAAAATTTGAACTTTTCCTTTTCATATAATTACACTTTATTTTTTAATAACTTGTGTTTTAATTGAAGATGAACCTACCTTGTCACGTTGAAACGATAATCTGTCTGCAGCTATTTTACTACCAGCTGCTTTTAATATATCTTTTTTATATTTTTCAAATAAGTTATCGATTCTCTCTCCATAGGTCGTTCCTCCTAAACCAAAAAAACTAGTTCCCGGGATTTTTTCATCCCAAGATGATGGACTGCTAGTGCCACTTCCAACACCACCTGAGGTAATTTGTAAGTTATAGCCAGGATTACTTATTAGCCAATTTGCAACACCTTTTATTTTCGCATCATAAGTTTTTGTATTCGTCCAACTGCTGCCGTTCTTATCAAATAACACACCAGGCATACCTGGAGCTACAGGTGTTGGAGGGGTCGGTGTAGTTGAAGTCCCTAATGGAGTGCTTGGAGGAGCTGGTGGAGCTACTATCCCGAAAGTTGCAGAATAAGTTTTTGTTTCAGAGTTTTCAAAATCTTGAGAAACATATTGATCAGGTGGTCCATCTGGATTTCCTCCGTATCCCAAACTTTGAGTTTCACCTGACTCTTTTTGCAATTTCTTACGATTTTTATAAATTTTTAATTCATCTGGATTCAATTTAGAATCGGATGTATTTCTTTTAGAAACTATCTTCAAATTTTCATTTCCATTTTTTTGCTGGTATGATTCGAAAACTAAAACATTTCCTTTTGCAATATCTTTAGTTTCGCCAACTCTGTGAATATGTTGATTAAGTAATTCACCACTATTGTCAGTAATAGCTACCACTTGAATATCAGTTGTTTTTCCTGCTTTATCTTTATAATATATAACAACATATTGTTCTAACCCATCTAAATCTATTGCAGCAATCGGCATATTGCCCGCAAATTGATATGGTGTGTAATATGGATAAGATGACTTAAGCGGGTCAACTGATTTAAATTTCCCTAATCTAGGATCATAAATTCTAAATCCATAATCATATTGTACTAGTCCATCATCTTTATCCTTTTCTTTGCCATTAAAACCATACCTGTAGTCGTTTCCACTACAATAAGTTCTCCCCGGCATTGCCATCCCGAAAGGATAGGCGATTTTCATCAAAGAACTATAGGCTAAATTATTGAAAAATGGTGAATTTATAAAGGAAGAATATTAAGCCAAATTTAAATTTTAAACCTCAACCTATCTCGAAAAAATTGAAAAATTTTAACTGTGAATCTTTAATAAAAGAATTAAAAATTACATTAATTAATAATACATTGGTTATACTTTTTTGCTAATTACTTAAAATATTTAGACAAAAAAACTTGGCAGAAACTCAATATTTTTATCATCAAATTTAAGTAACTTCATTAGTAGTTCTTTGATTGATTTTCGTCTATCCTTTCGGGATGGCAATGCCGGGTAGAACTTATTCTAACGGAAATGGCTACAGGTATGGTTTTAATGGAAAAGAATTGGACAATGAGTTGTTGAAATATGATTATGGGTTTAGAATCTATGATCAAAGATTAGGACGTTTTTTAAGTGTTGATCCATTACAAAAGCAATTTTCTTCATTAAGTGCATATCAATATGCTGGTAATAATCCTATAGCAATGATTGATTTAGATGGGCTAGAACCTGCTACAATCAACCCTGAAACAGAAAATTTGGTAATAATATTACAAGGAGTTGGTAATGATCCGCCTGATGGAGCAACTCAAGCAGATAACGCAGCAAAAACTTATCCAGGCTTGGCCCCAGATGAGGCTTTGGGTGGCATTCAGTCAAGTGGTCCTAAATTGCAAATAGTTGTATACGCTTCTTCAAGAGGTGAGAACACAAAAAAAGATGTTCTAGAAACTATTAAAAATTTCCAATCCTTAAATCCAAGTGGAAAAGTTATTTTAATTGGGCATAGTCAAGGGGCAGACAATATTGTTGAATTAGTAAAGGAAAATAAAGAAGTGAAAGTGGACTTAGTTATTACTCTAGATATAAAGGATGCTTCAGGTAAGGGTATATTTTCAATTGATGATGATAACATACCATCAAATGTTAAGAATGTGATTAATTATTATCAGGAAGGAGAAGTAGTTGGGGGAGAAAAAATAGAAATAGATGATAAAGAGAAAACTAATGGTGCAAATATACTTTCTCCTGGCTCGAATCATCGTTCTATAGATAATAACTTACAACCTTATATTATAGAGGATATTAATAATTTACTAAAAGGGAAAGATCCTGTTAAAGAAGCGACCGAGAGAAAATTACCTACATTCGTTCCTGGAGCTAATGAACCAAATGTTTTGTAAATAAAACAACTCAATTTGCAAATAAAATAAATTACAAATGACTACTCGAATAATAAAATTATATAGTATTGTTTGTCTATCATTAATTAACCTTATAATATATATATTATTACTCAATGGATTTATAAAGCATACACGACAAACAATTTTTTATTTCTCAGGGATATATATTACATCTACAATAGTATTGTTGACAATTTTATACATGATAATAAAAAGAAGGAACGGATTAATTTATTGGATAATACTTACAATTAATACAATTGTGCTAATTTATGCCTATCTATATCTTCAAGATGTTTTATGTTTAAAATGTGATAATTAATATCGCCTAAAATCAAAAAAATTATTATATAATAAACTAGATACATATTTATTTATTAAGATTGAAAGCGTTTATAATGCCTCCTCTTTAAGATTTTAAACATAGGTGTTTAATTAAAACACTATATCTCAACATATTAAATTAATTATCCACGGAAGTACCATTTAGATTTTACAATATTTTCCCTGCTAATTTTTCCACCCGTTTCACCAGGCCAGTAAATAGGTAAATTACCAAAAGGTCGATTTTTGCTTCCTGATTTGTACCAGTTTACAGTTGCGTCCCATAATTTAATCATATCAATATTTTGGGATGCAAAATCTTCATTCTTAAATTCACCTTTCAAATTTATGTTCAGAATATCATTGTAATACATATATCTAGAGCTTGCAAAAGCTATATCTTCATAATGAATGGCACATATTAAAAAAAGAGCAGCATCTTCAAAATTCGGAATATGGTATTCCCTAATTCTAAGCTTACTGGCTTTTAAATCTGTCCAATACCAACCTGAACTATTTTTATTACCTTTTAAAGTGAATAAAAAATCAAGTATTTTCTTTCTATTTTGTAAAACATTCCCCCAATACTTTTTTATATCAGGACGATTGCCTGTGTGAAATGCATAACCCAAGGAATCTAAGGTTAATTTCTCATTCAAAAAGGTATCACTATTTGCAATAGTTGGCTCTTTAGTATGATCATCTTCCTTTTGTTTCACAGATTTATTGTTACAGCTTTGTAAAACAAAAACGATACAAATACTAATGTTGAACATCAACTGGAGGTGCCGCTTGTTCGCTCTGTACATCTTCATCATTTGTAAGTTTTTTTTCGGTTGCTTGCCCTTCTGCTGATTTATATGGCCCAATGACGACCATAGGAACTCTAACTTCTGGAAGCGTTCTTCTGTAAACTTTTATATTTTTGGCTGAAAATTCACCCTCTTCTTCTGGATCAATAATATTTTTATTTGCATATTGAACAATCTCTTTTAATGTCATTAACTTAAGACCTTCTTCATCGTATGCAAATTGGGAATCAAAAAGCATCTCTCCTTTGCTATTTACTTGTCCAGAGGCTTTTACAACATGTGAACCAAAATTATATTTTCCAGTCTCCTTTTCTTTCTGCCCAATATCAACAATATCACCAGCAATATAACCTCCATTTTTCCCCTTTATTTCTTTGTATTCATCCTGCAAAGCAGTCTGAATTCCTCCTCGACTACGTTCTATCTCCGGAATGAAAAATTGTCCGTCAGCTACAGATCTTCCAAAACAATTTGTTTGATAAAATGAAACATTGGAATTATCAATATTATAAGAATGTTGTATAGTTCTTACTCCTCCTTTACCATCTGATATCTGTTCAGGAACTATAACTGAAATTATCTTATAAACCAGAATGGGGTTACCTTCATCTGTCCAGATATAACCTTGTTGAACTTGAGCATGAACAAATGATGCTCCATTACTTAAAAACTTAGAATAAGTATCATTAAAGTTATATGTTTTTAAATGAGAAGGGTTCGATATAGGAGTAAAAATAATTTTCCCATTTGGATCCCTTTGTATATCGCCATCTTTTTTCCATATATCGAATTGGGTTATTAACAGCAAAATTATACCCACTCCAACCAATATTTTCTTTCCTATCTAAATTTAACCATCTTCCAATCCTACTATCATAAATTCTGGCCCCAAAATCTAAGTCTCCTTCACTAATATCCTTATCCCTTTCCTTACCATTAAAGCCATACCTGTAGCCATTTCCGATAGAATATTTTCTGGCCGGCATTGCCATCCCGAAAGGATAGGCGATTTTCATCAAAGAACTATAGGCTAAATTATTGAAAAATGGTGAATTTATAAAGGAAGAATATTAAGCCAAATTTAAATTTTAAACCTCAACCTATCTCGAAAAAATTGAAAAATTTTAACTGTGAATCTTTAATAAAAGAATTAAAAATTACATTAATTAATAATACATTGGTTATACTTTTTTGCTAATTACTTAAAATATTTAGACAAAAAAACTTGGCAGAAACTCAATATTTTTATCATCAAATTTAAGTAACTTCATTAGTAGTTCTTTGATTGATTTTCGTCTATCCTTTCGGGATGGCAATGCCGGGTAGAAAATATACCATCGGAAATAGCTACAGGTACGGGTTTAACGGTAAAGAAAGGGATAAGGATATAACAAACGGCAATTATGATTTTGGATCAAGAATATATGATTCCCGGATTAATCGATTTTTATCTATAGATCCTTTATGGAAAGATAACACCTACGAATCAAACTATGCTTATGCAAATAATAGCCCCATACTAATGATCGATAAAAATGGGGAAAATGGTGAAGTCTCAATCATAAGGAATGAAAATGGAAAAGGAGGAGTTATCAATGTTACTACCACTGTATATGTTTCTGGGGCAGATGCAAAAAATCAAGTGGATAAAATTAATAAATATATGCAATCAGATAGATCTAAAGAAGCATTAAGTGGTAATTATACAGATAAAGATGGTAATAATTGGAAGATTAATTTACAAATTACATATAAAGTAAAAGATGTAAAGGATAAAGTTAAAGAATCTGAAAATGAATTAGTTTTACATGAAGATGACAGGATAGCCGCAGGTGGAGTAAAAGGTGGAAAAAGATATGAAGACCCATATTTCAAAGGGGAAAAAGGGGAAACAAGAACTCTGGTAGGCCAAAAAGCAGAAGTTGGGTTACTTGCATATAAAGATGATATAGGTTCAACCGTCCTACACGAAACATTACATTAATTAGGACTAGACGAAAGATATAATACAAAAACTGGAGCTGATGATGTTGGGTATAAAAAGGATATAATGAGCTATTCTATTGGCGATAAGGATGATCTTAAGATTAATCAGGCACATTTTAACAATTGGGGTAGATTCGCTTTGAAAGAAGCCGATAAATTGGGGACAAATGGAGTTCCTGCGAATAGTTTTATTTTAAAACATGCAGTGGATAAGCTGGATAAGAATACCATGATTGGCACATACAAACTCGATTCAAATAATAATCTAATTATGACCGATGAAAAGGCAAATAAAGGCTACGAAACTCCTGCTAAACCTTAAAACATTTAGTTTATTTACTTTTTTACTTATTCAATACTCATGTAATATAAAAATATGTAAAAGTCAGAATATTCTTTATGATCTTAATGGTTTTTTAATCGTTTCATCTAATAAGGATTTAGTTTTTTGCGCTTCAAATGAAAAAAAAATTGATAGCGTATATTATAGTAATATTCCGAATACTTTAAATGGGTTTTCAATATTTGGTAAATACGGAAAATGCTTAGATCAAAGACTTAATCTAGCCTTTGATAATTGGGGATATATAAAATCAATTAATAAAAATAATTTCGCAAATGAATGTAAGACAGAAAGTTTAAATAGTTTGTTTTACAACTCTGACTCTATAAAAATAATACCGGTAAATATCGAATATAGAATTACAAAAAATAAGTCTCATAAACAACGACTAAAGCTTAGCAAGGAATCTTTTTGTTACTTAAATAGTAACATACTTAAAAAAATTAATTACACCATTGAAGATGAAATTTATATTTATAATATATACCCCTTAATTCAAAATTAATATTAGTAATTAATTTGTTACATTTTCAAAAAAATATTTTCATAGTTGTTTTTTAGAATAATTAATAGAGGTAGTATTTTTTTTGTCTTTTAATTAAAAATCAAGTTAATAGATTGACTAAATTTTAAATACTGGTTCATAACATTTTTCATAACAGCTATTTTTGTGGATTTTTTTATTATCTGATAGAAAGTTCACCAAATAGTAATTTATCGGAATTCCAATCGGAAGGTTTTATCTGAAATAGGTAATCGTCAATTATTTGATTTGCTTTCCAAACCTTTAGAAGAATTATTTTATCTCTAATTAAACTATCTTTTGGCACGGGAATAATTAATGTATTAATACCTGCTTCACAGGTTTTTGAAAAATTCCAAAGATTATTATAACTTTCATTGGTACTAGCTCCAAGTATGAAAGACTTAACAAAATATATGCTTTCGTTTTGACAAGTTAATTTCAACTCTAATGTTTTTGGATTAAATGAGCAGCAGTTAGATAATATAGGTTGATGTCCACCAAAAATATATGAGTTGCATGATAAAGTTATTGCGCATACGAAAACTAAAATTGAGAATCGGTAAATAGTAAATGGTTTCATTTTGTTTATTTTGTAGGAGATGCTACTAGTTTTACATCTCGCCCTTGTTTTTTATCCAATTCAGATATTTCTGTATTATATTTACTTTTAAGATTTTTTACTTCTGCTGATAGGGTTTGCACCATTTTTTCTTGTCTTTTAATTTGTTTTTCAAGTCTTTTGAATTGTTTTTTTGAACCGTCAAATTCGCTTCGTTTGGTATTTAAGCTATTTAGTTTAGCCTGAGCATTTTGCAGTTTATAAGATTTGCCTACATATTGCATTATGCCCACTTTTGTATTATCATCATAATCACTTTCCAAGGCTTTTAGTGCTAAAGAATTTTGAAAATTCATTACCTGTACCATCGGTTCCTCCATTCCATAAGCCCTTTTTTCAGCAGGCGCATTCCGGGAATAAAATTTGGGGTCATGTTCTTTACTATCCTCAATTGCTGTCATTACAAAGTAGCTTAATGTCCAGGTAAGGAAATTACTAAGAATACCGGAATATTCTGTCCTATGCTTATATTCATGTACTGTTAAATTAAACCAAAAATCAACCCACATCTCTGTATTATCAAACTTGTCTAAATCTGTTCTAGAACCATACTTTATAGTATGATAAATGGTTTGTGCATTAAAATCAGTCTTTGCTTTTTTCCAATGGGTATTTTGCATTTCTATTTGATTATACCCGAATGCCGCATTAAAAAGTGCTATCATTGGCTTGGTTAATTTCCCTTGTTTATTGATAATAAATTCAGGTTCTAAGCCTTCCAAATCAATTGCCTGTATAGGGGTATTACCAGCAAATTGGTAAGGTGAATAAAAAGGATATGATTTCCCTATAGGGTCCGTGCTTAAGAATCTCCCCAATGAAGGGTTGTAAATTCTAAACCCATAATCATAATTATTTCCATCCATATCCTTATCCCTTTCTTTACCGTTAAACCCGTACCTGTAGCTATTTCCGATGGTATATTTTCTACCCGGCATTGCCATCCCGAAAGGATAGACGAAAATCAATCAAAGAACTATAGGCTAAATTATTAAAAAAAAGTGAATTTATAAAGGGAGAATATTAAGCCAAATTAGAATTTTTAAATCTCAGCCTACCTCGAAAAAATTGAAAAATTAAAATAAAAAAAGTCATTAGTAAGTTAAAAAAATTTGCATTTTTTTCAGACACATTGTGATGTCTTTCTTTACTAATTAATAAAATATTTAGGCATAGAATGTAGAGAGCCTTAGTAAAAATCTAACCTACTTTTCTTTCAGTCTTATCATTTATATAAAATATTGCTTTTATATAAAATATTTTTAATGTACTATTACTAGAGTATTATATATATTCTGAATAAAACGTAATGCTATCTTCTCGAATTATAAAAAAGAAAAACAAAAATATTATTGTAACACTAGGATTATCCTTATAATGCCATAATGATATTAGAACTATTCATAAATATAAAATTCTAAAAACCATGAAGATTATTTGAGTAAAAGAAGAAGTTTTATAAATTGTCATTAATTAGCATGAATGTTTATTACTTTAGCCTTAGTGATTAAATTTACTTTACCCAATATTGCAGTTTGCGGTATCAAACCAATTACTCGAGAATCCATAGCATCAGAGAAACTATCTCCAATACAGAAATAGGTTGATTCTTTAATAATTAAATAATCATTTTTAAACCCTAAAAAATTGTTTACTAACATTTTATCTTTTGCGAAAATTGTATCACCTATTCGAGGAATAAATATAGGTCCGAAATAAAAATGATTAAACTTTTTAGAAGTACTCACTTTCAACATTTGCGGATATATATAATTTGAATCAAAACCTAGTTTGTAAATTGAATCTACCATTTTTGCGTTTACAATTTCATCAAATTCATTTTGTGTAACTTTTACCATCCCATAATTTTGAGAATATTCTTTAAACTCATATTTTTTTCTGAGTTCCATAAAGTTAGAAGGCTTTTTCGAAATTACAGTATAAATCATTTTTGTATTCTCTGATAATTGATATTTTTGTTTATCAATAAATAATATTCCATTTCTTATCTCTATTTTCTCTCCGGGTAATCCTGCTACTCGTAAACAAGATATTTTTTGTGAAATTGGAGATTTAAAAGCTATTATATCATTTCTTTTAATTTCTTGATTTTTTTTATATGATATTGTTGATCCAATAGTAATAGTTCCAGCCATGTAATTATCTGTCACCTCTGCTTCAATCGGTGAATTATTTTGACAAGAAAAGAGCATTCCCAAATATATAAGTGTTATAATATTTTTCATTATGTTACGGGTTTGGAATCTGTGGCACATTCTGTTTCCATTGATTATCTTCAGGATGATCACTAACTGGCCCTTGTGGTTCCACACTCATTTGAACTTTATATTGCTGATTATTATTTTCAAATAAATATAGTAGCGCTCCTATTGTTTTTAATTTTAATTGCTCTTTTCGTTTTTCCGTTTTTTCTTCATTATCGTTTTCTGGGGCCGAATTCATAAAAGTGAACTGAATTGTAAGTGTTACTGGATTGCTCTTAGCAACTCCAATAATTGGCCCTAAAGATGGAGCTTTTTTTGCTAATTCCGTTAAGCCTTGTTTTACTAGCATTTCTGCTATTTCTGTTGCAATACTAAATCCATCCCCATCAATAGCACTAGAAACAATTGAAGCTGGTGCTGAAATTTTATCTAATACTTTAGGTAGTTTCCCAGTCATTTCTCTTATTTTACTTGCATATTCTATTACCGTGGTAGCTCTTTTTACAGAACTTTTTACATCATCTATTTTTTCTTTACTTCCTAATAATGTATAGTTAAAATCATACACAGCCGTAAATGTTTCCCTCACAGTGTTTGGGTTAAGATTGGGCTCTGTATTTGTGGAAGTGCTAATACAGACTATAAATTGTCGTACTGTACTTTCTATTACTTCTCTTTGTTCTTCAATTGTTAATTCTCCCATAGTTCCCCATTCTAAAACACTGGGAGGTTCTTTTGGAGATTTTAATTCTTGCATATCTAAACGTTCTATTACTCCATTGATTGCTGCATCATGAGCTTTCATTTTGTCTAGCCAACTTATTGAAGTTTCTACTTGAGTTGCAGGCTTATTTCTACTTAAACTCCCAGCTATTGTGATTTTTTCTTCCATTCCATCCAAATCAATAGCTATTATAGGCTTATTGCCGGCAAACTGATAAGGTGTATACCAAGGATAAGATTTATATAGAGGATCAACGCTTAAGAATCTCCCCAATGAAGGGTTGTAAATTCTAAACCCATAATCATAATTATTTCCATCCATATCCTTATCCCTTTCTTTACCGTTAAACCCGTACCTGTAGCTATTTCCGATGGTATATTTTCTACCCGGCATTGCCATCCCGAAGGGATAGTAATCTCAATCAAAGAACTGAAATTGAAAATAAGGAATTAATTAGGAAACAAATGATTTCATAATTAGATCATTTTAATGAGAGTATTAGAAATTACAAAACTAAATGAATGAATCTAAGTTATATATCACTTAGAGTTCGAGATGGGAGCTGGTCTGCAATTCCATTTATTCACGTGATTTTTTGTAAACCTTCCTGGTAACACGTGAAAATTCAAAATAAAATGAAAATTCATTTGTAATTATGAATATTGTCCTGAATTTGCGTGATTACACGAGAACTAAATACAATCCATTTCAATTATTTATTGCAATAATCGATTAGGAAATTACAATTATTGTGTTTTTGTACGTCTATTTACAATAATAGGAAAGCGATTAAATTTGTAAAATGATTTGAAAGCATTACCCAGAGATTTTGATTTGTCTATTGAAATACGAGATTTAGTGTGGTTTAAAAACGAGGATAAGTTTAATCAATTAGTGATACATTTAAATAGACTTAATAAAGGGTTGGTTATTTGTGATACTCCCGGAATAAGAGAAGCTTGTCATATGCGGTTATCAAATTCTACTGCCTTCATAAGATTTGTCTGTACCGGATCAAGTCACCTAGATATTTTTAGAATTGAACAATGGAGAAAACAAATAAAGTCTTGGTTCAATCAAGGTTTAGAAAAATGTTTTTTCTTTTTACATATTTATGATGATAAAGCCGAAATCGAATTCTCACAATTTGTCAAACATGAGTTGGTCTTTTAACTGGCAAACAAATCCCCTTGCTGTGTTTGTGGTATTAATAAATTTTGAAATTCAATCCTAGATAATATTTGATATCTTTTATCTCCCACAGGGCGTTTAAGTAGAAGCATAGAATCAGCAATAAACCTACCAGTAAAATGTCGGTGACTGTATTCATTCCAAGCCTTTTCATATTGCCAAGGTAAAAGCTTTATACCTATAGGAATAAAAGGTTCATTAAAAAAATGCGGTTTGTTGTCTTCATTTAATTTAAAAAGTCTACCACTATCTTTTCTTATTTCTTTTACCATTTTAGTTATCATACTACTATTTGAAACATGAATAAAAATAGTATGAGAAGGAAAACTTGAATAGTCTTTCAATTCTACTTTGATAGGTTTGAAGGTCAGAGCCAAAGAATTTATCTTTTGCAAAAATTTTGACTCCATCATTTCATATTGAAAGAATTTTACTAAAGGAATATTTGGTTTAATGTTTAATGCAGTTGTACTTTCATAATCCTTTGCAAATTGGTCTTGTACTTTGTGTATTTTATATCTTAATTCTTCATGAGGATTTAGCACCAGGATATATTCATTGATTTTATATCCGGGTATAGTATTATCAAATGTTGACATAACAACTTTTTTTAAATTAATCCAAACTTTATGCCAATAAATTTAGCATTCTAATTTTAGGATATCCTTCTTAATTATAGTACTTATTATTTCAGCCAGTTCCAGATCTCTTCCTTCTTCAACCCATGTAATGAAATCATCAGGTACAATTTCAAAAGCTCGAGTACCTCTATTTCCTATTAATATTCCATAATATTTTCCTGTGAAATCAAGTCCATCATCTTCTGGGTAAAGCTCAGGAGTTAAAACAACTCGGTGGGGCATTCCATTGTATTCAAAATACTTTTCTGTAAAATAATAGGGGAAATGAGGAGTATCTTGTTTGTTTTCGGAAGAATTTACTTCTAAATTTCGAGAGTGTTCTTTTTTTATGTTTTCCATTGTAGTAAAGTTTTGCATAAAGTTAAAAAGATTTTTCGTAAATTGCTAATAAAATTAGCAAAGTAAAAGCTAAAATATGGAACAAATTGATAATGAAATATTTGATTTAGAATTTGGTGTTAATACCATTAGAGTAGAACGTCTCGAAATACCAGGACAAACCTTTTTTAGAGTAAATTTCTCTAATAAAATTCCTACACTGAATTTGTTAAGGGCTACCAATTCCCAAAATGAAAAATTTTGGACCTCCGTTCCAGAAGGTCGATTAGTCTTAGCCCAACAAATTGGCTTATTAATTGAACAGTATTATCGTTCTAAAAAATAAAATGTAATGTGTTACTACAACGGTGTAAAAGTTACGAGGGCAGAATTCATAAGGTTAAAAAGTATTGAGAAGGCAGTTGCAAAATATGACTTTCTTAATAAGCCTTTACATATCGGATTTGATTATAACAATATACCGGTACTGAAACGAATCGCTGGTGAAGAAGATTTTGATATAGTTGAAATGGAATGGGGGTTTTTGCCACCATATATTAAAACTCGAGAAGAAGCTCACCGCATGCGTATTGGTTATAAAAAAGATGACGGACAATTTCAGGTTCCAATTTTGACATTAAATGCAATGTCTGAAGAAATGTTACTTCCAAGAAAAATTTATCGGCAAGCGGCTTTAGAAAGAAGATGTCTTATACTTTCAACTGGTTTCTATGAATGGCGCCATATATTTCCTGCAAACAAAAAGACTGGGCTACCCGTAAAAACGGCAGTTAAATATCCATACCATATAGGAGTGAAGGATAAAGAATATTTTTTCATTGCAGGTATATGGACACCATGGGAAGACAAGACAACTGGAGAATTTGTTGAGACTGTTTCAATAATTACGACAGCGGCAAATAAAATAATGGAGCAAATTCACAACAGTAAAAAAAGAATGCCTACTATACTTACTGAAGATCTTGCATGGGAATGGCTCATCGGAGATTTATCAGAAGTTAGGATTTCAGAAATTGCAAAATTTCAGTTTCCTTCAGAACAAATGAAAGCTTGTACTATTGCAAAAGATTTTAGAGAAGCTTTAGATCCTCTGGAACCATTCAACTATGAAGATCTTCCGGCTTTAGAAGTAGTTTAATTTTTTGGTTAATAACATTTTATAATATGGCAGTAATAAACCAATTTAATTTTGAATTTAAGTTATGGGGAGAAAGCTTCAAAGCATCCTGCACTATTCAAAATCCAACAAAGGAAATTATGTATAGAGTTCTTATTGAAAGCGGGAAAATGAATAACAAAGTATTGATCGCTTATAAGAACAAGGAAGGAGAATTTTGGGCATATCCTATGCCTCAGGAACAGCGGGATCTATTAAAAGCTGCAATAAAAAAAATTAAGGATCTTAATTATTGATAAAATCGTATCCTTATTTGTACTGATTTTTAAGTTATACCCACAGCTCTCATTACAAATTTTTCACCGTATTGTTTTTTAATACTATCAATAGCCTGGTATAATTTTACCGACTCTTGTGTATCATCAAACAGACTGATTTGATAATTCCCTGGAATAAGATTTGTAAATCGAATACCGAGTAATCTGATAAGCATCCTTCTTTCATAAAGCTTCTCAAATAATGCAGTAGCGGTCTTTAGCAGAACATGGTCTGCATTAGTATAAGGAATGGTTAATTGCTTTGTATAAGTCTCAAAATTTGAATAACGCAGTTTTACTGTAACACAACCCGCTAATTTATTTTGTTTGCGTAGATCAAATGCAATACTCTCTGTCATTCTTACCAACTCACTATGCAAAAACACCATATCGATTGTATCCTGTTGAAAAGTGTTCTCAGTCGAAATAGATTTTTGCTCTCGGAAAGGTACAACCGGTGATTCATCAATTCCATTTGCCCGGCGCCAAAGTTCTGCACCATTTTTTCCTAAGAGATTTTGTATCATTTCAACTGGTATTTCACTCAATACCTTTACAGTTTCAACTCCCATTTTTAATAGGAGGTAAGCTGTCTCTTTTCCTATACCTGGTATCTTAATGACACTCAAAGGAGCAAGAAAAAGTTTTTCATCACCAAAAGGAATTTCAATCTGTCCGTTAGGTTTTACTTCATTGGTTGCAACCTTACATATAAGTTTGTTACTGGCGAGAGCGTAGGAGACAGGCAGACCGCTTTCCTTTAATACTTTTTTTTTCAGCTCTGCCGTAAACTTACTGCAACCAAAAAACTTATCCATTCCTGTTAGGTCAACATAAAATTCATCGATCGAAGATTTCTCAAATAAAGGAACCGTTTCACTTACAACATCAGTTACAATACTTGAGTACTTGCTGTAAGCTTCCATATCACCTTTAATGATAATTGCATCAGGACACAATCGTTTAGCAACACCCATGGGCATAGCGCTATGTATACCAAATTTCCTTGCTTCATAACTGCAGGAAGCAACAACCCCTCTGTCGCCGGTGCCACCAATTAGCAATGGCTTTCCTTTCAGCTTCGGATTACGCAGCTGCTCAACTGATACAAAAAATGAATCAAGGTCTAAATGGGCGATATGTCGTTCCTTGCTTAATAACATCAATTATAAATTTGCATACTTCCTTTCTTTAAATCCTACCTTATACATATTGCTTACTTCCAAACTATAAACACCAAAATCTTCTGTAACCTTTCCTGTTATTTTATAAAAACCACTTGACTGCAATGGATATCTTTTTGCTGAGTCAGGAAAATGTACTGTATCGATCCAGTCAAGATTGCAATCAACAAAAGTTCCGAAAAACATTTGGTCATGATTCTTTGTTACAACATGCTTACGTGCAATAAAATACACTAACACAGTAACACTTTTGCGGAGATGTTTAGCCAGGTCTTTTGATAGAACATATTTAGTCGGATCTTCATCAACCATATCAAAAGGATTTGATAAAGTGAAACCAAGTATTTCCATTTCATCATATAGATCATCCAGCCTGTTATCGATCAACACCGGCATTTTAAATTCCAACGGAGCATCTCCAAATAATGCCGGAGCATTATGCAATTGTGGTTGGTTCTTTTTTTGTAAAAAATTAGCTTCCCACAATAATTCTTTTTTCGATTTGTTTGTAAACCGAAATGCTCCAACACTAACCAAAATATTTAATTGCTCTTTACCTATATTAGTACGTTCAATAAAATCCTGCAGATGTAAGTAAGGTCCATTTGTTTTTCTCTCTTCTAAAATATTTTCGGCAAGTATTTTTTGCAAACTTTTGATATGAATTAATCCAGTGTAAACTTCATTATCATTTATGTTGGTGAGATAGTCGCTTTTATTGATACATGGCGCTTTAATTTCACCACCAGTTTTAAGTAACTCCAAAAAATAAAGTTCAGTAGAGTAGAAGCCGCCAAAATTATTGATCACTGCAACCATGAACTCTTTCGGATAATAAGTTTTTAAATAAAGACTCATGTAACTTTCCACAGCAAAACTTGCAGAGTGAGCCTTATTAAAACTATAACCAGCAAAGCTTTCCATCTGCCGCCATATCTCAGCTGCTAAAGCTTCAGAATGACCTTGAGACTTACAACTGGACATGTATTTATCTTTGATTACTTGAAACTGATTATTTGAGCGATACTTTCCACTCATAGCCCGGCGTAAAATATCTGCTTCACCAAGATCAAGGCCACCAAAATAGTGAGCAACTTTTATAACATCTTCCTGGAATACCATCACACCAAAAGTTTCCTCCAAAAGTTCTTTCATAATTGGATGCAGGTAAGTAATTTTGTCACGATCATGAAACCTTTCTATATATGCTCTCATCATTCCTGATTGAGCCACACCCGGACGAATAATAGAACTTGCAGCAACCAGCGTTAGATAATCATCACACCTCAATTTTTTTAATAGCCCACGCATGGCCGGTGACTCAATATAAAAGCAGCCTATTGTATTGGCTTCCCTGATTTGTGTTGCAATATTTTTGTCTGTTTTAAATTTATTGACATCATGAATGTCAATATCAATTCCTTTATTCAACTTGATTAATCTTAAACTTTCCTTTATGTGTCCCAGCCCACGTTGACTTAGAATATCAAATTTGTTCAGCCCAATATTTTCTGCAACAAACATATCTATTTGTGCAGTAGCAAAACCTTTAGGCGGCATGAACAAACTAGCATAAGTAGTAATAGGCAATTCACTGATCAACATACCGCAGGGGTGAAGAGAAAGTATATTCGGAAAATTGTAAAGTAATTTTCCATACCTCAATATCAAAGCTTTTATCTTGTCAGCTGCAAAATTTGTTTTTTGTAATTCTTTGATTTCATCAGTTGGTAAACCAAAAACTTTTCCAAGTTGTTGTATGATTGCATCATGTTGAAAAGTAGAGTAGGCACCAAGCAAAGCCACATGCTTTTTGCCATGTCTTTTAAAAACATAATCGATTACTTCATCTCTGTCTGTCCAGGAGAAATCAATATCAAAATCTGGTGGTGAGGTCCTGTGAGGATTAAGAAATCTTTCAAAATACAAATTCAATTCAATAGGATCTACATCTGTAATTTTTAAACAGTAAGCAACAATTGAATTAGCACCACTCCCACGGCCAACAGAATAAAAACCTCTCGACCTTGCATATTGCACAATATCCCAATTGATTAAAAAATAAGAATTGAAACCAAGTTCATTAATGATTTTTAATTCCTTTGCAAGCCGCTCTCTTGCTGCTTTATTTTTCTTTCCATATCGGAAAAGAAATCCATCATTCGCAAGCTTCTCTAGTAAGGTCCTGTCATCTTCAACATCACCGCCGAAAGTCTTTTTATTCTTGTCCTTATAAAATTCAAATTTAATATTGCAACTCTCCATTAATTTGTAAGTGTTAGTTACAATAAAAGGATATTGCTTAAATTTTTCTAACAACTTACTTGGCGAAACAAAAACTTCTTCCGGCAAGGCTTGGCACTCGATTGGAAGTTTAGAAAGCAAAATATTTTTAGCAATACATCTTAGGAGCCTGTGCAGATTATGACGTAATTTATCTTGGACAGTTACCGGCTGAAGAATCACAAATTTGTCGACATACTTTTTTAGATCCAATCCAAAGAGTTTTGTTACTTCCCATGGACACACACCAATTCTTTCATTAATTGCTAAAGCTTCCAATGGTTTTGCATCCATTGGAAATAGTACGAAGCCATCACTGCTATTCTTAAAAAAATTAATCTCTGTAATATTTTCTGGAAAATCTTTTTTTGCCTGCAGGTACAGCGATAAGAATTCGTGTATCCATGTTAGACCATAATTATTGGCAGCAATTAAAATATACAATAGCTTATCACCATTTCTGACCTCTACTCCGGCAATAGGCTTTATATGATGCTCTTCACAGAATTTCACAAAATCCCAAATATCACAGGTGGAATTAATATTCGTCAATGCCAGGGTAGTGATACCCATATCCAGTGCAGTCTTCACGAGTTCTTCAGTGCCGAAAGTGCCATACCGAAAACTGAAGTAAGTTTTACAGTTTAAATACATAACCCATCCATTTCTGAGCTAAGGTAATAAATTGCTAAATATTTTAGTAATTTATTTACTAAACTAACGAAATTAAAATGCAATTGGCTATAGATCAATTATTTCCCAGATGCTATTACGGGATAGATCTTGATAAAGAGGGAGAATATGAATATTGATAAGTGGTCCGATTGGTAGCAATAGCAAAAGCCTGTCTTAATAGCTTATTGCCAACTGCTATCAAAGCTACTTTAGATGGCTTACCTGCTGCTTTTAATCTTTCGTATTGCTCTTTACATGCTGGGTTATTTCTTATAGCTGTCCAGGAGCATATAAAAAGGGTTTTCCGTAATGCAGCATAGCCCATTTTGCATATTCTTTTTTTTACATTAATAGAAGTACCGCTTGTATATTCTCTGGGGGAAGTTCCTGCAAGAGCAATTAATTGTCGGGCATTTTGAATTTTTGTAAACCCATCCGTATAAATAATAAGATAAGATACTGCACGAATACCTAATGATGGTATAGTAAGTAAGTTTCTCTTTAGTTCTCCGCACCAACAAGTAATTAAAGAGTCTACCAGCTTTTCTAATTTTGCTACTTCCTTTTCTATTTTTTTTTGAGAACTTGCTATGCTTTTTTTCACTACACTATAACAAAAAGGGTGTATTTTTTGACTACCTGAAAAATTTTTAAACATGGTAGTACTTCTTTTGTATAATTCAATAGCTCTAAGTACTTGCATACAATAAAATTGCGCTTTTGATGGTAGGTGCCATATTTTTGATTCATGCTCCTGACCATATTTAAAAATCCATTTTGCATCACTCTTATCATTCTTATGTCGTTCCATATTCATTTGAATATACCGTTTAATCTTAAGTGAATTTTCAACTCTTAAATCTGCCCCAGCCTTATGTAGCCTTAAACATATTGCAAGAGAATAAACACCCGTACTTTCCATTATATATGTTCGGTCAATGCCTAATCTTTTTATTAATTCCTTATGACCATCTTTATTGTTTTTTACTTTGAAGTGAATCACTCTTCCTAATTTATTATTGGAATATATATCTAATGTTTCTTTTGAAACATCAATACCACAAAGCAGAAGTTTAGATTTCAATATCCGTTATTTAATGATAAATGAATAAAAAGAATGAGTTGAATGGCTAAAACATCAGTACTTATATATAAGGGAACTAATGAACCTCTCTAGCTTATTGCTAATTGTTTCGAACAGTTTTTATTATAAACTAAACACTCTAACTTATCAGGAGTGACTATCAATATAAACGTATTATTATACAAGATTATAACCAGCCTTATTCTCCAGCCTCATTCTTTTACTCCAAAAAAGGGAAAATAAATGGTAATTAAAATAGTCTATATAGAGTATTTTTCGGTCTGGCAAGGATATATTTGTGATCTTAGCGGATCAGCTATACTATCTGGATATGTTATTCTCTTTTTTTCTTCGGAAAGGATAAAAAGTACTTATTTATTCAATATTTATTTACTTTTCTAAATATAATAAACATGAAACTTATTGCCTTAATATTCCTATTGTCCTTTGTAAAAGTGAATGGTCAACAAATAAATGATTCTTCCATTGGCTTTAAATATTTTTCAATTGGAGATTCAATTAATAAATATGAAAATCAACTCGAGATTTCCTCTAAAAGTAAAATAGGTAATATTTTAAAATTTTTACCCGCTGAAACAAAAATGGTCAGTACCGGACAAGTGAAATTTAACCATGCTTCTATCACTTTTGATTCTGTTAAAAAAGTAAATGCGATTATTTTCAGTAAAGCATATCTGAAAACTGATCCTGGCAATGGGAAAAAGAAAGCAGAATCGGAATATAACTCTTTGATAGATTTTCTATCAGAAGAGCTATCTACAAAAGCGGACGTTTACCTACCCGGAACTGATTCAGGCAAATATCAAATTTCTAAAAGCATGATTTGGACAATAGGTGAAAGAAAATATTATTTGACTAAGATTTTGGTAAGAAATAATAAAAAGCACAAAAATAATATTGGTCTACTGATACTTTCTGTTTATTGAAATTGTAATTAGATGCTCGTGACTAATTAGTGAGTTCAATTGGATATCAAAAATTAAATGAATGAACTTAAATCAGATATCGATTAAAGTTCGGGTTGGGGTTGGTCTACAATGTTTTTATTATAAAAATTAATTTAAACAAAAAAGGCATCCAATCGGATGCCTTTTTCTTTAATGGGTTAATGATTATTGTTTACCCGATAGCAAACTACCATGAACTATTTTACTGTCCACCCATAGTTTGTAAATTAATGTTCCTCTTGTTAAAGAAGTCACATTATATTTAACATCCATCGGAATAGCAGCAGTTACATTTCCATTGTATACTGTTGCCAATTTTCTACCTAAGACATCATAAATTTCCAATAACGCTTTACCTGATTTAGGTGAAAGAATGCGGAAATTAATAACATCTCTATAAGGATTTGGATAAGCGGATAACGTTAGTTTATTTGCAGTGGCCTCAACTATTGCTGGAGAAACTTGCGTGTATACATTTGCAAGACGTCCTTGTGGTAATCTATCTAAAGCTCCACAGAATTCTCCATCCAATTCATTGATAGCTGCCAAAGTTGTATGTAATGAACTGCAATCACATGTTAGGAATGCATTTCTTATCATATTATACAATTGAGTGTAGTTTGATGCTCCTGCTGGATAAGGATATTCATCAGGGAATGCTGCTGCACCTAACAATGCTGAAACGGCATGTCTTGCTAAAGCTATGCAATCGCCACCACCCAAAGCTGTTGCTTGGATCATGGTCAATGGAGTATTTGGTAAACCGCAAGTACCTTGAGGAATGTTGAAATATTCCCAGAAACTTGTATTGTCTACAAATGTACCGCCAGCAGTTACAGGACTTGTTAACGTACCAGGCATATTATTTACAGTAAAGTCTGCTTGCGTATCCCAAACTGAACTATGAGTTTTCCAGAAACCAGGTGTACATGCTTTACCTGTAAGAATACAAGTAAATGTAACATTACAAGTAGCAGTACAACCAGCCCCATCAGTCACGGTCAATGAGATATTAATATCACCACCGTTTCCTAGATCATATGTCAATGTATTAGTGCCATCACCTGATACATACATACCATTACCGGTTACTGTCCAATCATAGTTAGCAAAACCAGCTGGTACTGTCAACGTATTACCGGTAGAACCGCAATTTGGTAACGTTTGTGGAGCAGTTAATGTACATTCTGGTGTATTAATTATCAGTGTTGCGGAACCGCTTGCTGAACATCCGTTTGCTAAAGTAACAGTAACACTATATACACCTGCAGCAGTTGCACTGAAGCTTGATACATTACCAGGGTTGGTTACACCTGTTGGTACTGTCCATGCATAGTTAGCTGCTCCTGCTGGAGTAACAGAAATAGTAGATGCATCACCGTTAGAACAACGAGCCGGTGCTGTAACATTTACAGTTGGTGGATCATTTACCACTAAAGTAGCAGAGTTAGTTGCAGAGCAACCATTTGCTAAAGTAACAGTAACACTATATACACCTGCA